>NZ_JBHVOI010000002.1:1046230-1092124 GCF_042887885.1 Streptomyces sp. NPDC057900
CCGCCGCCGGTGTGCATGCCGCCGCGGGGCTTCTCGTTGTCCTCGTCCTTGTACTTGCCGCCCTCGTCGCCGGGCTTCCACTCCTTGGCGACCGTCGACGACAGGGCGCCGCCGCCGGTGTGCATGCCGCCGCGGGGCTTCTCGTTGTCCTCGTCCTTGTACTTGCCGCCCTCGTCGCCGGGCTTCCACTCCTTGGCGACCGTCATCGACAGCGCGCCGCCACCGGTGTGCACGCCACCGTGCGGCTTGTCCTTCTTCCAGTCGTCGTCCGACTTGCCGTGCTCGTCGTCGGACTTGCCGTGCTCGTCGCGGTCGCCGGCGACCGTCATCGAGAGGGCGCCGCCGCCGGTGTGGACGCCACCGTGCGGCTTGTCGTTGTCCTTGTACTTGCCGCCCTCGTCGGACTTGCCGTGCTCGTCGGACTTGCCGTGCTCCTCGCTCCTGGAGGAGGAGCCGCTGTCGTGACCCCCGTCGTTGGAGACGGCGATGGCGTAGGCGGAGGGAGCGGTGACCGAGAGGACCGCCGTGACGGCGGCCGTAGCGAACAGTGTGCGGGCAGAGCGCATCTGAACACATTTCCTTTCGTCGCGACTGCGAAGAGTGACGGAATGTCGACTCGTAGTGGCGCAGTGGCTACGTGATCCACCGTCAGTCGGAACTCCGGGGCGCGCCATCGGAGAGCGCCGCATTGGAGCTACGCCATGGGCTCATCGAGTGGCGGAGCACGGATAATCACCCGTTGGACGGCACGCCGCGCCGGGGCGATGTTTGGACTTTCCCGGACCGGTCGTCCGCTGACAGTTCCTCACCGCACCGGAGCCCGGTTCCGCGGCCCGGTAATTCGGTTGCACCGCCGCCGGCCCAGCTGCTCTACTCACCGCACAAGCCGACAGAGCCAGGAGACTTCCATGCGCCGATCTCACGTGTTCGTTCAGACGGGAATTCACACCGAAACTGAGAACATGGAGTTCTGTGCACACGCTGAATCTTGGCATTCTGGCGCATGTCGACGCCGGTAAGACAAGCCTGACGGAGCGGCTGCTCCACACCGCCGGAATCATCGACGAGCTGGGCCGCGTCGACGACGGGAACACCCGCACCGATTCCCTCGCGCTCGAACGGCGACGCGGCATCACGATCAAGTCCGCGGTCGTCTCGTTCGACCTCGACGACGTCACCGTCAACCTGATCGACACCCCCGGCCACCCGGACTTCATCGCCGAGGTGGAACGGGTACTGAGCGTGCTCGACGGCGCCGTGCTGGTCATCTCCGCCGTGGAGGGCGTCCAGGCGCAGACCCGCGTACTGATGCGGACGCTCCAGCGGCTGCGCATCCCGACACTCGTCTTCGTGAACAAGACCGACCGCGCCGGAGCCCGGTACGGGCGGGTGCTGCGCGGCATCACGGAGAAGCTCACGCCGAACGCCGTCGCGATGGGCCCGGCCGTCACCGGTCTCGGCACCCGCGACGCGCACTCCCCGTCCTACGCTGCCGACGACCCCGGGCTCACCGGCCGGCTGACGGACCTGCTCACCGAGCACGACGACGCCCTGCTGACCGAGTACGTCGAGGGCGGCGGCACGCTCGCGTCCGGCCGGCTCCACGAGGAGCTGGCGGCCCAGACCGGGCGGGCGCTCGTCCACCCCGTGTACTTCGGCTCGGCCGTGACGGGCGCCGGAATCGCCGCGCTGACCAGCGGGATCAAGGAGCTGCTGCCCGGCGCGCGCGGGGATGCCGACGGGCCGGTCTCCGGCACCGTCTTCAAGGTCGAACGCGGCCCGGCGGGCGAGAAGCTCGCGTACGTCCGGATGTTCTCCGGCACCGTACGCACCCGCGACCGGCTGCCGTTCGGGCGCGGGCCGGGCGCGGCCGGTGAGGGCAGGGTGACCGGGATCAACGTCTTCGCGGACGGCTCCGACGGTCCCCGTCCATCGGTCGGACCGGGACGCATCGCGAAGCTCCGCGGACTGGGTGACATCCGGATCGGGGACGCGGTCGGTGTCGCCCCGGAAGGGGCCGGGGAACACCATTTCGCCCCGCCCACCCTGGAATCCGTCGTCGTACCGGAAGCGCCCGCGTCCAGGGGTGAACTGCATTTCGCCCTCGCGCAGCTCGCCGAACAGGATCCGCTGATCGACCTGCGGCAGGACGACATCCGTAAGGAGGTCTCCGTATCGCTCTACGGAGAAGTCCAGAAGGAAGTCATCGAGGCGACGCTCGCGGAGGAATTCGGTATCGACGTGACCTTCCGCGAGACCACGACGATCTGTCTGGAAAGGCCGTCCGGCACCGGTGCCGCATTCGAGATCATCGACAAGGACGACAATCCCTTTCTCGCGACGGTCGGCCTGCGCGTCGATCCCGCCCCGGCCGGCAGCGGGGTGGACTACCGGCTGGAGGTGGAGCTCGGCTCCATGCCGTACTCCCTGATGCGGGCGGTCGAGGAGACCGTGTTCGAAACGCTCGGACAGGGCCTGAACGGATGGCAGGTGACCGACTGCACGGTCACCATGACGCACTCCGGCTACTGGCCCCGCCAGAGCCACGCGCACGGCACGTTCGACAAGTCCATGTCGAGCACCGCCGGGGACTTCCGCAGCCTGACCCCACTGGTCCTGATGACCGCGCTCAGGCGGGCGGGCACCACGGTGTACGAGCCGATGCACCGGTTCAGGCTGGAACTGCCCACGGACGCGCTCGGCCCGCTCCTGCCCGTCCTCGCCCACCTGACGGCCGTCCCCGGCCCTCCGTCCCTGGACGGCGCGAACTGCGTGCTGGAGGGCGAGATCCCGGCGGCCAGGGTGCATGAGCTGCAGCAGCGGCTCCCGTCGCTGACCCGGGGCGAAGGGGTGCTCGAATCCGCGTTCGCCTCGCACCGTGCGGTCATCGGCTCCGTCCCGAGCCGCTCCCGCACCGACCACAACCCGCTCGACCGGAAGGAGTACCTGCTGCACGCGGCGCTGCGGGGACAGGGCCCATCCGGCGGCTGACCGCACACGCGGGGCGCCGCGCGGGCGGCCCGTGCCCGGTCAGTTCAGCCGGGCGCGGACCGCCCGCGCGCTGCGCCGGACCGCCTCCGCGGCCTCCGGCTCGACGTCCGCGACCACGTCCGCGTACTCCTCCAGCTCCGCCGCCCCGCGCAGGAACTCCCCGCTGCGGACCAGCAGCTGGGCCCGCTCGTAGCGCAGCCTGGCCGGGTGCGAGGGCAGCAGGAGGGACAGCTCCACCGCCCACAGCGCCACGTCGGAGCGCTCCGGGCGGGTCGCCGCCCAGGCCCGGATGTTGTTCAGGATCCGCAGCACCGTCTCCAGCGGCCGCGCGGGCACCAGCGCCGACGGGTCGAGCGCCTCCCCGGTGGTGCTCGTCACCAGCAGCTCCGCGTCCTGGCCCGACAGCGGGCGGCCGCCGGCGAACGGATCGGCCAGCACCCGCTCCTCCGGATCGCCGAAACCGACCACGAAATGGCCCGGCAGCGCCAGGCCGTAGACCGGGGCGCCCGCCCGCCTGGCCACCTCGATCCACACCACGGACAGCAGGATCGGCAGCCCGCGCCGGCGCCGCAGCACCTCGTGCAGCAGCGACGACTCAAGCCGCTGGTACTCCGCCGACGAACCCTCGAACCCGTACCGCTCACCGAGCAGTTCAGCGAGCGCGGAGGCCCAGGCCCGGCCGCCGCGCAGCCCGTACGGCAGCAGGCCCGCGAGCCGGTCCAGCTCGATCTGCGCCGCGTCGATGCCGTTCGCGTCCAGCGCGGGGTCCGCCTCTGCCGCCAGCAGCAGGCAGAGCAGCGCCAGGTCCGGCCGCTCGGCCCGCGCCTCCGCAGCGAACCGGCGGCGGAGCTCTTCCCTGTCGTGCCTCCCGGAAGCCATCGCGCTACGCCTGTCCGGAGGGGCGGAAGTGGTGGTACCGGTGATGGGTGGCGAACCCCATCCCGTCGTACAGCGCGCGGGCGCCCTCGTTCTCCGCCTCCACCTGGAGCCACCCGGCCGAGGCGCCCTCGTCCATCGCCTGCCGGGCCAGCGCGGTCATCACCGCGGTGGCGAGCCCCCTGCGCCGGTGCTCGGGAGCGACCTCGACGGCCATGAACCCGGCCCACCGCCCGTCCACCACACAGCGGCCGATCGCGGCGGGCGCGGCGTCACCGTCGTCGCCCGGCACGGTCGCGAACCACACGGAGGGGCCGCTGCCGAGCACCGCCGACACCTCCGGGCGGGGGCTCTCGAAGCGCTGGTAGCGGGAGAGCCACGCCGCGTCCACCGCACGGCTCAGCCGCACCCGCGACACCTCGGCCGGCAGATCACCGATCGGGGCCAGCGCCGCGATCCGTACCTCCGCCGTCACCTCGCGCCGCCACCCGGCGCTCTCCAGCGCCGCGCACAGCTCCTCCTGGGTGCCCTCCGCGCCGGTCGCCGTCTGGATGTACGGCGGCAGCCCCCGGTCCGCGTACCACTGCCGGACCCGCGCGAGCGCGGTGTCGAGCGGAACGCCCGGATCCCCGAGCGGCAGCACGGAGTTGGCGCGCCGGGTGAACCCCGCGGAGGCGCGCAGCCGCCAGTCACCTAGCGGCTCGCTCTCCACCGGCTGCCAGGCGCGGGCGCAGACCCGGGCCAGTTCACCGAAGGAGGCCGCGGGGCCCCGTCGCCGGGCCGGCGCGGCGGGCACGGTCTTGCCGGCCACCAGAGCCGATTCCATGATGCGGACGGATTCACCGCTCTTGGGTGTGACGGACAGCACACCGTCGTTCCACGATGTGAGAACACCGACCGTGTCAGTGAATTTCGGGCCGTTCGGACCGTCTTCCAGCAGGCGCCGGACTGATACCCGTTTGCCCACGTCAGTCGGTGTGATCCGGATCTCCAGCCGTCCGCCGATGGTGAATTCCACAGCTCTGTCCGCCCCTCCTGTTCGGATCGTGCCCGGGAACGGAGATACTAGGTGCGGGCATCGACGACGCCGCGCTCCCGCGCGAGAGCCAACGCCCTACCGAGGAGGAACGACAGCGTGACCTACGTCATCGCGCAGCCTTGTGTCGACGTAAAGGACAAGGCCTGCATCGAAGAGTGCCCCGTCGACTGTATCTATGAGGGCCAGCGGTCCTTGTACATCCACCCGGACGAGTGCGTCGACTGTGGAGCCTGTGAGCCGGTCTGCCCGGTCGAGGCGATCTTCTACGAGGACGACACCCCGGAGGAGTGGAAGGACTACTACAAGGCGAACGTCGAGTTCTTCGACGACCTCGGGTCGCCGGGTGGGGCTTCCAAGCTGGGTCTGATCGAGCGCGACCACGCGTTCATCGCGGCACTGCCGCCGCAGAACCAGTAACAGCGTCCGGCACGTGCGTCACCTCGGTCCCGTACGGCTCGTCACCGTGCGGGACCGAGGCGTTTCCGCGTGCAGCCGGGGCTCCCGCCCGAACCCCCGTACGAGAAAGCAGAGATCCGTGTCCGCAGTAGTCTCCTCCCGCCTCCCCGTCTTTCCCTGGGACAGGCTCGCGCCCTACAAGTCGACGGCCGGGGACCACCCGGACGGCATCGTGGACCTGTCCGTCGGCACCCCCGTCGACCCGGTGCCCGAGCTGATCCAGCGGGCGCTCGTCGCCGCGGCCGACAGCCCCGGCTATCCGACGGTGTGGGGGACCCCCGCGCTGCGCGACGCGCTCACCGGCTGGGTGGAGCGGCGGCTCGGCGCGGTCTCCGTGGCCCACGAGAACGTGCTGCCCGTCGTCGGCTCCAAGGAGCTGGTGGCCTGGCTGCCGACCCAGCTCGGCCTCGGCGCCGGCGACAGGGTCGCCTACCCGCGGCTCGCCTACCCGACCTACGAGGTCGGCGCCCGGCTCTGCGGCGCCGAGCCGGTCGCGTACGACGACCCGACCGAGCTGGACCCGGCCGGGCTCAAGCTGCTCTGGCTCAACTCCCCGTCCAATCCCACCGGAGAGGTGCTGGACAAGGACGAGCTGACCCGGATCGTCGCCTGGGCGCGCGAGCACGACGTGCTGGTCTTCAGCGACGAGTGCTACCTGGAGCTGGGCTGGGAGGCCGAACCGGTCTCCGTGCTCCACCCGGACGTCTGCGGCGGTACGTACGAGGGCGTCGTCGCCGTCCACTCGCTCTCCAAGCGCTCCAACCTCGCCGGTTACCGGGCCGCCTTCATCGCGGGCGACGCGGCCGTCCTGGGTGAGCTGCTGCTGATCCGCAAGCACGGCGGGATGATGACGTCCGCACCGGTCCAGGCCGCCACCGTCGCGGCCCTCGGTGACGACGCGCACGTGACCGAGCAGCGCGCCCGGTACGCCGCCCGCCGCGCCGCCCTGCGGACGGCGCTGGAGGCCCACGGCTTCCGCATCGAGCACAGCGAGGCGAGCCTCTACCTGTGGGCGACCCGCGACGAGCCGTGCTGGGACACCGTGGCCCACCTGGCGGAGCTGGGCATCCTGGTGGCGCCCGGGGACTTCTACGGGCCGGCCGGCGACCGTTTCGTACGCGTGGCGCTCACGGCCACGGACGAGCGGGTGGCGGCCGCGGTCAAGCGGCTGGGCTGAGCACCGGCCGGCCGACACGCGCGAGGGCCTGAGGGGTACGCACCCCTCAGGCCCTCGCGCGTGACCGCACCGGTCGGTGTGGATCAGCCGAGCGGCAGGCCCTGCGTGGGAAGGCCGCCGAGGCTGCCGGTCGCGCCGCCGGTCGCCGCCTTGCCGACGGCGGGGGCGGCCTTGCCGGCCGTCTCGCCGAGGGTCTTGCTCGCCACCGGCAGCGTGGTCCCGACGACCTTGCCACCGGTCTCGGCGCCCTGCTTGGACACGCCGTCGACCGTCTTGCCGAGGCCCGAGCCGTCGACCGTCTTGCCGAGACCGGCGCCGTCGACGGAGGTGAGACCGCCGAGCTCCGGGGCCTGCGGGAGCTCAGCGGCACCGGCGGCGCCGGCCGCACCGACCACGGGGGCCGCACCCGCCGCGATCAGCAGCGCGGTACGGGCGATCCGACGGGTCAGGGGGAGGGACATGATGCTCCTTCGACGGGATGTGGAATCTGTCTGTCCGTGGACCGGACGCCATGACAACCGTCGTGGGGGCGGGGGAGGTTGCGGTGAACCGGCGTAAAGAGTCGGCAATGCGTCAGATAATCCGCAACGGAGGAACCCGGGCAAACAATGCATTCCCCGACCGCATGATGAACCGTCACTGCCCTTTGATCACAAGGGAATTGGGCCATCCGGAAGGCGGCACGCGAACCCGTGTGCGGAGGCCGTTACGAGAATGCCCGGACCCCCCGCAAGAGGGACCCGCCGTACTAATGCACGAAGCGCATACGGACCTCTGTGGTGCCCGTTTTCCTGCTTTCCGTCCGCCAGCCCGATCCGGCTTTCCAGACCTGGCCCGCGTACCCGACCTCGTCGATGCCCAGCACCTCGGACTGCGCCACCGCCCAGTGCGCGAGCTCCCAGCCGTGCTGCGGAACGCCGCCCTCCGTGGCCGCGCCGCCCGACCGCACCGGCACCGAGAGCGAACCCCGAGCCGTCGCGCCCGCCGTCGGGGTCTCGTCCGCAGCGTCCGCGGCCGGCAGCACGCCCTTGCCGAAGGAGCGGGTCAGCGCGGCCCGCACCTTCTTGACATCGCCCGTCCCGGCCGTGGCGCGTGGCGGCGCACAGGTCAGCGCGGCCGGCGTCCGGCCGGTCAGCACGGCCGCCAGCAGCGCGGCGTCCGGCTCGTGCTTCGCGTACGCCTGCGGGAAACCGCTGCGCTGCACGCGCTGCGCGGCCACCGTCAGCGGAAGCCGCGAGTAACCCGGGACCTCGGCCAGGTGCTCGTAGAACTTCCCGGCCGAGTAGACCGGGTCCAGGATCTGCTGCCCGGTGCCCCAGCCCTGTGAGGGACGCTGCTGGAACAGCCCCAGGGAGTCCCGGTCGCCGTGGTCGATATTGCGCAGCCCGGACTCCTGGAGAGCCGTCGCCAGCGCGATCGTCACCGCCCGCTCCGGCATCCCGCGGGTGGTGCCGACAGCCGAGATCGTCGCGGCGTTCGCGGCCTGTTCCGGACTCAGCCGGTACGTACGCCCCTCTCCGGACGAACCGTCCGCGGAGTGCACGGTGCACTGGTCGGAGCTCGTGCCGCCCGACAGGTACGAGACGGTCAGATAGCCGCCCACGGCCACGAGCACGGCGAAGGCGGCCGCGACGCGCAGCCGGCGGCTGCGGCGGCCGGTGTGTCGGCGGGCAGAGGAATCGGTCCGGGGCACGGGGCCACCGTACGCGAGGCACTAGGGTCGTAGCCATGGCCGAAAGCACCCTTGACCTCACATTGGACGGACCCGCGCTCACCGCCCGGCTCGTCGACTTCCCCTCGGTCAGCGGGGAGGAGAAGGACCTCGCCGACGCCATCGAGACGGCGCTGCGGCCGCTCCCGCACCTGACCGTGGAGCGGTACGGCAACAACATCGTCGCCAGGACGAATCTCGGCCGCGCCGAGCGCGTCCTGCTGGCCGGGCACATCGACACCGTGCCGATCGCGGACAACGTCCCCTCCCGGCTCGACGCCGACGGGCTCCTGTGGGGCTGCGGGACCTCCGACATGAAGTCCGGCGTCGCCGTCCAGCTGCGGATCGCCGCGACCGTACCGGAACCCAACCGCGACCTCACCTTCGTCTTCTACGACAACGAAGAGGTCGCCGCACACCTCAACGGCCTCGGACACATCGCGGACGCCCACCCCGACTGGCTGGCGGCCGACTTCGCGGTCCTCCTGGAGGGCTCCAACGGCGAGGTCGAGGGCGGCTGCCAGGGCACCCTGCGCGTCCTCCTCCGTACGGAGGGGGAGCGGGCGCACTCCGCGCGCAGCTGGATGGGGTCCAACGCCATCCACGGCGCCGCCCCGATCCTGGCCAGGCTCGCCGCGTACGAGCCGCGCAAGCCGGTGATCGACGGACTGGAGTTCCACGAGGGGCTCAACGCCGTACGCATCGAGGGCGGCGTGGCCAACAACGTCATCCCCGACGCCTGCACCGTCGTCGTCAACTACCGCTACGCCCCCGACCTGACTGGGGAGGAGGCGCTGGCTCACGTCCACGAGGTCTTCGCCGGCTGCGGCGTCGCCGAGTTCGTCGTCGACGACCACTCGGGTGCGGCGATGCCCGGCCTCTCGCACCCCGCGGCCAAGGCGTTCATGGACGCGGTCGGCGGCACCGCCCGGCCCAAGTTCGGCTGGACGGACGTATCGCGCTTCGGCTCGCTCGGCGTCCCCGCCGTGAACTACGGCCCCGGCGATCCGATCCTCGCCCACAAGCGCGACGAGCACGTCGCGGTCGAGCGGATCACCCACTGCGAGGAGCGGCTCCGCTCCTGGCTCACGACCTGACCTCCGGCATTCCCCTGTCCGTAACCTCCGGCGATCTACGCTGGCGGCAGACGGGGCGTCGCAGGACGCCTCCGATGTCGGCGGAGGGAGCAGGTCATGGGCAACCCCGAGGATGCGCGGATCCCCGAAGGTGCGGAGATCCCCGAGGGCGCGGTCAGGCCGGAGGAACAGCGACTCGGCCCGGTGCTGCGCCGCAGGGACCAGGTACAGCCCGGCACCACCGATCAGCGGCTGCTGGACTCCGAGGGTGACTCCGAGTGGGTGCACACCGACCCCTGGCGGGTCATGCGCATCCAGTCGGAGTTCGTCGAGGGGTTCGGCGCGCTGGCCGAACTGCCGAGCGCCATCAGCGTCTTCGGCTCGGCCCGGACCCCGGCCGGCTCACCGGAGTACGAGGCGGGCGTACGGATCGGCAGGGCGCTGGTCGAGGCGGGCTTCGCGGTGATCACCGGGGGCGGGCCCGGAGCGATGGAGGCGGCGAACAAGGGAGCGCGGGAGGCGAAGGGGGTCTCGGTCGGCCTGGGCATCGAGCTGCCCTTCGAGTCCGGCCTCAACCCGCACGTCGACATCGGCGTCAACTTCCGCTACTTCTTCGTCCGCAAGACGATGTTCGTGAAGTACGCCCAGGGCTTCGTCGTCCTGCCCGGCGGACTCGGCACCCTGGACGAGCTCTTCGAGGCGCTCACGCTGGTCCAGACGGGCAAGGTCACCCGCTTCCCGATCGTGCTGTTCGGCACGGCGTACTGGGGCGGCCTGGTCGACTGGCTGCGGGACACGGTGATCGCCCAGGGCAAGGCGTCCGCGAAGGACCTGCTCCTGTTCCACGTCACGGACGACGTGGACGAGGCGGTGAACCTGGTCACGAAGGAGGTCGGCCGGTAACGCCGCAGGCGGCACCCGCCCGCACCGGCCCGGCCCGGCTACGCCAGCCCGCGCCGCGCCACGGCCGGTGCCCGGTGCCCGGCGATGGTCGCCACCATGTCCAGGACGTCCCGGGTCTCCGCCACCTCGTGCACCCGGTACACCCGCGCCCCCAGCCACGCCGACACCGCGGTCGTCGCCAGGGTGCCGGTCAGGCGCTCCTTCACCGGGCGGTCGAGCGTCTCGCCCACGAAGTCCTTGTTGGACAGCGAGACCAGCACCGGCCAGCCCGTCTCCGCCATCTCGCCGAGACGGCGCGTCGCCTCCAGGGAGTGGCGGGTGTTCTTCCCGAAGTCGTGACCCGGGTCGATCATGACGCCGTCCGGCCGGACCCCCAGCCCGACGGCCCGCTCGGCCAGCCCCACGGTCACCCGGAGGATGTCGGCCATCACGTCCTCGTACCCGATCCGGTGCGGCCGGGTCCGCGGCTCGGCGCCGCCCGCGTGCGTGCACACCAGACCCGCCCCGTACCGGGCGGCGACCTCCGCGAGCTTCGGATCGACGCCGCCCCACGCGTCGTTCAGCAGGTCGGCGCCGGCCTCGCAGACCGCCTCACCGACGTCGTGGCGCCAGGTGTCGACACTGATGACCACGTCCGGGTGACGCCGGCGCACCTCGGCGACGAACCCGACGGTCCGGCGGGCCTCCTCCTGCGCGGTCACCTCTTCGCCGGGCCCCGCCTTCACCCCGCCGATGTCGATGATCGCGGCACCGTCGGCCACCGCCTGCTCGACGCGGGAGAGCGCCGGCTCGTCACGGAAGGTCGCGCCCTGGTCGTAGAAGGAGTCCGGGGTGCGGTTCACGATCGCCATGATCACCGGCTCGTGCGCACCGAACTCGCGCCGCCCCAGCCTGAGCGCACCGCTTCGCATCCCGTGTCTTCTCCCTGTGAATCCCCCGGCAGAACGCCCGCCGGGACTGACTGCGACCCTAACTGTCAGTGCCGCATGGCACGATCGGACCCGGACGAAATTCCGCTCCCGGGGAGATGCGCGTGTTCTGGTTCTTGCTGCTCGCGATGGTGGTTGTGGTCGCCGCGGTCACCCTCGCGGTGATCGGCGGAGGGAGGAGCGCCATCCTTCAGGACGTGGCGCCCGAGCAGCTGACGGATCCGCTGCCCGCGACGCGCCCGGTCGGCCGCGCGGATGTCGAGGCGCTCAGACTGCCGGTCGCCGTCCGCGGCTACCGGATGACGGATGTCGACGAGGCGCTGGGCCGGCTCGGCGCCGAGCTCGCCGAGCGGGACGCGCGGATCGCGGAGCTGGAGTCGACGCTCGCCGGGGCGCAGGCCACCAGGGCGGGCGGCCCGGATCTCCTCAAGGGGCCCCAGGAGTCGTCTCAGACACCCTGGCAGCCCCAGCGGGAGGAGCAGCCGGGGAGTCAGGGGACCGGCGGCGCCGCGCCGCGACCGGACGAGGAGGGCGGGCGATGAGCAGCGGAGCCGAAGCCGCGGCGGACGGCCGTCTGCGCTGCCCGTGGGGCCTGTCCACCGAGGACTACCTCACCTATCACGACACGGAATGGGGCCGCCCGGTCCACGGCGACGACGCGCTCTTCGAGCGGCTCTGCCTGGAGGCGTTCCAGTCCGGGCTGTCCTGGCTGACGATCCTGCGCCGCCGGGAAGGCTTCCGCACCGCGTTCGCCGGGTTCAGCATCCCCGCCGTGGCACTGTTCACCGACGCCGACCGGGAACGGCTGCTGGCCGACGTGGGAATCATCCGCAACCGCGCGAAGATCGACGCCACCATGGCCAACGCCAAGGTGCTGGCCGACTGGCAGGGCGGTGAGCTCGACGAGCTGATCTGGTCGTACGCCCCGGACCCGGCCACCCGGCCCGCCCCGCGCACGCTCGGGGACGTCCCGGCGGTCACGGCGGAGTCCACGGCGCTGTCCAAGGACCTCAAGAAGCGTGGGCTCCGCTTCATCGGGCCCACTACCGCCTACGCCCTGATGCAGGCGTGCGGGCTGGTCGACGACCATCTCGTCGACTGCGTGGCACGCGGCACCGAGGCGTAGGGGCGTACCCGGTCGGGGGACGGCCGGGAGGCGGTCCCGGGGTGACTACTGCCCCAGGTACTTGGGCCGCTCCTTGTCGAGGAAGGCCCGGACCGCGATCGCGTGGTCCTGCGACGCGCCCGCCCGTGTCTGGAGTTCGTCCTCCTTCTCCAGCGCCTCTGCCAGGGTGTGACCCGCCCCGTACGCGAGGGACTCCTTGAGCGCCGCGTAGGCCACGGTCGGGCCGTCCGCCAGCGCGCGGGCCACCGCGGCGGCCTCGGCGGCGAGCTCGGCGCCGGGTACGAGCTTGTTCACGATGCCCAGGTCGTGGGCGTCCTTCGCGGAGATCGAGCGCGGGAACAGCAGCAGGTCGGCGGCGCGGCTCGGGCCGATCAGCCGGGGCAGCGTCCAGGAGACGCCCGAGTCCGCGGTGAGCGCGACACCGGCGAACGAGGTGTTGAACGACGCGTTGTCCGCGACCACCCGGTAGTCGCAGGCGAGCGCGAAACCGAAACCGGCACCGGCCGCGACCCCGTTGACCCCGGCGACGACGGGCTTCGGCATCTCGGTGATGGCCCGCACGATGGGGTTGTAATGCTCCCGCACGGTGCTCAGAGCGTTGCCGCCGGCCGACTCGCGGGCCTCCGCCAGCTTGGCGACGTGCTCCTTGAGGTCCTGGCCGACGCAGAAGGCACGCTCGCCCGCGGCGGTGAGCAGGACCGCCCGCACGGCGGGATCGGTGGCGACGGACGTCAGCGCGTCACGCAGCGCCACCTTGGTCGCGGTGTTCATCGCGTTCATCGCGTCGGGACGGTTGATCGTGATCGTCGCGAGCCCGTCGCTCACGTCGCAGAGCACGGCGTCGGCCATGTGGGATCCCCTTTTGCGCCTCGTCCAAAGTCTGTCGAGGCAAGCATGGCCGACTTCGACGGAGGCGAACATGTGACCTGCGTCTAACAATTCCGCCCCGATGGAGGGCTGAGGGGGACGGAGTATCGCAGTCCCTTCGCCGAATTGGGTGGTTTTGAGCGAGCGCGTTGCGCAAGCGATGCAGAGCGATGTTGGTCATCGGGGTCTGTGATGCGGGATAATGGCCTGGAAGCAATGTGTTCGATGCCGGTGAGGCAGCGCCTGTCATGGGGCCGCCGGTTGCGATGAGCTGGTTTCAGGAAGGGGAACGAGCATGGCGGCCATGAAGCCGCGGACGGGCGACGGCCCGCTCGAGGTGACAAAGGAGGGGCGGGGCATCGTCATGCGCGTTCCGCTCGAAGGCGGCGGTCGGCTTGTCGTGGAGCTGACTCCGGACGAGGCCGATGCGCTGGGCGATGCCCTCAAGAAGGTCGTCGGCTGACGCAGAGGAGCCCACACTTCACTACTGCCCCGGCACGGAATCCGCGCCGGGGCAGTAGTGCGTTCGGTGCCGGGTGATCCGGATGTGATCCGCGTGACATGTGAGGGAGCGCCAACGGGGGACCGGGACTGCGGGACGGCCTCAGCCGCGTCGTACCGCGCAGAGCAGACCGTCGCCCACCGGCAGCAGCGTCGCCATCAGCTCCTGGCTCTCGCGGACCGCGCGCAGCAGCTCGCGCAGGCGCAGCACCTCCGGGGGCTGCGGCGCGGAGTCGACCGTACGGCCGTCCGCGAAGACGCCCTCGAAGCACACCAGGCCACCAGGTCGCAGCAGGCGCAACGATTCAGCGAGGCAGTCGAGGCTCTCCATCCGGTCGCCGTCGCAGAAGACGAGGTCGTATCCGCCGTCCGCCAGCCGGGGGAGTACGTCCAGGGCGCGGCCGGGGATGAACCGGGCCCGGTTGGCGGCGAAGCCCGCCGCCCGGAAGGCCTCACGGGCGAACTGCTGGCGCTCGGGTTCCGGGTCGACCGTGGTCAGCACCCCGTCCGGCCGCATGCCGTGCAGCAGATAGATGCCGGACACGCCCGTGCCGGTGCCGATTTCGGCGACCGCCTTGGCGTCCGTCGTGGCAGCGAGCAGGCGCAGCGCTGCGCCGGTGCCCGGTGACACCGAGCGGAGCCCCGCGTCCCGGGCCCGGTCCCGGGCCCAGCGCAGTGCTTCGTCCTCGGCGACAAAGGCGTCGGCGAACGCCCAGCTCGTCTGCCGGTTGGCTGTGATGGCCCTCTCCTGTCCCCGTAGTTGACGCAACGGTGACTGTATCCGCTGCACCCGGGAACCCGCAGATGGGACCGGGCGTTATGAAAGGACAGGGGAAAGCCCGTGGATCGGCCCCGCGGATCGGGTCCGGGATCAACGGGCAGGCGGTTCCGGGGGTCGTCCCCGGCCCCAGCAGGAAAAAGGCTTATCCGGAGCTAACGGGCGAGGTGGCTATGGTAGGGGCTCCACTGGACACCACCAGAGCCGACAGGGGAGGTGCGGCTGCGCCTGTGGATCGGGGAGGAGTGCTGTGGCGCTTCCTCAGGTCGGCGGGTGAGCCGAAATCCGTGACCAACATTGCTGACCGTTCTTCCAACGACTCCGCAACGACCGCGACCTTCGCCTCGGATGCCTCCCAGGCGTGGACGCCGCCCTCATGGGAAGAGATCGTCAGCACGCACAGCGGTCGTGTCTACCGCCTTGCCTATCGACTGACGGGAAACCAGCACGACGCGGAGGACCTCACTCAGGAGGTCTTCGTCCGGGTGTTCCGTTCGCTGTCCACCTATACGCCCGGCACCTTCGAGGGCTGGCTGCACCGCATCACGACCAACCTGTTCCTGGACATGGTGCGCCGCAAGCAGCGGATCCGCTTCGACTCCCTCGGTGACGACGCCGCCGAGCGGCTGCCGAGCCGCGAGCCCTCGCCGCAGCAGGTCTTCAACGACACCCACTTCGACGCCGACGTCCAGCAGGCGCTGGACACCCTCGCGCCCGAGTTCCGGGCCGCGGTCGTGCTCTGTGACATCGAGGGACTCTCGTACGAGGAGATCGCCGCGACGCTCGGCGTGAAGCTCGGCACCGTGCGCAGCCGCATCCACCGCGGGCGCTCCCACCTGCGCAAGGCGCTGAAGCACCGTTCGCCGGAGGCCCGCGCGGAGCAGCGCTCGCTGACCGGGGTCCTCGCGGCAGGGGAGGGCGGAGCGGCGTGAGTGGCACAGGTCCGACCTCCGCGGAACAACACCTGGGGGACAGGCTCGCCGCGCTTGTCGACGGCGAGCTCAAGCACGACGCCCGTGACCGGGTGCTCGCCCATCTCGCGACCTGCGCCAAGTGCAAGGCCGAGGCTGCCGCCCAGCGGCGCCTGAAGAGTGTCTTCGCCGAGTCGGCCCCGCCCTGCCCCTCCGAGGGCTTCCTTGCCCGGCTGCAGGGCCTTCCCGGTGGTCCGGGGGGTGATGGCGAAGGTCGGGGAAGACCAATGGGCGGCTCGGGCCGTTTCGGTGACGGAGTCTTCCCCGTGACGCGTCCTTCCGGCGGCCGGGCGGATTCGTCCTCCGGCGGCTCCCCGCTGGACGGTTTCGGCTACCTCCCGACCTCGCACGGTTCCGCCGCGGTCCTTCCGGCCGGGGCCGATCGGCCCACGTTCCGTATCCACGAGGTCAGCCGCGAGGCCGACCGCTCGCCGTGGCGGGGCCGCAGGTTCGCGTTCGCCGCCGCCAGCGCCGTCTCGCTGGCCGCCATCGCCCTGGGCGGTGCCCTCCCGACGGACGCGGGGCCCGATTCCCCGACCCGGGCCGAGGGCCCGGGAAGCAGCGTCGCACCGCTGGACGCCGACGCGCGCGCCGAGCGCGGCAGCACCGTCAGCCGCCGCGGCGGTGGCCACGGCACACTCGCGGCGGCCGGTACCGGCGACCGCCCGGTCTCCCTTGTCATGACCGCCGCGCCGCTCGCGTTCTCGTCCGCCCCTTCCCTGCTCGGCACCGGCGGCCTCACCGGAAGCCGGTACGCGCTTCCTGTCCGGACCGACGTGTCCGCGCCGTCGCTGATACGTCCCAACAGCACCAGCCCGCTGTTCGCGCAGGCACTCGGCAGCGGGCTTTCCACGGCCTCCCCCGAGCCGTCCCGGACGCCCACCTCGGCCGCCGGACTGCCGGTTCCCGCCAACCACGGACTGCCGCTCCTTCCCCGTCGGTGACCCGGTCCGGCGCAGGGCATGCACAAACCTGGTTGAATTCCGGCAGGATTTCCGGAGGGACGCTCCCTCCGGGGCGTGCAGAGGCCAGTTGAGGCAGTTGCGGGGAGAGCATGGACGACGGGAAGCCCACCGAGCCGAAGGCGAAGTGGTGGAGCCGGCCCACGCCGGGGCGCGGTACGAGCGCAGCGCCTCAGGAGCCGTCGCCCGTTGAGGACGCGGTACCCCCGTCGGACGCGGAGCCGACAGAGCCCGTGGCCGCGGAGCCCGTAGCCGCGGAACCCGTGGCCGCCGAGCCCGCGCCGCAGGCGGCGAAGCCGCTCCACGAGCCCGACCAGTACAGCACCCCGCCCTACGGCGGCCCCGGCCCCTGGGCGCCCGCGCCCCCCGTGCAGCACCCGGTCCAGACACCGGCGCACGGCACCCCCGTGCCGCCGCCCTACTCGGGGACGAACGGGGCGGGTGTCGCGACGGCACCCGCCCCGTCCCCGACGCCCCCGGCCGCCTTCCCGCCTCCGCAGCGCCACCAGCAGCCGCAGGGCCAACAGCCTCCGCAGCCCCAAGCCCAGCCCCAGCCCCACCACCCGCCGTCGCCGCAATGGGTTCAGTACGACCCCTGGGGCGCGCCCAGGCAGCCCCTGATCACCAACCCCGGCCCGCCGCTCGCCTCCGACGGCGGCAAGCGGAAGAACCGGCGCGGCTCCGTCCTCGTCGGGGCGCTGCTGCTGGCCCTGGTGGCGGGCGGCATCGGCGGCGGCATCGGCGCGTACATAGAGCGCAACGGCGGCCTCACCCAGATCGAGCTGTCCCAGGACGAGCGCAACGGCGGCGGCCGCGCCCCCGACAGCGTCGCCGGTATCGCGGCCAGCGCGCTGCCCAGCGTGGTCACCCTGCACGTCAGCGGCAGCACCGAATCCGGCACCGGCACCGGCTTCGTCCTCGACGACAAGGGCCACATCCTCACCAACAACCACGTCGTCGCACCGGCCGGTTCGTCCGGCGAGATCACCGTGACGTTCAGCGGCGGCGAGACGGCCAGTGCCGAGGTGGTCGGCAAGGACAGCGGCTACGACCTGGCCGTGGTCAAGGTCAGCGGTGTCTCGGGGCTCAAGCCGCTGCCGCTCGGCAACTCCGACAACGTGCGGGTGGGTGATCCGGTGGTGGCCATCGGGGCCCCGTTCGACCTGTCCAACACGGTCACCTCCGGCATCATCAGCGCCAAGGACCGGCCGATCACGGCAGGCGGCGAGAAGGGCGACGGCAGCGACATCAGCTACGTCGACGCGCTGCAGACCGACGCGCCGATCAACCCGGGCAACTCCGGCGGACCGCTGGTCGACACCGACGCGCACGTCATCGGGATCAACAGCGCCATCCGTGCCGCGGACAGCGGCTCGACCACGGAGGGCGGCCAGGCCGGTTCCATAGGCCTCGGCTTCGCCATCCCGATCAACCAGGGCAAGCGTGTCGCGGAGGAGCTGATCAACACCGGGAAGGCCACCCACCCGGTGATCGGCGTCACGCTCGACATGAAGTACACCGGTGACGGCGCCAAGGTCGGGCAGCGGGGCGCGGACGGCAAGTCCTCGGTCACGGAGGGGGGTCCGGGCGCCCAGGCCGGGATCCGGCCCGGTGACGTCATCACCGAGGTGAACGGCGGTCGGGTGCACAGCGGCGAGGAGCTGATCGTGAAGATCCGTTCGCACCGGCCGGGTGACCGGCTGGACCTCAAGCTGACCCGCGGTGGTAAAGACCTGACCATGAGTTTGACGCTCGGTTCGGCAACGGGCACGTGACGGCCACGGGAAGCTACCGCGCGGATGGCTTCGACGGGTACCGTGGTCCGGGTCCGGACCTCATCCGACCTGGTCGCGGAGAACACGAGGAGCCGCAAGGTGTTCAATGACATAGGCCCGCTGGAGCTGGTGGCGCTCGCGATCATCGGCGTGCTCATCTTCGGTCCGGATAAGCTGCCCAAGGTCATCCAGGACGTCTCGCGCTTCATCCGCAAGATCCGTGAGTTCTCGGAGAGCGCCAAGGAGGACATCCGTACGGAGCTCGGCCCGGAGTTCAAGGACTTCGAGTTCGAGGACCTCAACCCCAAGACGTTCGTCCGCAAGCAGCTCATGGACGGCAACGACGACCTGGGGCTGAAGGAGATCCGCGAGAGCTTCGACCTGCGCAAGGAGGTCTCCGAGGTCACCGACGCGGTCAACGGCCGCGCGACCTCGTCCGTGGAGGCGAAGAGCGGCGTGTCGGGCGGTTCCGCGGTCACCGCGGCCAACGGCTCGGCGGGCGGCCCTGACCTGCTGAAGAAGCGTGAGCAGCCGAAGAAGGACGATCACCCGCCGTTCGACGCAGACGCCACCTGACCCCCGTCAATCCCGACTCGTCCGGACGGTATGGCTATTCTCCATCTGTCCGGTTGTGAGGACGCCCGAGGGGGGCGGGCCGCTCCGGACCCTACGGATCGAGGAGGCGGCCGGACAGATGGAGACAACGAGTCGGGTGGGCGCGGATGGTGCGCCGGACACAGGCACGGCAGAGGGGGTGCCGGCGGCCCGGCTCACGGTCGACGGCTATCTGAAGGCGCCGTTCCCCTGGTACGGACTTGACGAGGCGTTCACCGGGCCGCGCTGGCTGATGCAGGTGGGCACCGCCGCGGACGGCACGGTGCAGCACGGCTCCACCGGCCACGGCGACGAGCCCTCGGTGCGGAGCGACGCGGGCGAGGACAGACAGCGGTTCGCGGTCGTCGTGACCGTGGCCAGCAGCCCGGTGCGGCGCAGCGGCGACGGCACGGGCGTCCTGGACGCGACGACGGTCTCCTCCGCCGCCTGGCTGGCCGGCTCCGGCCTGCTGGCCTACACCTGGCCCGCGCAGATGGACCACACCCTGCGGGACGACTGGCTGGACCAGCAGACGGAGACGGCCTTCGAGCTGGCCGACGATCTGGACGGCCCCGCGTGGTCGGCGCTCTCGCTGCCGGTCGACGGGGTGCCGGTGGCGTTCCACTACCGCGAGTCCGAGTTCGGCTGGGTGCTGGCCGGCTCCGCCCACGGGGGCGTGCACATCGGGGCGTACGGGCGCGGTATGAGCGCGTACGGTCTGGGCTTCTCCGTCGTCGGTGACATCACGTCGTACGCGTAAGCCGCCGACGGGCCCGTGGCGGGCCGGGAGCATCAGCCCCGGCCCGCCACGGGCCCGTTCCGGGTCAGAACTTGTTGCGCGGGGTGATTCCCAGGGACATGCCGGACAGACCGCGCTGACGGCCGCTCAGCTTGTCCGCGATGGAGCGCAGGGCCTTGCCCGCGAGGGAGTCGGGGTCGGACAGGACGACGGGCTTGCCCTCGTCACCGCCCTCGCGCAGCCGTACGTCGATCGGGATGGAGCCGAGCACCGGCACCTCGGCGCCGATGGTCCTGGTCAGCCCCTCCGCGACCCGGGCGCCGCCGCCGGAGCCGAACACGTCGACCATCTCGTCGCAGTGCGGGCAGGGCATGCCCGACATGTTCTCGACGACGCCGACGATCTTCTGGTGGGTCTGGACGGCGATCGAGCCGGCCCGCTCCGCCACCTCTGCCGCGGCCTGCTGCGGGGTCGTGACGACCAGGATCTCCGCGTTCGGCACCAGCTGGGCCACGGAGATGGCGATGTCACCGGTGCCCGGCGGCAGGTCGAGCAGCAGGACGTCCAGGTCGCCCCAGTACACATCGGCGAGGAACTGCTGGAGCGCGCGGTGCAGCATCGGGCCGCGCCAGACCACCGGCTCGTTGCCCGGGGTGAACATGCCGATGGAGATGACCTTCACGCCGTGCGCGGACGGCGGCATGATCATGTTCTCGACCTGGGTCGGTTTGCCGTCCGCGCCGAGCATCCGGGGCACGCTGTGCCCGTAGATGTCCGCGTCCACGACGCCGACCTTGAGGCCGTCGGCGGCCATCGCGGCCGCCAGGTTCACGGTCACGGAGGACTTGCCGACGCCGCCCTTGCCGGAGGCCACCGCGTACACCCGGGTCAGCGAGCCGGGCTTGGCGAACGGCACCTCGCGCTCCGCCGTGCCGCCGCGCAGCGAGGACGCCAGGTCCTTGCGCTGCTCGTCGCTCATCACGTCGAGGGTCACCTCGACCCGGGACACTCCTTCGACGCGGGCCACCGCGTCGGTCACGTTATTGGTGATCGTCTCGCGCATCGGACAGCCGGATACGGTGAGATACACCGTGACAGCGACTACACCGTCAGGATCGATCTCGACCGATTTCACCATGCCCAGCTCGGTGATCGGGCGGTGGATCTCCGGGTCGTTCACTGTCGCCAGTGCCTCAAGCACCGCGTCTTCCGTAGCCATACCGACGATGGTACGGCGCCGTCCGCTACGCGCGGGTAGCCCTGTCAGCGGTCTTCGTCACTCTCGGCCCCGGCCGATGTCCTGCGGTCGTCGAGATCCCTCACCAGGTCCTCCAGCTCGGAGCGGATCCAGTCCCGGGTGGCGACCTCCCCGAGGCCCATCCGCAGAGCCGCGATCTCCCTGGTCAGGTACTCCGTGTCGGCGATGGAGCGCTCGTTCTGGGCCCGGTCCTGCTCATGGGTGACCCGGTCGCGGTCGTCCTGCCTGTTCTGCGCGAGCAGGATCAGCGGGGCCGCGTACGAGGCCTGGAGGGAGAGCATCAGGGTCAGGAAGATGAACGGGTACTCGTCGAACCGCAGTTTCTCCGGCGCGAAGATGTTCCACACCACCCAGACGATGATGATCAGCGTCATCCAGACGATGAACCGGCCCGTCCCCAGGAACCGCGCGATCCGCTCCGAGAACCGGCCGAACGCCTCCGGGTCGTACTCCGGGAGCAGCCGCCGCCGGGGGTCCTTCGGCTGGTCGAGCCGGGTCCTGGAGGTACGGGTCAGGGCCGTCGAGCCGTTCGACGCCCTGGAGCGCTCCTCACCGGCCACGGAGCACCCCCTCGCGCCCGTGGAAGTCGGTCTCCCGCCAGTCGTCGGGCAGCAGGTGGTCGAGCACGTCGTCGACGGTCACCGCACCCAGCAGCGAGCCGCTCTCGTCCACCACGGGCACGGAGACCAGGTTGTACGCCGCCAGATAGCTGGTCACCACCGACAGCGGGGTGTCCGGTGTCAGCGCCACCAGATCGCTGTCGACGATCGAGCTGACCAGGGTGAACGGCGGATCGCGCAGCAGCCGCTGGAAATGCACCGTGCCCAGGTACTTGCCCGTGGGCGTCTCGTCGGGCGACCGGCACACGTACACCTGGGCGGCGAGCGCGGGGGAGAGGTCCTGCTGGCGGACCCTGGCGAGCGCGTCGGCCACCGTCGCGTCCGGGCGCAGGATGATCGGCTCCGTGGTCATCAGGCCGCCCGCCGTCCGCTCCTCGTACGACATGAGGCGCCGGACGTCCGCCGCGTCGTCCGGGCGCATCAGCGTCAGCAGCCGCTCCTTGTCCTCCTCCGGCAGCTCGGACAGCAGGTCGGCCGCATCGTCGGGGTCCATCGCCTCCAGGACGTCCGCCGCACGCTCCTCCTGGAGCTTGCCGATGATCTCCACCTGGTCGTCCTCGGGGAGCTCCTCCAGGACATCGGCAAGCCGGTCGTCGTCGAGCGCGGCGGCGACCTCCGCACGCCGTTTCGGGGTGAGGTGGTGCAGGGCGTTGGCCACGTCGGTCGGGCGCAGCTTCTCGAACGTGGCGACCAGCGACTCCGCGCCCTGCCCGTGCTCTTCCAGCGAGAAGCCGCTGACGGCCGACCACTCGACGGTCAGGGTCTCGCCCTTGCGGCGCAGCGCGCCGCCCCTGCCCTTGCGCACGAAGTACTTGTCGATCTCCCAGTCGCGCCGGGCCGGCAGCTGCTGGATCGCCACGTCCAGGATGGTGACCTCCTCGCCGGTCTCCACCAGGCTGACCCGCCGGTCGAGGAACTCGCCCAGCACCAGACGTTCGGTGGGCCGCTGTTCGAAGCGCCGCATGTTGACCACGCCCGTGGTGATGACCTGACCCGACTCGATGCCCGTCACCCGGGTCATCGGAAGGAAGATCCGGCGCCGGCTCACCACCTCGACGACGATGCCGAGCAGCCGGGGCGGCCGGCCGCCGACCCGGAGCATCGCGACCAGGTCGCGGACGCGCCCCACCTGGTCCCCGTTCGGGTCGAAGACCGGCACACCGGAGAGGTGCGAGACGAAGACCCGGGGCGTTCCTGCTGCCATGCCCGCGCCTCCTCCCTTCGTCGCCGGCTTACGTATCCGGTCTGATGTGACATTTATTGCACCGTTATGACGGGATCAGGCTAGCCCGTACTGTCGCAGGTCGCCCTGGAGAGCGGTCGTCGCGACTCTCTGCCGGAAGGTGTAGGCCGCACAGGTACGCTGCCGTCTGCCACCCACCGCCACGCAGCTGAGAGGCAGTGCGCCTGTGACCTCCTTCGTTCCGGCCGTCCGGGCCCGCCGCCGGACCGCCACCCTCGCCGTCGTGCTCTGCGCCGGGCTGACCGCGGCGCTGACCGCGTGCGCGGACGAGGATCCGGACAAGGGGACCAACGGCGTCGGCAGACTGGAAGCGCCGGAGATCGAGAAGAAGGCGCGGGCCGCCGCGGACTCCTCGGAGACGGTCCGGCTGGCCGGCACCCTGGTCAGCAAGGGCGGCACGTACAAACTCAACATGCGGCTCAAGGACAAGGGCGGCGCGGGCTCCGTCACGTCGAAGAACAGCACCTTCGAGCTGCTCCGGATCGGGGACGTGCTCTACCTCAAGGCGGACGCCGGCTTCTGGAACCACGGCACGGCCGACGCCGGGAAGACGAGTGAGGCCGACGGCGCGGCGGCGGACAAGCTCGACGACAAGTACGTGAAGGTCCCGGAGGACGACCCCACGTACAAGCAGCTGCGCGGGTTCACCGACAAGAAGGTGCTGCTCGA
This sequence comes from Streptomyces sp. NPDC057900, assembly GCF_042887885.1. Taxonomy (NCBI): domain Bacteria; kingdom Bacillati; phylum Actinomycetota; class Actinomycetes; order Kitasatosporales; family Streptomycetaceae; genus Streptomyces; species Streptomyces sp. NPDC057900. Next base: position 1,069,492 of record NZ_JBHVOI010000002.1, read on the forward strand.
CGGGTTGCTCACCCTGCACGGCGAGGTCGGCAAGGGCGACCGGGACAAGGTCGGCGGGCAGCGCACCATCCGGATCGCCGGCGGCAAGGGCGAGGGCGGCGCGCTCGACGTGTCCCTGGAGGGCAAGCCGTACCCGCTGCGCTTCGCACGCGGTGGCGGCGGGGGCATCATCACGCTCGCGGACTGGGGCAAGGACTTCGCGCTGAAGGCCCCGGCCGAGGGCGACACGGTGGACTACGGGCAGCAGCTGCCCAAGTCGTCCTCCTGAGGGAGCGAGGACCGGCTACGGCTTCCTGAGCGAGCGCTTCAGCAGCCGCGGCAGCCCGGCCGGTACCGGCAGCCGGGTGGTGGCGGTGGTGGGCAGCGGCGCCGCCGCCCCCGAGCCCGTCGGCAGGTCCGTACGGGAATCGAGCGGCGTCAGCCGCAGGATCCGGCACTCGCGCGCCCAGCGCTCGGTCAGCTGCTCGGCGTCCGGTGCGTTCAGCCGCTTGCCCTTCAGCTCGGCCACCGCCGCCTCCCACTCCCCGGAGTGCGGGGCCAGCAGCTCGACGGACGCGGTCCAGGCGACGAGCCGGCCGCCCTTGTCCTTGCTGCGGACGGTCACCTCCGCGTTGCCGCCGTCCTTGAGCCCGGCCGGGAGGGGCTGCTCGCCGGGGCCGTCCCCGACGAGCAGCGCCGCGCCCTCGTGCCACACGTGCCACAGCGCCCGCGCGGGCCCGGTGCCGCGCACCCAGACCAGCCCCGACTTCTTGGTGGCCTCCTCGACGAGGGCCGGTCCGAGCAGCGTGTCAGCAGCAGTCATGCAGCAGAGCTTAGACCGGCCCCGGACAGGCAGACGGGCGGCAGGGGAGGGTCAGAGCCAGCCGTTGCGCTTGAGCATGCGGTGGATGGAGAAGCAGACCACTCCGATGAAACCCAGCACCATCGGATAGCCGTACGTCCAGGCCAGCTCCGGCATGTGGTCGAAGTTCATGCCGTAGACCCCGCAGATCATCGTCGGTACGGCGATGATGGCCGCCCAGGAGGTGATCTTGCGCATGTCCTCGTTCTGCGCGACGGTCGCCTGCGCCAGGTTGGCCTGGAGGATGGAGTTCAGCAGCTCGTCGAAGCCGATGACCTCTTCCTGCACGCGCACGAGGTGGTCCGCGACGTCCCGGAAGTACTTCTGGATGTCCGGGTCGATCAGCCGCATCGGCCGCTCGCTGAGCAGCTGCATCGGGCGCAGCAGCGGCGATACGGCCCGCTTGAACTCCAGCACCTCGCGCTTCAGCTGGTAGATCCGGCCGGCGTCCGAACCGCGCGGGCCGCTCTTGTCGGGGGTGGAGAAGACCTCGATCTCCACCTCGTCGATGTCCTCCTGCACCGCGCCGGCCACCGCGATGTAGCCGTCGACCACATGGTCCGCGATGGAGTGCAGCACTGCCGAGGGGCCCTTGGCGAGCAGCTCGGGGTCGTCCTGGAGGCGGTGGCGCAGCGCGCGCAGCGAGCCGTGGCCGCCGTGCCGCACGGTGATGACGAAGTCCCGGCCGGTGAAGCACATCACCTCGCCGGTCTCCACGACCTCGCTGGTCGCGGTCAGTTCTGCGTGCTCGACGTAGTGGATGGTCTTGAAGACGGTGAACAGGGTGTCGTCGTACCGCTCCAGCTTCGGCCGCTGGTGGGCGTGGACGGCGTCCTCCACGGCCAGCGGGTGCAGCCCGAACTCCCGGGCGATGCCGGCGAACTCCTCCTCGGTCGGCTCGTGGAGGCCGATCCAGGCGAAGCCGCCCTTCTCCCGCACCCGGAGCATCGCCTCGTGCGGTGTACGGCAGGTGCCGTCCTCCTCCGCGACGCGGCGTCCGTCGCGGTAGACCGCGCAGTCGACGACCGCGCTGGAGGCGGACGGGTCACGCGTGGCGTCGTAACTGCTGTGCAGGGTGTTGGTCTTGCGCAGGGACGGGCGCACCACAGCGCGCAGGTCACGGATCATCGACATGGCTGGCTCCTTCACGGAGGGCCGTCGGCGAGGGCGTGGAACAGCCCGGAATGGGGACGTGGGCTCACGTCCGCAAAGCGGGCGGCACCGCGGCGGCGCGATGACGGCGTTCGCTACAGACAGGCAAAAAGGGGGTGCTCTTCCGTCGTGCGAAACGCCATGGGCCGTGGCCGGGAAGGCGTCAGATCACAGAAGAAAGGTGTCGGGCGGAAGAGCGGTTGGTACTGCACGGTCGACTTGGATCCACCGCAGCCCCACCTCCTCCGGTCGGTCCCCCGTGAGGGACGACGTTGCGTCGGGACTTGAGAGCGACGCTTCTGCGTGCTGTCCCGACCGGCGGGCCCAGGCTATCAGCAGGCAGAGGGCCAATCTCTTACTTTGCCCGTTCCATACGCGTCCTATGCTCGCCGCATGGCAGAAATTCTTGCTCCGGTCGAGGCCCGTCTGCGCACGGCCCTGGGCGAACCGGACGCACGCGCGGCAGTGACGTTCCTCGGCACCGACCGGATCGAGGTGCTCCGCTTCATCGACGGCGACGTGGTGAGGTACGCCACGCTCGGCATGTCCGCGCAGCCGATGGCCGACCCCTCCGACCCGTTCGCCGACCCGGTGAAGGGACCTCGGGCCGAGCTGGTCCTCTCGGTCCGGGCCGGGCTCGCGGACACCGACCAGGTGCTGCGCAAGCTCGCGGTGCTGGCGGCCTCGCCGCAGGTGGAGGGGGTGATCGTGGCGCCGGGCGCCTCGCTGGACCTCGGCGAACCGCTGTGGCCCGGAGCACCCTTCAGCTCGGTGCTCGTGGCTGAGCCCGGGGGGCTGGTCGAGGATCTGGAGCTGGCGGCCCCGATGGAGGCGGTGCGGTTCCTGCCGCTGCTGCCGATGACGCCCAACGAAGCGGCCTGGAAGCGGGTCAGGGGCGCGCAGGAGCTCCAGGAGCGGTGGCTGTCGCGGGGGACGGACCTGCGCGATCCGCTGCGTGGTTCGGTGGCCCTGGACTGACCGGGGCGGTGCGCCCTCCGTACGGAAGCCCCGCCGCACGGCCAGGAGCCGGGCGGCGGGGCTTCCGTACGGAGGCGGGGCCGTTCAGTTGGCGAAGACCGTGACGCCGTCCTCGGTCGCGTGCTTCGGCTCCAGCTCCTCCGCCTCGTGGCTCAGGGCCGAGCGCCGCACCCAGATGACGATCGCGCCGATGACCGCGGCGACGGCGGCGATCACGAACGGGATGTGGATGTTGCTCCACTCCTCGATCTTCGGGGCCAGGAAGGGCGCGGCGGCCGCGGCGAACCAGCGGACGAAGTTGTAACCGGCGCTGGCCACCGGACGCGGCGCGTCGGACACCCCGAGTGCCAGCTCCGTGTAGACGGTGTTGTTCATGCCGATGAAGGCGCCGGAGACGATCGTGCAGACGATGGCCGTGGTGTGGTTCCCGTAGCCGAGGATCACCAGGTCGGCGGCGAGCAGCACCAGTGAGGCGCCGACCACCCTGAGCGAGCCGAAGCGCTTCTGCAGCCTCGGTGCGACGAGTACCGAGAAGACCGCGAGCAGCAGGCCCCAGGCGAAGAAGACGGCGCCGGACTTGTACGGCGACATGTTCAGTACGAACGGCGTGAACGCCAGGATCGTGAAGAACGCGTAGTTGTAGAAGAACGCCGAGGTAGCGACGGAGGCGAGCCCGCCGTGGCCGAGCGCCTTGATCGGGTCCAGCAGCGAGGTCTTCCGGGCCGGCTTGGGCTGTTCCTTGAGGAACGCCGTGATGCAGACGAAGCCGATCGCCATCAGCGCGGCCGTGCCGAAGAAGGGGTAGCGCCAGCTGGCGTCACCGAGCAGCGCGCCGAGCAGCGGCCCGCAGGCCATGCCGAGGCCGAGCGCCGACTCGTACAGCAGGATCGCCGCCGAGCTGCCGCCCGCCGCCGCACCGACGATCACGGCGAGCGCGGTCGATACGAAGAGCGCGTTGCCCAGGCCCCAGCCGGCCCGGAAGCCGACGAGTTCCGCGACGGAGGACGAGGTGCCGGACAGCGCGGCGAAGACCACGACGAGCGCCAGTCCGGCCAGCAGCGTCTTGCGCCCGCCGATGCGGCTGGAGACGAATCCGGTCACCAGCATCGCCACGGCGGTGATCAGGAAGTAGGAGGTGAAGAGCAGCGAGACCTGGCTCGGCGTCGCTTCGAGGCCCTTGGCGATGGACGGCAGAATCGGGTCCACCAGGCCGATTCCCATGAACGCGACAACAGAAGCGCCCGCTGTGGCCCATACGGCCTTCGGCTGGCGCAGGATGCTGACCGTTCCTTGATCGAACGGATCCTCTCCCTGCATGGGACTACTCGCTCTCCACTAGATCGATGCGTTATGCACAGAATAAGTTAGAGGGGCTAATAAATGCAAGCTACATCTAAATCCCCTGATGAGAGCCGCGCGGCGGAAGGGTGATCGTCCTTGACGCGGCGACGGCCGGGGAGGACGGTTGGTTGTTATGAGGGGCGAACCCAGTTGCCCGAAGTGCGGAGGCCGGGTCAAGGCGCCCGGTTTCTTCGACGACACCTGGCAGTGCGACGTGCACGGCAGCGTGCAGCCGATGCAGCCGGTCATCCCGCCCAGCGTCGAGGCGCTCGGAGTGGTGGTGCACCGGGCCCAGGTGCCGGTGTGGATGCCCTGGCCGCTGCCGGTGGGCTGGCTCTTCACCGGTGTGGCCTGCGCGGGCGACGACCGCGGCGGTGGGCGGGCGACCGCCGTCGCCTGCTCCGGACCGGGGCCGCTCGGCGGCATCGGTGAGCTGCTGCTCGTCGCGGAGGAGCTCGGCGTCGGACTCGGTGCGCGGTACGCCGGTATCGACGGGCCCGATCCGGGCCCGTATCTGCGGGTGGACGGCCCGCCGGACGTCAAGGTGCTCGCCGCCGGACGCCCGACCCCGCTCTGGCACGTGAAGGACGCCCCCGACGACCGGGCCGTCTTCGCCGGTGAGGCGTGCGGCCTGTGGCTCTGGGCGATCGTCTGGCCCGAGCAGTCCGGACTCCTGATGTACGACGAACTCGTGCTCACCGATCTGCGTGACGCCGGGGGAGAGGTCGACCTGGTGCCCTGCGGCGCGCTCACCCCCCGGCTGCTCGGCGGGCCCTGAGCGGCTGACGGGCGGCCTCCGGCCGGGTCCGGAATCCGCGCTTGCGCCGGTTATCCTTGGGCGTCCCCCCATCCGGCCGCGAGCACTGGAGTCCGCGTCGTGCGCATCGACCTGCACACCCACTCCACCGCGTCGGACGGTACCGACACCCCCGCAGAGCTGGTGCGGAACGCCGCCGCCGCGGGTCTGGACGTCGTCGCCCTCACCGACCACGACACGGTCCGCGGACACGCGGAGGCGATAGCGGCGCTGCCCGAGGGGCTGACCCTGGTCACCGGCGCCGAGCTGTCCTGCCGGCTCGACGGCGTGGGCGGCCTGCACATGCTGGCGTACCTCTTCGACCCCGACGAGCCCGAGCTGGCGCGCGAGCGCGAGCTGGTGCGCGACGACCGGGTGCCGCGCGCCAGGACCATGGTGCGCAAGCTCCAGGAGCTGGGCGTGCCGGTCGAGTGGGAGCGGGTCGCGCGGATCGCCGGTGACGGATCGGTCGGGCGGCCGCACATCGCCACCGCCCTGGTCGAGCTCGGCGTCGTGCCGAGCGTCTCCGACGCCTTCACCCCGCAGTGGCTGGCCGACGGCGGGCGCGCGCACGCCGAGAAGCACGAGCTCGATCCCTTCGACGCGGTCCGGTTGGTCAAGGCCGCCGGCGGCGTCACCGTCCTCGCTCACCCGGGCGCCGTCAAACGCGGCCACGTGGTGCCCGAATCCGCCATCGCGGAGCTGGCCGCGGCCGGGCTCGGCGGTATCGAGGCCGACCACATGGACCACGACGAGCCGACCAGGGCCAGGCTGCGCGGGCTCGCCCGCGAGCTGGGGCTGCTGACCACCGGGTCGAGCGACTACCACGGCAGCCGCAAGACCGTACGGCTCGGCGAGAACGTCACCGACCCCGAGATCTACGGCGAGATCACCCGGCGCGCCACCGGGGCCTTCCCGGTGCCGGGAGCCGGCGGACCGCTCGTCCCGTAACGGCCCACGCGTAACTCCCGCACCCCGGCGGCGCCCACATCGCACCGCCGTATGCCTCACCCCCGCGCACCGGCCTGCCGCGGTGTCCGCCGGAACGCTCCGGCGGATGCCGGTCCGGCACCTGTCCGGTGCGCCGCCCCCACCGCATTCCCGCTCTCTCCCCGCAAGGCTCACTGTGTTCGACGTCGCTGTCTTCGGATCCCTTTTTCTCACGCTTTTTGTGATTATGGATCCGCCCGGAATCACCCCGATCTTCCTGGCCCTCACCGCCGGCCGCCCCGCCAAGACGCAGCGCAAGATGGCGCTCCAGGCGGTCTCCGTCGCCTTCGGCGTGATCGCCGTCTTCGGAGTGCTCGGCCAGCAGATCCTGGACTACCTGCACGTCTCCGTACCCGCGCTGATGATCGCGGGCGGACTGCTCCTGCTGCTGATCGCGCTGGACCTGCTGACCGGCAAGACCGACGAGCCGACGCAGACGAAGGACGTCAACGTGGCGCTCGTCCCCCTGGGCATGCCACTGCTCGCGGGACCCGGCGCGATCGTCTCGGTGATCCTCGCCGTGCAGCACGCCGACAGCGTCGGGAGCCAGCTCTCGGTCTGGACGGCGATCGTCGCCATGCACGTCGTGCTCTGGCTGACCATGCGCTACTCGCTGCTGATCATCCGGGTCATCAAGGACGGCGGCGTCGTCCTGGTCACCAGGCTCGCCGGGATGATGCTCTCCGCCATCGCCGTGCAGCAGATCATCAACGGCGTCACCCAGGTCATCCAGAACGCCTGACCCGCCCCGCACAGCACAGCGCCCCCGCACGATCGATCCGTGCGGGGGCGCTCGTCTTTACGCGGTTCACGCGGGCAACTCACAAACGGGCAAGGTGTTACGAGGCCGAGGTGTCGGCCGGGCGGATATAGATGCGCTGGCCCAATGCCGCGGCCTGCTGCACGATCCGGTTGACGGAGGCGGCGTCCACGACGGTGCTGTCCACGGCGGTACCGTCGACATCGTCGAGTCGCATGATCTCGAAGCGCATATGGCTTCCCTTCGTCTGATCCTCCTGCTGGAGAACTACTGGGAGGACGGGTGACCCGTCCGCAAGGATGAGGAGCGCCAGGCTGGTACGTCTCGCGCCCCACGGGGTGTACAACGACTTGCTCCCTGCAATCATTCCCTACGCTAAGGAAATTTTTTGGATGTCTAAGTACCAGCAGGTAACCGAGCATGCGCGGACGACGACAGCCGCGACGAGGCCCCTATGAACGAGGCAGAGATCGGCGAGCGCCTGGACCGCACCAATGAGCTGCTCCAGCGGGTGCTCGCCGAGGTGTCGAAGACCCCCTCGACCCACGCGATCTTCGTCGACGCGGGTTACGTGTACGCCGCGGCCGGGCTGCTCGTCACCGGCACGGAGGACCGGCGCTCCTTCGACCTCGACTCGGAGGGGCTGATCGAGGCCTTCATCGACAAGGCCCGCACGATCTTCGCGGACAGCCGCCTGCTGCGCGTCTACTGGTACGACGGGGCCAGGCGCCGGATCCACACCGTCGAACAGCAGTCCATCGCGGAACTCCCCGACGTCAAGGTCAGACTCGGCAACCTCAACGCCAACAACCAGCAGAAGGGCGTCGACTCACTCATCCGCACCGACCTCGAATCCCTCGCCCGCCACCGCGCCATCAGTGACGCCGCGCTCGTCGGCGGCGACGAGGACCTGGTCTCCGCCGTCGAGGCCGCACAGGGGTACGGGGCCCGCGTCCACCTGTGGGGCATCGAGGCCGGCGAAGGGCGCAACCAGGCCGAACCGCTGCTCTGGGAGGTCGACAGCCAGCGCACCTTCGACCTCGACTTCTGCCGCCCCTACGTGACCAGACGGCCCGTCACCACCTACGAGGACGACTCCCCGGCACCCTCGCGCGACGACGTCCGCTTCGTCGGCACGCAGATCGCCGCGACCTGGCTCTCCGCCCGCGGCCGCGACTCCCTGGCAGACCTGCTCCCCGGACACCCGTACCTGCCGGGCTCCGTCGACCAGGACCTGCTGGTCGAGGCCGAACGCCTGCTCCAGCACTCGCTGCGCGGCCACGCCCATCTGCGGCGGGCGCTGCGCGACGGCTTCTGGCAGCACCTCCAGTCGCAGTACTGAACGCGGTACTGGACGGCCACTGCACTGCCGTCGCCGTCGCCGTCGCTGAGCCCCGCGCTGCCTACAGGCTGTCCCAGAAGGAGGCCAGCGCGGCGGCCGTCGGCCCCGGCCGGTCCGTGTTGGGGGAGTGCTCCGCGCCCTCGATCCGGGTCCGCCGGGCGCCCAGCCGCTCGGCCATCGCGTCGAGCTGGGGCACCGGCCAGACGTCGTCGCGCTCGCCGGAGATCACGTGGACCGGCAGCCCGGTGGCGGCGACCTCGGCCACCCGGTCGGGCTCCGTGGCCAGCCGGCGGCCGGTGGCGATCAGCTGGGCGGGCCGGTGACGCATCCAGCGCCGCCGCAGGTCCTCACCGTCGTCCGCCTCGGCCTCCGCGGGCGGGTCGAAGGCGCGCATGGCCTCCCAGACCTCGTCCATGCCCATGGTCGCCAGCGCGTCGCCCAGGATCTTCAGCTTGACCCGCTGGCTCTCGACGACCACGCCGGGTCCGGAGGACATCAGGGTCAGTGACCGGAACGGTGCCGGATCCAGGATGGCGGCGGCGCGTGCGACCAGCCCGCCGAGCGAGTGCCCGAGCAGGTGGACCGCGCTGCCGCCGAGGCCGAGCGCGGCCGTCTGCGCGAGGGTGTCACGCGCCAATTCGTCCTGTGCGTAGGACTCCTGGCGGTCCGTCCCGTCGCTCTCGTACTGCCCGCGCCCGTCGACGGCGACCACGCGGTAGCCGGCTTCCGTGAGCGGTTCCAGCAGCGCGATGAAGTCCTCCTTGCTGCCGCCGTAGCCGGGCAGCAGGAGCGCGGTGCCGCGTGGTGCGGTACGCGGGGTCGCGTCCAGGACGGCGAAGTCACCGCGCGCGGTGTGCAGCGCGCGGGCCCGGGTGCGGGGAGGCGGGACGAAGGTGGGTGGCCGGCTCATGGGACGAGGTTATGCCGTGAACGCCCGAGGGGCCCGGGGAGATCCCCCGGGCCCCTCGGGCACCCCGGCGCCCTCGGGCACCGGTCTCAGCTGTTCAGTCTCAGCTGTCGGTCTTCGCGGCGGCCGCTCGCGGTGCCCGACGCCTGCGCGGCTTGGACTCGCCCTCGGCGACCGGGGCGTCCACCACGGCCTCGGTCTTCGGCTTCGCGGCCGCACGGGTGCGACGGCGCGGCCTGGAGTCGTTCTCGGGCTCGGCGATCGGCGCGATCTGGAAGTCGACCTCGTCCTCCGCGGGCTTGATCACCCGGGCGCGGCGGCGCGGCTTGGTCACCGTCTTCGCCTCCGTGGCGGGCTCGGCCACCGGAGCGGTCTGGAAGTCGACCTCCTCCGTCACCGGCTTCACGACCCGGGCGCGGCTGCGACGCGGCTTCGCGGTGGTCACGGCCTCGGCCGCCACCTCCACCGTGACATCGGCCTTGGCCCTGGACGCCCTGGTCCTGGTCTTCACCACGGGCTCGGCGTCGACGACGACGACCGGGGCCTGCGCCACCTCCACCGCGGCCTCGGCCGCGACCTCCGGGGCACCGACGCGGCCGCGACGGCGCCGACGCGGCGTACGCGGTTCCGTGGCGCCTTCGGCGGCGGGCGTCTCGACGGCGGCCGGGGCCTCGACGGCCTCCGCGGCCGGTGCGGGCACCGTGGCGGCGTTCTCCTCCGCGGCGGAACCGCCCCGGGTGCGACGGCGCTGACGCGGCGTGCGCGGGGGGCGCTCCTCGCGGACGGCGGGGGCGGCGACGGCGGCGGACTTGCGGCCGCGGCCGCCCGTCTCACCGAGGTCCTCGATCTCCTCGGCCCGCAGACCGGCGCGGGTGCGCTCGGTACGCGGCAGGACACCCTTGGTGCCGGCCGGGATGTCCAGCTCCTCGTACAGGTGCGGGGAGGTGGAGTACGTCTCCGGCGGGTCCGGGAACTTCAGGTCCAGGGCCTTGTTGATCAGCTGCCAGCGCGGGATGTCGTCCCAGTCGACCAGCGTGATCGCGATGCCCTTGGCACCCGCGCGGCCGGTACGGCCGATCCGGTGCAGGTACGTCTTCTCGTCCTCGGGCGACTGGTAGTTGATGACGTGGGTGACACCCTCGACATCGATACCGCGCGCCGCGACGTCGGTGCAGACGAGCACGTCGACCTTGCCGTTGCGGAAGGCGCGCAGCGCCTGCTCGCGGGCGCCCTGGCCGAGGTCGCCGTGGACGGCGCCGGAGGCGAAACCGCGCTTCTCCAGCTGCTCCGCGATGTCGGCGGCGGTGCGCTTGGTGCGGCAGAAGATCATCGCGAGTCCGCGGCCGTTGGCCTGGAGGATGCGCGAGACCATCTCGGGCTTGTCCATGTTGTGCGCGCGGTAGACGTACTGCGCGGTGTTCTTGACGGTCGTGCCCTCGTCGTCGGGCGAGGTGGCGTTGATGTGCGTCGGCTGCGACATGTAGCGGCGCGCGAGGCTGATGACCGCGCCCGGCATGGTCGCGGAGAACAGCATGGTCTGCCGCTTGGCCGGCAGCATCGTGATGATGCGCTCGACGTCGGGCAGGAAGCCCAGGTCCAGCATCTCGTCGGCCTCGTCGAGGACGAGGACGCGGATGTGCGAGAGGTCGAGCTTGCGCTGGCCCGCGAGGTCGAGCAGCCGGCCCGGGGTGCCGACGACGACGTCGACGCCCTTCTTGAGGGCCTCCACCTGGGGCTCGTACGCCCGGCCGCCGTAGATCGCGAGAACGCGGACGTTACGGACCTTGCCGGCGGTCAGGAGGTCGTTGGTGACCTGCTGGCACAGCTCGCGGGTGGGGACGACGATCAGCGCCTGCGGGGCGTCGGTCAGCTTCTCGGGCGCGGCCCGGCCTGCCTCGACGTCCGCCGGGACGGTGACGCGCTCCAGCAGCGGCAGCCCGAAACCGAGCGTCTTGCCGGTGCCGGTCTTCGCCTGTCCGATGACATCGGAGCCGGAGAGCGCTACGGGGAGCGTCATCTCCTGGATGGGGAAGGGGGACGTGATGCCGACGGACTCAAGGGCCTCGGCCGTCTCGGAAAGAATCCCGAGGTCTCGGAACGTAGTCAGGGTATTGCCTCTTCTGTGAAACGCGGTCCGAGGCGAACGAAGGGGGTCGTACCGTGCCGGGGTTGGTCATCCGGCCGTGGATGGGCCGGGTGGCGCGGGACCACTGCCGTCGCTCGAGCGCTCGTGCCGCTGAGGGGGCCCCTCATCTGCGGTCGTACGTGTCGTACGCCTCGCGTGGAGGGCTGTCGGGTCGGAGCCGATCGGGCCACCGACCGGGCATCCTCATTCAATTTCGCGCCACGAGCAGTTGCAAAATGCTCAGTAAGCGCAATACCACTGTACCCCGGATTCGCGCATCTGTGTTGGGCGAATTCATCGGAACGGTGTGACGTCAGTCTGCGGCCGGGCCCTTCCACGCCTCGTCGGGCGGGCTATTCTGCGGTCCATGGAGACGCCTGACAACGCTACCGAAACCCCCGCATCCACCCGAATCGCCGACCAGGACTGGGCCACCGCGTCCAGCGAGCCGCAGTACCGGGCCGCCGTCGTGGACCTGCTGGGAGCACTCGCCTACGGGGAGCTGGCGGCCTTCGAGCGGCTCGCCGAGGACGCGAAACTCGCGCCGACGCTGGGTGACAAGGCGGCGCTGGCGAGGATGGCGTCCGCGGAATTCCACCACTTCGAGCGGCTGACCGACCGGCTGACGGCGATCGAGGTGGAGCCGACCGACGCCATGGAGCCGTTCGCGAAGGCACTCGACGACTTCCACCGCCAGACCGCCCCGTCGGACTGGCTGGAAGGCCTGGTCAAGGCCTATGTCGGTGACTCGATCGCCAGTGACTTCTACCGTGAGGTCGCGGCCAGGCTCGACTCCGACACCCGTTCCCTCGTGCTCGCCGTGCTCGACGACACGGGCCACGGCAACTTCGCCGTGGAGAAGGTGCGCGCCGCGATCGAGGCGGACCCGAGGCTCGGCGGCCGGCTCGCGCTGTGGGCCCGCCGCCTGATGGGCGAGGCGCTCTCGCAGGCGCAGCGCGTGGTGGCCGACCGCGACGCGCTGTCCACCATGCTGGTGGGCGGGGTGGCCGACGGATTCGATCTGGCCGAGGTCGGCCGGATGTTCTCGCGGATCACCGAGGCACACACCAAGCGGATGGCCACCCTCGGACTCGCGGCCTAGGCCGCCCCCCGGCGTCAGGCAGCCGCCGACCGGCTGATCCGGCGGCTGCGCGGCCGGATCAGCAGGGACACCGTCACCGCGGAGATGAGTGCCGCGCCGATCATCGTCGCCGCGGCGTGGCCGGGGCCCAGCACCGAGTGCATCAGATACAGGCCGAACAGGGCTCCCAGCGCTCCGGCACCGAAGACGGTCCGGCGGGACGGGAGGCGGGGCGACAGGGAGCGCAGGGCCGCCCAGGAGAGGGCCAGTCCGAGCACGACGGAGCCCAGGGTTTCCAAGATCACAGACGATCACCTCGCAGGTACGGGGCGGGCAATTCGGTCTACGCGGTACTACCCCCGGGCAGCGGAACACAATCATTGTGCGGACACGCTTCGCCCAGCCGTCGCACAGGAACGCACAGGAATTCGGCTGTCGTACATCAAGCGGCCACCGCCGTGCGGGGCCGGGCGCCGGACGCGCAACGGAAAGCGGCCCGGCGGGGGATTCCCCGCCGGGCCGCTTCCACGGTCGCTGTGTCCGTGCGCGCCACTAGAGCGTGCCGAACCCCACCCGTCGTGTGCTGGGCTCGCCGATCTCCACGTAGGCGATCCGGTCGGCCGGCACCAGGACCTTGCGGCCCTTCTCGTCCGTGAGGCTGAGCAGCTGCGCCTTGCCGGCGAGAGCCTCGGAAACCGCGCTCTCGACCTCTTCGGCGGAAAGCCCGCTCTCCAGAACGATCTCCCGGGGCGTGTGCTGCACCCCGATCTTGACCTCCACGGCTATGTCCCTCCGACGGTCAGTCCCTGCGCGGTGAACCGCGCCGTACGCAGCACACATTAGCCCGCTGCGGACGGTGACCAGGGGTCCGCGGGCAACGCCCGCAGCGAACACGGGCGCCGGCCGCCCGCTCCGTGCTGATCTCAGTGCTGATCGATGCCGTGCAGCGGGAAGCCCGCGATGCCCCGCCAGGCCAGCGAGGTGAGGAGCTGGACCGCTGTGTCGCGCGGGATGGCGGACCGGCTGGAGAGCCAGTAGCGGGCGACCACCTGGGACACCCCGCCCAGGCCGACCGCGAGCAGCATGGACTCGTCCTTGGACAGGCCCGTGTCACCGGCGATCACGTCGGAGATCGCCTCGGCGCACTGCAAAGAGACCCGGTCCACCCGCTCGCGCACGGCGGGCTCGTTGGTCAGGTCGGACTCGAAGACCAGCCGGAAGGCGCCGCCCTCGTCCTCGACGTACGCGAAGTAGGCGTCCATCGTCGCGGCCACGCGCAGCTTGTTGTCGGTCGTCGACGCGAGCGCCGTGCGGACCGCCTGGAGCAGCGACTCGCAGTGCTGGTCGAGCAGGGCCAGATACAGCTCCAGCTTGCCCGGGAAGTGCTGGTAGAGCACCGGCTTGCTGACCCCGGCCCGCTCCGCGATGTCGTCCATCGCGGCGGAGTGGTAGCCCTGCGCGACGAAGACCTCCTGGGCGGCGCCCAGGAGCTGATTGCGTCGGGCGCGACGCGGCAGGCGAGTGCCCCGCGGGCGCGCCGCCTCGGTCTGCTCGATGGCTGTCACGCCGCCTCCCAAATTTGTGTTCCGACACAGCCGTTCCGTACTCGCTGCGCCATACCTCCATCGTACTTTCGGGTAACCGGGGTATGCGCGGCGCGGACGCAGAATTTCACGGACCGGACGCCCGCGGTAGCCACAGATCCTGTCGACCTCTGCCGTATAGCGGGACGTATCAGCGGTAATCGTCTTCGTCGTGCTCGTCGCGCGAGACGGTGCGGGCCTGTTCGGCCGCGTCCGCCTCGTTCGCGCGGTTCCGGTCGACGTCCGTCAGCGGTTCGTCGCTCTCGGGCCGCAGCTCCGCCTGCTGCTCGGCGGCGTCCGCCTGCGGCGTCTCCTGGCCGGGTCCGTCGGGCTGGACGTCCTCGAAGGACTCCGGGTCAGTGGGGTCGACCGTCATGGTGGCTCCCTTCCTTGCTCCGAGCCTAGGAGCAGGGCACCGATGCCGCTATGCGGTGTGTGACGGCGAACACACGAATCGCGGTGTGATCGTCTCGTAACATTGCCGCATGTCTTCGACCGAGCTGCCGGGAGTCCGTGCCGCCGCCGCAGCGGCGGCGGCACCCACGGTGAGCACCGTCAGGGTCGCGGAGGGCGAGAGACTCCGCTCCGTCACGCTGGCCGGACTCACCCTGAACGTCCGATCGCGGCCACCGGAGCGGGCGGGCCTCGCGCCCGCCCTCTACGTGCACGGCCTCGGCGGCTCCTCGCAGAACTGGTCGGCGCTGATGCCGCTGCTCCAGGACGTGGTGGACGGTGAGGCGCTGGACCTGCCGGGTTTCGGGGACTCCCCGCCGCCGGACGACGGCAACTACTCGGTCACCGGTCACGCCCGCGCGGTGATCCGCTTCCTGGACGCGGGGGAGCGCGGGCCCGTCCACCTGTTCGGCAACTCCCTCGGCGGCTCGGTGGCCACCAGGGTCGCGGCCGTCCGCCCCGACCTGGTGCGCACGCTGACCCTGATCTCGCCCGCGCTCCCCGAGATCCGGGTGCAGCTGTCGGCCGCGCCGACCGCACTGCTCGCGGTTCCGGGACTCGTCTCCCTGTTCTCCCGGATGTCCCGGGACTGGACCGCGGAAGAACGCACCCGCGGAGTCATGGCACTCTGTTACGGCGATCCGGCACGGGTCTCGCAGGAGGGCTTCCGTGCGGCGGTGGCCGAAATGGAGCGACGGCTGGAACTGCCGTACTTCTGGGACGCCATGGCGCGCTCGGCACGTGGCATCGTCGACGCGTACACGCTGGGCGGCCAGCACGGGCTGTGGCGTCAGGCCGAGCGGGTGCTCGCACCGACCCAGCTCGTGTACGGCGGACGGGACCGGCTCGTCTCGTACCGGATGGCACGCAGGGCGTCCGCGGCATTCCGCGATTCGCGGCTGCTGACACTGCCCGACGCGGGGCACGTGGCGATGATGGAGTACCCGGAGGCGGTCGCCCAGGCGTTCCGGGAACTGCTCGACGAAGACGGCGGGAGCTGATCCGGGGCGTGGGACGACACAGTCGAAAGGGCCCTGGGCCCGAGGCCCCGGAGGCCGGGTCCGCCCCGGCGGAAGCGGGTGCCGGGCGCGAGGACACCAGGCCGGCACCCGGCAACGGCCGGCGCAGGCGGCCGGGCGAGGCGCCACCGGCCACCGGCGCCCCCACCCCGTTCCAGGGCACACCCCAGGTGCGCGGCGGCCACCCCGAACAGCGCGAACCCGGTGGCGGCTGGGGCACCGGACCCGTCGCGCGGCCGGGTCCGCCGGCCGGTGGGCCCGGCCGCACCGGTGTCCAGGCGTCGGCGTCGCCGCGTCCGCAGGCTCAGGGGACCGGCACCAAGCCGCTGATACCGGGACCGCGCAGGGAGTTCGTCGAGGCGTTCGACGCCCAGCCGGCCCGGTCCGCCCCGTCCGGCCGGCCCCCTCGCGGCCCGGTGCCGGAGCAGGACGCCCCCGCCGGCCCGCGCAGCCCCGCCGGTGACCGGGACGGGCGGCCGCCCGGCGGCGAGGACGGCGCGCCCAAGGGCTCCAGGGGCGGCAGGGGCCGCACCTTCACCGGGATCGCGGCCGCCGCGGTGACCACGGTGCTCGCGGTGATCGTGGCGGGCCAGGTCGCCCACGACGGCGGCGGCCGTTCGGGTGCCGCCCAGGCCGCGGGCGTCGACCGGGACGGCGCGGACAGCGCCTCCCGTTCGGACGGCAGGAAGACCCCCGAGCCCAAGGTGGCGGTCAAGCCGCTGACGTACGAGCAGAAAATGGCCAAGCCCTATCCGCTGGCACCGAAGCTCAAGGCTTCCGGGAAATTCGAGGCGGTGCCGGGAGCGGCGAAGGCTCCGGGCAAGGGGCACCGGTACGTCTACCGGATCGATGTCGAGAAGGGACTCGGGCTCGATTCCTCGCTCTTCGCCGAGGCGGTCCAGAAGACCCTTAATGATGAACGCAGTTGGGCGCACGACGGCGCGATGACCTTCGAACGGATTTCCACCGGCGATCCGGATTTCGTGATCACGCTGGCCAGTCCGGGAACCACCGGCGTCTGGTGCGAGAAGTCGGGCCTGGACACGACCGTGGACAACGTCTCCTGCGACTCCGCCGCCACCGAGCGCGTGATGATCAACGCCTATCGCTGGGCCCAGGGCTCGTCCACCTTCGGCCCGGACAAGCTCTACTCCTACCGCCAGATGCTCATCAACCACGAGGTGGGCCACCGGCTGGGCCACAACCATGTGAGCTGCCGCACGCCGGGCACCCTCGCTCCGGTGATGCAGCAGCAGACCAAATCACTCGATATCGACAACATCAAGTGCCGGCCCAACGCCTGGGTGTACCCGAAGGGTTGAGCCCCGCCCGCAGCCGCGTGAGGGGGTGCGGGCCGGGTGTCCGGGAGGCCTGTCGCCGGGCCGTCGGGGCGGTCTCCCGGCACCGCCTGTCCGAATACTGAGACCGCCGTCTCATATCGCGTTGACATCGTGTGGGCCGTCGCCCATATTTCTCGGCATGTCACACAGCCCCGTCACCTCCGAGCGCGCAGCCATCGAGCTGGCGCTCATCGGTGTGACCGGGCACAGTGTCGCCGACGTCGACTGTTGCTGACGCCTGCCCGAGTGCGCGTCGGCTCCCGCCGTCCCAGCCCTGACGGGCCGGCCGGCCCCTCCCCGACTGCCGCACCGGGCGTACTCCGTCCGCAGGCGCGGCAGTTACCAGTGTTCCGGTCCCGGTACCGACCGGTCGTACGCACATGTCCCTCTCGCCGCCTGCACGGATCCACTTCCGTATCCCTCACCCAGGCAGTTCTCCGAGAGGTCATCTTCCGATGCGTCAACCGTCCGTCATATCGCGCCGCGCAGCAGCGGCCGCCGCAGTACTCGTCGTGGCCGCAACCGCCGCGGCCTGCGGGCCAGAGGGCAGCGGCAAGGGGAGCGACGACAGCTCCGGTGCGGCGGGCGCGCCCAGGAAGGGCGGCACGCTGACCGTCCTCAACAGCGCTCCGCAGGAGGACTTCGACCCCGGCCGGCTCTACACGTCCGGCGGCGGCAACGTCCCCTCGCTCGTCTTCCGCACCCTCACCACCCGCAACCGGGAGGACGGCGCGGCCGGCTCGAAGGTCGTCCCCGACCTGGCGACCGACCTCGGCAAGCCGAGCAAGAACGCCACCGTCTGGACGTACACGCTCAAGGACAACCTCAAGTACGAGGACGGCACCGCGATCACGAGCGCCGACATCAAGTACGGCGTCGAGCGCTCCTTCGCCGCCGAACTCTCCGGTGGCGCGCCCTACCTGCGCGACTGGCTGATCGGCGGGGCCGGCTACCAGGGCCCCTACAAGGACAAGAAGGGCCTCGACTCGATCGAGACGCCCGACGCGAAGACGATCGTCTTCCACCTCAACAAGCCCGAGGGCGAGTTCCCCTTCCTGGCCAGCCAGACCCAGACCACCCCCGTACCCAAGGCCAAGGACACCGGCACGAAGTACGAGGAGCACCCGCTCTCCTCCGGCCCGTACAAGGTCGTCAAGAACGAGGGCGACGGTGAGCGCCTCATCCTGGAGCGCAACACCCACTGGTCGGCCGCCACCGACGAGGAGCGCAAGGCCTACCCCGACCGGATCGACGTCCGCTCCGGTCTCGACTCCGCCGTCATCAACCAGCGGCTGTCCGCCTCGCAGGGCGCCGACGCCGCCGCCGTCACCACCGACACCAACCTCGGCCCGGCCGAGCTCGCCAAGGTCAGCGGCGACAAGAAGCTCGCCGCCCGGGTCGGCACCGGCCACTTCGGCTACACCAACTACATCGCCTTCAACCCGAAGGTGAAGCCGTTCGACAACCCGAAGGTGCGCCAGGCGATCTCGTACGCCGTCGACCGCACCTCCGTCGTCAACGCCGCGGGCGGCTCCTCGCTCGCCGAGCCCGCCACCACCTTCCTGCCCGACCAGACCTCCTTCGGCTACACGCCGTACGACGCCTTCCCGGCCGGGAAGAACGGCAACGCGGCCAAGGCGAGGGAACTGCTGAAGGAGGCCGGTTACCCCAAGGGGCTGACCGTCACCCTGACGCACAACAACGAGAAGAACTTCGCGACCAGCCCGGAGATCGCCACCGCGCTCCAGGAGGCGCTGAAGAAGGCCGGGATCACCGTCAAGCTCCGCGGCCTGGAGTCCAACGCCTACTCGGACACCGTCTACAACGTGAAGACCGAGCCCGGCTTCTTCCTCGGTGGCTGGGGCGCGGACTGGCCCTCGGGCGGCCCGTTCTTCGCCCCGATCTTCGACGGGCGCCAGATCGTCAAGGCCGGGTACAACTTCAACTCCTCCCAGCTGAACGACCCCGCGGTCAACAAGGAGATCGACGAGATCAACAAGCTGACCGACCTGAGCGCCGCCGCCAAGCGCTGGGGCGCGCTCGACAAGAAGGTCGGTGAGCAGGCGCTGACCGTGCCGCTGTTCCACCCGGTCTACAAGCGTCTGTACGGCGAGTCCGTCAAGAACATCGTGATCAGCGACTGGACCGGCGTGCTCGACATCTCGCAGGTCGCGGTCAAGTAGCCATGACCGAAGCTCTGCTGGTCAAGGAGGCGGGGGCCGTCGCGGCCCCCGCCTCCGGGGCCCATCCGTTCTGGCGGCGGCTGCGCGCCCGGCGCTCCGCCCTGGTCGCCGCCGTCCTCGTCGCCCTGCTGGTCCTGACCGCCCTCGCGGCGCCGCTGCTCGCGGGCATCGAGGGCCAGAACCCCACCACGTACCACCCCGATCTCGTCGACTCGGCCACCGGCGGGGTACCGCTCGGCTCCTTCGGCGGGATCAGCGCCGAGCACTGGCTCGGCGTCGAACCGCTCACCGGGCGCGACCTCTTCGCCCGCATCGTCTACGGCGCCCGCGTCTCGCTCGGCGTGGCACTCGGCGCGACGCTGCTCCAGGTCGCCATCGGCGTCGGCGTCGGCCTCGCGGCCGGACTCGGCAACCGCTTCGTCGACCAGGTGTTCAGCCGGATCACCGACGTCATGGTCGCCCTGCCGGTCATGGTGGCCGCCCTCGGCGCGCTCGCCGTCGTCCCGGCCGGATTCCCGCGCCCGGTACTGATCGCGCTGCTCGTCGGACTGGTCGGCTGGACCCACATCTCCAAGGTCGTGCGCGCGAAGACCCTCGCCCTGAAATCGCTCGACCACGTCGCCGCCGCCCGGCTTAGCGGCTGGGGTCCCTGGCAGATCGCCCGGCGCGAACTGCTGCCCGCCCTGGCGGCGCCCGTCATCACGTACGCCGTCCTGCTCTTCCCCTCCAACATCGTCGTAGAGGCGGCACTGTCCTTCCTCGGCGTCGGCATCAAGCCGCCCACGCCGTCCTGGGGACAGATGCTCAGCGACGCCGACACCTGGTACCAGGCCGCGCCCACGTATCTGCTGATCCCGGCCGGACTGCTCTTCGTCACCGTGCTGGCCCTCACCGTCCTCGGTGAGGGCGTGCGCACCGCGCTCGACCCCCGCGCCGCCTCCCGGCTGCGGATCGGCACCGGCGCGAAGAAGGAGGCCGGGGCATGACGTCCTTCCTGCTGCGGCGCCTGGGCGGAGCACTCTTCGTGCTGCTCGCCCTCAGCGTCGTCGTCTACGCCGCGTTCTACGTGGCACCGGGCGACGTCGCGCAGATCGCCTGCGGTCCTCGCTGCTCGCCCGCCCAGGTCGCCCAGGTCAGCGAGCAACTGCGGCTCGACGACCCGGTGTACGTGCAGTACGCGCACTTCCTCCAGGCGCTGGTCACCGGCCGCGACTACTCCACCGGAACCGGTGTGGTGCACTGCCAGGCCCCCTGCCTGGGGCTCTCGTACCAGAGCGGTCAGCAGGTCACCCAGCTGATCGTCGCCAAGCTGCCGGCCACCGCCTCGCTCGCCGTCGGCGCCTTCGTGCTGTGGATGGTGCTCGGGGTCGGCACCGGAGTGCTCTCGGTGTGGCGGCGCGGCCGCGCCACCGAGCGCGTCCTCACCGGGATCACCCTGGCCGGCATGGCCACGCCGGTCTTCGTGATCGGCCTGCTGCTGATCATCATCTGCGTCACCGCGCTCCAGATCCTGCCGTTCCCGGACTACGTGCCGTTCACGGACGATCCGGAGCAGTGGGCCTGGAACCTGCTGTTGCCCTGGATCTCCCTGGCGCTCGTCTCCGCCGCCCCGTACGCGCGGATGACCCGCGCCTCGATGCTGGAGACGCTCGCGGAGGACCATGTGCGCACCTTCAGGGCGTACGGGGTCAGTGAGCGCGCGATCGTCGGACGGCACGCCCTGCGCGGCGCGCTCGCCCCGGTGATCGCGCTCGGCGCCGTGGACATCGGCGCGATGTTCGGCGGAGCCGTGCTCACCGAGTCCCTCTTCGGGATTCCGGGGGTCGGCCGCGAACTCGTCGCGGCCGTACGGAACGTGGACCTCCCGGTCGTCGTCGGTCTGGTGCTCGTCACCGGGTTCTTCGTCGTCCTCGCCAATGCCGTCGCGGACATCCTCCAGGCGATGGCCGACCGTCGGGTGGTGCTGTCATGAGTCTCGTCGAGGTCACCGATCTCTCGATCTCCTTCGGAGACGTGCACGCGGTGCGCGGACTGTCGTTCTCGCTGGAGGCCGGTGGCGCGCTCGGCGTCGTCGGTGAGTCCGGCTCCGGCAAGAGCGCCTCCGCGTACGCCCTGCTCGGACTGCACCGGGGGACCGGCGCGAAGGTCGGCGGCTCGGTCCGGGTCGCCGGCGTGGACGTCCAGACCGCCGGGGACGCCGAACTGCGCGGGCTGCGCGGGGCCAAGGCCGCGATGGTCTTCCAGGACCCGCTCTCCTCGCTGGACCCGTACTACGCGGTGGGCGACCAGATCGCCCAGGTGTACCGGGTCCACAACCGGGTCTCCCGGCGGGCGGCCCGGACCAGGGCCGTCGAGGTGCTGGATCGGGTCGGAATTCCCGACGCGGTACGCCGCTCCCGCTCCCGGCCGCACGAGTTCTCCGGCGGGATGCGGCAGCGCGCACTCATCGCGATGGCGCTCGCCTGCGAACCGGAGCTGCTGATCGCGGACGAGCCGACGACCGCGCTCGACGTCACCGTCCAGGCCCAGATCCTCGACCTGCTGCACGGCCTGCGCCGCGAGACGGGCATGGGGCTGCTGCTGGTCACCCATGACGTGGGCGTGGCGGCGGAGTCGGTGGACGAGGTGCTGGTCATGCGGTCGGGCCTCGCGGTGGAACGGGGGCCGGTGGCCGAGGTCCTGCGCGCGCCGCGCGAGCCCTACACCAAGGCGCTGCTCTCCGCGGTTCCGCGCATCGCCCCGGAGCCGGGCGGTGCGGTCGCGCGTTCTGTCCCGGACACGGCCGAGGTGCTCGTAGAGGCCGACGGTCTGCGGCAGGTGTTCGGGCGCGGGAAGTCCGCCCGCGCCGCCGTCGACGGGGTCTCCCTCACCGTCCGCCACGGCGAGACGCTCGGCATCGTCGGGGAGAGCGGCAGCGGCAAGACCACCCTCGGCCGGATGCTTGTCGGCCTCCTGGAGCCCACCTCGGGCCGGCTCAGCCGGGTGGACCGGGTGCAGATGGTCTTCCAGGACCCGGTCTCCTCGCTCAACCCGCGCCGCTCCGTGGGCGAGTCCGTCGCGGATCCGCTGCGGGCACGCGGGCAGCGCGACGAGAGCGCGATCAGGGCGCGCGTACGGGACCTGCTGGAGCGCGTCGGGCTCGATCCGGAGCAGTACGACCGCTATCCGCACGAGTTCAGCGGCGGGCAGCGCCAACGCGTCGGCATCGCGCGGGCGCTGGCCGCGGAGCCGAGGCTGATCGTCTGCGACGAGGCGGTCTCCGCCCTCGACGTGACGACCCAGGCCCAGGTCACCGCGCTGCTGGCCGAGCTCCAGCGGGAACTGGGACTCGCGCTGGTCTTCATCGCGCACGATCTCGCGGTCGTCCGGCAGGTCAGCGACCGGGTGGCCGTCATGCGCCACGGCCGGATCGTCGAGGAGGGCCCGGTGGAACAGGTCTACGGAGCGCCCCGCGACCCGTACACCAGACAGCTCCTGGCGGCCGTCCCGGCGCTCGATCCAGCCCTCGCGGCGGTCCGCCGCGCGGCGCGGGCGGAGGCCACCGCCGCCTGACCGTACGTAGTCGACCGCCTCTATAGCGCGACGGAACGCTACAGGGGTGGGAAAGTTACGCCGGTTCACCCCTTTCGGTGGTGGGGGGGGCCCCCCCCCCGCGCCCCACCCGCGGTTCCCCGTGCGGTCGTGCCCCAGGGGGTAGCCCCGCCCACCGTGGGCCCCCCCCACGGGGATGGGGGGGGGGGTA
>NZ_JBHVOI010000002.1:1092134-1560130 GCF_042887885.1 Streptomyces sp. NPDC057900
TTCGCCCCCGTCTGGGGGGGGGGCGGTCTCTTTCTGGGGTTTGTTGGTTCGGGCGGGGCCCCCCGTCGGGGGGGGGCCCCCCCCCCCCCCCCCCCCCACCACCGGCGTATCCGCTTACGGTCGTCCCGCTGCGAGTCGCCGATCCAACGGTGGCCGCCCACAAGGGAGATCGGGGGTGTGCTCGTGCGGATCGGACTCCTCACCGACGGTGGTTATCCGTATGCGACCGGTGAGTCCAGACTCTGGTGCGACCGTCTGGTGCGGGGACTTTCGCAACACGAGTTCGATCTCTTCGCGCTGAGCCGCGACGCCGAACAGGAGGCGCGCGGCTGGGTCCAGCTCCCCCTCCAGGTGAGCCGGGTACGGACGGCGCCGCTGTGGACCGCCGACGAGGACGCCCTGGGCCTGCACGTCCCCAGAGGACTGCTCGCGCGACTGCTGACCGGCGGGGGCGCGCACTCCTACGGACGGCGTGAACGACGGCGCTTCACCACCCACTTCACGGCGCTCGCGACCGCGGTCTGCGCCACGGGCGCGCCCCTGGCCGAGCGGGGCGACGGCCCCGGGGACGAGCGGCCCGCCGAGGACGCCCGGTTCGTCGAGGAGGCGCGGCTGCTGACCGGCGGGGGCGCGCGGTCCGCCGACGACGCGCGTTTGACCGATGACGCGCGGTTCACGGACGGGCTCTACGGTCTGGCCGAACTGGCCTGCGAGCACGGCGGACTTCCCGCCGCGCTCCGCTCCGAGGCCGCGGTACGGATCCTGGAGGCGGCCTGCCGCGCGCCCGGCACCGGCCGCACTGTCCAGGCCGCCACCGTCCCCGACCTCCTCGCCTTCGCCGCGGAACTCGACCGGGTGCTCCGCCCGCTCTCCCTCGACTGGTACGACGAGGAGAGCCTCGGTGCCGTGGACCTCTGCCACGCCACCTCCGGAGGCGCCGCCGCTCTGCCGGGTCTGCTGGCCAAACGCTTCTTCGGTGTGCCGCTGCTGGTCACGGAGCACTCCGTGCGTCTGCGGTCGCATTACCTCGCGGCGGCGGGCACCCCGCTCAGTGCGCCGGTGCGCGCCCTCCTCTCGAACTTCCACGGCCGGCTCGCCGCCGAGGTGTACCGCCAGGCCGCCCTGATCACCCCGGGCAACACCCACGCCCGCCGCTGGCAGGAGCGCTGCGGCGCGGACCCCGCCAAGGTGCGCACGGTCTACCCCGGTATGGAGTCCGGCCGGTTCGCGGCGCTGGGCGAGACCGAGGGCGACGGCGGCCCGGACACCCTGGTCTGGGTGGGCCGGATCGAGCCCGCCAAGGACCTGGTCGCCCTGCTGCACGCCTTCGCGGAGGTGCGCAGGGCCGAGCCCGACGCCCGGCTGCGGATCATCGGCGCGGCGGCCCAGGGTCCGGAGGGCGCCGGCTACCTCGCCCAGTGCCGGGCGCTCGCCGCCCAGCTCTTCCCGGACGAGGCCGCCGACGCGCACGCCGTGGGCGACAACCCGGTCTCCTTCGAGGAGATCGGCGGGGCCGAGGTCCCCGACCTCGCCCAGGCGTACGCGGCCGGCGGGATCGTGGTGCTCTCCAGCGTGGTCGAGGGCTTCCCGATCAGCCTGGTCGAGGCGATGTTCTGCGGCCGGGCCACGGTCTCCACGGACGTCGGCGCGGTCGTCGAGGTCATCGGCGGGACGGGGCTCGTGGTGCCCCCGCGCAACCCCCGGGCGCTCGCGGACGCCTGCCTGGCGCTGCTGCGCGACCCCGAGCGCCGTGCGCGCCTGGGCGCGGCCGCCCGCGCCCGCGCGCTCGAACTCTTCACGGTCGAACAGAACCTCGCGGCGTTTCGCGGCATTTACCTGGAGCTGATCGCTCGGGCGCCGGTGCGCAGGGACGCGGCGACAGCGAACGAGGACGCCGGGCCGCGCCCCTTCGCCACCCCACCGGAGGCCCATGTCCTGAGCCTGTGGCCCGAGTTGGACGAAGACCTCGCCCCGGGACCGGCCGAGCGCACACCCAGCTGGGCCGGGAGCGGGGTCTGCGCGGGGGCGCGCGGAGCGGGGGACGGCGATGCGTGAGCAGAGAGCGGCCGGACCGGGCCGCCGTACAGACCGGACCGGGCTGCCCGGTGCCCCCGGTGAGGAGCACGGAGGAACGACGATGGGCCGCCCGACCGAGGTACCCGGCGCACCGGCCACCGGAAGTGGCTGGGACCCCCGCTCGCGAGCGCTCGTCCCCGGTCCACCGGCCGGAACCGCCGCGTTGTCCGCCACGTTGGACACGGACGGGACCGCCCCGGCGGAGACGGCGGAGACGGCGGGCAGCGCCCCCGCCGAGACGCCGGACCAAGGCGCACCCGAGCGCCCCGAGCCGTCCACTCAAGGCCCTCCGGAGCACGTGCCCCAGCCCGCCGAGCCCACCCCGCCGGCCGAACCGACCGTGCACGCCGAACCGACCGCGCACGCCGAGCCCGCCGAACACTCCGCGTCCTCCGAGCACTCCCCGTCCTCCGAACCCCCCACGTCCTGCGCGCCCCCCACCCGCGCCCCCGAGATCGCGCACGCCGCCCCGGTGCGCAAGCTCAGCACCGGGCGGCGCGGTCCCGCCGACCCGGTGAAGTCGCTCATGCACCGGCACCGCGAACTCTGCGAGCGTGCCGTCGACCCGCTGGAGATCGCCGCCGGGCTCGAAGCCCACGGCGTCACCGACCGCACCGCCGCCCGCTACCGGCACCGCGACGTCTTCTCGCTCGCGGAGGAGCTGTTCGCCCGGGTGCCGGGTACCGCGCGGGAGCCCGTCGCCGTGCTCTCCGCCCCGGCGCGTGACGTCCGGACGCGCGCCGCGTGGTCGCTCCGGGCGCTGCTGCCCGGCGCCGCCTGCCTGGCGACCCTGCTCACGCTGCGGCTCACCGACGGGGTGCTCGGCGGCGGGGCGCGGCTCGCCATCGGCAGCGGCGGCGCCCTCCTCGCGTTCGTCGGGCTCGCCGTCGCCCTGCGCACGGGGCCGCTCTCCACCGGCGGCCGCGCCACGGGAACCGCCAACCTGTACGGCTGCTGGCTGCTCGGCTACGCCCTGTACGGCGAGGCCCTCCTCCACCAGGTGCTCAGCGGTGGACCGGAAGGCCCCTGGGACCTCACCCCGGCGCCGCTGCTCGGGCTCGCCGTCTCGGTCGCCCCGGCCGCCTGGTGCGCGCACCTCTTCTCCATGCACGCGCACCGCAAACTCCACGGCAGCCGCGCACTGGAGGAGTTCGCGGCAGGCGTGCGCCCCCTGCTGTTCGGCGCCGTCGCGCTCTTCCTCTGCGCCGTGACCGGGCTGCTGTACCTGGCCGGACTCGGGACCGGGGGCGGCGCCCCCGTCGGGGCCGCCGGACTCGGGGTGCTGCTCCTGCTGGCCCGGCTCCTCACCGTCCACGGCTTCCCCGAACCGGCCACCACCGGACTCGCCGCCGCCTGCGCCGTCGAGGCCGCCGCCCCCGCCCTGGTCCTGGCCGGGCGGCTGCCCGGCCTCCACCCCCTCGCCCGGCCCGTCGACGCCCTCGTGGCGGCGGCGGGCGCCGGGGCCGTCCCCGCCGTGGCCTGCGGCGCGGCCGCGCTCGGCCTGCTGACCACCGCCACCGTCGCGCTCTCCCGAGCCTCCGCCCACACCGCCGCCTGACGCACCACGACGCACCACCGACGCACCACGACACACCGTCACGCACCACAGACGCCCCGCGGAGCCGACGCCGCGGGTCCCTTTCCGCACCGTACGCAACTGCCTCAAGGAGACACCGGACATGACCCCCCAATACCTCGCACCGGCAGCCCGCCGTCGGCACCCAGGGGGCGCACGATGAGGGTGCTGCTGCTCGGAGCCAACGGATTCCTCGGCCGGTTCGTCGCCGACCGGCTGCTCGCCGACCCGGCCGTACACCTCACGGCGCTCGGCCGCGGTGACGACGCCGACGTACGGTTCGACCTCGCCAGCGGCAGCCCGGGAGCCCTCACCCGCTTCCTGGACGCCGTCCACCCCGGAGTCGTCGTCAACTGCGCGGGCGCCACCCGGGGCGGGGCGCGCGACCTGACCCGCCACAACACCGTCGCCGTCGCCACCGTCTGCGAGGCGATGCGGCGCAGCGGCTGCACCGCCCGGCTCGTCCAGGTCGGCTGCTCCTCCGAGTACGGGCCCTCGCAGCCCGGCTCGTCCACCGCGGAGGACGCCATCCCGCGCCCCGGCGGCCCGTACGGCGTCAGCAAGCTCGCCGCCACCGAACTCGTCCTCGGCTCCGGCCTCGACGCGGTGGTGCTGCGGGTCTTCTCGCCGGTCGGCCCCGGCACCCCGGCCGGTTCCCCGCTCGGCCGGCTCGCGGAGGCGATGCGCCGCGCCATGCAGTCCGGTGACGGCGACCTGAAGCTCAGCGGCCTCGGCGTGCAGCGCGACTTCGTCGATGTGCGCGACGTCGCGCGCGCCGTGCACGCCGCCTCGCTCTCCGCCGCCCAGGGCGTCGTCAACATCGGCACCGGCCGGGCCGTGCGCCTGCGCGACGCCGCCGCCGTACTGGCCAAGGTCGCCGGGTACGCCGGCGCGCTCCACGAGCTGGACACGCCCCCCGCCCGGCTGCCCATCGGCGCCCCCCGCACCTCCGCCGAATCGGTCATGGAGCACCTCTCGGCCACCCCCTCGCCCTACCCGGACGGCTGCGGTGCCTGGCAGCAGGCCGACGTCCGCACGGCAAGGGACCGGCTCGGCTGGCGCCCCCGGATCAATCTGGAGGAGTCCCTCGCGGACATCTGGATGGAGGCGGCGTGCCGCATCTGACCAGCAGCGGAACGGCCCGCCGCACCAGTGGCGCGGAGCGGCTCGGCTTCGGCGTCCCCGGCTACGCGCACCCGCTGCTCGCACCCGTCGAATGGGCCGAGCTGGCCCGCCCCGGCACCCCGTTGCACTGGGCCGTCCTCGATATCGACAACGGCCCCGGCAGCCGTCCCGACCCGCACTGTCTGGAGGCCGCCGGCCGGCTCCGTAACGCCCGTGAGCGGGCCGTGCACGGCGACGAGGCGCTGGACGCCGTACGGGCCTCGGCCGGACGGCTGCTCGGGCGGCTCGATCTGGCCTTCGGCAACCGGCCGTTCGACGAGCTGCTCACCGACGCCCGGTCCTTCCTGGACTGGTACCGCGTCGACGGCTTCTACCTCGACCGCTGCCCGGCCGACCGCCCCGGCCTCCCGGCGGTGCGCCGGCTCACCAGCACGCTCGCCGCGCTCCTGGCGGACGGCGACAGCGCGCGGGACGGCGGGCACCTGGTGCTCGGGCACGACACCCACCCGTACCCCGGTTACGCGGAGGCCGCCGACCAGCTCGTCACCTTCCGCGGCCCGTGGACCGACTACCGCTGGTCGCAGGTGGCGGAGTGGACCGCCGCCTACCCGCCCGACCGGTTCGCGCACTTCGTCCACGGCGTCCCGCGCAGCCATCTGGAGGAGGCGATGCGGATCGCGCGCTGGCAGGGCGCCGGGACGATCTTCTTCACCGACCGCACCGGGGCGGCGGATCCGGCGCACAGGCGTGGACAAACCGATCCATTCGCGACGCTGCCCAGCTACTGGGACGAAATCGTCTCGCGGATCGGACCTGGTATCTCGGAATGAGAGGGGGCGTGGCAGTGTTACGGCAAGAACAACCGTACGTAGTCGAAGTACGTAGAAACCGACCACCTGCATTGTTGAGGTTCCTGTGTCGCTGCCACCCCTGGTCGAGCCAGCTGCTGAGCTCACCGTCGACGAGGTCCGCAGGTACTCCCGCCACCTGATCATCCCCGATGTCGGGATGGACGGGCAGAAGCGGCTGAAGAACGCGAAGGTGCTCTGTGTGGGCGCCGGCGGTCTCGGCTCGCCGGCCCTCATGTACCTGGCCGCCGCCGGTGTCGGAACGCTCGGCATCGTGGAGTTCGACGAGGTCGACGAGTCGAACCTGCAGCGCCAGATCATCCACAGCCAGGCCGACATCGGCAAGTCCAAGGCCTTGTCGGCCAAGGAGACCGTGCAGGGGATCAACCCCCTGGTGAACGTGATCCTTCACGAGGAGCGGCTCGAAGCCGAGAACGTGATGGACATCTTCGCCCAGTACGACCTGATCGTGGACGGCACGGACAACTTCGCCACCCGCTATCTCGTCAACGACGCGGCCGTGCTGCTGAACAAGCCGTACGTCTGGGGTTCCATCTACCGGTTCGACGGCCAGGCGTCCGTCTTCTGGTCGGAGCACGGCCCCTGCTACCGCTGCCTCTACCCGGAGCCGCCGCCCCCCGGCATGGTTCCCTCCTGCGCAGAGGGCGGGGTGCTGGGCGTGCTCTGCGCGTCCATCGGCTCCATCCAGGTCAACGAGGCCATCAAGCTGCTCGCCGGAATCGGTGACCCGCTCGTCGGCCGGCTGATGATCTACGACGCGCTGGAGATGCAGTACCGCCAGGTCAAGGTCCGCAAGGACCCCGACTGCGCGGTCTGCGGCGAGAACCCGACCGTCACCGAACTCATCGACTACGAGGCCTTCTGCGGCGTCGTGTCCGAGGAGGCCCAGGAGGCGGCGCTCGGCTCCACGATCACTCCCAAGCAGCTCAAGGAGTGGATCGACGGCGACGAGAAGATCGAGATCATCGACGTCCGCGAGCCGAACGAGTACGAGATCGTCTCGATCCCCGGCGCGAAGCTGATCCCGAAGAACGAGTTCCTGATGGGCAACGCCCTCCAGGACCTCCCGCAGGACAAGCGCATCGTGCTGCACTGCAAGACCGGTGTCCGCAGCGCCGAGGTCCTCGCGGTCCTCAAGTCGGCGGGCTTCGCCGACGCGGTGCACGTCGGCGGCGGCGTGATCGGCTGGGTCAACCAGATCGAGCCCGAGAAGCCGGTGTACTAGAACGCTGCGAAGGGGCCGGTCCGCATCGTGCGGGCCGGCCCCTTCGGCGTATCCACCGTGCTCCGCTACGAGCAGGTCCTGCCGTCCGCCGGGACCTTCCCGTCCAGGAAGTACGTGTCCACCGTCGACGTCACGCAGGTGTTCTGTCCGTAGGCGCCGTGCCCCTCGCCCTTGTTGGTGAGGAGCACGCCGACGCCCTTGCCCAGCTCGTCCGCCATCTTCCGGGCACCCTCGTACGGGGTCGCCGGGTCGCCGGTCGTCCCCACGACCAGGATCGGAGCGGCGCCCGGAGCGCTCGCCTCCGGGTTGTCGCGCTCACCCTTCACCGGCCAG
Source organism: Streptomyces sp. NPDC057900 (assembly GCF_042887885.1). Classification (NCBI taxonomy): domain Bacteria; kingdom Bacillati; phylum Actinomycetota; class Actinomycetes; order Kitasatosporales; family Streptomycetaceae; genus Streptomyces; species Streptomyces sp. NPDC057900. The sequence continues at coordinate 1,099,339 of NZ_JBHVOI010000002.1, forward strand.
CCCGAGCACCAGCCCGCGGTGTCCCAGGCCAGGAAGGCCCCGAAGGCCGGCGACAGCTTCTCGAACTCGGGCAGCAGCGCCTTCGCGTCGGCCGCCGTCGGCCGGGCGTTGCTGTCCGCGCAGGAGATGGCCCGCTGCGAGTGGCTCTCGGTGCCGTAATGGCCCTTCTCGTCCCGGCTGTTGTACGAGTCGGCCAGCTGGAGCAGGATGCTGCCCCGGCCGCTCTCCGCCTCGTCCAGCGCCTGGGTCAGGACCGGCCAGCTCTCCTTGGAGTAGAGCGGCATCACGATGCCCGTGATCGCCAGCGACTCGTTGAGCTCGCGGGACGTGCCGGTCGGCAGCGGCTTCTTGTCGATCTCCGCCAGCAGCCGGGCGATGCGCCGGGTGCCCGTCCTCGGGTCCTGGCCGCGGTCCTTGAGGTAGTTCTCCAGCGCCCGCTGGAAGCCGATCGCCTGGTTGCGGGCGTGCCCGACGGTGTCCGCCGTGGGGTCGACGACGGCGTCCAGGACGGCGCGCCCCACGTTCTTGGGAAACAGGTGGGCGTACGTGCCGCCCAGCTCCGTCCCGTACGACATGCCGAAGTAGGTCAGCTTCCGGTCACCGAGCACCTCGCGGATCAGGTCCATGTCGCGGGCGGCGTTCGATGTGCCGACGAACGGCAGGACCTTCCCCGAGCGGCGCTCGCAGCCGGCGCCGAAGTCCGCGCCGTCCTTCAAGAACGCCGCCTCCTCCGCCGCCGTGTCCGGAGTCATATCCACCTTCCGGGCGGCGTCCTCCTGCTCCTGGTCGGAGCGGCACCGCACCCCGGCGCTCCCGGCCACCCCGCGCGGATCGAAGCCCACCAGGTCGTAACGGGTGTTGAGCTTCTCGTACGAACCGGCGGCGCGCGGCAGGATGGAGACGCCGGAGCCGCCGGGGCCGCCGAAGTTGAACAGCATCGAGCCGAGGCGCCGGCCCTTGTCGCGCGCCTCCTTGCGGATCAGCGCGATCCCGATCGTGTCGCCCGCCGGCTTGGCGTAGTCCAGCGGGACGCGGACCGTCGCGCAGCGCCAGTCCGAACCGGGTGCGGTCCCGCCCTCGGGGGCTCCGCAGCGTTTCCAGTCCGGGTGCTGCGAGGTGAGCGAGCCGGGCAGGGCCGGGAGCCGCGCGGGCTTCCCGTCCGCGGTGGACGGGGCCGTGGCGGACGGTGAGCCGGCCGTACCGCCGTCCGCCGCCTTGCCGGGCTTGTCGTCCGTACCGTCGTCGCAGCCCGCGAGCGCCCCCGTCAGCAGCAGCGCGGCGGCGGCCAGCGCCCCGGCCCGTACGTATGAGACCACGTGAGTCCCTCCCCTGTGTCCCCCGTGTTCCGCCCTGCCAGGTCGGCAGTTCGCCCATGGTAGGACGGCGCCGGGAGGGGCCTACCCACAGACCGTTCCGGCCGCCGGGACCTTGCCGTCCAGCAGATAGCCGCCCACCGCCTTCTGCACGCAGGCGTTGCCGCTGTTGTACGCGCCGTGCCCCTCGCCCTTGTACGTCATCTCCACGCCGACGCCCTTGCCGAGCTCCTCCGCCATCGCCTTCGCGCCCTTGTAGGGGGTCGCGGGGTCACCGGTGTTGCCGATGACCAGCTGGGGGGCCGAGCCGGGGGCGCTGACATCGGGGTGCGTCCAGACACCGGCCACCGGCCATTCGGTGCACGCCATCAGACCCCAGCCCAGGTAGTCACCGAAGACCGGTGAGGCCTCGCGGAACCGGGGGAGCTTCGCCCTGGTCTCCTCCAGCGTGAACCGCTCCTTGGAGTCGGCGCAGCTGATGGCGGTGTTGGCCGCGGCGGAGTTGTCGTAGTGGCCGTTGTCGGAGCGGCCGTTGAGGGAGTCGGCCAGCGCCAGCAGCAGTCCGCCGCTGCCGCCGTCGGCCTCGTCGACGCCCTGCTCCAGCAGCGGCCAGGTCTCCTTGGAGTACAGGGCCGCCGCGATGCCGGTGGTGGCCTGGGTCTCGGTCAGCTTACGTGCGCCGAGTCCGGCCACGGGGTGCTTCTCCAGCCGGTCCAGGAGGTCGGAGATCCCCTGCTCGATCCCGTCGGCGTCGGAACCCGGCAGCTTGCAGGCGTCGCCCCGCTTCGCGCAGTCCTCTGCGAAGTTGTCCAGCGCGAGCTGGAACCCCTTGGCCTGGCCGAGCGAGGACTGCTCGGCGTCCTCGGTCGGGTCCACCACCGCGTCCAGCACCGACCTGCCCACGTTCTTGGGGAACAGGTGCGCGTAGACGCCGCCCAGTTCGGTGCCGTACGAGATGCCGAAGTAGTGCAGCTGGTGGTCGCCCAGCACCTGGCGCATCAGGTCCATGTCGCGGGCGGCGTTCGTCGTCCCGACGAAGGGGAGCTCCCGGCCCGAGTTCTGCTCGCAGGCCGCCGCGTACGCCTTGGTGTCGTCGATGAACGCCTTCTCCTCCGCGGCGTCGTCCGGCGTTCCGTCGGCCTGGTAGCGGGCGTCCAGCTGCTTGTCGGTCTCGCACCGCACGCCGTCGCTGCGGCCGACCCCGCGCGGGTCGAAGCTCACCAGGTCGTAGCGGGTGCGCAGCTTGTCGTAGTCGGTGCCGAAGGCGGGCAGGGTCGCGACGCCGGAGGCGCCGGGGCCGCCGAAGTTGAAGATGAGGGAGCCGATCCGCTTTTTCTGGTCCATGGCCTTGGCGCGGATGAGCGCCAGGCCGATGGTGGCGCCGGAGGGTTTGGCGTGGTCGAGCGGGACCTTCATGACGGAGCACTCCCAGACGGCCCCGCCGGGCAGCGGCGAGGGTGCGGCACCGCCGCCCTCCGCCTGGGACGGGGCGGGGCAGCGCTTCCACGTCAGCTGCTGGGTGGCGAGGGCGGACGGACCCGGGCTCGCGGCGGCGTTCGCCGGGTGCGGCGAACCCTGCGAGCGGTCCGGTGCGTCGTTGTCACCGCCGTCCGAGCAGCCGGTGAGCGGAAGCAGCACGGTCACGGTGGCGGCGAGGGCCGCGGCGCGCAGGGCAGGGGAGGTCCTCATCGCTCCATCGTGCGGCGGCGACGGGGAAGGTGCACGGGGCACCGGTCCAAGCGGGTGGCCGGCGGCCCGGACAACTCCTAGAGCTCGCCCTTGCGGGTGAGGTGGTTGAAGCAGATCCAGCCGGGGAGCACCGGCAGCCACAGGGTCATCAGCCGGAACAGCAGCACCGCCGGGGCCGCGACCTCCTTCGGCAGGCCGACCGCGATCAGACCCAGCGTCAGCGCGCCCTCGACCGCGCCCATACCGCCCGGGGTCGGCGCGGCAGAACCCAGCGCGTTACCGGCGAGGAAGACCACCGCGATGCTCGCGTAGCTGAGGTGCGGGGTGTCCGGGCCGCTGAACGCCCGGACCGACGCGTCCAGGCACATCACGAACAGGCCGGTGAGCAGCAGCATCCCGCCGATGCCGGTGAGCAGCTTCTGCGGCCGCTGTACGACGTCGAGCATGCGCGGTACGACCCCGGCGAACAGCGACCGCACCCGGGTCACCACGAACTTCCGCAGGAACGGGATCGCCGTCACGACCAGCACCAGCACGGCGACCGTCAGCAGCCCCGCGATCACGGTCCTGGACGGGGTGAGCGAGGACGGGGTCTTCTCGGTGCCGGTCAGATAGCCGAAGGCGCCGAGCAGCAGGATGTGGCAGCCGAGGCCGAACAGCTGCGAGGCACCGACACTCGCGACCGCGAGCCCCGGGCGTACGCCGGAGCGTTGCAGGAACCGGGTGTTCAGCGCGACACCGCCCACCGCGGCGGGCGCCACGATCTTCACGAACGACCCGGCGATCTGCGCCAGCACCGTCTTGCCGAACGGCACCCGCTCCGGCACGAAGCCCAGCAGGCTCATCGCCGCCGCGACGTAGCTGAGCGCGGAGAAGCCGAGCGCGGCCGCCACCCAGCCCCACTCCGCCTGCTCGACCACCGCACCGAAGTCGGCCTCCGTGACCTGCGAGATCAGGAAGTACGCGGCGATGGCGCCCGCGATGAAGCTGAGCAGGGTGCGCGGTTTGATGCGCTCCAGCCGGACCGGCTCGACCGGGGCCTGCGGCCGGATCAGCAGCACCTCCCGGCGGATCAGGGTGAGCAGATCCTCCTCGCGCGCCTCGTCCAGCGCGTCGTCCATGGCCCGTTTCTCGGCCTGCTTCTCGGTCCGCAGCGATTTGCGGGCGGCCTTGCGGTCCGCGTCCCCGGAGCTCTCCGCGGCCTGGGTACGGGCCCGCTTCGCCGCGTCCGACGCGTCGAGCACCGCCTCGCGCTCCCGCTGCGACCGCTCCCGGGCGAGCCTGCGCAGATGCGCCCGGGTGGAGCGGCTGAGCGCGATCGGCTGGAGCAGCGGCAGGCAGTCCGCGACGGTGTCCGGGCCGACGACCGCGAGCGCGGCGGCCACCGCCCGCTCCGCGCCCACCCGCAGACCGGTGGTGGTGAGCAGCTGGGCGACGTCCATCCGGAGCACCAGATCGCCGGCCGCGATCTCGCCGCCGCGCAGGTCCGTGACGAACACCTTGCCGGAACGGTCCACCAGCAGGGCGTCGCCGGTGAGCCTGCGGTGCGCGATCCGCCGGGACTGGAGCGCCTGCACCTGGCGCCAGGCGTCGCGCACCAGGTCATCGGTGATGTCGGCGTCCTCCAGCGCGTCCAGGGAGCGCCCGCCGATGTGCTCGTACACCAGCATCACGGCGTCGGGACCCAGCTCGGAGGTGGCGATCAGCTTGGGCGCGTTGGCCCCGGCGGCGATCGCCGCGTACGCGAGGAGCGCCTCCTGCTCCAGCGCCTGGCGCAGCGACTGGATGGACCGCCGCTGGGTGATCCCGCGCAGGGTGAGCCTGCGCCACACCCGGTAGAAGAATCCCTGGGCCTGCTGTTCCCGGTCGACGACCGTCACATCGAGCGGCGGCCCGTCCTCCAGGGAGACCAGGTAGCGGCGGCCCCGGTCGTTCTGGTCGCCGGAGTCGGGGGCGTCGTCGGCGCGCATCGCGTTGACGGGGTGGAAGCCGACATGGCGCAGACCCGCCATCAGGTGCTGGCCGGTCGGCCGGACGTTCGGCGAGCCGACCGCGTACAGCGTGCCGTACGCCACCGTCCAGCCGATCAGCACCGTGAGGATGATCGAGAGCGGTGTCGTGTAGCCGCCGACCAGCATGGCGAAGGCGTCGAGCAGCAGCACCACCCACAGCACGACCCGCCAGCGCGGCCGTCTCGCCATCCCGACCGCCGTCATATAGGCGATCACCGGAGCGAGATAGCCGTGCACGGGATCGGTGAGCGCGTCACCCGGCGCCGGCTGGGTCAGGGCGTCCTGGATCGTTCCGGAGGCGGTCTTGGCGACCCACAGATCCGCCGCGAGCGTCACTCCGTGGGCGAGCACGGCGGCCAGCACACCGTCCGCGATCCGCAGCCCGTCGCGTTTGATCAGCCGCTCGATCGCGAAGGCGACCGGCACGAGCAGGACGGCGATGCTGGAGACCAGGCCGGCGATCTTGATGAGCACGTCGGGCGCCTGGCCGGTGCCCTTGTTGATGTCCTCCTCAAGACCGGTGGTCGTGCCGTGGGCGAACGCGGCGACGGAGAACAGCACGACGATCGCCAGGACGCCGATGAGGAGACGCAGCAGATCCGAGGGACGGTGCACCCGGGCGGGGAGCAGGGGTTCGTCCCCGGAAACGCGCTCGGACAGGTCCTCTTCCGAGGTCGACAGCGTCGAACCGGCCGGGCTCCCGGAAGGACTCTCCGTACCGGTGTCGGAGTCCGGCCGGCCCTCTTCCGGGTGCGGCTCGGCATCAGAGGCGTCGGCCGCCTTCGGTGGCTGCACGCCCTGCTCCTTCGTCGCCTCTGATTGGTCTTCGTGTTCTCGTATCACCGGTCACCGCCCGGATGATGGTGGCACGGCCTCTGGACGGAGGAGGGCATCAGGGTGCGATGCAGGGGCGCGCGAAGCGCAAGATACGCCCCTTTCCCGGCCTCCGCACGCTGTGTGTGCGGCCGGACACGGAATCGGCCGCGCTGTCGGTGGCGTACGGCAGGATGGGCCGGATGAGCGAGAACCCGACGAGTGACGCGCTGCCGGAGTACGCGGAGCGCGTGCTCGACGTCGCAGAGCTGATCCCGCCCGGCCGCGTCATGACGTACGGCGACATCGCGGAGTGGCTGGGGGACGGCGGCCCGCGTCAGGTCGGCCGGGCCATGGCGCTGTACGGGTCGGCGGTGCCGTGGTGGCGCGTCGTGCGCTCCGACGGGACGCTGCTGCCCGGCCACGAGCTGCGCGCGCTGAACCACTACCGGGCGGAGAACACCCCGCTGCGCGAGGCCCCGGCCAGTGCGGACGGTCACGTTCCGCGCCTGGACATGAGACGGGCGCGGTGGGACGGAGTGCCGGGCGCGGCGGCGGACGCCGGGTCGGACGGCGTGACGGGCGGTCCGGGAGCGGACGGCGGGGGTGCTCACACCTGACAGCTTCGGCCATCCGGCGGCCCATCGTGCGGAGCCGGGCCCGTACGGCGTACGGGAAGCGTGACGCGCGCGGCGCGCGGAGCCCGCTGCCCGCCGGGCGTGCGCCGTCCGCGCGGAGTGCGCCGGCCTCGGCACGTCCGCTGTGGTCCGGGCCGCCCCGACCGGGTTCGCCGTCCGGGCCGAACGTGACGATCCCCGCATCCGTACCGCCACGATCGGGCCCGCCGCGGGAGTAGCGTCGTCAGTTCGCGGCAGCTGCCGCGCCCTCACCATCAGCACACCCACCAGGACCGGCGACCCACGTGAGCTCCTCCTCCACCACCCGGCACAGTCCGCACCGTCAGGCACGGCGTGGGACCACGGGCGCGTACCGGCTGGTGCGTACCCCGCCGGGCTCCGTGGACCCCCCTCTCCTGGACGCGGCGCAGCGCGCGGTGGTTGACCACCCCGGCGGGCCGCTGCTGGTCCTCGCCGGACCGGGCACGGGCAAGACCACCACGCTCGTGGAGAGCGTCGCGGCACACGTCGCGCGGGGCGCGGAGCCGGCCCGCATCCTGATCCTCACCTTCAGCCGCAAGGCCGCCGTCGAGCTCCGCGACCGGATGGCCGCCCGGCTCGGCGCCGTCCGCAGCCCGCAGGCCACCACGTTCCACTCCTTCTGTTACGCCCTGGTCCGCGCCCATCAGGACGCCGATCTCTTCGCGGACCCGCTGCGGCTGCTCTCCGGTCCGGAGCAGGACGTCACGGTCCGCGATCTGCTGGCCGGCCAGCTCGACCTGGAGAAGCAGGGGCGCGCCCACATCCGCTGGCCCGACGAGCTGCGGGCCTGCCTGACCACCAGGGGCTTCGCGGACGAGGTGCGCGCGGTGCTCGCCCGCAGCCGTGAACTGGGCCTCGGCCCGGACGCCCTCGCGGACTTCGCCCGGCGCACCGGCCGCCCCGACTGGAGCGCCGCCGCCGAGTTCCTCGCCGAGTACCTCGACGTGCTGGACGCCCAGGGGGTGCTGGACTACGCGGAGCTGGTCCACCGGGCGGTGCTGCTCGCGGAGCGCCCCGAGGTGTCCGCGCTGCTGGCCGGCCAGTACGACGTGGTGTTCGTCGACGAGTACCAGGACACCGACCCGGCGCAGGTGCGGCTGCTGCACGCGCTGGCCGGGAACCGGGGGAGCACCCCGGGCGGCGGGGGCGGCCGGGACCTGATCGCGTTCGGTGACCCGGACCAGTCGATCTACGCCTTCCGGGGCGCCGACGTGAACGGCATCCTCGACTTCCCCGAGGTCTTCCGGCGGGCGGACGGCGCCCCGGCCCCGGTCGGCGTCCTCACCACCTCGCGCCGCTCCGGGGACCGGCTGCTGGCGGCCACCCGGCTGCTCACCCGCCGGATGCCGCTGTCCCGGCTGCCCTCCGCGAAGGTCCGCGCCCACCGGGAACTCGGCGCGGTCCACGAGGGCGGCACCGTCGAGACGTACACCTACCCGACCGCCTCCACCGAGCTCGACAACATCGCGGACCTGCTGCGCCGGGCGCATCTGGAGGACGGGGTGCCGTGGCACGAGATGGCGGTGCTGGTCCGGGCCGGCGGCCGCACGATCCCCGCGATGCGCCGGGCCCTGACCTCGGCGGGCGTTCCGCTGGAGGTCGACGGCGACGACCTGCCCCTGCGCCACGAACCCGCGGTGGCCCCGCTCCTGACCGCCCTGCGCACGGTGGCCACGGCGGCGCTCCGCCGGAACGCGGAGGCGGAGGCAGGGGCGGAATCCCCGGCAGAACCCGGGGCGGACGCGGAATCCGTGCCCCCCGCCCCGGCGGCCTGGCTCGACACCGAGACCGCGCTGACCCTCCTCGCCTCCCCCCTCGGCTCCATGGACGCCGCCGACCTGCGCCGGCTCGGCCGGGCCCTGCGCGACGAGGAGCGCGCCACCGGGAACCGGGTGCCCGCGCCCTCCGGCGATCTGCTGGCCCGCGCGCTGGCAGAGCCGGAACGGCTCGTCACGCACGATCCGGCGTACGCCCGCGGCGCTCAGCGTCTCGGCGCCCTGCTGCGAAAGGCGCGCGAACTCCTGGAGGGCGGCGGCACCGCGGAGGAGGCCCTGTGGGAGCTGTGGTCCGGCACCCCCTGGCCGGGCAGGCTGGAGCGGGCCGCGCTGCGGGGCGGCGCCGGCGGCCGCAACGCCGACCGCGATCTCGACGCGGTCTGCGCCCTGTTCGACACGGCGGCCCGCGCGGAGGAGCGCACCGGCGGGCGCGGCGCGCTCAACTTCCTGGAGGAGGTCGACGCCCAGGACATCGCGGCCAACACCCTCTCCAGGCGCTCCGCCCGGCCCGATGCCGTACGGCTGATGACCGCGCACCGGTCCAAGGGCCTGGAGTGGCGGATGGTCGTCGTCGCCGGGGTGCAGGAAGGCCTCTGGCCCGACCTGCGCCGCCGGGGCTCGCTGCTCGAAGCGGACCGGATCGGCCGCGACGGTCTCGCCGAACCCCTCACCCCCGGCGCACTCCTCTCCGAGGAGCGCCGGCTGTTCTACGTCGCCGCCACCCGCGCCCGCGAACGGCTCGTCGTCACCGCCGTCAAGGCACCCGCCGACGATGGCGACCAGCCGTCCCGCTTCCTCACCGAACTCGGCGTCGAGCCCCGCGATGTCACCGGCCGCCCGCGCCGCCCCCTCGCCGTGGCAGCCCTGGTGGCAGAGCTGCGCGCCACCACCGTCGACCCCGGCGCGTCCGACGCCCTGCGCGAGGAGGCCGCCCACCGCCTCGCCCGGCTCGCGGCGCTCACCGACGACGAGGGGCAGCCGCTCGTGCCGTCGGCCCACCCCTACCGCTGGTGGGGCCTGTACGAGCCGACCCGCTCGGCCGTCCCGCTGCGCGACCGGGACCAGCCCGTCGCCCTGTCCGGCAGCGCGCTCGACCAGCTCGCCAACACCTGCGCGCTCCAGTGGTTCCTGGGCCGCGAGGTGAAGGCCGACGCCCCGGCGACCGCCGCCCAGGGCTTCGGCAACGTCGTCCACGTACTCGCCGACGAGGTGGCCTCCGGCCGGACGCCCGCCGATCTGGCCGTCCTCATGGAGCGGCTCGACTCGGTCTGGGACGGGCTGGTCTTCGACGCCCCGTGGAAGTCGCAGCAGGAGAAGGAACAGGCGCGCGTCGCCCTGGAGCGCTTCCTGCGCTGGCACGTCATGGACCGCACCGGCCGCACCCCGGCCGCCAGCGAGCACGACTTCGACGTGACGCTGGAGGCGGGGGAGTACGAGGTGCGCATCCGGGGCTCCATGGACCGGGTGGAACGGGACGCGGACGGCCGTGCCTACGTCGTCGACTTCAAGACCGGCAAGCAGTCCCCGACGAAGGAGGAGGTCGCCCGCCACCCCCAGCTCGCCGTGTACCAGCTGGCCGTCAGGGAAGGCGCGGTCGACGACGTCTTCGACGGCGAACGCCCGGAGTCCGGCGGCGCCGAACTCGTACAGCTGCGCCAGCCCGCGCCCAAGAAGGAGGGCGGCGACGCCGTCCCCAAGGTGCAGGCCCAGCAGCCGCCGGACACCGAATGGGTCTCGGACCTGCTGGCGACCGCCGCGGGCCGGGTCCTGGACGAACGGTTCACCCCGACGACCGGCCAGCACTGCACCCACTGCGCGTTCAGGGCCTCGTGCAGTGCCCAGCCGGAGGGGCGGCAGGTCCTGGAGTGAGCGGGCGCGCCCGGCCCCGGACCGTCACGGTTTGCGGGCCATCACCCCGTACACACTGACGTCCGCGTCGGTGACGTCGTTGATGTCCTGGTAGCGCGTCCGGTCCAGGACGTCCAGGCTCGCCACGAACTCCCGGTCGGGTTCTGCGGCCTCCGGCAGGTCGGTGACCTGCTCCGGACGCCAGCGGTGCACCGGGACGACGCCGGGGTCGAGCAGCTCCAGACCGTTGTCGGTCACGAAGCGCTCCACCTGGGCCCGCGAGCGGCGGACCATGGAGAAGCCGCGTTCCTTGAAGGCCTTCGTCACCTGGCCGACCTGCTCGGGGTTGAGATCCGAGCTGACGTTGCTCAGCACGAGATGGCTGCCCGACGGGATGGCGTCGACGAGCTGCCTGACGATGGGAATGGCCTCCTCGTCCTCGATGAAGTGGAGGACGGCAGCCAGCACCAGGGTGACGGGCCGGTCGAAGTCGAGAGTGCGGCGGGCGGCTCCGAGGATCTTGGCGGGGTCGCGCAGGTCCGCCTCGATGTAGTCGGTGCTGCCCTGCGGCCCGCTGGTGAGCAGGGCCTGCGCGTGGACCAGCACCACCGGGTCGTTGTCCACGTACACGACCCGCGCGTCGGGCGCGATGCCCTGCACGATCTGGTGGACGTTCTGCTGGGTCGGCAGCCCCGTGCCGATGTCCAGGAACTGCCGGGCGCCGTTTCTGGCCGCGAGCGTCACCGCGCGCCGCATGAAGTCCCGGTTGTGCCGCACGGTGAGGTACCCGCGCGGATTGGCCTTCAGCGCCATGGCCGCCGCCTCGCGGTCGGCGGGGTAGTTGTCCTTGCCGCCGAGGAAGACGTCGTAGACGCGGGCCGGGTGCGCCTTCGTGGTGTCTATTCGCTTCCGGAGTTCGGCGGTGGCGTCCGGCGCTCCGGAGCCGGTTGCGGGGGCCGGGATGTCGGCGCTCATGTGACCGTCCTCGTAAGGCTGTTGATGCGACTGGCGTCAATCTAGACGGTTCCCCGCGGCTGGTGGCCCGCCAGCCGGCGGAACGCGGGCGCCGATGCCCCGCGGGGCGCCCGCCCGCCCACGGCTTCGTGGGTTGTCGGCGTGGCCGGTTAGCCTCTGTGGAGTGTCCTCGCACCTCACCGATCCCGAGCAGCTCAAGGAGCTCCTCGGGATCCCCTTCACCCCGGAGCAGACGGCGTGCATCACCGCGCCGCCCGCCCCGCAGGTGATCGTCGCCGGGGCCGGGTCGGGGAAGACCACGGTGATGGCGGCCCGGGTGGTGTGGCTCGTCGGGACCGGACAGGTCGCCCCCGAACAGGTCCTCGGCCTCACCTTCACCAACAAGGCGGCCGGCGAGCTGGCGGAGCGCGTCCGCAAGGCCCTGGTCGCGGCCGGCGTCACCGATCCGGAGGTCATCGATCCGGACGACCCGCCGGGCGAGCCCAGCATCTCCACGTACCACGCCTTCGCCGGGCGGCTCCTCACCGAGCACGGGCTGCGGATAGGGCTCGAACCCACCACCCGCCTCCTCGCGGACGCCACCCGCTTTCAGCTCGCCGCCCGCGTGCTGCGCGACGCCCCCGGCCCGTACCCGGCCCTGACCAGGTCGTTTCCCACGCTGGTCAGCGATCTGCTGGCGCTGGACGCCGAGCTTGCCGAGCATCTCGTACGCCCCGAACAGCTCGCGGAGTACGACACGGAGCTGCTCCGCGAGCTGGAGAGCGCCAAGCTCAGCAACGCCGAACTGCGCAAGATCCCCGAGACGGCGGAGGCCCGCCGCGAGCTCCTCTCGCTGACCCGGCGCTACCGCGAGGCGAAGCGGAGCCGCGACCTCCTCGACTTCGGCGACCAGATCGCGCTCTCCGCACAGCTCGCCCTCACCCGCCCCGAGGTCGGCGCGATCCTGCGCGAGGAGTACCGGGTCGTCCTGCTCGACGAGTACCAGGACACCTCCGTCGCCCAGCGCCTGCTGCTCTCCGCCCTCTTCGGCAGCGGCCCCGACGGCACGTCGACCGGGCACGCGGTCACCGCCGTGGGCGACCCCTGCCAGGCCATCTACGGCTGGCGCGGCGCCTCCGTGGCCAACCTCGACGACTTCCCGAGCCACTTCCCACAGGCCGACGGCGCCCCCGCCACCCGCTACTCCCTCAGCGAGAACCGCCGCAGCGGCGGCCGCCTCCTCCACCTCGCCAACGGCCTCGCCGAACCCCTGCGCGCCATGCACGAGGGCGTCGAGGCACTGCGCCCCGCCCCCGGCGCCGAGCGCGACGGTCTCGTCCGCTGCGCCCTGCTGCGCACCCACACAGAGGAGATCGACTGGCTCGCGGACTCGATCGCCCACCTGGTGCGGACCGGCAAGGCACCCGGCGAGATAGCCGTCCTGTGCCGCACCGCCGGCGACTTCCCGCAGATCCAGGCCGCACTGGTGGCCAGGGACATCCCGGTCGAGGTCGTCGGCCTGTCCGGGCTGCTGCACCTCCCCGAGGTCGCGGACCTCGTCGCGGTCTGCGAGGTCCTCCAGGATCCGGGGGCCAACGCCTCCCTGGTCCGGCTGCTCACCGGCCCCCGCTGGCGGATCGGCCCCCGCGACCTGGCGCTGCTCGGCCGCCGCGCCCGCCTCCTGGTGCACCGCGCCTCCCACGGCGACGACGAGGACTTCGACCCCGACCGCCGCCTCGCGGAGGCCGTCGAGGGCGTCGACCCGGCCGAGGTGATCTCGCTCGCCGACGCCCTGGACACCTTCCTCGGCTCCGGGGGCGAGGGGGACGACCGGCTGCCGTTCTCCACCGAGGCCCGCGTCCGCTTCGCCCGCCTCGCCACCGAACTGCGCGAACTGCGCCGCTCGCTCGCCGACCCCCTGATGGACGTACTGCACCGGGTCCTGAGCGCCACCGGACTCGAAGTCGAGCTCTCCGCCTCCCCGCAGGCCCTGGCCGCCCGCCGCCGCGAGACCCTCGCCAACTTCCTCGACGTCGCGGCCCGCTTCGCCGCCGTCGACGGTGAGGCCACGCTCCTCGCCTTCCTCGGCTTCCTGCGCACCGCCGCGCAGTACGAGAAGGGCCTGGACAACGCGCTGCCCGGCGGCGAGAACACCGTCAAGGTCCTCACCGCCCACAAGTCCAAGGGCCTCGAATGGGACGTCGTCGCCGTCCCCGGCCTGGTCGGCGGCCAGTTCCCCAGCGGCCAGTCCCGCGATGCCTGGACCTCCCAGTCCAAGGTCCTCCCGCACGCCCTGCGCGGCGACACGGCCACCCTGCCCGTCATCCACTCCTTCGACGCCAAGGGCCTCAAGGGCTTCAAGGAGGAGATGAAGGAGCACCAGCACACCGAGGAGCTGCGCCTCGGATACGTCACCTTCACCCGCCCCCGCACCCTGCTGCTCGGATCCGGCCACTGGTGGGGCCCCACCCAGAAGAAGACGCGCGGCCCGTCCGGCTTCCTGCACGCGCTGTACGAGCACTGCGTGGCCGGTCACGGCGAGATCGAGGTCTGGGCGGACGAGCCGGCCGAGGACGAGGAGAACCCCGCCCTGGCCGAGTCGGCGGCCGACCACGCCTGGCCGCTGCCGCTGGACGACACCGCGCTGACCCGCCGCAGGGCCGCCGCGGAGACGGTGATGGCCCACCTGACGGCACTGGCCGGGGCGGGGCCGGCGGATGACGCGCACCCGGCGGCGGAGCGGCCGGATCCGCCGGAAGAGCCGCCCTTCGAGGACGAGCTGTTCCCCGAGGACGACCCCTTCCCGGACGACGACCCCTTCCTGGACGACGCGCCCTTCCCCGATGGCGACGACGTGCCCCCGGCCGACGCCGCCCCCCACATCCCCGCGGCCCGGCTGCCCGAGCGGGTCCCCGCGCGCCTCACCCCCGAGGAGTCCCGCACCCTCGCCTCCTGGGACCGCGACCTCGACGCCCTCGCCGGGGAGCTGCGCCGGGCCCGCGCCACCGTGCGTGACGTCCTCGTCCCCGCCTCGCTCTCCGCCACCCAGCTGATGCGCCTGGCCGACGACCCGGACGGCTTCGCCCAGGAGCTGGCCCGGCCCATGCCCCGGCCCCCGCAGCCCGCCGCCCGCCGGGGCACCCGCTTCCACGCCTGGGTCGAGTCCCGCTTCGAGGAACTGCCGCTGCCCATGCTCGGCCCCGACGAGCTGCCCGGCGGCGAGGACAGTGACGCCGAGATCGCAGACGAGGCCGATCTCGCGCTGCTCAAGGAGGCCTTCGAGCGCACCCCGTACGCCCGCCGGACCCCGTACCGCGTCGAGACGCCGTTCCAGATCACGCTGGCCGGCCGGATCGTCCGGGGCCGTATCGACGCGGTGTACCGCACCGGGGACACGTACGAGATCGTCGACTGGAAGACCAGCCGCACCAACACCGCCGACCCCCTCCAGCTCGCCGTCTACCGCCTCGCCTGGGCCGAACTGCACGGACTGCCGCTCACCGACGTCTCGGCCACGTTCCTCTTCGTCCGCACCGGTGAGAGCGTCCGTCCAGGGCGCCTCCCGGGCCGCCGGGAGCTGGAGCGCATCCTCCTGGACGAGCCACCTCCGACGGACGGATAAGCTGAAGGTCATGAGCGACACCCCGGACAGCGCCGTCCGTACGTACACCGAGCAGCACCGCGCGGCCTTCCTCGACGACCTCGCGGAGTGGCTGCGCATTCCCTCCGTATCCGCGCAGCCGGAGCACGACGGGGACGTACGGCGCAGCGCGGAGTGGCTGTCCGCCAAGCTCAAGGAGACCGGCTTCCCGGTCACCGAGGTCTGGGAGACGGACGGCGCCCCCGCCGTCTACGCCGAGTGGCCGTCCGACGATCCCGACGCCCCCACGGTCCTGGTGTACGGACATCACGACGTGCAGCCCGCCGCCCGCGAGGACGGCTGGCACACAGAGCCGTTCGAGCCGGTGATCCGGGACGGCAGGATGTACGGGCGCGGCGCGGCGGACGACAAGGGCCAGGTGTTCTTCCACACGCTCGGCGTCCGGGCCCACCTCGCCACCACCGGCCGTACCAGCCCCGCCGTGCACCTCAAGCTGCTCGTCGAGGGCGAGGAGGAGTCGGGCTCCCCGCACTTCCGCGCGCTGGTCGAGCAGCGGGCGGACCGGCTCGCCGCGGACGCCGTGATCGTCTCCGACACCGGCATGTGGGACGAGACCACCCCGACCGTCTGCACCGGCATGCGCGGCCTGGCCGAGTGCGAGATCGAGCTGCGCGGCCCCGGCCAGGACATCCACTCCGGTTCGTTCGGCGGCGCGGTCCCCAACCCGGCGACCGAGATCGCCCGGCTCGTCGCGGCGCTCCACGACGCGGACGGACGGGTCGCGGTCCCCGGCTTCTACGACGGCGTGACCGAACTGACCGGCACCGAACGCGAACTCTTCGCCGCGCTCCCCTTCGACGAGGCCACCTGGCTGCGCACCGCCAGGTCGCAGGCCGCGTCCGGCGAGGCGGGCTACTCCACCCTGGAGCGCGTCTGGGCCCGCCCCACCGCCGAGGTCAACGGCATCGGCGGCGGATACCAGGGCGCCGGAAGCAAGACGATCATCCCGTCCTCCGCCCAGGTCAAGATCAGCTTCCGGCTGGTCGCGGGCCAGGAGCCCGACCGGATCCAGGAGGCCGTACGGGCCTGGGCAGAGGCCCGCGTCCCGGCCGGAATCGGCCACCGGATCACCTTCCTCCCCGCCACCCGCCCCTGCCTCACCCCGCTCGACCACCCCGCCCTGCAGGCCGTCGCCCGCGCCATGGGACGGGCCTTCGGCAAGAAGATCCTCTTCACCCGCGAAGGAGGCTCGGGACCCGCGGCGGACCTGCAGGACGTGCTCGGCGCCCCCGTCCTCTTCCTCGGCATCTCCGTACCGTCCGACGGCTGGCACGCGCCCAACGAGAAGGTCGAACTCGACCTGCTGCTCAAGGGCGTGGAGACCACCGCCCACCTCTGGAGCGAACTGGCGGCCGCACTCCGCTGAATCCTCTGAACACCCGATCCATCCCGGGGGAGTAGGAAGCACCTGTGAGCACCTTCGACAACGCCACCACCGACCGGCCCATCGGTCTGACCGCGCCCAGCGGCATCGACCGCGCCGCGCACCACCGCCTCGACGAGGCCTGGCTGGCCGCGG
The DNA here is from genome assembly GCF_042887885.1 of Streptomyces sp. NPDC057900. Classification (NCBI taxonomy): domain Bacteria; kingdom Bacillati; phylum Actinomycetota; class Actinomycetes; order Kitasatosporales; family Streptomycetaceae; genus Streptomyces; species Streptomyces sp. NPDC057900. The sequence goes on from NZ_JBHVOI010000002.1 coordinate 1,115,582, forward strand.
CGTGGAGCCACCCGACGACCCGGGTCTTCGTCGTGTCCGGCGGGCAGGTGCTGATCGACGACACCGACGACGGCACCGAAATCGTGATGACCCCCGCTTTCGAGGCGCCCGTCACCGAGACCCACCGCTACTTCCTCGGCACCGACGAGGACGGCGTCAGCTACTTCGCCCTGCAGAAGGACTCCCTGCCGGGCCGCATGGACCAGTCGGCCCGCCCCGCCGGGCTGCGCGAGGCCGGGCTGCTCCTCGGCGCCCGCGACGCCGGGCTGATGGTGCACGCGGTGGCACTGGAGAACTGGCAGCGGCTGCACCGCTTCTGCTCGCGCTGCGGCGAACGCACGGTCATCGCGGCGTCCGGACACATCCGCCGCTGCCAGGCCTGCGGCGCGGAGCACTACCCGCGCACCGACCCGGCCGTGATCATGCTCGTCACCGACGACCAGGACCGTGCCCTGCTGGGCCGCCAGGTCCACTGGCCGGAGGGCCGCTTCTCCACCCTGGCCGGGTTCGTCGAGCCGGGCGAATCGATCGAGCAGTCCGTGGCGCGCGAGGTGTTCGAGGAAGCGGGCATCACGGTGGGCGAGGTCGAGTACGTCGCCAGCCAGCCCTGGCCCTTCCCGTCCAGCCTGATGCTCGGTTTCATGGCACGGGCCACGACGTACGAGATCAACGTCGACGGCGAGGAGATCGAGGAGGCGCGCTGGTTCTCCCGCGAGGACCTGACGGCCGCCTTCGAGTCGGGCGAGATCCTGCCCCCGTTCGGCATCTCGATCGCGGCCCGGCTGATCGAGATCTGGTACGGGAAGCCCCTCCCGAGGCCGCGCAGCGCCGGCTGACACCGGAGCGAGGACGCGCGAGCGGGGAGTACGTCCGCACTCCCCGCTCGCGTCCGCACTCCCGAGTCCGGCCGCGCGCCCTCTACAGTGGGTGCGGGCCGTGACTGGCGCTGAGGTGGAGCACCACCGGGGAGCGGCCGCAGAGAACACCGGCAGTCCATGGGGCTGCCGGAGCCGTGCGCCTGGGCGACCGACCACGATCCCGCGATTCCCGCGGCCCGTCGGCCGACGCGATCGCCCCAGCGCCCAGGAGTACCACGTGAACCCGACCAGCACGGCTCAGCTGATGGACGGCACCGGCCTCGCCCGCCGGAGCGTCGAGGAGACCACCGCCGCGGCCGCGGAGATCCGGCTGCGCACCGGAACACCGCCCTGCCTGGCCACCGTCCTCGTCGGTGAGGACCCGTCGTCCGTGACGTACGTCAAGATGAAGCGCAACCGGTGCGCGCGTGCGGGCATCGAGTCCCGGCACGTGGCGCTCCCCGCCGACGCCACCACGGCGGATGTGGTCGCGGCGGTGACCGCGCTGTCGAACGACCCGGGAGTCCACGGCATCCTGTTGCAGCACCCGATGGGCCCGCACATCGACGAACGGGCCGCCTTCGAGGCGATCGCCCCGGAGAAGGACGTCGACGGGGTCACCATGCACTCCTTCGCGGCGATGGGTTTCGGCCTCCCCGGATTCGTCTCCTGCACCCCCGGCGGCATCATGCGGCTGCTCGACGCGTACGAGGTCGGCCTCGCGGGCAAGCACGCGGTGGTCGTGGGACGCAGCGCCATCCTGGGCAAGCCCGCCGGAATGCTCCTCCTCGGCCGCAACGCCACGGTGACGTACTGCCACTCGCACACCGCGGACCTCTCCTCGATTGTCCGGCAGGCGGAGGTCCTGGTGGTCGCGGTCGGCAGGCCGCGCTTCATCACCGGCGCGGACATCAGGCCCGGCGCGGTGGTGATCGACGCGGGCTACAACGAGGGCAACGTCGGTGACGTCGATTTCGAGACAGCGGCCGAGCGCGCGAGCCTGATCACCCCGGTCCCCGGCGGAGTCGGCCCGATGACCATCGCCGTCCTCCTCGAACAGACGGTGGCGGCGGCGTCCCGCCAGCTCGGCCTGGGCTGACCGCGTGCAGCGGCGCGTGAGAATCCCGAACGCGCCGCTGCACGTCAGTCGGTCAGAGCGGCCGTGAACGCTTCGCGCCGAACGGCCAGCCAGGCCCGCACGCGGTCCCAGCGCTCCCAACCGCCACGGTCGGCCAGTGCCTGGAGGTAGACAGGATCACCGTCGGCCACGCGGCGGGCGACGAAGCCGCGGCAGACCTCCGTGGCCTGTTCGACCACCCCCGGCAACGCGGCCCGCTCCGCCGCCGGGAGGCCGTAGCTGTCGGCGAGGATCCGCAGCCGAGCGCACACATCCGGCCCGCCGGGATACAGGTCGGCCGCGGACACCGGATCGAGCATGGGCACCCAGTAGCGGGCAGCCATCGCGAGGTCCCAGAGAGGGCGGCCCGGAGCCGACAGGTCGAAATCGATCAGGGCGGCGGCCCGGCCGTCGCGGAAGACCACGTTGTCCGGGCACACGTCGTTGTGGCACAGCATCGTCCCTCCCGCCGGGTCGGCGAGATCCTGCGGCCAGTCGACGTCCGCACCGGCCCCGGCGGCCTCGCTCGCCGTGTGCAGGCGGCGCAGCAGTCTCCCGACCGATTCGAGGGCGGTTGTCGTCAGGGCCCAGTCCGGGAACGGTGGCAGAGCCACCTCGCCAGGAAGGAAGGTGAGCTGCTCGCGGCCGTCGGCGGTGAGGCCGACGGGAGTCGGAGCCGCGTCGAAGCCGTGCTCCCTGAGCGCGCGGAGATGGGCGTGGAGGGCGGGGGCGTTGGGCGGGGCGGGCCGGTCCACCAGCTCACCCCGGCGGAAGACGGCGCCCGCGTTCGCCATGCCTCCGTGCAACGCCTCGCCGTCCGCCCCGCCGGCCGCCCCGCCCCTGGTCGTCATGCCGGTCACGCTACCTACGACCCGGCCTCGCGCGGGCGGATACGGGTGCGGGCGGGCGGATACGTGTGCGGGCGGATACGCGTGCGGGCGGATACGCGAAGACCCCCGGTCCGGCGGCGGGCCGGTCGGGGGTCGGGTGCGTCAAGGCCGGTCAGGCGCCGAGCGCCTGCTTCACCTGGGCCAGCGAGGGGTTCGTCAGCGTCGAACCGTCCGGGAAGAGAACGGTCGGGACCGTCTGGTTCCCGCCATTCGCCTTCTCGACGAAGGCCGCCGACTCCGGGTCGTGCTCGATGTTGATCTCGGTGTACGCGATGCCCTCGCGGTCCATCTGGCCCTTGAGCCGACGGCAGTATCCGCACCACGTGGTGCTGTACATCGTCACAGTGCCCGGCATGTCTTGGCGCTCCTCTGTCTCTTCGGTCGCGGCAATCCCGCCACATCCCGTCACGGTCTCGTCCGTCGTACCCAAGAGCCACGTCGCACCCACGAGCCGGGATGTGCGTTACCGCACGAATAGGGAACGTACGCAACCCGGCGGCCATTCCCGCACCGCCCCGTATCAGTACACCGCCCCGTATTAGTACGACGGATGCGTCACCCCTGTGGACAACTTCCGCGTTCGCCTCTTTCGACCTGGCAGCATGGCGGGGTGACATCAGCAACGCATTCCACCCTCTTCCCTCAGGTCCCCGACTCCGCCGACGCCGTCCTGGACGGGCTCGACCCCGAACAGCGCGAGGTCGCCACGGCCCTGCAGGGTCCGGTGTGCGTGCTGGCCGGAGCCGGTACGGGCAAGACGCGGGCCATCACGCACCGCATCGCCTACGGGGTGCGCGCCGGGATAGTCCAGCCGACGAGTGTGCTCGCCGTCACGTTCACCAACCGGGCCGCCGGCGAGATGCGGGGACGGCTGCGCCAGCTCGGGGCGGGCGGCGTGCAGGCGCGGACCTTCCACTCCGCGGCCCTGCGCCAGCTCCAGTACTTCTGGCCGAAAGCTGTCGGTGGCGATCTGCCCCGGCTGCTGGAGCGCAAGGTCCAGCTGGTGGCAGAGGCGGCCGCCCGCTGCAACATCCGGCTCGACCGCAACGAGCTGCGCGATGTCACGAGCGAGATCGAATGGGCCAAGGTCACCCAGACCGTGCCCGCCGACTACCCGGCCGTGGTCGCCAAGTCCCAGCGCGACGCCCCGCGCGATCCCGCCGAGATCTCGCAGGTCTACGCGATGTACGAGCAGCTGAAGCGGGACCGCACGGTCATCGACTTCGAGGATGTGCTGCTCCTGACCGTCGGCATCCTCCAGGACCGGCACGACATCGCAGACCACGTGCGCCGGCAGTACCAGCACTTCGTCGTCGACGAGTACCAGGACGTCAGCCCGCTCCAGCAGCGGCTGCTCGACCTCTGGCTGGGCGACCGGGACAACCTCTGCGTCGTGGGCGACGCCAGCCAGACGATCTACTCCTTCACCGGGGCCACCCCCGACCACCTGTTGAACTTCCGCACCCGCCACCCCGGGGCCACCGTCGTCAAGCTCGTCCGGGACTACCGCTCCACGCCGCAGGTGGTCCACCTGGCCAACGGCCTGCTCGGCCAGGCCCGGGGCAGGGCCGCCGAGCACCGGCTCGAACTGGTCTCGCAGCGCGAGCGCGGCCCGGAGCCCGCCTATACGGAGTACGCGGACGAGCCGGCGGAGGCCGAAGGCACCGCCCGCCGCATCCGCGACCTGATCGCGGCCGGTGTCCCGGCGGGCGAGATCGCCGTGCTCTACCGGGTCAACTCCCAGTCCGAGGTCTACGAACAGGCCCTGGCCGACGCGGGGGTGCCGTACCAGCTGCGGGGAGCGGAGCGGTTCTTCGAGCGCGCGGAGGTACGGGAAGCGGGCGTCGCCCTGCGCGGCGCGGCCAGAGCCGGGGGCAACGACTCCCTGCTGGACGATGCGCGGGGGCTGCCCGCGGAGGTCCGCGCGGTGCTGTCCACCAAGGGCTGGCGGAGCGAGCCGCCCGCCGGTTCCGGCGCGGTGCGCGACCGCTGGGAGTCCCTGGCCGCCCTGGTCAGGCTCGCGGAGGACTTCGAACGGGCCAGGCCCGGCGCGACCCTCTCCGATCTGGTCGCCGAGCTGGACGAGCGGGCCGTGGCCCAGCACGCCCCCACGGTCCAGGGAGTCACCCTGGCCTCGCTGCACTCGGCGAAGGGCCTGGAGTGGGACGCCGTGTTCCTGGTCGGACTGACCGAGGGCATGATGCCGATCACCTACGCGAAGACGGACGAGCAGATCGAGGAGGAGCGCCGGCTGCTGTACGTCGGCGTGACCCGGGCGCGCTTCCACCTCTCGCTGTCGTGGTCGCTGGCCCGTTCGCCCGGCGGCCGGTCCGGCCGCCGCCCGAGCCGCTTCCTGAACGGGCTGCGCCCGGGGTCCGCGGCACTGGGCTCCAGGAGCGCGGCGGGCGGTGGCGGCGGCATCGAGCGGCCGGTGGCGGCCCGGCGCAAGCGGCGCGGGCCCGCGCTCTGCCGGGTGTGCGGCAGAACGCTCACCGACGCCGGTGAGATGAAGCTGATGCGCTGTGACGACTGCCCGTCGGACATGGACGAGGCGCTGTACGAGCGGCTGCGCGACTGGCGCGCAATCCGGGCGCAGGAGATCAGCCAGCCCGCCTACTGCGTGTTCACCGACAAGACGCTGATGGCGATCGCGGAGGCCGTGCCCGCCAGCGAGGGCGAGTTGGCCGGGATCCCTGGGGTCGGCGCGCGGAAGCTGGGCCGGTTCGGCGGCGCGGTGCTGGACATCTGCGCAGGTGGGGACGGGGTGGAGCAGCCTGCGGAGGGCGACGAGGAGGTGTGAGAAAAACTCGTCGAAAAAATAGTTTGCGCCTGCCCCAGTAGTCACCATAGGTTCTTAACCACGGGAACAGCGACTTCTCTGAAGCCCTGATCCTGTGCTGTACTTATCCCGAATACGTAGGACCGGCTCGGTCGGTCCGCCCTAGACGCCGAGAGGAGGCGATTGTAGTGATCAGCACCATTGAGACCAAGAAAATGACCGATCTCTCGGTCGTCTCCGCCTGCTCGCTCGGCCTCGCCTGCTCTTCGACGTCTTCCCTGCGTGGCACCGGTATGTCCGGCATTTCCGCCGTCAGCCCGCTGTCCCTGGTGAGCCTTCCCGAGCGGGAGCGTAATGAGCGACCGACCCAGGCACCGACAGCAGCAGTAGCGAAGGGACAGGCCCAGGCCTATGCCTTTGCGGCCGTCGGTGCGGGAGCGGAAGCCGGAGTCACGAAGCAGACGACGCACCACCACTCGATGTGGGCCTTCCGTGGGCCTGAACCCTGGAGAGATCCAGCCTGATCGACGATCAGGCCGGCGCCTTCAGGGCCGCGGAACCCCACTCGGGATCCGCGGCCCTTTTGTTTTGTCCAAACGGACGAGACAGCACGAAGGAGCCTCGGGACAAGCAACACCTGGTACCAGCCGCCCCCCGGCCAACAGGCCGGAAACGACCAGACGAGGACACCACCACCGTGCAACTCGAAGCGCACGCCCCGTCCGTACCGCCTTCCGAAACGATCCCCCCGCCCGGCCTCACGGAGGACTCCACCTTGACCCCGCTCACTGCGCTCACCGCGCTCGACGACGCCATCGAGAACCTCGGCGTACCCGTCCCGTGCCGTTCCTACGACCCCGAGGTCTTCTTCGCCGAGTCCCCGGCGGACGTCGAGTACGCCAAGTCCCTCTGCGGCACCTGCCCGCTCGTCGAGGCCTGTCTCGCCGGCGCCAAAGAGCGTCGCGAGCCGTGGGGCGTCTGGGGTGGCGAGCTCTTCATCCAGGGCGTCGTCGTTGCTCGCAAGCGGCCGCGTGGCCGTCCGCGCAAGAACCCGGTCGCGGCGTGATCGCCGGCCTGGGGGTCACGGCCCCCAAACCCATGAAGCGCATCGGAACCATCGACCGCCCCCACACCCACGATCCCCGAAACCAGGAACCAATGACCATCCCCACGAGGGAGCCCGTCGGCTCCGCGACACCGGACGTCACCATCATCGGCGCGAACGACTCGCGTCAGAACAGGACCCGTGAGATGCAACTCATCCCAGAAGCCCTGGCTCGTGCTCATATGCACGACCGCCTGCGGGAAGCCGACGCGGAACGTCAGGCCGTACGCCTGGTCTCCGCGCGGCGGATGCAGCGCCGGGCCGAGCGCGCCTCGATGCGTGCCCGGCGTGCGCTCGCCATGGCGGTCATGCACTGATCCGAGCGGTCACACACTGATCGGAGCAGGGCAGAAGCAGTAAAGAAGCAGCACAGAACGCAGCACTGACATCACCACCCCTGCCTCGGGGCCGGTCCACGCGGACCGGCCCCGAGGCCGTTCTGCGTGGTGGGCGTGTCGACTCCGACCGGTGGGTGACCGGCCGCCCGCTACGTGGCGAGTTCCGACGGAGCGTCCCCGGAACACTCCTCCTCGGCCCACTCAGCTTCGGCCCGCTCCTCCTCTTCCCCCGGCAGGAACCCCGGCAGCCAGGATTCGAGCTCCTCGCGCAGCCGGACCGTCGCGCCGAGCTGGCACAGCACCCCTATCGTGCTCAACGTCACGCGATGTATGAGCAGATAGGAGGGCGGCAGATTCAGCTGCTTGCCCAACTGGTGGGCGGGAGAACGCGGATCCGCTATCCGGGCGGCCTGAGTGCGCATCCAGCCCCGGCTGAAGGCGAACTCCTCCACCAGCGCGGGTTCGATGATCGGCTGGAGGTAGTCGAGCACCGCGTCCGGGGCGAGGTCGACCGAATCCTTGACGAACCCCTCCTCGCGCAGCAGCTCGTACACCGCGTCCGCGTCGCCCTGGAGCGTCAGCCGCAACGAGTTCCCGATGGTCTGCGGCAGTCCGCCCGGCAGCCGGTCCACCGTCCCGAAGTCGAGGACCCCGAGCCGCCACCGATCGGCCCCGGTGTCCGCCGGGCCGGTCAGCTCGGCCGGGTCCGGGGGCAGCAGCCGGAAGTTGCCCGGGTGCGGGTCGGCGTGCAGCAGTCCGGTGCGCGCGGGGCCGGAGAAGAGGAACCGGGCCAGCAGCTGACCGGCCCGGTCCCGCTCCTCCGCGGTTCCGTCGGCGATGACATCGGCCAGCGGCACACCGTCGATCCACTCCGTGACCAGCACCTGATCGGACTGGTGGACAACGCCGGGGACCACGACATCGGGATCGTCCGCGAACTCCTCCGCGTGCTCCCGCTGCGACTGCGCCTCCTGCTCGTAGTCCAGCTCCTCCGACACCCGGTCACGCAGCTCCGTGATCAACGGCTTGATGTCCATGCCCGGAACCAGCGGGCCGAGCAGCCGGGCGAACCGGCTGAGCTGGGTCAGGTCCGAGAGCAGCGCCTCCCCGGCACCCGGGTACTGCACCTTCACCGCGACGTCGCGCCCGTCGTGCCATACCGCCCGGTGCACCTGCCCGATCGACGCGGCGGCCGACGGCTTGTCCTCGAAGCTCAGGAACAGCTCCCGCCAGTCCTCGCCGAGCCGCTCGGCCAGCACCGCGTGGACCGTGCTGTTCGGCATCGGAGGTGCGGCCTCCTGGAGTTTGGTGAGGGCCGCGCGGTAGGGGCCGGCGACCTCTTCCGGCAGTGCGGACTCGAAGACGGACAGCGCCTGCCCGAGCTTCATCGCCCCGCCCTTCAGCTCGCCCAGCACCTTGAAGAGCTGGTCGGCGGTGCGCTGTTGAACCTCCCGGGCGACAAGCTCCGCGGACTTCCCGCCGATGCGCTTGCCCAGCCCCCAGGTGGCGCGGCCCGCGAACCCCAAAGGCAGCGCGGCCAGCTTGGCGGTTCGGGTGACCGCCTTCCGGGGAAGATCAGACATATGCCCCTCCAAATCCCAGACTGCCGCGCTGCGTGCGGCGGCTACCCGGCCATTGTGTCGTGCGCCGTGCCGGCCCCGGAGGTGCGCACCCCCTCAGTGTGCCCACCCGCTCCACAGGAACAGTCGAGGTGCGCCCGGATCCGCTCCGACCGCCAGTCCAACAGCGGCAGTGCGGCTTCCCACCGGGCCCCGGTGCAGGCGGGCAGCTCCCCGTCGAGGAAGGCCAGGGCGTGGGCGGCGGCCAGACCCGCCACCGCGGTCGCCAGGCCCAGATCGCAGGCCTGCACGGCGGTGCGCCGGCCGGACTGCCACTGAGCCAGCATCCGGTGCCACTGCGGGTCCCGGTCGCGCCGGTGCAGATCGAGGCATCCCGCGCACGCCGTGCCGCCCGGCAGCACCAGGGGGCCGACGAATCCGGTGGCCTCGATCACCCCGGCGTACAGATGCGGTGTGCCGGAGGCGACCCATGGCTCGGCGGTGCGCGGATCGGGGACGTAGGCGGAGAGGCTCTCGCGAGGCGCCACCACGATCAGGGCCAGGCCCGGCCCGCCGTTCGCGGGCGGGCCCGACAGCTGGGCCGCCCGCGGCGCGGGAGAGGGAGCCGAGCGCCGGACCAGCTGTCTGGCTGAGGTGTCCCGGCGCTCTCCTGACGCCGAGGGCGGCAGGCCCCCCGGCGAGATGTCGCCGGGCTCGACGCTGCCGCCGTCCAGGACCTCGACGTGGCCCACCCCGGATCCGGAGAGCACCGCGGCGATGGCTGCACCGACCCGGCCCGCTCCTCTTACCTGGACGCGCATGGAGCGGCGGGCGGCCAGCCGGCGCATCCCGCCGCCGGGCTCGGGATGGACGATCGAGAGGGATGCCAGGTCGGGCCGGTGACGCTCCATGGCGTCCGCCCGTTTCCGTAACGCGTCGGTCTCCGGGCCGCCGGCCCGTACGTCGTCGATGAGTCCCGCGTCCAGCAATCGGGCCACGAGCGTGTCCACTTGGCTTTCGGTGAGCTCCAGCGACCTGGCCTCCTCGCGCAACAGCGGCATCCCGCGTGTTCCGTCGAGGAGCTCCATGAAACAGCCCGTCGCGATGTCCGTCGGGCCGACCTTCACCGCGTGTGCGGGTGTCACACCGAATTGGACGGTGCCGCTGCCGCGCCATGCGCGGCGCAGTGCGGGTTTCAACATCGGATGCACGGCTTCCCCCGGTCTGTGCGTCTGCGTGAGATCCATTGCCAGAATGCAGCGCGCCGCCGAAGCGGGTGAAAAGTTATCCACAGGCGGGGGGTATTAGTCGTTCAAATGGTGCACGCCGTGTGGCGGATCATGCGTGAACCGTTCGGGAGACGGGACTTCCCCCACCGGCAACGGGTAACGTCGTGCTGTGCCCGCCGACCCGTCACCCGGCCTCGCCGGGGAGACCCCCGCGCACAGCGCCGGAATCCAGCAGCGCAGCGCGGCAGACCACCCGCCCCGCGGCTCCACGACGAGCGCGGTCGAGGTCCGCCGGAGCTCCCGCCGCAGCAGAACGGTCTCCGCCTACCGGGAGGGCGACCGCACGATCGTGCTGATCCCCGCCCGGATGTCCGAGGCCGAGGAGCAGCGCTGGGTGGGCGTCATGCTCGACAAGCTGGCCGCCCAGGAGAGCAGGCGCGTTCCCGGTGACAGCGAGCTCGCCGAGCGGGCGGAGCGGCTGTCCGCGCAGTATTTCGACGGCCGGGCCAGACCTGTCTCGGTCCGGTGGGTGACCAACCAGAACACCCGGTGGGGGTCCTGCACCCCGGCCGAGGGCAGCATCCGCCTGTCGCACCGGCTTCAGGGCATGCCGGAGTACGTCGTCGACTATGTGCTCGTCCACGAGCTGGCCCATCTCCTGGTGCCCGGACACGGTCCGCGGTTCTGGCGGCTCCTGGACGCCTACCCCCGTACCGAGCGGGCGCGCGGCTATCTCGAAGGGGTGGTGGCGGCCGACCGGCTGCCGCATCTGCCCGCTGCCCGGGGCGAGTGACGTTCGGCGATTCTGTACCGGGTCTGTACCGGCTTGGTCCGGGGCGGGACTTTGCGGTTAGCCTGACGCGACGCATTCAGGATCCGGATGGGGGACGGTCGTTACGCATGGCCAGGGAATTCCAACGCGGCCACAAGGCCAAGATCAGCGATCTCACACCGGGGACGGACCTGTACGTAGGTGTGCAGATCGCCGGCCCGGGACTGACCTTTGACATCAGCTGCTTCGGCCTCGATGCCAATGAGCAGCTCTCCGACGACCGGTATTTCATCTTCTTCAACCAGCCGAAATCGCCCGAGGAGTCCATTCAGCTCCTGGGCGCCCAGGCCGGTGACACCGAGTCGTTCCGCGTGACTCTGGACCGCGTTCCGGCAAACATCCACAAACTGTCGTTCACCGCGACGCTGGACGGCGCCGGACAGATGGCGCAGGTCGGCCCCGGGTACATCCGGATCGTCGCGGGTGGCGAGGAAGTCGTCAGGTACGCCTTCACCGGCTCCGAGTTCACCACCGAGCGCGCGGTGATGCTGGGTGACTTCTACCTCAAGGACGTCTGGCGGTTCGCCGCCGTCGGCCAGGGCTTCGACGGCGGTCTTGAGGCGCTGCTGAAGAACTTCGGAGGCGAGGTCGCGGAAGAGGAGCCCGCGGCTCCGCAGCCGCAGTCCGCCGCCCCGTCGTTTGCCCCGCCCGCCCAAGCCGCGGCGCCCCCTCCAGCGTTCGGTGCCCCGGCCGCCCCACAAGCACCGCAGGCCCCACAACCACCACAGGCCCCGCAGCCCGCACCGTCCTTCGGCGCGCCGGCCGCGCCCACTCCGCAGCAGCAGATGCACGCCGCGCCCACCATCGTCGCACCGATGGCCCCGCAGGGCGGCAGCGTGCCTCCGCCGCCCCCACCGCCGCCCGCTCCGTACGGGCAGCAGCCGGGGCAGCCGCCCCAGCAAGCGCAGTTCGGGCAGGTGCCGGGACAGGCTCCCGCACCGTACGGCCAGCCGGCTCCCGCACCGTACGGCCAGCAGCCGCCCGCTCCGTACGGGCAGCAGCCTCCCGGCATGCAGGGCGGCATGCCACAGGGTGTGCCGACAGGGGCGCCGCAGACCGGGGCAGGGCTTCTGGCCGCGCTCCAGCCGTACAAGGAGACGGCCACCGGCCAGCGCTGGACCGCGCAGAACGGCAAGCTCATGCGGGTCGATCTCACCATGAGCGGCGGCTCACCGGTGCTGGCCCGGCAGGGCAGCATGGTGATGTACCAGGGCAAGGTCGACTTCAGTTACAAGGGAGCCGGTTTCGCCGGCCGGATCGTCGGCAACGCCACCGGCCAGGAAATGCAGCTGATGCGCTGTACCGGCCGGGGACAGGTCTTCCTCGCCGAGGACGGCGCCCATCTGCACGCCGTCGAACTCCAGGGCGACGGTATCTGTGTCTCCTCGGAGAACGTGCTCGCCTTCGACGAGTCGCTTCAGTACGAGGTCCGCAGGATCGAGGGCCACGGCATTCCCGGCGGCGCCCTGTTCACCATGCAGTTCCAGGGCACCGGCACCATCGTCATCAAGACCCACGGCACCCCCGTGGTTCTGCCGGTCACCCCGACCACCTTCGCCGACTGCAACGCCGTCGTGGCGTGGTCGTCGGCGTCCCAGGTGATCGTCTCCAGCCAGGTCCGGCTGCGCCGCAACGCCTACCCCGGACACAGCGGAGAGACCGTGAACCTCCAGTTCCGGGGCGCACCCGGCAACTTCATCGTCGTCCAGCCCTACGAGGTCTGAGGGAGCCCGTCATGAATCAGCAACTCGCGGGCTACGCCCCGACCCCCGTCACGGCCCGGATGGAGAACCACGGCCATTCGATGCTGAAGGTGGCCATGGCCACCGGCCAGGACCTGTACGCGCGCACCGGCTCGATGGTGGCGTACGAGGGCTTCATCCAGTACGAGCCCAACCCGCCCGCCGTCCGCCAGATGGCCTCGCAGTGGATCACCGGCGAGGGCACGCCCGTGATGAAGTGCTCCGGTGACGGGCTGCTCTACCTCGCTGACTACGGCGCGGACGTGGTCGTCATCAATCTCAACAACGATTCCCTCTCGGTCAACGGCACCAATCTCCTCGCCTTCGACGCCCATCTCACCTGGGGTGTCGAACGTGTCAAGGGCCTCGCCAAGTTCGCCGGGCAGGGTCTGTGGAACGTCTGTGTCTCGGGCACCGGATGGGTCGCCATCACCTCCCGCGGCACGCCGATCGTCGTCGACTGCGGTCGCGGCGAGGACGAGACGTACGTCGACCCGGACGCCCTGGTGGCGTGGTCCCCGAACCTCAAGGTGAAGGGCAAGCGCAGCTTCAAGGCCTCCTCGCTCATCGGGCGGGGCAGCGGAGAGGCGTTCCAGATGGCCTTCTCCGGCGAGGGGATCGTCGTCGTCCAGCCGAGCGAGGACAGTACCGACCGCCTGCGGGTCCGGAACTGACGGGGAGGGAGAACACACCATGCAGAGTCCGCTCTTCAGCTACACGGAACAGCCGTCCCAGGACCGGTACGCGGTCCAGAACCCGCAGCTCCTGCGGGTCTCGCTGACCGGCCACGACGACGTCCTCGCCCGCAAGGGCGCCATGGTCGCCTACCAGGGACTGATGGAGTTCGACGGCGAGTACCAGTCGCACGGACAGCGCCGGGCCCGCGCGAGCACCGGAGAGGGCCTCGACCTGATGCGGTGCTCGGGCCAGGGCACCGTCTACCTCGCCAACCTGGCGCAGTACGTGCACGTGGTGGATGTCGACCGCGACGGCATGACGGTGGACAGCGCCTACGTCCTGGCACTCGACTCGTCACTCCACACCGAGGTCATCGCGGTGGACAGCCAGTACGGCATCTCGGGCACCGGCAAGTACCAGCTCAACATCTCGGGCAGCGGCAAGGTCGCCCTGATGACCTCGGGCCAGCCCCTGATGATGCAGGTCACGCCCGACAAGTACGTCAACGCGGACGCGGACGCCGTCGTCGCCTGGTCAAGCTCGCTGCGCGTGCAGATGCAGGCCCAGACGCACTCCTCCGGCGTCATGCGCCGACGCGGCAACACCGGAGAGGGCTGGGAGCTCAGCTTCCTCGGACAGGGCTTCGCCCTGGTCCAGCCGAGCGAGGTGCTGCCGCCGCAGAGCGCCCAGATCGGCCAGGGGCTGGCCGCCCAGTACGGCATGGGCCAGCAGGGCGTCCACGCCCAGAACCAGAACAACGCCTGGAACTGAGCCGCGCCCGGTGCGACCGGTAAGGGGCGGCCTCCCTGGAGGCCGCCCCTTACCCGTGCTGCCGTGGCTCCGTTACCGGACGACGCCGTCCAGCGCTGCCCGCGTACGTTCCACCAGACGCACCACCGAGGAGTCGGCGACCTCGGAGACCTCGTCGTAGGTGAACCAGCGCAGGTCCAGCGATTCGTCACTGATCCGCTCCGTGGCGCCCGAGGGCGCCAGCGCCGCGTACTGGACGTCGAGGTGCCAGTTGCAGGGCGCCGGGATCGGGTGCCGGTCCAGGGTGACCGGGCCGCCCCCGAGCAGCGTCAGGCCGGCGATGCCGGACTCCTCCGCGGCCTCTCGTAGCGCCGCCCCGGCCAGCGAGGCGTCCCCGGGCTCGCAGTGACCGCCCATCTGCAGCCACATCCGCAGCTTCCGGTGCAGGGTGAGCAGCACCTTGCCGTGCTCCGGGTCCACGACCAGCGCGCTTGCCGTGAGGTGCCCGGCTCCGCAGGCCTTCCACATGCCGTCGGGGTGGAGCGACAGATGGTCCAGGTAGGCCAGGCGCAGCTCCTCCTGGACGCTGTCCGCACCGGTCCCGTAGTTCTTCAGTACGAGAACGGCGTCGTCGTGCAGGCTCACTTTTCGGTGTCGTCCTTGCCGTCGCCGGGGGTGTCGTCGCCGTCCGTGGCGCTGTCGTCCTTGCCATCAGTACCGGCGGCGGGCTTCTGCGGCCCGTTCGCGGCCTCGCCGAGCATCTTGTCCAGCTCGGAGAAGTCCAGCTGCTCGTGGTGCACGAAGCCGTCCGGATCGTCCAGGTCGTGGGCGGTCGGCAGCATGTCGGGGTGCTCCCACAGCGCGTCGCGTCCGTCGAGGCCCCGTGCGTCCGTGAGGGAGGCCCACAGCCGCGAGGCGTCACGCAGCCGCCTCGGACGCAGCTGGAGGCCGATCAGCGTGGCGAAGGTCTGCTCGGCGGGACCGCCGGAGGCGCGCCGCCTGCGCATCGTCTCGCGGAGCGCGTCCGCAGAGGTCAGCCGGGACTTCGCGGCCTCGTGCACCACCGCGTCCACCCAGCCCTCGACGAGCGCGAGGGCCGTCTCCAGCCGGGCCAGGGCGGCCTTCTGCTCCGGGGTGTCCTCCGGCTGGAACATGCCCTGCTGAAGGGCTTCCTGCAGCTGCTCGGGCTGCGACGGGTCGAACTGGCCGACCACGTCCTCCAGCTTGCTGGTGTCGACCTTGATGCCGCGCGCGTAGCCCTCCACGGCGCCGAACAGATGCGAGCGCAGCCACGGCACGTGGGCGAAGAGCCGCTGGTGAGCGGCTTCGCGCAGCGCCAGGTACAGCCGCACCTCGTCCTGCGGCACGCTCAGGTCCTTGCCGAACCGCTCGACGTTCAGCGGCAGCAGCGCGGCCTTGCCGGCCGGGCCCAGCGGCAGCCCGATGTCGGTCGAGCCGACCACCTCGCCGGCGAGCACCCCGACAGCCTGTCCGATCTGCTGGCCGAACATCGCGCCGCCCATCGACCGCATCATGCCGATCAGCGGGCCCGCCATCGCCTGCATCTCCTCCGGGAGCACATCGCCCATGGCGAGGCCGACACGCTCGGCCACCGGGTCGACGAGCTTCTGCCAGGCGGGGAGGGACGCCTCGACCCACTCCGCACGGCTCCACGCCACGGTGGAGACGGAGCCGGAGGGCAGGGACGTCACGCCGTCCAGCCAGAGGTCCGCCAGCCGTAGCGCCTCATCGACCGAGGCACGCTCGGACGGGCCGACGCTCGCGTCCTTCGTGCCGTCCGCGTTGCCCTGCGAGACGGTCTGGCGGGCGATCTGCTTGGCCATGTCCCAGTTCACGGGACCGCCCTCGTAGCTCAGCATCTGGCCGAGCTGCTGGAAGGCGGCGCCCAGGTCGTTCGGGTTCATCGAACCGAACATCGCGGCGAAGGGGTTGTCACCGCCCGCGCCGGGGCCGAAGCCGAGCGGGTTCGCCGGACCGCCCGAACCCTGCCCACCTCCGGTGGGGTCCTTCTTCTTGCCATGGTCGCCGTCGTCCGGCTCCTCCGGCGGAAGGCCGAATCCGAATGGGGTGTCACTCACGGGTTTCCTCGGCTCCTAGGGCCGCCGGAGGGAACCGACGGCGACTGCCCGACATCACCATCCAGCGTAGACACCAAGTCCGCTCAGGGCCTCAGTGCTCCGCCTGCTCCCGGCCTGCGGCAGGATGGACGCCACCTGGTACGTACGCGTCATTCGGGTACGTACTGAAGACAACCGCTGGAGACGCCCGGTGAGTTCCCCAGATCCGCAGGTTCGCGCAGCGCGAAACCTGGCCGACCCGCAGCCCGAAAACAAGTCGCGGAAGAAGTCGCAGAACGAGCCGCAGAACGACCCGCAGGACAAGCCGCAGGGCACGACCGAGAGCAGAACCGCCGAGAACCGGGCCACCGGCGCCACGGCCAAGATCAAGGCCGGGGACAAGGCCGTCGTGGGCCGTTCCAGGAGCCGAGGGCCCGTCGTGGCCATCACCGGAGCCGCCACCGGTGTCGGAGAGCTGCTCGCGGCCCGGCTCGCGGCCTCCGAGGAGATCAAGCAGGTCGTCGCCATCGACGAGCGCCGCGGAGAGGTCTCGGAGGCGACCTGGCACATCCTCGACGTCCGTGACCCGGCGATCGCGGAGAAGCTCCGGGGCGCCGACGTCGTGGTGCACCTGGCGCTCGACCTCGACCTGGAGACCGACCCCGCCGCCCGCACCGCGTACAACGTGCGCGGCACCCAGACCGTGCTGACCGCCGCCGCGGCCGTCGGCGTCCACCGGGTCGTGCTGTGCACCTCCGCGATGGTCTACGGCGCGCTGCCCGACAACGACATCCCGCTGGCGGAGGACGCCGAGCTGCGGGCCACCGCGGAGGCGACCGGCGTCGGGGACCTGCTGGAGATCGAACGGCTCGGTCGCCGCGCGCCCCGCGCCCACCCCGGGCTCCACGTCACGGTGGTGCGCCCCACGGTGCTCGTCGGCGGCACCGATACCGCGCTGACCCGTTACTTTGAGTCACCGCGCCTCCTGGTCGTCGCCGGATCGCATCCCACCTGGCAGTTCTGCCACGTGGACGATCTGGTCACGGCGCTGGAGTACGCCGCGCTGGAGAAGATCGACGGGGAGTTCGCGGTCGGCTGCGACGGCTGGCTCGAACAGGAGGAGGTCGAGGAGATCAGCGGCGTCCGCCGGATGGAGCTGCCGTCCGCCGTCGCGCTCGGCGCCGCCGCCAGGCTGCACCGGATCGGCCTCACCCCGTCCCCCGCGGGCGATCTCGCGTACACGATGCACCCCTGGGTGGTGAGCGTGAGCCGGCTGCACGACGCGGGCTGGCGCCCGAGCTGGACCAACGAGGAGGTGCTCGCCGCGCTCCTCGAAGAGGTGGAGGGACGGCACACCCTCGCCGGGCGCCGGCTCGGCCGCAAGGACGCCACCGCGGCCGGTGCCGCCGGTGCGACCGTTGCGCTGCTCGGTACCGCCGCCCTGGTGCGGCGCGCCCGCAAGGCGCGCCGCCGCATCTAGCGCGGCTCCCCGGCCCGCCCGTCTGTAGGAGGCTCCAAGGGTGACGGCCGCCGACCAGCGGATTGCGCTATTCCGTGACGCCGGAGCGGTACGGCACGATGGTCCGTATGGCACCTATGTATGACCACCCCGGCGAGCAGGCGGCACCGGACCCGATCCGGCTGCTGGAGATCCGCGACACGCCGCTGTCGCTGGACGAGGTCTTCCGTGCCGTCGGCGACGACGCCGCCGGCGGCACCGCGCTCTTCGTGGGCACCGTGCGCAACCACGACGGTGGCCAGGACGTGGGGGCCCTCGGCTACTCGTGCCACCCCTCGGCGCAGGACGAGATGCGCCGGGTGGCGCAGAAGGTGGCCGGTGACTTCCCGGTCCGTGCGCTCGCCGCCGTCCACCGGGTGGGTGAACTGGAGGTGGGAGATCTCGCCGTCGTCGTGGCGGTCTCCTGCCCGCACCGCGCGGAGGCCTTCGAGGCCTGCCGCAGGCTCATCGACGACCTCAAGCACGAGGTTCCGATCTGGAAGCACCAGCGCTTCTCGGACGGTACGGAGGAGTGGGTCGGCGCCTGCTGAGCGCAAACCCCGCCGGGTGGGCTTCCCCCCGATTTGCGTAACCGCACCCCTGCCGTGAGCGTTGGCTCTGCAGATGGTTAATCTGCTGATCGGTCAGTTGCGGTTGCTCATGAGGCAGGGAGGTCGTCATGGCAGCACTCGCCTGGTTGTTGATTCCGCTTTTCGCTGCGTTCGGTGCGGCGATATGGGGAAGCTGGGCCGCCCGTAATCGCACCACCGGCGATGTAACCGAGCTCGCCGGCTATGCCAGGTTCCGTGAGGCGATGGAGAAGTCGGACTCCGGTTCGGAACCGGTCGAGCAGATATCGAACGTCTGACGCCACGCCGAACGTACGCGGTCGCCAATCCGTGGAGCCGCCTCGTCCGCCGAGGCCCGCCGGCGCCATTTCTGTAGCCCCGCTCCGGACCTCGTACGGACCGGCCCCGGCGGTGGACATACAGACCCTTCCCGTACTGTCGTTCCATGCCACGCCGAACCGCGACGATGCTCGCCTCCACCCTGGTTCTGATCGCGTTGCTCTGCGCGGGTGTGGTGATCAAGGTGCCGTACTCGGAGATGTCCCCCGGGCCGACCGTGAACACGCTGGGTGAGGTCGACGGGGACCCCGTACTGCGGATCACCGGGCACAAGACGTACAAGACCTCCGGGCACCTCAACATGACGACGGTCAGGGTGACCGGCGCCGACTACAACATGAACCTCGTCGAGGCCGTCTACGGGTGGCTGGGCCACGACAGCCTGGTCGTACCGCACGACACGCTCTACCCGGACGGCAAGACCGAGCAGCAGTCGACGCAGGAGAACGCCGAGGAGTTCAGTCAGTCCCAGGAGAGCGCCAAGGTCGCGGCCCTCACCGAACTCGGCATCCCGGTCTCCTCGCGGGTCGTGGTCTCCACGGTCGTCAAGGACAGCCCGGCACAGGGCAAGCTGCACGCCGGCGACGTGATCAAGGCCGTCGACGGTACGGCGGTCAAGCAGCCGGAGGACGTCGCGAAGCTCGTCACCCGGCACAAGCCCGGCCAGGACGTCACCTTCACGGTCGTCCCGGCCAAGACCGCGGCGGCGGCCGAGAAGTCCGGCAAGGAGCCCGAGGGCACCGAGAAGATCACTCTCACCACCGCGAAGGCCCCCAAGGAGAACCGCGCGATCGTCGGCATCCAGGCGGGGACGGACCACACCTTCCCGTTCGACATCGACATCAAGCTCGCCGACGTGGGCGGCCCGAGCGCCGGTCTGATGTTCTCCCTCGGCATCATCGACAAGCTCACCCCGGGACAGCTGACGGGCGGAAAGTTCGTCGCGGGCACCGGGACGATCGACGACAAGGGCAAGGTCGGCCCCATCGGCGGCATCAACATGAAGCTGGTCGGCGCGCGCAACGCCGGCGCGCGCTACTTCCTGACCCCGGACGACAACTGCAAGTCGGCCGCCTCCGACACCCCCGACGGACTCACCCTGGTGCGGGTGAAGACGATCGACGACGCCAAGAAGTCGCTGGACAGGATCGGCTCGGGGGACACGGCCGGCCTGCCGAGCTGCTCGGCAGGCTGACCGGACCCCGCACCGGCCGGTCTGTCAGGACTCGAAGGTCGCGGCCAGTGCCTCGGCCAGCCCCGGCACCAGACCGGCGCCGGTCAGCACCTCGTTCGGGGAGTCCTTCTCCCGCAGCCGCACGGCCGACTCCCGGGCACCGTCCCGCAGGACGGCCACGGTCATCCGCACCTCCTGGCGGTCGGGGTGCTTGGCGACCCACTCGGTCAGCTGGGCGTCGTCGAGACCTTCGGGGACGGAGGCCTCCGCGGACGGCGGCAGCATCAGCCGCTCCACCGTCATCGCGCACCCGACCACCGCGTCCGGCCAGGCGATCGTGGCGAGGAACTCGTCCAGCGCGGTACCCGCGGGAAGCTCCTCCTGCTCAATAGGTGTGAGTGCGGCGGCCTTCGAGCCGTCGCCGTCGAGGCCCAGCTGGGCGGCGAGGCCGGGCTCCTGGACCCGCAGCCGGGCGGTGTCGACGAGCGCGAAGAGGCGGGCCGGCTGATCCCAGCCGAGACCGGAGATGTATTCGTCGATTTCGAGCACCGCGACAGTGAGCGGGCTCGCGGCCATCGGAGGGCCTGAGGGGGAAACTTTGGACATGGACAACATCCTGCCTCCTTCCGCCCCGGGAACGGGAACTAGGTAAAGCCTCAGTAAGTTGCATAGGTGGGCTCTACGATCGCGGGGCCCCTTCAACACGACCGCGAACTTTGAGGTGCGCACGTTGGCTTTCCAGATGCCGGACCGCGGCGGAGGCCCGACAGGGCCACGGATCAGAGTCGGCCGCCCGTCCCGGCGCGCCCGAACCCTGCTCATGACACTGGGCGTCCTGGCGATCCTCGCCATGGCGTTCGTCATGTTCGCGGGGTTCTGGACGGACTGGCTCTGGTACAGGTCGGTCGCGTATTCATCCGTCTTCACCACCACCCTGTGGACCAAGATCGGGCTGTTCCTCGTCTTCGGAGTGCTGATGGCCGTGGCCGTCGGCGTGAACATCTGGCTCGCGCACCGGCTCCGGCCGCCGCTGAGCGCGATGTCGCTGGAACAGCAGAGCCTGGACCGCTACCGGATGAGCCTCGCCCCGTACAAGAAGTGGGTGCTGCTCGCGATCACCGCGCTCGTCGGTCTGATCGCCGGAGCGTCCTCCTCCGGTCAGTGGCGTACCTGGCTGATGTACGTGAACGGCGTGTCGTTCGGGCAGAAGGACCCCCAGTTCCATCTGGACGTCTCCTTCTTCGCCTTCGACCTGCCCTGGTACCGCTTCCTGCTGGGCTTCGGCTTCGCGGCCACGGTGCTCTCACTGGTCGCCGCCGCGCTGACGCACTACCTGTACGGCGGGCTGCGCATCACCAGCCCCGGCGCGCGGGCGACGGGGGCGGCCACCGGCCATCTCTCTGTGCTGCTCGGCATCTTCGTCGCGCTGAAGGCCGTGGCGTACTGGCTCGACCGCTACGGGCTGGCCGTGAAGTCCAGCGACTTCAAGGCCACGGACAACTGGACGGGCCTGCGGTACGTCGACGCCAACGCCTACCTCCCGGCGAAGACGATCCTGTTCTGCATCGCCGCGATCTGCGCCGTGCTGTTCTTCGCGACGCTCTGGCGCCGCACCTGGCAGCTGCCGGTGATCGGTTTCGGGCTGATGGTCCTCTCCGCGATCCTGATCGGCGGGCTCTACCCGGCGATCGTGCAGAAGTTCCAGGTCCAGCCGAACGAGCAGGCCAAGGAAGCCCCGTT
This sequence comes from Streptomyces sp. NPDC057900, assembly GCF_042887885.1. Taxonomy (NCBI): domain Bacteria; kingdom Bacillati; phylum Actinomycetota; class Actinomycetes; order Kitasatosporales; family Streptomycetaceae; genus Streptomyces; species Streptomyces sp. NPDC057900. The sequence goes on from NZ_JBHVOI010000002.1 coordinate 1,136,856, forward strand.
CATCCGGAAGAACATCGACGCCACGCGTGACGCCTACGCCATCGACAACGCACAGGTCGACGACTACGCGGGCAAGAGCACCACGGAGGACGAGACGAAGCTCCGCGCCAGCGCGGACGCCGCGGCCAGCTACCGGGTGATGGACCCCAACGTCGTCTCCCCGGCCTTCCAGCAGCTCCAGCAGAAGAGGAACTACTACCAGTTCCCCAAGACGCTGGATGTCGACCGCTACAAGGACGAGGCCGGCAAGGAGCAGGACACGGTCATCGGTCTGCGCGAGCTCAACCTCCAGGGCATCCCCAAGCGCAACTGGATCAACGACCACTTCACCTACACCCACGGCTACGGTGCGATCGCCGCGCGGGGCACCACGACCGGCAAGAACCCGAAGGGGTCTCCCGACTTCACCGAGTCCGGCCTGCCGACCACCGGTGAGCTGGGCTCGTACCAGCAGGAGATCTACTACGGCGAGAAGACCGAGCAGTACTCCATCGTCGGCGGGCCCCAGAAGGAGCTCGACTACGAGGAGGACGGCGAGAAGACCACCAGCTACAAGGGCAAGAGCGGGGTCAGTCTCTCCAACGCGTTCAACCGCGCCGCCTACGCGGTGGCGTTCAGCGAACCGCAGATCCTGTACTCGGGAGCCATCGGCGACGGCTCGCGGATCCTGTACAACCGCACCCCCAAGGAGCGGGTCGAGGCGGTCGCTCCCTGGCTGACCATCGACGGCGACGCCTACCCGGCCGTGGTCAAGGGCCGCATCCAGTGGGTCGTCGACGCGTACACCACGACCAACGGCTACCCGTACGCCTCGCGTACGACGCTGGGTGACACCACAGCCGACTCGCTGACCACCAACCAGCGTGCCGTCGTCGCCCAGCAGAACCAGGTCAACTACATCCGCAACTCGGTGAAGGCCACCGTCGACGCGTACGACGGCACGGTCAAGCTCTACGAGTGGGACACCAAGGACCCGATCCTCAAGACCTGGCGCAAGGCCTTCCCGGGGACCGTGAAGCCCCGGGCGGACATCCCCCAGGACCTGATGGACCACCTGCGCTATCCGCAGGACCTGTTCAAGGTGCAGCGGGAGCTGCTGACCCGCTACCACGTGGAGAACCCCGCCCAGTTCTACAGCGGCAGTGACGCGTGGCAGGTCCCGGACGACCCGACCAACAAGGAGTCCGGTGCCGTCCCGCCGTACTACCTGAGCATAAAGATGCCGGACCAGAAGGCTCAGAAGTTCTCGCTGACGACGACGTTCACTCCCAAGGGGCGACCCGACCTGGGGGCGTTCATGGCGGTGGACGCCGATGCGTCGAGCAAGGACTACGGCACGATAAGACTGCTCAGAGTCACCACCACGGTGAAGGGGCCCGGCCAGGTACAGAGTGAGCTCAACGGCAACGACGACGTCGCCGAGTTCGTGAGAAACCTCAAGGGCACCGACTCCGACATCGAGTACGGCAACCTGCTGACGGTGCCGCTCGAAGGGGGCTTCCTCTACATCGAGCCGGTGTACACGCGCGGTGGCACGCAGAACTATCCGCTGCTGCGCAAGGTCGCCGCCTCGTACGGGTCGAAGATCGTCTTCGAGAACAGTCTCGGGGAGGCGCTCAACGCGGTCTTCGGTGTGGACGACTCCGATACGAGTCAGCCGCCGGCCGAGAACACGCGACCACCGGGTGACACCACGCAGCCGCCGGCCACCGGTGACGCCGCGCTGAAGAAGGCGATCGCGGACGCTCAGGAGGCCTACACGGAAGGTGAGGCAGCCCTGAAGAAGCAGGACTGGACCGCCTACGGCAAGGCCCAGACGGATCTGCAGGACGCCCTGCAGCGGGCGGCCGCCGCGCAGCCCAAGTCCGGCAGCCCCAGCGACGCGGACACGTCGGACAAGGCCGATAAGGTCGATAAGGCTGATAAAGCTGATAACGCGGACAAGGCCGATAAGACCGACAAGGCCGACAGTGGTGGCTGAGTAACTCGGTAAAGCTCCACCTCCGCACCGTGGTACGGTTTCAACACAACGGCGCGGGGTGGAGCAGCTCGGTAGCTCGCTGGGCTCATAACCCAGAGGTCGCAGGTTCAAATCCTGTCCCCGCTACTGAAAGACGAAGGCCCGGATCCTTTCGAGGATCCGGGCCTTCGCCGTGCCGTCGTGACTTTTCCGTGGAGTCGGCGTGAAGTGCGGTTCATGGGGCACCAGTTGGGGAAGGGCGTGTTTGACTTGTCTCTCTGTGGGCAAGTCGACAAAACGCTGAAGTGACCTCTCTGGCCGCGATATACCAGGTGTACGCGGGTTACAGGTGGTGCGACGATGGTATTTATGGGGGACAGGGCAACTCTGTTGGAGACAGGGCGGTTTGGTCAGCGTCACGCCCATCCGGCGGATAACGTGCTGGATGTGGCATTTGCCGCCGCCGCACGGTACAACGACTACATCGAGACCGCCGAGACTGCGGAGTGTGCCGCGACCGTCGAAAGTGCAGAGCCCGCAGAGTCCGCGGACGGCGTGGAGAACGCCGAGGGCGCGGAGACCGCAGAGAGTGCGGACAACGCCGAGAGCGAGGCGCGTCACCGTCGTGCCGCCGACGCCGGGGACACCGCGTCGATGAGCGTCCTCGGCGCGTTGCTGCTGCGCCGGGGGGATCTGGCAGGCGCCGAGACCTACCTGCGCGCGGCCACCGCCGACGGTGACCGCGCGGCGGCCAACAACCTGGGTGTTCTGCTGCACCAGCGCGGCTACCCGGACGAGGCGGCCGACTGGTGGCGGATCGCCGCCGTCGCCGGCTCCGCCGCGGCCGCGCACGCCCTCGGGCGCCACTACCGCGAGCGCGGCGACGATCCGGGCGCCGAGTACTGGCTGCGCCAGTCCGCGGAGCAGGGCCACGCGCTGGGGGCGTACGCCCTCGCGGATCTGCTGGAGCACCGCAGCGACGTCGGCGCCGAGCGCTGGCTGCGCGCCGCGGCGGAGCAGGGCCACCGAGAGGCCGCGTACCGGCTGGCGCGGATGGTGGAGCGCAACGCGGCGGACGGCTCGCACGACGCGTTCGGCCGACCGGCCCCCGGCGGACCCCGTCCCCGCACCGCAGCGGACGACGGGACGTACACCACCGGGCGCCGGGCGGCCGTGCGCAAGGACGACAGCCCGGTCGCCGGGCCCGAAGCGGGCCGGGTCGGTGAGGCCGAGCAGTGGTACCGGCAGGCCGCCGCGCGCGGTCACCGGCGCGCCGCCCTGCACCTCGGCGCCATCCTGGAGCAGCGCGGCGAGCTCAAGGAGGCGGGCCGCTGGTACCTCATCGCGGCCAAGGCCGGCGAGGCGCGGGCCGCCTGCGCGCTCGGCTTCCTGCTCCGGGACGCCGGAGACCGGGAGAGCGCGGCCGTGTGGTGGCTGCGTGCCGCGCAGGAGGGCGACGGCAACGCCGCCAACGCCCTCGGCGCGCTGCACGCGGCGCGCGGCGAGCAGCAGACCGCAGAGCGCTGGTACCGCGCGGCCATGGACGCCGGTGACGTCAACGGCGCGTACAACCTCGGGCTGCTCTGCGCCGCCCAGGACCGTACGGCGCAGGCCGAGCAGTGGTACCGGCGCGCCGCGTACGCCGGTCACCGGGAGGCCGCCAACGCGCTGGCCGTGCTCCTGCTCCAGGCGGGCGACGCGACCGGCGCCGAGCCGTGGTTCTCCAAGGCGGCCGAGGCGGGCAGCGTCGACGCCGCGTTCAACCTGGGCATCCTGCACGCCGGGCGCGACGAGGACCGGGCCGCGCTGCTCTGGTACGAGCGCGCGGCGGCGGCCGGCCACACGGAGGCGGCGCTCCAGGTCGGCATGGCGCTGCTGCACCACGGCGAGGAGCGGGAGGCGGAGCGCCACCTGCGCTGCGCCGCGGGTGGCGGCAGCGCGGAGGCCGCCTTCCGGCTCGCCGGGGTGCTGGACTCGCGGCTGCCGCCGCCGGGGCCGCCCGCCCTGGGGGAGCCGATGCCCGAGAAGACCGAGTGCGAGGAGTGGTACGAGCGCGCCGCCGAGCAGGGGCACCGCCGGGCCCAGGTGCGCGTCGGGATGCTCGCCGCGTCCCGGGGCGATGTGGAGAGCGCGGGCCGCTGGTACCGGGAGGCGGCCGAGTCGGGCAGCCGCAACGGGGCCTTCAACCTCGGTCTGCTGCTCGCCCGCGAGGGCAGCGAGCGCGAGGCGGCGCTCTGGTGGAGCCGCGCCGCGAACGACGGGCACGGGCGGGCCGCCCTGCGCCTGGCCCTGCTGGCCGCGCGCCGCGGTGAGCTCACGGAGGGGCAGCGGTGGTGTGCGCGGGCGGTCGAGCTGGGACCGGCGGAGGTCTCGGAGCGGGCCGCGCGGTTGCGCGAGGCGCTGCATCAGGAGCTGACCGCGTAGGCGGGGGCGGGCCCGGGAAGGGATTTGCGCTGGTCCGGAGGGGTGACGTAATGTAGGGATCACAACGGCGCGGGGTGGAGCAGCTCGGTAGCTCGCTGGGCTCATAACCCAGAGGTCGCAGGTTCAAATCCTGTCCCCGCTACTAAAGACAGAGGGCCGGATCCTTTCGAGGATCCGGCCCTCTGCGCATGTCCGTCCCCCTCCGCGCGCACGAGGCGGCCCGGCTCAGGGTTTGTGGCCCACGGCCTCGCTGTACATCGCACGGTCCACGGCCTTCTCCTCCGGTACCGGTGTGCCCGTCTCGACGCCCGAGTCGGCGTACGCCTTCTGCACCCGGTCCGTGGTGCCCTCGCGGATCTCCCAGTCCATCCGCATCGACGGTGTCGAGCGCAGGGTGGCCTCGTCGGTCTTCATCAGCCCGGCCAGCTCGCTGACGAAGGCGGGGTCGGACTTGTAGTCGCCGGCGAAGTAGGTGTTCACCGTACGGATGTAGGCCCGCAGGAAGGCGACGCCCGCGTCCGGGTCCTTGTTCAGCAGGGTCGGGCCGAACAGCAGACCGCCGAGCGGTTCACCGGCGGGCTGGCCGCCGAGGAAGGCGAACTTCTTGTCGCCGTCGACCTTGCGCCAGATCGGGTCGAGCAGCCAGGCGGAGTCCACGCCCCCGTTCTGCAGGGCGGTGAGCACGTCCGCGGAGCCGAGCTGCTGGAAGCTGATCTTGTCGAGCCCGCCGCCGTGCTTCTTCAGCGAGGTGTCCATCGGGTAGGCGATCACCGAGCCCTTGCCGATCATCGTGCCGAGCTTCCGGCCCGCCATGTCGACGTGATCGGCGCTCTCGCCGTCCTTGAGGCGCACCCACAGTCCGCTCTTCGACGTCGGGTCGGGGGAGAAGTTGCCCGCGACCCACTTGATGTCGAAGCCGCCGTTGATGCCGTTCATCACCGCGACCTCCGGCGCCGCCCACTGGGCGTCGACGTCGCCCTTGGCGAGCAGGGGCAGGGCGTCCGGGGTGGGGAGCACCTTCAGCTGGACGTCCAGGCCCTCCTTCGCGAACTCGCCCTTGGCCACCGCGACCTGGAGCGGAGCGACGTACTCCGCGCTCAGGGTGCCGGTGGCCAGCACGATCTTCCGCTTCTTCGCCAGCGGGCGGGGCGCGGGTGCCCCCTTGTCGCAGCGGGCGGGCTTGCGGTCGGGGGCCAGGTCCGAGGGGTCGGTCCAGCTCCCGGCGCCGCAGCCCGCGACGGGCTTGACGGTGCGGGGCGCGGCGGCGGCGGAGTCGTCGCCGGACGAGTCGTTCCCGGCGCAGCCCGCCGCGCCGAGCAGGGATGCCGCCACGAGCACGACGGTGCGGGTGAAGGGGGTACGTGTGCGCACAGTGCCTCCGTACGAGGAACGAGGTTTGCGGTTCACGACTGGCTGCGCCCCCGGTCGCGCGGGGCCCAGGGCGTGAGCAGCCGGCCGGCGATCCGGACCACTTCGGAGAAGACGACGCCGAGCACCGCCACGCAGACGATGCCGACGAACATCACGTCGTTCTGGAACAGCGCCCGGGAGTCGAAGATCAGGTGGCCCAGTCCGTCGGCCGCCGCGATCTGCTCCGACGCGACGATGACCAGCACCGCCACCCCGGCCGCGATCCGCGCGCCGACCAGCACCGCGGGCAGCGACGCGGGCAGGAGCACGTGCCGGAACATCTGCCAGGGCGAGGCGCCGAACACCTGACCCGCGTCCCGGTGGCCGACGGGGACGGCGAGCACGGCCGCCATGGTCGAGATCCAGACGAAGAAGAAGACGGTGGCGGCGACCAGGGCGATCTGCGGCCCTTCGCCGAGGCCGAACATGTTGAGGAAGACCGGCAGCAGGGCCAGTTTGGGTACGACGTACAGGGCGTCGAGCAACGGCTCCAGCGCCGCCCGCACCAGGGCGAGCGAACCCATCAGCAGGCCGAGCGCGTAGCCCGCGACCGTGCCGATCGCATAGCCGCCGAGCACCCGTTTGAGCGTGGCCCACACATCCGGCCACAGATCGCCGTCGGCGGCCCGGTCCCAGCCGTCCGCGAAGATCGTGGAGGGCGCGGGATAGACCCGGTCGTCGATCCAGGACTGGGCGGCGGCCAGCTGCCAGAGCAGCACCAGGAGCAGCGGTACGGCGACGGCGAGCGTGATTTCCAGGGTTCGGCGCCTGCGGTGGGTGCGTACGGGGTGCAGTTCCTGCGGCCCCGGCCTGCGGACCAGCACCTGCTCCTCGTCATGCGCGGACTTCACGGCAGTGCTCATGCCAGGGCCGCCTCTCCGCGGACCTCGCCGCGCAGCAGATCCCACAACTCGCTCTTCAGCGCGGTGAACTCCGGTGTCGAGCGGATGTCGCCGGTGCGCGGCCGTTCGAACGGCGGGCGGTGCTCGGCGATGATCCGGCCGGGGCGGGCGGACATCACGAGCACCCGGTCCCCGAGCACGATCGCCTCCTCCAGGCTGTGCGTGATGAAGAGGGTGGTGGTGCGGGTGGTCTGGGTGAGCTCCAGCAGTTCGTCCTGGAGGATCGTGCGCAGCTGGGCGTCGAGCGCGGCGAAGGGCTCGTCCATCAGCAGGATCTCGGGCTCGACGGCGAGCGCGCGGGCGATCGCCACCCGCTGGCGCATCCCGCCGGAGAGCGCCGCCGGGTAGGCGCCGGCGAATTCGGCGAGCCCGATCCGGGACAGCCAGTCGTGCGCCCTGGCGTCGGCCTCCTTGCGGGGGACGCGCTGGATGTCCAGACCGAAGCGGACATTGGCCAGGACGGTCTTCCAGTCGTAGATCCCGTAGTCCTGGAAGATCATCGCGGCGGGCCGGGCCGCTGCCGTACGGATGGACAGCTCGCCGGCGCTGGGGCGCAGCAGTCCGGCCGCGATCCTGAGCAGGGTGGACTTGCCGCAGCCGGACGGGCCGACGATGCAGGCGAACTCGCCCGGCAGGATGTCGAGATCGACCGGCCCGAGGGCGGCCAGGGCCTTGGACCCCCGTCCGAAGGAGCGGGACAGGGAGCGGGCGCGGAGTTTGGGGGCGTCGGTGGACGGCGGTGGCGCGGGGGGTGGGTTCGGGTGCGGGTCTCCCACGGGTCTCTCCTCGTACGTGTTCGAGGTGCGGAGCCGCCGCGGGGCGGCGGTGATCGCCGATGACGATATGACGACCCGTCAGATTCGGGAAGGGGGTGCGCGGAGGTCAGTACCGCGGGCAGACGGAAGAAGCCCCGCGCCGGGGTCTCCGGTGCGGGGCCGAGGGCGCGGGGCGCTACGGGGGCCGGGGCGCCCGGCCCTGGGTGCGGGCGGGCGGCGTCAGGCGGCCGCGGCGCAGTTCGGGCAGATGCCCCGGTACGTCATCTCGACTCCGGAGATCGTGAAGCCGAAGCGCTCGCCGGCCGGTAGGTCCGCCAGCGGGTCGCCCGCCGGGTGCACGTCGCGGATGGCGCCGCAGGTGGCGCAGACCAGGTGGTGGTGGGGGCGGTGCGCGTTCGGGTCGTACCGCTTGGCCCGGCGGTCGGTGGAGACCTCGATGACCTCGCCGAGCGTCACCATCTCGCCCAGCGTGTTGTAGACGGTGGCCCTGGAGATCTCGGGCAGCTTGGCGACGGCGCGGGCGTGCACCTCGTCGGCCGTCAGGTGTACATGCTCCCCGTCGAGCACCTCGGCCACGACGCGCCGCTGTGCGGTCATGCGCCAGCCGCGTCCACGAAGTCGTTCCAGCAGGTCACTCATGAGGCCAAGCCTAGCAGTGGAGGGGTCCTGTTCCGAACTGGTGTGACTCTGGATGCCTGCTTGACTTGGATTAAGTCCAATGTAGGATCATGTTTGAAGCAGGCCAGGGGACAGGCTGTGCACGGCATGACGACATGACGAATGTGCAGGAATGACGCAGGAGGCGCACGTGACGCAGGGACCGCTCACCACAGAGACCGGAGCGCCGGTCGCCGACAACCAGAACAGCCAGACCGCCGGCATCGGCGGTCCGGTGCTGGTGCAGGACCAGTCGCTGATGGAGAAGCTCGCGCACTTCAACCGTGAGCGCATCCCGGAGCGCATCGTGCACGCCCGGGGCGCCGGTGCGTACGGCACGTTCACGCTGACCCGCGACGTCTCGCAGTGGACGCGGGCGAAGTTCCTCTCCGAGGTCGGCAAGCAGACCGAGACGTTCCTGCGCTTCTCCACCGTCGCCGGCAACCTCGGCTCCGCCGACGCGGTGCGTGACCCCCGCGGCTTCGCGCTGAAGTTCTACACCGAGGACGGCAACTACGACCTCGTCGGCAACAACACCCCGGTGTTCTTCATCAAGGACGCCATCAAGTTCCCCGACTTCATCCACACCCAGAAGCGCGACCCGTACACCGGCTCGCAGGAGGCGGACAACGTCTGGGACTTCTGGGGTCTGTCGCCCGAGTCCACCCACCAGGTGACCTGGCTCTTCGGTGACCGGGGCATCCCCGCCACGTTGCGCCACATGAACGGGTACGGCTCGCACACCTACCAGTGGAACAACGAGGCCGGCGAGGTCTTCTGGGTCAAGTACCACTTCAAGACCGACCAGGGCATCAAGAACCTCACCCAGGACGAGGCCAACAAGCTGGCCGGCGAGGACCCGGACAGCCACCAGCGCGATCTGCGCGAGTCCATCGAGCGCGGCGAGTTCCCGTCCTGGACCGTGCAGGTGCAGATCATGCCGGCGGCGGAGGCGGCCGGTTACCGCTTCAACCCGTTCGACCTCACCAAGGTGTGGCCGCACGAGGACTACCCGCCGGTCGAGATCGGCAGGCTGGAGTTGAACCGGAACCCGGACAACGTCTTCGCGGAGACCGAGCAGTCGATCTTCAGCCCCGCGCACTTCGTTCCCGGCATCGGCCCGTCCCCGGACAAGATGCTCCAGGGCCGCCTCTTCGCGTACGGCGACGCGCACCGCTACCGGGTCGGCATCAACGCCGATCACCTGCCGGTGAACCGCCCGCACGCCGCCGAGGCGCGGACGCACGGCCGGGACGGCTACCTCTACGACGGCCGCCACAAGGGCGCCAAGAACTACGAGCCGAACAGCTTCGGGGGCCCGGTCGAGACCGGCCGCCCGCTCTGGGAGCCCACCCAGGTCACCGGCTCCACGGGCACCCACGAGGCCGCCGCGCACGCGGAGGACGACGACTTCGTCCAGGCGGGCAACCTCTACCGGCTCTACTCCGAGGACGAGAAGGCCCGGCTGATCGACAACCTCGCCGGGTTCATCGCGAAGGTCTCGCGCGACGACATAGCCGAGCGCGCGATCAACAACTTCCGTCAGGCCGACGGTGACTTCGGCAAGCGGCTGGAAGCGGCGGTCCAGGCCCTCCGCGGCTGACAGCCGCCTGCCCCGGCCGGCCGGTTCCCCCGCACGGGGGCCGGCCGGCCGTTCCGTATGCCCACCTCAGCCGACCAGGGCCGCGGGGTGGCGGCCTGTCGTCGCCCAGCAGCGGATGATGTCGCGCACGGAGACGACGCCGACCGGGCCGTTGTCGTCCAGCACGATCAGATGCCGGAAACCGCCGTGGGTCATGGCCTCGGCCGCCTCCTCCAGGGTCCAGGCCGGTGCGGCGAAGACCACGTCGGTGGTGGTGTGGCCGGCGGCGGTCTCGACGTCGGGGTTCTGGCCGGAGCCGACCGCGTTGAGGATGTCGCGTTCGGTGATGATGCCGAGACCGCAGGTGTCCGGGTCGTGGACGACCGCTGCTCCGATCCGGCGCGCCGACATCAGCCGCGCTGCCTGGCGGAGGGTGTGGGTGGGGCCGATGGTGAGGACCACCGTGCTCATGGCGTCACGTACGAGCATGAAGGGAGCCACCTCCTTCGTGAGCGACTCTGTGAGTCGGTTCACAAGTTCACAAGCGGGGGGACTCTCAGAGTCGCACCGATCAGAGGTGGCAACAAGGGGTGGTGAAGATCATCGGAGGGGCGTGCGGTGGTGCGGCACGCCCCTCCGGTGGCCGGTGCGCCTGCTCAGCGCCGTACGGCCCGGTCCGGCACGGTCAGTAGCGCTGGTTCAGATAACCCAGCAGTTCGTGGTGGAGCGTTCCGTTCGAGGCCGCCGCGTTGCCGCCGCCCGGTCCGGGGACCCCGTCCAGGCTGGTGAAACGGCCGCCCGCCTCCTCCACGATGATCGCGTTCGCCGCCATGTCCCAGAGCGAGAGCTCCGGCTCCGCGCAGATGTCGACCGATCCCTCGGCGACCATCATGTACGGCCAGAAGTCCCCGTACCCACGGGTGCGCCAGCAGGCCCGGGTCAGATCCATGAAGCCGTCGAGCCGGCCCTGCTCCTCCCAGCCGGTCAGCGAGGAGTACGCGAACGAGGAGTCCGCGATCCGCTCGACCTTCGAGACCTGCAGCCGGGACGCAGAGGTCAGGCTGCGGCCGGTGAACGCGCCCGCGCCCTTCGCCGCCCACCAGCGCCGGTTCAGCGCGGGCGCGGACACCAGGCCGACGACCGGCTGGAAGCCGTCCTCGCCCGCCTCCATCAGCGAGATCAGCGTCGCCCAGACCGGCACACCGCGTACGTAGTTCTTGGTGCCGTCGATCGGGTCGATCACCCAGCGCCGGGGGCCGGTCCCCTCGACCCCGAACTCCTCGCCCAGGATCGCGTCGCGCGGGCGGGCCCGGTGGAGGTGGCCGCGGATCAGCTCCTCCGTGGACTTGTCGGCCTCGGTCACCGGCGTCATGTCCGGCTTGGTCTCGACCTTGAGGTCCAGGGCCTTGAACCGGTCCATCGTCGTCGCGTCGGCGGCGTCGGCCAGCACGTGGGCAAGGCGCAGATCATCGTGGTAGTCGGGCATGACCGTCACAGTATCGACCGCTGGTGAACGGGGCCACATGGCCCCGACGCTGCTTGAACTCTTGACAGTCCGGGGGAGCGCGTCAACTCTGAAACGCAGGCCCCGGCGTGGGAGGCAACGATGCCGACAGCGCGAGAAGCACTGCTGGACGCCGCCCGCGCGGCCCTGACCACCCGGCCCTGGCGGGCCGTACGGATGGTCGACGTGGCAGCCGCCGCCGGAGTCTCCCGGCAGACCCTCCACAACGAGTTCGGCGGCAAGGACGGCCTGGCCCGCGCTCTGGTCGGCCGGGCCGCCGACACCTATCTGGCCGGTGTCGAACGGGCGCTGCGGACAGCGAGCGGCAATGGCGACAAGCTGGCCGCCACCGCCGCCTGGACGGTCCGGGCCACCCGGAAGGACGACCTGGTCCGGGGGCTGCTCACCGGCTGCTGGGGGGACCGATTACCGGGCCCGCCCCACCAGCCCTGTCAGCCCCACCAGCGCCATCGGCGTCACCCCATCCGGCCGCCCCGCCCGACCCCGCCGCCCGGCGCGCTCGTCCCGGCGCGGCGCCGGGCCGACCCCGGGCCGCCGACGCCCGCCGAACTGCTCGACCGGATCAGGGACCGTGTGGTGGCCGCGCTGGATGACGGAGGGAGCCCGCCGCGTGACCCCGCGGCGCTGGCGGCGACCTGCGAACTCGTGCTGCGACTCGCCCTGTCGTACGCCCTGGTGCCCCCGTCCCCCGAGGTGCCGGGGGACGGGACGGCGGGGGACGGGGTGCCGCTGGTGCGGGACGTGGTGGAGCGGGCCGCGCGTGCGGCTGCCGGAACCGGTCACGGTGCGACGGGGGCGGAGGTCACTTGAGCCAGCCGACCTTGGCGTAGTCCGTGCTGCCCAGCCCGGACGCGCCGAAGTTGGCCAGGCCCTTGCGGACCGCGTTGATCTGCGGGCGCTGGTAGAGCTCGATGGAGTGACCGAGCTTCCAGATCTCGACGTCGGCCTCGTTGTACAGCTTGACGGCCTCGGCGTGGTCGGTGGTTCCGGCGGCCTTCGTCAGCAGCGCGTCGACCTTCGGGGAGCCGACCGAACCGAAGTTCTGGAAGAGGTTCTTCCCCTTGGGACTGATGAAGACGGGGGTGAGCATCGTCTGGTAGACGGCATCGACGTTGCGGAAGCTGACGATGTCGAAGTTGCCGGTGTTGACGAACTTATTGAAGTAGTCGTTCGCGGGCACCTGCTTGATGTTCACCTTGATCCCGACCGCGCCGAGCATCTGCTGCACCAGCTCGGCCTGGTCCGTGGCGGACGACGTGGAGCCCGCGCTCAGGGTGTAGTCGAGCGTGAGCTGCTTGCCGCCCTTGGTGCGCGGCTTGCCCTCTCCCTGGTCCTTCCAGCCCGCCGCGTCCAGCAGCTTCTTCGCCTTCTCGGGGTCGTACTTGTCGAACTCGCTGGAGTTGTCCTGGTACCCCTCCTGGTTGGGCATGAAGAAGTGGTTGTTCAGCGGCTTCAGTTCGAAGGAGAGGTCCTTGCTGAAGCTCTCGTTGACGCCGTCGCGGTTGATCGCCGCGGAGACGGCGTGACGCACCCCCAGATCCTTCAGCGGACCGCGGCCGCCGTTGAGGGTGATGTGCACCTCGTCCCAGCGCGCTCCTCGCCTGATGTCGGTGTCCGGGGCCTTGACCAGGCGCTTGTAGTCCTCGGGAAGCAGGGCGGGCGCCTGGTCGATCTCCTTGTTGAGATACGCCTCGGTCTTCGCCGCGGAGTCGATGACGCGGTATACGACCGAATCCAGCTTCGGCTTGTCCCCCCACCACTTGGGGTCAGGGACGAGGGTGATGGTCTGCGCGGTCTTGTCGTACCTGCCGACCTTGAAGGCGCTGCTGGTCACCAGGGCCTTCTGTGACCAGCCCTTGTTGAACTTCTCCGGGGTGTCGATGTACGGGGCCGGGTACAGCGGGTCGAAGAGGCGCTGCCAGTCGGCGTACGGCGAGGAGAAGGTGATCTTCACGCCGTGCGCGCCGGACCCCTGCTCGACCTTGGAGATCTGCTCGTAGCCCGAGGTGTCGACGGCTTCGTAGGCGTCGTCGGAGCCGTTCAGCGCCTTCCACTGGGCCCGGAAGTCCTTCCAGCCCAGCGGCTTGCCGTCGGACCACTTGGCCTCCGGGTTGAGCTGGTACTCCACCACCTGGGGGCTGGTCGAGGTGACCTTCGCAGAGACGAGGAAGTCCGGGTTGGCGTGGATCGCGCCCTTGGCGTCGGAGTCGAACAGATCGGGGAGCACAGCCGTGATGATGTCCTGGGCGTCGCCCTGCTGGCCGTCGACCTGGTTGATGTTGTACTGCGTGATCCACTGATCGATGCCGAACCGCAGTGACCCGCCCTGCTTCAGGTCGCTCGCCGGGTGGGCGTTGATGCTCTGCCCGTCGGCCTTGGGCGCCGCCTGCTTCCTGGGCGCCTTTCCGTCCCCGTCGGAGGAATCGCAGCCACTCACCGCCAGGGTGGCCGACACGGCTGCGGCGATGGCGATCAGGGTGGTTCTGCGCATCGGGCTTCATTCCTCCGGTTCGGTGCGGCCCGATCGGGGCCACAGGCTCCGCAGACCGTAGATCCATCCACGGGCACGGCGGGAGGGCAGCCGGAGTGCTTTCATATTTTCTTTGCATGGCCGCAACAATCAACCGGCAAGCTGGTCCCGCACCCTGACCACCTGCACCGATGGAGCCTGCCGCGGTGGCGATCCCCTCGCCCGACTCCTGAACGCCCCAGCAAAGGACCAACACCAGTGGCCGCGTTCCTGGCCAAGCGACTCGCCTACTACGTAGTCCTGTTGCTGGCCGCCGTCTGTCTCTCGTATCTGCTGGCCTCACTGGCGCTCGACCCGCGCGCGTACTACGAGGGGCGGCAACCGCCGCTGTCGCCGGTCTCCGTCGACCACCACCTCACCGCGCTCGGGGTCAACGACCACCAGCCGCTGCTCTCCCGCTTCACCACCTGGGCCGGGCACGTCGCGCACGGGAACCTCGGGCAGACCATCGACGGCACCTCCGTGGGGGAGGAGTTCGGGCGCCGGATCGGGGTCAGCCTGCGGCTGCTGCTGCTCGGCACCGTGCTCGGGACCGTGATCGGCGTGCTCGCGGGCGCCTGGACCGCCATCCGTCAGTACCGGCTCTCCGACCGGCTGACCACTGTGCTCTCCTTCGTCCTCCTGTCGACGCCCGTGTTCCTGCTGGCCGTCCTGCTGAAGATCGCGGCCATCTGGTTCAACCAGCGCACCGGCAGCGACGTCATCAAGTTCACCGGCGAGAAGAGCCCCGGAGTGGACTCCGGATTCTGGACCGTGCTCAAGGACCGGTCGGTGCACCTGCTGCTGCCCACCGTCTCCATCGCACTCGGCACCATCGCGAGCTACAGCCGCTACCAGCGCTCCACCATGCTCGACGTCCTCGGCTCCGACTACCTGCGCACCGCCCAGGCCAAGGGACTCACCCGCAACACCGCCCTCTTCAAGCACGGCCTGCGCACCGCCCTCATCCCCATGTCGACGTACTTCAGCTACGGATTCCTGGCCCTGTTCACCGGCGCCACCTTCACCGAGACGATCTTCGGCTGGCACGGGATGGGCGAGTGGTTCGTCTCGTCCGTCGGCAAGAACGACGTCAACTCCGTCGTCGCCGTCAATGTGTTCGCCGCCGTGATGGTCCTGCTGTCCGGCTTCCTCGCGGATGTTCTGCATGCCGCGCTCGACCCGCGCATCCGGAACGCCTGAACACCCTCCGAGGAGTACGACTGTCATGACCGCTGTCATAGAGACCGCCGCGGACGCCGCCGCCGGGGGAGCCGAGCCGCCCCGCCCGGCCGGCCGGGCGGGCGTGGTGCTGCGCCGTTTCGTACACAACCGCGGGGCGCTCGCCGGAGGGGCCGTCCTGCTGCTGCTCTTCGTGCTCGCCTTCGCCGGACCACTGATCAGCCACTGGGACTACACCCACATCGACTACACCGCGCTGCGCGAAGGACCGGACAGCCGGCACTGGTGGGGGACCAACCGGATCGGCCAGGACGTCTTCGCCCAGACGGTTCGCGGACTCCAGAAGTCGCTGCTGATCGGGCTGATGGTGGCGTTGTTCTCGACCGTGCTCGCCTCCCTGGCCGGTGCCTGCGCGGGCTACTTCGGCGGCTGGACGGACCGGCTGCTGATGTTCGGCATCGACCTGCTGCTGGTCTTCCCGGCCTTCCTGATCATCGCGATCATCTCGCCCAGGCTGCGCGGCGGCTGGATCGCCTTCGTCGGGCTGCTCGCGGTCTTCGGCTGGATGATCACCGCACGGGTGGTGCGCTCGATGACGCTCTCCCTCAAGGAACGCGAATTCGTCCAGGCCGCCCGGTACATGGGCGTCGGCCCCTTCCGCGTCATCTGGCGGCACATCCTGCCGAACGTCGCCTCCTTCCTCATCATCGACGCGACCATCGCGGTCGGCGGGGCCGTGATGAGTGAGACGGCACTCTCCTACTTCGGCTTCGGGGTGCAGTCGCCCGACGTGTCGCTCGGCACGCTGATCGCCTCCACGACCGGCGGCGCGGTGACGTACCCGTGGATGTTCTTCTTCCCCGCCGGGCTGCTCATCGTCTTCGTCCTCGCGGTGAACCTGGCCGGTGACGGACTGCGCGACGCGCTCGACCCGACCGGCGGAAGAGAGAAGAAGAACAGAGAGAAGAAGAACAAGAGGGAGAAGAGTCGATGAGCACGACCGACGTACTGGACACGACCGACGTACTGGAAGTGACGGACCTCGCCGTCGACTTCGGCGGCGTCGCGGCCGTGCGCGGTGTCGGCTTCACCCTGCGCAGGGGCGAAGTGCTCGGCCTGGTGGGGGAGTCGGGGTCGGGGAAGTCGGCCACCGCCCTCGCCGTGATGGGGCTGCTGCCGTCCGGCGCGGGCGTACGGGGATCCGTCCGGCTCGGGGCCGGCGCCGACGGGAGCGGGGCGGCCGAGCTCGTCGGGGCGGACGACCGCTTGCTGTCGTCGGTACGCGGCAACCGCATCGGCATGGTCTTCCAGGACCCGCTCTCCGCCTTCACCCCCGTGTACCGGATCGGCGACCAGATCGCCGAGGCCATCCGCGCCCACCGCACCGTCTCCCGCGAACGCGCCCGCGCCGAGGCCGTGGACCTGCTGGACCTCGTCGGCATACCCGAACCCCGGACCCGGGCGCAGGCCTTCCCCCACGAGTTCTCCGGGGGCATGCGGCAGCGCGCCATGATCGCCATGGCCATCGCCAACGACCCGGACGTCATCGTCGCCGACGAGCCGACCACCGCCCTCGACGTCACCGTCCAGGCGCAGGTCCTGGACGTCCTGCGCACCGCCCAGCGGGAGACCGGCGCCGCGCTGCTCCTGGTCAGCCACGACCTCGGGGTGATCGCCGGGGCGGCCGACCGGGTCGCGGTGATGTACGCCGGCCGCATCGTGGAGACCGCACCGGCGGCGGAGCTCTTCCGGCGCCCCCGGATGCCCTACACCCTCGGGCTGATCGGCGCGGTGCCGCGGCTCGACGGCCCGTCCGACGTGCTGGTCCCCATCCCCGGCTCCCCGCCCGCGGCGGGCCGGCTGCCGCGGGGCTGCGCCTTCGCGCCGCGCTGCCCGCTGGCCGAGGACCGCTGCACGGTCGCGGAACCGCCACTGGCAGGGGGCGCGGGAGACGCGCATCTCGCCGCCTGCGTACGCGCCGACGAGATCGCCGGCCGCGAGCTCTCCCCGGCCGAGGTCTTCCCCGTACCGGCGATCCCGGCCCGCTCCCGGCCGCCCGGCGACCCGGTGCTGCGCGTCACCGGGCTCACCAAGACCTTCCCGGTCCTCAAGGGCACCGCGTTCAAACGGCGCGTCGGCAGCATCCACGCGGTGGACGGCGTCGACCTCGACATCCGGGCCGGTGAGACGCTCGCCCTGGTCGGTGAGTCCGGCTCGGGGAAATCCACCACCCTGTTCGAACTGCTGAACCTCGTCCGCCCCGAGGGAGGTGAGATCGAGCTGTTCGGACGCTCGCTCGACGGACTCTCCAAGCGCGACCGCAAGGCACTGCGCAGCCGGGTCCAGATCGTCTTCCAGGACCCGATGGCCAGCCTCGACCCCCGGATGACGGTCGGGGACATCGTCGCCGAACCACTGCGCGCCCAGCGCGCGGAGCGGGCGACCGTGGCACGGCGGATCCCCGAACTGCTCGCGCAGGTGGGCCTCGAACCGGGGCACGCGGGGCGGTTCCCGCACGAGTTCTCGGGCGGACAGCGCCAGCGCGTCGGGATCGCCCGCGCGCTCTCCGTCGAACCCGAACTGCTGGTGCTGGACGAGCCGGTGTCCGCGCTCGACGTGTCCGTGCAGGCCGGGGTCCTCAACCTGCTCCAGCGGCTCAAGGCCGAGCTGGGGCTCGCCTACCTCTTCGTCTCGCACGATCTCTCCGTGGTGCGGCACATCGCGGACCGGGTGAGCGTGGTCTACCTCGGCCGCACGGTCGAGTCGGGCACCGCGGAGGAGGTCTTCGAGCACCCGGCGCACCCGTACACCCGGGCACTGCTGTCGGCCGTGCCGCTGCCGGACCCGGAGCGGGAGCGCCGGCGGGCCAGGATCCTGCTGCCGGGCGACCCGCCGAGTCCGACCCGGCTCCACGAGGGCTGCCGGTTCCGCTCGCGCTGCCCGGTCTACGCGGAGCTGGACGGGCAGGAGCGGGGGCGCTGCGAGAGCGAGGTGCCGGTCTTGGACCGGACGGGCCACACGGCCGCCTGCCACTTCCCCCAGAAGGCCGTGCCCGCCTGAGCCACCGAGGCCGGTGAGGTCAGAGCGGTCAGAGCGGTCAGAGCGCTCAGTGCGCTCAGTGCGCTCAGTGCGCTCAGTGCGCTCAGTGCGAGGATCCCGAGAGCTGGAGACCGATCACGCCGAGGATCACCAGCGAGATCGAGATCAGCTTGAGCGTGGAGACCACGTCGTCGAGGAAGATCATGCCGTAGATGGCGGTGCCCGCCGCGCCGATGCCGGTCCACACCGCGTAGGCGGGCCCGACGTCGAGCTTCTTCAGCGACATGGTCAGCAGACCGAAGCTGCCGAGCGCGAAGATGCAGAACGCGATGGTCGGCCAGAGCCGGGTGAAGCCGTGCGAGAGCTTCAGACAGACGGCGAAGCCCGTCTCCAGAAGTCCCGCGACCACGACCAGCAGCCACGCCATCGTCAGTGCCCCTCCCGCATCGGTGACCGCCTCTTACGCCGGGCGTGATTCGTGATTATGCACTTACCGGTGGCGAGTGATCGCAAACGTACCCGGATCAGTCGCCTTCGCGTCGCTCCCGGGTGGAGAGCAGCCGGCGCAGCGAGTCCAGCCGGGCCGGATCGGCGTGCCCGGCCGCCACCCAGGCGTCCAGCGCGCATTCCGGTTGCTGGCTGTCGTGGGTGCAGCCGCGCGGGCACTCCTCGGTGCCGGGCTGGAGGTCGGGGAAGGCGTTGATGACCCGGGACGGGTCGATGTGGTGCAGGCCGAAGGAGCGGACGCCGGGGGTGTCGATCACCCAGCCCCGGTAGTCCGGCAGCGGGAGCGCCAGCGCGGAGGTGGTGGTGTGGCGGCCGCGCCCGGTGACCGCGTTGACGACCCCGGTGGTACGCCGTCTGTCCTTCGGCACCAGGGCGTTGACCAGCGTCGTCTTTCCGACACCGGAGTGCCCGACGAAGGCCGTCACCCGGTCGTTCAGCTGCTCGCGGACCCGCTCCGCCGCGTCGCCGTTCTCCAGCTCCTCGCGGTTGGTGACGATGAACGGCACGCCCAGCGGGGTGTAGGCCTCCAGCAGCTTGTCCGGGGAGGCCAGATCGGATTTGGTCAGCACCAGGAGGGGCGAGAGCCCGCCGTCGTACGCGGCGACCAGACAGCGGTCGATCATGCGCGGGCGGGGTTCCGGATCGGCCAGCGCGGTGACGATCGCGAGCTGGTCGGCGTTGGCGACCACCACGCGTTCGAACGGATCGTCGTCGTCGGCCGTCCGGCGCAGTACCGAGCGGCGTTCACCGATCCGGACGATCCGGGCGAGGGTGTCCTTGTCGCCGGAGAGGTCACCGACGATGGAGACGGTGTCGCCCACCACGGCGGCCTTGCGGCCCAGCTCACGGGCCTTCATCGCGATGACCGTGCGGCCCTCGACGAGACAGGTGAGGCGGCCGCGGTCGACGGTGAGGACCATGCCGTCCTCGGCGTCCTCGTGCTTGGGGCGGGTATGCGTACGGGGCCGGTTGCCCTTGCGGTTGGGGCGGACCCGGATGTCGTCCTCGTCGGGGTTCTTGCCGTAGCGGCGCATGTCTCAGGCCCCGAGCATTCCGGTCCACATCTGCGGGAAGTCGGGCAGGGTCTTGGCGGTTGTCGCCACGTTCTCGATCTCCACTCCGGGGACGGCAAGGCCGATGACGGCCCCGGCGGTGGCCATCCGGTGGTCGTCGTACGTATGGAAGGTACCGCCGTGCAGCGGCCTCGGCCGGATGTGGAGGCCGTCGGCGGTCTCGGTGACCTCGCCGCCCAGCTCGTTGATCTCCTTGGTGAGCGCGGCGAGCCGGTCCGTCTCGTGCAGCCGCAGATGGGCCACGCCGCTCAGGGTGGAGGGGGAGTCGGCCAGGGCCGCGACCGCCGCGATGCCCGGGGTCAGCTCGCCGACCTCGCCGAGGTCGACGTCGATGCCGTGGATCCGGCCCGATCCGGTGAAGGTCAGCCCCTGCTCGGTCAATTCGCAGCTGCCGCCCATCGCGGTGAAGATCTCGCGCAGCGCGTCACCGGGCTGCGTGGTGCGCTGCGGCCAGTCCGGCACGGTGACCCGGCCGCCGGTGACCAGCGCGGCGGCCAGGAACGGCTGGGCGTTGGAGAGGTCCGGCTCGATGGTCAGGTCGCGGCCGAGCAGGGCGGAGGGGGAGACCCGCCAGACGTTCGGTTCGCCGCCCGTCTCCGGCTCGTCGACCTGGGCGCCGACAGCCCGCAGCATGTCGACGGTCATCCGGATGTGCGGCATGGACGGGAGCCGGGCGCCGGTGTGGCGCACCTCCACGCCCTGGTTGAAGCGCGGCGCGGACAGCAGCAGCGCCGAGACGAACTGGGAGGACGAGGACGCGTCGATCGCGACGGGGCCGCCGTCCAGCGCGCCGCCGCCGTGCACCGTCATCGGCAGCGAACCCCGGCCGTCGTCGTCGATCCGGGCGCCCAGCACCCGCAGGGCGTCGATCACCCCGGTCAGCGGGCGCTCGTAGGAGCGCGGGTCGCCGTCGAAGCGGACCTGGCCGTCCGCGAGGGCCGCCACCGGGGGCAGGAAGCGCATGACCGTGCCCGCGTTGCCGACGTCGACGGTGACCGGGCCGTGCAGCCCCGCCGGGATGACCCGCCAGGCCTCGCCGGAGCCGTCCGGGCCGCCCGCGACCGAGGAGCTGGAGGACACCGTCTCCTCGATGCCGACGCCCATCGCGCGCAGCGCGTCCGCCATCAGCAGGGTGTCGCGGGAGCGCAGCGGCCGGCGCAGCCAGCCGGGCTCGGAGGAGAGCGCGGCCAGCACCAGGGCGCGATTTGTGACCGACTTCGATCCGGGCACGGTGACGGTCGCGTCGACGGCTCCGCTCGCGTGGGGGGCGGGCCAGAGGGCGGGGTGCACGGAACTTTCGGTCATGGGCTCACTTTAATGGCTCCCCGCAAACCCGGATCTTGATCAAATAAGTGGAAACCGGGACGTAACGCAGGAGTGGTAAAGGGCGTGGCGCCCCCGCGACCGGCCGCGGGTCACAGACCCAGCAGCCAGCGCCCGCCGCCGATCAGCGAGCAGAGCGACACGGCGTGGAACAGGAACAGCCACAGCGCCGCCGGTACGTCCGTCAGCCGGGACAGCTGGTCCGCGTCCGAGTCCGGCGCACCGCCGTGCCGCCGCTTGGACTGGAGCTCGAACGCCGGACGCACGCCGCCCAGCAGCAGGAACCAGACCGCGCTGTACGCGAACAGCGACTGCCAGTCGGGTGAGGCCAGCCACGACATCAGCAGGAAGAGCGAACCGGTGAAGATCACCGTCAGCGCCCCGTACACATTGCGGATCATCACCAGCATCACCGCGAGCAGCGCCGTGGCCAGCCAGAGCAGCAGCGTGATCCGGCCGGCGGCCAGCAGCCAGGCGCCCCCCAGCCCGAGCAGCGGCGGCGCGGTGTAGCCCGCCGCCGCGGTGAGGACCATGCCGATGCCGGTCGGCTTGCCCCGGCTCACCGTCAGCCCGCTGGTGTCCGAGTGCAGCCGGATGCCCGACAGCTGACGGCCGCTGAGCAGTGCGATCAGCCCGTGACCGCCCTCGTGGGCGATGGTGATCGCGTTGCGGGTGAGCCGCCATATGACGTTCGGCACGACAGCGATGAGCGCGGCCGTGGCGGTCACCACGACCAGCCACTGCTCGGGGGCCGGCTGGGTGCCGAAGACGCGGTCCCAGAGATTGCCGAGATCGGTGCTGTCCATGGCGCGGGCGGCTCCTTGCGGTATTGACGTCCGGTCGGGATGACGGTCGTGGCAGTCTGGCACTTATGTGCGGACGGTATGCAGCGAGTCGGCGGCCCGAGGATCTGACCGGACTTTTCCATGTGGAGAAGTGGGAACCGGCGGAGACCCTGGAGCCCGACTACAACGTGGCGCCGACCAAGGAGGTCTACGCCGTACTGGAGCGTCCGGTGAAAGACGCGGATGACCGGCGTCCGGTTCGCCAGCTGCGCGCACTGAAATGGGGGCTCGTCCCCTCCTGGGCCAAATCGCCGGAGGGCGGCGCCCGGATGATCAACGCCCGCGCCGAGACCGTGCACGAGAAGCCGTCCTTCCGCCGCCCCTTCGTCTCGCGCCGCTGCATCCTGCCGGCCGACGGCTATTACGAGTGGGTGACCGGCAGCGAGGAGCGGCAGCTGGAGGAGAAGGGCCGCAAGAAGCGGCCGCGCAAGCAGCCGTACTTCGTGACCCCCGCCGACGGCTCCGTCTTCGCGATGGCCGGGCTCTACGAGTTCTGGCGCGACCGCACCCTGCCGGACGACCATCCGCAGGCCTGGTGGGTGACCTGCTCGGTGATCACCACGGAGGCGGAGACGAGCCCGCTCGCCGTCGCCCCGGCCGAGGGCCCCGCCGCGCTCGCCGACATCCACCCCCGGATGCCGCTGATGCTCACCCCGGACCGCTGGGACGACTGGCTGGACCCCTCCCGCACCGATCTGGAGGAGCTGCGGGGCCTGCTCGCGCCCCCGCCCGGCGGGCTGATGCGGGCCTACCCGGTGGCCACCGCCGTCAGCAACGTCCGCAACAACGGCCCCGAGCTGATGGACGAGCTGGCCGCGCCCGAGGTCGGCACGCTGTTCTGAGCCACGCGCCGGACCCCGGCCGGCCCGCCGCGGGTTGGTTGGATGGAGGCGTGAACGCCACCGAGAAGGAACCCCACGCAGAGAAGGCCCCTCGTACAGAGAAGGCCCCTCGCACAGAGAAGGCCCCTCGCACAGAGACGGTCGAGACCGGGGCGGGGACCGCCCGGATCAGCTGGCTGCCCGCGAGTGAGCCCCGTCTCCTGCTCGCCCTCGGCCACGGGGCCGGCGGCGGCATCGAGGCCCGGGACCTGCGGGCGCTGGCCGCCGTACTGCCCGCCCACGGAGTGAGCGTCGCTCTGGTGGAGCAGCCCTGGCGGGTTGCCGGGAAGAAGCTCGCGCCCGCCCCGAAGACCCTGGACACCGGCTGGCGCGACCTGTGGCCGATCCTGGCGGCCACCGGGCTCCCGGTCGTCGCCGGCGGGCGCAGCGCCGGGGCCAGGGTGGCCTGCCGCACGGCTGCCGGACTCGGCGCCCGCGCGGTCCTCGCGCTCAGCTTCCCGCTGCACCCTCCGGGCCGCCCGGAGAAGTCCCGCGCGGACGAGCTGCTGGCCTCCGGCCTGCCCACGCTCGTCGTCCAGGGCGGCAACGACCCGTTCGGCAGGCCCGCCGAATTCCCTCCGGGGGAGTACCGGATCACCGAGGTGCCGCACGGGGACCACGGCTTCGCCGTACCCAAGCGCTCCGGGGTGACCGAGGATCAGGCGATGGAGATCCTCACCTCCGCGGTCACCGGATGGCTGGCCGGAATCGTCTGACGCGGCACCCGGGAATGTTGGGCGAGGGGCCGCTGTTGTGCGGGATGTCGGTACACCAACGTCGTATGTGGAGAGGGAGTCCGTCGCATGGGTTCGACCATCTGCCCGCGTCGCTCGAACGCCGCTGACCTGGAGTGGACGGTGCTGCATGCGGCCAAGACCACTTCCGAGCGGGCACTGAGCGGATCGGATCGACAGCCCGCGCCGGACCAAGGTCGACTATTCTCCGATTCGAGCGGGTCCGGTTTCGGCTCCGCCACAGCGTTGGAGGAGGTGGGTCCGGTCACTGGGACCGACACAGGGACCGACGACGGCCGCCCGCAGGAGACGACCGCCGAGCGCAACGCGCGCTTCGAGCGCGATGCCCTCGGTTTCCTCGACCAGATGTACTCGGCCGCGCTGCGCATGACGCGCAACCCCGCGGACGCCGAGGACCTGGTCCAGGAGACGTACGCCAAGGCGTACGGCTCCTTCCACCAGTTCCGTGAGGGGACCAACCTCAAGGCGTGGATGTACCGCATCCTCACCAATACCTTCATCAACTCGTACCGCAAGAAGCAGCGCGAACCCCAGCGCAGTGCCGCCGAGGAGATCGAGGACTGGCAGCTGGCCCGCGCCGAGTCGCACATGTCGACCGGTCTGCGCTCGGCCGAGTCCCAGGCGCTCGACCACCTGCCCGACTCCGATGTGAAGTCCGCGCTGCAGGCGATCCCCGAAGAGTTCCGCATCGCGGTCTATCTCGCCGATGTCGAGGGCTTTGCCTACAAGGAGATCGCGGACATCATGGGGACACCCATCGGTACGGTGATGTCCCGACTGCACCGGGGCCGCCGTCAACTGCGCGGCATGCTGGAGGACTACGCCCGTGACCGCGGGCTCGTGCCGGCGGGCGCCGGTGAGTCGGACGATCGGAAAGGCTCGGGCTCATGAGCTGCGGAGAGCCGCACGAGACGGATTGCTCAGAGGTCCTTGACCACCTCTATGAGTTCCTCGACCGGGAGATGCCCGACAGCGACTGCACCAAGTTCGAGACGCACTTCGGTGAGTGCTCTCCCTGCCTGGAGAAGTACGGCCTCGAACAGGCCGTGAAGAAGCTGGTGAAGCGCTGCTGCGGTCAGGACGACGTACCGACCGACCTGCGGTCCAAGGTGATGGGGCGGATCGACCTGATCCGCTCCGGCCAGGCGGTCCCCGAGCAGGACGTGACGGTCTCCGACAGCGAGCTGCCGGCCGCCGCCAAGGACTGACGCATCACCCGAACGTGCTAATCGCGGCCGTCCCCCCTGAGCCGCCGCCCCCAACTCGTTAGCCTGGCGCCTCCATTGGTGATGCCGGGGAGTGTCCGCGAACCGGCGAGACCGTCGCGGACGCGACCTGGGGGCGGGCGGATCGGGTGAGAGCCACACGTGGCGTGGCGCGGGCGTACATCCTGGCGGTCGCACTCTGCGCCACACTCTGCGTGCTGCCCGCCCTGCGTCCCGGCGCGGGCACCCCGTGGACCACCCTCGCCCTGCTCACCGGGGTCTACCTGCTGTGCGAGCTCCCCGGCCGATGGCCCTTCTTCGGCAGCACCCTGCCGATCAGTGCCGGATCGTTCTTTCCGCTGCTCCTCGCGGCCGCCTTCCTGCTGCCGCCGGGAGCCGCGGCGCTGGTCGCGATACCCGGCTCGTTCGCCGGCCGGGTGGAGCACCCCCCGGCCGCCGCCCGCCGCGTCTGGCGGGCGGCCCAGCTCGCCCTCACCGTCTGGGCGGCCTCCCGGGTCCACGCCCTGCTCGGCGGGCCCGCCGCGCTCGGCGGCTCCGGAGCCGGGCGGCTGCCGGAGCTCCCGTACGCGCTGCTGCCCGCCTGCGCCGCCGCCCTCGCCTTCAGCCTGGTGCTGAGCGCGCTGGACGGCTCGATCCTGGCCGCCGCCGAACAACTGCCCGTCCGGCGCGCCTGGGCCGGACTGCTGCCCCGCGCGCTCGGCCCGCACCTCGTGCACGGCCTCGCCGGACTGATGATGGCGGTCCTGTGGAACAGCTCGTACGGGCCGCTGGCCGCGCTCTTCGTCCTGCTGCCGATGTACATCTCCTGCTGGGTGTTCGCCCAGTACCACCGCGAGCACGCCGCGCACCGCGCCACGATCAGGGCCCTGGTACAGGCCGTCGACATCAAGGACACCTACACCCGGGGCCACAGCGAGCGGGTTGGGCGCGCCTCCGTGCTGATCGCCGACGAGCTGGGCATGGCCAGGGACCGCGTCGAAGTGCTCCGGTTCGCCGGCATCCTGCACGACGTCGGCAAGCTCGGCGTACCGACCCGGGTCCTGCGCAAGGACGGGCCGCTGACCCCGCAGGAGCGCCGGATCATCGAGCTGCACCCGGAGTACGGGCACGAGATCGTGCGCGGCATCGGCTTCCTCGGCGAGGCGCGGGCCGCGATCCTGCACCACCACGAACGGCTCGACGGCAGCGGATACCCCTACGGGCTCACCGGCCGCGAGATCCCCGAGTTCGCCCGCGTCGTCGCGGTGGCCGACGCCTTCGACGCGATGACCTCGACCCGGTCCTACCGGCGGGGGCGCCCGGTGCCGGCTGCCGTGGAGGAGCTCAAACGCTGCGCCGGCACCCAGTTCGATCCGCAGATGGTGCGGGCGCTGGCCCGCGGCCTGGAACGGCACGGCTGGGTCTCGTCCGCCGTGACGGTGACGGGCGCGGAGGTACCGGGGGCGCGCGGCGAGGGCCGGGGCGCCGGTCCCGCGGCCGCCGGGGACCCGGTTCCGCCGCCATCGCCTGACGGGCTCGACATCGGCGCGTCCGAGCGGTGAACGCCACCCCGGCCGTGCGCGCCGCCGCCCTCGCGCTCACCGCCGCCGCGCTCGCCCACACCCTCTGGCACGGGCTCCACGACCCCGGCCACGCCCTCGCCTTCGGTGTGCTCATCGCCATCGGCGAGCTGGCCCGCTGGGGCGCCCTCCCCGGAGAACGGGAGCCCGCACCGCTCGGCGCCGCCGGGGCCCTCGCGTACGCCCTGCTCGGGCGCAGCGGCGGGGAGCCCACCGGGCAGGACGCCCTCCAGGTGATCGCCGTGCTCGTCGCGGCCCAGCTCGTCGCCTCCGTGCCCCATGTCGCACGCGGCCGGGGGCCCGGCCCCGACCAGTTGGCCCGCCGCGTCCTGACCGTCGCCTTCGCGGCCGTGTGCTTCCAGCCGCTCTACAACTCCGGCCGGTCGGAGAACTGGTTCGGTGACGGGCCCTACTACGCGGCCTTCCTGCTCGTGCTGCTCGGCCTCACGGCGCTGTGCGACGCGGTGCTGGGCGCCCTGCTGCTGCGGGCCGGCACCCCCGTCCCGTACGGCCCGCTGCTCCGCGACGAGCTGCGGGCCCTGCTGGGCATCGGCTCCGCGGTCTGCGCGACCGGGGCCGTCATGGCGCTCGGGGTCGCGGCGGCCGGACTGTGGGCGCTGCCCGTCCTGTGCGTACCGCTGCTGCTCACGCAGCTCTCCTTCCGCCGGTTCGTCGCCGTGCGCACCACCTACCGTCAGACCATCGCCTCGCTGGCCCGCTCCACCGAGATCGCCGGATACACCCCGCACGGCCATGCCCGCAGGGTGGCGGAGCTCTGCACGGCCGTCGGCCGTGAGCTGGGGCTCTCCGGGCCCGAGCTCACGGTCCTGGAGTACGCGGCCCTGATGCACGACATCGGCCAGCTCTCGCTCGTGGACCCGGTCCCGGACGGTGCCACCGCCACGCTGCCCGCCGCGGAGCAGCGCCGGATCGCCCTGCTCGGCGGGGCCGTGGTCCGCCAGACCGGGGTGGACGCGAAGGTGGCCGTTGTGGTGGAGCGGCAGGCCGACCCCTTCCGCGAGCAGCCGCTGTCCGCCAGGATCGTCAGGGCGGTCAACGCGTACGACGACCTGTGCGGGGAGAGCGCCGGCGGGCCGCTCGGCGCGCTGGAACGGCTCAGGCTCGGGACCGGCCACGACTTTCAGCCCCAGGTCGTGGAATCCCTCGCCCGGGTTCTGGCCAGGGACGGTCTGACCCCCGTCCCACCTGGGTAACCCATGGGTAATGAGCGGGCGTCCGGTCGGGCATGGTTGGATGCGAAGAGAGCGGAAAACGAGGGTGTCCAGTCGGGACAGGCGGGAATCGTGAGGATCTTCGGGAAGGTACGGCATCGGCCCTCCGCCTCTTGGCGGCAGGCCACGGACCGCGCGTTCACGCTGATCGGCGACGGCCGGTACGAGGACGCGGGCGCGCTGCTGACGCGTGCGGCGGATCTGGAGCCCTGGCTCTCCGAGTCATGGTTCAACCTGGCGCTGCTGCACAAGTTCCGGCATGACTGGGAGCAGGCGCGGGCCGCCGGGCTGCGGGCCGTCGCGCTGCTCGACAAGGAGTCCGGCGCTCCCGACTGGTGGAACGTCGGGATCGCCGCCACCGCGCTCCAGGACTGGCCGCTGGCGCGCCGGGCCTGGCAGGCGTACGGGCTGAGAGTGCCCGGAGGCGGGCAGCAGACCCCCGCCTCCAACAGCGAGCCGGTCGGCATGGACCTGGGCAGCGCGGCCGTGCGGCTGTCGCCGGAGGGCGAGGCCGAGGTCGTGTGGGGCCGCAGGCTGGATCCGGCCAGGATGGAAGTGCTGTCGATCCCGCTGCCGTCCTCCGGGCGGCGCTGGGGCGAGGTCGTGCTGCACGACGGGGTGCCGAACGGCGAGCGGATCACCGCGGCCGGGCCCTCGTACCCCGTGTTCGACGAGATAGAGCTGTGGGCGCCGTCCCCGGTGCCGACCTGGGTGGTGCTCCTCGAAGCCGCCACGGAGGCGGACCGGGACGCCCTGGAGCAGCTGGCGTCCGATGCCGGTTTCGCGGCGGAGGACTGGTCGTCGTCCGTCCGGCTGCTCTGCCGGGCCTGCTCGGAGAGCCGGATGGAGAGCGACGAGGGCGACGGCGAACACCTCGACCCGCACGACCACAGCGAGCCGGGCCACCCCGGCCCGCTGGGCCACCGCACCGCCGGTGAGCTGTGGGTACCGGAGCGTGAGTGCGGGCTTGCGGCGCCCGCCGGGCTGGTGCGCGGGCTGCTGGACGGCTGGGTGGCGGACAGCCCGGACAGCCGGGAGTGGCGGGATCTGGAAGAGGTCTGCTGACCCGTACCCGTAGGCTGTACGCGCACCGATTCCGGTGCTCGGGTGCCCGGGTCCTCGCGAGCCGCGGATCCCGGGTCTCAGGTTGTGAGGAAGGCGTACGGCGGACATGGCGCAGGAGCAGACGGACGAGCAGATCAGCGTCGACGGCGTCGACGACGAGGGGTTTCTCGTCGACACCGAGGACTGCGAGGCGCGCGAGGCGGCCTACCGCGAGCGCGGCACCTCGCGCCCGATCACGGTGGTGGGCAATCCGGTCCTGCACAAGGAGTGCAAGGCCGTCACGGAGTTCGACGACAAGCTGGCCACGCTGATCGACGACATGTTCGCCAGCCAGCGGACGGCGGAGGGCGTGGGCCTGGCCGCCAACCAGATCGGCGTCGACCTCAAGGTCTTCGTCTACGACTGCCCTGACGACGACGGGGTGCGGCACACCGGCGTCATTTGCAACCCGGTGCTGGAGGAGCTGGCCCCCGAGGAGCGCGTCCTGGACGACGCCAACGAGGGCTGCCTCTCGGTCCCGACGGCGTACGCCTCGCTGGCCCGCCCGGACTACGCGGTGGTGCGCGGACAGGACGCGAAGGGCAACCCGGTCAAGGTGCGGGGCAACGGCTACTTCGCCCGCTGCCTCCAGCACGAGACGGACCACCTGTACGGGTACCTGTACATCGACCGGCTCTCCAAGCGCGACCGCAAGGACGCGCTCCGGCAGATGGAGGAGAACACCCCGCGCTACGAGGTCGTGCCGAACGACTGACACCGGCGCGCGCAGCTTCGCGGGGCCCTGTTCCGGTACGCCGGGGCAGGGCCCCGCTGTTTCTCCTTCCCGTCAACCTGCCTTCTCCCGGGCGTAGTTGACGCGCGTCGACTCGTCCGACAGTCTCTCTGTCCACACCTTCGTCGTGGTAGGGAGCCCCCATGCTCAGACGTTCCGCGAGACTCCTGCTCGGCCTTGTCATGACCATGGCTTTCGCGCTGGGCGGGGCCGTGGTCACGGCGGGCACCGCCCAGGCCGACGGCTGCTACACCTGGACCCGGACCCTCTCGCCGGGCGCGACCGGCAACGATGTCGTCCAGCTCCAGATCAGGGTCGCCGGATACCCCGGGTACAACTCCGTACTCGCCGTCGACGGCTCCTACGGACCGGCCACCACAGCCGCCGTCAAGCGCTTCCAGGCCGCCTACGGGCTGGCCGCCGACGGCGTCGCGGGTCCGGCCACCCAGGCCAAGCTCTACGCCCTCCAGGACAACGACTGCACGCCGGTCCACTTCACCTACGCCGAACTCAACAAGTGCAACAGCACCTGGGCCGGTGGCGCGGTCGCGGCGGGAACGGCGAAGGCCAACGCGCTCAGCACCATGTGGAAACTGGAGGCGCTGCGCCACGCGCTCGGCGACCACCCCATCACCATCAACAGCGGTTTCCGCTCCACGTCCTGCAACAGTTCGGTCGGTGGCGCCTCGAACAGCCGGCACCTGTACGGTGACGCGGCCGACCTCGGCGGCATCGCCTTCTGCACCCTGGCCAAGGAGGCCCGCAACCACGGGTTCAACGGCATCCTCGGCCCGGGGTACCCGGACCACAACGACCACGTCCACGTGAACCAGGGCCCGAGCCACTTCTGGTCGGCGCCGAACTGCGGCATCTGACCTCCGGCACACGTGTGGGGCCCGCCATCACGGCGGGCCCCACAGTCGCGCGTCAGGCGGATTTCGCTGTCAGGCGCGTCCCGCCCGTCGTCTGTACCGCGGCGCCGTCCCCGGCCCGCTCCGTCAGCCGGAGCTGCGAGACGGCGTTGCGCAGAACCAGCGCACCGGCCCCGGTGTCCAGCTGCCACCGCTGGGTGCGCACCCCTGCCGAGCAGGTCCCGAGCGACAGCTCCGCACCCACCTCCAGCGGCGCACCCAGGTACTTCTTCCCGCGTACCGCGTCCAGACACGTCCCGGTCCGCTCCGAGCGGACCGTGTAGTACCCGTCGGCGGTCGCGGTCAGCGTCCAGCCATCCGTCGCGCCCCTGGTCAGGGACACTCCGGAGTCCGCGCCGGGCGCGAGCGCCTTCGCGCCCGCTGTCAGCCGGTAGGTGCCGTCGGCCAGCGGGGCGCGGTCGGTGTTCGCCCAGCCGGGCGCGTGACCGATGCGCCGGGCCAGCGCCTCGAAACCGGCGTACGTCCCACTCGGCTTCGGGCCGCCCCAGGTGGCCTGGGCGATGAAGCGCAGCGGCATGAAGACCTTCGCCTCGACCTCGTTCTCGGTCTCGGCGGCCGCACTGTCCGGCCAGAGGCTGATCTTCGCGCCGGTCAGGTTCGCCGCCGTGGCCGGCAGCGTCTCGCCCTCGAAGCTCAGCGGCGTCCAGTCGCTCTCGTACAGCTTGCGCGTGTCCATCGTGAAGCCGCCGCGCACCAGGTAGAGGGAGTACGCGGAGTTCATCACCGGACGGCCCTCGGCCAGCAGCTCCGACGGCTGCTGGATGGCGCCGCCGCCCAGCCAGTGCTCGACGGCGATGTCGCGGTCCAGCGGCACGGCGCCGTTGTGGCCGAGCAGCCCGTCGTTCCAGATCCGCAGCGACCGGCCGCCGGCCTTCACATGCGCGTTGACCTGGTTGATGAAGTCGACGAAGAGGTCGTCGGGGGTGGCCGAAGCACCCCACTTCGCTGTCGCGGCCGTCTGGAGCTGCGGATAGTCCGGGTACGAGGACCCGATCATGTACTCGTCGCCGCCCATGTGCCAGGTACGGGTGTCCCACACCTTCAGGGCCTCGTCGACCAGGGACGTGTAGTACGTCAGCGCCTCGGGCCGCGAGATGTCCAGCCGGGGCGGTGAGGCGACGCCGTCCTTGTCCTTGAGCTGGAGCTCGGGGTGGTTCTCCAGATAGGTGTCCATGTGGCCGGGGGAGTTGATCTCCGGCACCAGCTCGATGTGGTACTTCTTCGCCATCGCGGCCAGGGACCGGATCTGCGGCTTGGTGTAGTACCCCCAGAACGCCGACTCGGGGTCGGTGTCGCTCCTGACCTTCGCCTCGATCCAGAGCTGGTTGAGCTTCTGCGAGGCCATGTCCTTCATCAGCCGCTCGAACCAGGGGAGCGAGACGTTGATGTAGCAGGCGCAGACCCCGACCCCGCGCTCCCGGTACGCGGGCACATCGGTCGCCGAGCCACGGGCGGCGCGGCCGTCGTCGTTCAGCAGCTGGAGCACGGTGCGTGAACCGTAGAACACCCCCGTGGAGGTCGCCGCCGTGACCGTGACCCGGTCCCCGACATCGAGCCGGTAGCCCTCCGCGCCCAGCGCCCCCTTCAGGGAGGCGTCCTGGCGCAGCACCACGTCGCCGGACCTGGCCCGGCCCCTGGACACCGGGGCGCCGCCCTTCAGCTCGCCCGCGAACCTCTTCGCGTCGTCCGCGGTGCGCTGCTCCCGTACCCCCTCCAGCACGATCCTGGCCCGGTCCGTGAGGGTGAACTCCCCCTCGCCGGGCTGCCACTGCCGCAGCGAGGGCAGCACCTCCGGTGGCGGAGCGGCGGCCGGTCCGTCCACGGCGGCGGCGCTCTGCCAGGGCAGCAGTGTGGCGGCGAGCGCGGCCACCACGGCCCCGATGGTCCTTCGTCTTGCCGTCCGGATGTCCATCGTCAGAGCCTGGCCCGCCCGCCGGGGCGCGGTCCATGGACAGGTGCGGCAAAGGGTTGGACGAATGATCGGATGTCAACGCGGCCGGTATCAGGCGACTTCGGTCAGTTCCGACGGTCCGCGGAAGGTCCTGCGGTACGCGTTCGGCGTGGTGCCCAAGGAGCGTACGAACTGGTGGCGCAGGGCTGCGGCGTTCCCGAAGCCCGCCAGTCCCGCGATCGTGTCCATCGTCTCGTCCGATGTTTCCAGGAGGTGCTGTGCCAGCAGCACCCGCTGACGCAGCAGCCAGCGGTAGGGCGTGGTGCCCGTCTCCTGCTGGAAGCGCCGGGCGAAGGTGCGCGGCGACATGTGCGCCTGGGCGGCGAGCTGTTCGATGGTCATCTCCTCGTTCAGATGCCGCTCCATCCATACGAGGGTGTCACCGACCGTGTCGCAGCGGCCCCGGGGCAGCGGCCGCTGGATGTACTGCGCCTGCCCGCCGTCCCGGTGCGGCGGCACCACCATGCGGCGGGCGATGGCGTTGGCGGCGGCGGGCCCGTACGCCTGGCGGACCAGGTGCAGACAGGCGTCGATGCCCGCGGCCGTGCCCGCGGAGGTGATGACGGAGCCCTCGTCCACGTACAGCACATCGGGCTCGACGACGGCCTGCGGGAAGCGGCGGGCCAGCGCGTCGGAGTGGCGCCAGTGCGTGGTGCAGCGGCGGCCGTCCAGCAGCCCGGCCGCCCCCAGCACGAACGCCCCCGAGCAGACGCTCAGCACCCGGGCGCCGCGGTCCACGGCCCGGCGCAGCGCGTCCAGGGCCTCCTGCGGGTACTCCCGGTCCGCTGCCTGGCCGCTGGCCGGCACGGCGATGAGGTCGGCCTCCTCCAGGCGGTCGAGGCCGTACGGGGTGCTGATGGTGAACCCCGCGTGGGTAGGGAGCACCGGGCCCTCGGCGGAGACCACGGCGAAATCCTGCACCGGAAGACCCTCGTCGCTGCGGTCGAGGCCGAACACCTCGCAGAGCACGCCGAGTTCGAAGGGGTGGACCTCACCGAGCAGCAGGACCGCGACATTCTTCAGCATGCCCCCAGTGTGGCAGTAATTCGATGCTCTATGACAGTCCTGCCACTGACGGATTCTGTCGGCAAGGACGAGAGTAGAGGCATGAACACATTCCAGAACGTCCTGGGCATATCCGCTGTTATCACCCTCGTCCTGCTCCCGGCGCTGATCGGGATCGCCCGCGAACTCCGCATCAACCGCGAGCTCCGGGACGCGGAACGGAGCCGGAGAACCGCACCACCGGAAACGGCGGACGCCGCGCAGCCGGTGAAGGCCGCACGGCGTCCGTACGTGAGGAGCTGGGCGAGGATCTGACGGGCTCAGAACTCGTCGTCGAAGCCGACCGTGCCCTCGACCGCCACCTGGTACGCCGACGGGCGGCGCTCGAAGAAGTTCGTCAGCTCCTGGACACCCTGGAGCTCCATGAACGAGAACGGGTTCTGTGATCCGTACACCGCGGGGAAGCCCAGCCGGGCGAGCCGCTGGTCGGCGACGCACTCCAGGTACTCGCGCATGGACTCGGTGTTCATGCCCGGCAGCCCCTCGCCGCACAGGTCGCGGCCGAACTGCAGCTCCGCCTCGACGGCCTCCTTCAGCATGTCGGTGACCTGCTGCTGGAGGGCGTCGTCGAAGAGCTCGGGCTCCTCCTTGCGGACGGTGTCCACCACCTCGAACGCGAAGCTCATGTGCATGGTCTCGTCACGGAAGACCCAGTTGGTCCCGGTGGCGAGGCCGTGCAGCAGTCCGCGCGAGCGGAACCAGTACACGTAGGCGAACGCGCCGTAGAAGAACAGCCCCTCGATGCACGCCGCGAAGCAGATCAGGTTCAGCAGGAAGCGGCGGCGGTCGGCCTTCGTCTCCAGCCGGTCGATCGTCTCGACGGAGTCCATCCACTTGAAGCAGAACTGCGCCTTCTCGCGGATCGACGGGATCTCCTCGACCGCGTCGAAGGCCGCCGCGCGGTCGTCCGGATCGGGCAGGTAGGTGTCCAGCAGCGTCAGATAGAACTGGACGTGCACGGCCTCCTCGAAGAGCTGCCGCGACAGGTACAGCCGCGCCTCGGGGGAGTTGATGTGCTTGTACAGCGTCAGCACGAGGTTGTTGGAGACGATCGAGTCACCGGTCGCGAAGAACGCGACGAGCCGCCCGATCATGTGCTGCTCGCCCGGCGACAGCTTGGCGAGGTCGGCGACGTCGGAGTGGAGGTCGACCTCCTCCACCGTCCAGGTGTTCTTGATCGCGTCCCGGTAGCGCTCGTAGAAGTCCGGGTAGCGCATGGGCCGCAGGGTCAGCTCGAAGCCCGGGTCCAGCAGGTTCTTGTTCTCGTTGGTGCTCATTACTGGCAGGCCTCGCAGGACTCGGGGTTTTCGAGGGAGCAGGCGATCGCGTCCGCGTCGGGAGCGGTCGCCTGCTGTACGGGAATGGGGGCGGCGGCCGCCGTCTGGCCGGACGCGGCACGAGCGATCCGGGTCGCCGGGCGCGAGCGCAGGTAGTACGTCGTCTTCAGCCCCTGCTTCCAGGCGTACGCGTACATCGAGGAGAGCTTGCCGATCGTCGGCGTCTCCAGGAACAGGTTCAGCGACTGGCTCTGGTCCAGGAACGGCGTACGGGCCGCCGCCATGTCGATCAGTCCGCGCTGCGGGATCTCCCACGCCGTGCGGTACAGCGCCCGCACGTCCTCCGGGATCCAGGCGAAGCCCTGCACAGAGCCGCTCGCCTCGCGCAGCGCCTCACGGGTCCGCGCGTCCCACACGCCGAGCCGCTTCAGCTCGTCCACCAGGTAGGCGTTGACCTGGAGGAACTCACCGCTGAGCGTCTCGCGCTTGAAGAGGTTGGAGACCTGCGGCTCGATGCACTCGTACACGCCCGCGATCGAGGCGATGGTGGCGGTGGGGGCGATGGCCAGGAGCAGCGAGTTGCGCATGCCGGTCTTCGCGACGCGGGCGCGCAGCGCGTCCCAGCGCTCCGGCCAGTTCAGCTCGGTGTCGTAGTGGTCCGGGTGCAGCACGCCGCGCGCGGCCCGCGTCTCGG
The DNA here is from genome assembly GCF_042887885.1 of Streptomyces sp. NPDC057900. Classification (NCBI taxonomy): domain Bacteria; kingdom Bacillati; phylum Actinomycetota; class Actinomycetes; order Kitasatosporales; family Streptomycetaceae; genus Streptomyces; species Streptomyces sp. NPDC057900. The sequence goes on from NZ_JBHVOI010000002.1 coordinate 1,171,979, forward strand.
ACCAGGCGGGGAGCGGGCCGGAGCGCTCGGCCAGCTCGCAGGACGCCTCGTACGCGGCGAGCATGATCCGCTCGGAGATCTTCGTGGAGAGCGCGCGTGCCTCGGCGGAGTCGAACGGCAGCCGCAGCTGGAAGAAGACGTCCTGGAGACCCATCGCACCCAGGCCCACCGGCCGCCAGCGGGCGTTGGAGCGCCCGGCCTGCTCGGTCGGATAGAAGTTGATGTCCACGACCCGGTCCAGGAAGGTCACGGCGGTGCGCACGGTGGCGTCCAGCCGCTCCCAGTCGATCGTGCCGCCCTCGACGAACGCGCCGAGGTTGACAGAGCCCAGGTTGCAGACGGCCGTCTCGCCGTCGTCGGTGACCTCAAGGATCTCCGTGCACAGGTTGGACGAGTGCACCACGCGGCCCGGCTCGGCGGTCTGGTTCGCGGTCCGGTTGGAGGCGTCCTTGAACGTCATCCAGCCCTGGCCGGTCTGCGCGAGGGTCCGCATCATCCGGCCGTACAGCTCACGGGCCGGCATCGTCTTGCGGGCCAGGCCCTTGGCCTCCGCCGCCCGGTACGCGGCGTCGAACGCGTCGCCCCAGAGGTCGACCAGCTCGGGCACGTCGGCCGGGGAGAACAGCGACCAGGTCCCGTCCGCGTCCACCCGGCGCATGAACTCGTCCGGGATCCAGTGCGCCAGGTTCAGGTTGTGCGTGCGGCGCTGGTCCTCACCGGTGTTGTCGCGCAGCTCAAGGAACTCCTCGATGTCCGCGTGCCAGGTCTCCAGGTAGACGGCGGCGGCGCCCTTGCGCCGGCCGCCCTGGTTGACCGCCGCGACGGAGGCGTCGAGCGTCTTCAGGAACGGCACGATGCCGTTGGAGTGCCCGTTGGTGCCCCGGATCAGCGAACCGCGCGCGCGGATGCGGGAGTACGAGAGGCCGATGCCGCCCGCGTGCTTGGACAGGCGCGCCACCTGGTGGTAGCGGTCGTAGATCGAGTCCAGCTCGTCCAGCGGCGAGTCCAGCAGGTAGCAGGAGGACATCTGCGGGTGCCGGGTGCCGGAGTTGAAGAGCGTCGGGGAGGAGGGCAGGTAGTCCAGCCGGCTCATCAGCCGGTACAGGGCCGCGACCTCGTCCAGCGCCCGCTCGGAGTTGTCCTCCGCGAGCCCGGCGGCCACCCGCAGCATGAAGTGCTGCGGGGTCTCGACGACCTGGCGGGTGATCGGGTGGCGCAGCAGGTAGCGGCTGTGCAGGGTGCGCAGTCCGAAGTAGCCGAAGCGGTCGTCGGCGCCGTCGGCGAGCGCCTGTCCCACCAGGGCGTCCAGGGCGGCCGCGTGCAGCGTCACGAACTCGGCGGTGCGGTCCGCGATCAGGCCCTCGCGGTGCCCGACGGCGACCGAGGCGGAGAAGGACGTCGCGCCCTGCCCGGCGGCCTCGTCCGCGATGGAGCGGGTGAGGAGGCGGGCGGCGAGCCGGGAGTAGGCGGGGTCCTCGGAGATCAGACCCGCGGCGGCCTCGGTGGCCAGCGAGCGCAGCTCGGCCTCGTCCGACCGGGCGTTGCGGCCGCGCAGCGCGGCGGCGGCGACGCGTCCGGGGTCGGTGTCGGGCAGATCCGCGGTGAGCTCGGTGAGGGTCCGCAGCAGTGCGGTGCCCGGTCCGTCGCTCGTGGTTCCCGTTGATTCGGCCGCTGAAACCGGATCGGCTGGCGCGATGGTCACGTGGTGCTCTCCCTCGCTCGGCTCTGGGCCGACGGGGGAGCGGGGGCAGCCGGGCGGAGCGGGGCCCGGTCAGGGCAGCACTCCGTGCGGCGTCCACCGGCCCATCCACGAGGCCCGGACGTCTGGGCATCCAGTTCGGTCGAGCCGGATGCGCTGTCGGCAGGTCCTCGGACTCGGGGGTGCGCAAAAGCGCACCGATCACACCGTTGCGGGACAGTTCCGGATTCGCACCGGATTTCCCTGCGGCGACAGCGAGCACGAGCATACATGTGGGGGCCGCCGGATGAGGCAGCCCCCACATGTTGTGTCGCGTGACTGTCAGGAGACCGCCGGGAACTCCAGGCGGTACGTCAGCAGCGAGAGCCCCTCGATGGGATACCAGTCCCTCTCCGGGGTCCGGACGAAGCCGAGGCGCGCGTAGATCCTATGGGCGCCGCGCATCGCCGGCTGCGTCGACAGGACGATGCCGGTGACCCCCGGGGTGGCCCGTGCGCGGTCGATACAGGCCCGGACGAGCGCCTCGCCCGCCCCTGCCCCACGGGCCTCCCGGGAGACCGCGAGCATCCGGAACTCGGCCTCGTCGGCCGTCGCGATATCGGCCCAGCGGTTGCCCGGCGGCGCGTAGGTGACCCCGCCGAGGACGCGGCCCCGGGCGTCCGCCGCGACGAGCACCTCGGCCTCCTCCGCCCGCCGGGGGACGTCGCGCAGCTGAACCAGGTACGGATCGTCGTCGCCGTAGTCCAGCAGCCCGTCCCCGAGATAGGCCTCGGCGGTGATCTCGCCGAGGGCGGCGTACTCGGCGGGCTCGACCGGCCTGATGGTTATGTCCATGCGGGGAAGTCTGCCGCACCGGGGTGCGGCGGCTGCACGGGGTTCACGACGCGCGTACGGGCCGCCGCACCCCTCGCAGGCGGGGTGCGGCGGCCCGTACGCCTCGGTCAGTGACCGCCCGGGGCCCCGGCCGTGGCCGGCGGGAGCTCCGTCTTCACGCCGGGGTCGCCCGCGTCCGCGGTGTAGTCGGCGGGAGAGGTCTCGTCGAGCCCGGCAGGTGCCTTCACGGCGTTCAGGACGAAGGTGAGGACGACGGTCACCACGATGTTCAGGACGAACGCCGTCAGACCGATGTAGCCGATCTCACCGATGCCCGGGATCTCCTTGGAGGACCCGCCGAAGTGCGCCTGGGTGGGGCTGGCGACCCCGTAGGCGGCGGCCGTCCCGTAGACCATGCCGACCGCCCAGCCGGCGAGCAGCGCCCAGCGGTGGAACCACCGGGTGAACAGGCCGCCGACCAGGGCCGGCATCGTCTGGAGGATCCAGATCCCGCCGAGCAGCTGGAAGTTGATCGCGACCGTCTTGTCCATGGTGAGGACGAAGGCGAGCGCGCCGACCTTCACCAGCAGCGACACCAGCTTGGAGACCCTGGTCTCCTGGGCGGGGGTCGCGTCGGGCTTCAGGAAGTCCTTGTAGATGTTCCGGGTGAACAGGTTCGCCGCCGCGATCGACATGATCGCCGCGGGGACCAGGGCGCCGATGCCGATGGCGGCGAACGCCACGCCCGCGAACCAGTCCGGGAACATGTCCTCGAACAGCTGCGGGATCGCCAGCTGGCCGTTGTCCACCTTGACCCCGGCGGCGATCGCCATGAAGCCGAGCAGCGCGAGCAGGCCCAGCATCAGCGAGTACAGCGGCAGGATCGTGGTGTTGCGGCGGATCACGTTGCGGCTGCGGCTGGAGAGCGTCGCCGTGATCGAGTGCGGGTACATGAAGAGCGCCAGCGCCGAGCCCAACGCCAGTGTGGCGTAACCCCACTGGCCGTCCACGCCGGGCGCGAGCGCACCGGTCGGCTTGCCTCCCGGCGGGCCGTTGAACTTCTCCTGCGCGGCGGCGAAGATGTCGTGGAAGCCGCCGAGCTTGATCGGGATGTAGATGATCGCCACGGCGATGACCAGGTAGATCAGCCCGTCCTTGACGAACGCGATCAGCGCGGGCGCGCGCAGCCCCGAGGAGTACGTGTACGCGGCGAGCACCGCGAACGCGATCAGCAGCGGCAGGTCCTTGACGAACCAGTGGGTGTTCTCGCCGCCGCCGACGCCCATCACGTCCAGCACCGCCTGGATTCCGACGAGTTGGAGCGCGATGTACGGCATGGTGGCGAGGATGCCGGTGACCGCGACGGCCAGCGACAGCCCCTTCGAGCCGAACCGGCCGCGGACGAAGTCCGAGGTGGTGACGTAGCCGTGCTTGTGCGAGACCGACCACAGGCGCGGCAGGAAGGTGAAGATCAGCGGGTACACCAGGATGGTGTAGGGCACCGCGAAGAAGCCGGCCGCACCGGCCGCGTAGATCGCCGCGGGCACGGCGACGAAGGTGTACGCGGTGTAGAGGTCGCCGCCGAGCAGGAACCAGGTGACCCAGGTGCCGAAGGACCGTCCGCCCAGGCCCCATTCGTCGAGGCTGGCCTCGTTCTCCGCCTTGCGCCAGCGGGCGGCCATGAAGCCGACGACCGTGACGGCCAGGAAGAAGAAGATGAAGACACCGAGCGCGATGCCGTTCACGCCGTCCTTCATGCGGACGCACCCCCCTTGCGGGCGCGCTGGTCACGCTGCCACAGCTTGTACGCGATCATCGTGAGCGCGGTCGAGATGAGCACCCAGAGCATCTGGTACCAGTAGAAGAACGGGATGCCGATGAAGGTCGGGTCGATCTTGGCGTACGAACTCACCCAGAGCATCGCCACGAACGGCGCGATGAGACAGAGGGCGATGACCACCCGCACGGGTGTGACCGTGGATGGCTTTGCTCCTGGGTCCGCTGGCTTTCCCTCTGGTTCTTCCGGCATGGCGGCGACTCCGTCCCCTCGCTGATCACCGATGTAATGCGCAGGAAATCTAGGCGAGGGTCCCGGCCAGCGTCACCCCCTGTCCGCATTGCGGTCCGGCAACGGTGAAGTGGTGCAGACCAATGGTGGTACGAAGCCACTGCTCCGGACACGGGACAGCCCCCGTGGAAGCGGTTCCACGGGGGCTGTCGGGGGCCTGTCGCGGTCAGCCCGACGGGTGCGGTCGGTCCGGCGGACGCGGTCAGTCCAGCGGGCGCTTCAGGCGGGCCACGAACTTGTAGCGGTCGCCCCGGTAGACCGAGCGGACCCACTCGACCGGCTCGCCCTGCTCGTCCAGCGAGTGCCGGGACAGCATCAGCATCGGCAGGCCCACGTCCGTACCGAGCAGTCCGGCCTCGCTCGGGGTGGCGAGCGAGGTCTCGATGGTCTCCTCGGCCTCGGCCAGCCGGACGTCGTACACCTCGGACAGGGCTGTATAGAGAGAGGTGTACTTCACCAGCGAACGGCGCAGCGCCGGGAAGCGTTTGGCCGAGAGGTGGGTGGTCTCGATCGCCATCGGCTCACCGCTCGCCAGCCGCAGCCGCTCGATCCGCAGCACGCGGCCGCCGGCGGTGATGTCGAGGAGCCCGGCGAGTGTGTCGTCGGCCGTGACGTAGCCGATGTCCAGCAGCTGGGACGTCGGTTCCAGCCCCTGGGCGCGCATGTCCTCGGTGTACGAGGTGAGTTGCAGGGCCTGCGAGACCTTCGGCTTGGCCACGAAGGTGCCCTTGCCCTGGATGCGCTCCAGCCGGCCCTCGACGACCAGCTCCTGGAGCGCCTGGCGCACGGTGGTGCGCGAGGTGTCGAACTCGGCGGCCAGGGTCCGTTCCGGCGGCACCGGGGTGCCGGGCGGCATCGTGTCCGTCATGTCGAGGAGATGTCGCTTCAGCCGGTAGTACTTCGGGACGCGTGCGGTACGCGTGCCCGCGCTCGCGCCCGTCTCGTTCTCCGCACTGCCCCCGTCGACGCCCATGGTCCGCCTTCCCGACTGCTGCGCTGCTGCCGTCACCGGCTCCTCCGTCTGTCGCGGCTCACATGGTGGCACGGTCCGGTCACGGCTCGTCGCCCTCCCTCAGATGTCGGTCCTATAACGGACGCGAGTGCACTTCTTATACACCCTTGACACCCCTAAAGGTCTAGGCCAAGCTCCCGGTACTGGTCTAAACCATTAAAGACCAGGTTCCAGCCCCAGTAGTACTCGTCGACGTTATTCACGCGGTGGGCGGGGGTTGCAGCATCCCTGAGGAGGGTGGCGTGAAGCGCAAGCTCATCGCGGCGATCGGCGTCGCGGGCATGGTGTTCGGCATGGCGGCCTGTGGTTCTGACGACGACAGCGGCGACGGCAAGAAGGCCGGTGCGGAAGGATACGCGGGCCAGACCCTGACGGTCTGGACGATGTCCGGTTCGAACCCGCCCGGTTGGACCAAGACGGTCACCGACGAGTTCGAGAAGAAGACCAAGGCCAAGCTGAAGATCGAAGTCCAGGAATGGAACGGTATTCAGCAGAAGGTCACCACGGCCCTCTCCGAGTCCAACCCGCCCGACGTGCTGGAGATCGGTAACACCCAGACCCCCGCGTACGCCAAGACCGGCGGTCTCGCCGAGCTCGGTGACGTCAAGAAGGAGATCGGCGGCGACTGGCCTGACTCGGTCAACGCCCCCTCCGTCTTCGACGGCAAGCAGTACGCCCTGCCGTGGTACTTCGGCAACCGCGTCGTCATGTACAACAAGAAGGTCTTCAAGGACGCCGGTATCACCGAGACGCCGAAGACCCGCGCGGACCTCTTCAAGGCCTTCGACGCCATCAAGAAGAAGGGCGACGCCGAGCCGATCTACCTGCCCGGCCAGAACTGGTACTTCTTCGACGGTCTGCTCGTCGGCCAGGGCGTCGAGCCGGTCAAGAAGGAAGGCGACAAGTACGTCTCCAACCTGGGTGACCCGAAGGTCGCCGCGGCCATGGACGTGTACAAGCAGTACCAGTCCTACTCCAAGGCCCCCAAGGACAAGGACGAGGCCACCCCGCAGCAGGCCGAGGTCTTCGCCAAGGGCAAGACCGGCGCCATCATCGCGATGGGCTACGAGGCCGGTACGGCCATCAAGGCCAACCCGAAGCTGGAGAAGGACATCGGCTTCTTCACCATCCCCGGTGAGACCGCGGAGAAGCCCGAGGGCGTTTTCCTCGGCGGCTCGAACTTCGCCGTCGCCGCGGGCAGCAAGAAGCAGGACCTCGCCAAGGAGTTCCTGCGGATCGCCCTCAGCGAGGCGAACGACGGCGCTCTCGTCAAGGAGGCCGGCTGGACCCCGAAGTCCGAGGCCATGCAGAAGTTCGCCGTGGGTCAGCCCGCGGCCGAGGCCGCCGGCCCCGCCGCGGCCAAGTCCGGTGGCACGACGCCGCTGATCCCCGAGTGGGCGCCCGTCGAGAACCCGCCGAACCCGATCAAGTCCTACATGACGATGGTCCTGCAGGGTAAGTCGTCCGCCGATGCCGCCAAGAAGGTCGAGGGCGAGCTCAACAAGCGCCTGAGCCAGCAGCAGTAGTAGCAGCAGCGCGACACACTCCGGGGCGGCGGGCATCCACCCGCCGCCCCGGCTGTACGCACCGTTCCTGTAGGGCTCTGTTGGAAGTGATGACGAGCATGGCAGTAGAGACCAATCCGTCGGACGTGGCCAAGACAGCCACAGGCCGGGGGCACGGCGGGCAGCCACCCGCCGCACCGGGCGGGAGACGCAGGCGGAAGCTGGGCGCGGGGGCCGCGGCCTATCTGCTGCTCGTGCCCGCGCTCGCCGTGACGGCGCTCCTCCTCGGCTATCCCCTGGTGAAGAACGGCATGCTGTCGTTCCAGAACCTCAACATGGGGCAGATGATCCGGCACGCCACCGAATGGAACGGTGTCAAGAACTACAAAGAGATCCTCGGCGGTGAGGACTTCTGGCGGGTCACCCTCCGCACCATCATCTTCACCGGCGTCAACGTCGCGCTGATCATGCTGTTCGGCACGCTGATCGGACTGCTGCTCGCCCGCCTCGGCAAGCGGATGCGGCTGACCCTGATGCTGGGCCTCGTGCTCGCCTGGGCCATGCCCGTCGTCGCCGCGTCCACCGTCTACCAGTGGCTCTTCGCCTCTCGGTTCGGTGTCGTGAACTACGTGCTCGACAAAATCGGCTTCCACTCCATGGCCGACTACAACTGGACCGGCTCGCAGTTCTCCACGTTCTTCGTGGTCGGGCTGCTGATCGTCTGGCAGTCGATCCCCTTCGTGGCGATCAACCTCTACGCCGCCACCACGACGATCCCCAAGGAACTGTACGAAGCCGCCTCGCTCGACGGCGCCGGCAACTGGAAGAGCTTCACCCAGGTGACGTTCCCGTTCATGCGGCCCTTCCTCTACGCCACGACCTTCCTTGAGGTCATCTGGGTGTTCAAGGCGTTCCCGCAGCTCTTCACCATCAACGAGGGCGGCCCCAACCGCCTCACCGAGACGCTGCCGATCTACGCCTTCGTCGAAGGGGTCGGAAACCAGCACTACGGCATGGGCGCCGCGATCTCGCTGCTCACCATCCTGATCATGCTGGGGCTGACCTCGTACTACCTCCGCATCGTTCTCAAGCAAGAGGAGGACGAGCTGTGAAGCGCTCACTGCTCGGCCGCATCTGGCCCAACGCAACGGCGATCGTCCTCTTCGCCGCCTTCGTCTTCCCCGTCTACTGGATGTTCAGCACGGCGTTCAAGCCGACCGGTGACATCATCACCGAGACGCCGGTCTGGTTCCCGACCGACGTCACGTTCGACCACTTCAAGACGGCCTACAACGCGCCGAACTTCCTCACCCTGGTCAGGAACTCGCTGACCGTCACGCTGCTCGCGGTCGTGTTCTCGCTGATCATCGCGCTCTTCGCGTCCTTCGCCCTGGCGCGGATGCGGTTCAAGGGCCGCAAGAGCATGATCCTGGTCTTCATGATCGCGCAGATGGCCCCGTGGGAAGTCATGGTCATCGCGATCTACATGCTGGTCCGCGACGCGGACATGCTCAACAGCCTGGTCCCGCTGACCCTCTTCTACATGGTCATGGTGCTGCCCTTCACCATCTTGACGCTGCGCGGCTACGTCGCCGCCGTGCCCAAGGAGCTGGAGGAGTCCGCCATGGTCGACGGGTGCAGCCGCCCGCAGGCGTTCGTCAAGGTGATCCTGCCGCTGCTCGCCCCCGGTCTCATGGCGACCTCGCTCTTCGGCTTCATCACGGCGTGGAACGAATTCCCGCTCGTTCTCATCCTCAACAAGGACCCCGAGTCCAAGACGCTGCCGCTGTGGCTCTCCCAGTTCCAGAGCCAGTTCGGCGACGACTGGGGCGCCACCATGGCGGCGGCCTCGATCTTCGCGATCCCGATCCTGATCCTCTTCGTCTTCCTGCAACGCAAGGCCGTCAGCGGTCTCACCGACGGCGCCGTGAAGGGATAACGCACCATGACCACCCTCGTATCCACCACGGACACCGTCACCCGCGACGCACTCGCCGTCCTGCAGCCGGGTTTCACCGGCACCACGGCACCGGACTGGCTGCTGCGCCGGATCGGTGAAGGCCTCTCCTCGGTCGGGCTGTTCGGCCGCAACATCGAGACGCCCGGACAGCTCACCGCGCTCACCGCCCAGCTCCGCGCCGAACGCGACGACGTGCTCGTCGCGATCGACGAGGAGGGCGGCGACGTCACCAGGCTTGAGGTGCGGCACGGCTCCTCCTTCCCCGGCAACCTGGCGCTCGGCTCCGTCGACGACACCACGCTGACCCGCGCCGTCGCCCAGGAGCTGGGCCGCCGGCTCGCGGACTGCGGCGTCAACCTCAACTGGGCGCCGTCCGCGGACGTCAACTCCAACCCCGGCAACCCGGTCATCGGCGTACGGTCCTTCGGCGCGGACCCGCAGCTGGTCGCCCGGCACACCGCCGCGTACATCGAGGGCCTCCAGGCCGCCGGGGTCGCCGCCTGCACCAAGCACTTCCCGGGGCACGGCGACACCGCGGTCGACTCGCACCACGCGCTGCCGCGCATCGACGTGGACCTGGAGACCCTGCACGCCCGTGAACTGGTGCCTTTCCGGGCGGCGATCGCGGCGGGTTCCAAATCGGTGATGAGCGCGCATATCCTGCTTCCCGCGCTCGACCCGCACCGCCCGGCGACGCTGAGCCCGCAGATTCTCACCGGTCTGCTGCGCGAGGAGCTGGGCTACGACGGCCTGATCGTCACCGACGCCGTGGAGATGCAGGCCATCGCCTCGACGTACGGGATCGAGCGCGGCTCGGTCCTCGCGATCGCGGCGGGCGCCGACGCGCTCTGTGTCGGCGGCGGCCTCGACGACGACAGCACGGTGCTCCGGCTGCGCGACGCGCTGGTCGCGGCGGTCCGTGCCGGTGAACTGCCCGAGGAGCGGCTCGCCGACGCCGCCGCCCGGGTACGGTCCCTCGCGTCCTGGACGCAGGGGGCCAGGGGGGCTGTCCCGGAGCCGGGCGCGGCAGTGCAGGAGGGGACCGCGCCCGGCACCGGGGACAGCACGCGCATCAGCTCCGACATCGGCCTGGTCGCGGCGCGCCGCGCGCTCGTGGTGACCGGCCCGGCCGAACCGCTCACCGGCCCGGCGTACGTCGCCGCGCTCACCCCGGTCGCGAACATCGCGGTGGGGGACGAGACCCCCTGGGGCGTCGCCGCCGAACTGGCCCGGCTGGTGCCGGGCACCGGTACGGACACGTACGGCAGCGAGCACGAGAACCTCGCCGCCGACGTGCTGCGGGCGGCGGGGGACCGGCGCGTCGTCGCGGTCGTCCGCGACGCGCACCGTCACCCGTGGATGACGGAGGCCCTGGACGCGCTGCTGGCGGCGCGTGCGGACACGATCGTGGTCGAGATGGGCGTTCCCCAGGCCGAACCCCGGGGAGCCTTCCACATCGCCACCCACGGAGCCGCCCGGGTCTGCGGCCTGGCAGCGGCAGAAACGATCGCATCGGCCAAATCAAGCCCGTCCGGCGATTGAGGACAGCACCTCACGCCAAATCAAGCCGTCCGGCGATTGAGGACAAGGCGTCCACCACGACGCACCCGCACACACGCGAGAGGGGCCGGACACCACCAGGTGCCCGGCCCCTCTCGCGTACCGCAGAGGACTAAATCCCCTGCCACAGCGGCTTCGCCGCATACGTGGCGCGGAAGTAGTCCGCCAGCTTCAGCTTCGACGCCGCCGCCTCGTCGACCACTATCGTCGCGTGCGGGTGCAGCTGCAGCGCCGACGCGGGCACGACCGAGGCCACCGGGCCCTCGACCGTCGCCGCCACGGCGTCGGCCTTGCCCTCGCCCGTCGCGAGCAGGATCGGGTGACGGGACTCCAGGATCGTGCCGATTCCCTGGGTGATCACGTGGTGCGGCACCTGCGTGATGTCGTTGTCGAAGAAGCGCGCGTTGTCGACCCGGGTCTGCTCGGTCAGCGTCTTGATCCGGGTACGGGAGGCGAGCGAGGAGCACGGCTCGTTGAAGCCGATGTGCCCGTCGGTGCCGATGCCCAGCAGCTGGAGGTCCACCCCGCCGGCCTCGGCGAGCGCCTTGTCGTACGCCTCGCAGGCGGCCTGGACGTCCTCCGCGGAGCCGTCGGGGCCCATGAACGAGGACTCGGAGAGACCGAGCGGCTCGACGACCTCGCGCAGGACGACGGAGCGGTACGACTCCGGGTGGCCCGCCGGCAGCCCGACGTACTCGTCGAGCTGGCAGATGCGGGCGCGCGAGGCGTCCACGGCGCCCGAGCGGACCTTGTCCGCCAGTGCCTGGTAGATGGGCAGCGGGGTCGAGCCGGTGGCAACGCCGAGAAGGGCGTCGGGCTTACGGCTCAGCAGGGTGCCGATGGCCCCCGCGATCAGTTCGCCGCCTGCCTTGGCGTCCGGGACGATGACAACTTCCACGCGGGGCCTGCCGATCTGGAGTGAATCATGTGGTATAGACCAATCAAAGTCCTAATCTAGCAGACCTCGCCCACCCGGACGAAGCCCCCGGGCACCCGTCGGAAGAACGGCGGCCGGCGCGTCCGCAATCCCGCCGGGTGCCGTCCGCTGGCGGCCCCTCGGTGCCCCGTGTTCGACTTGGTGCGTCCCAGTCGACGCATCGGCACATCACCGGGAGGCACCAGACATGTCCGCCACCTACCCGGCAGACGAGGGCGATCTGCCCGGCCGGATCATGTCCGGCGAGATGGCCGAGCAGCCCGCGATGCTCCGCCGCATCCTCGACGACGGAGCCCCCGCCATCCGCGCGGTGGCGGCCGAGATCGCCGCGCGCGGGCCGCGCTTCGTCCTGCTCACCGCCCGAGGCACGTCGGACAACGCCGCGCTCTACGCGAAGTACCTGATCGAGATCACGCTCGGGCTGCCCTGCGGTCTGGCCTCGATGTCGACCACCACCGCGTACGGCGCGAAGCCGGACCTCAGGGACGTCCTGGTCATCACCGTCAGCCAGTCCGGCGGCTCGCCCGACCTGGTCGCGTCCACCAGGGCCGCGCGGGAGGCCGGCGCGGTGACGCTGGCGGTGACCAACAACCCGGACTCGCCGCTCGCCGCGGTCTCCGAGTACCACATCGACATCCTGGCGGGCCCGGAGAAGGCGCTGCCGGCCACCAAGACGTACACCGCCTCGCTGCTGTCGCTGTACCTGTTCGTGGAGGGGCTGCGCGGCGGCGACGGGGAGGCGGCCGCGATCCTGCCGGAGCTGGCGGAGGCGGTCCTGGCCCGCAGGGACGAGGTCAAAGCCCTGGCGTCGCGCTACCGCTTCGCCGAGCGCATGGTCATCACCTCGCGCGGCTACGGCTATCCGACGGCCAAGGAAGCCGCCCTGAAGCTGATGGAGACGAGCTACATCCCTGCTCTCTCCTACTCCGGCGCGGATCTGCTGCACGGCCCGCTCGCCATGGTCGACAACATCTCCCCGGTGATCGCCGTGGTCACCGACGGCCGGGGCGGCGAGGCCCTCCAGCCGGTGCTCGACCGGCTGCGCGGGCGCGGCGCCGACCTCTTCGTGGTCGGCCCGAAGGCCCAGGTGCGGGCGGCGTCCGCCGGGTTCGTGCTGCCGACCGCCGGGGTCGCGGAGGAGGTCCAGCCGATCCTGGAGATCCTGCCGCTGCAGATGCTGGCGTACGAGGTGACGATCGCCCGGGGTCAGGATCCGGACGCCCCGCGCGCACTGGCGAAGGTCACGGAGACGCACTGAGAGCCGCCCCCCGGAAACACCCGCGGGCCACGGCGCCGGGTCGGGACCCTCAGCCCGACCAGCACCGCAGCCCGGAGTAAGACCGCCCGGAGGCGGCCAGTCGGGCCGGCGGTGTGCGGTGCCCCCGGCCCGGGGAGAGGTGCCGGCGCAGTCAGGGCAGAGAGCGCGGGTACCTCGTTCCGCTCTCCTGTGCGGGGAGAGCGGAGGTTCTGTCCTCTGCATTGTGGACTAGACCATTCATGCCTGTCCATGCATGGGAGACGGTAATTTCCGGCCCTCCTCCCCACACGCGGGGCGGGGCCGTCCGGTTCGGTACCTGTCCGCATCCACAGGTACGCTCGCACGCGTGCCCTCCATGAACGACCTCGTCCGCCAGCACACCGCCCTGAGTGACACCGACCTTGAGTGGCTCCATCTGCTGGTCTCGGAGTGGCAGCTGCTCTCCGACCTCTCCTTCGCCGACCTGGTCCTCTGGGTCCCCACCCGCGACGGCACCCGCTATGTGTCCGTCGCCCAGATGCGGCCCAACACCGGCCCCACCTCCTACCAGGACGACATGGTCGGCCACCTGGTGCCGCGCGGCCGCCGCCCGCTGCTGGACGCGGCGCTGGACGAGGGCCGGATCGTGCGCGAGGGCGACCCGGAGTGGCGCGAGGAGGTTCCGGTACGGGTCGAGTCGATCCCCGTACGCCGGGAGGGCCGGGTGCTCGGTGTGATCGCCCGCAACACCAATCTGCTCACCGTCCGCACCCCGTCCCGGCTGGAGCTCACCTATCTCCAGTCCGCCTCCGACCTGGCCCAGATGATCGCCGCCGGGTCCTTCCCGTTCCCCGGCCAGCAGGTCGACATGGACGCCTCTCCGAGGGTCGGTGACGGGCTGGTCCGGCTCGACGCGGACGGCGTCGTCCAGTACGCCAGCCCCAACGGCCTCTCCGCCTACCACCGCCTCGGCCTCGCCTCCGACCTGGTCGGACAGCACCTCGGCGGGATCACCGCCGAACTCGCGCCCTCCCGGGGCCCGGTGGACGAGGCCCTGGTCAAACTGGCCAGCGGTTACGCGCCCCGTGAGTTCGAGGTCGAGTGCACGGGCGGGGTGATCCAGCTCCGGGCGATCCCGCTCAAGCCCAAGGGGGTCCGGATCGGCTCCCTGGTCCTGCTCCGGGACGTCACGGAACTGCGCCGCCGCGAGCGCGAGTTGATCACCAAGGACGCCACCATCCGGGAGATCCACCACCGGGTGAAGAACAACCTCCAGACGGTGGCGGCCCTGTTGCGGCTGCAGGCCCGCCGGATGGACTCGGAGCAGGGCCGCGAGGCGCTCAACGAGGCGGTACGGCGCGTCGGTTCGATCGCCATCGTGCATGAGACGCTGTCCCAGAATCTGGACGAGCGGGTGGAGTTCGACGAGATCGCGGACCGGGTCATCGCCATGGTCGCGGAGATCTCGCCGGGCAAGGTGACCTGCCGTCGGACGGGACGCTTCGGCATCCTGGACGCGGAAGTGGCCACTCCGCTGGCGATGGTCCTCACCGAAGTGCTGCAGAACGCCCTGGAGCACGCCTTCGGCGTCGCCGAGTCGGGCACGGTCGAGGTCTCCGCGGTCCGGGGCGGTTCGCCCGCGGAGGCGCGGCTGCTGATCACCGTCCAGGACGACGGCTGCGGGCTGCCCGAGGGATTCGACCCGCAGCGCACCGGCAATCTGGGGCTCCAGATCGTGCGGACGCTGGTGGAGGGCGAGTTGAGCGGGACGTTCGGCATGGTGCCGGCGCCGGAACGCGGCACCCAGGTCATCCTCGACATCCCGGTCCGCGCCGACAAGTAGCGGCCGCCGCTCAGAACGCACGGCACAGCAGAGAGCCCGGACCGTTGGTGAACGGTCCGGGCTCTCTGGTCAAGCATGCGCTTCGGGGGTACTGCGCGCTGCGACTCGGGGGAGGGCGGGGTGATGCGTACGCTCTGTACGCGCCGCCAGGCTCAGGTTCGTAGCGGTGGCGTCGGTCAGGCGCTGGCGTTGCGCGCCCGGTTGCGAGCGGCGCGGCGCTTCATTGCGCGGCGCTCGTCCTCGCTGAGGCCACCCCAGACGCCCGAGTCCTGGCCGGACTCAAGCGCCCACTGCAGGCACTGCTCCATGACGGGGCAGCGACGGCAGACGGCCTTGGCTTCCTCGATCTGCAGCAGCGCAGGACCGGTGTTGCCGATGGGGAAGAACAGCTCCGGGTCTTCCTCACGACAAACGGCGTTGTGACGCCAGTCCATGGCTGCTACCTCTCCTTGGTATACGTACTGTGGCTTGTGAATGTGAACGCTTTCACGAATCCCCCCACAGGTGTCGGGCCGACGCCCAGATGAACTGGTTGTGGTCCTGTGAAGTGAGGAGGGGTTCTGGCTCTCAGTGGAGGCCGTTGTTGCGGGCCGTCCCGATCGCCATGTAGAGATTCGCAAACCTCGGCTGCGGATACAACCCCTACAGGAAAGTTTTTTTTGATTCCTCGGTGTCGGCTAGGTCACAGCCGTACTTCTAGAGGGTGGAAGCCAGTCCAAACGTTCGAGTTAAAGGACTTTGGTCCCTTCCGCTCACACAATCACACGCAGTGCACGGCGTACGCCTGTGAACGTCACACTTGTGCGCACCCCCAGGTGGTCACCGTCCATCTGGAAGGGCAGTGGTGCCTTTGAATGCAAGGTGAAGTCTGTGAGGTCATGCAGTGAAACCGCGTGCTTACCGCGCGGTCCCTTCTCGGGGCTCGAAGTGAGCAGCTGGGTCGCGTACCGGGTGACCGCCGCCGTCGACAGTCGTTGCAGGCCAAGGACGTCCAGGGCGGTGTCGAACGATGCCTTGGGGGAGGCGTACATCGGGCGGTTCCCCAGGTAGGTCCAGGGTGCCGTATTGCAGATTATGGAGAGCGCGAGATCGGTGACCGGATCCTGTCCGGGCACTTCGAGCGTGATCGTTCCCTGCCGCCGGTGGGGTTCTTCAAGGAATTGGCGCAGTACTTGGCGGACGTACAGGGCATGGGTCGAACGCTTTCCCTGTTCCCGTCGCTGTTCGACCCGGCCGATGACGCCCGCGTCGAATCCGAGGCCGGCGCAGAAGGTGAACCAGCGTTCCGGCACGGATTCGTCCTCCGTGTCCGGGGTGCCGGCCGCCAGGCCGAGTCCGACGGTGCGTTCCGTGCGGTTGGCCAGCGCGTCCAGGATGGCGCCGGTCGCCTCCACCGCGTCGTTGGGCAGCCCGAGGGCGCGCGCGAAGACATTGGTGGAGCCGCCGGGCACGACGGCGAGTTTCGGCAGGTTGTCGATGTCGGGGCCGTTGTGCAGCAGGCCGTTCACGACCTCGTTGACCGTGCCGTCACCGCCGAGCGCCACCACGAGATCGATGTCGTCGCTGTCGGCGGCGCGGCGTCCCAGGTCGCGGGCGTGCCCCCGGTACTCGGTGGTCACGGCCTCCAGCTTCATCTCGCTGGCCAGCGCGTGGATGAGCACATCACGGGTGCGGGC
Source organism: Streptomyces sp. NPDC057900 (assembly GCF_042887885.1). Classification (NCBI taxonomy): domain Bacteria; kingdom Bacillati; phylum Actinomycetota; class Actinomycetes; order Kitasatosporales; family Streptomycetaceae; genus Streptomyces; species Streptomyces sp. NPDC057900. Next base: position 1,188,289 of record NZ_JBHVOI010000002.1, read on the forward strand.
ACTGGTGGTGGTAGCAGCTGGATTGACCACAAGAAGTGCGCGCATGTCCGCCAGACTACCTACCGCGGGGTATCGGCCTGAAGTCCTGCCCGATGAACTTCACGCAGGGTGACGGTCCGGGCGCGGTGGGCCGATCGCGGCCGGCGCGTTCCGGTGGATTCACGACCCCGGCTTCGCGTTCGCGGCTCCGGAGTGCCAATCTGCATGGGTGAGTACTCAGGAGAACGCGCCCTCGCCGATGCCTCTGGCCGAACCGCCGAAGCCGGCCAGGATCACGCTCGTGGCCGGACTCAACGCCCTGGAGGGCGCGGCCCTCGTCATCGGCGGAATCTACATGCTGGTCATGGGGCTGCTCGGCCGCCCCGAGAGCCCGCAGCAGGCCGAAATGGGCGGTCTGACGCTGATCGCGCTCGGGCTGATCCCGCTGTTCGCCGCCCGTGGGCTGCTGCTGCGGCGTAGCTGGAGCCGGGGCCCCGCCCTCATCACCCAGATCATCGCGCTGCCGGTGGCGTGGACGCTGCTGCGGTCCCAGGGTGTGCTGATCCCCGCCGGGATCGTCCTGGCGGCGGTGTCGCTGACGGCGCTGTACCAGCTGGCCAGGCCGACGACGATCGGCGCCCTGGGGATCCGCCGGCCGGGCGCGGAGCCCGAGCCGGAGCCCGACGCGGAGTCCGGCAGGGGCACCGCCGCCTGACGCGTACCGCCCGGCTACTCCTCGACGAGCAGCCGCTCGCGCAGCTGTGCCAGCGTGCGGGCCAGCAGTCGTGAGACGTGCATCTGTGAGATGCCGACCTCCTGCGCGATCTGCGACTGGGTCATGTTGCCGAAGAACCGGAGCAGCAGGATGCGCTTCTCCCGCGGCGGCAGGTCCTCCAGCAGCGGCTTGAGCGACTCCCGGTACTCGACGCCCTCCAGCGCCTCGTCCTCCGAGCCGAGCGTGTCCGCGACCGCGGGGGACTCGTCGTCCGTGTCCGGCACATCCAGGGAGAGCGTGCTGTAGGCATTGGCCGATTCCAGCCCCTCCAGCACCTCCTCCTCGGAGATGCCGAGCCGCTCGGCCAGCTCGTGCACCGTGGGCGAACGGCCGTGCTGCTGGGACAGCTCCGCGGTCGCCGTGGTCAGCGACAGCCGCAGCTCCTGGAGGCGGCGCGGCACCCGCACCGCCCAGCCCTTGTCACGGAAATGGCGCTTGATCTCGCCGACGACCGTGGGCGTGGCGTACGTCGAGAACTCGACACCCCGCTCCGGATCGAACCGGTCCACCGACTTGATCAGGCCGATCGTGGCGACCTGGGTCAGATCGTCCAGCGGCTCGCCCCGGTTGCGGAACCGGCGGGCCAGGTGCTCCACGAGCGGCAGATGCATCCGGACCAGCCGATTGCGCAGCTCGGCCTTCTCGGGCGAGCCCTCGGGGAGCTTGCCCAGCTCGATGAACAACGCCCGCGCCCCGCTGCGGTCGTGTGGATCGTGGTGCCTGTGCTCGCTCATCTGGCCTGCCCGCTCCGCCTGCGACTGCTCCACCGCGACCGTACGGCCGGCGGGCCCGTCCGCCCCGTCCACCGCACGGGGCAGGTCCGCCTCATCCACCGGATGAGTCAGGGCCTGCTGGTCCGGGATGCCTGCCGCGTGCACCACCCCTGGTCGGATCGTCTCGTCCCGCACCGGACCGTCCCCGTTCCCGTTGCTCACGCCGGCCCGGGTCCCGCGCCGCGCTGTTTGTACAGGCTGATGCTGACCGTCCGGTCGTCGGCGACCGTGGAGTCGACCTTCCCCGCCAGTGCCGAGAGCACCGTCCAGGCGAAGGTGTCACGCTCCGGGGCCCGCCCGTCCGTCGTGGGGGCCGATACCGTCACCTCAAGTGAGTCGTCGATGAGACGGAAGACGCAGCTGAGGACGGAGCCGGGCACGGCCTGCTGAAGCAGGATCGCGCAGGCCTCGTCGACCGCGATGCGAAGATCCTCGATCTCGTCGAGAGTGAAGTCCAAGCGCGCTGCGAGGCCGGCCGTGGCCGTACGCAGCACCGACAGGTAGGCACCCGCAGCGGGCAGCCGGACTTCCACGAAGTCCTGATTCCCGGGCTCGCCTGCGATCTGGGACACCCTCACCTCCAAGGTGGCACAAACTCATTCGAGGATCCGGGAAGAGTCCCCCGGAGCCATGCGGTACGTCTTCGGTTCTTGGTCCGGCGACGCTATCGCGATCCATGATGCCGTGTCGCCAAGACCCCGTCCCATGACTGTCACTCATGGTAAGCCCACGAGTACACACAGTGGCTAGAGGTCTGCGGCGGTCAATTACGAACAACAGGCGCCGGTTTGACGTACCCAGACGTCAGACGATCGAACCGTGCTCGAAGCACCAACGCCAGCTTTCACCGGGTTCGAAGCTCCGCATCACCGGATGACCGGTCTCCTTGAAGTGCGTCGTGGCGTGCTGCAACGGTGACGAATCACAGCAGCCGACATGGCCGCAGACCAGGCAGAGCCGCAGCTGCACCGGGTGGGTGCCCGCTGCCCGGCATTCGAGACAGGCGTCACTGAGGGGTGCGGGCTCGGGGCGCGGCAGATCTGATACGTGCGGGCACTCACTCATGATTGCCAGGTTACGACGGATGCGAGGACCGTGAGATGGACGCGTTGCCACTGGTGGCACTGGTCGCGGCGAGCGCGGCGGTGGCGGGGCTGGCCCGCCGTACCCCGGTGCCGGCCCCACTGCTGCTGGTGGCCATGGGACTGATCGGCAGCTACGTGCCCGGGGTGCCGACGTACACCCTGAACGCGCACATCGTGCTGCCGCTCCTGCTGCCACCGCTGCTCTACACCGCCGCCGTCGACAGCTCCTACCTCGACCTGCGGGCCAACCTCCGCCCCGTCGCACTGCTCTCCGTCGGCTACGTGCTGTTCGCGACCGTCGCGGTCGGCTGGCTCGCCTACCGGCTGGTGCCCGATCTCCCGCTCACCGCCGCACTGGTGCTGGGCGCCGTGATCGCCCCGCCGGACGCGGTGACGGCCGCGGCCATCGCCCGCCGGGTCGGCCTGCCCGCCAGGGTCACGACGATCCTCCAGGGCGAGTCCCTGGTGAACGACGCCACCGCGATCACCGCCTACAAGGTGGCCCTCGCGGCGGCCGTGGGCGAGGGGATGAGCTGGGGCGCCGGGATCGGGGAGTTCTTCCTCGCGTCGGTCGGCGGCGTCGCGGTCGGCCTGGTGCTCATGGTGCCGCTGCACTGGCTCCGCACCCACCTCAAGGAGGCGCTGCTCCAGAACACCCTGTCGCTCCTGATCCCGTTCGTGGCGTACGCGGCCGCCGAACGGGTGCACGCCTCCGGAGTGCTCGCGGTGGTCGTCGTCGCGCTCTACCTGGGCCACCGGTCCTGGCAGGTCGACTTCGCGACCAGGCTCCAGGAGGCCGCGGTCTGGAAGATGGTCGCCTTCATCCTGGAGTCCGCCGTCTTCGCCCTGATCGGCCTCCAGCTGCCCTTCGTACTGAAGGGGCTCGGTACGTACGCCGTCGCGGACGCCCTCTGGTACGCCGTGGCGGTGTTCCTGGCGGTCGTCGTCGTCCGGTTCATCTGGGTCTATCCGGCGACCTATCTGCCCCGGTGGCTGTCGAAACGGATCAGGGAGCGGGAGACCGGGACCGACTGGACCGCGCCGCTCATCGTCGGATGGGCCGGGATGCGCGGCGTCGTCTCGCTGGCCATCGCGTTCTCCATCCCGATGGTCACGGCCGACGGCGCGGACTTCCCGGCCCGCAACCTGGTGCTCTTCCTGACGTTCACCACGGTCATCGGCACCCTGGTCATCCAGGGGCTCACCCTGCCGCTCCTGGTGCGCGTCCTGAGGCTCCCGGGGCGCGACCGGCAGGCCGAGACCCTCGCGGAGGCGCAGGCGCAGAGCGAGGCGTCCACGGCCGCGGAGGCGCGGCTGGAGGAGCTGCTCTCCGACGAGCGCAACCGGCTGCCGCAGCCGCTCACCGACCGGCTGCGCACCGTTCTGGAGCGGCGCCGCAACGCCGTGTGGGAGCGGCTGGGGGCGCCGAACCCGGTGACGGGGGAGTCGGCGGACGACACCTACCGGCGCCTCGCCGGCGAGATGATCGAGGCCGAGCGCGAGGTCTTCGTGCGGCTGCGGGACGAGCGCGGCATCGACGACGAGATGATGCGGACCCTGCTCAGGCGCCTCGACCTGGAGGAGGCGGCGGCCTACCGGGAGGAGTCGGACTGAGGGGCGCCGGGCGGTTCCGCCGGGTCCGGGCGCCCGGTGATCACGGCGGCGACCGAGCTTCCGGCGGGGAACGCGCCCTCCCCGGCCAGCGTCGTGAGCGCGTAGAGAAGTTTGGCCACATAGAGCCGCTCGACCGGCAGCCCGTGCCGGTCCTCGAAGTCGTCCGCGAAGGCGTGCAGGGCGTCAGTGGTACGGGCGTAGCCGCCGAAGTGGAACCGCTCGTCCAGGGACCAGTCGCCGGCCGGTCCGCCGAACGCCTCCCGCTGGAGGTCGCGTACCACGTCGCCCAGGAAGCCGCCGCGCAGGACGGGGACGCCGAGCGCGCGCTGCCCCGGCGCGAGCCCGGCGGCGAGGCCCGCCAGGGTGCCGCCGGTGCCGCAGGCCACCGCCGCCACGTCGGCCCGTCCGCGCAGCTCGCGCCCGAGCTCTGTGCAGCCCTGTGCGGCCAGGGCGTTGCTGCCGCCCTCCGGGATGACCTCGCAGGCGCCGTGGGCGCTCAGCAGCCCGGCCAGGACCTCTGGATCGGCCTTGGCGCGGTAGGTCGTACGGTCCACGAAGTGCAGCCGCATCCCGTCGGCCGCGCACCGCGCCAGCGAGGGGTTGAGCGGCCGGTGGGCCAGCTCGTCGCCGCGGACGACGCCGACGGTACGGAAGCCGAGCAGCCGCCCCGCGGCGGCCGTGGCCCGCAGGTGGTTGGAGTACGCCCCGCCGAACGTCAGCACGGGGCGTCCGGCGGCGGCGAGCAGGTTGGGTGCGAGCTTGCGCCACTTGTTGCCCGGCAGATCCGGGTGGATCAGATCGTCGCGCTTGAGCAGCAGCCGTACGCCGTACCGGCCGAAGCGGTCGTCCTCGACCGGCTGCAGGGGTGACGGCAGCACCGGCCGCAGCCGGGAGAGACCGGGCGGACCGGCTGGACCGGCTGGACCGGGCGGTGTGGCGGGCATGTCCCCATTGTGGGCGTGCCCGCCGGTGGACGTGCCAGGTGGTGGGCGTGGTCCGGGCGGCTACTTCATGCGGTCATGGATCCGGGCGCGCATATCGTCCATCGTGAAGCCGCGCGGGTCGACCTTGCCCGGCTGCCACTCCAGGTGCCCGATGACCGACCTGGACGTCCAGCCGTGATGGCGGCAGACCGCGGCCGCGGCCCTCTCGATGGCTTCGAGCTGGACGTCGGGCCAGGGGTCCTTCCCGTCGCCGAGGTTCTCGCACTCGAAGCCGTAGAAGTGCCGGTTCCCGTCGGTGTTGGCCTCGTTGTCCGGCGGCAGGCTCTTCTCCGCGATGACGGCGCGCAGTACGTCGTCGTCACCGAGGCCCGCGTGGTTGGCCCTGCCGTAGCCGACCAGGTGGACGCGGCCGTCCTTGGCGATGACGCCGTGGCACAGCGGCCCCGGCAGGTCGCTGTGGCCGTCGCGGCAGAGCTGGACGGTGGCGTCGGTGCCCTTGGTGACGGTGTGGTGGATCATCACGCCGTTGACCGGGCCCCAGTCGCCCTGCTGGTTGCGGTTGTGGGTTCGCCAGTCGCCTACCTGCACGACGGTGAGCCCCTCGTCCTTCAGGGCGGCGAGGAAGGTGCTCGCGGACATGGGTGAGGACATGGCCGACTCCTTTGTGCGTGGGGGGATATGCCCGTAGAGCGCTTCTACCCGGCAACCGGGGCCCCGAGCGGGTCATGGGTTGTTGAAGGGGCTCTGTTCGGGCGGTGTGCGAGCCGATCCGGTCAATTCCGCGAGCACCGGACCCGGTTCAGTCCCGGGCGAGCCACAGGTCGGGACCGAACACCTCGTAGTGGATGGCGGCGGCCGGGACGCCCTTGGCGAGCAGCTGGGTGCGCACGGACCGCATGAAGGGCAGCGGGCCGCACAGGTAGGCGTGGGTGCCCGGCGATACGGCCAGCTCTGTGAGGTCGACCAGGCCCGTGCGGTTCGCGGGGTGGCCCGGCTCGGGGTGCTCGTACCAGAAGTGCGCGGAGGCGTCGGGGAGTTTGCCGGTGAGCGTGGCGTGGTCGGTGCGCAGGGCGTGGTCGTCGGGGGAGCGGTCGCCGTGCACGACGGTGACCGGGGTGCGGTGCCCGTCGTTCGCCAGGTGCTCCAGCATCGAGAGCATCGGGGTGCATCCGATGCCCGCGGAGGCGAGCAGGAGCGGGGCGCCGGCGGAGTCCAGCACGAGATCGCCGTACGGGGCCGAGACCTGGAGCCGGTCGCCCGGCCGGACCCGTTCGTGCAGCTGCCGCGAGACCTCGCCGTCCGGGGCGCCGCCGCCGTGCACCCGCTTGACGGTGATCGAACGGAGCGCGGAGCCGGGGGCGCGGGAGAGGCTGTACTGACGAATCTGGCGCGCCCCGTCCGGGAGTTCGCACCGCACGGAGACGTACTGGCCGGGGCGGAAGCCGGGGGCGGGCGCACCGTCGGCGGGGCGCAGCCGGAAGGTGGCGACGTCCTCGGTCTCCTCGGTCCGGGAGACGACCTCCCAGTCCCGCCAGACGTCACCGGCGAGCACTCCCTGCCGCGCGTACAGCCGCTCCTCGATCGCTATGAGGGCGTTGGCCATCAGCCAGTAGACCTCGTCCCAGGCGGCGGCGACCTCCGGGGTCACGGCGTCGCCGAGGACCTCGGCGATGGCGGCGAACAGGTGGGTGTGGACGACGTCGTACTGGGCGGCCGTGATGCCGAGCGAGGCGTGCTTGTGCGCGATGCGGCCGAGCATGACGTCGGGGCGGGTGTCCGGGTGTTCGACCAGCCGCGTCGCGAAGGCGGCTATGGAACCGGCGAGCGCTTGGCGCTGGGCGCCGGAAGCCTGGTTGCCCCGGTTGAAGAGGTCGCGCAACAGCTCGGGGTGGGCGTCGAACAGCTTGCGGTAGAAGAGGTCCGCGATGTCTCCGATGGCCGCGCCGACGGCGGGCAGGGTGGCACGGACGGTGCGGTCGACTGCTCGGAGAGCATCGTGACTCCTCGTTCTTGAATTGGTATCTGAGATGCGTATTTTTGGGTTCGGGTCCGGATGGGGCCGGAGGGGGCGGTCTTTGTGGGCCGGGTGCGGGCCGGGTGCGGTTCAGTCGCCGGGCGGCCGGCCGGCGCTGATGCCGATCAGGAGCGGCCCGGTGGGGGAGGCGACGAGCTCCGCGACGGTGAGCGGGTCGAGCGTGGCGTAGAAGGCCTCCGCCGCCTCGCGCAGCGCCCCGCGCAGCCGGCACGCCGACCGCAGCGGGCAGGGGGTGGCGCCCTCGCATTCGACGACGTCGCCGGGGCCCTCCAGCTCGCGGACGAGCCCGCCGACCGACGCGGTCCGGCCGCCCGGGGCGAGGGTGAGCCCGCCGTTGCGGCCCCGTCGCGCCTCGACCAGGCCGAGGTGCTGGAGCCGGGCCACGACCTTCGCGGTGTGGGAGTAGGGCACCCGCATGGCCGCCGCCACTTCGCGGGTGGTCGGCGGATCCTCGTTCTCCACGACGGCCAGGCGCATCAGTACGCGCAGCGCCACGTCGGTGAATCTCGTCAGCCGCATGGCCGTCACGGTAGATAATTGGCATTCGAGATGCAAATTAACCGCTCCACGGACATCGCGCAGCGTTGTGCCCAGCCCAAAGCCCGATTAGTCACACTCTTTTGTGTAATGGCGCGCCGAGTCACGTGCTGAAAGGCTTCTTCAGCAGGTCAGCCGATGATGGAGAGGACGTCAGATGTCCGTTGGTGAAGAGGTTCAGAACGCGCAGGTGCCGCCGCAGCAGAGTCTTGGCACGGCAGCCGCGCGGAACCTCGCGACGACCACCAAGTCCGCCCCGCAGATGCAGGAGATCACCTCGCGGTGGCTGCTGAAGATGCTTCCGTGGGTCCAGGTGCAGGGCGGCACATACCGGGTGAACCGCAGGCTGAGTTACTCGGTCGGTGACGGCCGGGTGACCTTCGTACAGACCGGTGACCGGGTGGCGGTCATCCCCGCCGAGCTCGGTGAACTCCCGGCCCTGCGGGACTTCGCGGACGAGGAGGCGCTGGCAGAGCTGGCCCGCAGGTGCGAGCAGCGCGATGTCCCCGCCGGACAGCTCCTGGCCACGGCCGGTGACGCGGCGGACCGGGTGTTCCTGCTGGCGCACGGCAAGGTCGAGAAGATCGGCACCGGCCCCTACGGCGACGAGACGGTGCTCGGGGTGCATGCCGACGGGGCCTACTTCGGCGACCACTCCCTCATCGAGGGCGACGCCCTCTGGGAGTACACGGCCCGCGCCGTCACGAACTGCACCGTACTGACGCTGCGGCGCGCCGATGTGCTCAACCTCGCCGAACGGTCCGAATCGCTGCGCGAGCATCTCGCCGGACTGCTCGCCATCCCGCAGCAGCGCACCAACAACTACGGCGAGGCGGCGATCGACCTGTCCGCGGGACATGTCGGGGAGGCGCTCGTCCCGCACACGTACGTCGATTACGAAGCAGCGCCCCGCGAGTACGAACTGAGCGTCGCGCAGACCGTGCTGAAGGTCCACAGCCGGGTCGCCGACCTGTACAACCAGCCGATGAACCAGACCGAGCAGCAGTTGCGGCTCACGGTCGAGGCGCTGCGCGAGCGCCAGGAGCACGAGCTGATCAACAACCGCGAGTTCGGCCTGCTCAACAACTGCGACTACGGTCAGCGGCTCCAGCCCCACGACGGCGTGCCGAGCCCGGACGACATGGACGAACTGCTCTCGCGCCGCCGTGGATCGAAGCTCTTCCTGGCCCACCCCCGCGCCATCGCCGCTTTCGGCCGGGAGTGCAGCAAGCGCGGACTGGTCCCGGAGAGCGTGGACGTCGGCGGCCACCGCATCGCGACCTGGCGCGGGGTTCCGATCTTCCCGTCCAACAAGATCCCGGTCAGTGACGCCCGCACCACCTCGATCATCTGCATGAGGACCGGTGAGGCCGAGCAGGGCGTCGTCGGGCTCCAGCAGACAGGTATCCCCGACGAGATCGAGCCCAGCCTGTCGGTCCGCTTCATGGGGATCGACGAGCAGGCGATCATCTCCTACCTCGTGACGGCCTACTACTCGGCGGCCGTACTGGTACCGGACGCCCTCGGTGTCCTGGAGAACGTCGAGGTAAGCCGCTGGCGTTAGGCCGCGGCCCTCAGCAGTCACAGCAACCACCCACGTCCCGGCCCGGAGCGACAGCGTCCGGGCCGGGACGGCAACGACCGGGGTGACCGATTGACCATGACCCGTACCGACGCCGCGACCGAGGGCAACGAGGCCGCGGCTCTGCTGGAGTACACCCGATCCCTCGTCGACCCCCACCTGCGGGCAGCGGTCGCGTCGCTGCCCGGATCCATCCGGCGCGTCGCCATGTACCACTTCGGCTGGCAGCACGCCGACGGGAGCACCGCCGACGGCGGTGCGGGCAAGGCGATCAGGCCGGCGCTCGTGCTGGCCGCCACCCGGGCGCTCGGGGGTGACCCCAGGGACGCCGTGCGGGCGGCCGTCGCCGTGGAGTTGGCGCACAACTTCACCCTGCTCCACGACGACGTCATCGACGAGGACCGGACCCGCCGTCACCGCGCCACCGCCTGGACGGTGTTCGGCATCCCGGACGCCGTCATCGCGGGCGACGCGATGCTGGCCCTGGCCCAGCGGCTGCTGGCCGAGGACGCCCGAGCGGTCTCGCCGCGCGCCTCGGCCCGGCTCTCGACCTGCGTCATCGAACTGTGCGCCGGCCAGCAGGCCGACTGCGCCTTCGAGGAACGGGGCCCGGAGGAGGTCACGCTGGACGAGTGCCTCACCATGGCCACGGCCAAGACGGGCGCGCTGCTCGGCTGCGCCTGCGCGCTGGGCGCGCTCTACGCGGGCGCCGACGAGCGTGCCGTCGGCGCCCTGGACGGTTTCGGCCGTGAGGCCGGGCTGGCCTTCCAGCTCATCGACGACCTCATCGGTATCTGGGGCGACCCGTCCCAGACGGGGAAGCCGGTCGGGGCCGATCTCGCCGCCCACAAGAAGTCGCTGCCCGTGGTCGCCGCGCTCACCTCCGGCACCCCGGCCGCCGCGGAGCTGGCCGCGCTCTACCGCGGGCCGATGAACACGGTCGGCGAGGTGAGCCGCGCGTCCGACGCCGTCGACCGGGCGGGCGGACGCGACTGGGCGCAGATCTGCGCGGCGGACCGGATGGCGCGGGCCGTGCACCACCTGTCCCGCGCGGTGCCCGACCTGTCCGCGGCGGGCGACCTTCTGGCCCTGGCGGAGTTCGTCACCCGCCGGACCCACTGAGCGAAGGAGCGAAGGAGCGGGGAGCCGACAAGCGGAGGAGCGGAGGGGTGTGACGCGGTAGGGCGATGATCGGCCGAGGTCACGGGCCTCGTGCGGGGAAGTGCGGGGAAGTGGAGGGCGGCAGGGGGAGTGTCCGAGGCACGGGCTACAGTCCCTGCCCATGACAGATGAGTCGTGGGCAGGGTGGTACCGGGACCGGCAGGGATCCGATGCCGTCATCCTCACCACCGACGGACAGCAACTCCGCATCCGTATCAGGGGAGTCGACTTCGAGGGCGAGAGCTTCGACGGGCTCCGCCCCTCGGCGGGCGCGCCGGACCAGGGGGAGAAGTTCGCCCTGGTGGACGGGGTGCTCAACGACTGCGTCCTGGAATGGGACCTTCCGTTCCCGGTCGTCGCGGACGGGGTGCCCGAACAGGCGCGGCTCAGCTGCCTGCTGTCGCTGCGCCGGCCGGATCCGTACCTCTACCTGGAGCTGCGGTTCGGCGGAGCGGGCTTCCGGTCCCACCGGGCCGAGAGCGACTTCGGCTCCGCGCTCGCCACTATCCAGCGGGCCCTTCCGCCCGGGGTCCGGCTCCAGACCTGTATCGCCTGCGCCTTCTCGGACTACTTCCCGGCGCCCGGCCGAGGTCTCTCCGGCGGCCTCGCCTGCTTCCGGGGTGCCAAGGAGGCCTACCGGGGGGCGGACGGGGAGGACGATGTCCTCGACCTCTGGGACCGGCGCAGCGGATTCGTCCAGGAGACCTACAGCTGCCCGGAGTTCGAGCCCAGGCCGACGGCCGGCGCGGGCACCGGACACCGCGGAGCGTTCCCCCTCGAACCGGCCTGACCGACGCCTCGGCACAACCCGCACCGGATCGACACCGAGCCCGCCTGACAGCGCGTCACCGTCAGGCGGGCTCCGCATTGCCCGCTGCCCGATTCCGCTCCCCACGGCCCACGCCATTGCCGCACCTCCATTGTTCTACTAGCATGCAAACAATGGAGGTTTTAATGAACCGTAGAAACATGGGCCGCGTGGCCCTCACCGCGCTGCCGTTCGTACTCGCCCTCGCTGTCGACCTCATCCTGTTCGCGACCTGGCGTGACCGCCTGCCCGCGCAGATGGCCAGCCACTTCGTCGGCGACGGCAAGGTGGACGACTATGCGAGCCGGGGCTCGTACATCGCGATCGTCGTGGTGCTGTTGGCCGGGATGGGCGCCCTGTGGGTGCTGATGGCGGTCGCGGGGAAGTTCACCGGCCCCTCGTCCAGGAAGGTCGTCGCGAGTGGTTATGCCGTCGCCGGGGGCCTCGGCTACCTGATGGCGGCCGTCCTGTTCGTCAACGTGGATGCCGCCCAGGACGCGCGGGGCCGGGCGCAGGACGTCTCGTTCCCGCTGTGGCACCTGGCCGCGGGCGTGGGAGTCGCCGCGCTCGCCTTCGGACTCGGGCTGCTGCTCGCCGCCCTCCTCCCGCGTGAGGAGGCACCGGCCGCCCGTCGTCCGGCCGGCGGCGGCGACCGGATCGAGCTGGCCGACGGAGAGATCGCGGGGTGGGCGCGCAACGCCGGGGCCTGGTGGCTGCCGCTGATCCCGCTCGTCCTGATCGGAGGCGGGATCGTCCTGCTGTTCACCGGCTACGCGATCGCGGCGATTCCGGCTCTCGTGATCGGCGTGCTCCTCGCGGTCTTCGCCCGCCCGTACGTCACGGTGGACCGGCGCGGCCTCACCGTCTCCGGGGTGCTGCCGTGGCCGCGGATAAGGATCCCGCTCGACCGGATCGAGACGGCGGACAGCCGTAAGATCAATCCCCTGGCCGAATACGGCGGCTGGGGCTACCGGATCCAGCCCGGCCGTACCGGAGTCATGATCCGGTCCGGTGAGGGAATCGTGGCGGACCTGTCCGGTGGACGGCAGTTCGCGGTGACCGTCGAGGACTCGGCGACCGCCGCGGCACTGCTCAACACCCTCGTCGATCAGCGTCGAACGGAAAAATGACCATGCTTTTCCGGGTCGATCCCACCTCCACCGTGCCGCTAGGCGACCAGATCGCCGCCTGCGTGCGGCGTGCCGTCGCCGACGGTACGGTCGGCCCGGGTGAGCGGCTGCCCGCCGCCCGGGTCCTCGCCGAGACACTGGGCATCAACGTGCACACGGCGCTGCGCGGCTACCAGAGACTGCGCGAAGAGGGGCTGATCGAGCTGCGCCGGGGCCGCGGCGCGATGATCGCCTCTGGCGTCTCCCCGCACCGGGCCAGATTGCTGGACCGGGTACGCGAGATGGTCGGTGGTGCACGTGAGCTCGGGATGACGGATGACGAACTGCTGGCCCTCGTCCGTACCGAACTGGACCGGTGACGGTTCCGGGCGGAAGCGCGAGGGGCCACCCCCGTCCTGCGGGATGGCCCCTGTCCGTGCGGGGTGCGGTCAGGAACCGCTGCGGGCGAGCGCGGCCGCGAAGCCGTTCTGCCAGAGGTAGTTGACCTGGTTGCGCTCATTGGCGTCCGGATACGGGTTGGTGCAGGACGGGCCGGGGCCGCCGCCCGACATCAGCTCGCTGCACGGACCCGAGTAGTCGTCCGGCAGACCGAGCACGTGCCCGGTCTCGTGGGTCGTGACGCGGGTCGAGTCGTACTGCTGGTTCTGCGCGTAGTCCAGGAAGATGTAGCCGTTGCCGTGTCCGTCGGTGCTGGCGTACGAGCCGCTCGGGTCGTTGCCCTCGTAGTAGGTGAAGTCCGCGTTGGACCCCTCCTGCAGCCGGACGTTGGAGACCGAGCTGTTCCAGATGGACGCGCTGTTGGCTATCTGGGTGCGGAAGCTGGGGGCGTTTGCGGTGCTGTAGACGATGGTGACCGACTGGACGCCCGGGTGGGCGGCCCGCTTCTCGGCCACCGACTTCGTGACCGCCTCGAAGAACGCCTTGTTGGCGGCGGCGCTCTCGTGCGATCCGGAGTGGGAGGTGTACGCGACGTGGGGGGCCGGCGCGGAAGAGGCAGGTGCGGGAGCGGCAGAGGCGAGCGCGGGTGCGGTTCCCAGCGCGGCGGCGAGGCCGAAGCCGAGGCCGACCACGGCCGACATGACGGTCCTGGGGTGTCTCATGGGGGGTCTCCTACCAGTTACCTGTCCGAGGAACCCGTCCGATGATCGGACTCGGACGGGGGCGGTACGGAGAGAGTGTGGGCGAATCCGAGCCCCGGCGGATGATGCCAACAGGCGATAGCGCCGCCCTATCACCCGGCCCCGAAGGCTGGGCGAGGACGCGATGAAGCGAGCGGGCACAAACGGTGTCGGGCGTTCCACCTACCGCTGAATTACAGGAGTTTGATGGGGTTGGGGCGTCTGGTGCGGCACGGCGCCGCCGCCCTACTCTCGGCGGTATGGAGCTTGAGGTGAGGCACCTCAGGGCGCTGTGCGCCATCGCCGACACCGGCAGCCTGCACCGGGCGGCCCGCAGGCTGGGCGTGAGCCAGCCCTCGCTCACCACCCAGCTGCGCCGGATCGAGAACTCCCTCGGCGCCGAACTGTTCAGCCGCGAACGCACCGGCTGCCGCCCCACCCTGCTCGGCCACGCCGTCCTGAGCCGGGCCCGTCCGCTCGTGGACGGCATGCGGGCGCTGGTCACCGACGCCAAGGCGGAGGCGGACGCGGCCCGGTCCGGCGGCCCCCGGCTGCGGATCGGCTGCACCGCCAGCCGGGTCATCGGCGGCTGGCTGCGCAGGCTGCGCATCCGGCTGCCGGACACGGACATCACGCTGCGGGTCGACGTGTCCGCCCACGCGCTGCTGCGCGCGGTCGAGGCGGGCCGGCTCGACGTCGCCTTCGTGCACGAGGTGGAGGGCTGCCCGCTGTACGTGCCGGACGGCCTGGTGCAACGGGTGCTCCTGGACCGCGAACCGCAGTTCATCTCGATGGCCCGCGACCACCCGGCCGCCGCCCTGCCCGTCGTCGACCTGACCGACCTGGCGGCCGACCGGTGGATGGTCGATCCCACGGTGGACGGCGAATGGGACGGCCTGCGACGGGTGTTCGGCGCGGCCGGTGTCGCGCCGACCGTGCTGCACGGTGACTACCTCACCGCGGCCTCCCTCGTCGTCCTCGGCGAGGCGGTCGCCCCCTGCCAGCCGACCTCGGGCCCGCGCGACGACATGGCCATCCGCCCGCTGCGCGACGACCCGCTCGCCGTCCGGCTGCTGCTGGTCTCCCGGCCGGGCGCCGACATGGCGGCGGTGTACGCGGAACTGGAGGCCGCCTACCGGGAGGCGGCCCGGCAGGTCGACGGCTACCACCAGTGGCTCCTGCGCAACCGGAGCCCGCTCGCCCGCTCCTCCTGAGCGCGTACCGGAACACCCCGCGACCCGGCCTACCGCTGCGACCGGGCCCGATTCAGCCCAGAGCGAGGCCGGTTCCGGTCCGGGGGCGCGGGGAGGCAGAGTCGGGCCCATGAGGCTTCTGATGCTGGGTGGTACCGAATTCGTCGGCCGGGCCGTCACCGAGGAGGCGCTCGCGCGCGGCTGGGAGGTCACGGTCTTCCACCGGGGCCACCACGAGCCGCCGCCCGGTACGGCCGAACTGCTCGGTGACCGCACCGCGGCGGACGGCCTGGCCGCGCTCGAAACCGCCGGTGGGCCGGCGGACGGCCCGTACACCTGGGACCTGGTCGTCGACACCTGGAGCGGTGCCCCCTCCGCCGTACGGGACGCGGCCCGGCTGCTCGCGGGCCGGGCCGCGCGGTACGCGTACGTCTCCAGCCGCTCCGTCTACGCCTACCCGGCCCCGGCGGGTCTG
The DNA here is from genome assembly GCF_042887885.1 of Streptomyces sp. NPDC057900. Lineage (NCBI taxonomy): Bacteria > Bacillati > Actinomycetota > Actinomycetes > Kitasatosporales > Streptomycetaceae > Streptomyces > Streptomyces sp. NPDC057900. Next base: position 1,203,498 of record NZ_JBHVOI010000002.1, read on the forward strand.
CCCGAGGACGGTCCGGTGGTGGACGGCGCCTCACCGGACGCGGGTGGCCACGTCTCGTACGCCCTGGCCAAACGCGGGGGCGAACTGGCCGCGCTGGACGCCTTCGGCGACCGGGCACTGCTCGTCCGCGCGGGGCTGATCATCGGCCCCTGGGAGAACGTCGGCAGGCTGCCCTGGTGGCTGACGCGGATCGCCAGGGGCGGACCCGTACTGGCTCCGGGGACACCCGGCCTGCCCCTTCAGTACATCGACGCCCGCGACCTCGCCGGCTGGCTGCTGGACGCCGCCGGGCGCGGACTGCACGGACCGTACAACCTGGTCAGCCGACCCGGGCACACCACGATGGGGGAGCTGCTCGACGCCTGTGTCAGGGTCACCGGTTCCGATGCCGAGCTGCGCTGGACCGACGCGGAGACGATCCTCGCGGCGGGCGTCGAGCCCTGGTCGGACCTGCCGGTCTGGCTGCCGCCGGGGGAGCTGTACGACACCCTGCACCAGGGCGATGTCAGCCGGGCGCACGCCACCGGGCTGCGCTGCCGGCCGGTCGGGGAGACGGTCGAGGACACCTGGAGGTGGCTGTGCGAACTGGGCGGCAGCGTGCCGCTGCGCCCCGACCGCCCGGCGGTCGGCCTCGATCCGCAGACCGAGGCGAAGCTGCTGACGGGCTGACGGCGCGTCATCGTCCGGGCGTCGCCCCCGGCACCCGCCGGTCCGTTCCGGGCCGCCGTCCGGGGACGACCGGGCCGGGCGGTCGGCGGAAGGGGGCGGCCGACCGGCGTGGCACAGGTGATAAGCACTCAATAAACCTGCATATTGCGCTGTATGGGAACAAAAGCGCGTAGAAGCGGTAAAACTCACCGCGTGGCGGTGACGGTGGCGGCAGCGGCGGCCATGGTGGGGGCGATCGCGCCCGTCGCCGCCGCTGATCCGCTGCCCGGCGGACTCGGACCGTGTCTGGGCGACGACTGCCCCACCGACTGGAGCGACCCGAACAACGGGCCCGTGGTCAACCACGACAGCAACATCAACATCTACGTGGGTGGCGACTACCTGGTCCGGGAGGCGGCGGCCGAAGCGGAGGGGAAGATCGTCACTCTCGGCCGGTTCGACGTGAACAAGCGGGCGGGCGCCTCGCAGATCTACGACGTCGGCGTCGCGGGCGTCGGCTCACGGGTGCCGCCGCCCAACGGCAGCGACTACCTGACGGTCGGCGGCGACCTGACGATCGCGAGCGGTCAGCGGCTGCTCGCGGAGGAGATGGCGAACACCGGACGCGTCCGGTACGCCCAGACGCTGAGCGGCACCGTCGAACCGGACACGGCCCCGATCAGCGACCCGGACGCGATCGCCCCTTACGCGGACCTGCGCGGCCAGCTCACCGAGGCCAGCCACTGCTACGCGTACGACGACAACGCCGACCACCGCCGCCCGGTGACCGGAACCACCGTGAACAACGGTTCGGAGACCGTGTTCACGGGCGACGGCACCTCGCCGCTCCAGGTCTTCGCGCTGGACGCCGATATCGCGTCCGGCACGGGCGGCGACCAGGGCATCGTCTTCAACGGTGTCCCGGACGGCGCCACCGTGCTGGTCAACGTGTACGGGACGACCCGCAGCATCAGTACGTACATGGGGTCGCTGCCGCAGTCCGGCCTCCGCGAGAACCTGCTGTGGAACTTCCCCGACGCCACGCAGATCGGGCTGGGGGGAACCGGTCAGTTCCAGGGCAGCGTGCTGATCGGCCAGCAGTCGAGCCAGACGCGGCTGGACGTCAGCGGAACCAACGGCCGCTTCTACAGCGCGGGTTCGCTCACGCACACCTCGGCCGGCGAATCGGGCGGCCAGGAGCTGCACGCCTATCCGTTCAACGGCGATCTGCCGGACTGCGACGCGGAGCCGTCGCCCTCGCCGACCCCGACGGACTCACCCACTCCCACCCCCACCCCGACGCCCACGGACTCTCCGACCCCGACCCCCACCCCGACCCCCACCCCCACGGGTACGCCGGGACCGTCGCCGTCGGAGTCGACCCCCGCGCCCAGGCCCACCCCCACCCACTCCTGGCCGCACCGGCCCCACCCGGGAGGAGAACTCCCGAACACGGGTTCGCGCGGCGGTGAATGGGTGATCGGCGGGATCGCGGCCGCGCTGCTGGTCGCGGGATCGGCGGCCACACTGATGGCACGCAGGACGCGCCGACGCGGCTGAGACGCCACTTGGCTGGCCTAGTTTTGTTCCATGGCCGAAATTCTGCACCTCACCGAAGGCCCGCTGTGGGAGGCGGCCCGCGGGATCGGGACGTACGAGATGTCCACCCGCGGCCGCACCCTGCAGGAAGAGGGCTTCATCCACTGCTCGCTCCGCCACCAGCTCCCCGGTGTGGCCGAGATGCTGTACGGCGCCGGGAGCCGGGCCGGAGCCGGTGACCAGGACCTGGTGGTGCTGGTCGTCGACACCGAGCGGCTCCCCGCGCCCGTGCGGTACGAGTCGGTCACACCCGGCGGCGAGGAGTTCCCGCACATCTACGGACCGATTCCGGTCGACGCGGTCGTGGAGGTGCGTCCCTGGCAGCGCAAGGAAGGCGACCCGGCATGACCTCATCGGACGACGACAGGCACGGCCCCGACGACCTCACGGGCGGCCCCCTCACGGCGGTCACCGGCGCGAGCGGTGCGCTCGGCGGCCGGGTCGCGAGGCGGCTGGTCCAGGCGGGCGTTCCGGTCCGGCTGCTGGGCCGCGACCCGTCCCGGCTCCCCGACCTGCCCGGCGCCGACACCGCACCGGCCGCGTCCTACGGCGACGGGGAGGCGATGCGCCGGGCGCTGGCCGGGGCGCACACCCTGTTCCTCGTATCCGCGCACGAGAGCCCGGACCGGGTGGGCGAGCACATCAGCGCCGTGAACGCGGCGACGGCGGCGGGCGTCGAACGGATCGTGTACGTGTCGTTCCTGGGCGCCGCGCCCGACGCGACGTTCACCTTCGCCCGGGACCACTGGGAGACCGAGGCGCACATCCGGGTCTCCGGCCTCCGCCACACCTTCCTGCGCGACAGTTGGTACCTCGCGGGCCTCCCGGCGATGACCGGCGCCGACGGTGTACTGCGCGGTCCGGGAGGCGACGGCCTGGTGGCCGCGGTGGCCCACGAGGACATCGCCGACGCCGCGACCGCTGTACTGCTTCCCGGCGGCGGCCCCACCGGGGACACCGCGCACGACGGTGCGACGTACGACCTGACGGGGCCCCGGGCGTTCACCCTCGCGGAAGCGGCGGAGGAGCTGAGCCGGGTCGCCGGACGGACCGTCACCTACGTGCCGGAGACGCGGGAGGAGGCCTACGCCTCACGCTCGGGGTACGGCGCGCCGGACTGGGAGGTGGCGGGCTGGGTGACGTCGTACGAGGCCATCGCGGCCGGCGAGATGGCCACGGTCTCCGACGCCGTGGAGCGGCTCACCGGCCGGCCGCCCAAGGACCTGGCCACCTACCTCGGGGAGCACCCGGACAGCTACCGGCACCTCCTCCTTCCGGGCTGAGGGCGCCGTGCGAACGGAAACCCCGTGGGGCCCCTGGGACCCGCTCTCCCTCCCCGCGACCGTCGGCCTGCTCGCCCCGCTGCGCGGCCCGTGGTGGATCGCGGGCGGGTACGCGGTCGAGCTGGCCGTCGGCCGCGCCTTCCGCGAACACGGTGACATCGATGTGCTCCTGCTGCGCCGTGACCAGCTCGCCGTCCAGCGGGCACTGCCGGGCTGGGAGTGGTGGGCCGCCGACCCGCCCGGCACGCTGCGGCCCTGGAACCCCGGCGAGATCCTGCCGGCGGACGTGCACGACATCTGGTGCAGGCCGGGGCCGGACGAGCCGTGGCGCGTCCAGTTCATGCTCGACGACGTGGCGGGCGAGGACTGGGTGTTCCGGCGCGACCCCAGGATCAGGCTGCCGCTGGACCGGCTGGGCGCGGTCTCCGGGGACGGCGTCCCGTACGTCGTGCCGGAGGTCCAGCTGCTGTACAAGTCCCGGTCCCGGCGCCCCAAGGACGAGCGGGACTTCGCGGCCGCGCTGCCCGTCCTCGGTGACGACCAGCGCGCTTGGCTGACCGAGACGATCACCCTGGCCGAGGGCGCGGACCACCCCTGGGCGGCACGGCTGCGGGCTGGTTGACCCCGGCTGTCGGCTGGTTGCCCCCGGCTGCGGGTGGGTTGGGCCCGGCTGCGGGTGGGGTGGACCCGGCTCAGCTCACGTACGCACCCGCCCTCGCGGCCGCCGCGGCGGCGTCGGCGGCGCGGTCGGCGGCCGCCGCGTCGAGCGGATCGCCGCTGGCCAGCAGCCGGTAGTAGAGCGGCGCGGAGACGGCACGGATCACCTCGTCCGGATCGGTGCCCGCGGGAAGCTCCCCGCGCTCGACGGCCTCGGTGACACAGCCGGACCACTCCTCGATGCGGATCGCGTAGAAGCGGTGCAGCGCCGCCGCCGTGCGCTCGTCGCACGTCGCCGCCGCGATCACGGAGCGGAACAGGGCGCCCTGGCGGGGGTCGGTGAGCGTACGCAGCACGAGCCGGGCGTTGGCCCTGAGGTCCTCGTCCAGTGAGCCGGTCGCCGTGCGCGGGGAGGACTGCTCCGCCATGTCGTCGAGCAGCTCCGCGATCAGCCCGGTGGGGCTCGACCAGCGGCGGTAGACGGTCGTCTTGCCGACCTCGGCGCGGCGCGCGACATCGGCGAGATCGAGGCGGTCGAAGCCGTGTTCCGCCAGCGCGTCGCCCGCCGCGCGCAGGACGGCCTCCCGGACCCGGGCGGTGCGCCCGCCGGGCCGGACCGTACCGGGTTCCACACCTTCAGACGTCATAACGGGTCTCCAGTTCCATTAACACCCTCTCCTCTGCTACGGTCATGCCATCTTAACGGAACTCCAGAACCGTTAACACCTCCGCCTGAGGAAGGCCGACCATGTCCGCAACCAGCCAGACCCCGTCCGTGCCCCGCGCACCCCTCGGTGCCACGCCACCCGCGCCACCCATGGATCCCGCCCCTCCGTCGCGGCCCCGGATGACCGGCCGGCAGAAACTCGTACTCGCTCTCCTCCTCGGCGCCCAGTTCATGATCGCGGTGGACTTCTCGATCCTGAACGTCGCACTGCCCGTCGTCGGCGAGGGCCTCGGCTTCGCCCTCGCGGACCTCCAGTGGATCGCCACCGCGTTCGCCCTGGCGGCCGCCGGGTTCACGCTCCTGTTCGGCCGGGTGGCCGATCTCGTCGGCCGTAAGCGCCTGTTCGTCGGCGGCATGATCGTCCTCGGCCTCTCCTCGGCGCTGGGCGGGCTGGCGACCTCCCCGGAGGTGCTGCTCACCGCCCGGGTCCTCCAGGGTCTCGCCACCGCGGCCGTCACCCCGGCCGGACTCGCCCTGCTGACCACGGCATTCAAGGAGGGCCCGCTGCGCGAACGCGCCCTGGGCCTCAACGGGGCGCTGATGTCCGCCGGGTTCACGGCGGGCGCGATCCTCGGCGGGCTGCTCACCGATCTGCTCTCCTGGCGCTGGGCGTTCTTCGTCAACGTGCCCGTCGCGGCGCTCGTCGTCGCCCTCGCCCCGTCCGTCATCACCGACTCGCGCCCGGCCGAACGGCCCCGGCTCGACGTGCCCGGAGCCGCGACCGTCACCGGCGGCCTGCTGCTCCTGGTCTACGGACTGACCCAGGCGGGCGCGACCGGCTGGACCACGCCCACCACCCTGGCCGCGCTCCTCGCCGGCATCGCGCTGCTCATCGGCTTCTGGTTCGTCGAGAAGAGGGCCGCCGCGCCGCTCGTCCCCGTACACATCCTCAAGCGCCGCAGCGTCATCTGGGGCAACGCCACCGGCCTGATCGCCTTCGTCACCGAGACCTCACTGGTCTTCCTGCTGACGCTGTACCTCCAGGAGGTCCTCGGCTATTCGCCCCTCGCGACCGGACTCGCCTTCGGTGTCCTCGGCATCGGCACGGTCATCGGCGGCACCCTGGGCGGCCGGGCCGTCGGCCGGTTCGGCAACCGCGCCACCATCGTCACCGGCGGCGTCGTCCAGGCGGCGGCCACCCTCTCCCTGGTCGCCCTCGGCACCTCGGGAGCGTGGATCTGGCTGCTCCTGGCGGCCACGTTCATCGGGGGCGTCGGCAACATGCTGATGATCGTCGGCTTCATGGTGACCGCCACCTCCGGCCTCCCGGACGAGGAACAGGGCCTGGCCACCGGCCTCGCCACGATGACCCAGCAGGTCGGCATCACCCTGGGCATCCCTGTCATGAGCGCCGTCGCCACGGCCCGGATGGCCGCCCTGGGGGACACGGGCCCCGACGGGGTCCTCTCCGGGGTCGCGGTCGCGATCCTCGTCAACTCCGCGCTGGTCCTGGCCGGGGCCCTGCTCGCCGGCGCCTTCCTCGGCGGCCGACGAGCGGAGCGTGCGGCGGTCACGCCGTCCTGACCGCACCGGTCCGTCCGGTCGCACCCTCCCGGTCACACTGTTTTGATCGAGCCTCCGTCGATGATGTGGTCCGCGCCGGTGGTGCTGCCGGCGCGGGGGGAGGCGAGGCAGGCGACGAGTGCGGCGACCTCTTCGGGGTGTACGAGCCTGCCGGTGACCATGCCCACGGCGGCCGGGAGACCGGCCAGGAGCTGCTCGTGCTCCACGCCCATGGACCTGGACAGCTCGGCCCCGTATCCGTCGGGACTCTCCCACATGGCGGTGCGGACGGGGCCGGGCGAGACGGTGTTGACGCGCACGCCCAAGGGGCCGAACTCCTCGGCCAGCGCCTTGCCCAGCGCGGTGAGTGCCGCCTTCGCGGTGGTGTACGGGACGGGGCCGGCGTGCGGGGTCCTGGCCCCGTTCGAGGAGATGTTGACGACGGAACCGCGACTCTCCGTCAGGTGGGGCAGGGCCGCCCGTGTGGTGCGGACGGCGGTCATGAAGTTCAGGTTGAACGTGTCGAGCCACTGCTGGTCCGTGAAGTCGAGGAACCCGCCCGTCGGATTCGCGCCCGGGTCGCCGCCGCCGACGTTGTTCACCAGGAGGTCGAGCCCGCCGAGCTCGGCCGTGGCCAGGGCGATGAGCCGGCCGGGGGCGTCGGGTGCGGAGAGGTCCGTCGCGACGCAGATCGCGCCGGTCTCCTTGAGCTCCGGTGTGACGGTCCGTGCCGCGCCGACCACGCGCATGCCCTCGCCCACCAGCGCGGAGACGGTGGCCAGGCCGATTCCGCGGCTTGCGCCGGTCACGACGGCGGTCTTGTCGGTCAGTTGCAGGTCCATGAGGCACCCCTCTGCCTAGATGGGTCACAGGTGATGCAACAACCCTAGAACCTGCAACACAAATGTCGCAACTCACGAACGACCGGCGACTGTCCCGTAGCCTGTTCGAACACACACTGGGATGTGAGGAGCCTCGTGGACCGGAAGAGTCAGCAGCGACCGCTGCGCGCGGATACGGAGCGGACGGTCAGGGCGATCCTGGAAGCCGCCGAGCGGGTCCTCGGCGCGAATCCGGCCGCCACGATGGAGCAGATCGCTGAGGCGGCGGGCGTCGCCCGCACCACGGTGCACCGCCGTTTCAGCAGCCGCGAGGCCCTGGTGACCGCGCTGCGGGAGTGGGCCGCCCGCCAGTTCCACGAAGCCGTGACGAGCGCCCACGCCGACAGCGCCCCGCCACTGGTCGCCCTCTACCAGGTGACCGCCAACGTCCTGCGCGTCAAGACCGGCTGGGGCTTCGCGATGGGCGCGACCACCCCGGAGGACCCCGAGGTGGCCCGCGTGCACGCCGAAGTGCTCGACCAGTGCGACCGGTTGTTCCGACGCGCCCTGGAAGCCGGCGTCCTGCGTCCGGGCACGGATCTGGCCTGGGCGCGCCGCGTCTACTACGCCCTGATCCACGAGGCCGCCCAGGCCCGCGCCACCGAAACCGGAAGCGTGGAAGACCGAGCCGCCCTCGTGGTCGACACCCTGCTGCACGGTGTGGGCCAGGGCGGGCTGCTCAGCTCCTGAGGGGGCGTGGCGCCGCCGCTCATCGATCGAAGGGGTCAGCCCGGGCGCCCCTCGGGAAACCTGTACTCCATGAGCAGGTTCTCGCCCGCGCTCGGCACCTGCCGGAACCCGGCCTTCTCCCAGGCGCGCACCGCCCGTAGGTTCCCTCTCGCGGGATCGACGGTCACGCGAGACCATCCAAGGTCCCCGCCCAGGTGTGCGAGGAGCACCCGAGCGGCATCCGGCCCCAGACCCCGCCCTCTCGCGTCGGGCCCCAACACCATGTCGATGCCGCCCTCAGCCACTCCGCCCCGCCAGTACTGCGCGTAGCCCACCGGTGCGCTCTCCGCCAGCACGAGGAAGGACTCCACCCGCGGCCGGCGCCTGCCCACATACTTCTCAGCCACCTCGGCCCGCGAAATCGGTACGCCGCCCCAGTGCTCGACGAAGTCCGGCGAGGCGAACCACCGGGCCAGCAGGTCCACATCACCCTCGGTCGTCGGGACAAGCCGGGTCAGCACCCCGTCGAGAACGACTCCACCGGCCATCGGCCACCCTCCAGTCCGAGTCGGAAGCGCACGCATGGCGGCAAGCTACGGCATCAAGGAGGTCGAGCCGCAGCCCGGAATCGATCAGCCGACGGAGACCTCTCTCAGGCTTGAACTCAGTAGTTGTACTCGAACCAGGTCAGAATGGCCTTGACGCGGCGGTTGTCCTCGTTCGGGGGCATTCCGAGTTTCACGAACACATTGGCCACGTGCTTACTCACGGCTGCTCCGGAAAGAAACAGCGCTGATGCGATTTCCGCGTTGGAGCGTCCTTCCGCCATGAGGGCGATCACCTCGCGTTCGCGGTCGGTGAGCCGGGCGAGCGGGCCCTGGGGCGCGTCCGCGTGCGTGACGTAGCGGACGACTTCCGGGTCGATGACGACGCCGCCACCGGAAACCGTATCGAGTACGCGCAGGAAGTCGACGACTCTGCCGACCTTCTCCTTGAGCAGGTATCCGACGGCCCCGTCCGCGCCCGGACCGTTCAACAGTTCCTGGACGTACGGTCCGGTGACGTAGGCGGAAAGGACGAGGACCGGCAGGTCCCGATGGCGTGATCGCAGGTCGATGGCGGCGCGGAGCCCGTCGTCGGTGTTTCCAGGAGGCATGCGGACATCGGTGATCACCAGGTCCGGAGCGGCCCCGGAGTTCGCGAACCCGTCGACGGCGGCGACCAGTTCGGTAGCGTCCTCACATTCACGGATCACCTCGTGGGAGTGGGAGGTCAGGATTTCCCGGATTCCGGCACGAATCAGCATGCTGTCATCTGCCAGGACGATTCTCATGGACTCTGCCTCACCTGTTCGCCTTCAGTCACTCTATTCCCATGTCGGTTGGGCGGGAGCGGATGCTACGACTTCGGTTCCGCCACCATCCGCGGGGCTTCGGATCTCCAGCTCGCCGCCGATGCTCCGCATCCGCTCGCGCAGTCCGGCAAGGCCTGAACCCGCGTTGATCTCCGCGCCGCCCGCACCGTCGTCACGTACGCGGACACGGACCCCGCTTGAATCGCACCGCAGGTCGATCCGGGCGCTGCCCACGCCCGCGTGCTTCGTAATATTCGTGAGCGCCTCGGAGATCGTGAAATAGGCCGCTGTCGCGGTCGGCGACGACAGCTGGGCATCATCTCCGGTGCTGTTCAGTCCGACCCGCAGCGGTGATCGAGCGGCCAGCTCGCGGACGGCGGCGACGAGGCCGAGGTCGCTCAATTCGCGGGGGTGGATCTCGCGCACCGTTTCCCGGAGCCGTTCCAGCGCGTGCTCGGCCTGGTCCTGTGCCTGACGCGCCAGTTCCACGAGGCGTTCCTCGCCGCTCGCCGAGGCTGCGGCCTCCAGCATCCCGAGGCGCATCACGACGGCGACCAGCTCCTGTTGAGCGCCGTCGTGCAGGTCGCGTTCGATGCGTTGGCGCTCGAATTCGAAGGCCGTTGTCAACGATGCCCGGCTGGTGCGGAGTTCCTCCAGCTTCGCGAGCAGGCTCGGGTCCCGGCTTCTTGAGAAAGTGCGCAGGAAAAAGTCCCGGAGAAGGGAAATTCCGGTCAGGAGGCCTGTGGTCACCGCACCCAGGAGTACGCCTGCGGGAATCGCCAGAAAGGATTCCGTAAGCGATTTCGGAGTGAAAGGGCCGACCTGTGCGGCGATGCCGAACGACCACAGGACGGGAGAGAAAATAAGTGCGGCGGAACCGATGAAACCGAAGAATTCCACGATCAGTGACAGCACGGAAAGGAGCGTGGCGGCGACGAAGACCGGGAGGTCGGTACGCCACATCGACCGCGATCGCAGCCGGTGTGCCACCCACTGTGCCCAGCTCTGGTCCGCGGGTCGCAGCGGCATCGTGTCGACGCCGCACCATCGCGCTCTCGAACGGTCCAACTCCGTCAGCACGGCGGCCGAGGCCGGTGCGGCAACAAGGGAGAGCAGCAGAATCGGGAAGGCCATTGCTGCGATGATTTCCGTCAGCACCCTTCGGGCGACACGAATCTGCGACATGGCCAGAATTATGGCATACGGCGGATCTCGATCGAGAAGGTAGACCTAGGTCTACCTCGAAGTAGTGCTGACACCCGTGCAGAGCGTGTTCGGCCCTGCCTAATGTTGTCATATGTCTACCGCAGTCCCCATTTCCGCACCGTGTATCCGTATGCGTGGCCTCCGTATGGACTTCCCCATTCCCGGCCGCAAAAGAGAGATGACACGTGTACTCGACGATATCGATCTGGACATTCCTGAGGGCCGACTGACCGCGATCGTAGGACCCTCCGGATCGGGAAAGTCGACGCTCCTGCTCTGCATGGCAGGCCTGGAGCGGGTGACCGCGGGTTCCATCGAGATCCTCGGAACGGATGTCCTGTCGCTCGGCCCGCGCAAGCAGGCCGCGTTCCGCAGCGAGAACATCGGTTTCGTCTTCCAGGAGTACAACCTCGTCAGCTCGCTCACCGTCGAGGACAACATCTGTCTGCCGGCGAGACTCGCAGGCCACCGGGTGCCCAGGTCACGGGTCCGCGAGGCCATGTCGCGGCTCGGCATCGCCCAGCACGCCGGGCGGCGCCCCGACCGGCTCTCCGGAGGCGAACGCCAGCGCGTGGCCGTGGCCAGGGTCCTCGCGAATCAGCCACGGATCGTCTTCGCCGACGAGCCGACCGGCGCGCTCGACCTCAAGTCCGGTCACGTCGTCCTCGATTGGTTGCAGGCACTGCCCGCACAGGGATCGACGGTGGTCATGGTCACGCACGACCCGCACGCGGCCGCGCGTGCCGACCGGGTCGTGGTGATGGGGTCCGGGCGGGTGCACGCCGTCATCTCCGGCGGCGACCCGCACACGGTGAGCGATGCCGTCCTCGCGGCGCAGTCGAAGGACGACGCGAACGAGGCGGCGGCGTGAGCGGCGCGAGCGGTACGAGCCGCATCCGTGGTACGAGCCGCATCCGTGGTACGAGCCGCATCAGCGGTACGAGCGACATGCTGCGGCTCGTCCTGTCGGACGTCCGCATGCAGGCGTCGATGTGGGTGTGGACACTCGCCTGTGCGGCCGTCGGCGCGGCCTGCTCGGCGGGCTCGGTCATCGCCATGCTCACCGCCGTCTCGGCGGCGCGGGCGGCGGGTGACGCGCGGATGGTCTCCGCGTCGATCGCGCTCGGCGGCAACATCGTCTTCTTCACCGTGCTGGCCGCCGTGGGTGTCGTCGCCTCGACCGTCGGTCTGACCTTGACGTCCCAGCGACGCGAACACGCCCTGTGGGTGATCCTCGGGATCCCGCGCCGCCGCGTCAGGTCCGTTCTCCGCGCCGAACTGGTGGTCCTCGGCACGGTCGCCGGCGCGCTGGCCGTACCGTTGGCCCCCTTCGTCGCGAACATCGCCCTCTCGCAGTGGACGGCGACGGGACTCGACCTGCACGGAGCCACCGCCGGACTCCGGCCCTGGCACATCGGCGCGAGCCTCCTGGCCGGTGTGGTCCCCTGCCTGCTCGGCGGTTGGGGCGTCACACGCCGAGCCGCCAGGACGCCGGAGATGCACGCCTTCCGGGACCACTCCGATCCGCCGGCGCGGCCCGGAGTCGCGCGGAGCGTTCTCGCCCTCTGCCTTCTCGCCGGTGTGCTCGGGATGTGGATTCCCGGCCTCGGCCTCGAACTCGAAGGGGGCATCGAACAGCGGACCGCCTTCGCCTTCGCCGGGAACCTCTTCCTCGTCTGCCTGTTGCTGCTGATGGGGCCGTGGGTGCTCACACCTCTGATGAGACTCTGGACCGCCCTCGTCCCGTCGCGTGGCGTCGCCTGGCACCTCGCCGTGCAGTCGTGCCGAACGCGCGCGGCACGGAGTGTCACCACGGTGCTGCCCTTCGCGCTCTCCCTGTCGTTCGTCGCGCTGTTCATGACGATGGGCAACGTCATGCCCGGAAGTACCGCGGGGCTGGGCGACGTCATGACCGTTCTGGGCTGGGTCTTCGTCGTGTCCTGGTCCGGTGGCCTGGCGGTGATTGCCCTGGTCGGGCGGGAGCGCACACGCGATTCGGCGATCGTCGCCGTCGCCGGCGCGCGGCCGGGCGTCACCACGCGGTCCACGGTCTACGAGGGCGTGATCTACGCGGGCACGGCGATCGTCTTCGGCGCGGTCTTCCTCGCGGTGGCGAGTACCACCATCGCCGTGGGAGCCAAGGTCGGCGTGGGCCAGGTGCTCGACGGCCTCCCGTGGGCGACGCTCGGCGCCCTCGCCGCCGTGACGCTCGTGACGACCTGCCTCGCCCTGGCACTCCAGGCCGCCCGCGTCTCCCGCACCGTCCCGGCCCGTGCTCTGCGCTCCTGAACCGAACCGGTACGACGACCGACCACGCAACTGAATCACTAGGGAACGGAAACAATGAACCACAGCCGGACACGCACGGTCCTCGCCCTCGGCGCAGCCGCCTTCCTCGCTCTCGTGGCAACCGGATGCGACCCGGATGTCGACCGGGCGAATGGAACTTCTGAATCGAAGTCCTTCGGCTTCAGCGGCGACAGCCTGACCGTGAAGTCGGACTCCGCCGACCTCCACCTCGTCGCCTCCGACGTCGACGACATCGAGGTGGAACGCCGGGTCAGCGGCACGAAGATCGGCGGTGAGATAGACGCCGGATGGCAGTTCGAGGGCGGGATTCTCACACTCTCGGTGGATTGTGATGGTGTCTCCGTCAACTGCGGTGCGACGTACACCGTGAAGGTGCCGCGCAAGGTCGCGGTCACGGCCGAGTACGGCAACAGCGACGTGCAGTTGTCCAACCTCGGCGGCGCCGCCCTCCACCTGGAGGGACGCGACGGAACCGTGCGGGGCGACGGGATCTCCGCGACGTCGGTGAGCGTCGTCTCGCGAAACGGCGACACCGACCTCGGCCTCGCCTCCGTACCCGATCGTGTCGATGTGCAGAGCCGGGACGGCAACGTTCGGCTCGGCCTGCCCGCATCGGCGTACGCGGTCCGTACGGCGGCGAAGAAGGGGGACGTCACCGTGGATGTCGCGGACGACAGCACGAGCAGCCACAGAGTGAACGTGCGGACGCGCAATGGCGACATCGACATCCGCGGGGGGAAGCCGTCCTAGCCGTCGCGCAGGCACCGATGCGGCTACGACTTGATCTGTGAACGGCGAAGAGGCCCGACCGCTCGAAGCGGTCGGGCCTCTTTCATTCCTGCTCCGACCTGCTGCCCGGCCGGTGGCCGAACGGGTGGTCGATCAGGCCTTCTTGGTCTCCCAGAAGATCTTGTCGATCTGGGCGATCAGGTCCAGAGCCTTCTGGCCGGTCGCCGGGTCGTTCGAGCCCTTGGCCGCGGAGAGCGCCTTCAGGGTGTCGTTGACCAGCTGGTGCAGCTCCGGGTACTTCTCGAAGTGCGGCGGCTTGAAGTAGTCGCTCCAGAGCACCGAGACGTGGTGCTTCGCGAGCTCGGCGCGCTGTTCCTTGATCAGGACCGCGCGAGTGCGGAAGTCCGCGTCCTCGTTGGCCTGGTACTTCTCCTGGACGGCCTTGACCGACTCCGCCTCGATGCGGGCCTGGGCCGGGTCGTACACGCCGCAGGGGAGGTCGCAGTGGGCGCTGACCTTCACCTTGGGGGCAAACAGGCGGGAAAGCATGGGGCTGTCCTTCCTCGTGATCGTCTTCTCAGGTGGGACATTACTCCGTGAGAGCCGCGAATTAGTGGGTGCCCCCATGGGCTTAGGCCAAAAGTCCAGGGTGAGGATGGGCCCAGTGGCCGAATGTACGGAACGCTGTGGTGGACGGTGTACTGGACGGACGGGGAGGTGCCGGAGAGATGCGGGAGGTGCCGGAGTTGCCGGAGCTGACCGATGAACAGCCCCAACGCGGGCTGGCGGCGCGGGTGCCGTTTCAGGTGGTGGAGGTGACGGGGCCCTCGATGGTGCCCACGCTCCACCACGGGGACTGGCTGCTCGTGCAGTACGGGGCGCCGGTGCGTCCCGGTGATGTGGTGATCCTGAGACACCCGTTCCAGCAGGACCTGCTGGTGGTCAAACGCGCCGTGGAGCGGCGGACCGGGGGCTGGTGGGTGCGCGGTGACAACCGGTTCGCGGGTGGCGACAGCACGGATTACGGGACCGTGCCCGAGGAGCTGGTGCTGGCCAGGGTGCGGGCGCGGTACCGGCCGCTGACGAAGGATCAGCGTTCGTTGCGCGGGCTGGTGGGCTGGGCGGTCTCCGCGCTGCGGCCCGTCTCGGCGGCGCGCTCCGTCTCCAGGCGCTTCCGGGCCCGGTAGGCGGCGACGTTGGCGCGGGTGGCGCAGCGGTCGGAGCAGTAGCGGCGGGAGCGGTTGGTCGAGGTGTCGAGGTAGGCGTTGCGGCACGGCGCCGCCTCGCACAGGCCGAGCCGGTCCACGCCGTACGAGGTGAGGTGGAAGGCGAGGCCCATCGCCGCCGTGGCCGCGTAGCCCGCCGTGGCGTTGGACGGGTGGTCGGCCAGGTGCATGTGCCAGTCCGGCTTTCCGTCCGCGTCCCGGATGTCGTGGCCGGAGATCTGCGGGCTGACCGGGAACTCCAGCAGCAGTGAGTTGAGCAGGTCCACGGCCAGCGTCTCGTCGCCGCCGTCGGCCGCCTCGAAGACCGAGCGGAGCCGGGCCCGGACGGACCGGAACCGGGTCACGTCCGCGTCGGTCGCCCGGCGGGCGGCCTGTCCGTTGACCCCGAAGAGTTCGCGCACCGCGTCGACCGTGGTGAGGGTGTCCTTGTTGCGGGCCGGCTCCTCGGTGTTGACCAGGCGCACGGCGTAGTCCGAGTAATAGGCCAGTTCCACTTGTAGTCCTTACGGCGTCGGTCTAAGGTCGGTGCGGACGTTGATGTAATGGGCTGCTATGGGTCCAGGGTATTACATGGGAGGGATTCGGGTGACGGAGTCAGTGCGGGGTGCCGACTGGAGGTCCTGGCAGGAGAGCTGGGACCGGCAGCAGGAGTGGTACATGCCCGACCGCGAGGAACGCTTCCGCGTGATGCTCGACATGGTCGAGGCCTTGGTGGGTCCCGAACCCCGGGTGCTCGACCTCGCGTGCGGTACGGGAAGTATTACGGACCGGCTGCTCCGTCGGTTCCCCAAGGCGACCAGCACCGGGGTCGACCTCGACCCCGCACTGCTCGCCATCGCCCGCGGCACCTTCGACGGCGACGAGCGCGTCACCTTCGTCACCGCGGACCTGAAGGACCCGCGGTGGCCGGACGCGCTGCCGTACGGCTCGTACGACGCGGTCCTCACCGCCACCGCCCTGCACTGGCTGCACAGCGAGCCGCTCGCCGTTCTCTACGGGCAGCTCGGCGGCCTCGTCCGGGACGGCGGGGTGTTCATGAACGCCGACCACATGACCGACCCGGACACCCCCCGGATCAACGCCGCCGAACGCGCCCACCGGCACGCCGTCATGGACGGGGCCAAGGCCGGCGGTGCCCTGGACTGGGCGGACTGGTGGGCGCTGGCCGCGAAGGACCCGGTCCTCGCCGGGCCGACCGCCGAGCGGTTCAGGATCTACGGCGAGCACGCGGACGGCGACACGCCCTCCGCGCGCTGGCACGCGGACAGCCTGCGCGCGGCCGGCTTCGGTGAGGCGCGGGCCGTCTGGTCCTCACCCTCGGACAGCCTGGTGCTCGCGGTGAAGTAGCGGGACGCTCGACGGAGGGGCGGTGCGGACTGTGGTCCGGGCCGCCCCTCCGTTTTTTCCGGCCAGCGCCGCAACCCACCCGGCACCCCAGCGCACTGGAAGGGTGAGACGGTCCGCACCAGCGGACCCGGAGAGGGGCGGTGACGATGCGGATCGATGACGACGCCGTGCTGCACGCCTTCGTCGAGAGCAGACGCACCGCGCTGTTCCGCAGCGCGTACCTGCTCTGCGGCGACCGGTACGAGGCCGAGGACCTGGTTCAGACGGCCCTGGTCAAGGTGGTGCTCGGCGGGCGGCGGCACGGGCGGCTCGACAACATCGAGGCGTACGCGCGCAAGACCCTGGTCAACACCTTCATCGCCTCCCGCCGCCGCTTCTGGCGGCGGGAGCAGTCGTACGGCGAACTGCCCGAGCGGGCGGACCACGCGCCCGACACGGACACCGGCCTCGCGGTCCGGGCGGCACTCGCCCGGCTCACCGCCAGGCAGCGGGCCGTACTGGTGCTGCGCTACTGGGAGGACCTGAGCGTCGAGGCCACGGCCACGCTGCTCGGGATGCGGGAGAACACGGTCAAGAGCCACGCGGCTCGGGGGTTGGCGGCGCTGCGCGCCGAAATGGCGGAGGAGAAGGTATGAGCGACGTGCGTGAGCTGCTGGGGCGGGCCGCGGAGGACGCGGGGCGGCCGGTCATCAGCACGGAAGCGGTATACGCCAAGGCGGCCCGGGTGCGGTGGCGCCGCCGGGCCGGGGTCTCGGCGGCTGCGGTCTGCGCGGTCGCCGCCGGGGCGTTCGTGGTGCCGGGGCTGTCCGCGGGGCAGGAGCAGAGCCCGCAGACCTCGTCGGTGGCGGCGCCGGGCAAGCTCGGCGGCGGTTCCGGGCGGGCCGAGAAGCTGACCCGGCTGCTGCCGGAGGGCGTCGGCTCGGTCGAGCAGGTCTCGCTGGCCGCCATCATCAAGCACGCCACGCCCGCCCAGGCGAAGGAGCACCTGTACGGGCCCGTGGACGGGCAGTTCGCGGTCCGCAGGGGCGGCGGCGTCGGCTATCTCGTCATCGGGCTCATGGACGCGAAGAAGGTGGAGAAGAAGCTCGGGGGAGGGCCGCGGGACACGGATCTGTGCGCGGCCCTGCCGGGGGAGCCGCACCGTAAGGACTGCGTCCGCGAGGAGCTGCCGGGCGGGCGGGTGCTGACCCTCTGGAGCGACTCGATGGACTACGGGGACGGCACCCCGCAGTGGGGCCCCGAGCTGGTGGGCCGTCTCTCGCTCCCGGACGGCGGTGAGCTGGCCGTACGGGACAGCACCGGCTTCGAGGCCGACACCGCCCAGGGACCGCTGCTGAAGGCCCCGCCGCTCACCCGGGCGCAGCTGCGGACGCTGATGCTCAGCCCGGAGCTGCTGCCGAAGAAGTAGCGCTCACATAGCGCCCGCATGGCGCCCGCATGGGCGAGGGCGGTACGGACCCCGTCGGTCCGTACCGCCCTCTGCCATTCCGTCCTCTGTCCTGCTGAACCGGTTACAGCACCTTCGACAGGAACGACTTCGTCCGGTCGTGCTGGGGGTTGGTCAGTACGTCGCGCGGGTGGCCCGATTCGACCACCACACCGTCGTCCATGAAGACCAGCGCGTCCCCCACCTCGCGGGCGAAGCCCATCTCGTGGGTCACCACGATCATCGTCATGCCGTCCTCCGCGAGGCCGCGCATGACGTCCAGGACATCGCCCACCAGCTCCGGGTCGAGCGCGGAGGTGGGCTCGTCGAAGAGCATCAGCTTGGGCTCCATCGCCAGCGCGCGGGCGATGGCCACCCGCTGCTGCTGGCCGCCGGAGAGCTGCGAGGGGTAGTTGTTCGCCTTGTCGGACAGGCCGACCCGGTCCAGGAGCTGTTCGGCACGGGCCCGGGCGACCGCCTTGGACTCGCGCTTGACCTGGACCGGCGCCTCCATGACGTTCTCGATCGCCGTCATGTGCGGGAACAGGTTGAAGCGCTGGAAGACCATGCCGATGTCCCGGCGCTTCAGGGCGACTTCGCTGTCCTTGAGCTCGTAGAGCTTGTCGCCCTTCTGGCGGTAGCCCACCAGCTCGCCGTCGACGGAGAGCCGGCCGGCGCTGATCTGCTCCAGGTGGTTGATGCACCGCAGGAACGTCGACTTGCCGGAACCGGACGGGCCGATCAGACAGAAGACCTCGCGCGGGGCGACCTCCAGGTCGATGCCCTTGAGGATGTGTGCGGCGCCGAAGGACTTGTGGACGCCCTCGGCCTTCACCATGGCGGTCATGCCATGCCTCCCTTCGGGCGGCCCAGTGACAGCAGGTTGGCCCGGATCTTCTGCATCGGCGTGGGCGGCAGGCTGCGGCTGGAGCCGCGCGCGTAGTACCGCTCCAGGTAGTACTGACCGATGCTCAGCACCGAGGTCATGATCAGGTACCAGGCCGCGGCGAGGAAGTACATCTCCACCGGCGCCCCGGACGCCTGCCCGATGTCCTGCGCGTACTTGAAGAGTTCGTAGAACTGCACGGCGGCCACCAGGGAGGTGGTCTTGAGCATGTTGATGACCTCGTTGCCCGTCGGCGGCACGATCACCCGCATGGCCTGCGGGATCACGACGCGTCGCAGGGTCTTGCCGTGGCTCATGCCCAGCGCGTGGGACGCCTCCGTCTGGCCCTCGTCGACCGAGAGCAGACCGGCCCGGCAGATCTCCGCCATGTACGCGGCCTCGTTGAGGCCGAGGCCGAGCAGCGCCGTCAGCAGCGGCGTCATGAAGCTCGACCAGTAGTCCTTGTAGATCGGCCCGAGGTTGATGTACTGGAAGACCAGCCCCAGGTTGAACCAGACGAACAGCTGGACCAGGACCGGTGTGCCGCGGAAGAACCAGATGTAGGACCAGGCGATCGACGAGGTCACCGGGTTCTTCGACAGGCGCATGACGGCCAGCAGGATGCCGCCGACCACGCCGATCACCATGGAGAGGGCGGTCAGCAGCAGCGTCTGGCCGACCCCCTTGACGATGCGGTCGTCGAAGAAGTAGTCGGGGACCGCACCCCAGTTGATCTTGCCCTGGCTGAACGCGTAGATGATCGCGACCAGGGCGGCGATGGCGATGACCGCGGAGACGTACCGGCCGTAGTGCCGGACCGGGATGGCCTTGATCGCCTCCGGTCCGGCCGCCGGGGTGGGGGGTACGGGCGGCTGCTCGGCCGGGCCCGGCTTGTCGATGTCAATCACGGCTGATGCCTTTCAGCGCCGGCGCCCGGTCACGATCCGCCGTTCAGCTTGGCCTCGGTGACCGCACCGGCCTCGACGCCCCACTTGGCGATGATCTTCTCGTACTCGCCGCTCTTGATGATCGCGTCCATGGCCGCCTTGATGGCCTTGGTCAGCTGGTCGTTGCCCTTGGCGATGGCGATGCCGTACGGGGCCGCCTCGACCTGGTCGCCGACGATCTGGAAGTCCTTGCCGCCGCCCGAGGTCTTCACCGCGTACGCGGCGACCGGGAAGTCGGAGGAACCGGCGTCGGCGCCACCGGAGCGGATCCGGGTCTGGGCCTCCAGGTCGTTGTCGTACGGCTCGATGGCGATCTTCTTGCCGCCCGTGCACTTCTTCGACTCGGCCTTGGCCAGGTCGTTGGAGACCGTGTTGCGCTGGACGGCGATCTTCTTGCCGCAGAGGTCGGACCAGCTCTTGATGCCCTGGTCGTCACCCTTCTTGGTGTAGATCGAGACACCGGCGGTGAAGTAGTCGACGAAGTCGACCCCCTCACCGACCTTCTTCTTCGTCTCGGGGTCGATGCCCTCCTGGCGCTCCTTGCTGTCGGTCATCGCCGACATGGCCACGTCGTAGCGCTTGGAGCGCAGCCCCGTGACGAGCGTGTCGAACGTGCCGTTCTCGAACTGGAACTCCACGCCCAGCTGCTTGCCCAGGGCCGCGGCGAGGTCCGGGTCGATGCCGACCGTCTTGCCGGACTTGTCCTTGAACTCGACCGGCGGGTACGCGATGTCCGAGCCGACCTTGATGACGCCCTTGGACTTGATCTCAGGGGGGAGCAGGTCGGCGGGGGAGGCGGCGGCGCCGTCGCTCGCCTTCGCCGATGCGGAGTCGCTGGAGTTGTTCTTCGTCTGGTCGCCACAGGCGGTCAGCAGCATGGTGCCGGCGACCGCGATGGCGCCGACCGCTGCGATCCGGGACTTCGCGGTCGTACGACGAGTCTTGCGTGCGGTCATGATCGGGTTCCTCCGGCAGATGGGGGTGGTGTTGCCAGGCGGTGTGGCACACATCGTCGGGTGTCGCCGCCGTGTGCGATTACGGCATCTTGCCATTTGGACCAGCGCATTCAGGGGGCCGGTCATGTCAAAATCGGGTAACGGGCGATCCCCGATCCTCACGAGGCCGGTACACCAGGGCCGGACCTTCTATGGGGTTTCTTTCCCGCGACCGCAGAATCTGCGGCGCGTCTCGGAGAGCGGACACTCATTCTTCGCGTGGCGGACATTGTCCAGATATTGGGCTATGAGTCAGGTCACCGAGGGGGTATGGACTCGTCCATGACCCGGTCCGTCCGGTATGAAAGACGTTTACACCCCTCATCCGGGGCTCAGGGCGCGTGTGCGGCGCGCCCGCGCGTATGTACCTCTCCCTGCGCCGGACGGACCAACCGTCCGGCGCAGGGCACGTACGCGGTGCCCGCCCACCCCTCCTCAACCAGGAGTGGCCACCCTCAAACGATGAAGACTTAAGGGGTCAACACCATGGCAGCGGAGATCGTCAATCCTCGCAGCGACAGCAGTACGGACAGCAGTGCACACGGCGGTACGGGCAGTGCGACCGACGAGCCGTTCGATCCGGCCTTCGCCCTCCACCGGGGCGGGAAGATGGCCGTGCAGGCCACCGTCCCGATCCGGGACAAGGACGACCTCTCCCTCGCGTACACGCCCGGTGTGGCGAAGGTGTGCAGCGCGATCGCGGAGAATCCCGAGCTCGTCCACGACTACACCTGGAAGTCGCAGGTCGTCGCCGTCGTGACGGACGGCACCGCGGTGCTGGGGCTCGGGGACATCGGACCCGAGGCCTCCCTCCCGGTGATGGAGGGCAAGGCGATCCTGTTCAAGCAGTTCGGCGGGGTCGACGCGGTGCCGATCGCGCTCGCGACCACCGACGCGGACGAGATCGTCGAGACCGTCGTCAGGCTCGCCCCGTCCTTCGGCGGCGTGAACCTGGAGGACATCTCGGCCCCGCGCTGCTTCGAGATCGAGCGCAGGCTCCAGGAGCGGCTCGACATCCCGGTCTTCCACGACGACCAGCACGGCACCGCCGTGGTCACGCTCGCCGCTCTGCGCAACGCCGCGAAGCTGTCCGGGCGCAGCCTCGGTGATCTGCGCGCCGTCATCTCGGGCGCGGGTGCGGCCGGGGTGGCCATCGCCAAGTTCCTGCTGGAGGCGGGGCTCGGGGATGTCGCGGTCGCCGACCGCAAGGGCATCGTCAGCCGGGACCGGGAGGACCTGACGGAGGTCAAGCGGGAGCTGGCCGAGCTGACGAACAAGGCCGGCATCTCCGGGCCGCTGGACACCGCGCTGGCCGGTGCGGACGTGTTCATCGGCGTCTCCGGCGGTACGGTCCCGGAGCCGGCCGTCGCCTCGATGGCGCCCGGTGCGTTCGTCTTCGCCATGGCGAACCCGAACCCCGAGGTGCACCCCGACATCGCGCACAAGTACGCGGCCGTCGTGGCGACCGGGCGCTCCGACTACCCGAACCAGATCAACAACGTGCTGGCGTTCCCCGGCATCTTCGCGGGCGCGCTCCAGGTGCGGGCGTCCCGGATCACCGAGGGCATGAAGATCGCCGCGGCGACCGCGCTGGCGGACGTGGTGGGCGACGAGCTGGCCGCGGACTACGTGATCCCGTCGCCGTTCGACGAGCGGGTCGCCCCGGCCGTCACGGCGGCCGTCGCCGCGGCTGCGCGGGCGGAGGGTGTCGCCCGGCGCTGAGGTCGTGACGCGGGGGTCCGGGGCCGGCGCCTTTCCGGGGGCGCTGCCCCCGGACCCCCGCTCCTCATTCGTCGGAGGGGCTTGTTCTTCGGCCGCTCGCCGCACGGAAGGCGGGGCGATTCCGCCTGAGCCCCGTGTCACACCCGTGGCCGGTTACGCCGGGCCGCCGCCCGGCCTATCGTCGGCCCCATGTTCGCCGCCTACGCATCCCGCATCGACCGCGACCACCCCCTCAACGGCCTTGAGCTGGGCGAACGCCCGGCTCCCGGCGCGCGTCCGGGCTGGACCACCGTCAACGTCCGGGCCGCCTCCCTCAACCACCACGACCTCTGGTCCCTGCGCGGCGTCGGCCTCGCGGAGGACAAGCTGCCGATGATCCTCGGCTGCGACGCCGCCGGGACCGACCAGGACGGCAACGAGGTCGTCCTGCACTCCGTCATCGGCCAGACCGGGCACGGGGTCGGCCCCGACGAGCCCCGCTCCATCCTCACCGAACGCCACCAGGGCACCTTCGCCGAACAGGTCACCGTCCCCACCTGGAACGTGCTGCCCAAGCCGAAGGAGCTCACCTTCGAGCAGGCCGCCTGCCTGCCCACCGCCTGGCTGACCGCGTACCGGATGCTCTTCACCAACGCCGGGGTACGGCCCGGCGACTCCGTGCTCGTCCAGGGCGCCGGCGGCGGGGTCGCGACCGCCGCGATCGTGCTCGGCCGGGCCGCCGGACTGCGGATCTACGCCACCAGCCGCGACGAGGCCAGGCGCAAGCGCGCCGTCGAACTCGGTGCCGTCGAGGCGTACGAGCCCGGCGCGCGGCTGCCCCACCGCGTCGACGCCGTCATCGAGACGGTCGGCGCCGCGACCTGGTCCCACTCCGTCAAGTCCCTGCGCCCCGGCGGCACGCTGGTCATCTCGGGTGCCACCAGCGGCGACCGGCCCGCGCACGCCGAGCTGACCCGGATCTTCTTCCTGGAACTGAAGGTCGTCGGCTCGACCATGGGGTCCAAGGACGAGCTGGAGGACCTGCTGGCGTTCTGCGCGGCCACCGGGGTGCGCCCCGTCATCGACGAGGTGCTGCCGCTGGACCGGGCGCAGGAGGGCTTCGAACGCCTCGCTTCCGGCGACCAGTTCGGCAAAATCGTGCTGACTGTCAACCAGGATTGACACGTCGGTCGTGTCAATGTAAGTTGACACCATGACCGAAGCAACGGAACTCGCCGCACGCGCCGGCGACCACGACCCCCGGGTGGGGCTGCGGTCGGTCGCCGCGCTGCGACGGCTGCTGGAGCAGCTCGAAGCCGTACAAGTCAGAAGCGCCCGCGCCAAGGGCTGGTCGTGGCAGGAGATCGCGGCCGAACTGGGTGTCAGCCGCCAGGCCGTGCACAAGAAGTACGGGAGGCATTGATGTTCGAGCGATTCACCAAGGGTGCCCGCGCCACCGTGACCGGCGCCGTCACCCACGCCGACCGGGCCGGCAGCGGTCCGGTCACCGAGGAGCACCTGCTGCTCGCCCTGTTGGACCAGCGGGGGAGTCGCGCCTCCTTCGCCGCCGCCTCGCTGGGTCTCACGGGCCGCAGGGCGTCGGTGGAGGCCGCGCTGGCCGACGCGCGCAGGCGCGGCGGCATGACGAAGGCCGACGCCGACGCCCTCGCGGGCATCGGTATCGACCTCACCGCGATCGTGTCCCGGATCGAGGAGGCGCACGGCGAGGGCGCCCTTCGGGGCGAGCGCGCCGACCGCCGCAGACGGATCGGCGGCCGGTTCAGCCGCGGGGCCAAGGGGATCCTGGAGAAGTCGCTGCGCATCGCGCTCGGCCGGGGGGACAGGTTCATCGGTGAGGAGCACGTCCTGCTCGCCCTCGCCGCGTCCCCGGGTGTCGTGGCGGACGTGCTCGCGGAGCACGGTGCGAGCTACGCGGCGATCGAGCGCGCGCTCTACGGGGACGGTGGCGCGCAGCAGGACCGCTGGGCGGGATGAGCGACGCGGGCGGGGAGGGATGAGTGACGGGCGGCCGGGATTCCCCCGGGCCGCCCGTCGTCTTCCGTCGTCCCCGTCGTCCCCCGTCGTCCCCCGTGGCCTCGCCCCCTACTCCGTACCGCCGTCGGGGTCCTTCCGCAGCAGTGCGCCGATGTGGGCCGCCGCCGTCGAGAGGTGGCGGCGGGCCTCCGCGAGCTGCTCCTCCGTCACGCCCCGGTCCCTGGCCGCGTCCCGGATGTCGTCGCGGAAGCGGTCGAGCAGCCGGTCCAGATCGCGCGCCGGGTCACCCGTACCGCCCGAGTCCTTGCCCCAGTCGGGGTCGGCGTCCGCTGGTTCCGGCTTGATGTAGGGGGGCCAGCCTCCGGTGCGGACGATGCCGCCCAGCTGGCCGGTGATCTCCGCCAGTCCCTCCCGTACACCGGCCGGCCAGTCGCCGCGGGAGAAGTGCTCCTGGACCTGGCGGGCGGCGTTCTGCATCTGCTCGCGCGCCCGGTCCTGAGCCTCCTTGGCCTGGCGGCGGGCCTGCTGGGCGTCCTCGCGGGCGCGCCGGGACTCGTCCTTCGCCCGGCGGGCCTGCTCCTTCCACTCCTGCCTGGCCTTGCGCAGCTCCTCCTTCGCGGTCCGCCACGCCTCCCTGTCGCTGAGGTCTGACAGATCGCCGAGGCCGCCGAAGTCCCCGAACCCACCGAAGGGGGACTCCTTGCCGGCCTTCTTTCCCGGACGGGGGCCGGCGGTGTGCCGGGACTCGTCGGCGGCGGCGCGCATATCGCTGCGCAGCTTGCCCGCCGCTCCGCGCACGTCGTCGCGGATCTCGGCGGCCAGTTCGGAGACCGACTCCCGGATCTCCAGCTCCAGATCGGCCAGCTCGCCGGTGCGGCCCGCTAGTTCGGCGCGGCCGGCGTCGGTGATCGAGTAGACCTTGCGGCCGCCCTCGGTGGCATGGGTGACCAGGCCCTCCGCCTCCAGCTTGGCCAGCCTCGGATAGACCGTGCCGGCCGAGGGCGCGTACAGCCCCTGGAAGCGTTCCTCCAGCAGCCGGATCACCTCGTAGCCGTGGCGGGGCGCCTCGTCGAGCAGCTTCAGCAGGTAGAGGCGCAGGCGGCCGTGGGCGAATACGGGGGGCATGTCAGAGCACCTTTCCGGTCGGCTCGGCGTCGTGCGCGTCGTCGTCCACCGGTGGGCGGCGGAGCAGGGCGATCGAACCCGAGACCGTGGTCGCCTTCAGTGTCCCCGTTCCGGAGCCGAGCGTTCCGGTGATCCGCTTCGAACCCCACTGGCCGTTGACCCGCAGGTCCTCGAAGCCGTTGGAGACGGAGCCGCTCGCGGTGTTCGCCTCC
This sequence comes from Streptomyces sp. NPDC057900, assembly GCF_042887885.1. Classification (NCBI taxonomy): domain Bacteria; kingdom Bacillati; phylum Actinomycetota; class Actinomycetes; order Kitasatosporales; family Streptomycetaceae; genus Streptomyces; species Streptomyces sp. NPDC057900. The sequence goes on from NZ_JBHVOI010000002.1 coordinate 1,228,924, forward strand.
ACCTTCGCGTCCGCCGGGTGCGGCAGCCGGATGGCGACCTCCCCGGAGACGGTGGTGAGCCGGATGTCGGTGGGCTTCCCGTTCGGGTCCAGGTCGAGCACCATGTCGCCGCTGACCGATTCGGCCAGTACGGAAGCCCCGGCGCCCTCGACGACCGTCAGATCGCCCGAGACCGAGTGGAAGCGCAGATCACCGGTGACGGCCTGGGCCTCCACGTTGCCGGACACGGTCTCCGCGCCGACCGGGCCCGATAGTCCGACGAGGGTGGTGTCGCCGGTGACGCCACGCACGTCCGTACGGCCGCGGATCCCGGAGACGAAGGCCCCGGCGCCGACCACGCCGACCTCCACGGCCGAACCGGCCGGTACCGCGAGGGAGACGGCGGCGTGCCGGTGCCAGCCCTTGCGGTCGAACCACTTCAGGAGGCCCTGCCAGGCCAGGTCCTCGTAGGTGACGGTGAGGACGCCGTCCTTCTGGGTCACGATCAGCGGCGGTCCCTCGATGCCGGTGACCTCCAGCCTGGTGGTCGGTTCGTCGGTGCCGACGACGTTGACCGTGCCGTTGACGATGCGCACGCTGAGCGCCGTCACGGGTTCGTCGAAGGTGAGCTTCTGAGGCTCGGCGATGGCCCACGTCGACACAGGCATGGATCTGACCTCCCGGGGAGCGCGGCTGACGCAACATATCGCGTCTCTTGCAGAACACGATATATCGCGGATCGGGGAAGTCAAGACGGGTCGGGAGAGTGGCCGGGGTGAGGCCGCCCGTTTAAATCGCACCAAAGCATGAGGAATCTGGATGATCTGTCTTACGGTGAGGGCATGGACGCGACATCACCTGTGGGCGCACTGCTGCTGTGCCGGGCCGGATCCGAGGCCGTACGGCCCGTCGCCCACCTGCTGCGCGAACCGATGCTGCTCGCGCCCGCCGGAGACGGCTGGAGCGTCCTCGTCCCCGGGGGAACGCCCTGGCAGGACCGGCGCGAGCGGGGCGCTGGGGAGGCGGCCGAGCCCGTCGACCGGGTGCTGGGCGGCTGGGCCACCGCACTCGCGGTCGGCTCCACCTGGCCGGTCCTCGCGCTCTGGTGGGACGGCGACCGGGCCGGATACACCCTGGCCGCGGGCTTCCGCCGCCCGGTCGGCTACGTCTGGCTCGCGGACGGCACACCGGTGGGTGAGGACGAGGCGATGCGTACGTTCGCCGAGCGGCTCGGCCTCGATCCCGTACTGGACGTCCAGGTGCTCGAAGGTCTCACCCGCCCCGATCCGGAGGCGGACGCCCGTACCCGGCTGCGCGGTCTGCTCGCCGTCCTCACCCGCACCGGGCTGACGCTTCCGGCCGGGCTCGACCCCGGGCAGTCCGCCGCCGAGCTGACCGCCGGAGCCGGCGGTGGGCCCGAGGTCGAGCGGATCGCCTGGACCGGCTGGCGCGACGCGGTCATGGTCGAGCTGGACGCGGTCGAGGGCAGCCGCGTCGGGCCCTGGATGCGCGGCCCCAGGGCCCGCGCCCTGGCAGGCGCCCAGCTGGCCGCAGGGCTCCCGCTCGCACTCTGGGGAGCAGGCCGGCGCAGCGGCGGCTGGGTCTTCGCCGGGGCCCTGCTGATGGTGCACGGCGCGCTCGGGCTCGCGTACGACCGGATCAGGTCCGAGGGGCCGGACGGGGCGGCAGGGGCGGACGGGGCGGCGGACGAGCCCGTCTGACGGTCGTAGGCGAGCCCGAGCGGTCGCGCCGCATGCCTCATGGCGTCAGCCGCGTCGCCGGTAGGGCGGGAAGCGGTCCGGATCGGTGAAGTCCTGGTCCGCGTCGGGCCAGCGGCTCCGCAGGGTCGCGGCGATCCGTCCGGTCCACCCCGCCAGAAGCCGGTGGCCTGCGCAGGGCCGGGGGCACTGCCGGACGTGGCGCGCTACTCGTCCTCGTCCTCGTCGTCGTCCAGCCGGGCCAGCCAGGTGGCGAGGCGCTCGACCGGCACCTCGAAGTCGGGATTCAGATCGACGAACGTACGCAGCTGCTCGGCGAGCCACTCGAAGGAAACCTCCTCCTCGCCTCGCCGCTTCTCCAGCTCCTCGATACCGCGGTCGGTGAAGTACATGCCGGCCAGTTTAATGCCTGGTGAGAGCCCGCATCGGCTGCCGGAACCGGCCGTGCGGGCGGCCCGTGAACCGATCCGCCGCACCCCCGCGTCCTCGTTCATGTACCTCGCATCGGACGTCTACGCCCGTTAACCTGCGGGTAGTTGGGGAACGGGGGGTGTCATGGGTGACAGTGAGGCCCGTATTACGCGCATTGAGATGCCGGACGGCACGCCGGTCTGGGCCCGTATCTCGGGAGCCGGGGAGCTGGACGGTCCGGCGCCCGGTTCCGGTCCCACCTACACGGACACCGGGTTCGGTGACATCGCCGACCAGGTGCAGGCCCGCGTCGAGAGTCTCCACTCCGTGGTGACCAGCGTCGCGCGCTCGCTCGCCGTGCCGCTGCGCGCGGTGCGGCCGGACGAGGTCAGTGTTGAGTTCGGGATCGAGCTCACGGCCAAGTCGGGCCGGATCGTCGGGCTCCTCGCGGACGGTGAGGCCAAGGGAGCCATCAAGGTCACGCTCACCTGGAACGGCGGCGGACCTCCCGTGGACCCGCCCCCGCCCGCCCCCGTACCCGTCCCCGCGCAGGCCCCGGCGCCTCCGGCCCCCGCGCCTCCGGCCCCCGCGCCGCCGCCGCCCGCGCCGCCGGTCCCGTTCGCGCCCTCCGTGGCCCCGCCCGTCGCACCGGCTCCCGCGCCCCCCGGTCCGTCCGCCGGTGCGTCTCCCGGCGCCCCGGCGCATCCGGACGGCGCGGGCGGCCCGGACGGTGGCGGGACATGAGCCCGGAGGGCGACGGGGGCGCGGACGGGGGGCCGGGACAGCCGGAGACTGCGCTCATGGGCCTCGTGCACGACGCCACCGTGCGCATCCATCGCACCGGGGCCGGGTATGCCCAGGACGGACCCGGCGGGGAGTTCCTGGGGAGCGGCTTCTTCATCGCCCCGAGCTGGATCCTCACGTGTGCGCACGTGGCGATGCGGGGGGAGGGGGGCGTGGTGAACGTGTGGTTCAAGGAGGACCGCTACAGCACCGAACTGAGCGAGGTGCCCGGCAAGGTCGTCGTCGCGATGCCCGGCGCCCGCCCGCAGGGCGCCCCCGGCTGGCCGGCCCCCGACCTCGCGCTGATCAAGCTCCAGCGGCCCGTCGAGCACACCTGCGTGTACGTCACCGAGCGCTCGGAGGCCATGCTCCGCAGCCGGGAGATCCACTGCGTGGGCTGGGCGCCCTCGCAGGGCGGCGGACTGCTGAAGCGCAGCGGCGTCTGCGTGGTGAAGGGGGCGTACGGCGCGTCGGACGACGCCGAACAGGTCGTCCGGCTCGACGGGGACTGGCTGGAGCCCGGCATGTCCGGCGGACCCGTGGTCGATCTCGCCCGGGGGGAGGTGGTCGGCGTGATCAAGTCGCGGCTCGACAACCACCAGGGCGGAACGGCCGTGGGGATCGAGCGGCTGCGCACCGTGAAAGTGCCGTCCGCGCCCGTCGAGACCGAGGCCGACGACACCTACCAGTCCGTCTTCCACGCCCACGACCGCTACCACGCGGACCGGCACAACAGCCCGGCCAGCACCGAGCGGACCTGGGCCGACGTGCAGAGCGAGCTGGCGTACCCGCCCGGCGGCGTCCTCGGCCCGAAGCGGCGGGCGGATCTGCTGGGGCGGCTCGCCGAGTTCCCACCCCCGGTCAGCACCCGCGCCCTCCTCGTCCTCCTGGACACGCTGCCCGGCGTCCACTCCCGTGACCACCGCCCGGCCCCGCGCGGCTGGCGGGACGGCCTGGGGGCGCTGTACGACACCCGGGCCCGCGACCGGGACGCCCCGCTCGAACTGGTCCTGCGCTACTGCATGGGCGTCCTCGCCGCGGAGCGCCCCTTCGACGTGCCCTCCACCAGGACCGCCGCCAAGTCGCTGTGGGAGTGGGTGAAGCGGATCGCGGAGGAGGAGCTGTCCCGGGACTTCCGCCGGCAGCTCGCCATGGAATGGGCGGCCGTCCGGCTGCGCCTGGAGGAGAACCGCCGCCGGGCCGTTACCCGGACGGGCGGGGCCGGCCGGCCCGGCGAACGCCCCTGTGTGCTGCTGGCGCTGGAACCCCAGGGCTGGGCCCGGGACCGCTACGACTGGCGGATCGGGGTGGCCCGCCACACCGGGGAGATGCTGCCCGTCGACGAGGACAGCCAGGGCGCCGCGCTCGACCCGCTGCCGGACCGGCTCGCGGCCGCGCTGACCGAGGCCTTCCGGCAGTGCGACGAGCCGGGTAGCCCCGCCCTCCTCCAGGTCGCCGTCGCACCCGCGCTGTTCGGCCTTGAGGTCGACCGCTGGACGCTCCCCTCGGACGGGCTGCCGCTCGGCGTCATGCGCCCGGTGGTGCTGCGCAGCACCGTCCACGGGCCTGCCGAGGAGCGCCTGGCGCGCTGGAAGCTCCCCCAGGACAGCCAGAGCCGGGCCGAAGTCGTCGACTGCGAGAACGAAATGCGGGTACGAGTACCGGAGGTCGCGCAGCTGCGCACCCTGGCCCACGACAGCGTGCCGGTGCTCTGCCGTTACGGCAGCCGGCCGGACCCCGAGATCACGGCCGGGGTGGTGCGGGTGCTGGAAACCGGCTTCGGCGTGGCCCTGCTGCAACGGCGGCCGACGGAGACCGACACGGTCTGCCGGGAATTCCACCGACGCGTGACCGAGGCCGTCTCCGACGCCCGGTCCCGTGACGTGCTGCCGCTGAAAATGCTGGAGCTGAGAAAGGGAGTGGGTGCGGAACGCCCCGAGACGTACTGGTCCGATGGAATAGCCCTGTTCTGGGACGATCCGCACCATCCGTTGCCCGGTTCCGACGAGTTCCTGGAGGCGCCGTGACCAGACGCGCCGGTCATCATAGGGAAAGGACCCCTGAGGACCGTGCCGGTCCTCTTACGAGGGGTGCGCCCGATCGCTACGGTAAAGCACGTCCGGCGGCTGCCGTCTCCTGCGGAGCAGCCGCCGTACCCGGCGGACGAGTGACACAAGGACCACGCTATGAGTGAACCCACTGAGTGGCTCATCTACCGAGGGATCGGCGAACCGCACGACGGTTTACCGGAGTTGCCGCCCCCGCCGCCCTGGCGTGACTTCTCGGGCGGGCGCGGTGACCCGGCGGACGGGGACGACTCCGCGGACCGCCGGCTCGGCATCCCCGGGCGCATCGCGGAGGAGCACCGGCCGGGCGCGGAGGAGCTCGAAATGATCAACGCCGCGCTGTATCTGCGGCGGCCGCTGCTCGTCACCGGGGATCCGGGGGCCGGCAAGAGCACGCTGGCCCACTCGGTCGCCCGTGAGCTCGAATTCGGCAAGGTGCTGCGCTGGCCCATCGTCAGCCGCTCCACGCTGCTGGACGGCCTCTACCACTACGACGCGATCGCCCGGCTGCAGGACGTACAGATCGCCTCGCACACCGCCGCGAACGGCGAAACAGGAGCCGACTCGGCCCAGAACGTGGGCAGTTACATCCGGCTCGGCCCGCTCGGCACCGCGCTGCTGCCCTCGGACCGGCCCCGGGTGCTGCTCATCGACGAGCTCGACAAGAGCGATATCGACCTGCCGAACGATCTGCTCAACGTGCTGGAGGAGGGCGAGTTCGCCATTCCCGAGCTGGAGCGGATCGTGGACCGGCTGCCCGACGGCGAGGCGGACGTGCTGGACCACGACGGCAACAAGGTGCGGATCAAGGGCGGCCGGGTGCAGTGCCGGGCGTTCCCGTTCGTCGTCCTCACCAGCAACGGCGAGCGGGACTTCCCGGCGCCCCTGATGCGCCGCTGCATCCATCTGGAGCTCGACCGCCCCGACCACAAGCGGCTGGCCTCCTTCGTCAAGGCCCATCTGGGCGAGGAGGCGGCCCGCTCCAGCGAGGATCTCATCGCCCGGTTCCTGGAGCGCTCACGCAGCGAACTCCTCGCCACCGATCAGCTGTTGAACGCCATCTACCTCACCCAAGCCGCTGCGCCGGCCGGCCGCGACCGGCTGGCGGAACTGCTCATCCAGCGGCTCGACCGGCCGAGGTGAGGTACTGATGCCCGGGGCGGACGACGCCGTCGCGCGGCCCGGTGCGGGCCGTGCCTCGGAGCCGTACGACGGAGAGCTCCTGCAGGCGCTGGTGGCCCGGCTGCGCGGGGCCGGGTTCGATCCCGATGCCGAGCAGCTCTGCGACGCCCTCTGGCTGGCGGGCCTGACCGGTGCGTCCGGCGGCCCGGAGGAGGAGGGGGACGGGTCAGGGGTGACGCTCCCGGACCTCCCGGCCCTTGGGGGGCAGGCCGGCCCGGGGGGACGGGAACGGACCGGCGCGGACGGCGGCGCCGTCGCGGACACCGACCGGCCCGGCGAGGACCGTGAGCCGCGAGACGGGCCGGCCGCCGACGGACGCATCGCCCTGTACCCCGACCCCGGCACCCCGCGCTCCGGAACCGGCAGGGACGGGGACGACCCGGACGGGGACGGCCTGGACGGAGACGGCCTGGACGGGGGCGGCCTGGACGGGGGCGGTGCGCGGGGCCGCCGCAGATCCCCGGCCGGGTCCCGAACCACCGAACTCGCGCTCGGCGTACCGGCCGCCCCGGTCCTGCCCGCGCCCCTGGAACTCACCCGCGCGCTACGCCCGTTGCAGCGCTACCGCCCGGTCTCCGCCCCGCTGCGACGCACCCTTGACGAGACGGCCACCGCTGATCGCAGCGCCCGCGCGGGCGGCATGGTCATGCCGGTGTTCCGTGGCGTCGGCCGGGGCGACGCGATCCTCCAGTGCGTCATGGACGCCTCGTCGTCCATGCTGGTGTGGGACCGGATGTTCGGCGAACTCCAGCAGATCTTCGGTCAGTTGGGTGCCTTCCGGGATGTGCAGGTGCGCTATCTGCACCAAGGCCCGGACGGCGGCTGCACGGTCAGCAGGAGCTCCGACCCCGCCTCGGCCCCGCTGCACTCCGCCGACCGGCTCAGCGATCCGACCGGGCGCCGGGTCACCGTGATGATCAGCGACTGCGCCGGGCCGCTCTGGCGCAGCGGACGCGCCCACCGGCTGCTGCACCAGCTCGCCCGGCTGGCCCCGGTCGCCGTGCTCCAGCCGCTGCCGCAGCGCATGTGGAACCGCACCCGGCTGCCGGTCACCTTCGGTTCGCTCTCCCGCGGCGACGGCCTCGCGGGAGCCACCCTGCTGAAGGTCACGGAGGACGCCGGAACGGGCCCCGCCGTGCACCCCGGCGCCCTCGCCGTCCCGGTCCTCCCGCCGGCGCCGGACGCGCTCGCGGCCTGGGCCAGGCTGCTCTCCGGTACCGGCGCGGCCCGGATCTCCGGAGCGGTCGGCTGGGTGCGGGCCGACCAGCCCCCGGCGGCCGTCCAGCGCTCCGGCGCCACCCTGTCCTCGCTCCAGCTCGTCAGCCGCTTCCGGTCAACCGCCTCACCGGCGGCCGGACAACTGGCCGTCTACCTCGCGGCCGCGCCCCTCTACCTGCCGGTGATGCAGCTCGTGCAACGCACCATGCTGCCCCAGTCGGGGCCCTCCGAACTGGCCGAGGTGCTGCTGAGCGGGCTGCTCTCGCGCGCCGACGGCACGGGCGGCGGACGCGGCCAGTGGTACGCGTTCGAGCCCGGCGTCCAGGAGGCGTTGCTCGGTCCGCTGGGCCGGGACGAGGCGCTGCTCGTCCTCAAGCACTGTTCGCAGTACATCGAGACGCGGTTCGGCAAGGGCGGGCCCAACTTCCCGGCGCTGGCCTTCGCCCAGCTCGGTGACGCCGGGGCGGACGGTTCCCCGTACGACCCCGGGTACCCGGGGTCCGGCCCTGTTGACCAGGAAGACCAGCAAGACGGGGGCGACGACAGGGAAGAGAGTGACGAGAACGAGGAGAACGAGGAGAACGAGGCGGACGGGGCGGCGGGGAGGCGCGGTGGCCCCCGCGCACCCCATGCCTTTGCCGAGGTCGCAGCCCGCGTACTGGAGCGATTCATGCCTGTGCCCCCCAGATTCGTGATCCCGCCGAAGCCCCCCGTCCCCGGACCGCCGCCCCCCGGCACCACCTCTGTCGTGGAGCGGGCCCGCGAGCTGGCGAGGGAGTTCGACGCCGACAAGATGGTGCAGCGCCTGATCGACGCGGTCCAACTCCTGCGCGGCGCCGCCGAGAACGGCCCGCGCCAGTCTGCCGACCCCGAACTCTGGGCGGAGTACGCGCGCTGCGTCCTGCGGCTCTGGGAGGTGCAGGGCGGCGGCGAACTGCTCCGCGAGGCCGAGCGCGCCGCGGAGCGGGCCGCCGCCGTTCCCGGTGCGGTACGCGAACGGGCGGTACTGGCCAAGGTGCTGCACGCGGCCGCCGACGACCGGCGGCGGCGCGGCGACCGGCGCGGCGCCCTGGAGCTGCTGCGGCGCGCCGACCGCGAGTACACCGCCGCCTGCGCCGCCCCCGGCCTGGCACCGGCGGAGGCGCTGCGGCTCACCCTGGAGCGGGTGCGGGCCCTGGAGGCGCAGTGGCGGCTCGACGGGGACAGCGCCCTGCTGCAGAGCGCCTGCGGGATGCTGGAGGCCTTCGCCGACGCCTGGCCCGACCAGGAGAACCGGCCGGCCGCGCTCCCGCTCCAGCATGGCCGGACGCTGCTGAAGCTGGCCGGCGCCACCGAGGACACCGAACAGTCCAGGGAGTTCGCCCGGCAGGCCGCCCGCTCGCTGCACACCGCCTTCGCCCAGGGCGGCCGGCACACCATGGGCACCGAGGTCCGCATCGTGCTGGACCTGGTGGACGCGCTGCTGGCCTCCGGCGAGGAACCGGACGAGGCCGCCGCCCTGACCGGCCAGGCGCTGGAGACCGTACGGGAACAGCGCCAGCGCGCCCAGTTGCAGACCAGGGCCGGGCGGGTCCGGGTGGCCCGCTACGAGCACACCGGCGACCCGGACGAGCTGGTGGCGGCCGCCGACTGGTTCGCCCGGGCGGCCCGGGGCACCCCCCGGGACTCCCGCGCCCACACGGACCTGCTCGCCGAATGGGGCGGCACACTGCTGCGCCGCGCCGAACTCCCGGACGGCGCGGCGCACATCGGGGCCGCGGTGCGCGTGCTGCGCGACTGCCGGACCGAGACGCCGGCCGGCGGCCCGCACCAGTCGGAGCGGCTGCTGATGCTCGGCCGGTCCCTGATGCTGCGGCACCGGGCGACGGCGGACCGGGTCGACCTGCGGGAGGCCGAGTACCTCTTCGGGCTGGCGGCGCAGGAGGCCGCGGACCCGCTGACCGCCGCGCGCTGCTGGCTGGAGCTGGGCCGGGCGCTCCTGGAGGCCGCCGACGCGCTGGCCCGGCCGACCCGGCGCGACGAGGCGGCGGAGGCCTTCCGCTCGGCCGCCGCGTCCGCCGCGACGGCGGAAGCGGAGCTGGAGAGTCCGCAACGGCGATGGGAAGCCGTCGAGTTGGGTGCTACAGCCAACCACTGGCGGGGTATGACCTATGAGAGAGCGGGGCGTCCCCGGGCCGCGCGAGAGGCCTACCGGGCGGCCCGCCTGGAGTGGCGCAAACTGCCGGATGGCGGCGGAGCCGCGGGCGACCGGACCGCGGAGCGGCTGGCGGAGCTGGAGCGCTGAGTGCTCAATGGCGAGCACCCGGCACGGCCGTGCGCCCGGACCGGCCAGGAGTGCGACCGGCGCGCGACCGGCGCCGGCCGACGGCACGGGCAGTGGGACGAAACGGGTCAGGGACGCGGGACCGGCGGTGCGCGCTCAACGGCGAGCGCGGCACGGGCGGCCCGGTGCTGAGTACGGGGAGGCGTGATGAACGAGTCGACACGTAGCGACGGGGCGGCAGTGCCCGCCGGCACGGGCGGCGGTCCGTCCGGGGCCGAGGGCGCGCTGCCGGATCTGCTGGGTCTCGATCTGGAGACCCTGCGGACCCTGCACCACCCGGTGCTGGCCGAGGTGGTCGCGGATCTGCGCGGCCGGGCGGAACAGCCCAAGGAAATGCTCTGGGGGTTCACCAGCGCATTCTGAGGCGGAGGGTCCCGCGTCACCGCCACCGGAGCGGGGGCCGGCGGGCCGTCTCGCGGTACCGCCGCCCGGACCGCGACAGGCGGACGGTTTCGGCCCGGGGCGAGTCCGATCAGGACATCATCGTCCGGGACGTGTCTGCCTGCGCCGGGCGACGGGGATACTCACCCCGCGCCGGTACCGGTAACCGTCCCGGCAGACGTACAGCACGGGGGTGCCGGAGTGGCCCGACGGACGACGCCGCAGAGGGAGCGGCGGTACCAGCACGGGAGCGGTGAGCCGTTCCCGGGTGCCGCGCGCCCCACCGGGCCCGGACCGCGCCCGGAACCGGCCGGCGGAGCGGGCCCGCCCGCACCAGTACCGTTCGGCCAGTTCATCGTGAAGGTGCACGGCCGCTGCAACCTCGCCTGCCGGTACTGCTACCTGTACGAGGGCCCCGACCGCACCTGGCGGGACCGGCCCGCCGCCGCCGCGCCCGCCGTCCTGGAGCGCACCGCGGACCGGATAGCGGAGCACGCCGCCACTCACCGGCTGCTCCACGTCGCCCTGGTGCTGCACGGCGGCGAACCCCTGCTCGCGGGCCCGGACCGGCTGGCCGCACTGGCGGACCGGGTGCGGGAGCGGGTGCCCGCCGGCTGCACCGTCCACGCGACCGTGCAGACCAACGCCACCCTGCTCACCGACGCGGGCGTCACCGTGCTCGCCCGGCACGGCATCAGCGTCGGCATCAGCCTGGACGGCGGACTGGCCGCCCACAACACCCAGCGCACCGACCACGCGGGCCGCCCCTCCTGGCCCGCCGCCGCTCGCGGTGCCCGGCTCCTCGCGGACCGCCACCCCGGCGCGTACGCGGGCATCCTCACCGTCGTGGACCCGCGCACGGACCCCGTCGAGATGTACGAGTCACTGCTCGCCCTGCGCCCGCCGGCCCTGGATCTGCTCCTGCCGCACGGCAACTGGACCAGCCCGCCGCCCGGACTGCCGGACCGGGCGGGCATCCCCACGGGCCCGGGTTCCGGCCGCGCCACCCCGTACGGCGACTGGCTGTGCGCCGTCTTCGACCGCTGGTGGCCGGCGGCCCGGCGGGAGACCCGGATCCGACTCTTCGAGGAGTGCGTCGCCCTGCTCCTCGGGCTGCCCGCCGCCACCGAGTCCCTGGGCCTGGACCCCGTCAACGCGGTCGTGGTCGAGACCGACGGTTCGATCGAGCAGGTCGACTCCCTCAAGTCCGCCTACGACACCGCCGCCGCCACCGGCCTCGACGTCTTCCGGCACACCTTCGACGACGCCCTGCGCCACCCCGGCGTCGCCGCCCGCCAGGCCGGAGCGGGCGCGCTCGCCGCCGTCTGCCGGGCCTGCCCGCTGCTGACCGTCTGCGGCGGCGGCCACTACGCACACCGCTACCGCGCAGAGAACGGCTTCAGCAACCCGTCCGTCTACTGCGCGGACCTCGAACGGCTGGTCCGCCACGTGGCGGCCCGGCTCGCCGACGCAACCGCAGGAGACCCCCCATGAGCCCCGCCATCCCCGAGCGCGTACTGCGCGAACTCGGCCGCACCGAGGGCGACACCGACTCCCTCGGCCTGCTCGTCCGCGACCAGGACACCCGCCGTCTCGTCCTCCTGCGGGCCCTGCTCGACGCGGCGGCCGCCGCCCCCACGACCGTGTGCCCGCCCCCGCTGCTCTACCGGCTGCGCGAGGACTGGGCGCTGCTCGAAGCCGCCGAACGTGCCGACCGGGCCGCCGCCCGCACCGTGCTGTTCCACCCCATGACCGGCCCCTGGGCGCAACGGCTCCTGGGCGGCCTCACCGGCACCACCGCCGCGGGCCCGGAACTCCGCACCGACCTGGCCCACCTCGGCGCCCTCGCCGCGGCGGCCGCGATCCGGGCCGGCCTGCCCTGCACCGCTCGGCTCACCGCCCGCGAGGGGCTGCTCCCGCTGCCCACCCTGGGCGCGGTACGGGCGGCCGACGGGCTGGTCGAACTCACGTACGCGGACGGCGAGATGACGGTCCGCCCGGCCGGTGCCCCGCCCCTCTCGGTACGGGCCCTGCCGGATAGCACCATGAGCTCGGCCGACCCCCGCTGGCTGCCGGTGCTCACCCTGCCCGCCGTACTGCCGGGCACCGGGCCCGTACCCCTGGACGACCTCGACCCGTACCGCACCCGGGGCACCGGGCTCGAACGGCACGGACTCAGCGCCGCCACCCACATCGACGACCACGAACGCAAGGCCTGGACGGAATCCTGGTCCGGCGTCGAACCACTGCTGCGGGTGGGCGGCGAACACCGGCTCACCGAAGCGGCCGTCCTGCTGCGCTGCCTCGTCCCGCTCGGCCCGCCGCCCGGTTCCGGCCCGCCCGGACAGGGCGGGGCCCATTGCAGTGGCACCCGGCGCGAGGCGTTCGGCGCGGTCCTCAGCAGCAAGCCCGCGACCCCCGCCTACTTCGCCTCGACCCTCGTGCACGAACTCCAGCACACCAAGCTCGCCGCGCTCGGCGCACTCGTCCGGCTGCACCACGAGGACGCCACCCCACGCCACTTCGCCCCGTGGCGCTCCGACCCCAGGCCCTTCGACGGGCTGCTCCAGGGAGCCTATTCGCACCTGGCGCTGGCCGACTACTGGCAGCGGTTCGCGCTCGGCGCGCGCCGGGTCACCCACCGCGATCTGGCCTGGACGGAACACGCGCGCTCCCACCGGCAGGTCGGCGCCGTACTGCCGGTCCTGGCCGGCTCGGCCGGGCTGACGAACGAGGGGCGGGTGCTGGTCAACGAGATGATCACGGTCTACCACCGTCTGGAGGATTCGCCGCCCCCCACGGGTCACCTGGCTCGCGCGGAGGCCTATGTCAGCACCGCCAAGGTGATATGGCAGCAGAGGAACGGATCACCCGGGAGCTGAGCGGCCAGGTGAATTCGGCCGGAGAGTCAGTGCTCAGGTGTATCTTGACAGAGCTCGCAACGAGGTCAGGGAGACGGTTGAATGCCCGGAACGCGTAAGCAAGTTGGAGCAATCGGGGCGCAGACTGTCACCCTCAGTTTCGCCGGTTTCAACCGAGCCTGGGCGGCGTGGATCGCGGACCGGCTGGAGCGGCGCGGGGTGGCGGTCGTCCAGCAGCGCTGGGACCCGCCGATGGAGGTACCGCTGGAGGACGCCCTGCGGGACCTGATGCTCTCCCGCGGCCGGATCCTGGTCCTGCTCAGCGACTGGTACTTCCAAGTCGGGCCCCGCGGGCACGAGGAGTGGAACCGCGCCCTGCGCGAGGTCGTCGCACCCGACCCGGACCGCTTCGCCGCGGCGTCCGTCACCACCTCCGCGCTGCCCGGCGCCACCTCTGTCTTCGGCGCCGCGGACCTGACGAACGTCGGCGCGGACGAGGCCGAGCGCCGGCTGCTCGTACGGCTGGGACTGCCCACGGACCCGCTGCCCGAGTCCGCCGAGGCGCGGCCGGGGCCGCGCTACCCGGCCGACACCCCCGAGGTGTGGGGCGGGGTGCCGCGCCGCAACACCCGCTTCACCGGCCGCGAAGAACTGCTCAGCAAGGCCTACACCGCACTCCAGGACGCCGGAGCCGGCGCGGGCGTCGTCACCCTGCACGGCATGTCGGGCGTGGGCAAGACCCAGCTGGCCGCCGAGTACGTCTACCGGTTCGGCTCCGAGTACGACGTGGTGTGGTGGGTGCCCGCCGACCGGCGTGCCCTCTACCGCCAGAGGCTCGCCGAACTCGCTCCGGAGCTGGGCCTGTCCACCGGCGCCGAGTACGGGGAGCGGCTGCGCGCGGTCCGCGACTCGCTGCGCCGCGGCGACCCGCACTCCCACTGGCTGCTGGTCCTGGACGGCGCGGACGAGCCGGAACAGATCTGGGACCTGGTGCCGACCGGCCCCGGCCATGTCCTGATCACCTCCCGCAACCCCGAGTGGGGCGAGCACAACAGCAACCTGGTCGATGTGCCGGTCTACAACCGCGACGAATCGGTCGCCTTCATCCTCCGCCGGGCCCCGCGCCTCACCCGGACCGAAGCCGACCAGCTGGCCGAGGCACTGGAGGACCTCCCGCTGCTGCTCGACCAGACCGCGGGCTGGCTGAACGACTCCGACATGTCCGTCGAGGAGTACATCGAACTCCTCGGCGGCGGCATCGACCAGGACGTCGTCAAGGTCTCCGCCGACTTCCCGCTGGCCTTCCAGACCGCCTGGTCGATACTGCTGAACAAACTCCGGGACACCGTCCCCGAGTCCGTCGACCTGCTGCGGCTGTGCAGCTTCTTCGCGCCCGGCTCCATCCCCGTACGGCTGTTGAAGGAGATGCCGCCCGGAGAGCTGCCCGAGCAGCTCTCCGGACTGATGAACGACCCGCTGCTGTGGAACAAGGCGATCGGCCAGCTGCGTCAGTACTCCGTGGTCCGCCTGGAGTCCCACGAGGCCGTCATCGACGAGTCGTCCTCGGGCGAGTCGATCTATCTGCACCGCATGGTCCACCAGATCGTCCGCAAGGACATGCCGGAGCACGACCGCCAGGAATTCATGGACGTGGTCCGCCGCGCACTCGCCGCCGCGGACCCGGGCCGTCCCACCGACACCCGGCTGTGGCCCCGGTACGCGGAGATCGCCCCGCACCTGAAGTGGGCCGACGTCCTGCGCAGCACCGACCCGGCGGTCCAGTCCCTGGTGCTCAACTGCCTGCGCTACATGTACCTCTCCGGGGAGTACCGGGCCGGAATCAAGCTGGGCTCCCGTGCCATGTCGGCATGGGGTGAGCTGATGGGGGAGATCCACCCCCGGGTCTGGGACCTCAGCTACAACTACGCCAACCTGCTGCGCGCGGTCGGTGACTACGCCGGGACCGAGGTGATCGAGCGGGCCGCCGTCGACCACCTGCGCGCCGAGCGGGGCACCCACGACCTGGAGCACCTGCGCGCCGCCAGTGGCCTCGCGGCCGACCTGCGCGGCCTCGGGCGATACGACGAGGCGTACGAGATGTCCAGCTGGGTCCTGAGCGCGTACCGCGAACTGCTGGGGGACCAGGACTCGCTCACGCTCAGCGCGCAGAACAACCTGGGAGCGTCCCTGCGCCTGCTCGGACGGTACGAGGAGGCGTTGGAACACAATCGGCGCACCCTGGAATCGCGGCGGCAGCTGCTCCGGCAGCGCCACAGCTGGACGCTGTACTCAGAGATCAACTACGCCACCGATCTGCGCCTGCTCGGCCGGTACAGCGAGGCCGAATCGCTCCAGACCCAGAGTGTCCGGGTGCACCGGCTCGTGATGGGCAACGAGAACCCCCAGACGCTGCGCGCCGAGCACAACCTGGCGCTCTGCTACTACCGTTCGGGGCAGCGCGGTCCGGCTGCCGAGCTCTTCACCCGGGTGCTCGAACGCGGTGAGCGGGTGCTCGGTGAGAGCGACCCGCTCACCACGATGTTC
Source organism: Streptomyces sp. NPDC057900 (assembly GCF_042887885.1). Lineage (NCBI taxonomy): Bacteria > Bacillati > Actinomycetota > Actinomycetes > Kitasatosporales > Streptomycetaceae > Streptomyces > Streptomyces sp. NPDC057900. Next base: position 1,244,390 of record NZ_JBHVOI010000002.1, read on the forward strand.
GCCGCGAGCCAGAGTTGCTTCGCTCGGGAGCACGCCGACATCGACCAGGCCCGGGCCATAAGCGAGAAGGTCATCGAGGCCTACACGGACATGCTGGGTGAGCAGCATCCCTACGTGGCGGGCACCCGTGGCAACCACGCCCTGATCCTGCGCAACGTCGGGGAGCGTGACCACGCGCACCACCTGGCGGAGGAGGCTCTCGCTGACATGGGCCGGGCGGTGGGCGAGGACCACCCCTGGACGCTGGGCTGCGCGGTCAACGCCGCGGCGCTGCGCAATCTCGTGGGCGACCCCGAGTCCGCCGCCGCGCTGACGGACTCGGTCATCACCCGGGCCACCGAGGTCCTCGGCAGGACCCACCCGCTGACCCTCACCGCCCGCATCGCGCACGCGGCCGATCTGCGCGCACTGCGCGACCGGCAGCGGGCGGACAAGGTCGAGACGGAGGCGCTCGGCGATCTGGCCGCCACCCTGGGAGCGCAGCACGTTCACACGGTCTCGGCACGCTCCCGCAACCGGCCGTACTGGGACTTCGAGCCGCAGATGATCTGAGTACCTCCGAGCACCGGCGGCAACGCCGAGGGCCCGGCCCCGCGATGGATTCGCGGGGCCGGGCCCTCGGTTCGTGATGTGCCGGTCAGGCCTCGAAGACCTCGTCGAGCAGCTGGGTCTGCTCGGCCTGGTGACGCTTGGCCGAGCCGACTGCGGGCGAGGAGCCGCGCGGCCGCGAGATGCGGCGCAGGCGCTCACCGTGCGGGACGTCGGCGCCGACGGCCAGGTCCAGGTGGTCGATCAGGTTCAGGGCGATGAACGGCCACGCGCCCTGGTTGGCCGGCTCCTCCTGGGCCCACAGGTACTTCGCGGCGTTCGGGTACTTGGCGATCTCGGCCTGGAGCTCGGCACCCGGCAGCGGGTACAGGCGCTCAAGGCGGATGATCGCGGTGTCCGTCACGCCGCGCTTCTCGCGCTCGGCCTCAAGGTCGTAGTAGACCTTGCCGGCGCAGAAGACGACCTTGCGCACCGCGTTCGGGTCGACCGAGTCGTCACCGATCACCGGACGGAAGCCGCCGGTGGTGAACTCCTCGGCCTTCGACGCGGCCGCCTTCAGCCGGAGCATCGACTTCGGGGTGAAGACGATCAGCGGCTTGTGGTGCGGGTTGTGGACCTGCCACCGCAGGAGGTGGAAGTAGTTCGACGGCAGCGTCGGCATGGCGACCGTCATGTTGTCCTGCGCGCACATCTGGAGGAAGCGCTCCGGGCGGGCGGACGAGTGGTCCGGGCCCTGGCCCTCGTAGCCGTGCGGCAGCAGCAGCGTGACGCCGGAGGTCTGGCCCCACTTCTGCTCGGCCGAGGAGATGAACTCGTCGACGACGGTCTGCGCGCCGTTGACGAAGTCACCGAACTGGGCCTCCCAGATGACCAGCGACTCCGGGCGGGCCAGCGAGTAGCCGTACTCGAAGCCCATCGCCGCGTACTCGCTGAGCAGCGAGTCGTAGACGTTGTAACGGGCCTGGTCCTCGGAGAGGTAGAGCAGCGGGGTGTAGTCCTCGCCGGTCTTCTGGTCGACGAGCACCGCGTGGCGCTGGCCGAAGGTGCCGCGGCGGGTGTCCTGGCCGGCGAGCCGGACCGGGGTGCCCTCCATCAGCAGCGAGCCGATGGCGAGCGTCTCGCCCATGCCCCAGTCGATGGTGCCGTTGTCCACGGAAGCGGCACGGCGCTGCATCTGCGGCATCAGGCGCGGGTGGACGGTGATCGAGTCGGGGATGTTGACCTGCGACTCGGCGATCAGCTTCACGACCTCCGAGGACACCGCGGTGGTCACGGCCACCGGGAACTCGGCCTGGACGTCCGGGACGTGCGGCTGGGACGGCGCCGAGGTGGCCTCGCGGACCTCCGCGAAGACCTTCTCCAGCTGGCCCTGGAAGTCCTGGAGCGCCTGCTCGGCCTCCTCCAGCGTGATGTCGCCGCGACCGATGAGGGACTCGGTGTAGAGCTTGCGCACCGAGCGCTTCTTGTCGATCAGGGTGTACATCTGCGGGTTGGTGAACTCCGGGTTGTCGCCCTCGTTGTGACCGCGGCGGCGGTAGCAGATGAGGTCGATGACGACGTCCTTGTTGAACGTCTGCCGGTACTCGAAGGCGAGCCGCGCGACGCGGACCACGGCCTCCGGGTCGTCGCCGTTGACGTGGATGATCGGCGCCTCGATCATGCGCGCGACGTCCGTCGCGTACATCGAGGAGCGCGAGGACTCCGGGGCGGCGGTGAAGCCGACCTGGTTGTTGATCACCACGTGCACGGTGCCACCGGTGCGGTAGCCGCGCAGCTGCGACATGTTCAGCGTCTCGGCGACGACGCCCTGGCCCGCGAAGGCCGCGTCGCCGTGGAGCGCGACGGGCAGGACGGTGAAGTCCGTGCCGCCCTTGTTGATGATGTCCTGCTTGGCGCGGGCGATGCCCTCCAGGACCGGGTCGACCGCCTCCAGGTGCGAGGGGTTGGCGGCCAGCGAGACCTTGATCTGCTCGCCGTCCAGACCGGTGAAGGTGCCCTCGGCGCCCAGGTGGTACTTCACGTCACCGGAGCCGTGCATCGACCGGGGGTCGAGGTTGCCCTCGAACTCACGGAAGATCTGCGCGTACGACTTGCCGACGATGTTCGCCAGGACGTTCAGCCGGCCGCGGTGGGCCATGCCGATGACGACCTCGTCCAGGCGCGCCTCGGCGGCGGAGTCGATGACCGCGTCGAGCAGCGGGATGACGGACTCGCCGCCCTCCAGCGAGAACCGCTTCTGGCCGACGTACTTGGTCTGCAGGAACGTCTCGAACGCCTCCGCGGCGTTGAGGCGGCGCAGGATCCGCAGCTGCTCCTCGCGCTCCGGAGCGGGGCGCGGACGCTCCACCCGGTCCTGGAGCCACTTGCGCTCCTTCGGGTCCTGGATGTGCATGAACTCGATGCCGGTGGTGCGGCAGTACGACTCACGCAGCACACCGAGGATGTCGCGGAGCTTCATCAGGGTCTGCCCGGCGAAGCCGCCGACGGCGAAGTCCCGCTCCAGGTCCCACAGGGTGAGGCCGTGCTCGGTGATGTCCAGGTCGGGGTGCTTGCGCTGGCGGTACTCCAGCGGGTCGGTGTCGGCCATGACGTGGCCGCGGACCCGGTAGGAGTGGATCAGCTCGAAGACCCGTGCGGCCTTGGTGACGTCGTCATCGTGCGAGGCGTCGATGTCCTTGAGCCAGCGGACCGGCTCGTAGGGGATGCGCAGCGCCTTGAAGATCTCGTCGTAGAAGTCGTTCTCGCCGAGCAGCAGCTGGGACAGGATCCGCAGGAACTCGCCGGACGCGGCGCCCTGGATGACCCGGTGGTCGTACGTCGAGGTCAGGGTCATGACCTTCGAGATGCCCAGCTTGTTCAGGGTGTCCTGCGAGGTGCCCTGGAACTCCGCCGGGTAGTCCATCGCGCCGACGCCCATGATGAGGCCCTGTCCGGGCATCAGGCGGGGCACCGAGTGGACGGTGCCGATGCCGCCGGGGTTGGTGAGCGAGGCGGTGACGCCGGTGAAGTCGTCCATGCCGAGCTTGCCGTTGCGGGCCCGGCGGACGATGTCCTCGTAGGCCTGCCAGAACTCGAAGAAGTTGAGCGTCTCGGCCTTCTTGATGGCCGCGACGACCAGCTGGCGGTCGCCGTTCGGCTTCACCAGGTCGATGGCCAGGCCGAGGTTGACGTGCTCCGGCTTGACCAGGGTCGGCTTGCCGTCCTTCACCGCGAAGGAGTGGTTCATCGCCGGCATGGCCTTGAGGGCCTGAACCATCGCGTACCCGATGAGGTGCGTGAAGGAGATCTTCCCGCCCCGGGCGCGCTTGAGGTGGTTGTTGATGACGATGCGGTTGTCGAAGAGCAGCTTCACCGGGACGGCGCGGACGGACGTGGCCGTCGGCAGCTCCAGCGAGGCGTTCATGTTCTTCGCGACCGCGGCGGACGGGCCGCGCAGCGTCACGTACTCGGGCCCGGCAGGGGCCTCCGCGGCCGGTTCGGCGGCGGCCTTGGCGGCCGGGGCGGCCTTCGCGGGAGCCGGTGCCGCCTTCGCCGGGGCGGCCGGAGCGGCAGGAGCCGCTGGGGCGACCGGGGCGGGTGCGGGCGCCGGGGCGGCAGGCGCGGCCGGGGCCGGGGCCTGGGCCGCGGGCTGCACGGGCGCGGCAGGGGCGGTGTGGTTGGTGGCGGTCGGCGCGGTCACGGCCGGAGCCGTGGGCACCGCAGCCCCCGCGGCTGCGGCGCCGGGAACGGGCTTGTCCGCCGTGCCGGACGTACCCGGCTTGTAGTCGGCGAAGAAGTCCCACCAGGCGCGATCGACCGAATTGGGATCCTGGAGGTACTGCTGGTAGATCTCGTCGACGAGCCACTCATTGGGGCCGAAAGCAGCAGCCGGGTTCGAACCCGGGCTGGCTTGGTCGGTCGAGATGCTCGAGTTACTGGGGGACTGAGACGACACGGCGGCAACCGCCCTCTTCCGCTTCACAAGGTGGTGGACAGCGGAAATCAAGGCTACGCCTCCCGGACCGTTCCATGCGGACCGGGCCGGTCTTCGTCGTGCAAGTCACATCGAAAGTCGGGTTTCGGCGCAGGAAATGGCGGGAAACAAGCTTGGTTCCGCATTGCTCCGGGTACGCGAGACCGCAGTTACGGCCCCTTGGACCGTACCCCTTGAACAGAACACGCAGAACGTGCCCTTCCGGTTCGAACCCTATGTCAACCTCGCGGTTGATGGGTCCCCGGAAGAGTGACGCGGATGCGGCATCCGCGAGCTGATTCGGCCACACCGATCCGTCCGCCGTGCAGATCCACCGCCCAGCGGGCGATCGCCAGGCCGAGCCCGGTACCGCCGTCACTGCCCGGACCGTGCGGGGACGTCACGTCGCCCCGGTTGAAACGCTCGAAGACCCGGTGCCGCTCGGACTCCGGAATGCCGGGGCCCTCGTCCAGGACCTCCAGATGCAGCGACTCCGGCTGACTGCCGCGCCGGGCGCGCACCGTCACCCGGCCGTGCGGCGGGCTGTGCTTCACCGCGTTGTCGATCAGGTTCGCCACCACCTGGTGCAGCCGCTCCGCGTCCGCGTGCGCGGTCAGCTCGGGCGGCGACACGTCCAGATGGAGATGGACGTCCTTACGGGTGGAGTTCCCGGAGCCGGACGACAGCCGGCGGTGACCGGTGGCCAGGTTCGCCTCCTTCAGCACCCCCGACAGATACGGCCACACCTCGAACCGGCGGGCCTTCAGCGTGACGACCCCGTTGTCCAGCCGGGACAGGTCCAGCAGCGTCTCCACCAGCCTGCCGAGCCGCTCGGTCTGCTTGAGGGCGGTGCGCATGGTCTCCGGATCGGGCGAGGACACCCCGTCCACGACGTTCTCCAGCACCGCTCTCAGCGCCGCGATGGGCGTGCGCAGCTCATGTGAGACATTCGCCACCAGCTCCTTGCGGTGCCGGTCCACGGCCGCCAGATCGTCCGCCATCAGGTTGATCGTCTGGGCCAGATCGCCCAGCTCGTCACGCCGGTCGGCGCCGCTCACCCGTCTGGTGTAGTCGCCGTGCGAGATCGACCGGGCCACGGCCCGCATCTCGTCCAGCGGCGCGGTCAGGCCGTGTGCCACGAACTGGGTGATCAGCAGGGTCGCGATGACCGAGAACACCGTGATGAACCGCAGCTCGGTACGGGTGCGCAGGGCCACCATCAGCAGCCCGGTCGTGATGAAGACCGAGACCACGACGAGGGTGCCCAGCTTGGCCTTGATCGAGAACGGCCGCAGCCCCGGTCCGGGCGCGGTCATGGCGCGGGGGTCTCCAGGGCGTAGCCGACACCGTGCACGGTACGGATGCGCTCCGCGCCGATCTTCCGGCGCAGCGCCTTGATGTGGCTGTCGACGGTCCTGGTGCCGGAGGCGTCCGCCCAGTCCCAGACCTCGGCCAGCAGCTGCTCCCGGGACAGCACCGCGCGCGGCGTGTTGGCCAGGCAGACCAGCAGGTCGAACTCGGTCGGCGTCAGATGGACGTCGTCCGCCCGCACCCGCACCCGGCGCTGCGCGTGGTCGATCTCCAGCTCACCGAGGCGCAGTATGCCGCTGCGCGGCGTCACGGCGGCCAGTGCGGCCCGCTCGACGCGGCGCAGCAGGACGTGCACCCGGGCCGCCAGCTCGCGCATGGAGAACGGCTTGGTCATGTAGTCGTCGGCGCCGACCCCGAGGCCGACGAGCATGTCGGTCTCGTCGTCCCTGGCGGTCAGCATCAGGACCGGCACCGGGCGCTGGGCCTGTACCCGGCGGCAGACCTCCAGCCCGTCGAAACCGGGCAGCATGATGTCGAGCACCATCAGATCCGGCTGCCAGGCCTCGGCCGCGTCCACGGCCGCGGGGCCGTCGAGCGCGGTCTGCACCAGGAAGCCCTCGGCCCGCAGCCGGGCGGAAATGGCATCGACGATCGTCGCGTCGTCCTCGACCACCAGCACCCGGCGCTGCGCGCCAGGGGTGGCCGCGACACCGTTGTGGGTGGTGTGTGTCTGTTCCATCGCCCCGCCCCTGCCCGTTCTCGCGGGGGTCATTCCCCCGGACGCACGGTTATCGCTTGTGAATTTCGCGGGAGATCCCGTTATCGGTCAGCAGCGTAAAGGCAGCGGACGCTTCCCGGCTACGCAGGGTGCAAGGGCGCGGGGGCGCGCGGCCCGCGCGAAGGAGGTGGAGTGTCGCTCTTGTGGCGCTTGGACCCCGGCCGTCCCCGGGGTCCGGATACCCGGCGGGGGAATCTCAGTCGGCGCGAATTGCGAGATGGACCACGTCGGGCACACCTCGGGCAACGCCTACCTCTTCGGTCCGAACCCCATGGAATCCGGCATCCCGCAGGGCTTCCTCGAACTCTGCGGACGGCTGGGCGGACCACACCGCGAGCACTCCGCCGGGGGTGAGGCACCGGAGGCAGTCGGCCAGACCGGCGGGGGAGTAGAGGTTCCCGTTGTCCTCCGTGACCGTCCAGTCCGGCCCGTTGTCGATGTCCAGACACAGTGCGTCGTAACGTTCCGTAGTGGTACGGAGATGGCCGACGAGATCCGCCGTCAGGATCCCGGTCCGCGGATCGGCCAGCGCCTCTCCCGAGATCCCGGCCAGCGGCCCGCCCAGGTGCCAGTCCACGATGGCCTGTTCCCGCTCCACCACCACGACCCGGCCCCAGCGGGGTTCAGAGGCGGCCCGCGCGAGCGAGAACCCGACCCCGAGGCCGCCGATGAGCACCGCCGGGGCCGGCCGGTCCGCGGGCAGCGCGGCGAGGGCGGCGTCGATCAGCAGCCGCTCCGAACGCCCGTCCGAGGTGTCCATCAGGAAGCACCCGTTGGCGATGATCTCGAAGTCGTCGCCCCGCCTGCGCAGGACGACCTCCCCGTACGGTCCCTCGCGGCGGTCGAGGGTGACGGGGGCGAGGGCGTCGGGGCCGTAGGCGTGGTGCATGGCGCGGGTCTCCGGTGGGTTGGTCGGCGGGTGCGGTCACCGCCGGTCGGTGTCGGGCCCATCCTGGCCCGAGCGGCGGTGCCGGGGCCAGCGGGTTGCCCGGCCGGCGGGGCGCTGGGTGCCCGGTTCGCGGCGCGGTCAGGGGCGCGATGCCTTCTCGCCGTGCACCGCGATGTGCTCGGCCGCCAGCCACGGGGCGAGGTCGTCGACGAGCACCGACAGGACGGCCGGGTCGGCGGTCGGGGTGCGGCCCGTACGGGCGGCGAGCCGCATCTGTTCCGCCCGCTCGGGCAGCTGCGGGTAGTAACGGGCGAAGAGCTCGGCGCACTCGGACAGATCGCTGGTCCAGCCGCCCCACCTCGGCATCACCAGCGTGAAGCCCGTCCGTACGATCCGGCGGGCGACGCGGCGGCTCATGGCGCGGCGTTCGGAGTCCGTCGTGGCCCCGGCCGCCCGCTCGTGCCAGCCGGGCAGCAGCAGGCACAGGTCGCCGTTGGTCTCCCGGGCGAGGAGCGAGCCCGGCCGGTAGCGCGGCAGCCGCCCGGCGAGGTCGTCGCCGAGCAGCGGGGTGCACAGGCAGGCGATGAAGAAGCCCATGTCGTGGCGTTCGAGTTCGCTGAGCACGGTGTCCCTGCCGGACAGCAGGACGCCGACGCCGTCGATCTCCCCGAACGAGGCGTCGAGTCCGGCCCCGACGGCGTCGGTGTCTGCCCGGTCCGCCCCGGTGGGTTCGTCGTGCAGGACCAGTTGCAGATCCAGGTCGGAGACGCCGGGAACGGCCGTGCCGCGCGGAATGCTTCCGTAGATGTAGGCGCTGTCCAGCCGGTCGGGGCCGAAGACCTCCGAGATCCGGGAACGGGCAGCCGCCACGACCGGCGCGAACCGTTCCGGCACCCGGCTCAGCGAGCCCTCGCGGGCGATCGTGCCGTCGGGTTCCAGTCCTCTGTCCTCGTTCATCTGTCCTCGTTCATACGGGCACTCTGCCCTGCCGCCCGGACCATGCCGAACGCTTTTCCGGGCTCAGCGCGGCCGGGACGGCGGGGCGGTGAACGTCACGTCCGCGGCCGCCACGGTGACCTCGGCATCGCCGCTGATCGCCCACGCCGCGACCCGGGACACCACGGCGGCCGGGACGGCGGCGCTGATGCCGGGGGCGGCCGGGATGTCCTGCGTCGCGTGGGCGTCGTACGGCAGGACGACCCGGTAGCCCAGGGCCAGGGCGGTGCGGGCGGTGGCCTGGACACACATCTCCGACATCACCCCGCACACCGCGAGCGACTGGGCCCCGGCACCGCTCAGCAGCTCTCCCAGCCGGGTGCCCGCGAAGCCGTCGTCCCTGGTCTTGCGGATCACCACCTCCCGGGGACCGGCCTCGACGGGCAGGTGCAGCGCCCAGCCCGGGGTGTGCGGCTCGTCGCCCGAGCCGGGCGCGCCGTCGTTCTGGAGGTGCACGACCAGCGCGCCGCCGCTCCGGGCCCGTGCGATCAGCTCCGCCACCCGCTCCAGGAGTCCGGCCGCGCCGGGCACCGCGCGGTCGCCCGCCACCCCCGCTTTCTGGACGTCGACGACCAGCAGGGCCTGCGAGGGGGAAGCCGCATCGTTCATGGCGCCATACTGTCCGGCGCGGCCGCCGCCTTCCACGGGATTTCGCGGGATTTCACGGGCGCTCTCCCGTGTTGCACGAAGGGCAGGCGGAGGCAGTCGTTCCCGTTCGCGCTCCTGACCGGGCTCCTGATCGCTCACAGCGAACACGGCTTGGGGAACATTGAGCAGCTCATAAGCATTGAGTCTGCATAGCTCAACTTGACTGCCGAAGGGGAGATCATGGCTACTGAGTCCAATGCGGTCACACCGCTCACCCTGCCTGTGCTGCCGCTCGACGACGAGGTCGTGCTGCCCGGAATGGTGGTGCCTCTGGACCTGTCCGACACCGACGTACGCGCCGCTGTGGAGTCCGCGCAGGCCGTCACCCGAGAGGGCGGCGGCAAGCCCGAGGTGCTGCTCGTCCCGCGCATCGACGGCACCTACACCGGCATCGGTGTCATAGGCACCGTCGAACAGGTCGGACGGCTCTCCGACGGAGACCTCGGCGCGCTCATCCGGGGCCGCGGCCGGGTACGGATCGGCGCCGGTACCGGCGGACCGGGTTCCGCGCTCTGGGTGGAGGGCACCCGGGTCGACGCGTCGGCCCCCGATCCCCTTCCCGGAGCCGTCGCCGAGCTGGCCAAGGAGTACAAGGCACTCGCCACCAGCTGGCTGAAGCAGCGCGGCGCCTGGCAGGTCGTGGACCGGGTCCAGCAGATCGAGGACATCTCCACGCTCGCCGACAACTCCGGATACTCCCCCTTCCTCACCACCGCCCAGAAGGTGCGGCTGCTGGAGACCGCCGACCCGGTCGCCAGGCTGAAGCTCGCCATCCAGTGGCTCGGCGAACACCTCGCGGAGCAGGACGTCGCGGAGTCCATCGCCAAGGACGTCCAGGAGGGCGTCGACAAGCAGCAGCGCGAGTTCCTGCTGCGGCGCCAGCTCGACGCCGTCCGCAAGGAGCTCTCCGAACTCAACGGCGACTCCGGCTCCGGCGACGAGTCCGACGACTACCGGGCCCGCGTCGAGGCGGCGGACCTTCCCGAGCACGTCCGCGAGGCCGCGCTCAAGGAGGTCGACAAGCTGGAGCGCTCCTCCGACCAGAGCCCCGAGGGCTCCTGGATCAGGACCTGGCTCGACACCGTCCTCGAACTGCCGTGGACCGAGCGGACCGAGGACGCCTACGACATCAAGGGCGCCCAGGAGATCCTGGACGCCGAGCACGCGGGCCTGCAGGACGTGAAGGAGCGCATCACCGAGTACCTCGCGGTGCGCAAGCGGCGCGCGGACCGGGGTCTCGGCGTGGTCGGCGGGCGGCGCGGAGGCGCCGTGCTGGCCCTGGTCGGTCCGCCCGGCGTGGGCAAGACCTCGCTCGGGGAGTCCGTCGCGCACGCCATGGGCCGTAAGTTCGTCCGCGTCGCGCTCGGCGGCGTCCGGGACGAGGCGGAGATCCGCGGCCACCGGCGCACCTACGTCGGCGCGCTGCCCGGACGCATCGTCCGCGCCATCAAGGAGGCCGGTTCGATGAACCCGGTCGTCCTGCTCGACGAGATCGACAAGGTCGGCTCCGACTACCGGGGCGACCCCGCCGCAGCCCTCCTCGAAGTGCTCGACCCGGCCCAGAACCACACCTTCCGCGACCACTACCTGGAGGTCGAACTCGACCTCAGCGACGTCGTCTTCCTGGCCACCGCCAACGTCCTGGAAGCGATCCCGGAAGCCCTGCTCGACCGGATGGAGCTGGTCAGGCTCGACGGCTACACCGAGGACGAGAAGGTCGTCATCGCCCGCGACCACCTGCTCCCGCGCCAGCTGGAGCGGGCCGGCCTGGAGCAGGACGAGGTCACCCTCGACGAGTCGGCCCTGCGCAAGCTGGCCGGCGAGTACACCCGCGAGGCAGGCGTGCGGAACCTGGAGCGTTCCGTGGCCCGGCTGCTGCGCAAGGTCGCGGCCCAGCACGAGCTGGGCGACCGGGAGCTGCCGTTCACGGTGACCGACGAGCACCTGCGCGGCCTCATCGGCCGCCCGCACCACGTCCCCGAGTCCGCCCAGGACCCGGCCGAGCGCCGCACCGCGGTGCCGGGCGTGGCCACCGGGCTCGCGGTGACCGGTGCCGGGGGTGACGTCCTCTTCGTCGAGGCCTCGCTCGCCGACCCGGAGACCGGTGCCTCCGGACTGACCCTCACCGGCCAGCTCGGTGACGTCATGAAGGAGTCGGCGCAGATCGCGCTGAGCTTCCTGCGCTCGCACGGCGCGGAGCTGGAACTGCCGGTCGCGGACCTCAAGGACCGGGGTGTGCACATCCACTTCCCGGCGGGCGCGGTCCCCAAGGACGGCCCGAGCGCGGGCATCACCCTGACGACCGCGCTGGCCTCGCTGCTCTCCGGACGGCTGGTCCGTACGGATGTGGCGATGACCGGTGAGGTGTCGCTGACCGGACGGGTGCTGCCGATCGGCGGCCTGAAGCAGAAGCTGCTCGCCGCCCACCGCGCGGGCATCACCACCGTGGTGATCCCGCAGCGCAACGAGGCGGATCTGGACGACGTCCCCGCCGAGGTGCTGGAGACCCTGGAGGTCCACCCGGTCACCGACGTCCGCCAGGTGCTGGAGATCGCCCTCGCCCCGGCCTCGGCCCTCGCGGAGCGGAGGATCCCGGCCGCCGCTTGAGCGCCACGGCGTGACGGACGTGGCACCACGCGCACGGCCGGTACGGGCGGCCCGCCTCCCCCTTCGCGGGGGCGGCGGGCCGTTTCGCGTACCGGAGGTCCTACGGGCGGTAGATGGTCCCCGGGACCGGCTCGGCGGGTGCCATCAGCTGGGGGACCGTCACGAAGGTGTAGCCCTGCTTCTTCAGCGCGTCGATGATGCCCGGCACCGCGGGCACCGAGCCCTTGTAGATGTCGTGCAGCAGGATGATGCCGTCCTTGCTCGCCTGGTCGAGTATCCGCTTCTTGATCAGCGCGGAGTCGGTCGTCGAGTAGTCCTTGGCGGTGGCGCTCCACAGGATCTGGGAGAGCCCCAGGTCCTTGCTGATGTTGGAGACGGTGTCGTCGGTGCGGCCCTGCGGCGGGCGCATCAGCCTCGGCTTCTTGCCGGTGATCGCCGCTATCGCGTCCTGCGTCTTCTCCAGCTCGGCGCGTATCTGGGCGGGCTTCTTGTCCGTCAGGATCTCGTGCGACCAGGTGTGGTTGGCCACCTCGTGACCCTCGGCCTCGATCCGGCGGACCGTGTCCGGGTGCTTCTTCACATGGTTCTTGCCCAGCAGGAAGAAGGTCGCGTGGACCTTCTTCTCCTTGAGGATGTCCAGCAGGTGGGGGGTGTCCTCGGCCGGGCCCGCGTCGAACGTCAGGGCTATGCACTTGGCCTTGCGGCAGTCCACCGGGCCGAAAGAGCCCTTGGAGTCCGAGGCGGCGTCGGCGCGCGCGGAACCGGGGGCGGTGGTCTCCATCGAGCAGCCGCTGAGCGTGAGGGTGAGGGCTGTCACAAGGGTGACGGCCAACCCCGTACCGATCGACTTCGTCCTACTGGGCAAGGCGGGTCACTCCTTCTTGGCTGAATGTCTTGGCCGAATGGCGCACTCGGCGTGCGCCCGGAGGGACTATACACACCGCGTATACATGCCATGTATAGCGGGGGTGCCTGCCTCCCTCAGATGCTTCATCGCAGGTCAGGGGCGTGGAACGGGAAGAGCCCGGTGACGGGGTGCGTCACCGGGCTCTTCTGTGGGGAGGGTGCGCCGGGCGGTTGCCGGCGGGGCGGCTCAGCCGTTGGCCAGCGCCTGTACGCGGTCGAGGGCGCCGTTGAAGTGGCTGTGGTCGCCCACGGTGGGGCCCGTCGAGGTGTACTGCCACATCGTGTAGAAGCCCCAGCCGGCCGGGAGCGCGCCGACCGTGGAGTTGTAGCGGGCCACCCAGAGCGGGTTGGTGGTGCCGAAGCCCGCGTTGTTGCCCGTGCAGGTCTGCCACCAGCTCGTCGCGGTGTAGATGACCGCGTCGCGTCCGGTGCGCGCCTTGTAGGTGTTCACGAAGTCGCGGATCCAGGAGACCATCGCGGCCGGGGTCTTGCCGTAGCACTGGTCGCCGTACGGATTCCACTCGATGTCGAGCGCGCCCGGCAGCGTCTTGCCGTCCTTGGACCAGCCGCCGCCGTGGTCGACGAAGTAGTTGGCCTGCACGGCGCCGCTCGTGGTGTCCGGGGTGGCGAAGTGGTACGAGCCGCGGATCATCCCCACGTTGTACGAACCGTTGTACTGCTGGGCGAAGTCCTCGTTCGTGTAGTACGTGCCCTCACTCGCCTTCACGTACGCCCACTTGACGCCGCTGCTCCAGAGGGCGGACCAGTTCACGGCGTTCTGGTGGCCGCTGACGTCCACGCCCTCCGTCTGCACCGCACGGGTGTCGGTCGGCAGTCCGCCCCGGCCGTCGTGGGCGGCGACGCCCATGCCCATGGTGGCCGAGCCCCTGGCGGGCTTCGTGGGGTCCCCGGTGGCCGGGTTGCCCGCGGCGCCCGCGGCGCCGGGCAGGGTGATGAGGAGGGAGAGTGCTGCGAGCAGAGTTCCCGCGGCCGCGATGCGTGAGCGGCGAGCGGTCTTCGAGCCGGATCTGTGCACGGGCATTGCGTGCCTCCGAGGCCTCAGTGGGGGGATCTGCTGACTCAGGGACCGGTGGGCGCACCCCTGATGGCACGTCATGGTGTGAACATGCCATGCATGACGCTACGCACGTAGACCCGTGCTGCGGAAGAGGGCCGGGGCGGTGCCGTTGGTCTACTCCTGCGAAATACTGGCGGAGCTGCGGCGATGACCAGCGGTGAAAGAAACTTTCAGCGGCAGGAAAGCTCATGAGGGGTGTTGACGTGCACGGGAGCGAAAAAGGGAGTGAACCCGGCGCAGCCGGGACGAGTGGTGTGGACCACGAATTCCTCGCCCTGGAGCTGGAATTGGCCGTGTTCCTGCGCCGCGCACGGGCGAATTCCGGCGAGATGGCGCGCGAGGTGCACCCCGAGCTGGAGGCCGCCGCCTACGGGCTCTTCGTGCGCCTGGAGTCGGCGGGCCGGCAGCGGGCGACGGATCTCGCCTCGTACTTCGGGGTCGGCAAGGCCACCATGAGCCGTCAACTGCGCGCCCTGGAAGGTCTCGGACTGGTGGCGCGCGAGCCCGATCCGGCCGACGGGCGGGCCTTCCTCGTCCGTCTCACCGACGAGGGCCTCGAACGCTTCCGGCACGTCCGCGACGCCCGCCGGGACCGCTACGTACGCAAGCTCGCGGACTGGGACCGGGCCGAGGTCGCGGAACTGGCCCGGCTGCTGCACCACTTGAACGCCCGCGCGGAGGACTGAGCCGCAGACCTGGGCGGAGGCGTGGCGGGGTGTCGCGCCGCGCACCTGCTCACAGCTCCGCGTAGACCGCTGTCGCGTCGTCGTGGGTCTTGGCGCGCCGCAGCCGCGTACGGTCCGTGTCCGCGTCCTCCAGGGTCCGCACCCGGTCGATCAGTCCCTGGGGCCCCTCCTTGCGCAGCACCCCGAGGCAGTCCGTCCAGTCGCCCTCGCCGAACATCTCCGTCCAGCGGCTCGCGCCGTCCGTCATCGCGGCCATGGCCCGCACCTCGGCGCGGGGCGTGCGCCCCGTCACCGCGCGCCGCGCCACGGCCGGATCGGCGGCGGCGGTGAAGAAGCCGCCCTCCTTGTTCCGGACCCGCGCGTCCGCGATCGCCTCCGAGGCGAGCGATCCGGCCGGCAGCCGGTCCAGCCGGTCGTCCAGCAGGGCGCGCACGGTCCCGTCGGGCGATTCGAGGAGCAGTACGGAATCGGACAGGACCAGGTGTTCGACGGAGGTCTCGTCCCAACGCACCATGACGACGGTTGCCTGTGGCGTGCGTACGTGAGAAAGGTCACACAGGGGGCGGTGTGTGTCAGCGGTGCGCCGGATGGACTCGGCCAGGATCTCCCGCAGGGTCAGATCCCGCCGCGAACCCGACAGTTCGACCAGGGCGCCGCCCAGCCGTGCGGTGAACCACGGGACCGAATGCACACAACCGTCGTCCCCCTGCGGCGGGGTGACCCCGTCGAGCAGCACCAGCCCTCCACCCTGGCCGGAGGCGGGGAGGACGGTGGCGGCCCAGTCCTCGTTCGAGCGCCCGGGAATGCCGGGGGCGGTGGCGAGCTCCATACGCATACGGTCAGTCTGCACGACGCCTTCACGAGGCGTGCACGGAGCCGGGCCGGCTCGTACCAGCAGGTCAGGCGGGCGGCTGGAGCGGAGGTAATCACTCCGCCAAGCGTGCGGGCGGGCATCCTGCCAAAGGCCGCCCGGAAGTTCCAGCCGGACGGCCAGGTGTACCGACGGGGCCCCGTGGGGAGAGTTGTTCGTCAACTCTTGAGTGTTGTTCACTCGTTCAAGTGGCGGAGTGGTTGATGCGCGCCCCCCTCTCAAAAGCACTGGAATGGTCAGAAGCCGTACCAGGGGGCGGGGCGCTCGTTCAAGTGGCCGTGCGTCACCTCTGCTTCAAGGGCGGACGAGTCAAGATTGCGAGCACCGGTGCAGAAGAAGCGGCCTCGGAGCAAGGGCGGCAAGAACAGCGGTTCCGAGGTGGCGTCTTCGGCGCCGGCCGAAGGCGGGCGCACCGTGCGCGTACGCAGTCGGCTGGTCGCGGGGGTCGCGGTCGTCGGGATCACCGTCATAGCCGCGGGGGCACCGGCCGCCCTCAGCGCCTCGTCCGAGCTGAACGACTCGCAGCGGCTGGTCACCCTCGCGGAGCTGAACCAGCAGGCCATTGCGCTGGCGCACTCCCTCGCGGACGAGCGCGACGAGGTCACCGCGTACATCGCCGCCGGCCGGGAGGGAAAGCCCGGCCAGGGCGGCGCCACCGGAAGCCGGAGCGCCCGTGTCGACCAGCAGGTCGACGAGATCCGCGACGCGGCCCCCGACGCCCTGCGCCGTGACCTCTCCACCATCCCCTCGCTGCGCCGCGACGCCGTCAGCGGCAAGGGCTCCGCGCTGGAGGCCCACCAGTCGTACTCCGAGGTCATCGCCAAGCTCCACGACCTCGCGGACGAACTCGCGGAGAAGACCCCGCCGCGCGCCGCCGGAGCGGGCCGCGCCCCGCTCGCCCTCGGCCAGGCCACCGAACACGCCTCGGCCACCCGCGGGCTGCTGCTCGCCGCGCTCGCCGTCCCCCGCAAGGAGCCGGTGACACAGACCGACCCCTTCACCGGGCTGCCCGTCCAGACCCAGGACGAGGGCCCCACCAAGGAGGACCGCACCCGTGACGAGCTGAGCGCCGCCGCCCAGCAGGCCAGGGTCGGCGAACTCTCCTCGCTCGCCGACTTCGACCAGGCGGCCGGGGCCACCGCCCGCGACAAGCTCGCCTCCACCGTCACCGGCCCCGAGGTCAACGACGCGGAGAAGTACCTCGCGGAGCTCACCGACCGCCCCGAGCTCTCCGACGCCGACCAGAAGGTCAGCGGCAAGAAGACCGGAGCGGCGCTCTCCGCCCGGATCGACCGGATGCGCAGCGTCGAGTCCGCGCTCGGCACCGCCCAGGTGCGGCGGCTTGAGCAGCTGCGCGACGACGACGTCACCGCGCTCGAACTGCGGATCGCCCTCCTCGGCGGCTGCTTCCTGATCGCCGTCGGCGTCTCCACCGCCGTGGCCCGCACCCTCACCCAGCCGCTCGCCGTGCTGCGGATCGGCGCCGCCCGCCTCGCGGCGGAACCCGACACCGCGGAGCCGGTCCGCTACACCGGCCGCAACGACGAGTTCGCCCAGGTCGTCCGGTCCATCAACAGCCTGCAGGGCAGGCTGCACGGACTGCTCCACGACTTCAACGGGCGGTTCGGGAAGCTGGAGAGCGAGCGCGCCGAGCTGATCGCGGGCCGCGAGGCGCTCACCATCCAGCGCGCCGAACTCCAGGTCCACACGGCCGACCTGACCGCGCAGCTGGAGAAGCTCAGGAACACCGTCCACCACACCTTCGTCAACCTCTCGCTGCGCAACCTCGGCCTCGTCGAGCGCCAGCTCGGGGTCGTCGAGTCGCTGGAGGAGCGCGAGCAGGACCCGGACCGGCTGGCCACCCTCTTCAAGCTCGACCACATGGCCACGGTCATGCGCCGCCACAGCGAGAACATGCTGGTCCTCGCGGGCGCCGAGCACGGACACGCCCACCCGGGCCCGATCCCGCTGGTCGACGTGGCGCGCGCGGCGGTCAGCGAGATCGAGCGGTACGAGCGGGTCACCATCCAGTCCCTGCCGCCGCACGCCCAGATCGCCGGGTTCGCCGCCGACGACCTCAGCCACCTGATCGCGGAACTCCTGGAGAACGCCACCTCCTTCTCGCCGCCCGACTCCCAGGTCCAGCTCTCCGGCTGGCTGCTGGAGACCGGCGAGGTCATGCTCTCCGTGCAGGACGAGGGCATCGGCATGTCGTCCGTACGGATGGGCGAGCTCAACACCCGGCTGGCCGACCCGTCGCTCTTCGAGGCGGGCGAGCAGAACGCGGACGGCGCCGGTCTCGGCCTCCAGGTGACGTCGCTGCTGGCCGCGCGGCACGCCGTACGGGTCCAGCTGCGCGAGCAGAAGGACAACGGGGTGACGGCGGTCGTCGTCCTGCCCACCGCCCTGCTGCCGAAGGCGCCGCCCGCCGCGACCCCGCCGCCGGTCACCGCGCCCGGCGACGCGCCCACGCTGAACCTGCCGGGTTCGGTGGCGGAGGCCAACTCCAACGCGCTGCCGAGCCGCACACCGTCGCTCTCCGCCGACCCGCTGATCGCGGCGGCCGAACAGACGATCGCCAAGTCCGAGGCCAACTCCGAGGCCGAGGCGACCCCGGCACCGGCCCCGGCACCGGCCCCGGCACCGGCCCCCGAGCCGTCCCCGGCGCGTCCGGAGAGCGACGCCGAGACCACGATGCAGGTCCGGCTTCCCCGGGTGCCCGAATTCGACGACGTGCCCGAGTTCACCCACGCACCCGCCTTCGGCGCGGGGCCCGAGCCCACGCTCGCGTCCGGCCCCTACGCCATCGGCCCTGACACCCACGAGCGCGCCGCGGACGAGGGCCCGCAGCCGGCGCCCGGCCCGGAGACCGGCCGGCCCGACACCCCGGCACCCGCCCCGGCCCCCGCACCCGCCGCCGACACCGTGCCCGGTCCGCGCCACCCGGAGCCCGACCGCCCCGCGGCCCGGGTCACGGACAAGGGGCTGCCCAAGCGCACCCCCAAGGTCGTCGCGCCGACCGCCGCCCCCACCGCCGACCGCACCGGCAGCGTGGACAAGGAGGCCCTGCGCCGCCGGCTGGGCGGCTTCCACCAGGGCGCGAAGGACGGCCGCAGGGACGTCGAGGCGGAGATCGCCGAGTCGGCCGGGTCCGCCGCCACGCCGGGAACGGCCGACTCGGCCGCCCGCACCGCACGTACAGGCCACACTGAGGCGGCCGACCGTACCGACGGTCGAACCGACGAGACGGGGGACACAGTCGAGGAGGCACGCAGTTGACTGCGCCCAGCACATTCGGGCTGAGTACCGAGGCCCGGAACCTTCAGTGGTTGCTGAGCAATCTGGTGGAGGAGGTGCCAGGGGTCCACTCGGTCACCGTCGTCTCGTCGGACGGCCTGATGCTGCTCTCCTCCGACCCCGGCCACCAGACCGCCCAGGCGGCGGGCAAGCAGGACGGTCCGCGCGGCTCCAGCGCCGACCTGGCGACCATCGTCTCCGGAATCGGCAGCCTCACCGTCGGCGCCGCGAAGCTGATGGAGGGCGGTGGCGTCAAGCAGACCATGGTCGCCATGGAGGAGGGCAGCGTCTTCGTCATGTCGATCAGCGACGGCTCGCTGCTCGGCGTGCACGCCACCCCTGACTGCGACATGAGCGTCATCGCCTACCACATGGCGCTCTTCGTCGGCCGGGCCGGCCACGTACTCACCCCCGAACTCCGCAGTGAGCTGCGCAAATCGATGGAGAGCGCCCAGTGACCCACGCCGCCGCCGAACCCGCCCGCAGGCTCCCCGTGCGCGGGGCCGACAAACGGCCCGCGCGGGTACGCCCGTACTCGCTCACCGGTGGCCGCACCCGGTTCGGCCACGTCCTGCTCGTCGAGACGTTCGTGGCCGCGCTCGAAGCCCCGGACGAGCGGCGCGAACTGACCAACGGCAACCTCGCGTCGCGCGTCATGCCGGAGCTCCAGGCCATCGTCGAGCTCTGCCGCCGGATGCGTACCGTCGCGGAGATCTCCGCACTGCTGAAGATGCCGCTCGGCGTGGTCCGGGTACTGCTCAGCGACTTGGCCGACCAGGGAAAGATCCGCGTGTACGGGACCGGGCACGGCACCGGCCAGCCCGACCGCGCACTGCTCGAAAGGGTGCTCAATGGACTCCGTCGTCTCTGAGTCGCCGCTGTTCGCCCCGCGTCAGCCGGGGCCCGGGAACCAGGCAGAAGAAGGCCTGCAGGACTGGCAGCTCGACCACACCAGGGCCCCGGTCGCCACGAAGATAGTGGTCGCGGGCGGCTTCGGCGTCGGCAAGACCACCTTCGTGGGCGCGGTCTCCGAGATCACCCCGCTGAAGACCGAAGCGATGATGACCCAGGCCAGCGAGGAGACCGACGACCTCAGCGCCACGCCCGACAAGGTCACCACGACCGTCGCCATGGACTTCGGCCGCCTCACGCTCGACGACGACCTCGTGCTGTACGTCTTCGGCACCCCGGGCCAGCAGCGCTTCTGGTTCATGTGGGACGACCTGGTGCGCGGCGCGATCGGCGCGATCGTGATGGCCGACACCCGCAGGCTGGCCGACTGCTTCCCGGCGCTCGACTACTTCGAGAGCTGCGGGCTGCCGTACATCGTGGCCGTCAACCACTTCGAGGGCACGCCCGGGTTCGAGTCCGAGGACGTCAGGGAGGCCCTGACCGTACCCCCGCACGTGCCTGTTGTGATCATGGACGCGCGTAACAGGATCAACGTCGTCGAGGCCCTGCTGGCGCTGGTGCGCCACGCCCTTGAGACATCCCCGGAATAGCTCGCACGTCACACACAACGGAGAACCGCGATGCGGAAGATACTCATAGTCGGAGCCGGTCAGTCCGGGCTCCAGCTCGCCCTGGGACTGCAGTCCAGAGGGTACGAAGTCACCCTCATGTCCAACCGCACCGCCGATGAGATCCGTTCGGGGCGGGTCATGTCGACGCAGTGCATGTTCCACACCGCGCTCCAGCACGAGCGGGACTACCAGCTCAACTTCTGGGAGTCCCAGGCCCCGCGCATCGAAGGCCTCGGCGTCTCGGTGGCCGCGCCCGACTCCTCGCGGGCCGTCGACTGGGTCGGCAAGCTGGACGGCTTCGCGCAGTCCGTGGACCAGCGCGTGAAGATGGCCGGCTGGATGGACACCTTCGCCCAGCGCGGCGGACAGCTCGTCATCCACGGCGCGGCCGTCTCCGACCTGGACTACTTCTCCCGCACCTATGACCTGGTGATGGTCTCCGCGGGCAAGGGTGAGCTGGTCTCCATGTTCGGCCGGGACGCGTCCCGTTCGCCGTTCGACGCCCCGCAGCGCGCCCTGGCCGTCGCGTACGTCCACGGCATGGGCCCGCGCCCCGAGCACCCCGAGTTCGACGCGGTGCGCTGCAACCTGGTCCCGGGCGTGGGCGAACTCTTCGTGATGCCGACCCTCACCACGTCCGGCCGCGCCGACATCCTGTTCTGGGAGGGCGTACCGGGCGGACCGCTCGACGTCTTCCAGGGCATCAAGGACCCCTCCGAGCACCTGGCCAAGACGCTGGAGCTGATGGAGCGGTTCACCCCGTGGGAGTACGCACGCGCCACGAAGGTCGAACTGACCGACGCCAACGGCACCCTCGCGGGCCGTTACGCCCCCACCGTCCGCAAGCCGATCGGCCGGCTGCCCGGCGGCGGTCTGGTGCTCGGCGTCGCGGACGTGGTCGTCGCCAACGACCCGATCACCGGCCAGGGCTCCAACTCGGCGTCCAAGTGCGCCAACGCCTACCTGGACTCGATCATCGAGCACGGCGACGGCGAGTTCGACGCGGCGTGGATGCAGTCCACCTTCGACCGCTACTGGGACACCGCCCAGCACGTCGTGAGGTGGACGAACGCGATGCTCGGCGTCCCCCCGGAGCACGTGCTGAACCTGATCGGCGCCGCCGGTCAGCTCCAGCCCGTCGCGGACCGCTTCGCCAACGGGTTCAACGACCCGGCGGACTTCGACAACTTCTTCTTCGAGCCCGAGAAGACGAACGCGTACCTCGCCTCGGTGTCCGGGGCCTGAGCGCTCTCCGCCCGCTGGACGGAACCGGCCCGGCCGGCCCCGTCCAGCGGGCGCGCTGTCATCCGGTGGGCGCGGTGGAGACGCTGTACCCCTCGTCGGAGCCCCCGGACGCACCCTTGGGGAGCTCCGGTGCCTTGTACGTGCGCAGCGGCGCGCTCTCCGGGTCAGGACGGACCGCGCCCAGCAGCGGATTCGACGCCAGCGGCGAGACCTTCACCAGGGAGCCGGGGCGTGGCGCCTGCACCACCAGCCCGTTGCCGATGTACAGCGCCACATGCGTGGCCTTCGGGAAGTAGACCACCAGGTCACCGGGGCGCAGCGCGCTCACCGGCACCTTGCGGAGCTGCCGCCACTGCTCCTGCGACGTACGCGGAATGGTGCGTCCGGCGTTCGCCCAGGCCTGCGAGGTGAGCCCGGAGCAGTCGAACGAGGAGGGGCCCTCCGCGCCCCACACGTACGGCTTGCCGATCTGCCGGACCGCGTACCTGACCGCCTCGCCGCCCTCCTCCGACGGCGGCCGGGTGGAGGACAGGGCGCCCGAGGTGACCAGCGCGTCCTGGGCCTCGGCCGTGCCCTTCTGTTCGAGGCCGGACACCTCGGTGAGCTGGTCCGCGGAGAGTGTGGCGAGCTTCGCCTCGACCTCCTTCAGGCGCTTCCCCACGGCGTCGCGGTCCTTCTTCTGCCGCGCGGCCAGCACCTGCTGCTTGTCCAGCACCTCGCGGGATTCCTTCGCCAGCTCGTCGGCGCGCTTCTCGGCGCCGGTGAGCCGCCGTACGGTCGCCACCCGCCCGGCCGCCAGCCGCTGGATGACCTGACCCTGGTCCAGGGCCTGGGCGGGGTCGCGGGACAGCAGCAGTCGCAGATACGAGGAGAAGTCGGAACGGCCCTGGTACTGCTGGCGGGCCAGCCGTCCGGCGGCGTCGCGGCTGCGGGACAGCGAGAGCCGTGCGGTGACGAGGGCGGAGTCCAGCTTCTTCGCCTGCGCGGTCCGCTTCTTCAGCTCGGCCGCCGTCCCGTTGTAGGCCTCGGTGGCCTCCTCCGCCTGCTGGTACAGCTTCTGCAGCTCCACCAGCAGCGCGGCTGCCCCGGTGCCGGGATCAGCCGCCCCCGGGGCCGGCTCGCCCACGGGCGCGGAAGACGGGGACGGGGACGGGGAGGGCGCGGCCACGGCGGCGGCCGGTGAGGTCACGACGACTGCTGCGAGCGCCGCCGTGCAGACGGAGCGCAAGACACTGCCCGGCACGACATCACCTCCGATAGCGGGGTGAATCGTCGGACTACCCCATAAGTGAGCGCAATGCCTCTATACGCTCACCTGCCGTCAGGTGATTCAAGAACCGAGGAGCGTGGCGGCGGCCGGATCCCCCGGAAGGCGGCGCTGCCACGCCGCCCTCCGGTCAGTCGACCGGGAACGCGTAGATCATCCGGCCGCGCCGGACGAGCGCGCTCTTCCCGGAGGTCAGCACCTGGTACGCGGCGGTGACCGTGGCTCCCTTCGGGTCCTGCTCCCCGATGTCCTGGAACTTCCACAGCCGCCGCCCGTCGGCCGCCGCGAACGCGGTGACCTGGCCGGAGCTCGCCGCGAGCAGGGTCCCGCCGGTGCCGCTGACGCTGATCACGGGAGTCACGTCGGTGCGCGGCCCCTCCGTCGAGCGCTGCCAGCGCGGCCGCCCGGTCGCCCGGTCGACCGCCCCCACCTCCTGGTTGCTGTTGGTGGTGTGCAGCAGTGCGCCGGCCTCGACCGAGTTCCCGAAGTGGGAGCCGCGGGTGCCGTTGACCGTCCACTTCGGCTTTCCGTCGGGCGTCCCGAAGGCCCGCAGGTCATTACCGACCGCCGCGTACAGCAGGCCGTCCGCATCGCCCACGGCCGCGCCGCCGGGTGTGACGGTGCCGAACGCCTCGGTCCACTTCGCCTTCCCGGTCTTCCGGTCGAAGCTGCGGAACCTGCCCTTGCCCTTCGCCGCCTTCACGTCCGCCGCGGTGAGCGACTGTTGACTCTGCCGTACGACGATGTCGTCCGGCCGCACCGCGATCAGCCGGTACTCCGGCGCCTCCGGGCCCCGGCCGGTGGGTACCGGCGTCCGCCACAGCTCCTTGCGCTGCTCGATGTCGTACCCGAACAGGTACGACTTGACGACCACCTTGTCCTTCCCGCGCTTCTTGCCCTTCTTCGGCTTGGGGGCCTTCACGGTGGACTTCGTGGAGCCGGTGAACCAGACGGTCGAACCGGACGCGCCCACGAGATCGGGCACCACCAGGTGCGGAGCGCCGTCGAACCCGTCGGCGTACGTCAGCCGGTGGGCGACCTTGCCGTCCTTCGCGGACAGCCACAGGAACTCGTCCGGAGCGGCGACGAAGCACAGCTCCTCGCCCGCGGGCAGGGCCGCCTGCCCCTTGGCGGCGTCCGCGTTCTGCCAGACCCGGCGGCCGGTGCGCAGGTCGATGGCGGTGGCGTGGTCCGAGTCGGTGAGCACCAGCAACCGGTCGTTCCAGAGCGCGGCGGTGCGCGGGGCCGGTTCGGACGCCGGGTGCTCGTGGATCCAGCGCGGCTGCGGAGGCAGTCCGGCGACGGCGGCCCGGCTGGTGCTCGGGGCGGGCTTGGCGTCGTCCGTGGGCTCGGGGTCGTCGCCGGAACCGAACGCGAACACCGCGCCACCGCCGACCAGCAGCCCGGCGACCCCGGCCGCGGCCCCGATCAGCAGGCTCCGGCGTCCGGCGGACGGACGCTCGGGAGCGGCCGGGAGAGGGAAGGGGGCGGGAAGGGGAGCAGGACCCTGGGCAGCCGGGTGGGGCGCCGGGAGGGCCGCGTGGGGGAAGGGCGCCGCGGGGGCGGTGTAGGGCAGCGGCTGCTGCGCCTGGGGGGACTGAGGCGCCTGGGGGGACTGAGGGGGCTGCTGCACCTGACCGGCCGGTGGTCCGGCGGGGCCGGGCAGCTCGCGGTTGAGCGCGAGTTGGGTCGTCGCCAGGTCGGACCGGGGTGCACGGGGATCGATGATCCCGAACTGGGCGGTACGGGTGTCGCGGCCGGGCGCGGGTTCCCCGGACCCGTCGCCGGCGGGAAGCGCCGGGGGCACGGCGTCCTGCACGTCGGGGACTTCGGGGGCGTCCGTCGCGTCCGGACCCTCCGGGGCGCCCGCCGCGTCCGCCGTATCCGGGCCCTCCGGGGCGCTCGCCGCGCCTCCAGCGGACGCCGCGTCCGCCGTGTCCGTCACGGGCACGGCGTCCTCGATGACGGGCGGCGCGGTCTCCAGCGCCCGTGCGCGCACGCCCTGTTCCGCCACCGCCGCCGACAGCGGAGCCGGCAGCCAGTCGCCGCCCTTCGCGAGCCCGGCCGCGCCCTCCAGGGCCAGTTCCGCGGCCACCGCACCGGCCGTCGGCCGGTCGTCCGGGTCCTTCGCCAGGCAGCGGCCGATCAGATCGCGCAACGCGTCCGGCACGGAGGCCAGCTCCGGGTCGGTGTGGGCGATCCGCTCCGCGGCCTCCGTCGCGGGGCCCTCCGCCAGCGGGGTGCTGCCGGTCGCCGCGTACGCCAGCAGCAGGCCCAGCACGAAGAGGTCGGACGCCGGACCGGCCTCCTCGCCCTCGACCTGCTCCGGGGTCAGATAGCCGAGCCGGACCGAGAGCTGCCCGCCCGGCCGTGCCTCCGCGTCGGCCGCCGCACCCAGCGGGCCGAAGGCGGTGAGCCGGGGCCCGTCCTCGGCCAGCAGCACCGTCCTGGGGGCGAGCCCCTGCAGGACGGCTCCGGTGGCGTGCACCCGGGAGAGGGTCTCCGCGATGCCCGCGCCCAGTATCCGCACGGCCCGTTCGGGGAGCGGCCCGGCGGTCTCGATCGCCTCGGCGAGGGTCAGCGCCGGCACGTACTCGGCGGCCGTCCACAGCGGCTCGTCGTCCTCCGCCCCGTCCGTACCGGTGTCCAGCTGAGCCGCCACCCAGCCACCGGCCAGCCGGTCCGCGGTCCTGGCCTCCGCCTCGAAGTGCCGCCGGAAGCCGGGCAGCGCGGCCAGTTCGGGACGGGCCGCCGTGACCACGGCGAGGTCCTGCGAGGTCGCGCCGTGCGCGAGGTACTGCACCGCCGCGGCCGTCTCACGCAGCCGCACCAGTGCCGTGTACGGGCCGAAGCGGCGTGGATCGTCCTGACGCAGCGCCTCCATGGCGCACCCCCTATATGACCGTCCTCGGACCTGACCGTCGATCTTACGGTCTCCGCCGGGACGGGGAGCCTCGCCCCGGCTCACCCCATACGCGTCCTGCCGGTGTGCGTCATCCCGGCTTCGACCAGGGCCACTTGGGGCTGTGCCGCTCGCGGCCCCCCGGGGCGTACTCGTACACCCAGCCGCGCTGGATGCCCAGCCGCTTGGAGTACCCGGCCGGGACCCGCCGGTACGCGTGCACGGTGGCGGGTCCGCCGTCGGCGTCCGGGACCGGGACCTCGTACCACTTGGGCGGGTGGCCGGTCGCGCCGAGGAGGACGGGCAGGGCCCGCCCGTCCAGCGGGCCGCCGGTGAAGGGGACGTTCTCGCTTCTCACCCGCCCAGTCTGACCGATCAGTCCGGGGGCAGCAGGTGCGCCGCCGCGCCGACCACCGGGATCAGCCGCTCCGCCAGCCGGCCGGCCGGACCCGCCGCCGTCTCCAGGGGCAGCAGCTCGGCCACGGCGGTGGCGGTGGCCGGGTCCGTGGCCGCGGTGACCGCGAGGAGTCCGATGAACTGGTCGACGAGCCAGTCGCGCAGCTCGGACGCGTCCGGCTGCTTCCCCTCGTCCAGCCAGATCAGCGAGGCCGCCTCGACGGCCGCGATCCAGGTGCGCACCATCATCCGCAGCCGGGCACCGGGATCGCTGCCCGCGCCCCGGCCCAGGTGCAGCAGGATCTGGTCGGCCGCCGCCCGCCGTACCTCGTCGACGATCGTGCTCGTACGGGACGTCTCGGCGACACTGCCGCCGCGCAGCAGCGCGCTGAAACCGGCGTCGTGCTGGTCGACGAAGGCGAGGTAGCGGTCCAGCACCCGCGTCACCCGCTCCGTGGGCGGGCCCACCGCCGGTTCCGCGAAGCACAGGATCAGTTCCTCGGCGGCGGACCTGAGGGCGGCCTCGTACAACTGCTGGCGCCCGCCCGGGAAGTAGCGGTAGACCAGCGGCCGGGAGACACCGGCCACCGTGGCGACCTCGTCGAGCGACACCTCGTCGGGGGCCCGGTGTGCGAAGAGGGTGAGTGCCGCACCGAGGAGCTGGGTGCGCCGCTCCTCGACGCTGAGCCTTCGGTACGCGCGCTGCGGGGGCGCGGCTGCGGCAGGGGTCATACCCACAACCTTAGGGCCTCTCGTTTGGATCAGGCCGGGCTCGCGGGGACCGGCCTGATCCAAACGAGAGGCCCTGAGGGCTTCCACCTCTAGGCGAGCAGGCCCGAGTTCTTCCACAGCCTGCGGCCCACCCCGTTGAGCACCCCGATGTCGTCGAAGAAGTCGGTGAGCCGCTTGGCGCCCGACTGCATGACCTCCGCCCGGTGTCCGCTCTCCCGTACCTGGGCCACGGCCTCCTGGCGGTCCAGGCCGACGTTCTCGTACACCTGCGGGTTGACGAAGCAGACGGAGAAGACGCGGGCCGCCTCGCCGCAGCTGACCCGGGTCAGCTCGCGCTCCCAGCGCGGCGCGGTCACCATCTGGCGGCGCAGCTCCTCGCGGGCGTAACGGACGTGCCGGGCCTCCTCGATCACATGGATGCGGGTCACGCCGCGCACCAGGCCCTGGACGCGCTCGTCGGGGAAGGTCAGCCGCTGCATCCAGTCGAGGATCTCCTCGCCGAGCAGGGTGGCCGCGAACGAACCGGGCGTGGTCGAGATGGTCTTCAGCACCCGCGCGAGGTTGTGGTACCGGCGGGGGATCGGGTAGCAGGGCGCCCCGCCCCAGGTGATCATCCGGCCGAACATCATCGAGTGCCGGCACTCGTCGGCTATCTCCGTGAGGGCGTAGCGGACGTGGTTGCTGACCACCGGCTTGTCGTAGATGTGCCGGACCAGCAGCTGCATCAGGATGATCTCGAACCAGATGCCGAGCGAGGCCAGCGAGGCCGATTCGTGCCGGGCCAGCTCCTGCCGCTGCTCCAGCGACATCTTCCGCCACAGCGGGGTGTCGTAGAGCGAGACCAGCTCGGGCGGCCAGAACCACTTGCCGTCCTCGGGCACCGAGTCCCAGTCGAGCTCCTTGTCGGGGTCGAAGGAGTGCTTGGCCGAGGCCTCCAGCAGCCGTTCCGCGATCTGTTCGCGGTCCCGGAGCGGGCCGAGTGCGTCACGGAGCAGCCGCACGTCGTGTTCGGTCACTGTCGTCATGGCTGGAGGCCCCTCGGGCGTGAGTTACCGGCGGTCACCACTTATGAGACCGTCTGTCAGCAAGCCCGTCAATCCCTTGTGCGCGACTTGTTGACCCGGCGTCTACCAACGTGTGAACCTGCCAACTGAGCCAGCCGGTACGAGAATTGCCGAAGCATGCGAGGCGAAGGAGCCGTCCATGTCGACCCACGACCTCTACACCACCGCCCCCGACCAGCCGCTGTGGACCGTGCCCGCCTCCGGAGCCGCCCGCTTCAGCTGGGACTACGACGACGGCCGCGAACGCCTTCTCGCCCTCTACCAGAAGGGCAAGGACAAGCAGTGGGACGGCAACAAGCGCATCGACTGGAGCCTGGAGGTCGACCCCACCGACCCGCTCGGCACCCCGGACGAGGCCCTCACCCTGTACGGCACCCCGCACTGGGCGAAGATGACCGAGAAAGACCGGGGCGAGCTGCGTCAGCACTACACCTCCTGGCAGTTCAGCCAGTTCCTCCACGGTGAGCAGGGCGCGATGGTCTGCGCGGCCCGGATCGTGGAGTCCGTCCCCGATCTGGACGCCAAGTTCTACTCCGCGACCCAGACCATGGACGAGGCCCGGCACGCGGAGATCTACGGCCGGTTCCTGCACGAGAAGATCGGGATGCTCTACCCGGTCAACGACAACCTCCAGGGCCTCCTGGGGGACACCCTGCGCGACTCCCGCTGGGACATGCCCTACCTCGGCATGCAGGTCCTCATCGAGGGCCTCGCGCTGGCCGCGTTCGGCATGATCCGCGACACGACGACCAAGCCGCTGCCCAAGCAGATCCTCGCCTACGTCATGCAGGACGAGGCCCGCCACGTCGCCTTCGGCCGGATGGCGCTGCGCGACTACTACAAGCAGCTGAGCGACGCGGAACTGCGCGAGCGCGAGGAGTTCGTCATCGAGGGCTGCTACCTGATGCGCGACCGGCTCAGCGGGGTGGAGGTGCTGGAGAACTTCGGCATCGGCAAGCAGGAGGCCAAGGAGCTCTCCGAGCACTCCGAGTTCCTCCAGCTCTTCCGCAAGCTGCTGTTCAGCCGGATCGTCCCGTGCGTCAAGGACATCGGCCTGTGGGGTGAGCGGCTCCAGAAGGCCTACGTCGACATGGGCGTCCTCGAACTGGGCGACTCCAGCCTGGACCTGCTGATGGCGCAGGACGAAGAGATCGCGGAACAGCTGGACCGGGACCGCTTCGCGGCGGAGGAGCACGCGCGGGTCGCGGAGGTCGCGGAGGCGATAGCGGACGGCGGGACGGCGGATCAGCCGGCGTCCTAGGGAAGCCTCGGCGGCCTCGGCGTCCTCGGAGGGCTGACTCCCCTGGTACCGCCGCCGGTTAGGGTCGGCCGCATGAGCGAGAACGACCACGCGGCCGGCCGGGCGCCGGACCGGCCCGACCGGCACGCCGACCGGCTGGCCGACTACGGTGCCGTCTCCACCCGGCTGTCGCTGCTGAGCGACCACCGGCTCCGCGAACTCGTCCACGCGGCCACGCCGACCGGAGAAGGCATCGGCGGGAGGTCGGCGGAGCTGAACGTGTGCGGGCGGCGGGTCTTCGTCAAACGGGTGCCGCTGACCGACCTCGAACTGCGGCCCGAGAACGTGCGGTCGACCGCCAACCTCTTCGGGCTGCCGCTGTTCTACCAGTACGGGATCGGCTCGGCCGGATTCGGCGCCTGGCGGGAGCTGGCCGCGCACACCATCACCACCAACTGGGTGCTCGGCGACGCCTGCCCGGACTTTCCGCTGATGTACCACTGGCGCGTCCTGCCGGACTCGGCCCCGCCGGACTTCACGGGCCAGTTCGGGGGCATCGACGGGGCGGTCGCCCACTGGGAGGGCTCCCCGGCCGTACGTGACCGGCTGGAGGCCATCGCCGGCGCCTCGGCCAGCCTGGTGCTCTTCCTGGAGCATGTGCCGCAGACCCTCGCGGCCTGGCTGGGCGAGCGGCGCGCGGCGGCCCGCGAGGGCGGGGAGGGCCCGCCGTACGAGTGGCTGGACGCGGCCCTGGCCCGAGGGGCGGACTTCATGGGCTCCCGGGGGTTCGTCCACT
Organism: Streptomyces sp. NPDC057900; assembly: GCF_042887885.1. Taxonomy (NCBI): domain Bacteria; kingdom Bacillati; phylum Actinomycetota; class Actinomycetes; order Kitasatosporales; family Streptomycetaceae; genus Streptomyces; species Streptomyces sp. NPDC057900. The sequence continues at coordinate 1,274,123 of NZ_JBHVOI010000002.1, forward strand.
TCGACGCCCATTTCGGCAACATCCTGACCGACGGCCACTCGATCCGCTTCGCGGACTTCGGCCTCGCCCTCAGCACCGGGTTCGAACTCTCCGCGGAGGAGTCGGCGTTCCTGGCCGGGCACCTCGCGTACGACCGCCACTACGTCGCCGGGCACCTGATCCGCCACCACCTGTTCGACGAGGTCTGCGACGCCGGGTTCCTGCGGCGATGGATCGCGGGCGACCGACCCGAGGGCGTACCGCCCGAGGCCGCCGCGGTCCTCGACCGGCACGCGGCGGCCGCTGCGGCCCTGGACGGCTTCCACCGCCGCCTGCTCGGGGTGAGCAGGCGGACGCCCTACCCGGCGGCCGAGATCAACCGGGCGGAGGCGGTCCGCCCGGGCGTCCGCCGATGAATTCCCGGGCCGCGGAGGCGAGTCCGCGCCGTGTCGGCGGCCCTGTCGAGAAGGCCCCGGGTTCGAAATGGTGTTCGCCCGCATGACGTAACTTGGGCGCCATGACCACGCCGCCGCCCCAGCCCCCGCAGGGCCCGTACGGACCACCGCCCGGCCCGTACGCCCCGCAGACTCCGTACGGACAGCAGCCCCCGCAGAGCAACCCGTACGGACAGCAGCCCCCGCAGGCCCCGTACGGACCGCAGCCCTTCGGCTATCCGTACGGACCGCCGCAGCCGTTCGGCTATCCGCAGGGGCCGCCGCCGCCCCGGAAGAGCCGGACCGGGCTGATCGTGGGGATAACCGTCGGCGCGGTCGTGGTGGCCGGGGGCATCGTGTTCGGGGTGGCCAAGCTGGCCGCCGTCGGGGAGTCGGTGGCCGGGCGCGGGTTTCCGGCGGCCGAGTACAGACTGACCGTGCCCAAGAAGCTGCTGGACGGCGAGTACACGCTGCTCAAGGACTCCTCCGCGACCGACGGCCGGGAGATCGAGGAGACCTACGACCCGAGCATCCGCGACGCCAAGGCCGTCGTCACGCAGTACACCTCGTCCGCCGGGGGCACCCTGATCGTCTCGGGCACGTGGGGACGGATCAAGGGACCGGAGAACACCCGGGACAAGATCCTGGAGGGAGCCGCCCAGAACGACGGCATGACCATCGCCGTGCCCGCCAGGGAATTCACCCCCGAGGGATACGACATCACCGTGGCCTGCCAGGTGGTCAGCTCCAAGGAGGGCGTGCTCAGCAGCACCCTGCCCATGTGCGCCTGGGGCGACGACAACACGGCGTCCTTCGTCGCCGTCGTCACACCGGAGACCGCGAGGCAGGACCCAGAGAAGGTCGACCTCGAAAAGGCGGCGCTGGCCACCGCCAAGGTCAGGGCCGAGTCGCGCAAACCGATCGGCGGCGCACAGGCCGGCTGACCGGCCGCTGACCGGCTGTCCGGCCCGCCACGCCACGCGCGTCCCCGTCAGTCCGCCAGCGCCGCCTCCATGACGGAGCGTGCGATCGGCGCGGCGCTGCCGCCGCCGCTGATGTCGGCCCGGTCGGCTGCCGCGTCCTCGACGACCACGGCGACCGCGACGGCCGGCCGGGCGGAGTTCTCCGCCTGCGCCCAGGAGATGAACCAGGCGTACGGGGTACCCGTGTTGTCGACGCCGTGCTGGGCCGTGCCGGTCTTGCCGCCGACCGTCACCCCGTCGATGGCCGCGTTGCCCCCGGTGCCGTCCCGCACCACGTCGATCATCATCTGCCGCAGCTCGGAGGCCGTCTGCGGATTCATCGCCCGGTGGTAGGTGCGCGATCCCGTGGTGCGGACGGTGGAGCCGCTGTGCGTGGTCGTACGGTCCACCAGGTGCGGGTACATGAGCTCGCCGCCGTTGGCCACGGCCGAGGCCACCATCGCCATCTGGAGCGGGGTCGCCGTCGTGTCGAACTGGCCGATCGAGGACAGGGCCAGCTGGTCGTCGCTCATGTCGGTGTCGAAGTTGCTCTTCGCCACCCCGGAAGGAATCCTCAGCCCGGTGTCGTTGAAGCCGAACTTCCCGGCCGCCTCCACCATGCCGTCAAGGCCGACCCGCACCCCGAGCCGGGCCATCACGGTGTTGCAGGAGACCCGGATCGCCTCGGCCAGGGACGCGTCCTCGCAGCCGCTCGCCTCGTCGGGCAGCGTCGTCGAGGTGCCCGGCAGGACGTAGGGGGAGGGGGTGTCGGTGGCGTCGTCCGGGTCGGTGACGACCTCGGCGTCCAGCGCCGCCGCCGCCGTCACGATCTTGAAGGTGGAGCCGGGCGGATAGGTCTGCCGGATGGCCCGGTTGAGCATCGGCTGACTGGTGTCCGCGTTGAGCTCCCGCCAGGCGTCGGTGACGGACGAACCCGTGCCGGAGAGCCGCCCGGGGTCGTACGAGGGCGTCGAGACCAGGGCCAGGATCTTGCCGGTCGTCGGCTCGATGGCCGCGACGGCACCGCGCCGGCCGCCGAGCCCCTCGTAGGCGGCGCGCTGCATGGAGTCCTTGACCGTGGTGGCGACGTCGCCGCCGGGCTGCCGGCTGCGGGTGATCTCGTTCCAGAAGGGGAGCGGGGCGAGCATCGGATCGGCGCCGGACAGGATGTCGTCCTCGGCGTTCTCGATCAGGGTGGTGCCGTACGTCTGCGAGGCATATCCGGTCACCGGGGCGTACAGCGGTCCGTAGCGGTAGGTCCGCTCGTACGCGAGCTGCTCGTGGGTGTCCTCGGAGCCGGTGACGGGTTTGCCGTCGGCCAGGATGTTGCCGCGCGGCTGGTCGTAACGGTCGATCGTGTTACGGCGGTTGGCGGCGTTGTCGTCGAGCGAGGGGGCCTCGAAGACCTGGACGCGGGCGGCGTTCAGCAGCAGCGCCACGAGCAGCAGCAGGCAGAAGGCGGCGGCGCGCCGGATGTAGCGGATCACGGCCGGGCCTCCCGGACGGTCGGCGCGTACGGGGTCACAGCTCGTCCTCCAGGATGGGTGCGATGACTCCGGTCTCCACCTGGTCCGGGTGGGGTCTGCGGGCCTGGTCGCTGACCCGGATCAGCAGCGCCACGATGATCCAGTTGGTGACCACGGACGAACCGCCCTGGGCGAGGAACGGCATCGCCATGCCGGTCAGCGGGATCAGCCCCATCACGCCGCCCGCGATCACGAACACCTGGAGCGCCAGGATCGAGGCGAGACCGATCGAGAGCAGCCGCCCGAATGAGTCGCGCAGGGCGAGCCCGGCCCGGTAGCCGCGCGCCACCAGCAGCGCGTACAGCATGAAGATCGCCGTCAGCCCGGTCAGGCCCAGCTCCTCGCCCGCCGTCGCCAGGATGAAGTCGGACTTCGCGGCGAACCCGATGAGGATGGAGTGCCCGAGCCCGAGCCCGGTGCCGAGCATCCCGCCCGCCGCGAAGGCGAACAGCGACTGGGCGAGCTGGCTCGGCCCCCGGCCCGCGTCGATGGAGGCGAACGGGTCGATCCAGTCCTTCACCCTGCTGTGCACATGCGGTTCGAAGGAGCCGACGACGAAAGCGCCGACGGCAGCGAGCAGCAGCCCGACGGCGATCCAGCCGGTCCGGCCGGTCGCCACGTACAGCATGATCACGAACAGGCCGAAGAAGAGCAGCGAGGTGCCCAGGTCGCGCTCCAGGACCAGGACTCCGACGCTGAACAGCCAGATCGCCACGATCGGGCCGAGTACCCGGCCGGTGGGGAGCTGGAGCTTCCAGATCCTGCGGCCGGTGTACGCGAGGGCGTTACGGTTCGCGGCGAGGTAGGCGGCGAAGAACACGGCGAGCAGGATCTTGGCGAACTCGCCCGGCTGGAAGGAGAATCCGCCGATCCTGATCCAGATCTTCGCGCCGTTCACGGCGGGGAAGAAGATCGGCACGATCATCAGGACCAGCGCGGCGGCGACCGAGAGGTACGCGTACCGCTGGAGCACCCGGTGGTCGCGCAGGAACACCACCACCGCGATGAAGAACGCGACGCCGAGCGTGGACCAGACCAGCTGCGTGGTCGCCGCCTGGTCCTTCGGGGTCTCCAGATCGAGCCGGTAGATCAGCACCAGCCCGAGCCCGTTGAGCAGGACGGCGATGGGCAGCAGCAGCGGATCCGCGTACGGGGCCCGGAAGCGGACGGCGAGATGGGCCAGCAGGGCGAGCAGCCCGAGGCCGCCGCCGTACCCGGCGACATCGGGCGGGACCGCGTCGTTCCTGGCCAGACCGACGGCGGCGTAGCCGTAGACGGAGATGAGGACGGCCCCGATGAGGAGCGAGAGTTCCACGCCGCGCCGCTTGGGCAGGCGCAGCTCGGGCGGGGGTGCGTCCGCTGTCGTTGCGGTCATGCCACGCAACGTAGCAAGAGGTGGGGGTTATTTTGCTTATGTCATAGTACGGAGGTTCGTGGGGCCGGGGTGGCGTGCCGTCAGAAGTGTGGTCCGGGCGGCTCCTTCCGGTCGTTCCTCCCGTTCTGCTGGTCCTCGCGGTCGTCCTCGCGCTCGCCCCCGTCCTCGCGGGATACGTACTCCGGCAGCGTCAGCCGCGCGACCGCCCCGCCGTCCGCCGCGTTCTCGAAGGCCAGCCGGGCGCCCATCACCCCGGCCTGCCCGGCGGCGATGGTCAGCCCGAGACCGTGCCCCTTGCTGCCGCCCTCGGTACGGAAGCGCTGCGGACCGCCCTCCGTCAGATAGTCCGGGAAGCCCCCGCCGTGATCGCGCACGGTCACCACCGGCCCGTCGACCGTCAGCACGACCGGCGGGCGGCCGTGCCGGTGCGCGTTGCTGATCAGATTGGAGAGCACCCGCTCCAGCCGCCGCCGGTCCGTCTCGACGCGCACCGGCGGCCCGTCCCCGACGATGTCGACCTCGGTCCCGGTGCCCGAGGCGGCCACCACCCGCCGGGCGAGCGGCGCCAGTTCGTACACGGCCAGGTCCACCTGCTCGGTACGGGTGTCGAGCCGGGAGATCTCCAGCAGGTCCTCGGTGAGGGCGCGCATCGTCCGGACCCGGTCCTGGACCAGCTCGGAGGGACGGCCGGGCGGCAGGAGTTCGGCGGCGGCCGACAGGCCGGTCAGCGGGGTGCGCAGCTCGTGCGCGACATCGGCGGTGAAGCGCTGCTCGGCCAGCAGCTTGCGCTGGAGCGCGGAGGCCATCGTGTCCAGCGCCCCGGCGACGATCGCCACCTCGTCCTGACGCCGCGAGGGGCCGGCCGTACGGGGATCGTTGACGCGGGCGTCGAGGTCGCCGGCCCCGATCCGGCGGGCCACCCGCGCGGTCTGGTGCAGCCGCCGGGTCACCCGGGTGACGGCGAACCCGCCGGCCAGCAGCGTCGCGCCGATCGCCAGCAGCGAGGAGCCGATGATCGCCCCGTCCAGGCCGTTGATCGTGCGGGCGCTCTGGCTGTAGTCGATGTGGGTCGCCAGCGCGTGGCCGTCGGCCGGGGCGGCGGCCCACATCGTCGGGCGGCCGAGCAGCTCCGCGACCATGGTGCCGCGCTCCCCGTCCACCGCCAGCTCGCGCAGCGACGCGGGCAGCCCCGGCGGATCGATGCCGGACCGGGGCGGGAGCGCCTCGCCCGCCTCGTAGGCGGCGGTCACGTCCGTCAGCCGGGCCAGCGCCTTCTCGCGGGCGTGGCCCACCGTCTGGCGGGTGACCGCGGTGTGCACCAGCACGCCCAGCAGCGCCGCGAGCACGCAGCACATCACGGTGATGAAGACCGCGGACTTCCAGGTCAGCGTCGCGGTCCAGGCGGGCATCCGCGGCCCGCGCCGCCCGGCCGCGACCGGCCGGCTCACCGGCGCTCCGCGGAGACGGCCGCCGAGGGCGCGGCGGTGGGCGCGGCGCTCTGCCGTGCGGTGGGAGGCGGCGCCGTCGGCGCGGCGGAGGGCAGCTCGCCGGGCCGTTCGGTGGGGCGCCGGGGCCGCGGGTGGCGGCGGCCGGGCTCCGGCTGCGGGGTCATCCGCAGGATCCCGTCCTGGGTCGGCAGCATGGCGCGCTGCCTGCTGTCCCAGGACCAGGCCGTGCGGTACTCGTACCCCGTGATGGCCGAGGGCGCCCGCATGATCAGGTCCCGGCCCGCCAGCTCCACGCTGATCACCGCGTCCGAGGTGGACATGATCCGGGTCAGCCCGTTCGCCTCCGGCATGTAGACCCGTACGGACAGCTGGCGGTCCGCCAGCTTCACGGCGAGGACCAGCTCGTCCCTGCCGTCGCCCGTCAGATCGCGGTAGTACGGCGCGAGCACCGGGCAGTCGTCCGGCGCGGTCCGGCAGGCGTTGATCCGGCGGACCGCCGCCGCCGGGAGTTCGTCCGTACCGCTGGCCCGGTCGGGGCGCGCCTTCAGGCCCGCCTGCACCACCGCCACCGGGTCCAGCCGGTGCACATCACCGCCAGGCACGGTGATGCCGGGGATGTGCGCTGTCTCGCCCTCGCCGTAGTCGTACGGAGCGGCGGAGGCGGGCGGCAGCTCCGGCCAGAGGCGGGCCGGGCCGATGGCGTCCGGGACCGGTCCGGTGCTCTTCAGCCCGCCGCCGGTGCCGCACCCGGTCAGCAGGGCGGCGCCGGCCAGCAGCGCCGCCGCCCGGTGCTGCGCACGCATGGCATTCTCCGTTCCCGAGGTCCGTCGAGCCGTGTGCACGCGCTCGCGCACGGCCCCGGCTCCACAGACCTTATTCGGGGGGAAGTCACTTATGCGTATTTAGTGCTGATACGTCAGTGCTGATACGGGTTCTGCCCCTGTCCCTGTCCCTGGCCCGGCGCTCCCGGCGCGAAGCCCGGCTGGCCCTGCGCCTGCCCCTGCCCGAACGGGTTGCCGTCCTGCGACGCCACGTGCTGGGCCATCAGCTGCTCGGCCTGCTCCTTGGGTATCCGCTGCTCACCACCGCAGAACGTGCACTGCGTGGCGAACTTCGTCGAGAAGGGGAACAGCGGCACGAAGAACAGCGTGAACTTCGTGACCCGCTTGCGCAGGGTGTGCGCGGACGGATTCCCGCACCAGCCGCAGACCATCGTCATGACGGCCAGTTGGTAGAGATAGCCTCGCGTACCGAAAATGATCATGTTGTGGGTCCCTTCCCCGTATTACCCCTGAGCGCCCGGCGGCAGAGCGCCAGCAACTTCTCGTCTTCGTATGTGTCATGGCTGCCGTAGCCGCCGTCCATCGCGTTGTGACGGCGTACGGAGGTGAGCTCGGCGCGCAGCACGTGTGCCGCGTCAGAGCCTGCACCAGCGGCCCCCATCCGCGCCAGGCATTCGGCCACCCGAACCCTGACATGGCGGTTCTGCTCCCAGGCGGCCAGGAGTACCGGAACGGACTCCCGGGCCCGCCCGGAAACCTCCCACAGGGCGATCGCCGCGTCCACCCGCAGCCACAGCTCCTCGTGCCCGAGCAGCGCCCGCAGCCGGGGCGCCGTCACCCCGGCGAGCGGTCCGAGCCGGCCCAGCGCGCTCGCCGCCGCCCGCCGCTCGTGCGCGTGGTCCGCCTGGAGCCCCTCGATCAGGACGGGCAGCACGGCGGAGGCGTCCCCGTCGACCGCCCAGAGCGCCTCCGCGGCCTCCGTCGCCGCCGAGGTGCCGGGCCGCCGGATCAGCGCCCGCAGTTCCGGTACCGCGCACCACGCCGCGGGCCCGAACGAGCCGAGCGCCCGCAGCGCCGCCGTGCGCAGCCACTCGCCCCGGTACTCCGGAGCCCCGCGCAGCACCCGCAGCACCTCCGGAGCCGCCTCGCCCGCCCGCAGCGCGGTCAGCCCGGCCAGCAGCGGGCTCGCCCGGTCGTACGCCCCCTCGTCGAGGCCCACCTCACCGAGCCTGCGCCGCAGCGCACCGGCCAGCGGCCGGGCCGCCGGGCCCAGATAACCGATGGCGGACCCCACGTCGTGCGGCACCTCCGGCCGCTCCAGCGCCGCGGCCAGCGCGGGCAGAACGCGGGCGTCGCCCAGCCGGGACAGCGCCTTCACCGGGCTGCCGAGCCCCGGCGGCCCGCTCGCCCACTCCTTCACCCACGCGCCCGGATCCGCCGCGACCCGGGCGGCCAGCGCGTCGGCGGCCGGTGCGGCCAGGCCGAACAGCTCCTCCAGCACGTGCGAGGCGGCCTCGGCCAGCCTCGGCTCGGCGGCACCGAGCTGCTCGCCGACCAGCCGCACCAGCTCCGCGTAGGAGCCGCGCCAGGCCCGGATCAGCCCGCCGCTCATGCGGACCGCGTCGATGCGCTGCCAGCGGTCGGGGCTGCACAGCTGATCGGCCAGCAGCGCCGTCCGCTCCGCGACCCGGTCGTCGAGCCCGACGTGCAGGGTCCGCAGCAGATCGGCCGTCCAGGGCGCGGTGCGGCCCGCGCTCTCCTCTGCGGGCATCGCGCGCAACTGCCCCACCAGCGTCACCGGAGCGGCCCGCTCCTCCGCCCCGGCCGGTTCCGGCTCGCTGTGCGCCCCGGCGGACCGGCACCCCGGCTCCGCGTCCCCGGCGGCCGAAGAGGACCGCAGCTGCCGCAGCAGGCCCGCCACCACCCGCACCACATCGCCCGGCAGCGCCTGCGGTGCGCAGCGCGCCAGCTGGGCCAGGGCCGCCAGCCGCAGCCCCGGCGGGTACGCCTCCGCGGCCAGCCGGCTCAGCCAGTCCGCGATCTCGTCGGTCAGCGGGCGGTGGCGCAGTGCGACCCGCCCGGCCGCCTCGACCAGCGCGAGCCGCACCTCCTCGTCCCGCTCCACCGCGAGACGCTCCCGCAGCAGCGGCAGGACCAGCGCGGGGTTCCCGTGCAGGGTGGCCAGGGCCAGCGGGGCGGAGACCCGTACCCCCGGGTCGTCGTCGGCCATCAGCGCGAAGAAGACCCCGGCCCCGGCGGTGACGGCCGCCGCCGCCATGGCGTAGTTCGCCGCGCCCTCTATCTCGTCCTCGTCCATCTCGTCCTCGTCGTCCTCGTCGAGGTCGATGCCACCGATGCTGGTGAGCAGCTCGACGATGCCGCCGCGGTCCGGGACCGCCGGGTCCACGACCAGCTCGAAGAGGAAGGGGATACAGGCGAGGGTGCACGCGTAGACGTCACCCTGGTGGTGCACGGCCCCGTACATGCCGTCCAGCGCTCCCTCGCGCTCCGCCGGATCGGCGGACGCGAGGCCCTGGAGCAGGCCGGGCACATCATCGGCAGGCCCGTAGGCATGCTCCATCGAGGCCCAGTCGACCTCGTCGATCCCGGCGAACACGCCATCGCCTCCCCACGCCTTACGGCCTCACCCACGATTGCCGGCGGCGTCGCGGGTGAGGCCGTCTCCACGAAGCAGTGTCTGCGCAGAGTGTGCACCACCGCTCGGACAATCCACCCGCCACATGCGGCCTTTTACCTTTGGACATGACAACAACGGCAACGGTGCGGTATGCCGCGGACCGCGGAAGGCCCTACGCGGTGTCCGGGACCGGACGGCCCCGGTCCGGCTCGTTGAGCGGCCCGAGCAGATCCCCGTACCGCGCCAGCCGTTCCGCCATGTCACCGGCCAGGAAGACCAGCTCACCGGGGCTGCGGCACGCCTCGATCTCCGCCCAGGTGACCGGCGCGGAGACGGTGGGTTCGGCCCGCGCGCGCAGGGTGTACGGGGTGGCGGTCGTCTTCGCCGCGGCGTTCTGGCTGAAGTCGACGAACACCTTCCCCGGCCGCAGGGCCCGCTTCATCCGGTGCACCACCAGTTCCGGAAGCTCCAGCTCCGCCCGGACGGCCAGCCCCTTCGCGTACGCCGACACCCGCCCGGACGGCGTGGGCTCCAGCGGTACGAGCAGATGCAGCCCCTTGGAGCCCGAGGTTTTCCCGTACGCCTCCAGGCCGTCCTCTGCCAGCCGCTCCCGCAGCCAGAGAGCGACCTCGCAGCACTCCACGACGCTCGCGGGCGCTCCGGGGTCCAGGTCGAACACCAGCCGGTCGGCCACCCCCGGCGTACCGGCCCGCCACTGCGGGGTGTGGAACTCCACCACCAGGTTGGCCGCCCACATCAGCGAGGCCAGATCCGCCACCACGATCTGCCTGGCCCCTTCGTCGTCGTGGTGCGGCACCGGCGCGGTCCGTACCCAGGACGGCGTACCGGGGGGCGGGTTCTTGGTGAAGAACCGCTGCCCGTCCGGTCCGTCCGGATAGCGCAGGAACGACACGGGCCGCTCCCGCAGATGCGCCAGCAGCGCCTCGGCGGCCGTGGCCGCGTAGTAGTGCAGCACCTCGCCCTTGGTGGTGCCGGTGGCCGGATACAGCACCTTGTCCAGATTGCTGAGCGTCAGGCGCCGCCCCTCCACCTCGGTGATAGGCGACATAAGATAAGGATCACACGCAAAACGTATCGATAGGCGTATATAGGTTCTAAGGGGTGACCGGTGAGGTCCATATGGAATGGCGCCATCTCCTTCGGGCTGGTCAGCATCCCGGTCAAGCTGATCAACGCCACCGAGAACCACTCGGTCTCCTTCCGCCAGATCCACCTCACCGACGGCGGCCGGGTCCGCTACCGCAAGGTGTGCGAGCTGGACGGGGAAGAGGTGCCGTCCGCCGAGATCGGCAAGGGCTACGAGGACGCCGACGGCTCGGTGATCCCGATCACCGACGAGGATCTCGGTTCGCTGCCGCTGCCGACGGCCAAGACGATCGAGATCGTCGCCTTCGTACCGGCGGGCGCGATCGACCCGCTCCAGATGGACACGGCCTACTACCTCTCCGCCAACGGGGTCCCGGCGGCCAAGCCGTACACCCTGCTGCGGGAGGCACTGAAGCGGAGCCGGAAGGTCGCCGTCGCGAAGTTCGCGCTGCGCGGGCGAGAGCGCCTCGGGATGCTGCGGGTCGTCGAGGACGTGATCGCGATGCACGGCCTGCTCTGGCCGGACGAGATCAGGCCCGCGCAGGACATCGCGCCGGAGTCCGGTGTGAAGGTGCGCGACGCCGAACTCGACCTGGCCGACGCGTTGATGGCCACGCTCGGCGAGGTCGACATGGACTCGCTGCACGACGACTACCGGGAGGCGGTCGAGGAGCTCGTGGCGGCCAAGGCCGCCGGCGAGGTGCCGCGGCGGGCGGAGCCCGAGGACACCGGCGGCAAGGTGATCGACCTGGTCGCGGCGTTGGAGAGCAGCGTTCGGGCGGCGAAGGAGGCCCGCGGGGACGGCGAGGACGCGCCGGTCGCGAAGGTCACCTCGATGGCCGACCACAAGGGCGGCAAACGTTCGGCGAGCAAGGCCCCGGAGAAGAAGCCCGCGGAGAAGAAGCCCGCAACGAAGAAGACGGCCGCGAGCGGGACGGCAGCCAAGAAGACGACGGCGAAGAAAAGCGCGGCGAAGAAGACCGCAGCGAAGAAGCGGAGCAGCGCGAAGAGCGCCCCGCGCAAACGCACGTCGGCCTGACCACGGCTTTCGCCCGCTGCGGACACGGGCAGACGGCCGCCACGGGGCTGGTGCCCCGGGACGGCCGTCCGGTCCCGCGTCAGGGGGATTCCGGGCTCAGTGCTTGCGGTAGGAGCTCACGTATCCGGGGGCCGGGGTGCCGACACCCGTCACGTCGTCGTAGCCGCGCACCGCTGACAGCGAGGCGTCCTTGCCGAGGCTCCGGACCGAGGTCAGCAGGCCGTCGGCCGCGTCGTACCCGTTGGCGAAGTCCACCCGGGCGACAGCGAGGTCGTGCCCGCTGCCCAGCGGGTGATCCGTCACGTCGTGGTACGCCTTCGTGAAGTACCGGTCGTAGATGGCCGGGTTGGCGAAGCCGAGCGGCCTGCCCCGGTTGGCCTGCTGGGAGAGGGCCTGGACTCCGGCGATGACCGGAGCCGCCAGTGACGTGCCGCCGATGCGGTACTCGTCGTAGCCCAGCGATCCGTCGGGCATCGTCTGGGTCTGGCCGACCAGGAAGCCGGTGTTCGGGTCAGCCACGGCCGCGATGTCCGGAGCGGTGCGCATCCGGGTCTTCCCGTTGGCCTTCGCCAGCGAGTCCGGGACGACGCCGCGCTGGTAGAACGGCTGCTCCACGGTGGAGCTGGTGCCGCCGCCCGCGCCCGAGGTGTAGGCGCCGGGGAAGCCCTTCCAGCTCTTTCCGTCTGCCGACAGGGGAGCGTTCGTGGTTCCCCAGCCGGTCTCCCACTTGTACGTGTCGTGCTTGCCGACGGCCAGCGACGTACCGCCGACCGAGGTCACCCAGGCGGAGTTCGAGGGGACGTCGATCTGCTTCGTTCCGGTGGAGGCGACGTTGTCGCCGTTGTCGCCGGAGGAGAAGTAGAAACCGATGCCCTCGATCGCGCCCATCTGGAACACCTGGTCGTACGCGAGCGCCAGGTCGGGGGTCTGGTTGGCCTCGACGTCGCCCCAGGAGTTGGAGACGATGTCCGCGAGCCGGTGGTCGACGACCTTGGTGAGCGAGTCCAGCAGATCGTCGTCGTAGCAGGAGGCGCCGCCCACGTACACGATGTCCGCGGCGGGTGCGACGGCGTGTACGGCCTCGACGTCGAGGGTCTCCTCGCCGTACCAGCCGGAGGCCCCGCACTCCTCGGTCTTCGTGTAGTCGTCCGGCAGCACCTGGCTGAACTGCCCGCGCTTGTAACGCGCGTCGCCGTTGCGCTTGGCGTACTTGGTGGCGTCCTCGGCGATGGTGGGAGAGGCGTACGCGTCGGTGATGGCGACGGTCACACCCTTGCCGGTGTAGCTCCCGGCCCCGTACGCGGCGCGCAGCTGCTTGCCGGTGTAGCCCTTGACCGCGTACGGCACCTTGGCCCCGTAGGCGCTCGGCAGGCTGGAGGCGGTCTTGGACCCGTAGTAGGACGACATCGGACCGGAGTTGCGGAACACCGCGTCCGGCGGCGGCAGCACCTCGTCGTGGCTGGACTTGCGCGGCGCGTTGTCCAGGCCCGATACGGCGAGCACGTCATCGCTCAGCGCGGCCGGCACCGAGGCGGTGGAGGCCGGGGCGCGGTAGGTGTGGGCGCCCTTACGGTAGTTGCGCAGCTGGGTGCTGAACGCCTTCTCGGTCCGGGCGACTTCACCGGTGGCCGACACGTAGTGCTGGTTGGCGCCGGTGACGGTCAGCCCGCTCGACTTGAGCCACTGGCTGACCCGGTCGATCTGCCCCTGGGTCGCCCCGAACCGTGCCTGCGCCTGCGCGGCGCTCAGGTACTTCCCGTACGACGCCGACTGCGGGTCGGAGACGGCGGCCGCGTAGGCGGCCAGCCCCTTCGCGTCCCGCCCGGCGAGGTGGACCCGGACGGCGACCTTCCCACTGTCGGCCGTGGCGCCCTGGTCGGCCGCGGCAGTGGCCCAGGCCGGCTTGGTGCCCTGCAGCGCATCCCGGCCGCTCGGTGCGGAGTCCGCTGCTGCGTTGGGTATCCCGAGGGCGAGCGCCCCGGCGAGCAGTGGCAGTGTCGCTGCCATGCTCAGCCCGGCGCGTCGTCCGGCGCGGCTGATTCTCAAAGTAACCCCCTGCGATGTGGGTCTCGCGTGCGGAGCATGTGCCGAATGATGTGCACATGTAATGCGCCACTCTGGCGAGGAACGCTTCATGTACGGGGCATGTAATGACCAAGAATCGACCAAGGGCCTTTCGGGCGGGGGAGGTTCGCGTGGTATTGCGGTATGAATCGGCGTATTGTCCTTGTATATCCGGTAGGTGGATGTCTGAGCGCTCACCAGTCCGTTCGGGGCAGTGGGGCCGACTCCGTCGACCGGGAACGCCCGGGGTGGATATCGCTTCCGGATGCTGCCCGGGTGTCGGCCGGTCTGTTGTGAAATCCCTTGCGAGATAAGGGAGTTGGCGTAAGACTTATTGCAGAATCGCTCCAACCGGCGAGCTTGTTCGGGTCCTTCGGCCCCAGTCGGTCAGGGTCGCTCGGCCGGATCATTGGTGTCGATATCATGACCAACTGGACCCATGGTGAAAGAAGGTGTAACGCAAATGTGGACGCTGCTCCAGTGGATGTGGTGACTCCACGGACCCTGATTGGGTACGTCACCAGCGGTTGATTCCCACGACGGTCGAATGGGCCGGCGTCTGGGCGAGGCCCAGGTGTCGGCCCCTTTCATTCAGCAGCAGACGACCCAGGCTCTCCGTTGCCGGCGGAGTTGACCGGTGGGATCGGCTGGCGTGAAGGTTCGGTTCCAGCTGGTGCGTGCCTCCCGGACACGACGATGGTCCTTCGGGAACCGGATGCGCACCGACGATGCCCGCACGCCGGAGGCTTTTTGACGGCCCGGGGCTTCGACCTCGTCTCCGGTGGCACGGACAACCACCTGCTGCTGATCGACCTCACAGCGAAGGACGTCCCCGGCAAGGTGGCGGCCAAGGCCCTGGACCGCGCGGGCATCGTCGTCAACCACAACAGCGTCCCCTACGACACCCGCAAGCCCTTCGACCCCTCGGGCATCCGCATCGGCACCCCGGCCCTGACCTCACGGGGCATCCCCGCCTCGGAGATGGTCACGGTCGCGGAGTGGATCGCCCGCGTGGTGGACGCCGCCCGCAGGGGCGACGAGTCCACGGTGTCGGAGGTCCGCTCCGAGGTGAAGGCGCTGATGGACGGCTATCCGGCACCGGGGCTGCCGGTGTCCTGAGCCGCGGCCGGGACGGTGCGGCAACGGGATCGCCCCGGTGGCGCACCGTCCGGGAGCCGGGGCGCACGTGCCGAATCCGCCTGCCTGCGGCCGCGAAGGCTGCGGCCGACGCCTCAACGCTCGTGGAGAACCTTGGGGCGTGTCACCGGGACCCCGGTGAGGAGCGCCTTGAAGTCGTCCGGGCATAAGGGGCGTCCGTTCCCTGCTCAGCCGTACGGTCCTGATCGGCGCGGAAGGCGTTCAGCAAGATGTCGGGACCAGTGCGTGACGTACCGACGAACTCCTCGCGCGGGACGAACCTCCGACGCCGCAGCGGAGTCAGCTCAGTGATCTGGTGACCGTCCCGTGTCACGGTGATCGACCGCCCGCCCTGGACGGCACCCATGATCTCGCTGGACCGGTTACGCGGATCGCGCCGGGTGATCTCTGGCTGAGCGCTCATGGCCCCACGGTACGGCGGCGCTGTCCAGGGCATGGGAGACGTGGCCCACCCCCGGCCCCGGCCCGTCGCAGCAGACGCTCAGCCCAGCCCGCCGATGAACGTGCGCCAGGCATCGGCGCCGAAGGCGATCATGGGTCCGGTGGGGCGCTTGCCTACCGGTGCTCGCTCAAGTCAGCCCCGTCTCGTATGACTTCCGTCAAGCCCTGAGCTGTCTGGGGGAGGCCGACTGGCCAACCCTCCCGCTACAGCCACATGTTGTGGCCGATCCGGCCGGTCCCGCCCGCACTCGGCACGGACAGGAGCTCCGCGTGCGGGGCGTGGGCGGATGCCGACACGATGAGTGTGTGCGGGCCCGGCCGCAGTCCGTCGACGCGGTACCGGCCAGACTGCACGGACCCCGCCGCGACCCGCTTTCCGCGCCCGTTGATCACCGTGATCCATCCCGCGCAGCCCGCCGGGTGCCGGTCGCACCGGATGCTTCCGGTGACGGTGACTCCGCCAGACGGCGTGGCACGGATGGCCGGAGGAGAAGTCGGCAGGACATGTTCCGGCGAGGCTGTCTCCGTTGCCGGAGTTCCCGGACCCGCAATTGCCGGGACGGTGGCGGATCGCTCCAAGGCGGCAGCGCCCCGGGGCGCCCGTCGGGTGCCCCACTCCGCCACGAGCGCCTGCGTGCGCCGTTCCATCGGCGAACTCACGACGCTCTGTGGCGGAGCACTGCGCACGGTGAGCCCGCACCGCTCGGCGTACCCGGCGAGTGAATCGTCGAGCGCGGCCAGCTCCCGCAGGGCCGTTCGGATGCGCTCGGCGCGGGGGCCGGACGGTGCCATGTCCAGCTCCGCCTTCAGTTCCCGTACCAGCG
Organism: Streptomyces sp. NPDC057900; assembly: GCF_042887885.1. Lineage (NCBI taxonomy): Bacteria > Bacillati > Actinomycetota > Actinomycetes > Kitasatosporales > Streptomycetaceae > Streptomyces > Streptomyces sp. NPDC057900. The sequence goes on from NZ_JBHVOI010000002.1 coordinate 1,289,900, forward strand.
GGCTGACCCGCTGCCAGGATTCCTCGGGCTCGCCGGTGGCCAGCGCGCGCTCCAGGGCCCGGAGCGAACCGGTCAGGACGGTGGTGATGCGCGTGAACCGTTCGGCCTGCCGGGGCGCCAGGTCGATGTCGATGTCTGCCGCTGCCGCGAGGGCGCGGGCGTGACCGGTCGCCGTGGTGAGCAGGGCGGTGCGATTGTCCGCGTCACGCCCGCGCACCCCGAGCGGCATCCTCACCAGCGGCCGGACCAGGCTCACGACCTGGAACAGGGCCGAGTCGACCGCGCGGGCAGCTCCGCGCAGCCGGACGGGGGCGTCGGGGTCCTCCCAGCGCAGGGCCAGCTGCGAAACGAGGTCGTCCACGGCGGACACGTAACCACGCTCCGCCTCCCGTGTGATCCTGCGGCCGGACAGCGGGAAGATCAGTGCAGCGCACGCGGTCGCGATCAGTATGCCGAGACCGTTGTCCAGCAGCCGTTCGCCGAGCAGGTGGTCCATGCCCGCGTCGGGCGTCGTCAGCCCGTACAGCTGCACGAGTGCGACGACCAGGCCCACGACCCAGAACGCGTAGGCACGCTGCATTCCCCAGGCGCCGAGGGTGAGCCCCGCGACGATGATCGTGAGCATCACGTAGACGTGACCGTGGCCCACCAGGTGGAGCAGAGCGATGCCGATCACCGCGCCGACCACGGTGCCCGTCATGCGGTGGCCGAATTTGCGCAGCCGCTCGTGGGTCGTGTTCGTACCGAAGAGGGTGATCATCACGCCGACCAGACCCCAGTAGAAGCGGTGCGGGTCTATGGCGTCGGTGATCGGGCAGACGATGGCGGCGGCGATTCCCGCGTGCAGCGGTGCGCGTACGAAGGGGACGACCCGTCGCCAGCTGGTCCCCGTCCCTGCCGCGAGCACGCGCCGCGTCGCCGCAGCCGATCCGGCGGGACGGTCGCGCTCCAGGGCGACGGTCGGCTGGAAGGGGACCTTCGCCGGTGACTGCGGGGAGCTCCAGCCCAGCGCGAGCCAGTGGGACAGCGAACCGGCCAGGGAGTCGAGCAGCTGGGCCACGCGGTAGGCGGGTTCCACGGCCTCCGCCTGCCCGGCACCGGGGTCGTTCGGCACGGCATCGGCCTGCCGGCGGATGATCTCGGCAGCGGGGCGCAGGCCCTGGGCGCTGCCGAGGGGAGTGTCCCGCGCGACGACGAGCCCGACCACCAGTGCCTCGCGCAGACGCGGCGGCACCGCGAGCCCGGTCAGGTCCTGGACGGCCCGGCCTATCCCCCGTAGGGCGAGTTCCGCGTCGAAGAGGTGGCGGTGGAGGAGCTCGGCCATGTCGGGGTCGGCGGCGACCTCCGGCTGGGCGAGCCGTCCGTCGATGGTGACGGTGGTGATGTTGAGACGGCGCAGGGCGCGCGTCATGCGGCGTACGGCACGTTCCTGGTCGGCGTCGGGGTCCAGCGCCTCGATGGCCGAGTCCGCGACCCGGCGGGCTTCGACGACGAAGGCGCGCTGGGTGCGCAGCAGGTCCTCACGCGGCATCGGGTAGCACAGCAGCAGCCGGGTCACGAGCACCGCCGCGGCGGAGACCAGGGCGACGAGCAGCGCCTTGCCCGACATCCCCGCGGGGATGTTCGCCATCATGCCGACCATCAGGCCGTTGAAGAGCATCATGCCCGTGAGCAGGTACAGCTGACCGAATCGGGCGAGGAAGAACGTCAGCGCCAGCGCACCGACCATCAGGCCGATCTCCAGGCGGCGGTCGTCGTGCAGCTCGGCGGCCAGCCACAGGACCGAGGCGTAGGGAAACGGCATCCAGAGGATCGCCCGGGTGAGCCGCTGCCAGGTGTTCTCGGCCACGGCGAAGGCGCTCATCAGGCCCATCATCCCGCCGACCATCATGCCGATCATGGCCGGGATGCCGAGGGCCCCGGCCATCGCGTAGCCGACCGCGAGGGAGGTCACCATGGCGACCAAGGTGCGCCATCCCGACTGCAGTTGACCCAGGCCGGGATCTGCCGCGAGTACCCAGTCCCAGCGCCGCCGGGGCCCGCCCACCCGGCGCGGCGCGACGGCACGCGGCACAGCCGTCCCCGGTGCGGAGGCGGAGGCGGAGGTGGGAGTGGGGGTGGCGGCGGGTGGTGCCGGTGCTGCTCGGTCCGTTGCCGTGTCCGACGGCGCGGTGCCTGGGCTGATCAACTGGTCTCCGATTCCATCGCGTTCAGCAAAGTGGTGAGGGCGTCACGAGCGGCGCTCACTGCGCGTTCGGAGTCCTCGACACCGGCGTCGAGGCCCCTCAGGAGCGCCGCGGCCATCCGCCGGCGCCCTTCTTCGAGCAGGGTCCGGCCGGCCGGCGTCAGAGCCGCCTCCACGACACGCCGGTCGGGTGTGCCGCGTTCGCGCGAGGCCAGGCCGCGTTCTTCGAGGCTCTGCAGGACCACGGTCACGCGCGGCTGGGACATACCGGTGTACGCCGCGAGCGCGGTCACCCGGAGGGGGCGGTTCTCCAGCGCGTCCAGTACGGCCGCCTGGCTGCGGGTGAGTCCGAATTCGCCTGTGCGGAAGAGTGTCTGCGCCAGTCGTCCGATGCCTCTGAGGAGGCCCCGGGCCGCGCTCTCGATGCGCTGCTCGTCGGTGAGCCCCGAGGCGGGTGACGATTGATGCATATAGCAATTATATATATGTCAAGAGAGATTCCAGAACCATGCGCGGGCAAAATGCCCCGGCCTCGTCCGGTCCTGCCCGGGGCTCGGCCCCCTACTGGCCCCCGTGCTTCCGGGGCGACGGCCTGGTCAGAAGGGGTAGGGCGATGCCGTCGACAATCCGGACGATGGCTTCCTCCGGTACGGGCTTCAGCGTCATCAGGACCTCATGGCGAAAGAGGTCGAACGGAAGCGACACGAGGCGTGGCTCCAGGATCGAGGGGTCGACCTCGCCCCGTTCCACGGCCCGCCGCACGATGGACTCGGCTGCGGAGCGGTGGCCGCCGAGGAGGTGCTCACGCAGTTGTTCCGGGCTCGATCCCCTCTCGGTGAAGTAGCCGTCGAGGAGTACCGCGGTCGCGACGAGAAGGCCGACGCGCGACTCGTTGGCCGTCCGCATGATCGCGATCAGATCGCCACGGAGTGTTCCGGTGTCGGGGGTTTCGATGGCACGCAGGGAACTGGCATGCGCGACGGCGGCCTCCACCAGGAGGGCTCTGTTGGCCCAGCGGCGGTAGATCACCGGCGTACTCGTGCCGGCCCGCTTCGCCACCGCCTCCAGCGTGAACGCCGCGTATCCGCGCGCTGTCAGCTCGCTCCACGCGGCATCGAGCAGTGCTTCCTCAAGGGCCCTGCCCCGTCTGCGCCGCATCCGGAAACCTCCAAGACGTGTTGGTACATCTTATGGCGCGATGTACGGTCGAGAGATAAGAAGTGCCAGCACTTCTTATTCAGCCCTCCGGAGCCCCCTCCGGCCTCGGAACCAGCGAACGACGGGTGAGGCAACCATGAGCAGCGAGGACCCAGTGACCGTCCTCATCGAGATCCACGCCAAGGACGGACAGGAGAAGGACGCACGGCACGCCCTGCTGCACGCGATCGAGACCTCGGCGAAGCCTGGCCTCATCAGCTCCACGGAGTACGAGGACATCGACGACTCGGGCGCCTTCTACGCCATCCAGGTATGGGAGAACGTGGCGGCGTTCCACGCGCACATGAAGGACGCCGAGGAGAACGGCATGAACGAGGCCATCCAGGTCCTGCGCGCGCACCCGAAGACGGCAGTACTGCGCACCATCGGCTGATCGACCGCGACGAGGAGTGGCCGCGCGCCGCGACAGGCGATCAGTGGGTAGCGGCCGCTGGGCTGTGGGACACCGGCCCGGTGGCGGTCACAGGTCGAGGATCATGTCGAGTGCCCGCGCGCCGTCGGCTTCGGTGAACGAGCCGACGGTCCGGAAGCCCTGCTTCTCGTAATAACGAATGGCGCGCGGGTTGTCGGCGAGGACGCCGCCCCACAGGATGATCCGCTTCTTGCCGAAGCGCCGTGCGACGTCGGCGATGAGCGGGAAAACCTGTGTCCCCACGCCCTTCCCCTGATAGTCGTCAGCCAGGGTCACGCCGAAGCGGCAGTCTGCCGCCGTCAGTGAGACGCCGGCCTTGCGGTAGCGGGCGATGTCCGAGGGGTGCAGATCGAGGCTCAGTTCCAGGAGGCCGACGATCCTGCCGGTCGCCTCGGAGAGCACCAGCCTCAGCTTGTCGTAACGGGCGATCGCGTCACAGAGCTCGCGGGCAGCGGCGAGGTCGTAGCCGTCGAACGTAACCAGTCTCTTCGATGCGGCCGACAACCCATCGAGGAAGGCGGCCAGATCGTCTGCGTCGCCGTGCGTGAGCGGGCGGAAGGCGACTTCCGAACCGTCGAGCAGCCTCACGGACCGCGTCAGGACCAGCGGGTTCTCGGCAACCGCCGACAAGGTGAGCATTCAACCCCTCCGCACCAGCGTTCGGTGACACGAACCCACTGATCGTCCCACCCCGTCCGCGTAGAAAGCCGGTTCGCACAGCAGCCGTGTGAACCGATCAGTCGTCAGTTCCGGTCCTGCGCGGGCCCGTCAGCCCTTCTTCAGCTCTTCGGCCAGCATGACAAGGATGCCGCTGGGGCCTCGGAGGTACGTGAGCTTGTAGACGTCCTGATAGGTCGCCACACCACGAAGCGGATGGCATCCGTGCTTCGCGGCCGCTTCGAGGGCCTTGTCGATGTCGTCGACCGAGAAGGCGACGCGATGCATGCCGATCTCGTTGGGAAGCGTCGGCTCCGTCTCGATCGCCTCGGGGTGGATGTACTCGAAGAGCTCAAGACGACCCTGACCGTCCGGCGTCTGGAGCATCGCGATCCTGGCGTGATTGCCATCAAGGCCGACGGCGGTGTCGGTCCACTCACCACTGACCGTGTCACGGCCGAGGACCGTGAGGCCGAGGTCGGTGAAGAAGGAGATCGTTGCTTCGAGGTCGCGAACGGCGATGCCGACGTTCTCAATTTTGATGGCCATGTTTCGCATGCTAGCGATCCGGTCTGACAGACGGCCCCAGCCGAGGACGCGACCGGGGTTTCGTGTTGGCCGACAGAGGTTCCCATCCGTGCGACGGCTCCGAGCCAACACCTCCCCAGCGGCTCCCCCCTGCCTACTCCAGTGCGCACGCACGTGATCCATGACTCATCGCGTCCCCCATTCCGCTGCCGGGGCCGGAATATGGCTGACTGCTTTTCGTCGTTGCTCTCGGAAAGCGTGCCGTGACAGTGTGCAATGTATGTTCGATATCGGGGATGATCTGGCGTATGCGTCTGCCCGGCGTTCGAAGACGGCCGGCGCGGGGGGATTGACCGGCCGGCCTGCTGGCGAAGGGGTTCCCGCGCCGGGTGAGGTACCGGACAGGGGCGGTGCCATGACGGCGGCCGGTGATCCGGTGGCGGTGGCGAGGCGCGAGTTTGCTGTGTTGCTGGGTGAGTTCCGGCGTACGGCGGTGCTGGTGCCGCTGGATGAGGCCGGGGATCTGTGGTCGGCGGAGCAGGGCGGGGTCCGCTGGATCTGCGCGTTCTCGGACGAGGCGGCGTTGGCCCGGTTCGCGCGGGTGCGTGGGGAGGCCGGGCGGGAGTGGGCCTACCGGGCGGTGTTGGGTGCGCGGTTGCTGGACGTGATGGTGCCGTTGTTGCCGGGGCCTGCGGGGGTGGCTCTGGATGCGGGCAGCGAGGACGGCGGGATGCTCTTTCCCCCGGTGGCGGGGATTGTGCCGGACGCGGTCGCGATCGATCTCGGGGGGCTGCGATGAGCGGGGACGGTGCGGAGCTTCGGGTGCCGCCGGAGGCGTTGGCGGAGATCGCGAAGGGGATCGACCTCGCGCATGCGGAGTTGAAGGACCTCGGCACGATCGGTCAGGCGTCGACGGGCCGGGGATTCTCCGATCTCGCCCTGTCGGGGCTGGAGTTGGGGCATGGTGCGCTCACGTCCGAGTTCGGGACGTTCTGCGACCGCTGGGAGTGGGGGGTACGGGCGCTCACGCAGAAGGGCAACGGCTTCGCGCTGGGGGTGGGGCTGTCGGCGGGTTCCTTCGCCGAGCAGGAGCGGTACGTCAAGGACTCGGTCAAGATCGGCGTGAACTCCGTGAACGGGAATCCGCACCTGTCCGAGGACGAGGTCAAGGAGCTGAGCTGGGACACGGTCAGCACCCAGACCGCGTACGACAACCCGGACTGGAGCGGGGAATCGATGCTGGAGGCACATGAAGAGGTGAAGCAGACCTGGAAGGACACGACCTACGACGTGCAGGATTCCCTGCTCGACTCGATGGAGCGGTCCGGGATCGTGGACCCGGATGTGCGGGAGGCCGCGGACGCGAAGCTGCGGGAGCGGCTTGATCCGTCGCAGGAGACGATCGATCAGGCCGAGAAGCCACGGTGGGGAGAGAACCGCTGATGGCGGACTGGGGGAAGCTCGGCGGAGCCCTCTTCGACGGTGCGGGCAAGCTGGTCGACAAGGGCAAGCAGGTCGCCGGTGAGGTCATCGACGAGGGCACCGACATTGTCGGCTCGGGCCTGGAGAAGGTCGGTGCGCACGAGTGGGCGGACGCGGTTGAGGACTGGGGGGACGAGACCGCGTCCTCGCTCGGGGCGGAGATCGGGGAGCAGCAGCTCGGGCAGAGCGAGGAAGCGGACGAGCTGATCCATGGCCGGCCGGAGAAGATCAGTGCGACGGTGACGAACCTCCGCGACTTCTCGCGGGCGTTCGAGCTTGTCGGCGGCGGGATGAAGCGGCTCGACTCCGGTCACTGGAAAGGTGCGGCCGCCGATGCCTTCCGGGTGAAGTTCGAGACGCTGCCCACGGACTGGTTACGTGCGGCGGACGCGTGCGAGGACGCGGCCGCGGCGCTGGAGACGTACGCCGGGACGGTCACAAGTGCGCAGGCCAAGGCCACCGAGGCGATCGCCCTCTACAAGGAGAGCAAGCAGGACTACGAGACCGCGGCTGCCGCGTTCAAGGAGAAGGCGGAGGCGTATAACGCGGTCCGCAACACCGACCATCCGCTCCCGCATCCGGGAAAGTTCACCGATCCGGGCGTGGGGAAGCGCCGTCATGCCCAGGAGATCCTGGACGACGCGCGGCGGACCCGCAACGAGGCTGCCGAAACGGCCAAGGCAGCGATCACCGCGGCGATGGCGCATGCTCCGAAGACGCCCACAGGCCTGGACCGCGCCAAGCAGGAGCTCATCGACTACGACCTCGGCCAGGGCGTCGAGCTGGCCCACTTCGGCGGCGGCGTCATCAAGGGCACCGCGGGCCTGGTGAACTTCGTCCGGTCGGTCAATCCGCAGGACCCGTACAACCTGACCCACCCGGCCGAGTACTACAAGGGCGTCAACATGACGCTCGCCGGTCTCGCGTCCACCGCCGCCAACCCCGACCGGGCGCTGCAGAACACCTGGTCCGCGGCCAAGGGCGACCCTTCTGAATTCCTCGGCAGACTCGTACCCGAACTCTTCGGTACCAAGGGCGGCGGCTTCCTCAAGGGCGGCCTGCGGGCCGGTATGAAGGACCTCCTCGAACGCCGGAAGGGAAAGAGCCGACAAGGCCACGAGAGGAATCCCGACTCCAACGCCAACCCGTGCAGGGAAGTCAAATGTGCCGGGGACCCCATCGATGTCGCGACGGGCCGCATGCTGCTCCCGCAGACGGACGTCGTGCTGCCCGGTTCGCTTCCCCTCACCTTCGAGCGGGTCTTCGACTCCTCCTACCGGGCCGGAAACTGGTTCGGGTCCGGCTGGTCGAGCACGGTTGACCAGCGTCTGGAGATCGACGCGGAAGGCGTGGTCTTCAGCGGCGAGGACGGCAGCCTGCTGGCCTACCCGCATCCCGCGCCCGGCGTTCCCGTCATGCCGACGCACGGCCGGCGTTGGCCCCTGGACCGGGTCGACGACGGCTACACCGTCACCGACCCGGAAACCGGCCAGGTGCGATTCTTCGCAGACCACCCCAACGGCGAGCTCGCGCTTCTGGCTCAGGTCGACGACCGCAACGGCCGATGGATCGCCTTCGAGTACGACGAAGGCGGCGCTCCGACATCGATCGTGCACCACGGCGGCTACCACCTGAAACTCACCACGCACGAAGGCAGAGTCACCGCACTGCACTTGGCGGGCGCCGCCCCGGACGGCACCGACCAGGAGATCCTCCGCTACGGCTACACCAACGGCCACCTCACCGAGACCACCAACTCCTGCGGCCGCCCGCTGCGCTTCGACTGCGACGAGTTTGGCCGCATCACCGCGTGGACCGATACCAACGGCAGCCGTTACGAGTACGTCTACGACGAGCACGACCGCTGTGTGTACCAGGCCGGCACCAACGGATACCTCGAAGCCCACTTCACCTGGGACGACACCGACCCCGCCACCGGCCTGCGCATGACCTCCATGACGAACGGCCTCGGCCACACCACGCGATACGTGATCAACAACCGCTCCCAGGTCATAGCCGAGATCAACCCCCTGGGAGCGGTCACCCGCTTCGAGTACGACCGGTTCCACCGCCTGCTGTCCGTCACGGACCCGCTGGGCCACGTCAGCCGCTCCACGTACGACGAGCACGACCACCTCACCTCGGTGATCCGCCCGGACGGACGAGAGCTGACCGCCGAATACAACGACCTCGGCCTCCCGGTGCGCGTCCAGACCGCAGACGGGACGGTCACTCGACAGACCTACGACGAACGCGGCAACCGCACTTCGGTCACCGATGCCTCTGGCTCGACAACGACCTATTCGTACGATGAGGCTGGGAACGTCATATCTGTGACGGATGCCCTCGGGCATCGCTCCGAGGCACGGTACGACAGGACTGGTCTGCCCATCGAGATTACCGACCCACTAGGCGCGACGACGTGCTACGCGCGGGATGCCTTCGGCCGACCAGTTACTGTCACCGATGCCCTCGGCATAACCAGCCGATATCAGTGGACAGTCGAAGGCCGTCCGGCCCGGCGTACCGAGCCGGACGGCAGCGAGGAATCCTGGACGCATGACGGCGAAGGCAATTGCCTGTCCCATAGCAATGCCATGGGCACGGTCAGCCGTTTCGAGTACGCCGACTTCGACCTCCTTGCAGCACGCACGGGGCCGGACGGATCTCGCTACGAGTTCATCCACGACACCAATCTGCGACTGACCGAGGTAAGTAACCCACGCGGATTGAAATGGACTTACGCCTACGATCCCAGCGGTCGTCTCACGGCGGAGACTGATTTCGACGGCCGCACACTCGCATATGGTCACGACGAGGCAGGACGCCTGGCTGCTCGCACCAATGGGCTCGGCCAGATAATTCGGTACGAGCGCAACGAAATCGGACTACTGCTGCGCAAGCATGCGGACGGCGTGGTCACCACGTTCGAATACGACAACTTTGACCAGCTAACCTGTGCTGTCGGCCCTGACGCGGTCCTCACTCGCCTGCACGACCGGCACGGGAGGCTCAGGTCCGAGACCGTAAACGGACGCACATTGGCTTACGGTTACGACACCTTGGGGCGACGGATTTCTCGAAAGACCCCATCTGGCGTAACAAGGACCTTGGACTACGACGCTGCCGGGCGATGCAGCAGCCTGAGCAGCTCCGGCCGAACCGTTGTGTTCACACGGAACGCCGCCGGACAGGAGAGTGCCCGGCACGTCGGAGAGTCGATCAGCCTCACACATGAATTCGACAGGGTGGGCCGGCTCGCCAGTGAGCAGGTATGGACCCAGGGAAAGAGGCTGAAGCACCGCGCCTATACATACCGCGCAGACGGCAACATCATCGGCATCCACGACAGCGTTTCCGGTTCTCGCCACCTAGAGTTGGACGCCATCGGCCGGGTAACCGCGGTTGACGGTGCGCATTGGACCGAGACCTACGCTTACGACCAAGCAGGCAACCAGATGCAGGCAGCGTGGCCTGTAGGTCACCCCGGTCACGAGGCCACGGGCGAACGTACCTACACAGGAACACGGCTCACGCGCGCCGGTCGCATCCGCTACGAGCACGACGCCCAGGGCCGAGTCGTGCTCCGTCAGAAGACGCGCCTCTCCCGAGCACCGGAAACCTGGCGCTACACCTGGGACCCCGAGGACCGGCTTACTTCGGTCACGACTCCTGACGGGGCCCGCTGGCGCTATCTCTACGACCCTCTCGGGCGCCGCGTGGCCAAGCAACGCCTGCAAGCCCAAGGCGACGCCGTGGCGGAGGAAATCTCATTCACCTGGGACGGAACCACTCTGTGCGAACAAATATCCTTCGCCGGAGCTATGGCCAACCCAGTTGCGGTCACCTGGGATCACGACGGTCTCCGTCCCCTTACTCAGACGGAACGCATCCTCTCCGGCAGCGCTCTGCAAGACACCGTTGACGAGCGTTTTTTCGCCGTAGTCACCGACCTCATCGGCACCCCGACCGAACTGATCGACGAGTCGGGCAGTCTGGCCTGGCATACCCGCAGCACCTTGTGGGGCACCACCACCTGGTCCACCACTAGCATCGCCTACACACCGCTTCGCTTCCCCGGTCAGTACTTCGATCCGGAATCCGGACTCCACTACAATTTCTACCGCCATTACGACCCGGAAACCGCCCGATACCTCTCTGTCGACCCTCTGGGGATCGCCCCCTCACCCAACTCGGGTACCTACGTCAAGAATCCTCATACAGAGTCAGATCCTTTTGGTCTTGCCCCCTGCCCGGAAGTCAACCCGAGGAAATTGGATTACCTGTTCAATAAGGATGTGAAGCCGGATCCCCACAACACACCGAGGGCGATACAAAATGCTAATCAACTCAAAAGTATAGGATTGCATGACACTCCAGCCTCTCGTCAATTCGTGACCGAACACTTGAAGGAGGCGACCGGAAATGGATTTTCGGAGCATTTCACCAATGAATGGGGGAATTTTGGTAAAACGAAATCTGTCCTATATGGACCGCATGGAATGCTCGGAGTGGAAAGTACTTGGCAGATTATGCCTGATGGTGGATACAGGTTATCGACGGTAATATTTCGCAGCTGAGAGACCCGTTGAGCGCGTGCCGTTTGAATCGAACAAGCGAACCAGGAGGAAGTTTCGTGCCATCCGAATTTGTCACACCTGACCCCCAAGAAATCGTCAATGCACTGGGCGTCGAGCCAGAGGTCACTGGCGAGACTCGGAGGACGATAGATCTAGTCGGTGTAACGGGCGAAGACTTGAAATTTTCGTACGACGCGGTCGGCCAGTCGGTGGCTGTGCGCTGGTGTACGCGGTCCGGCGCGGTCATGGTGAGCCTGTTCAGAGAAGGGGCTGTTCTGCTCCGCGTGCAGGAAGGGGACGGTGAGACTCAACTCGTTGTGGACTTCGAAACCAGAGATACCGCGGGGGAGCTCAGGCTGAGGGTATTTCCGGAGGTGTCGCTCACGGAAACATCACTCTTCTCGTGAAGGCCGAGTCTCCTCGGGGGCATATAGTTGATCGCAACCGGGGAGGCAAAGTGAATTGGGCAGGCGAAATGAAAGCGCTCATCGAGAAACTGGAGGGTTAGCTGTGAGCGCTACTGAGCTGATTGCCTTGTTTGTTGCAACTGGGCGGCTGTATGGTGTTGGAATTGGCTCCACGCTCGGGGACGTCCAGAGGGAAATTGACTCGGCTTTCGTGGATGTAGTCGATGCGGGCGGCGATTCAATGAGACGTGACTACGGTTTCATCGAATTTTATTTTAGTTCCGGTCAAGAATGGACTGTTTCCGGGGGTGCCATCGAGCTGCACAGGCTTGCTGTTCGTGCAGACTTGGCGCTTCGTTGGCGCGACGTCATGCGCGACGAGTTTCCCCGCTATCTCGCGTGGGAGGAACTACTTGCCGAGTTTTCGAAGCGGCCTGATCGGCCCGCTCTTGAAGTTATCGATCAAGGTGACTTCCTGGAGTATCGCGCATCTGAGTCGAAGGTCTCTGTCCTGGTAAATAATGACAATGAGAAACGTGATGAATGGCTGGGGCATGGAGATGTGTGGAGCGTCAGCCTGGGTTGATGGGAGCCTGTTTTGGCTCTCTTTGTCCAGGGAGTTGCCGCCTGCCGGTGAGTGCCGACTGCTGCCAGGATCTGATACCCGCCGCCGGGGTGAGAACGCGTCAGATGAGGCTCGACAAGTCAGCCTAGGAAGGTGCTGGGCCGGTTTGGTCATGTCGTGTGGTTCAGGTCGCCGGTGGAGCGCCATCCTTTGTGCGGGAAGCGCCCGAGCAAGTTGAGTGGACGTTTAGGTTGGTCAGGAACTGGACGATTGTGCCTACGCGTCTCATTCAAGAAGCCGGTCCGGGCGGCCAAACTTCAACGAAGCGATGGACGTGATTCGGGAGAGAGATCAGGAATTCTGCGCGGCAACGGCGTAAGACCTCGAAAGTATCTTCCGGGCACTCGCTCAGGCCCCATCAATTGATGGCCCACAGGCGACCTGAGCACGGTGCCCCTGATTGCCCGCTCGCGACCCCGTCAACGCACCGCCGGTTCGAGCAGCGACAAGGTCCGCCGCTGTGCGTCGAGGGCGACGCGGGTGCCGACGGGCATCGGGAGGTTCGGGCCGGCGTGTCCGAACTCGACGTTGCCCAGGACCGGGATGTCGCGGTTTCCCAGGGCGTCGAGGACGATCTCTCGCAGGGTTGGGGAGCCGTCGGGCGAGCCGGGGCCCTCGATCGCGGTCGGGATGCCCACGACCATGCCGGAGACGCGGTCGAGGATGCCGGCGTGCCGCAGGACCTGGAGGTAGCTCCACACGTGTGAGGCGAGGCCGTCCAACTCCTCCCAGAACAGCACCGCTCCGTCGAACCGTTCGAGCGGCAGCGCGTATCGCGTCGCCTGGTTCAGTGCGATGCGGTTGAGGAGCCCGCCGATCAGGTGGCCTTCGGCGCGACCCGGGCGCCAGCACTCCCAGGACGGGGCGGGTGGCAGTGGGCCGATCGGAGCCGTGCTGGTCAGCAGCGTCGTGTAGAGCCTTTCGAGTTCCGCCCGGCGTGCGGCGGGCGCGGTCTGCCAGTGTCCGCCGAGTCCGGGTGTGGCCAGGTCTGCGTGGAACCCCACCAGGCCCGTCTGTGCGTAGAGCACCAGATGCAGCAGCGAGATGTCGCTGTAGCCGAGGATCGGCTTGGGGTCGGAGCTGATCGCCGCGACGTCGATCAGGTCGAGGTAGCCGAAGGCCGTCTGACCGCCGTCATGCGCGACGATGGCGCGTACCTCGGGATCACCCAGAAGCGCGTTGAACTCCCTGGCGATCTCCGCCGGTGTCGCCGCACTCCACCAATGGCGCCGCCCCGCTTCGAGCAGCGGTGCCCGCCGCACCCGGAATCCCATCCGTTCCAGTACGACCACAGCCTCCTCCAGGTCGGGTTCGTACGCCGCGTGCAGCGGTCCGGAGAGCGACGCGATCACGACGAGGTCTCCGGGCTTCAGGGCGCGGGGCCGAAGCGGTTGGGACTGCGCGGTAGTGGTCACCGAGGCAGTATCCAGACGCCCTCCGCGCCCTGCGACCCAATTACCGGCAATCGCCCAGTGGGCCCCGCATGAGTGTGTCGCCATGCTCGGCCTCGCACGAGAGACGATCATTGCCTCTGCCCACTACGGGTCGGTTCGGATCTCTGACGGGCGGAAAGCGGGAACGTATGTGTACGCGAGCACTCTGGGCTGACGCCGGTGGCGCGGTTCTTGCCGGGCGGAACATGGACTGGATGGAGGAGATGGCGACGAACCTCTGGGCGTTTCCACGCGGCATGACCCGTGAGGACGGCCTCGACGGGACGCTGACCTGGGCCTCCGTATACGGCAGTGTGGTCGCCGGCGCACATGATCTGATGACCGTCGACGGGGTGAACGAAGCCGGTCTTGCGGCGCACCAACTGTTCCTCCCTGAGTCCGACTACGGCGAGCGGGACGAGAGCCGGCCGGCGTTGAGCGTGGCGGTCTGGATGCAGTACGTACTCGACAACTTCGCGACCGTCGCCGAAGCCGTCGCCTGGATCGAGAGCTCCCGGTTGCAAATCGTCGCGCAGACCGACCCGTCGAGCGGGAAGGCGGTGACCCTGCACATGGCGCTGGAGGACCGGTCGGGCGACTCGGCGGTCGTCGAGTACCTGGACGGGACGCCGCGGGTGCATCATGACCGGTCCTACACGGTGGTCACCAACTCGCCTCCGTTCCAGGAGCAGCTTGCTCGCCTGCGCACGATCGAGGGCCTGGGCGGAGCCGAGCCGCTGCCGGGCGGGACCGACCCCTCGGACCGCTTCGCACGCGCGGCGTACTACTTGTCCAGGCTCCCGCAGCCCGCCGGCACCACGGAGGCCGTCGCGTCACTGCTGAGCGTGATGCGTAACGCCGCCCAGCCCTTCCGGGTGGCCGACCCCGACAAGCCCTACGCCTCGCAGACCATTTGGCGCACGCTCGTGGACCTGACCGACGGCATCTACGTCTATGAGTCGACGTCACGGCCCAACATCGTCTGGGTCCGTATGTCCGAACTCGATCTCTCGGACGGTGCGCCCGCGCTGAAGCTCGATCTGGCCGGCGACACCGGGCTCGAAGGCGGACTCGTCGGAGATGTCACCGGCAGCTTCACCCCGGCACCGCCGATGGCCTTCCTGCCGGCGCGGTAGGACCGGCCCCCAGGCAGGACCGGGCCCCGCAGGCAGGACCGGCTCTCAGGCAGGCGCGGCGGGCCCGGCCGTCGGGATCTCCTCCGCGGTGATCGGCGGTTCCGGGGCGTCGGTCTTCCCCGGGCCCCGGCCCAGTCCGCGGATGGCGGGCACGCTCAGCATGACGGCGAGGCACACCACGGAGACGGCCGAGGAGAACAGCAGCACGCGGTCCGCGCCGAAGGCCTCGGACGCCGGGCCGGCCAGGGCCCTGCCCAGCGGGATGGCCATGATGGACCCGGCGACGTCGTACGCGTACACCCGGCTCAGCACGGTGAGCGGGATGTGGGACTGCACACTGGTCGCCCACATGACCCCCCAGAAGGCGAAGCCGCAGCCGGCCAGGATCCCGGTGAGCATGGTGACCGTAAAGGACCAGCCCAGCGCCGGGGCCAGTGGGTTGAGGGCGAAGCAGAACATCGCGCAGGCACCCGCGACGAGCGGGCGGGTGGGCCGTACCCGCATGCCGAGCAGACCGCCGACGATCGTTCCGGCGCCGTCGGCGGAGGCGATCCAGCCGTAGCCGTCCGCCCCGTGCTGTTCGGTGAGCAGGGCGGCGCCCAGCGGCAGGGCCGGGCCGAAGACGAACAGGCCGTAGATCGCCCAGACGACGATGACGCCCCACAGCCAGGAGCGGGAACGGAACTCCTGCCAGCCCGCCTTCAGGCGGTGCAGCACCGGATCGTCGCCCTCCTCCCGTACGACGCTGAGCCTGCGCAGCGGTACGAGGACCAGCGCGCTGAGCCCGTAGGCCGCCGCGATCACGAAGTAGGAGCCCGCCACCTGCCAGTAGCCGACGAGCAGTCCGGCCAGGCCGGGGCCGATCAGCGCGCTCATCGCCTCCGATATCCGCAGCAGCGCGTTGGCGCGCTGGATGTCCGGCGCGATCTGCGGAATCATGCTGGCGACACCGGGCTGGAACATTGCGGTCGCGGCGCCGCTGAGCGCCATCAGGGCCATGATCTGCCACAGGCGCACCTCGGTGGTGAGGAGCAGTGCCGCGAGCGTGAGCATGGCCAGCATCCGCACCAGGTCGGCGCCGACCATCATCACCTGCGGGGTGAACCGGTCCGCGAGTACGCCGCCGAACAGCACGAGCAGGGCGATCGGTGCCATCCACGCGGCCAGCGCGTAGCCCACACCGCCGGCGCCGTATCCGGCCCCCAGCACGGCCGTGGTCAGCGAGACCATCAGCATGCCGTCGGCGAGCAGCGAAGCGCTGCGGGCGGTGAAGAACAGCCGGAAGGAACCCGACTTCCAGGGGCTGGGGAGCGGAGCGGAATCCGGTGACTCCGGCCGGTCCAGCACATCGTCAGTGGTCATCTCGCGTCGGCCGGGGACGGCCGTTCCCTTCCATGAGGATCCGCTGCCGCAGCCACGCGGAGCTGTCGCCCTGAGCGGCCGGCGGATCGTGAACGATGACGTACCGCACGGGCGCCAGAAGTCCCGAGGGGCCGGGCCCGGAGATCGTTTCCATCAGCGCGGTGTGGGCCCCGTCCGGAGTGAGCGGCGCGCCGCCCGACGCGATGAAGGCCGTCATGTGCTCCCCGCCCGGCGCGGGTGCGGAGCCGTCGTCCGTCGCGACGTGTACGGGCAGGCCGCCCAGCGCGCCGCTCAGCGCGTCCGCCACCGCGGCCGGTGAGGTCCAGCAACCGTCCACCCGCAGCCAGTCGCCTCCGCGCTCGGCCGGCCGGACTCCGGTGGCCTCCGTCAGTGAGGCCAGCGGTACGTCCTCGTACGCGACAACCTCCAGCAGCTTCACCAGACCGGTGAGGAAGGTCTCCGCCTCCTCCCGGGTGAACAGCGCGGGGTCTGCCCACATCCCGAGGTGGAGCAGCGGCCGCGTCCGGTAGGCGAAGCACAGCAGGCGGGTCGGGAGCACCTGTAACGGGCCCCATTCGAGGTCGAGTTCAACATCCTGTTCGGCATCCGGCGCGTGGCCGGTGAGCCGGGTGTGCCGGCCCTGGGCGGATTCGCGGGCGTCGGTGAGTCCGCTCACGTCGTTGAAGACCACGTCACGGGCGAAGTGGCTGCCCCGCTCGAAGGTGGTCTCGTCGATCGCCTCCCACAGGCGTACCGAGTCGAACTGGCTGTGGCGGTAGGCGCCGAGCGCCGCCCCCCACGCTTTGCGCAGCACGGCGTCGAAGGACGGGCCTCGTACGTCGAGGGAGAGGAGCGCGTCCTGGGACAGGGTGTTCACCGAGCGGGCGAGCCCCGGCCGGGACCGGTTGGACAGTGGTGCGGCGGCGACGCAGGTGGACTGACCCGCGCGGTGCGCGACGAGCGTGCACCAGGCCGTCAGCAGCACGGTGGGGGAGGGGCTGCCGGTGCGCTTGGCCGCCTGGGCGAGTGCGCGGGCGCCGCGCAGCGAGCGCAGGGTGAGCTGCGGCTGCTGCCCGTCGGTGCGGGCGGCCCTCGGTTCGGCGAACATCTCCTGCGGCCCGGTGCCGATGATCTGCTTCCAATACCGCAGCGACGCCTCCGACCTGCGCAGCCCCGCCGGTGTCGCCTCTTCGGCGGCGAGATCGAGCGGGGTGAGCGCCGTGACCGGCGGCAGTCCGGCGCCGCCCAGCAGGGCGAGCCACTCCTCGTGCAGTACGGCGAGGGCGCTGCCGTCCGTCACCGCGTGGCTGGAGGACAGGGCGACGAAGGCCGGTGCTCCGCGCAGGCTGAGCAGGGCGATGCGGAGGGGGAAGTCACGGTCCAGCCGGAATCGCCCGGCACGGGCCCGGCGGGCCACTGTCTCTGCGTAGTGCGCGGGATCGGCGCCGAACTCGTCGTGGTCCAGCAGGCGTACGGTGAAATTCCCTTCCGCGGCGACCACTTGGGTGCGGGACGCGTTGGTGGCCGGCTCGGGGAAGGTGGTGCGCAGCGCTTCGTGGCGTACGACCAGTGCGCGCAGTGCGTCGAGCACCTGTTCCGTGGCGGTGCCCGCGGGTACCGGCCAGACGTCGTGGTTGTTGATGTGCAGGGGCTCGTCCCGCAGGATGCAGCGGATCATGTTGGCCTGCCCCATCGTGACGGGGCCCCGGCGTTCCTCGCCGCCCGTGTAGGCGACGGTGACCGTACGTTCCCGCCCCGGCCGAGGCCCCCCGCTCGCGGTGGCGGTGTCCGTGGTGTTGCCGAGTCCGGCGCGTCCGGCGGCCCGTACCAGGGGTTCCCAGGCGTCGATCAGCAGCGCGAAGTCCTCCATGTCCGCCCCGGCCTCGTCGAGGAGGCGCCCGCGGCGCTCGGCGAGGGCTTCCGCGACCGCCGTGTACCGGCCGCCGAGCGCACGGTAGGAGCGCTCGATGACGTCCAGCCGTTCGGCGTTGTCCGCCGGGTCGAACCGTGTGCTGTCCCGGACCAGTGCGGCGACGGCGCGGGAACGGACCCGGCCCGCCGGGTCCAGCAGGGTGTCGCCGGCCGCTGCCGCCGCCGCGTACACGGCGTTGAAGTACGGCGTCGACAGCAGGAACTTCGCCAGCCGCACCTGGTAGGCGACGAAACCGGCACCGGTACGGCGTTCACCGGTGTGGAAGTTGACTATGTGGCGGTTGTGCAGCACGCCGGGGAGCCGGGCGTCGTGGACCAGGTGGATCAGGAAGTAGTCGCTGCCGATGGTGTCGGTGGCGGGCGGCAGCGGAACCGTCCCGTAGACCTGGCTGCCGAAGCCGATGTTGCACATGTCCACACGGGTCGGGGCGACTCCGGTGAGGGTCGTGAGGTCGGCGGCGAACGGGGTCGTGCCGGCGCCGCGGAAGGACTCCTCGATCAGGTTCCGCCGCCAGATCTCCGGATATCCCTCGGGCACCGACAGTCCGACCAGGTCGTGGTGGACGGCGGGGTCGAGCCGGCGGATCTCCTCGACGTCCACGGACATCTCGCCGATGAAGGAGCCCCCGACCATGGCCACCGGCCGCTCGACGCAGGCCGGGTCGAGCCGGCTGCGGGACACCAGGTCCGCCACATCGGCGGCCCGCCGCCCCAGGAAGGTCAGTTCCTGGTGGAGGGGGAAGACCGGCTCGCCGTCCAGGCTCTGGTACCGGCTGTCCGAATCCCGGCGGTGCACCGATTCGCAGCCGAGCGCTTCCGCGATCAGGAAGGCCCGGTTGGTGCAGGCGCCGTACGACACGCGCTCCGGCAGCATCAGGCCGAGCACCCGGTCCGCGTCGGCGATGCCTGATTCGGTGGCGACCTCCCGCAGGAAGGCCCGCTGCCGGTCCTCGTCGAGGTGGTGGACGACCACGCCGGGTTCCCGGGGCAGCCCGGAGACCGCCGCCCGGTGTGCGGTGAGCGCCCGGGGGCCGGACGAGTCCAGGATCAGCAGGTGCACCTCGACACCGAAGTGCCGGGCGCCGTGGGCCGCCTCCGCGGCGACCGCGGCGATGGTCTCGGCGCAGGGCCGGTTGGTCGGCAGGGTCAGGCAGACGCGGCGCACGACGGCTCCTCGCTCCGTCCGCCGGCGGGCGGCTCCTGGTCCCCGTCGCTCCACGAGGTGAGGCCCAGCAGCCGGCTGCCGAGCCCGTCGAGCGTGGCGGTGGGGTAGCGCTTGGACTCGTGCCGGGTGAGATCGCCGACGAGGGTGCGGTTCCAGCGCGGAGTGCGCAGGTGCCGCCAGGACTCCACGCGTGAGTGCCGCAGCCTCTCGTGCTCCTCCAGCGCGGGCATCATGGACAGGTACTGGACCGCCCTGACCCCGTCGCGCGAGGTGTTGCGCGCCACCCCGTGGGCGAGCAGGCCGTTCCAGATCAGCAGATCGCCGGGGTGCAGGTCGGGTCGTACGACCGGGAACTCTGAGCGGTCCACCGAAGGGCGGATCGGGTCCCGGTCCGGGGGGCTGCCGGTCTTCCACTCCTCGAACCGCCGGAACAGCTCCGGGTTGCACTGGAAGCCGCCCGTCTCCGGGCTGGTGTCGTTGAGCGCGATGATGCCCTGCACCCGCTGCGGCGGGACGCCCAGCGTGGTGTCGATGTCCCAGTGCAGCTCGATGTCGAAGCCCCGGTCCGTGGCGTCGATGAGGGCGCGGTCCCGGTTCCCGACGTTGGGCGGGTTGAGGTTGAGCCGGTCCAGGGTGACCCACAGCTCCTCGCAGTCCCACACGTCGACGAAGGCGTCGTACACCCGCTGGGCCTGGCGGTTGTTCCAGAGCAACTGGTGGTGGTAGGCCTCGACGAAGCCGTAGACGTGCAGCTGGCGGTCCAGTTGCGAACGGAACGGGCGGTCCTCGTACCAGCTGTCCGGCCGGTCCGGGTCGAGACCTTGGAAGTCCCAGGTGAAATTGAGCAGTTGACGGGCCGTCTGCGCGGGCACCGCCTCGCGGACGATGACGTAGCCATAGGTCTGCCAGTGGGCGAAGTCCTCCTCGGACAGCACCCGCAGCGGCCGCGACTTGCTGAGCTCCCGCAGGGTGGTCTGGGCGAGGTAGGACTCGCCGTCGGCGCTGAAGTAGGGGCGGTCGGACGCCGCCCGGTGCAGCCGGGGGCGGCGGGGGCCTTGCGAGGTGTTGGGTATCACTCTGACCTTCTGGGCAGGGGGACTTGGGCGTTCTGACGGTGGCCCGTGGTCCGGTCGGCAGGCGCCGGAGAAAGAGCGCGCGGAGGTCGTGCGAAGGGCAGGATCGGGGCGCTCGCTCCGGCGGATCGGTGGAGATCCCGCGATCAGCACAGTGGTCCAGACCATTACCTCTGTCAAGCGACGCGCCGGAACGGGCATACGGGAGGGTTTCGCCGCCGGGGGCAACGCGCCAGTGAGGCAAGGGGTTTCATCTACTTTGGTCTAGACAAATTACGGGGACCCGTCCTAAGGTCCCTACGTGGCACAGCCCCTGATGGGGCGTCTGCCTGGCGCACCCCGTGCGTTCCGGCGAAATTGCCACCTTCCCGCAGGACTTCAGTCCGCCCTGACCAGCGGACCGGGACGTTCCGCACTGCCGATGGACCAGCTCCTCGGCGCTTCGCCACGCTCAGAGGGAGCGGTCTGCAATGAGCACATCCGACACCACGACGCCGCCGGGTATCACCCTGAAGAGCCCGGGACCCGGACTGGTCCCGCTGGACCCGGTCCACACCGCACTGCTGCACGGTCTCGACTCCCTGCTGACGGGTCTGGCGGCCCGGCTCTCGGCCCCGGAGGTGGTGGGTCCGCCGCTGCTCTCCGCCGAAGGGCTGTCCCGGCTCGACTACTTCCGCAACTTCCCCCACCTCGGCGTCGCCGCCGGACGTTTCGCGCCGGACGCCTTCGACGGACTGGCCGGCGGGCAGCAGCCGGGCGGCCTGCCGCTGGAGCCGACCGGCCACCTCCTGCCCTCCGCCACCTGCTACGGACTGCTGCTCTCACTGGAGGGGCAGGACATCGGCGCCGACGGCCTGAGGCTCTCGGCGACCGGCCGCTGCTACCGCAACGAGACCCACTACGACGGGCTGCGGCGGCTCTGGGGCTTCCACATGCGTGAGGTGCTGTACCTCGGCACCCAGGACGGGGCGTCCGAACACCTGGACCGGGGAGCGGAGTTCATCCGCGAAGCCGCCGCGCTGCTCGGCCTGGAGCTGACCCGCGCCGCGGCCGACGACCCGTTCTACGACAAGGGCGGATCCCGTGCCCGGCTGATGATGCTGGACCCGGTGAAGCACGAGTTCAGCGCCCCGGACGGCACCGCCATCGCCTCGGTCAACCGGCACCGCAACTTCTTCGGAGAGCGGCTGGGTATCCGCGCGGGCTCCCCGGATCCCGTGTACAGCTCCTGCGTCGCCTTCGGCGTCGAGCGCTGGGTCCACGCGATGGTCCTCGCCCACGGAACCCCCGAGCGGGCCCTCGACCGGCTCCGCCGCGCCCGCGACTGAGCGCCCTCCGGCCGGCCCGCCCCGTCGGCCCCAGCCGCTTCGGCTCCGACAACACCCGTACGAAAAGGAACGGTTCCCCACCATGGACAGCATCACCGCCTGGCTCCACGAGAAGAACCCCGGCCTCACCGGCACCGTCGCCCCGGACGAGGACCTGATCGAGGCGCGCCTCATCGACTCCATGGACTTCCTGGAGTTCATCGACCTGCTGGAGGAGCTCTCCGGCAACAGCATCGACCTCCAGGAAGTCACCATCGACGACTTCCGGACCCTCGACCGTATCCAGCGAACCTTCCTGACCCCGCCCGTCCCCTCCGCGGCCTCCGGGCCGGTGTCCGGCTGAGCGACCTCGGTTGAGCACCGATCTCCCGCCCCGCCGCGACCGCGTGGTGGCCGCGGTGGCCACCACGGCGGAGGTGCTGGCCCACCCGGAGCTGGACGCGGACCTGCTCGCCCCCTGGGAGCACCGACGCCTGAACCGGATACGGGTGCCGGCCCGCCGCGACGACGTACTGGCGGCGCGCCTCCTGCTGCGCCTGTGCGTATCGCACTTCACCGGCCGCGCCCCGGACGCCCACGAGCTCGTCCAGTTCTGCCCCGAGTGCGGGCGGTACGAGCACGGCCGCCCCTCGCTCCGGGACAGCCCCCGCACCGGCGTCAGCATGAGCCATGCCGACGGCCTGGTCGCGGCGGCGGCCGGTCCCGGAGCCGTGGGCATCGACGTGGAGCCCTCCACCCGCCGGCCCGGCCCGATCGCGGTGCTGCGCCGGATGCTGCCCGAGGCCGCTGCTGAAGCGGCGGTCACCTCACAGGATCCCGGCCCCGGACTGCTCCGGGCCTGGGTACGCCGCGAGGCCCTGCTGAAGGCGGGCGGCGCCGGTCTCCCCCTGCTGGAATGGGAGGACCCGGGCCGTGGCGCCACGGCGGCGGTGGCGAGCGCCGCACCGGTCGACGTCCGGTCCGGGATTACGGAACCCGGCCGTCGAGCGGGAGCCGGGCGAAGCCCCGCGGCGTAGTCAAAACGTGACTGGAACTCGGCTTATCCCTCGGTAAGATCGTTTCTCCAATGCGTTACTCCGTGAAAATGTCAGGAACAAAATGAGATTGCGAAGGATCCTGCCGGCCGTCGCCGTACTTCCGGCCCTCCTGGTGATATCCGCGTGCAGCAGCGATGCGGACGGGTCCGACGCCAAGAAGGGCACGCCGAGCGCGAAGAGCAAGCAGAGCGCCGAAGAGAAAGAAGCGGCAGAGGCGAAGCGGGTCGGGGCCCTCGACACCAAGCACCTCGAAAAGGTGACTCTCACGGGAACGACCAAGGGGATCAACGCCAAGAAGGTGGCCAAGGCGGAGGTCGAGGCCGGGCGCGGGATGAAGGCGGACAAGAAGGCGTGCCAGCCCCTTGCCAGCCTCATCGGCGGATTCACGCACATCCCTGCCGTCAGCGAGACGCACCGATCCCTCCAGCCGGTCGAGGCGACCAATGCCACGGTGGGCTCGATGTGGCTCTCCTCGCACTCCGAGAAGAACGCCACCCAGGTCATGAAGGACCTCCGCGCCGCGATCACCGCGTGCCCCAAGGGATTCAAGACGCTGGGCCTCACGTACGGCAAGGTCGAGAAGCTTCCCGCGACCGATCTCGGCGACGAGAGCGTCGACTACCGGGTCACCGGTGACATCGGCAAGCAGAAGGTGCCGATGACCTACACGGTCGTGCGCAGAGACGGTGTCGTCGCCGCCTTCTACGGCGTGAACATGCTCGACGCGAAGAAGGCCGCGATCTCGAAGAGCTTCATCCAGGCGCAGCTCGACCGGATCGCGTGACAGCCGGGCTGACGGGACTCATGTCGTCATCGGCACCGACAGCCTGAAAGCCCGCACATCCGCGAATTGCGGTCAACGTCGCATACGCTCCGAACATCACTACCCGCTGTCATTTCGCCAAGAGGCGAGGAAATGGGGTGGGTGACCCGCCGGGTCACCCACCCCATTGCTTTCTACGGGGTTTGTCGGCCGAGATCAGGAGCTGTTGTGTCTGATTCCGGCGGGAACGTTTTCGATCCGGAAGTCTCGGGCGGTGGCCTTCCCGATGTCAAACGTTCCCCCCGCTTATCGGCGGCTCGGCCGGCGGACGGTCAGCCGATCTGCCCCCATTCCGCCGGGAAGTCCGGCGGCCAGGGCTGACTCGGGTCGTACAACGACTGCCTTTCACCCATGGCCTCGTAATCCGCCTCCCGCCAGGACGGCTTGCCGCTGCGGACGAAGCTCTCGCCGTCTCGCTCAAGCATCCACGTGTAGGGGGCGTCCTCCTCCGGAATGCCGTGCCGTTCGCTCAGCACGCCGAACTCGGCCTCGTTCGCCGCCCGGACGTAGAGCCCATTCCTGTAGAGGGGCTTGAGGAACATCAGCGTGACGTGGCCGAAGTACACCTCGACCCTCGTCGTGGTCCGGTCCACCAGTGTGGCTTCACTGGTGAGGAAGAGCTGCCGGTGCGAGGGGTTGAACCCGCTGACCCTGAAGAGCCGCCCCTCCCGGCTGAAATCTGTCATGCCTACCATTTCCTCACTCATCGGGCACCAGCTCCCCGTTGGGGTACTTGAAGCGCTCCGGTTTGACCACTACGACCTTGCCCTTGTCGTTGGTCATGTGCCACGTGATGGTCGACCATGCGCGCTTCTCAAGCCGGACGGCCGAGCGGAGTTTGATCATCTCCCACGCGGTTCCATAGCCTGAGGACTGAATGACCGCCCAGTCGCTGTTCTTGATCGTTTCCCCTCGCTGCAGAAGCAGCGCCAGTGCTTCGTCGGCGTTCTTGGCACCGGGCACACCGTCCAGGGACACGGCGATCTTCACGTTGGGGTTGGCCACCGCGTCCTCCACGCCCACTGTCCAGATGGCGCGCTGCCCCATTCCCAGGCCCGCACTCAGTTCGGCCGAGTACGCGTCCCCGTTGAACGTGTGAGCGCCGGGAATGGTCTTGGCCAGATCGTCCGAGTAGGGGTTGACGCCGAGGACCACGTGGTCCCCGTCCTTCACCAAGTCCTTGAGGAACTTCCTCATGCACTCGGTTGCGTCGTCGGCGCCGGCCGCCGCGACCGAGAGCACCGTGACCTTGTATGTCCGGGTGCTCAGCTTCCCGCATGCTTCGGAGAGCTTCCGGACGATGCGGCTGATGATGCCCTGGGTGGCGGCCTCGGTCAGGCCCATGGAGCGGAGCGCCAGCCAGGCGTCGGTGAACCCGATGCCCGTCTTGAGGGCGGCGTCCATCGCCGTCACCGCGGCCTTGGCCGCCTTGAAGAGCGCGCCGACGACGAACATGCCCACGACCCAGGCGCAGTCGCCCCAGCTGCCGCCCGCCACGAACGGGTTGATCCGCTTGGCGCAGCCGATGAAATCGCCCAGCAGGATGTCGATGGGATCGATGCCCGAGTTGAACTCGACCATCGTCAGCGTGTGCGACATCGACTCGGTCTTGGCCTTCGAGACCTCAGTACCGAGGAAGATCGTGTCCGCGTCCGGGCAGCTGCCCGAGTACGACTCCGGCAGTGCCAGACACATGAACACGTCGGAATACGACTTGTATGTGACATCGGCCGTGATCGTGCAGTCGCCGACGTGGATGATCGGGTTGCAGTTGTCCTTGACGACGTTCTTGGGCGAACCGATGTACTCGACGTGGTCGAGGACCGCCCACACCCCACCGATCCCGGTGGTGGCACCCTGGTTGATCTGCTCGGTGTTGCCGGCCTTCTCCGTGCGGTCCGCTGCCTCCTGAGCATCGTTCGCCGCGTCCCACGCGCCCTCCGCGGCCTTCTCCGCCGCCGTCGCGTCGGTCTCCGCCTTGGTGGCGGTGGAGCGGGCACTGGCCGCGTCCTCCTCGGCCTTGGTGGCCGTGGCACGGGCCGAAGCGGCGTCGTGCTCCGCCTCGGTGGCCGCGCTGTCCGCCGCGGCAGCGTCCGTCTGGGCGTCGTTCGACGCCGTCCAGGCCCTCGCCACGTCGGCGCCCGCCGACTGCGCGTAGCCGTCGGCACGATTCGCCGAGGCCTGGGCGAGCTTCGCGTCCGCCGAGGCCTGGGTGGCCGAGGACTGGGCCCGCTGGTACGCCTTGGCGGCACGGACCGCGTCGGACGCCGCAGCCGCGGACGCCTGTGCCGCGAGCTTCATGTCCGCCGCGGCCTGGGCCGCGAGGGCCTTCGCCTCCGCCGAGAAACCCTCGGCCATGTCGGCCGTGGCACCGGCCGCGGCAGCCTGCTGCTGTGCGACCGTCAGGGACTGCTGGCCGAGGAGCGTCGCGAACGCGGCCGAGCTGTCGGTCTCCTGGTACGGGCCGCCGAGCGAGATCGCCTCGTTCGCCGGCTTGTTCACCGCTGCCGCGGAGTCCCGCGCCGCGAGCGACGACTGCACCGCCGCGAGCGCCTTGCCCGCGGTGGTCGCCGCCCAGGACGCTGTCTGGACCGCCTCACTACGAGCGGCCGCCGCCTCCTCCTTCGCAGTCTTGGCCGCGGCGGAGGCCTTCTCCGACTCCTCCTTCGCACCCTTGGCGTCGAGCGCCGCCGCCTCGGAGGCGTCGATGGCCTCGGCCGCCGCGGCGTGCGCCGCGGCCGCGGAACCGGCTGCCACCAGGTAAGAGGCCCAGGTGGCGTCGGACGCCGCCTTGGCGCGCGCTGCCGCGCCCTGTGCCTTGGTGGCGGCCTCACGGGCGCTGGTGGCAGCGGTGGTGGCCGCGTTCGCCGACGCGCGTGCGTTGGTGGCCGCCGTCGTCGCGGTGTCGGCGGCGCTACGGGCGTCGGTCGCGGCGGCACGGGCCGCCTCAGCGGCGTCCGTACCGTCCATGGCGGCGGCATGCGCCTCCAGTGCCGCGGCCTTGGCCTTCAGCGAGTCCCGCCGCTGCTCGGCCTCAAGGGCGTCGCCACGGGCGGCGACCGCGTCGCGCTCCGCCTGCTCCGCGTCGGCCCTGCGGGACGACGCCGTGGCTCCGGACGCCTCCGCCGACGCACGGGCGTCCGAGGCTATCCGGCCCTGCGCGACCGCGTCCGCCTCATGACCGGCGGCCTTGTCCCGCTCGCTCTCCGCGGTGGCCCGGTAGGCCGCCGCGTTGGCGCGCTCCAACTCGGCGACCGCCCGCGTCCGCTGGGCCTCGGCCGCGGCCTTGCGGGCGTCCTCCTCCTCCGCCAGGGCGGTTTCCTTGGCCTTCTTGGCCGTGGCCGCGTTCGCCGCGGCCGAGGCCGCGTAGGCATCGGCGCTGTCCGCCGCGGCCTTCGCCTGGGAGGCGGCCTCCTGCGCGGCGATCCGGCGGAACTCGGTGTTGACCGCGTGCGCCTCGGTCTTCGCCAGGGCGAGCAGCGCCTCGGACGTCGACACGGTCGCGTTCGCCGCGTTCAGCGCGGTCTCCGTCGCCTTCGCGGCGGCCGTGGCGGCCGCACCCGAGGCGCGGGCGACCTGGACCGACTGCTGGGCGTAGAGCAGTCCGCGACCGCGCGGCACCTCTGCGGCGTCCGCGATCGCCCAGGCCTGCTGCTGGCCGGTCACCGCGCGCTGCGCGGCGGCCTTCGCGGCGGTGGCCTGCTGCTGGGAGGTGGTGACGAGCGCCTGGACCTTGCCCCTGGCCTTCGCGAGGTCCGTCTTCGCCCGGTCGAAGAGTGCCTGCTTCGGCTTGAGGATGTCGTCCGGGTCGTTCTCCAGCTGGTCGTGCCAGTACTTCTGCCAGCGCAGGATCTGGTCCGCGAGCCACGCCTGGCCGATGGCCTCGACCATGTTGTCCGCGGCGGACCGGGTCGCGGCGGCGGCGTCCGCCTCCGCCTGCATGATGACCGCACGCGGGGCCGCCTGGCCGGCGTACTCCGCGTTCCACTCGGCCGAGGCCTGCGAAACGACCTCGCTCAGGGAGTTGCGCGGGTCCACCGGGTCCTGGTGGTTGCACGAGGCCCAGTCCTGCTTGAGGGTCTCGACCTCGACGCGGAACTCGGGGGAGTCCTCGGCGACCTTCTTGCCGAGGTAGCCGCCGTGCCGCAGGTAACTGGCGACGTCGGCCGAGGTCGTACCGCCGGAGTACCGGGTGTTGCTCACATTGGAAGGCCGCAGCATGACGTCGGCCTCGGCGTCGTGCCAGCTGTCCTTGCCCCGATTCTGCTCGGTGACCTCGCGGGCCTTCGCGAGCGCCTCGTCACCGGCGTTGGTGTGGTCGTCCCAGCCCAGACGCTGGGACATCTCCGCCTGGGAGGCCAGGGTGAACCCGAGGATGTCCGCGCCGAACTCCGGCGCGTGCAGGGTGATCCCGTCGTCGAACGAGCTCATCGCGTACGGCCGGTTGGCGTCCTCCAGGAGGGCCTCACGGGCGGCCATCGCGTCCCGGAAGGCGTAGCCGGCCTTCTCGTCCTGGTCCCGGGCCTGCCCCAGGGGCATGAACCCGATCCAGCCGACGTCACCTATGACGGCGTCGAGCTGCTCGTCCGTGCCGGTCAGGCCCTCGATGGCCTTGGCCTTCATCTTGGCGCCGCCCGCGTGCAGGGCGACTCCGGCGAGGCACTGGTTGAGGCGCGGGGTGGAGCGGACGTCACTGATGACCGAGGTCAGCTCGGTGAGCCGGCGAAGAGCGTTGTCGGCGTCGACGAAGATCTGCCGCACACCTTCGGAGACCTTCTCCACCGCCTGGGCGAGCGCGGGCACCCGGCCCACCATCGCGACGGAGGAGGCGATGTCGACGAGGTCCCAGAGGCAGTCCTCGACGTCGTAGCCGGCCAGGCACTCCTTCACATCGGCCGCGTCGAGCTCATCGAACAGGATCTGCCCGCCGTTGGCCGTCGCCCACGCCACGAGGTCCACAGAGACGGCCTTCAGACCGTCCCGGTAGTCGTCGACACAGGTCTGGCCGCACGCGTCCAGGAGGATCTTCTCCTCGCGCTCGCCCAGGAGCGGCCAGTTGTCGGCGCCGCCCTTGATGGGCGTGACGCCCTCGGCGAGCGCGTCCTTGTGCGCCGCCTCGTTCTTCTCGCGCTTCTCCTTCTCCGCCTGCGCGGCCGCTTCCTCTGCGGCGGTGCTGTCGCCCTGTGCGTCGGACGCCTTGTCCTCGGCGTCCTTGGCGTCCTTCTCCGCCTGATCCGCCTTGTCCTGGGCGCCCTTGGCGGCTTCCCCGGCCCGGCCGGCCTTCTCGTTCGCCTCCGCGACGTGCCGTTCGGCGTCGGTCGCCTCGCGGTCCGCCGCGTCGGCGGTGTCGCGCGCGTCGGTCGCGAGAAGTGCGGCACTGGCCGCGTCGGTACCCGCCTGCTCGGAGAATCCGGCTGCCGCGGTGGACGCGCTCTTGGCACCCTTGTGAGCGGCGGACGCCTCGGTGGCGGACGCCTGGGCGCGGGTCACGGCCTCGACGGCACGCACCGAATCGCTCGCGGCACGTGCGGCGGCCTCCGCGGCGAGCTTGGCGTCACCCGTTGCCTGGGTGGCGGCCTGCTGCGCGGACTCGGACGCCGCCGCCGCCTCCGTGGCCTTGGCCTCGGCAGCCGCCGCCTGCTGCTCGGCGATCGTCTTCGACGACTGGCCGACGAGTACGGCGAACGCGGCCGAACTGTCCGTCACCCGGTAGGGAGTTCCCACCGAGATGGCCTCGTTGGAAGCGGTGATCGCCTCCTTCGCGCTGTCCCGCGCGGCGAGTGCCGCCTGTCCGGCCGCGTAGGCACGGCCGACGGCGGTCGCGGCCGTCTTCACGGCAGAGGCCGCGCCGGCCCCGGCCGCCACCGACTCCTGCTCGGCCTTCTCGGCCAGCTCCGTGGCGTTCCCCGACGCCGTGGCGGCGTTGTCCGCGAGGAGCGCCGCGTCCTGCGAAGCGTCCAGCGCCACGGCAGCCGCCGCGTACGCGGAGGAGGCCGCGCCGAGCGATGTGCGGTACGCCGACCACGCCTTGTCCGCGTCGGCCTCGGCCCGCTTGGCGGCGCCCTCCGCCTTCGTCGCGGCGGTCCGCGCGCCGACGGCGGCGGTGGTCGCCTCGTCCGCCGCGGTCTGCGCGGCGGTGGCGGCCTGCGCCGCCTGGTTCGCCGCCGTACGGGCGGCGGTGGCCGCGGCCCGGGTCTCGGCCGAGGCGGCGGTGCCCTCGGCAGCGGTGGCCGCCGCTTCGAGCGCGGCGGCGCGGGCCGCGACGGCCTGCTTCGCCTGGAGTGCGACGACGGCCTTCTCCCGCGCGGTCTGCGCGGCCTTCGCCTTCTCGGTGGCGAGCTTGCGCTTGGCCGTCGCGTCGGTGGTCGCCGTCTCGGCAGCCGTATCGGCGCTACTGGCCGTCGTCTGCTGGGTCGCCGCCCGCTGCTCGGCCTCCTGAGCCTTGACCCGTTCGGTGGCGGCAGTGGCGCGGGAGGCGGCCGCGTTGGCCTTCTCCGTCTGCGCCTTGGCGCGCTGAGAAGCGGCGGTGGCCGCGGCGGTCTCGGCCTTGTCGCGCTTCTGCTCCGCCGTGGTGCGGGCGTCCTTCGCGGTCTTCGCGCTGTCGGCGGCGGCCGAGGCGTTGGTCTCGGCGCTGTCGGCGGCGGCCTTCGCCTGGGCGGCGGCCTCCTCGGCGGCGACCCGGCGGAACTCGGTGCTGATCGCGTGCGAGTCGGTCTGCGCCTTGGCGAGCAGGGCGTCCGCGTTCGCGATCGTCGCGTTGGCGGCGGAGAGCGCGGTCTCGGTCGCCTTCGAGGCGGCCGTGGCGGCGGCCGCGGAGGCGCGGGCCACCTGGACCGACTGCTGGGCGTACATCAGGCCCCGGCCGCGCGGAACATGGGCGCTGTCCGCGACGGCCCAGGCCTCCTGCTGCGAGGTCGCTGCCTTCTGCGCGGCCGTGGCGGCCTTGCCCGCCTGCGCCTTGGCCGAGACGACCAGGTCGGCCACCTTGGTACGGGCGGCGCTCAGGTCGGCCGTGGCCTTGTCGTAGAACGCCTGGTCGGGCTTGTCGAAGATGGTGTCGGGGTCGTTGGCGAGCTCGTCCTGCCAGTACTTGCGCCAGGTCAGGATCTGCTCGACGATCCAGGCCTGCCGGATGGCCTCGACCATGTCGTTGGTCGCGGCCTGGGTCGCCGCGGCGGCGTCCGCCTCCGCCTGGATGACCGCGGCGCGCTGGGGGGCCTGCCCCGCGTACTCCGACTCCCACTCGACCATCGCGGTCATGAGCGGGGCGTTGAGGTTACGGCGCGGGTCGATCGGGTTCTGGTAGTCGCAGGCCGCCCAGGCCTGCTTGAGGTCCTCGACCTCGACGCGGTACTCGGGGGAGTCCTCGGCCGGTGCCCCGGCCGCGTATCCGCCACGCCTCAGGTAGGCGGCGATGTCGCTGGAGGTGGTACCGCCCGAGAACTTGTACCCGACGTCCCGCAGCATCCAGTCGGCCGAGGCGTCGTCCCAGCTGTCCTTGCCCTGGTTCTCGTCGGCGATCGCGCGGGCCCGCGCGATCGCTTCGTCGCTGGCCTCGCTGTGGCCGTCCCAGCCGAGCGGGGAGACGAGCTGGACCTGGTTGATCGCGGTGAAGTAGTTCACGTCCGCGCCGAAGGAGGGCGCGTGCCACTCCATGTCGTCGCTGGCCCACGCGGACTCGCGGTAGGGCTTGTTGGCCTCGTCGAGCTCCTCGGTACGCGAGTCCATGGCGTTCCGGTAGGCCTTGCCGTCGTCCTCGTCGGCGGTTCCGGCCGTGCCCAGGGGGCCGAAGCCGATCCAGCCGATGTCGCCGATGGCCTCACGGAGCTGCGCGTCGGTGCCGGTCAGGGCCTCGATGGCCTTGGCCTTCATCTGCGGTCCGCCGACGTGCAGCGCCACACCGGCGAGGCAGCGGTCACGCCGGGGGGACTCACCGACGCTGTTGCGGCTGGCCCCGGTGTCCTCCTCCGGTGCCGGGGCGGCCAGCGCCTGCGGGGCCTGGATCACACCCATCAGCACGGCCGCGGCGGTGACGAGCGCCGTCGCACTCGTGGCTCTCGTCAGAGCGGAACGTATGCGACGCCGGCGTCTGCCGACGTCTCTGAGCATTGACATGTCTGCCTTGCAATCTCTAGACCGTTCGGCAGCACCTCCGCATGAGCATGACAGGTGGCCCGCTGTCGGGGTCGGACTCCCGCGGCGCGACAACTGCCGGCGTGCTCGCCTTTTCCACACGTCGACGCTGCCGCTTGCTCCGTGAGAGTGCCATGAACATGCCTTCACGTGAAGGTTGAATGATCTTCACTAACCGGGCACAGGATTCACTAGTGGGCAAAGTGATCCCGTTGGTGATCATCTTGTTACCCAGCGGGACGCCGGACTCCGAGCGTGGGCCGAGTCGTCGGAATCTCCGGCGGTCGAATGCCTTCTGCACCTTCGGTGAACGGGTGTACGGTCACGGGCCAACGGAGAAATGGGAGCGCTCCCATCATCCCTGTGGCCCCTGGCTCCCATCGTCGTTGTCCGCTTCGCACGAGGAGGAACGCCTTGAAACGCTTTCTCGCCTTACTGGCGACCTGCGCGACGGTCCTGGGTCTCACGGCCCTGGCCGCCCCCCAGTCGGCGGTGGCCGCCACCGGCTGCCGGGTCGACTACACCGTCACCAACACCTGGCAGGGCGGCTTCCAGGCCGCGGTGAAGATCACCAACCTGGGCGCCCCCGTCGCCGGCTGGAAGCTCGAATTCGCCATGCCGGACGCGGGGCAGCGGGTCGCGCAGGGCTGGAACGCCACCTGGTCGCAGTCCGGCTCCGCCGTCACCGCCACCGCCCCGGACTGGAACGCCGCGCTGGCCACCGGCGCCACGGCAGACCTCGGGTTCACCGGCTCCTTCGCGGCCGCCAACCCGGCCCCCTCGGCGTTCACGCTCAACGGCGTCACCTGCACGGGCTCCACCGGAGAGCCCCCGGTCGTGGACGACGGCACCCCTGTGGGGATCAACGGACAGCTTCACGTCTGCGGCGTCAACCTGTGCAACCAGTACGACCGTCCCGTACAGCTGCGGGGCATGAGTACCCACGGCATCCAGTGGTTCAGCCAGTGCTACAACGCCGCCTCGATGGACGCGCTGGCCCATGACTGGAAGGCGGACCTCCTGCGCATCGCCATGTACGTGCAGGAAGACGGCTACGAGACCGACCCGGCGGGCTTCACGGACCGCGTGAACGGCCTCGTCGACATGGCGGAGGACCGGGGCATGTACGCCCTGATCGACTTCCACACCCTGACGCCGGGCGATCCGAACTACAACCTCGACCGCGCCAAGACGTTCTTCGCCTCCGTCGCCGCCCGCAACGCCGACAAGGCGAACGTGATCTACGAGATCGCCAACGAGCCCAACGGCGTGAGCTGGTCGGCCATCAAGAGCTACGCCGAACAGGTCATCCCGGTCATCAGGGCCGCCGACCCGGACGCCGTGATCGTGGTCGGCACCCGTGGCTGGTCCTCGCTGGGAGTCTCCGACGGCTCCGGCGAGAGCGAGATCATCAACAACCCGGTCAATGCCACCAACATCATGTATACGTTCCACTTCTACGCCGCCAGCCACAAGGACGACTACCGCGCGGCAGTGAGCCGGGCCGCCGCGCAACTGCCACTGTTCGTAACCGAGTTCGGCACGGTGAGCGCCACCGGCGGTGGGACGATGGACCGGGCGAGCACCACGACCTGGCTGGACCTGCTCGACCAGCTGAAGATCAGCTACGCGAACTGGACCTACTCCGACGCTCCGGAGACCAGCGCCGCGCTCCGTCCGGGTACGTGCGAGGGCACGGACTACAGCACCAGCGGCGTACTGACCGAGTCCGGAGCACTGCTCAAGGACCGGATCAGCACTCCGGACCACTTCCCGACCGGCTGACCGTTCCGGCTGACCGATCCGGCTGACCGATCCGTGCGGGCGGCGGCAACGAGGCCGCCGCCCGCACGGACGACGGGGCGCTTCCTATGCTCTGACCATGGACGGATATCAGGGCCTGACGGCATTGATCGAATCGGCCTGGGAGGAACTGAACGGCTCCGGTGGAGGCCGCCGGGACCTCTGCCTCGACGTCGTCAGCGACGTCCTGGAAACGGGTCGCCTGACACCGGGCGACGCCGAGCGGGCCGTCGGGCATCTCGTCGCGGTCGCGCTCTCCGATGAGCCCTACCCCGTACGCGAGTCCGCGCTGCACGCGGTTTTCACCGCCTCCACGCGCTACGAGCTCCCCTACCGGGTGCTGGAGCCGCTCGCCCTCGGTGCGGATGCCTTGGAGCCTGTGCTCCTGGAGTACGTCCTGGGCGTACTCCACTCGACTCATGACCAGGCGGTGCTTCCGGTCGTTGAACGGTTCCTTCGGCATCCCGCCCCCGAGGTGCGCCGGGAGGCCGCGGAGGCAGTGAACGAAGTGCGCTGGAGCCGGGAGACCGCTCGGGGCGGCGGGACGGCCCCGTAGGCGGGCAGTACGCTGGCACCCGTCCGCACGATCTGGGGGAGTTATGGCAAGCAGATTCACCGAGTTGTCCGTTGACTGTCACGATCCGGAGCGGCTCGCGGCCTTCTGGTGCGAAGTGCTGGATTTCGAGGTGATCGACCGGAGCGAGGGCAAGGTCGAGATCGGTTCCTGGGTACCGACCGCCGAGGACGTCCGGGCCCGTCAGATGCCCCCCACTCTCCTGTTCATCCAGGTGCCCGAGGGCAAGGCCGTGAAGAACCGGCTGCACCTCGACGTCAGCCCGATCGACGACAGCACCGAGGGCGAGGTGAACCGCCTGCTCGCCCTCGGAGCCACCAGGGCGGACGTGGGCCAGGGGGCGGACCGGACCTGGGTGGTCATGGCAGACCCCGAGGGCAACGAGTTCTGCGTCGTGCGCACCCTGGCGCCGCAGAGCTAGGGCCTCAACGGCTGCCCGGACTGGGCCGCGGCAGGCGGGCGGGCGCGATGGTGACCCCGCCCCGTGAGTTCGTACGGACCTAAGTGATGTCGGCCATGATGAACAGCACCGCCAACAGTGCCGCCGCCAGGCCGCTCAACCCGACGACCGCACCCGCGCAACGAAAGAGCACCACGGGCCAGACGATGGGTGCGGCGCCGAGCATCCCCTGAGCCTGCCGTTGCAGGTCTACATTCTCTTCGCGGCGTCGCGCCATCGTGGTGGCGGCACCTCGAATGTTCAGGGCGACCCGAGCACCACCTGTCGCGAAGACCAGCGCGACGATCAGTCCTGCAACAACGCCGAACATGTGTCCCCCCATGACGCGCGCACTCTGGGTGGTGCGGCTCAATCGCCCGGAGGATAGCAGCGGCTTCGGGGTGGGCGGCATCGTAGCCGGAGCCGCGGCTGAGCCACCGCCCGTGGTCGCTGGCCGCTGGTCGCCGGGCACGCAACGACAAAGAGCCGGACCCAGTGGAACTGGGTCCGGCTCTCGAATATCTGGCACTTCACCTGTCCAGCGCCGTAAACACGCTGTCCCGGTGGAAGTGCCCCCGGCAGGATTCGAACCTGCGCACCCGGCTCCGGAGGCCGATGCTCTATCCCCTGAGCTACGGGGGCGTATCGCGGTGTTGCTCTGCGACGGGTGAAACACTACCAGCTTCGACGGGGTGGCCGTGAACAGGTATTTCCGAGTCGCCACAGAGGCACCGCGGAGCCGCCGCGCAGGCGCTGGACGGCGCGCCCGGACCGTCGCACACACATCCGGCCAACCTGCGCCGCCATCCGTCCGGGGACGGAAGTGGGCAAAACCCGGACGCAGCCACTCCGGTCCGCCTACTCTCGAAGGGTGTCAGTGGCGTCCGGCCGCGTGCTTGTTGTCGACGACAACAAGGTCATCCGGCAGTTGATCAGGGTCAATCTTGAGCTTGAGGGCTTCGAGGTCGTGACCGCGGCCGATGGTGTCGAGTGTCTGGATCTGGTGCATCGGGTCAGTCCCGATGTCATCACGCTCGATGTCGTCATGCCCCGGCTGGACGGTCTGCAGACGGCCACCAGACTCCGCTCCGATCCGCGGACCCGGCATCTGCCCGTCGCGATCATCAGCGCCTGCACGCCGTACGAGGTGGACAACGGTGTGGCGGCCGGGGTCGACGCGTTCCTGGCGAAGCCCTTCGAGCCGAGCGAGCTGGTGCGGGTCGTACGACAGCTGATGGAGCGCGGTCGGCCGCCCGCGCTCGACGGGAGGCAGGGTGCCGGGCGGGCGGAGAGCGCCGCCGGCTGACCGGATGCTGACCGGATGGCGAAACCGGTTCGCGAAAGGCCCCCCTCCCTCCCATACGCTTGGCCCGTGACCCCCGCCGATCTCTCCTCGACCGTGCTGCACGCCGTGCGCCGCGCGGTCGACGAGGACGCCTTGCGCGCGCCCGTGCCCGCGCGCGTGCGAGTGGAGAGGACACGGCCGGGCGGGCGGGGCGACTACGCCAGTGCCGTCGCTCTCCAGCTGGCCGGGCCCGCCGCGCTGCCCGCGCGCGAGGTGGCCGAGATCCTTCGGGTGCGCATGGCCGGGGCGCCCGGGATCGGGCGGGTCGAGATCACCGGCCCCGGCTTCCTGAACTTCACCCTCGACGCCGCCACCGACGCCGCCGCGCACAGCGCACTCGTCCACCAGGTGCTGGAGCGGGAGGCGCGGTACGGGCACGGCGACGCGCTCGCAGGCGTACCGCTGCGATTCAGCCACGCCCCCGAGGTCCGGGCCGCGGTCACCGCCGACGCGGTGCGCAGGCTCGCGCGGGCGCAGGGCGCATCCGTGCGGATCAGCTGCGACGGGGCCTGCGACCCGGACTGGACGCGGCTCGGCATCACCGGCGACGCCTACGCGCGGCCCGCCCCCGTACCGCCCGCGGAGCCCGCCCCCGCGCATTCCCCCGCATCACCGACGGAGATTCGGCCCGTCCCCGCCGGTGCCGCCGCCGGGGAGCTGCTCGCGCGGCTCGGGCCCGACGCCACCCGCTGGGGGCTGCTCCGGCCCGCCGGGCACGACCGCGCCCCGCTCGGGGACGAGCTCCTCGTGCAGGGCGAGGGCAACCCGCTGTTCCTGGTCCGCTACGCGCACTCCCGCGCCCGTGCGCTGAGCCGCGGCGCCGAGCTGCTCGGGTTCTCGGGCGGCGACGGCCGGGGCCCCGGCAACACACAGGACGCCGACGAGGCGGCCTTCGCGGAGCCCGAGGCGCTCGCGCTCCTCGCAGCCATCGCCGACCACCCCGCCGTCCTCGCCGCCGCGGCCCGGCACCGCGCACCCGACCGGCTCGCCCGCCACCTCGAAGCGGTCGCGCACGCGTTCTTCGACTTCCACGACGCCGCGTCACCGCTCCCCGTCGGGGACGAGAAACCCTCGGCCGCCCACCGCACCCGGCTCGCCCTCGCCGAAGCCGCCGGGACGGTGCTGGCAGGCGGCCTGTCCCTGCTCGGCGTCAGCGCGCCCCCGTACCTCTGAGAGACCCGAGAGAGCAGAGCAACACGATGAGCCGATCCGCACACCCCGCCGGTCCCCGTCACGCCGACGTCATGACCGAGGGCCACTACTCCGCCCCGGCCGAGGACCTCAACGTCCTCGACGAGAAGGTCTGGTCCCGCACCGTCACCCGCGACGAGCACGGCGCCCTGACCGTCGGCGGGATCGAAGTCGCCCGGCTGGCCGAGGAGTTCGGCACCCCGGCCTACTTCCTCGACGAAGCCGACTTCCGGGACCGCTGCCGCGCCTGGTCCGACGCCTTCGGCCCCGGCGCCGACGTCTTCTACGCCGGCAAGGCCTTCCTCTCCCGCGCGGTCGTGCGCTGGCTGAAGGAGGAGGGCCTCAACCTCGACGTCTGCTCCGGCGGCGAGCTGACCACCGCCCTGGACGCCGGGATGCCCGCCGAGCGCATCGCCTTCCACGGCAACAACAAGACGGTCGACGAGATCGAGCGGGCCGTCACGGCGGGCGTCGGGCGGATCGTGCTCGACTCCTTCCAGGAGATCGTCCGGGTCTCCCACATCGCGCAGCGGCTCGGCCGCCGCCAGCCCGTGCAGATCCGGGTGACCGTCGGCGTCGAGGCCCACACCCACGAGTTCATCGCCACCGCCCACGAGGACCAGAAGTTCGGCATCGCGCTGGCCGGGGGACAGGCCGCGGAGGCCGTGCGCCGGGCGCTCACGCTCGACGGGCTCGAACTGATCGGCATCCACTCGCACATCGGCTCGCAGATCTTCGACATGGCCGGCTTCGAGGTCTCCGCCCGGCGCGTGGTGCAGCTGCTGGCCGAGGTCCGCGACGAGCACGGCGTCGAGCTGCCCGAGATCGACCTCGGCGGCGGCCTCGGCATCGCGTACACCTCGGAGGACGACCCGCGCGAGCCGCACGAGATCGCCAAGGCCCTCGGCGACATCGTGACCCGCGAGTGCGAGGCCGCCGGGCTCGCCACCCCCCGGATCTCCGTCGAACCGGGCCGCGCCATCGTCGGACCGACCGCCTTCACGCTGTACGAGGTCGGCACGATCAAGCCCCTGGAGGGGCTGCGGACGTACGTCAGCGTCGACGGCGGCATGTCGGACAACATCCGCACCGCGCTGTACGACGCCGAGTACAGCGTCGCGCTCGTCTCGCGCACCTCGGACGCGGAACCGATGCTCGTCCGGGTCGTGGGCAAGCACTGCGAGAGCGGCGACATCGTGGTCAAGGACGCCTTCCTGCCGTCCGACCTGGCCCCCGGCGACCTGATCGCGGTGCCCGCCACCGGCGCGTACTGCCGTTCCATGGCGAGCAACTACAACCACGCGCTGCGCCCGCCGGTCGTCGCCGTGCGCGACGGCGAGGCGCGGGTCATCGTCCGGCGCGAGACGGAGGAAGATCTCCTGCGTCTCGATGTCGGCTGACGCCGTATTTCCCGGGACACACCCCAGGTCCCCGATAAACATCTCAGGATCCGGACGGGTGGCGGGGAACGCCCGTCCGGTGAGTGAGACTGGTCCATACATCAGATGTAAAGGAAACGAGGTCGGATGATGCGTACGCGTCCGCTGAAGGTGGCGCTGCTGGGCTGTGGAGTGGTCGGCTCAGAGGTGGCGCGCATCATGACGACGCACGCCGACGACCTCGCCGCGCGCATCGGCGCGCCGGTGGAGCTCGCCGGTGTCGCCGTGCGCCGGCCCTCCAAGGTGCGCGAGGGCATCGACCCCGCACTGATCACCACCGACGCGACGGCCCTGGTCAAACGGGGCGACATCGACGTCGTCATCGAGGTCATCGGTGGCATCGAGCCCGCCCGTACGCTCATCCGCTCCGCCTTCGAGCACGGCGCGAGCGTCGTCTCGGCCAACAAGGCGCTCCTCGCCGAGGACGGCGCCGCGCTGCACGCCGAGGCAGAGAAGCACGGCCGGGACCTCTACTACGAGGCCGCCGTGGCGGGCGCCATCCCGCTCGTCCGGCCGCTGCGCGAGTCCCTCGCCGGCGACAAGGTCAACCGGGTCCTCGGCATCGTCAACGGCACCACGAACTTCATCCTCGACAAGATGGACACCAGCGGCGCCGGGTACTCGGAGGCGCTCGACGAGGCCACCGCGCTCGGCTACGCGGAGGCCGACCCCACCGCCGACGTCGAGGGCTTCGACGCCGCCGCCAAGGCCGCGATCCTGGCCGGTATCGCCTTCCACACCCGGGTGAGGATCGGTGACGTGCACCGCGAGGGCATCACCGAGGTCACCGCCGCGGACATCGCCTCCGCCCGCCGGATGGGCTGCACCGTCAAGCTCCTCGCGATCTGCGAGCGCGCTGCCGACGGCCGCTCGGTCACGGCCCGCGTGCACCCCGCGATGATCCCGCTCAGCCACCCGCTCGCCTCCGTCCGCGAGGCGTACAACGCGGTGTTCGTCGAGGCGGAGGCCGCCGGGCAGCTGATGTTCTACGGCCCCGGCGCCGGTGGCGCGCCGACCGCCTCCGCGGTCCTCGGCGACCTCGTCGCGGTCTGCCGCAACAAACTCAACGAGGCCCCGGGCCCCGGTGAGTCCGCGTACACGCGTCTGCCGGTCAGCCCCATGGGCGACGTGGTCACGCGGTACCACATCAGTCTCGACGTGGCCGACAAGCCTGGCGTACTCGCCCAGGTCGCGACGGTCTTCGCCGAACAGGGCGTATCCATCGATACGGTCCGCCAGAAAGGCCGTCAGGAAGGCGGCGGCGAGGCTTCGCTCGTCGTCGTCACCCACCGCGCGCCCGACGCCGCCCTCTCGGGGACGGTCGAGGCGCTGCGCAAGCTCGACACCGTACGCGGTGTCGCCAGCATCATGCGTGTTGAAGGGGAGTAAGGACCCATGACCACCAAGGGCACCCACCAGTGGCGCGGCATCATCGAGGAGTACCGGGACCGTCTCCCGGTCACGAGCACGACGCCGGTCGTCACGCTCCGTGAGGGCGGCACGCCGCTCGTACCCGCTCAGGTCCTCTCCGAGCGCACGGGCTGCGAGGTGCACCTCAAGGTCGAGGGCGCCAACCCCACCGGTTCCTTCAAGGACCGCGGAATGACCATGGCGATCACCCGGGCCAAGGAGGAGGGTGCGCAGGCCGTCATCTGCGCCTCCACCGGCAACACCTCCGCCTCCGCCGCCGCGTACGCGGTCCGTGCGGGCATGGTCTGCGCCGTCCTCGTACCGCAGGGCAAGATCGCGCTCGGCAAGATGGGCCAGGCGCTCGTGCACGGCGCGAAGATCCTCCAGGTCGACGGCAACTTCGACGACTGCCTGACGCTGGCCCGCTCGCTCTCGGACAACTACCCGGTGGCGCTGGTCAATTCGGTCAACCCGGTCCGCATCGAGGGCCAGAAGACGGCCGCCTTCGAGATCGTCGACGCGCTCGGCGACGCCCCGGACATCCACGTCCTGCCGGTCGGCAACGCGGGCAACATCACCGCGTACTGGAAGGGATACACCGAGTACGCCGGGGACGGCCTGTCCACGCACAAGCCGCGGATGTGGGGCTTCCAGGCCTCCGGCTCCGCACCCATCGTGCGCGGCGAGATCGTCAAGGACCCGTCGACCGTCGCCACCGCCATCCGGATCGGCAACCCGGCCTCCTGGCAGTTCGCGCTCAACGCGCGCGACGAGTCGGGCGGCTCCATCGACGAGGTGACGGACCGGCAGATCCTGTCCGCCTACCGGCTGTTGGCCTCCCAGGAAGGCGTCTTCGTGGAGCCCGCGTCGGCCGCGTCCGTCGCCGGTCTGCTCAAGGCCGCAGAAGAGGGCAAGGTCGACCGGGGCCAGCGCATCGTCTGCACGGTCACCGGCAACGGCCTCAAGGACCCGGACTGGGCCGTCGCCGGCGCCCCCCAGCCCGTCACCGTCCCGGTCGACGCGGTCGCCGCCGCCGAGAAGCTGGGCCTCGCGTAGGGCGTGTCCGCGGACGCACCGCCCCGGCGGCCGCACGGTGCATACCGCGCACCGTGCGGCCGCCGGGGCAGCGGATTCGTCAGGAAGGCGGCTCAACCGCCCTTTTCGGGGCGGAGAGCGCACCATCGACGGGCGACACGCATCGTGCGCCTCCTGTGCGCCCTATGTCGCCACAGAACCTTCCTTCGATAAGCTGTACCCAACCCACCCCGCCGCATATGACCGGGGTGCGCGGGCCGTTGCGGCTGTCCGTTCCATCCGGGCTCACGCGATACCCGCCGCCGTAATCGCCCACCCCCAGAAGAAACCGCAGAGCCGCGAAGAGACCCGAATATCTCGCAGCGCTTCGGAATTCCCCGCCGCCTCACAAGGAGAGTCGTCAGAGCGATGGCCGGTCCCGCCTTCCGAGCCGCCGCCGTACGGGTGCGCGTCCCCGCAACCAGCGCCAACCTGGGTCCGGGCTTCGACGCCCTCGGCCTGTCGCTGGGGCTCTACGACGACGTCGTCGTCCGCGTCGCCGACGCCGGACTGCACATCGACATCGCCGGCGAGGGCGCGGACACGCTGCCCCGCGACGAGAACCACCTGCTCGTACGGTCCCTGCGCACCGCCTTCGACCTGCTCGGCGGACAGCCCCGCGGCCTGGAGATCGTCTGCGCCAACCGCATCCCGCACGGCCGCGGCCTCGGCTCGTCCTCCGCCGCCATCTGCGCGGGCATCGTCGCCGCCCGCGCCGTGACGACCGGCGGTGACGCCCGGCTCGACGACGCCGCCCTGCTGGAGCTCGCCACCGAGATCGAGGGCCATCCGGACAACGTCGCGGCCTGCCTCCTCGGTGGTTTCACGCTCGCGTGGATGGACGGCGGATCGGCCCGCGCCATCAGGATGGACCCCGCTGATTCCATCGTTCCGGTGGTTTTCGTCCCCGGCAACCCGGTGCTCACGGAGACCGCCCGCGGACTGCTGCCGCGCACCGTCCCGCATGTCGACGCCGCCTTCAACGCGGGCCGTGCCGCACTGCTCGTCGAGGCCCTGACCAGGCGCCCCGAGCTGCTGCTCACCGCCACGGAGGACCGGCTGCACCAGGAATACCGCTCCCCGGCGATGCCGCAGAGCGTGGAACTCGTCAACCGACTGCGCGCGGACGGCGTCCCCGCGGTCATCTCCGGTGCCGGGCCGACCGTGCTGGCACTGGCCGAGGACGGTGCGGCCGACAAGGTCGCACGGCTGGCGGGCGAGGGCTGGGCGGCCAACCGGCTCACTCTCGACGCCCCGGGTGCGAGTGTGCTGCCACTCGCCCCGTAGCCGAGAAGTGATTGCCGGTGCGTGAGAGGGGGAATGTTTGTTGGAGCCGGTAGTGTTAACCTCAAGTCTGCAATCGACGTCTATGTGGCGCGTTGCTTCGTGTCCCTTTCCGGGACCACCATTTCTTCCGGGAGCCTCCCCAACTGCCTGAGCAGCCTGCCTGAGCAGTTTCGAGCACGCTCCGGAACCGGCACGACACCCTCTCGCTCGTCCAGGAGTGGGCCGAGCAGGGGGATGCTCGCGCCGGGCCCATGCACACGTTCATCTCTCCGCCGCACCTACCCGGCGGACCACCGCCCCGGCACGGTCCGCACAACCAAAGACCGCAGTCGGACAGCACAACCGGTCGCCGAGCCAGAAGGCCGACGTCCGCTCCAGGGAAGGACCCTTCGTGAGCGACACCACCGATCTGATGGGCGTGACTGCCGACAAGAGCGTCGACAGCGCCGCGCCCGCCGAAGGTGCTGCCACTGGCACCACCGCACGGCGCCGCCGCTCCGGCACCGGCCTTGACGGCATGGTCCTGGCCGAGCTGCAGCAGGTCGCGTCCGGCCTCGGCATCAAGGGCACTGCGCGGATGCGCAAGAGCCAGCTGATCGAGGTCATCAAGGAGGCCCAGGCCGGCGGCTCCTCCGCGCCCAAGGCCGCCAAGGCCGCCGCCGCGGCCCCCGCGGAAGAGGCCGGGACCAAGCCGAAGCGCCGGGCCACCTCCAAGGCGCGCACCGGTGCCGAGGAGGCCCCGGCCGCCGCCGCTGCCGCCGAGAAGACCGCGGACCAGCAGCAGATCGACATCCCCGGTCAGCCGGCCAGCGACGAGCAGCCCGCGGGCGAGCGCCGTCGTCGCCGTGCGACCGCCCAGGCGGGCAGCCCGGAGACCAAGGCGGACACCAAGGCGCAGGCCAAGGACCGTACGCAGGACGAGCCGAAGCGCGAGGCAGCCGCGGAGGACCGTTCCGAGTCCAAGGCCGAGGCCGCCGCGGACAACGCGGAGGGCCGCAGGGGCGACCGCCAGGACCGTGGTCAGCGCGGCGAGCGTGGTGACCGCGGCGACCGTCGCGAGCGCCAGCGCGACCGTCGCGGCAAGGGCGGCGACGAGCAGGGCGGTGGCCAGGGCGGCCAGCGCCAGCGCCAGGGTCAGGGCCAGGGGCAGAACCAGGGCCAGGGCCAGCAGGGCGGCGGCGGGCCGCAGGACGACTTCGACGACGAGGGCGGCCGGCGCGGCCGGCGCGGCCGCTACCGCGACCGCCGTGGCCGTCGCGGGCGTGACGACTTCGCCAGTGACGCACCGCCGGTCACCGACGACGACGTCCTGATCCCCGTCGCGGGCATCCTCGACATCCTCGACAACTACGCGTTCATCCGGACCTCCGGCTACCTGCCGGGTCCGAACGACGTGTACGTGTCGCTCGCCCAGGTCCGCAAGAACGGCCTGCGCAAGGGTGACCACGTCACCGGTGCGGTGCGCCAGCCCAAGGACGGCGAGCGGCGCGAGAAGTTCAACGCGCTGGTCCGCCTCGACACGGTCAACGGCATGGCGCCCGAAACCGGCCGCGGCCGCCCGGAGTTCCAGAAGCTGACGCCGCTCTACCCGCAGGACCGGCTCCGCCTGGAGACCGACTCCAACATCCTGACGACGCGGATCATCGACCTGGTCGCCCCCATCGGCAAGGGCCAGCGAGGCCTGATCGTGGCCCCGCCGAAGACCGGTAAGACCATGATCCTCCAGGCGATCGCCAACGCGATCACGGTCAACAGCCCCGAGTGCCACCTGATGGTCGTCCTGGTGGACGAGCGTCCGGAGGAAGTCACCGACATGCAGCGGTCGGTGAAGGGCGAGGTCATCTCCTCGACCTTCGACCGTCCCGCAGAGGACCACACCACCGTCGCCGAGCTGGCCATCGAGCGCGCCAAGCGTCTCGTCGAGCTGGGTCACGACGTGGTCGTCCTGCTGGACTCGATC
The DNA here is from genome assembly GCF_042887885.1 of Streptomyces sp. NPDC057900. Classification (NCBI taxonomy): domain Bacteria; kingdom Bacillati; phylum Actinomycetota; class Actinomycetes; order Kitasatosporales; family Streptomycetaceae; genus Streptomyces; species Streptomyces sp. NPDC057900. The sequence goes on from NZ_JBHVOI010000002.1 coordinate 1,333,938, forward strand.
ACCCGTCTGGGCCGCGCGTACAACCTCGCCGCCCCGGCCTCCGGCCGCATCCTGTCCGGTGGTGTCGACTCGACCGCGCTGTACCCGCCGAAGCGCTTCTTCGGTGCCGCGCGCAACATCGAGGACGGCGGTTCGCTGACCATCCTGGCCACCGCGCTCGTCGAGACCGGCTCGCGCATGGACGAGGTGATCTTCGAGGAGTTCAAGGGCACCGGCAACATGGAGCTCAAGCTCGACCGCAAGCTCTCCGACAAGCGCATCTTCCCGGCGGTGGACGTCGACGCGTCCAGCACCCGTAAGGAAGAAATCCTGCTCGGCAGCGACGAGTTGGCGATTGTCTGGAAGCTGCGCCGGGTGCTCCACGCGCTGGACCAGCAGCAGGCGATCGAGCTCCTCCTGGACCGGATGAAGAAGACCCAGTCCAACGCGGAGTTCCTGCTCCAGATCCAGAAGACGACACCGGCCCCGGGCAACAACGACTAGTCGTCGCCCCCGGAAGCCGTATCCAGGGCCGCCCCCGCCACTTCGGTGCCGGGGGTGGCCCTGTGCCGTACGCCGGTCCCTGCCGTGGCCGTTCCGAGACCTTCGCCACACGGCCGGTGGCGGGAGCGGCCGCCCCGTGTTGCCTGTAACGGGCAAGAAACCGCAGGTGAACGCCGGGTCACCGGCTGCTCCCGGCCTCCGCCCGGCTCCCGCCCGAGGGCCCGGCGGCCACAGCGCGCTGTGCAACCCTTCTTGTCGCCGTGACGTCGTACCCAACAGGGACGACGCGGCACAGGACCCGCACACCGCAGCAGGGGGTAGCCGGGAGCAGCCGAGGGATCGAGGAGACGGATGACCGAGCAGAGCGGGAGCACAGGCCGAATACGGGCTACCGGCAAGCGCCGGAGGAAGCCGTCCCGCCGCCGCAGGGCGACCGTCATAGCCGCCTGGAGCCTGGCCGGACTGGTCGTCGTGGGCGGTGGCGGACTCGGTTACGCCTACTTCCAGCTCGACGGCAACCTCAAGGCCGTCGACATCAACAACGCCCTCGGGAAGAACCGCCCGCAGAACGTCGACAACGGCTCGGAGGACATCCTCGTCCTGGGTTCCGACTCCCGTTCCGGCGCGAACCAGAAGTACGGCGCCGACCAGGGCGGGGCCCGCTCCGACACCGCGATGGTCGTCCACGTCAACAAGGGCCACAAGAGCGCCAGTGTCGTCTCCATCCCCCGTGACACCCTCGTCACCAGGCCCGAGTGCAAGAGCGACGAGAGCGGCGCGGACGTCGCGGGCGAACAGCGCGCGATGTTCAACACGGCGTACGAGGTCGGCGGACCCGCCTGCGCGGTCAAGACCGTCGAGTCGATGTCCGGGATCCGGATGGACCACTACCTCGAAGTCGACTTCACCGGTTTCAAGAAGCTGATCGACAAGCTCGGCGGGGTCGAGATCACCACCAAGAAGGCGATCAACGACCCCAAGAGCCACCTGAACCTGGAACCGGGCACCCACACCCTCAACGGCGAGGAGTCGCTCGGCCTGGTCCGTACCCGGCACAGCGTCGGCGACGGCAGCGACCTCGGCCGCATCCAGCTCCAGCAGGCGTTCATCAAGGCGCTGATGGTGCAGGCGAAGAGCGTCGGCGTCCTCGACGGGACCAAGCTGTTCGGCCTCGCGGACACGGCGACCAAGGCCATCACGACCGACTCGGACCTCGGCTCGGTCAAGAAGCTCGCGGGCTTCGCCAACGGGCTCAAGGGCCTCGGCGCCCAGAACGTCCACATGGTGACCCTGCCGGTCGAGTACGACCCGGCGGACCCGAACCGCGTCATACCGCAGGAGAAGGCCGGACAGCAGGTGTGGACGGCGCTCCGGCACGATCTGCCGATCCCCGCGTCCGCCACCGAGAAGTCGGCGGGCGACAAGGGCGACGCGGGCGACATCGTCGGGTGACCCGGAGCGCCCGGGAACAGTCACGGGAATAGTTTCGGACAGACCCCGGTTTTGGGAGATACGGCCGGTCCTGGCAGACTGGTACGTCGGCCCCGGTTCACGGACACGCAATCCGCGCGTACGACCCGGAGCCCTCCCGAAACTAGGAGACACCCTTGAAGCGCGAGATCCACCCCCAGTACTTCGAGACCCAGGTCAGCTGCACCTGTGGCGCCTCGTTCACCACCCGGTCCACCCTGGACAGCGGCGCCATCCGTGCGGACGTCTGCTCCGAGTGCCACCCGTTCTACACGGGCAAGCAGAAGATCCTCGACACCGGTGGCCGTGTGGCCCGCTTCGAGGCCCGCTTCGGCAAGGCTGCCGGCTCCGCCAGCAAGTAGCGAGCCAACTGCGCCGGTTCTCGGCGCCCTCTTCCCGGGGGCGCCGAGACCGGCGTTTTTTCCGGCCGGGACACGGCATCCCCGTACCCCGCCCGGCAGGCATCCCGCCCGGCCGGCAGGCACGTCCAGCGAAGAAACCAGGAGCCCGAAGATGTTCGAGGCGGTCGAGGAACTGATCGGCGAACAGTCCGATCTTGAGAAGAAGCTCGCGGACCCCGCGGTCCACGCCGACCAGGCCAACGCGCGCAAGCTCAACAAGCGCTACGCCGAGCTGACCCCGATCGTCGCCACGTACCGCTCCTGGAAGCAGACCGGCGAGGACATCGAGACGGCCCGCGAGTTCGCCGCCGACGACCCCGACTTCGCCGCCGAGGTCAAGGACCTGGAGAAGGAGCGCGAGGAGCTCACCGAGAAGCTCCGCCTCCTGCTCGTACCCCGTGACCCCAGCGACGACAAGGACGTGCTCCTGGAGATCAAGGCGGGCGCGGGCGGCGACGAGTCCGCCCTGTTCGCCGGCGATCTGCTGCGCATGTACCTGCGCTACGCCGAGCGCGTCGGCTGGAAGACCGAGATCATCGACTCCACCGAGTCCGAGCTCGGCGGCTACAAGGACGTCCAGGTCGCCGTCAAGACCAAGGGCGGCAACGGAGCCACGGAGCCCGGCCAGGGCGTCTGGGCCCGGATGAAGTACGAGGGCGGCGTGCACCGCGTGCAGCGGGTGCCCTCCACCGAGTCCCAGGGCCGCATCCACACCTCCGCCGCCGGAGTGCTGGTCACGCCCGAGGCCGAGGAGGTCGACGTCGAGATCCACGCCAACGACCTGCGGATCGACGTCTACCGCTCCTCCGGGCCCGGCGGCCAGTCCGTCAACACGACGGACTCCGCCGTCCGCATCACGCACCTGCCCACCGGCGTCGTCGCCTCCTGCCAGAACGAGAAGAGCCAGCTCCAGAACAAGGAGCAGGCCATGCGCATCCTGCGCTCGCGGCTGCTGGCCGCCGCCCAGGAGGCCGCGGAGCAGGAAGCCTCCGACGTACGGCGCAGCCAGGTGCGCACGGTCGACCGCTCCGAGAAGATCCGCACCTACAACTTCCCGGAAAACCGCATCTCGGACCACCGCGTCGGCTTCAAGGCGTACAACTTGGACCAGGTGCTCGACGGTGACCTGAACGCCGTGATCCAGGCCTGCGTCGACGCCGACTCCGCCGCGAAGCTCGCCGCCGCGTAAGCTCCACCACCCCGCACCGCTCGTGAACCTGTACGGAGAACCGCGATGAACCTGCTGCTCGCCGAGGTGGCCCAGGCCACCCAGCGGCTGGCCGACGCCGGTGTGCCTTCGCCGAGATTCGACGCGGAGGAACTCGCCGCGTTCGTGCACGGCGTCAAGCGGGGCGAGCTGCACAACGTGCCGGACGCCGACTTCGACGCCCGCTACTGGGAGACCATCGCCCGGCGCGAGGCCCGCGAACCGCTCCAGCACATCACCGGACGTGCCTTCTTCCGCTACCTGGAGCTCCAGGTCGGGCCGGGTGTCTTCGTGCCCCGGCCCGAGACCGAATCGGTCGTCGGCTGGGCGATAGACGCCGTCCGTGCGATGGACGTCGTCGAGCCGCTGATCGTCGACCTGTGCACCGGATCGGGCGCCATCGCCCTCGCCATGGCCCAGGAGGTGCCGCGCTCGCGCGTGCACGCCGTGGAGCTGTCCGAGGACGCCCTCAAATGGACCAGGAAGAACGCCGAGGACTCCAGGGTCACCGTGCACCGCGGAGACGCTCTGACGGCCCTTCCCGAGCTCGACGGACAGGTCGACCTGGTCATCTCCAACCCGCCGTACATCCCGCTCACCGAATGGGAGTACGTGGCGCCGGAGGCCCGCGACCACGACCCGCAGATGGCGCTCTTCTCCGGTGAGGACGGCCTCGACACCATCCGGGGCATCGAACGCACCGCCCACCGGCTCCTGCGCCCCGGCGGCCTCGTCGTCATCGAGCACGCCGACACCCAGGGCGGCCAGGTGCCGTGGATCTTCACAGAGGAACGGGGCTGGGCCGACGCGGCCGATCACCCCGACCTGAACAACCGCCCCCGTTTCGCCACGGCCCGCAAGGCCATGCCGTGACCGGCGGACACCATACGCACGACCCGTACCAGCCCTACCCGTACATGCTTGAGGAGGCCGGCTGATGGCACGGCGATACGACTGCAACGACGCGACCGACCGTACGACGGGTCTGCGTGAGGCCGCGTCCGCCGTCCGCCGCGGCGAACTGGTCGTGCTGCCCACCGACACGGTGTACGGGATCGGTGCGGACGCCTTCGGCGCGGAGGCGGTCGGGGACCTGCTGGAGGCCAAGGGGCGCGGCCGCAACATGCCGTCCCCTGTCCTGATCGGCTCCCCGAACACCCTGCACGGTCTGGTCACCGACTTCTCCGAGCAGGCCTGGGAGCTCGTCGACGCGTTCTGGCCCGGCGCCCTCACCCTTGTCGCGAAGCACCAGCCGTCCCTCCAGTGGGACCTCGGGGAGACCCGCGGCACCGTCGCGATCCGGATGCCGCTGCACCCGGTCGCCATCGAGCTGCTCACCGAGGTCGGCCCGATGGCCGTCTCCAGCGCCAACCTCACCGGACACCCCTCGCCCGAGGACTGCGACGCCGCCCAGGAGATGCTCGGCGACTCCGTCTCCGTCTACCTCGACGGCGGTCCGACCCCGGGCATCGTCCCGTCCTCGATCGTCGACGTCACCGGCAGGGTGCCGGTCCTGCTGCGCGCCGGCGCGCTCTCCGCGGAGGAGCTGCGCAAGGTGGTTCCCGACCTTGAGGTGGCCAATTGACCGCCCCTGAGGGGCGTGGCATAGCGGGCCGGACCGACACTTTCCGCATCCTCCACGTCAGCACCGGCAACGTCTGCCGCTCACCGATCACCGAGCGGCTGACCCGGCACGCCCTCGTGGACCGCCTCGGTGACCCGCTCCAGGGCGGCCTGATCGTGGAGAGTGCCGGCACCTGGGGGCACGAGGGTGCCCCGATGGAGGCCAACGCCGAGGTCGTCCTCGCGGACTTCGGCGCCGACGCCACCGGCTTCGTCGGCCGTGAGCTGCTGGACGAGCACGTGATCCGTGCCGACCTGGTGCTCACCGCCACCCGCGACCACCGGGCCCAGGTCATCTCGATGGGGCACTCGGCCGGTCTGCGGACCTTCACCCTCAAGGAGTTCACCCGGCTGGTCCGGGCGATAGACCACGCGACGCTGCCCGACGCCAAGGACGAGGGCGTCGTCGAGCGCGCCCGCGCGCTGGTCCGCGCCGCCGCCGCGCTGCGCGGCTGGCTGCTGGCACCGACCGCGGAGGCCGACGAGGTGTACGACCCGTACGGCGCCCCGATCACGTTCTTCCGGTCCATCGGCGACGAGATCAACCAGGCCCTGGAGCCGGTCGTCACCGCGCTGACCGGCGTATCGACCCCGCGCTGACCGGCGCGGGGTCCCAACGGGCGTACCCAGGGGCGTGACAGCGGGCAGCGGGCCCGTCCCGGGCCTACATTGGAGCTGAGCTGTTGTCAGCGCACTCCTCCCAGGCCCGGAGCCCCCGATGCCGGTCACCGCTTCCGCCGCACCACCGGCCACCCTGCCGCAAGACTTCGGCGCCCTGCGCCGGGAGGACCCCGAGATCGCGGACGTGCTGCTGGCGGAGCTGGGCCGGCAGTCCGGCACGCTCCAGCTGACCGCCGCGGAGAACTTCACCTCGCCCGCGGTCCTCGCCGCCCTGGGCTCGCCGCTCGCCAACAAGTACGCGGAGGGCTACCCCGGCAGACGCCACCACGGCGGCTGCGAACAGGCGGACGCCGCCGAGCGCATCGCCGTCCGCCGCGCCACCTCCCTCTTCGGCGCCGAGCACGCCAACGTCCAGCCGCACTCCGGCTCCTCCGCCGTCCTCGCGGCGTACGCGGCGCTGCTGCGCCCCGGCGACACGGTGCTCGCGATGGGACTCCCGTACGGCGGACACCTCACCCACGGCTCACCCGCCAACTTCTCCGGCCGCTGGTTCGAGTTCATCGGCTACGGGGTGGACGCCGGGAGCGGACTGATCGACTACGAGCAGGTCCGCACCCTGGCCCGCACCCATCGCCCCAAGGCCATCGTCAGCGGCTCCATCTCCTACCCGCGCCACCCGGACCACGCGAGGTTCCGCGAGATCGCCGACGAGGTCGGCGCCTACCTCATCGCCGACGCCGCGCACCCGATGGGGCTCATCGCCGGGGGAGCGGCGCCGAACCCCGTCCCGTACGCGGACGTCGTCTGCGCCACCACGCACAAGGTGCTGCGCGGACCGCGCGGCGGCATGATCCTGTGCGGCGCGGAGCTGGCCGAGCGGATCGACCGGGCGGTCTTCCCCTTCACCCAGGGCGGCGCCCAGATGCACACGGTGGCCGCGAAGGCCGTCGCCTTCCACGAGGCGGGGACCCCGGCCTTCGCCGCGTACGCACATCGTGTGGTCTCCCACGCCCGGGTCCTCGCCGCCGGACTGGCCGCGGAGGGCTTCGACGTCACCACCGGCGGCACGGACACCCACCTGATCGTCGCGGACCCGGCCCCGCTCGGCGTGGACGGCCCCACCGCCCGCACCCGGCTGGCCGCCGCAGGCCTGGTGCTGGACACCTGCGCCCTTCCGTACGGAGACGCCCGCGGCATCAGGCTCGGCACCGCCGCCGTCACCACCCAGGGCATGGACGAAGCCGCCATGGCCCGGCTCGCGGCGCTGTTCGGCGCCGCTGTACGGGAGGAGGGCGACGTTCTCGCGGACGTCCGGGAACTGGCGGCGAAATTCCCGCCGTACGCGGTGTGACATGGGTTGTATGTCCTGAATGGGGCTGGCTCGTGCAACCATCGCGGGTAGCTCCGTGTCCTCAACCATGAGGCCGACATAGTTAAGGTGTGGGCTGAGATGGCCGGCGATAGTTGTGGGGCAGCCCGTGCGTGATTACCTGCTGACGCTCTGTGTCACGGCAGCGGTGACCTACCTGCTCACCGGCCCGGTGCGTAAGTTCGCCATCGCGATCGGGGCGATGCCCGCGATCCGGGCGCGCGACGTCCACCGTGAACCGACACCGAGGCTCGGCGGCATCGCGATGTTCGGCGGGCTCTGCGCCGGGCTGATCGTCGCCGATCACCTGGCCAACCTCGACAGCGTCTTCGACCTCTCCAGCGAACCCCGCGCGCTGCTCTCCGGGGCGGCCCTGATCTGGCTGATCGGGGTCCTGGACGACAAGTTCGAGATCGACGCCCTGATCAAGCTGGGCGGCCAGATGATCGCCGCGGCGGTCATGGTCCTCCAGGGCCTGACGATCCTGTGGCTGCCGATCCCCGGCGTCGGTACCGTCGCCCTCACCCAGTGGCAGGGCACGCTGCTCACGGTCGCGCTGGTGGTCATCACGATCAACGCGGTGAACTTCGTCGACGGGCTCGACGGCCTGGCGGCCGGCATGGTCCTCATCGCGTCGGCCGCGTTCTTCCTCTACACGTACCGGCTCTGGTACGGACACATGATCGAGGCGGCCGCTCCGGCGACGCTCTTCACGGCGATCCTGATGGGCATGTGCCTCGGCTTCCTGCCGCACAACATGCATCCGGCCCGGATCTTCATGGGCGATTCCGGCTCGATGCTGATCGGCCTGGTGCTGGCCGCCGGCGCGATCTCGGTGACCGGCCAGGTCGACCCGGACACCATGAAGATCTTCGAGGGCAGCGAGCGGCAGGCGACCCACGCGATGCTGCCGGTCTTCATCCCGCTGCTGCTGCCGCTCACCATCATCGCGATCCCGGCGGCCGACCTGGTGCTGGCGATCGTGCGGCGCACCTGGAACGGCCAGTCGCCGTTCGCCGCCGACCGGGGGCACCTGCACCACCGGCTGCTGGAGATCGGCCACTCGCACAGCCGCTCCGTGCTGATCATGTACTTCTGGTCGGCCCTGATCGCGTTCGGCGCGGTCGGCTACTCCGTGCACTCGGCGTCCATGTGGATCGTCCTGGTGATCGTGGGTCTGAGCGCGCTCGGCCTGATCCTGCTGCTGATGCCGCGCTTCACCCCGCGTGCCCCGCTGTGGGCGCAGCGCATCGTGCCGCCGCGTTACCGGCGCCGGCGCCGCCCGGCCGGGGAGCCGGCGGCGTCCGAGGGCGGGGCGGAGCGCCAACAGGGGCCGCTGGATGCCGAGATGGAGTCAGAGCGGCAAGAGGAGGCCGCCGCGCGGGCCCCGATCGCGGCAGGAGTCTCGGGCGTCAACGGAGCGACCGCCATTGGCCCCCGTTCGCGCTTCGCGGACCGGCGCAAGGCGGATTCCACGCGTCGATAATTCGGTCATCGCGGGTCATTACCAGACAAGGTGTCGAGTTGTCTCGCTCACACGCGTCAAGTAACTCTCACGTGTGACAGCAACCACACTTTCTTGGTAAAGACCTCATCAAATAGTTTGTGATACCGTTCACGAACCCGGTGTCAGAGCCGAAGGACCTGAGTAGCGCGGTCCCTTGGCCCCGAGGCATCGACTCGGACCGGGCCTACGCTCGTCCATGACGACACACTGCCGACCCCCAGCAAGCGGAGCTGCCGCCATGCCGTCCAACGATGTCCGGACTCTCTTCCAAGTCGCCGTACCCACTGCTGTCGCCGGCGCTGTCGCCGCCGCGATCGCCGGTGGCGTCGCCGGTGGCAAGGGGGCCCTGGGCGCGGTCGTTGCGACGATCGTGGTCATCCTCTTCATGGGCATCGGACTGGTGGTTCTGCAGCGGACCGCCAAGTCCCTGCCCCACCTGTTCCAGGCGATGGGGCTGATGCTGTACACGGCTCAGCTGCTCCTGCTGTTCATTTTCGTCGCCGTGTTCAAGAACACCACGATGTTCAACCCGAAGGCGTTCGCGATCACCCTGGTCGTGACGACACTCGCGTGGATCGGTGCACAGGCGCGTGCGCACATGAAGGCCAAGATCCTTTACGTCGAGCCCGAGTCGAACTCCGACAAGAGTGAGAAGCCCAAGAACACTGGGTCCAGGTCGTGAAGGGTAGGGGCGGGATAAGGGTGAGTTCAGGACCCTGCTATCGTCCGGTTTCAACTGCGGCACCGCGGGCGCGGGCATACGAGCTGACGCCTGCTCGATCGCGAGGCTCAATGCCTGACTGCCGCTCACACATCCGAAACACCAGTCCAGTGCCGAACCGCGGCTGCGCGCCGCGCCGACACAACGAGGTTGCCGTACCTATGCGCCACGCTGAAGGAGCCCGCGGTGAGTGCTGACCCGACACAGGTGCTCGCCTTCGAGACCGATTGCCACATCTTCTCCGGTTGTGGTTTCCCGGCACCCGGCCTGCACTCGTTCCTGTTCGAGCCCATCTGGGGCGACGCGGACAGCAACCTGTACTTCAACAAGCCGATGCTGCTGGCCCTGCTCGGCTCGATCATCATCGTCGGCTTCTTCTGGGCGGCCTTCCGCAAGCCGAAGATCGTCCCGGGCAAGCTGCAGATGGTCGCCGAGACGGGATACGACTTCATCCGCCGCGGCATCGTCTACGAGACGATCGGCAAGCGTGAGGGCGAGAAGTACGTCCCGCTCGTCGTCTCGCTGTTCTTCTTCGTCTGGATGATGAACCTCTGGTCGATCATTCCGGTCGCCCAGTTCCCGGTGACCTCGATCATCGCGTACCCCGCGGTGCTCGCGGCGATCGTCTACATCGTCTGGGTCAGCCTGACGTTCAAGCGCCACGGCTTCGTCGGGGCGTTCAAGAACTTCACTGGCTACGACAAGTCGCTGGGCTCGGTTGCCTATCTCGCGGCGTTCATCGAGCTGTTCTCTAACCTGCTTGTTCGCCCGTTCACCCACGCGGTCCGACTGTTTGCCAACATGTTTGCCGGGCACACTCTGCTGCTGCTCTTCACGCTCGCCAGCTGGTACCTGCTGAACGGCATCGGCTTTGCCTACGCAGGCGTCTCGTTCGTGATGACGATCGTGATGACTGCGTTCGAACTCTTCGTGCAGGCGCTTCAGGCCTACGTCTTCGTGCTCCTGACCTGCACCTACATCCAGGGCGCGCTCGCAGAGAACCACTGAGTCCGCTCGAAAACCCGCTACTCGTCCGGTGGCCAACCCCCACCGGTTCTTGAAAGAGAAGGAAGAACTGGCATGTCTTCGACCCTTGCCGCTGTCACCGGCGACCTGAAGGCTCTCGGCTCCATCGGTTACGGCCTGGCGGCCATCGGCCCCGGCGTCGGCGTCGGCATCATCTTCGGTAACGGCACCCAGGCTCTCGCCCGTCAGCCCGAGGCTGCCGGTCTCATCCGTGCCAACCAGATCCTCGGTTTCGCCTTCTGCGAGGCGCTCGCACTCATCGGTCTGGTCATGCCGTTCGTCTACGGCTCCTGATCCACGGATCCAGACAAGCCCCCTAGACGAAAGGCACTGATGTGAGCCAGATGCTTACGATCGCGGCGGAGACGGAAAATCCGCTCATCCCCCCGATCCCCGAGCTCGTCATCGGCCTCATCGCCTTTGTCATCGTCTTCGGCTTCCTCGCCAAGAAGCTCCTCCCGAACATCAACAAGGTTCTGGAAGAGCGTCGCGAGGCCATCGAAGGCGGTATCGAGAAGGCCGATGCGGCGCAGACCGAGGCCCAGAGCGTTCTTGAGCAGTACAAGGCTCAGCTCGCCGAAGCCCGTCACGAAGCCGCTCGTATGCGCCAGGAGGCGCAGGAGCAGGGTTCCGTGATCCTGCAGGAGATGCGGGCGGAAGGCCAGCGCCAGCGCGAGGAGATCGTCGCTGCGGGCCACGCCCAGATCGAGGCCGACCGCAAGGCGGCGGCGTCCGCGCTGCGTCAGGACGTGGGCAAGCTCGCCACCGACCTGGCCGGCAAGCTCGTCGGCGAGTCCCTTGAGGACCACGCCCGGCAGAGTGGCACCGTCGACCGTTTCCTCGACGAGCTTGAGGCGAAGGCCGAGGCCGTCCGATGAACGGCGCGAGCCGCGAAGCACTGGCTGCCGCGCGTGAGCGCCTCGACGCACTGACCGACAGCACGTCGGTCGACGCGGCGAAGCTCGCCGAGGACCTGGCCGGCGTCACGGCGCTGCTGCACCGCGAGGTGTCGCTGCGCCGGGTCCTGACCGACCCGGCCCAGGCCGGCGAGGCACGGGCCGAGCTGGCCGGGCGCCTGCTGCGCGGCCAGGTGGGCGGCGAAGCCGTCGATCTGGTCTCCGGCATGGTCCGCTCGCGCTGGTCGCAGTCCCGCGACCTGGTCGACTCGGTCGAGGAGCTGGCGAACACCGCAGACCTCACCGCCGCCCAGCGCTCCGGAGACCTCGACGACGTCGAGGACGAGCTGTTCCGGTTCGGCCGGATCGTCGCCTCCGACCCGGCGCTGCGCGCCGCGCTCACCAGCCGGACCGCGACCACCGCCGCCAAGAGCGAGCTGCTGCGCAGCCTGCTCGGCGGAAAGTCGCGGCCCACGACCGAGCGCGTCATCGTGCGGCTTGTCACCCAGCCTCGGGGACGTAGCCTGGAAGAGGGACTCGACTCCCTCTCCAAGCTCGCCGCGGAGCGCCGTGACCGCATGGTCGCGATCGTCACCTCGGCAGTGCCGCTGAGCGATCGGCAGAAGCAGCGCCTCGGCGCGGCCCTGGCGAAGATCTACGGCCGGTCGATGCACCTGAACCTCGACGTGGACCCCGAGGTCCTCGGCGGAGTCACGGTGCGGGTCGGTGACGAGGTCCTCAACGGCACCATCGCCGAGCGCCTCGACGAGGCGACGCGGCGGATGGCCGGCTGACCCAGCCCGGCGCAGTAACAGAGACAGAGCAAGACCAGCGGCCCGGTTGGGCCGTGCAGAAATTGCAGAAGATTCCTGGGGGTCGGCCCCCAGACCCCCTTAAGAAACTTCGGGCCCAACAAGGAGAGCAGGGAACCCAGATGGCGGAGCTCACGATCCGGCCGGAGGAGATCCGGGACGCGCTGGAGAACTTTGTCCAGTCGTACAAGCCGGACGCGGCCTCGCGCGAGGAGGTCGGTACGGTCAGCGTTGCCGGCGACGGCATCGCGAAGGTGGAGGGCCTGCCCTCCGCCATGGCGAACGAGCTGCTGAAGTTCGAGGACGGCACCCTCGGTCTCGCCCTCAACCTTGAGGAGCGCGAGATCGGTGCGATCGTCCTCGGCGAGTTCAACGGGATCGAGGAGGGCCAGCCGGTGCAGCGCACCGGTGAGGTGCTCTCCGTCGGCGTCGGCGAGGGCTACCTCGGCCGCGTCGTCGACCCGCTCGGCAACCCGATCGACGGACTCGGCGAGATCGCGACCGACGGTCGCCGCGCGCTTGAGCTGCAGGCCCCTGGCGTCATGGTCCGTAAGTCGGTGCACGAGCCGATGCAGACCGGCTACAAGGCCGTCGACGCCATGGTGCCGATCGGCCGGGGTCAGCGTCAGCTGATCATCGGCGACCGTCAGACGGGTAAGACCGCGCTGGCCGTCGACACGATCATCAACCAGCGTGACAACTGGCGCTCGGGCGACGTGAACAAGCAGGTGCGCTGCATCTACGTCGCCATCGGTCAGAAGGGCTCCACCATCGCCTCCGTGCGCGGTGCCCTCGAAGAGGCCGGCGCGCTTGAGTACACGACCATCGTCGCCGCCCCGGCGTCCGACCCGGCCGGCTTCAAGTACCTGGCGCCGTACACCGGTTCGGCCATCGGCCAGCACTGGATGTACCAGGGCAAGCACGTCCTGATCATTTTCGACGACCTCTCGAAGCAGGCCGACGCGTACCGCGCCGTATCGCTTCTGCTGCGCCGTCCGCCGGGCCGCGAGGCCTACCCGGGCGACGTCTTCTACCTGCACTCGCGTCTGCTGGAGCGCTGCGCCAAGCTCTCCGACGAGATGGGTGCCGGTTCGATGACGGGCCTCCCGATCGTCGAGACCAAGGCGAACGACGTGTCGGCGTTCATCCCGACCAACGTCATCTCCATCACCGACGGCCAGTGCTTCCTGGAGTCCGACCTGTTCAACGCCGGCCAGCGTCCGGCCCTGAACGTCGGTATCTCGGTCTCGCGTGTCGGTGGCTCCGCCCAGCACAAGGCCATGAAGCAGGTTTCCGGCCGGCTCCGCGTGGACCTCGCCCAGTACCGCGAGCTGGAGGCGTTCGCCGCCTTCGGTTCCGACCTGGACGCGGCCTCGAAGGCCTCGCTGGAACGCGGTAAGCGCATGGTCGAGCTGCTGAAGCAGCCGCAGTACGCCCCGATCCCGGTCGAGGAGCAGGTCGTCTCGGTCTGGGCCGGCACCACGGGCAAGATGGACGACGTCCCGGTCGAGGACATCCGCCGCTTCGAGAGCGAGCTGCTGGAGTACCTGCGCCGCGAGCGCAAGGAGCTCCTGACCAGCATCGTCGAGGGCGGCAAGATGTCCGACGACACGCTGCAGTCGATCGCCGACGCGGTCGCCGCCTTCAAGCAGCAGTTCGAGACCTCGGACGGCAAGCTTCTGGGCGAGGGCTGATAGATGGGCGCTCAGCTTCGCGTTTACAAGCGCCGCATCCGCTCCGTCACCGCCACGAAGAAGATCACCAAGGCGATGGAGATGATCGCCGCCTCGCGCATCGTCAAGGCGCAGCGCAAGGTGGCGGCCTCGATGCCGTACGCCACCGAGCTGAATCGTGCGGTCACCGCGGTGGCGACCGGCTCCACCACCAAGCACCCGCTGACCACCGAGGCCGAGTCCCCGGCACGGGCCGCGATCCTGCTCGTCACGAGCGACCGCGGTCTGGCCGGCGGTTACTCCTCCAACGCCATCAAGGCCGCGGAGCAGCTGACCGAGCGGCTGCGCGGTGAGGGCAAGGAGGTCGACACGTATGTGATCGGCCGCAAGGGTGTCGCCTACTACAACTTCCGCGAGCGCAAGATCGTGGAGTCGTGGACAGGCTTCACCGACAGCCCGACGTACGCGGATGCGAAGCGGGCGGCCGCCCCGATGATCGAGGCGGTCACCAAGGAGACCGCCGAGGGCGGCGTGGACGAGCTGCACATCGTCTTCACCGAGTTCGTCTCGATGATGACGCAGAACCCGGTGGACAACCGGATGCTGCCGCTCAGTCTCGACCTCACGAAGGACGAGGACGGCAAGGGAGAGATCCTGCCGCTGTTCGACTTCGAGCCGTCGGCGGAGGACGTCCTGGACGCCCTGCTTCCGCGGTACGTCGAGAGCCGGATCTACAACGCGCTGCTGCAGGCCGCTGCTTCCGAGCACGCTGCCCGCCGCCGCGCGATGAAGTCGGCCACCGACAACGCCGGGGAGCTCGTCAAGAGCCTCTCCCGGCTTGCCAACGCGGCCCGCCAGGCCGAAATCACCCAGGAAATCAGCGAGATCGTCGGTGGTGCCAGTGCGCTGGCCGACGCGACCGCGGGGAGTGACAAGTAATGACGACCACAGTTGAGACGGCCGTTGCCACGGGCCGCGTCGCCCGGGTCATCGGCCCGGTCGTCGACGTGGAGTTCCCCGTCGACGCGATGCCGGAGATCTACAACGCGCTGACCGTCGAGGTGGCCGACCCGGCCGAGGACGGCAAGATCAAGGTCCTGACGCTTGAGGTCGCCCAGCACCTCGGCGACGGCGTGATCCGTGCCATCTCGATGCAGCCCACCGACGGTCTGGTCCGCCAGGCCCCGGTGACGGACACGGGCACCGGCATCACGGTGCCGGTCGGCGAGATGACCAAGGGCAAGGTGTTCAACACCCTCGGTCAGATCCTGAACAAGCCCGAGGCCGAGGCCGAGGTCACCGAGCGCTGGCCGATCCACCGCAAGGCCCCGGCCTTCGACCAGCTTGAGTCGAAGACCGAGATGTTCGAGACCGGCGTCAAGGTCATCGACCTTCTCACCCCGTACGTCAAGGGTGGAAAGATCGGTCTGTTCGGTGGTGCCGGTGTCGGCAAGACCGTTCTGATCCAGGAAATGATCTACCGCGTCGCCAACAACCACGACGGTGTGTCGGTGTTCGCGGGCGTCGGTGAGCGTACCCGTGAGGGCAACGACCTCATCGAGGAGATGGCCGAGTCCGGCGTCATCGACAAGACGGCGCTTGTCTTCGGTCAGATGGACGAGCCGCCGGGCACCCGTCTCCGGGTCGCGCTGGCCGGTCTGACCATGGCGGAGTACTTCCGCGATGTGATGAAGCAGGACGTGCTCTTCTTCATCGACAACATCTTCCGGTACACCCAGGCCGGCTCCGAGGTGTCCACCCTGCTCGGCCGTATGCCGTCCGCGGTGGGTTACCAGCCGAACCTGGCCGACGAGATGGGTCTCCTCCAGGAGCGCATCACGTCGACCCGTGGTCACTCGATCACCTCGATGCAGGCGATCTACGTCCCCGCGGACGACCTGACCGACCCGGCTCCGGCCACCACCTTCGCCCACCTCGACGCGACGACGGTTCTCTCCCGTCCGATCTCCGAGAAGGGCATCTACCCGGCCGTGGACCCGCTGGACTCCACGTCCCGGATCCTGGACCCGCGCTACATCGCGAAGGACCACTACGACACCGCCATGCGGGTCAAGGGAATCCTTCAGAAGTACAAGGACCTCCAGGACATCATCGCCATTCTCGGAATGGACGAGCTCGGCGAGGAGGACAAGCTCACCGTCTTCCGCGCCCGTCGCATCGAGCGCTTCCTGTCGCAGAACACCCACGTCGCCAAGCAGTTCACCGGCGTGGACGGTTCGGACGTTCCGCTCGACGAGTCGATCGCCGCGTTCAACTCGATCGCCGACGGTGAGTACGACCACTTCCCCGAGCAGGCGTTCTTCATGTGCGGTGGCATTGAGGACCTCAAGGCCAACGCCAAGGAGCTCGGCGTCTCCTGAGCCTCCGGCTCACCGAGGGGGACGGGTGCGTCCCGTCCCCCTCACCACGCCCCGTAGAATTGACCCAACACCCGGCATGACCGCCGGGTGGTGACCCGAGGAGCCACCCTTGGCTGCTGAGCTGCACGTCGAGCTGGTCGCGGCGGACCGTAGTGTCTGGTCCGGCGAGGCCACCCTGGTCGTCGCGCGCACCACGTCCGGCGACATCGGCGTCATGCCCGGTCACCAGCCGCTTCTGGGTGTGCTGGAATCGGGCCCGGTGACGATCCGTACGAGCGATGGCTCCACTGTCATCGCCGCGGTGCACGGCGGTTTCATCTCGTTCGCGGACAACAAGCTCTCGCTGCTGGCGGAGATCGCCGAGCTGGCGGACGAGATCGATGTCGAGCGCGCGGAGCGTGCGCTGGAGCGTGCGAAGTCGGACACGGACGGCGCCGCCGAGCGCCGCGCCGATGTGCGACTGCGTGCGGTGGCGGTGCACTAGCCACCCCGCGAAATGGCTTTACCCTCAGCCGCGGCCCGAGCTGGAGACCTCTCCAGACCGTGTCGCGGCTGAGGCGATGCAGGTGCAGGTGAAGTTCGGGCGGTATCCGTTTACTCGACGACGCGAGGAGGTCGGTGGAGATGTTCCTCGCGCTGTGGGTGGGCGGGCTGGTCGTCGCACTGGTCGCGGTTGGTCTCTTCGTCTTCGGTCTGCGCCGGCGGCTGATTCAGCGCTCCGGCGGGACCTTCGACTGCAGCCTGCGCTGGAATGTGCCCGTGGAGCCCGACCTCTCGGGCAAGGGCTGGGTGTACGGCGTCGCCCGGTACAGCGGCGACAAGGTGAACTGGTTCCGGGTCTTCAGCTACTCCCCGCGTCCGCGCCGGGTGCTGGAGCGTTCCGCGATCGAGGTCGTCGCCCGCCGGATGCCGGAGGGCGAGGAGGAGCTCGCGCTTCTCTCCGACGCCATCGTGCTCGGCTGTCTCCACCGGGAGACCCGCCTTGAGCTGGCGATGAGCGAGGACGCGCTGACCGGTTTCCTCGCCTGGCTGGAGGCGGCACCGCCCGGCCAGCGAGTCAATGTGGCCTGAGGCCGCACCGCACACACACGAAAACCGGGGAGACAGGGGGCGGACCTGTCTCCCCGGTGCTTTTCGGGGTTACGCGCTGAACGGTGCGGCCGTGGGGATTACTTCAGACCGTTGTTCATCGCGCTCACGAGTTCACCGTTGCTGGTGTCCCCGCTGAACTCCCAGAAGAACGCGCCTCCCAGGCCCTGGTTCTTCGCCCAGGTCATCTTGGACGAGATGGTGGCCGGGGTGTCGTAGCTCCACCAGTTGGTGCCGCAGTGCGCGTACGCCGTACCGGCGATGGTGCCGGTGGCGGGGCAGCTGTTCTTGAGGACCTTGTAGTCCTCGATGCCCGCCTCGTACGTTCCCGGGGCGGCGCCGGTGGCGGTGCCGCCGGGCGCGTCCTGGGTGACTCCGGTCCAGCCCCGGCCGTAGAAGCCGATGCCGAGCAGCAGCTTGGAGGCGGGGACGCCCTGGGCCTTCAGCTTGGCGATGGCCTCGGAGGAGCTGAAGCCGGCCTTCGGAATGCCGGTGTACGGGGTGAGCGGGGAGTGCGGAGCCGTCGGGCCCTTCGCGTCCCAGGCGCCGAAGAAGTCGTACGTCATCACGTTGTACCAGTTCAGCGACTGTGCGGCGCCCGCGTAGTCGGCGACGTCGATCTTGCCGCCGTCGGAGCCGTCGGCCGTGATGGCGGCGGTCACCAGGTTGTTACTGCCGAATTTGGTGCGCAGCGCGGACGTGAGCGACTTCAGCGCGGCCGGGCCGCTGGTGTCACAGGTCAGACCGCAGGCGTTGGGGTACTCCCAGTCGATGTCGATGCCGTCGAAGACATCGGCCCAGCGGGGGTCCTCCACCAGGTCGTAGCAGGACTGGGCGAACGCGGCGGGGTTCTGGGCCGCCTGGCCGAAGCCGCCGGACCAGGTCCAGCCGCCGAAGGACCAGAGGATCTTGATGTGCGGGTACTTGGCCTTGAGCTTGCGCAGCTGGTTGAAGCTGCCGCGCAGCGGCTGGTCCCAGGTGTCCGCGACGCCGTCGACCGACTGGTCGGCGGTGTAGGCCTTGTCGTAGTCGGCGTACGAGTCACCGATCGCGCACTTGCCGCCGGTCACGTTGCCGAAGGCGTAGTTGATGTGGGTGATCTTCGCGGCCGAACCGGAGGTGTCCAGGTTCTTCACGTGGTAGTTGCGGCCGTAGACGCCCCACTCCGCGAAGTAGCCCAGGTTGACCTTGTCGCCGGTGCCCGGCCCGCCGGGGTCGGTGCCGCCGCCTCCGGTGGTGTGCACCTTGACCGCGCCGCTGGCCGGACCGGTCTGGTCCGCGGTGTCGCGGGCCCGCACGGTGTACGAGTAGTCGGTGCCGGCGGTGAGTCCGGTGTTGGTGAACGTGGTGCCGGTGACCGTGGCGACGACCGCGCCGTCCCGCAGGACGTCGTAGTTCTTGATGCCGTGGTCGTCGGTGGCCGCGCTCCAGCTCAGCTTCGCGGAGGTGTCGGTGATGCCGCTCGCGGTGGGGGTGCCGGGCGCGGAGGGGGCGTTGTCACCGGGGACGCTGCCGCCGTCGCAGGAGGCGCCGTTCAGCTTGCAGTTGCTGGCGGCGCCGGAACCGGAGCCGGTGCCGTTGAAGCCGAAGGAGACGCTGGCGCCCGGCGCGACCGTGCCGTTCCAGCCGAGGTTCTTGGCGGTCCAGTGGTTTCCGGAGCTGGTGACGGTGGCGTCCCAGGCGGAGCCGACACCGGTGCCGGCCGGGAAGTCCCACTCGATGGTCCAGGAGCTGAGGGCGGTGGTGCCGGTGTTCTTCACCGTCCACTGGCCCTCGAAGCCGCTGCCCCAGTCGGACTTCTTCACATAGGTGGCGGTCGCCGAGGTGGCTGCCTGGGCCGGGGAGGCCATGCCGACCATCGCGGCGAGCGGGAGGAGCAGTGCGGTGAGGCCCGCGACGGCTCTTGATCTGGTGGCTTTCCCGGCCCCGAGTCTGAATCGGGTCCGGCGGGGGGTCTCAGTGCTCAACGGTGCTCCTGGGGTGAGGTCCGGACAAACGGGGATGGTCCGTCGACTGCAAACCCTGCGCCGCCCTGAGTGCGCCTTGTCATGGCGTACTCACCGCAGTGTGTTCGGTGAGATTAAGAAGGTCTGGACCAATCGTCAAGAGGTCCAGACCAAAGATCGGAGTACGGCCGGAGTAAACCTCAGATGCCCAACTCCTGTGCCAGTACCGCCGCCTGGACCCGGCTGCGCAGCCCCAGCTTCCCCAGCACCCTGCTGACGTGCGTCTTCACCGTCGCCTCCGCCATCGACAGCCGCACCGCGACCTCCGCGTTCGACAGTCCCTCGCCGAGGCAGTTCAGCACCTCGCGCTCGCGCCGGGTCAGGGAGTCCAGCACCGTCCGGTCCGCGGGCTCCGGCGGCGCGGCGGTGGCACCCGCGAACTCCGCGATCAGCCGGCGCGTCACCGCCGGGGCGATCAGCCCCTCGCCGCCCGCCACCGTGCGGACCGCTTCGAGCAGGGCGTTCGCCTCGGTGTCCTTCAGCAGGAAGCCCGACGCCCCCGCCCGCAACGCGCCGAAGACGTAACTGTCCAGATCGAAGGTCGTCAGCACCAGTACGTCCGCCAGCCCCTCCGAGACCACCTGGCGCGTCGCCGACACCCCGTCCAGCCTGGGCATCTGGACGTCCATCAGCACCAGATCGGGGCGCAGCTCACGGGCCAGCCGCACCGCCGCCTCCCCGTCGCCGGCCTCCCCGACGACCTCGATGTCCGGCGCGCTGCCCAGGATGAGCACCAGCCCCGCACGCACCGCCGACTGGTCCTCCGCCACCAGAACCCGGATGCTCATGCCCTCACGTTTCCTTCCCCGACGGGCAGTTCAGCCCGTACACGCCAGATCTTCGTCCCGTTCCCGGCCGGCACCGGCCCCGCCTCGAACTCCCCGCCGAGCAGCGCCACCCGCTCCCGCATCCCGGTCAGCCCGGCCCCGGAGCCGGGCGCGCGCGGACCGGGCCGGCTCCCCAGGACGCTGGTGACCTCCACCGTCAGCCGCCGCCCCGGCTGCCCCAGCCTGACCGTGACCGGCCCCGGCCCGGCGTGCTTGAGGGCGTTGGTGAGGGACTCCTGCACGATGCGGTACGCGGCCAGCTCGACCGGCGCCGGCAGTGGACCGGTTCCGGCGCGGGAGTCCTCCAGCACGCATGTCAGCCCGCTGGAGGCGGCGTTCGTACGGTGCTGCTCGATCAGGGCGTCCAGCGAGCCGAGGGTGGGCGAGGCGCTGGGTCCGGGATCCGCCGCGCCGGTCCGCAGCAGCCCGATCAGGCGGCGCATTTCGGCCAGACCGTCGACGCTGTTCTCCCGGATGACACCCAGGGCGTTCCGGGACGTCTCCGGGTCGTCGAGGGAGAGCGCGGCCGTCGAGTGGATGGCGATCGCGGAAAGGTGGTTGGCCACCATGTCGTGCAGCTCGCGCGCCATCCGGGTGCGCTCCGCGGTCACCGCCTGCGCCCGGTCCATCTCGGCCAGCAGAGCCGTCTGATCGGCGCGCAGCCGCTCGGCCCCGGCGGCGTCGCGGTGGTTGCGGACACTGACCCCGGTGAGGGCGGGCACGAACGAGACCAGTCCGGTGACGATGCCGATGAGCAGCGCCTCCGCACTGCGGAACCAGGCCAGGAAGCCGACCGTGACGGTGACCGTGATCAGCAGGGTGGTCACCGGGATGCGCCGGGCGGCCGCCGGGGTGCCGTACAGCACGGCGGCGTACATGACGTCGGTGTACAGCAGCACGGTCGCCAGGTTCCCGGCCGTGAACTGGTCCATGACCAGCGCCAGGGTGCCGATCACCAGGGCGGTCTGCGGCGCGCTCCGGCGCAGCAGCGCCAGCGACGCCATCACGGCGAGCGGGACCAGCTCGATCCCGGGGGCGCCGAGGGGCCGGCCGTTCTGCGTGTGCAGGCCGAGCAGCCACAGCACCAGGCCGCCGAGCAGGCCGGTGACCGCGATGAGGACGTCGTCGCGGTGGGGGCGGGGAGGGATGAGCACCCTTCCATCCAACACGGCGGGCCGAGGGCCGGCCTCCGTACGGGGAGTGAGCCGCGAGTACATCGAAGTATGCAGCGGCGGTTCGTCACTCCGGGCGACGACCGGGGGCGCCGGGGCGGGGAGGCTGGAGGGGAGCGAAAGGAGCAGGACCGTGATCGTCACGCTGATCGTCCTCTGCGAGATCGCCTTCTGGGTGCTGCTGGCCGCGGGGCTCGCCCTGCGCTACGTGGCGAAGAGGCCGAGGCTCGGTGGTGCGGTGCTGCTGTGCGAGCCGCTGCTGGAGTTGGTCCTGCTGGTGGTGACGGCCGTCGACCTGAAGAACGGCGCCGCTCCGGACTGGAAACACGGACTGGCCGCCGTGTACATCGGCTTCACGGTGGGCCTCGGCCACTCCACGATCCGCTGGGTCGATGCCCGCGTCGCGCACCGCTTCGCGGGCGGGCCGCCACCGGTGAGGCCGCCGAAGTACGGGATGGCGCGGGCGGTGCACGAGTGGCGGGTGGCCGGGCGGTGGACGCTGGCCGCCGTGACGGCGCTGGCGCTGCTCCAGGGGGCGGTCTGGTACGTGGGAGGGGACGGGGACGTGGCGTCGCTGAGGTCCTGGCAGCAGACGATGTTGTTCGTGCTCGGGATCAACCTGGTGATTGCGGCGAGCTACACGGTGTTCCCGAAGCGGGACCCCGGGCGGGAGCGGGACACGGAGAGGGTGTCGGGCCCGCCCGGGTGAGGCTTTGTCCTCGACCACCGGACGGGCCGGGGGAGGGGCTACCGTTCGCCGCCCGGTACCCACAGCACGTCGCCCACCTCCTTGTTCGCCACCCGGGCGAGGATGAACAGCAGGTCGGAGAGCCGGTTGAGGTACGTCGCCGTCAGCGGGTTCATCACCTCGCCGTGCACCTCGAACGCGGCCCAGGTGGACCGCTCGGCGCGCCGGACGACCGTGCACGCCTGGTGCAGCAGGGCCGCGCCCGGAGTGCCGCCGGGCAGGATGAAGCTGCGGAGCTTCTCCACCTGCTCCAGGAAGTGGTCGCAGTCCGCCTCCAGCTTGTCGATGTAGAACTGCTCCACCCGCAGCGGCGGGTACTTCGGCTCCTCGACGACCGGGGTCGACAGGTCGGCGCCCACGTCGAACAGGTCGTTCTGCACGCGGACGAGGACCTTCACGACGTCGTCGGTCAGCTGCCCGAGCGCGATCGCCGTCCCGATGACCGCGTTGGCCTCGTTGGTGTCGGCGTACGCGGAGATCCGCAGATCGGTCTTGGCGGTCCGGCTCATGTCGCCGAGGGCGGTGGTGCCCTGGTCGCCGGTGCGGGTGTAGATGCGCGTCAGATTGACCATGTGGTCAGCCTAGTTACGCGCCTGCCTTCCTGAACACGCGTGTGCCCACCGTCACGGCCAGTGCCGCGAACCCGAGGGCGACCAGGACCCCGTACAGCATGTGCGTCGTGGCGTACGAGCCGATGTACGCGTCCCGCACCGCGTCCACGAGATAGCGGAACGGAGTGAAGTGGGACAGCACGTCCAGCCACTTCGGGCCCAGCGTCATCGGCAGCATCAGCCCCGAGAGCAGCATGGCCGGCATGGTGACCGAGTTGATCACCGGGCCGAACTCCTGCGGGGTGCTGACCTTCATGGCCAGGGCGTACGACAGCGAGGCCAGCGAAACCGTCAGCAGGCCGACGAACGCGAAGCCGATCAGCACTCCGGCGAGCGGGGCCCGCAGTCCCATCAGCAGGGCGGCCAGGACCAGCAGCAAGGCCTGGAACATGAAGAGCAGGGTGTCCCGCAGCACCCGCCCGAGCAGCAGGGCCAACCGGCTGACCGGAGTCACCCGCATCCGCTCCACCACACCGGTCGATTTGTCGATGATGATGGCGAATCCGGCGAACGAGGCGCCGAACAGGCCGAGCTGGAGCAGCAGTCCGGGGACCAGGATCTGCCAGGAGTCACCGGATCTGCCGAGCGGCAGTCCGGTGAGCAGCGGGCCGAAGAGGAGCAGGTACAGCAGCGGCATGAGGATGCCGAAGAGGATCTGGAACTTCGAGCGCAGGGTCTGGCGGGCGTACCGCCCGAAGATCAGCGCGGTGTCGTGGAGAAGCATCGGGTTCGGTTCCTAAACGGCGACGGGAGCGGTTTCGGCGGCGGGGGCGCGGCCGGTGATCGCGAGGAAGGCCTCCTGGAGCGAGGCGTCGGGGGAGCCCGTATGACGGGTCTTCAGCGCGGTCGGCGTGCCCTGCGCGACCACCAGGCCGCCGTCGATCACGACCAGCCGGTCGGCGAGGGCGTCCGCCTCGTCGAGGTAGTGGGTGGTGAGCACGACGGTGGTGCCGTACTCGTCGCGCAGCCGGCGCACCAGGTCCCACAGATCGGTGCGGCTGCCCGGGTCGAGGCCGGTGGTCGGCTCGTCGAGGAAGAGCAGCGGCGGCCGGTGGGTGAGCCCCATCGCGATGTCGAGCCGTCGCCGCTGGCCGCCGGAGAGCGAGGCCGTCCTGCGGTCGAGCAGTTCAGACAGGCCGAGCTCCCCGGCCAGCTCGCCGGCGCGGGCGATCGCCGCGGCCTTGCCGAGCCGGTACATCCGGCCCTGGGTGACCAGCTCCTCCCGCACCGTGATGTGCGGGTCCACCCCGCCCGACTGGGCGACGTAGCCGCAGTTCTCCCGTACCCCCGCCGCATCCGTGACGAGGTCGTGGCCGGCGACGGTGGCGGTGCCGCCGGTGGGGGCGAGCAGCGTGGTGAGCATGCGCAGCGTGGTGGTCTTGCCGGCTCCGTTGGGGCCGAGCAGCCCGACGATCTCGCCGGCCGCGACGGTCAGATCGACGGAGCGTACGGCCTGGACGGGGCCGGCCTTGGTGTCGAAGGTCCGGGCGAGCCCGGCCGTGCTGATGATTGGCATAGCGACCACAAAAACAGAGTCACTGAAAAATTGCAATGACACCAAATATTCAGGGACCCCAGTCGAGCTCTACGATGGGTCCATGGCTGAGGGACTCAGGGAGCGCAAGAAGCGCCGGACCAGGCAGCACCTCTCGGACGTGGCCACCGGCCTCTTCCTCGAACGGGGCTTCGACGCGGTCACCATCGCGGAGGTCGCCCGTGCCGCCGACGTCTCGGTGAACACGGTCTACAACTACTTCCCGACCAAGGAGGACCTCTTCCTGGACCGCGGCAGCGGCATCGTGGAGCGGCTCTCGCGGTACGTCCGGGGCCGGGACAGTGGCGAGTCCGCCGCCGAAGCCGTCCTGCGCGAACTGCGCGTCCAGGTGGAGGGTGTGTCACCCACCGTCGGCCTGATGGAGGGGTACGAGAGCTTCATGCGGGTCATCGAGGGCGCCGACGGGCTCAAGGCCCGCCTCTGGCACATACAGCAGGAGGCCCTCCTCCGCCTGGAGGAAACGCTCCTGGAGGAGTCGGACGCGGAGCCCGGCGACCCGGTCCCGGTTCTGGTGGCCGGTCAGCTCTCCTGGGTGCACAGCACGCTCATGGGGTACATCGGACGCGAGATGGTCGCGGGCCGCAAGGCCGCCGAGGTGTCCCGCGACGCCCTCGTCATGCTCGATGACATCGAGGACCTGCTGGGCGAAAAGGTACTCAACTACGCCCGGCGCACCGCCGAATGACGCATCCCGGTGTGATGTCCGTCATTTGAGACGTGACGCGCATCTCTTCGCAGCCCCAGCGCCCCCCACGGGGACTAACCTCCGCCGGAGGGCATGGAACAGGAACCGTACGGAAACCAGGGGTGTCAACGTGGCCAGGAAGCTCGCCGTCATCGGAGCCGGACTCATGGGGTCCGGTATCGCGCAGGTCTCCGCCCAGGCGGGCTGGGACGTCGTGCTGCGGGATGTCACCGACGCGGCCCTGGACCGGGGCCGTGACGGCATCAGGGCTTCCTACGACAAGTTCGTCTCCAAGGGCAAGCTCGCGGCCGCCGACGCCGAGGCCGCGCTCGCCCGCATCACCACGACCACCGATCTCGACGCGGTCGCGGACGCGGACGTCGTCGTCGAGGCCGTCTTCGAGAAGCTGGAGGTGAAGCACGAGATCTTCCGGGCCCTCGACAAGATCGTCCGGGACGACACGGTGCTCGCCTCCAACACCTCCGCCATCCCGATCACCAAGATCGCGGCGGTGACCGAGCGTCCGGAGCGCGTCGTCGGGGTGCACTTCTTCTCGCCGGTCCCGATGATGCAGCTCTGCGAGCTGGTGCGCGGCTACAAGACGAGCGACGAAACCCTGGCCACCGCACGCGAGTTCGCCGAGTCGGTCGGCAAGACCTGCATCGTGGTCAACCGCGACGTGGCCGGATTCGTCACCACCCGGCTGATCTCGGCACTGGTCGTCGAGGCCGCCAAACTGTACGAATCGGGCGTCGCCTCGGCCGAGGACATCGATATCGCCTGCAAGCTCGGTTTCGGCCACGCCATGGGCCCCCTCGCCACCGCGGACCTGACCGGGGTCGACATCCTGCTGCACGCCACCGGCAACATCTACACCGAGTCCCAGGACGAGAAGTTCGCTGCTCCGGAGCTGATGCGCCGGATGGTCGATGCAGGTGACATCGGCCGCAAGAGCGGGCAGGGTTTTTACACCTACTGATCGTTTCTGGTCCTTCGGCGCCTGATCTGCCGTCAATCAGGCCCGGAGGCCACGGGGGTCGCCCCCGGAATCAGTGGATCCACAGGGGGATCCACGGCGGGCCCGGTTCACTCCACGGAGTGAATTCGGTATCGGTTCGCTTACAGACGGCAACTTCCCTGTCGCTGTCGCAGTCAGTTGGGGCAGAGGCAGTTTCAGACAGACGGACCTTGCTACGGAGCATTCCAGGGGAGCGCATATGCACATCAGGGGCGACCACGCCGAGCTGGTCGTCGGGGGCCGCCTCGACGTCCGAAGCGCGGCGGACGCCCGTACGGTCCTGCACTCGGCCCTCGACGACGGAGTCGGCGATCTGGTGCTGGACCTGACCGAGCTGGATTCATGGGATGCCACCGGACTCGGTGTCATCATGGGCGCGCACAGACGGGCCGGGCGGGCCGGCCGGCGGCTGGTGCTCCGCGGGGTGCCACCGCAGATGCAACGACTTCTGGTGGCCACCAGACTCCACCGCATCCTGGCCATCGAGGGCGGAATCGCGGCGGAGTCCCTGCCCCGCGTCTGAGGTGCCCGGCGGGCGGCGGACATCCGTCCGCGCCCGCGGCCGGTCCCGCACAATCCTCACGAGACCGTGATCTGTCGGGCGGCCCGGCACCCCGGATGTTCGTAGATACTGTGCGAAGGTTTAGGGTTCGGCCGTCTGCCGATTGACGGACCCACCTGGCGGACACCGGACCGGAAGCAACAGCTGGACGTGCGAGGCCGGGAGGGACAACCGCGCTCGACGCGTCTTGGGGGCTTTGGCGATGGACCCGACACACCGGGGGCCGGAAGAGTACGGCCACGACAGCAACGGCTCCGCGCAGGACGCGGGGCGCCGGCGTCCCGCCCGCGATCCGCTGACGCCCGATTTCGGTCAGCAAACACCGCAGCAGGCCCGCGTCGTCCAGCTCATATCGGGCAGCCTCCTGCTCACGGTCAACCCGGTCGACGGCAGCGAGGTCGAACCGGTCCGGCCGGGCGAGCACCCCGCTGAACCGGTCCGCCGCACCCCCGCGGAGCGCGCGGAACGCGAACGCGCCGCCGCACCCCCCGTGCCGCCCGGACCCCCCGTCCTCCAGCTGCCCCTCCTGGAGCGCGCGGACGAACGCGAGCGGCTGGTCCGCCTGCTGGCCAGAGGGCGCTCGGTACGGCTCACCGGACCGGCCGGATCCGGCCGAACCGCGCTCCTCGAAGCGGTCGCCGCGGACTGCGCCCAACTCGCACCCGACGGAGTCGTCCGGCTCAACGGCCACAAGCGGACCGTCACGGACCTGCTGTACGGGCTCTTCGACGCCGTCCATGACGCACCGCTGCACCGCCCGGACCGGGCCCTGCTGCTGGAGAAGCTGCGCACCACCGGCGCCGTAGTCGTCCTGGACGACCTGGAGCTCGGCGGCGCCGCGCTGGACGAACTGTTCGACGCGACGCCCGAATGCGCCTTCCTGCTCGCCGCGACGCCCGACGTCGCCGCACCGGACCCGGACTCCCACCTCGAAGAGGTCTTCCTCACCGGGCTCGACCGCGCCGCCTCTGTCGTCCTGATGGAGCGGGTCGTCGAACGGCCGCTCACCGAGGAGGAGTCCAACTGGGCGGGCGACCTCTGGTTCGAGTCCGAGGGCCTCCCGCTGCGCTTCGTCCAGGCGGGCGCCCTGCTGCGCCAGCGCGACCAGCTCCGCGCCGACCCCACCGCGTACGACGAGTACGGCTACCTCGACAGCCGGCCGGACGCCGCGGAGCCGTCGCCGCCCGAACCCCTCGACCTGCCGCTGCCCAGCCTCGGGGAGGGCGCCGCGCCCGCCGCGCTGCTCGCCTCCCGGCTGAGCGAGGCCGCGCGCGACACCCTGCGCTTCGCGGTCGCGCTGGGCGGCGAGGTGCCGCACCAGGCGCATCTGCCCGCACTCGTGGGGGACACCCACGCCGATGCCGCACTCGGGGAGCTGGCCGGCTGCGGGCTGCTCTCCCCGGCCGGATCCCGCTACCGGCTGGCCGCCGGGGTGCTCGCCCAGCTGGCGGCCGCCGGATACGGGGACGACGCCACGGGCCGGGCCCGTACGGCCGCCCAGCACTACGCCTGGTGGGCCGGTCACCCCTCGGTCACCCCCGCCCGGACGGTCGCGGAGGCCGACGCGATCGTCGCGGCGATGGCCCAGCTGGTGCCGGGGGACGGGGCCGGGCAGACCAGCGTCGCCGTACTGCTGGCCCGCAGCGCCTCGCCCGCCTTCGCGGCAGGGCTGCACTGGAGCGCCTGGGAGAAGTCCCTGCGGATCGGCCAGGAAGCGGCCCGGATCGCCGGCGAGGTGGCCGAAGAGGCCTACTTCCACCACGAGTTGGGCGTACTCGCCCTCTGCGCCGGTCATCCGGACCGGGCCAGGGCCGAGCTGGAGACCTCCATCAGCATGCGCGGGGCGCTCGCCGACAAGCCGGGGGCCGTGGCCGGGCGCCGGGCGCTCGCCCTGGTCGAGGACCTCTCCGGCGCCGCGGCGGCCGGGCAGCTCCCGGTGGACGAGGAGGTGCCGGCGAGCCGCTTCGAGACGACGCCGTCCGGTGCCACGACCTCCGTCATACCGGTTGTGACGCCGGTGCCGTACGGCGATGACACCGCCACCGTCCTGTCCCGGCAGACCGCTCCGAAGGGCGCCGGAAGCGGGCCGGGGGGCCGTTTCGCGGTGCTGGGCGGGGCGCGCCGCAACCTGGTCGCCGCGGGTGCGGGTGTGCTGCTGGCCGGGGTGCTCGGCACGGTGGTGACGCTCGGGCTGACGTCCAACAGCGATCCGCAGGACGATCCCGCCGTCTCGACCGAGCAGTCGGTCAGCGAGGGCGACGACAACGAGAACGAGGTCCCGGCCGAGGAGCCGGCGGACCCGGCGGTGCCGTCGGCCCCGGCGACGAGCTCCACGTCGTCGACGCCGGGGCCGACGGGCACCGGGTCCGCGCCGACCGGGAGCGGGAGTTCGTCACCGGGGTCGAGTGCCCCCGAGGACACCCCGTCCTCCCCGGGCAAGCCGTCGAGCGACGGGCCGAGCCCGTCCGACACGTCGTCCAGGTCCTCCGAGCCGCCGGAGTCGGATCCGCCGCCGGTGAGCGAGTCCCCGAGCACCTCCACTCCGCCGGCGAGTGAGTCGCCGTCGCCCACGGACCCCGAGACGGACGACCCGGGTGAGCCCGATTCGTCGGACTCGGCGAGTGGGCCCTCGGGGGCCATGAGCGCGAGCGCGGAGGGGTCCGGGGCGCCGTCGGAGAGCCCGTCGGTGGTCTGAGCGGAACGGCGGCGGGGTGCGGACGCCCCGCCGTCAGAACAGGCGGAGTTTGTCGTCCTCGATGCCGCGCATCGCGTCGTAGTCGAGGACGACGCAGCCGATACCCCGGTCCGTTGCCAGTACGCGGGCCTGGGGCTTGATCTCCTGGGCGGCGAAGATGCCCTTCACCGGGGCGAGATGCGGATCGCGGTTGAGCAGCTCCAGGTAACGGGTCAGCTGTTCCACGCCGTCGATGTCGCCGCGCCGCTTCAGCTCGACGGCCACCGTCCCGCCGTCGGCGTCACGGCACAGGATGTCGACCGGACCGATGGCGGTGAAGTACTCGCGGCGGATCAGTGTGTAGCCCTCGCCGAGGGTCTCGATCCGGTCAGCGAGCAGCTCCTGGAGGTGAGCCTCCACGCCGTCCTTGATCAGGCCCGGATCGACGCCCAGTTCGTGGGACGAGTCATGGAGGATTTCCTCCATGGTGATGATCAGTTTTTCGCCCGCCTTGTTCACCACGGTCCAGACGCCCTCGGTGTCGCCGGCGCCCTCCTTCAGGGTGCAGGGCGGTGACATCCAGTTGAGCGGTTTGTACGCCCTGTCGTCGGCGTGGATCGACACGCTCCCGTCCGCCTTCACCAGGATCAGACGGGGAGCGGAGGGCAGGTGGGCCGTGAGCCGGCCCGCGTAGTCCACGGAGCAGCGGGCGATGACGAGACGCATGGTCGGCAACGCTACTCGACGACAGGCGGTCGACGCGATTCACCCACCCGTCACTCCATCCCCGCCCCTACCTGACCGAATCTGGCTTGTCCGTCTTTGAACCCCTTCGTTATTGGCCGGTTGTGTTCCCAATCTCCTGGTGCGGCCCGGACTGCGCCCTTACCGTGGATGCAGGAGGTCGCCGTCTGTGCACGCTGCGTCGCCGTCCTCCTTCCCTGCCCGTAAGGCTCCGGCACTCTGCCGGGGTCGCGAGAGGAGAACCCATGTCGCTCGACGTCTCACCGGCGCTGTTGGAACAGGCCGAGCGAGGCGAGGTCGACGAAGCCGACTTCGTCGACTGCGTCCGGACCTCCCTGCCCTTCGCGTGGGAGATGATCAGCTCGCTGGTGGCTCAGCTGAAGGTCGACGGCGGCGAGTTCGCCGACAACCAGACGCCGCCGCCCAGCGAGCAGGCACGCGGCCAGTTGCTGCGCGCACTCGCAAGTGACGCGATCCGCGGCGCGCTGCAGCGGCACTTCGGAGTGCGTCTGGCATTCCAGAACTGCCACCGTGTCGCGGTGTTCCCGCTGGACGCCTCGGTCGACGACCGGCTGGCCAAGTTCACCTCGGTGAGGGGCCAGCTGCTCAACCAGTCGCCCGAACTACGGGACTGCTGAACGTCGTTGCTGCCGCTCCGGGCCGCGGGAGGTGCGACTGGTCCGGGGCGGCAGCTCCTGTTCGTACGGCGAAAGGGCGGTTTTCGGCGGTCATTTCAGGAGCGGCAGTACTTCGGTGCCCAGCCGCGCTACGTTCTCCTCCGTGGCCACCAGATCTCCCGAGCCCTCGACCAGGAGCGCGAAGCGCGTGATACCCGTGCGCTCCGCCGTGGCCGCGAGCCGGTCCGCCGCGAGCCGGGGCGGGCCCACCGGATGAATGCCGCACAGCATCTCCGTATAACCGACCGGGTCGCGCATCACGCGGTGCCTGCCGTCGACCGTGACATGGGCGTCCAGGCCCTGCCGCAGCCAGCCGGGCATCGCCTTCACGAGCGTCTCGGTGGCGTCCTCCACGCGGTCCCCGATCTGGGCCACCCCCGCCGATACGTGCCCGGCCTCCCGCACGCTCTCCGGCGACCGGCCCGCGGCCAGCGCGGCGGTCCGCCAGAGGCCGACCATCTCGGCCTTCTCCTCGTCCCCGCAGTGCATGCCGAGCAGCATCGGCAGGCCGTTCTCGGCCGCGAGCCGCACGCTCTTCGGCGAGGTGCACGCGACGACCACCTCGGGACCGCCGGGGTTCTCGCCGCTCTCCCGGTCGGACAGTTCGTCGGCCCGGGGGACCACCGCCACCTCGGGGAAGCCGTAACGCTCCCCGCGGCCCGCCACGCGCGGTTCGCGCAGCCAGTCGAGCAACAGCCCCAGGGACTCCGGGAAGCCGCTCTCGTAGGCCTCCAGGCCGCCGCCGAACACCTCCAGGTCGATCCAGGGACCGCCCCGGCCGACGCCCAGGACGAACCGGCCGCCACTGGTGAGGTGGAGCAGCGCGGCCTGCTCGCCGAGCGCGACGGGATGCTGCGTCGGAAGCACGCTCACCGCCGTGCCCACCCGGATTCTGCGGGTGCGGCCGAGCAGCAGCGCGGCCAGTGTCACCGCGGACGGGCAGACCCCGTACGGCACGAAATGATGTTCTGCCAGCCAGACCGAGTCGAGCCCGGACTCCTCCGCGACCTCGGCGGACCGGATCGCGCGGTGCAGCGCTTCCCCCGGTCCCTGCCCCGGGAACTGGGCTGCCAGTACGAACGTTCCCACACGCATCGCCTATTGCCTCCTTGCGGCCGACGCGGCTCTCCCCTGCTGGCAACAACGTCTGACACGTGCCAAAGGCACGGTCGGGCCGGAAGTTGTTGCGATTTTCCGGTAACCCGTCCCGCCCGGGTCCGGGCCGCGCGCGGTGCGGTACATATGCCCCGGCCGAATGGCCCTACGCTGGACGGGAACTGCCCAGCCTGCCCCGTGAGGTGTCACGTGTCCCCGCGCCGCAACCGCCCCCGAGGCGGCGAAAGTCCCACCGATAGCGCCGGCGCGGTGGGGGACCGGTACGGGGGTGGCGGGCGTGCGGAGGAGTGGCAGGGCGAGGACTGGTCGGTCCGGCCGGTGAGCGGCGCGAGCGCGGCGGGCAAGCGTTACCGGTGCCCCGGCTGCGACCAGGAGATCCCGTCCGGCGTCCCGCACCTGGTGGCCTGGCCCCAGTACGGCGGCATCGACGACCGCAGGCACTGGCACAAGGCGTGCTGGAACGCGAAGGACCGCCGCACCACCCGGGTGCAGCGGTCCAGGAACGCGCCTCGGTACTGAACGCTCCGCCTCCGGTGCGCGGCACCGGGGCGGCGGCCGTCAGACGTCGCGGCGGCTCATCACGAGGTAGGCGCCGCCCATGGCCACGGCGGTCACCACGAGAATGATCCACAGCGGTTCCCAGCCGGACGGCCCCGATTCGGTGACCGAGGCGTCGTAGAAGTTGCTGAGCTGGTTGGGGATCGAGTACTCCAGGAGCCACTCCTGGAGCGTCGCGAGCGACTTGGCGAACATGAAGATCGCCAGCACGAGCGGCAGCAGCACCACGCCGATCATGATCGTGATCGCGCCCGCCGAGTGCCGGATCAGCGCACCGATCGCCAGCGAGAGCAGCCCCAGCGTCGCGATGTAGAGGCCCACGCCGACCGTGCTGCGCAGCCAGTCGGAGCCGCTGGGGGTGTCGGCGTCCAGGATGGCCGTCTGGAGCACCGCGACGATCGAGGTCATCACGGTCGTCAGGACGAAGGTGAGCAGGAAGAAGACGATGGCCTTCGCGCTGAGCACCCGGCCGGGGCTGGGGCAGGCCGTCATCGTCGTACGGATCATCCCGGTGCCGTACTCGGAGGCGATCGTCATCACGCCGAGCGTGATCACGCAGATCGAGCCGAGCAGCACGCCGAAGAAGCCGAGGCTGAGCACCGGGGTGGCGCCCAGATCGGTGTCGGACGCGTCGACCGCGATCGCGGAGAGCAGGCCGATGGCGAGCAGCAGCACGATCTGGACGCCGAGCGTCCACATCGTCGAGCGGACCGAACGGATCTTGGTCCACTCCGAGGCGAGGGCGTCGGCGAGGGTGGCCCGGCGCACCGGGATCGGCGAGGTGTAGTAGCCGGCCCCCGCGTTCTGCTGCGGTGCGGGCGGCTGCTGGTACGCCTGCTGCTGGAACGGCGTCTGCTGGAACGGCGTCTGCGGCGTGGACGGCGTTGTCATCGGGGGTCCTCGCTGGTGTCGCGCGCGGTCGGGTCTGCCGGGGCAGGAGCGGTGGGGGCGGGGGCGGGGGCAGGGGCGGGGGCACTGGGGACGGGGGGCGCCGCCGGGGCCTGGGCCGGGGCGTAGGGCGCCGGGGCGCCCGGTGCGGGGGCTGTCGCGTACGGGTTGTCCCCGGGCGGCGGCGGGGCGTACCAGCCCTGCTGCGGCACGTCGGGGGCGGCGGGCTGCTGCGGGGCGTACCCGGGGTGCTGCCCGTATCCCATCCCCGGCGGGGGCGGCTGCAGTCCCGCCTTCTGGTCCGCCGTCGAGCGGTAGTCCACGGCGCCCTGCGTCATCCGCATGTACGCCTCCTCCAGCGAGGCCTGGTGCGGTGAGAGCTCCCACAGCCGTACGTCGGAGTCATGGGCGAGATCACTGATCCGGGGCAGCCCGAGCCCGGTGATCCGCAGGGCGCCGTCCGGCTCCGGCATCACCCGGCCGCCCGCCTCCGTGAGGGTGGCGGTGAGCTTCTCCCGCTGCTCGGAACCGTTGTCCTGGACCCGGACCCGGGCGAAGTCGGCCGAGTTGGCCGAGATGAAGTCGGTGATGCTCATATCGGCCATCAGCTGGCCCCGGCCGATCACGATCAGATGGTCGGCGGTGAGCGCCATCTCACTCATGAGGTGGCTGGAGACGAAGACCGTACGGCCCTCGGAGGCCAGCATCTTCATCAGATTACGGACCCAGAGGATGCCCTCCGGGTCGAGGCCGTTGACCGGCTCGTCGAAGAGCAGCACCTGCGGGTCGCCCAGCAGGGCGGCCGCGATGCCCAGGCGCTGCCCCATGCCGAGCGAGAAGCCCTTGGAGCGCTTGCGGGCGACGTCCTGGAGGCCCACGACCCCGAGCACCTCGTCGACCCGGGCGGCAGGGATACCGGCGAGCTGGGCGAGCGAGAGCAGGTGGTTGCGGGCGCTGCGGCCGCCGTGCACCGCCTTGGCGTCGAGCAGGGCGCCCACCTGACGCGGCGCGTTCGGCAGGCTGCGATACGCGTGCCCGCCGATCGTCACGCTGCCCGCGGTCGGCCGGTCCAGGCCGAGGATCATCCGCATCGTCGTCGACTTGCCCGACCCGTTGGGACCGAGGAATCCGGTGACGGTGCCCGGCCGCACCTGGAAGGAAAGGTTGTACACGGCCGTCTTCGCGCCATAGCGCTTGGTCAGGCCGACTGCCTCGATCATGCTCCAGCCCCATCGACTTATCTGTCGTCGGGGCCCAGGCCGTCCGGCCGCGCGCCCCCCGTAAGAGTTAGGAGGATAACCAGGCCTTTACGGTTCCGGCCAAGCCGTTGCGGGCGGCGCGTCCGTGGCGGAGGGCGCGGACCGGGGTCCGCGCCCTCCGCCCGCGCCAGGAGACGGGCAGCTCCTGAGGTCAGGCATCCCGCTTCTTGAGGACGAGGAAGCCGCCGAGCACCGCGGCCGCCACCCAGGCCACCATGATCAGCAGCCCGGCCCACGGCCCGTAGGGCGCCGGATCGCTGTTCATCGCGTCCGGCACCACCTGCATGATCTTGGAACCGGCCTGGTCGGGGAAGTACCGGGCGACGCTCTTGGCGCCCGGTACCGCCGACAGGATCTGCGAGACGAGGAAGAAGAACGGCATCAGGATGCCGAGCGACAGCATCGAGCTGCGCAGCATCGTCGCCACCGCCATGGAGAAGAGCGCGATCAGCCCCATGTAGAGGCCGCCGCCGACCACCGCCCGCAGCACGTTGTCCGCGCCGATGTCGGTGCTGTGGTCACCCAGCAGCGCCTGGCCGAGGAAGAACGTCACGAAGCTGGTGACCAGACCGACCACCAGCGCCAGCACCGTGGCCACCAGCATCTTGCTGAAGAGGAACGTGGCGCGCTGCGGCACGGCCGCCAGCGAGGCGCGGATCATGCCGGAGCTGTACTCCGTACCGACCACCAGGACACCGAAGACCACCATCGCGAGCTGACCGAGAATCATCCCGGAGAAGCTGACGAAGGTGGGGTCGAAGGTGGCCCGCTCGGCGTCGGAGAGGTCGTTGAACTGGGAGTTCATTACCGCACAGAGCGCCGCGCCCATCGCGACGGTGACCACGAACGCGGAGATCAGCGTCCAGGTGGTCGAGGAGACCGTACGGATCTTGGTCCATTCGGAGGTCAGGACCGCGGGTACCGATGCCATCGTCGTCACGCCCCCTTGCCGGTGCCGGACCCGCCGGGAGCCCCGGGAGCGCTGTCGGGAGGCCCGGGTGCCGCGCCGCCCGGCGGCTGATTCCACTGGTCGCCCCAGTGCGGCCCCACCGGCGGCGGCTCGGCTCCTCGTTCCGAGTGCGCGTGGTACTCCACGGATTCCGCCGTCATCTGCATGAACGCCTCCTCCAGCGAGGCCCGCTGGGAACTCAGCTCATGCAGCACGATGGAGTGCCTGGCGGCGAGCTCGCCCAGGTCCTCTGAGGCCGCGCCGTCGACCTCCAGCGTGCCGTTGCCCGACTCGACGACGACGACGCCCTCCGCGTGCAGCACGTCGCGCAGCCGCTCCTGCTCCGGCGAGCGCAGCCGTACGTAGCTGCGGGAGTTCTGGTGGATGAAGTCGGCCATCGAGGTGTCGGCCAGCAGCTTCCCCTGGCCGATCACGATCAGGTGATCCGCCGTCAGCGCCATCTCGCTCATCAGGTGCGAGGAGACGAAGATCGTCCGGCCCTCCGAGGCGAGCGCCTTCATCAGATTCCGGATCCAGTGGATGCCCTCGGGGTCCAGACCGTTGACGGGCTCGTCGAACATCAGGATCTCCGGATCACCGAGCAGCGCCGCGGCGATGCCGAGGCGCTGGCCCATGCCGAGGGAGAAGCCCTTGGACTTCTTCT
This sequence comes from Streptomyces sp. NPDC057900, assembly GCF_042887885.1. Lineage (NCBI taxonomy): Bacteria > Bacillati > Actinomycetota > Actinomycetes > Kitasatosporales > Streptomycetaceae > Streptomyces > Streptomyces sp. NPDC057900. The sequence continues at coordinate 1,369,930 of NZ_JBHVOI010000002.1, forward strand.
TGGCCACCGCGGTCAGGCCGACAGTGTCCAGGACCTCCGCGACCCGGCTCCGGGGGATGCGGTTGCTCTGCGCCAGACAGAGCAGGTTGTTGTACGCGCTGCGACCGCCGTGCATCGACTTGGCTTCGAGCAGCGCGCCGATGTACTTCAGGGGTTCTTCCAGATCGCGGTAGTGCTTGCCGTCGATCCGTACCGATCCGCTGGTCGGGTTGTCGAGATCGAGCATCATCCGCATCGTGGTGGACTTGCCCGCCCCGTTGGGTCCCAGAAAACCCGTCACCATTCCCGGTCTGATCCGGCACGACAACTGGTCGACCGCGACCTTCCTGCCGTATCGCTTGGTGAGGCCATCGAGCTCGATCATGCGTTCACGCTAGAACGGCCGCGCGCCCGGCGCCACCAGAAAGGCGGAACCGGGCGCGTCGGAATCGGGCGTGTGGAATCCGGACCGGCCGGTGTGTCGGGGGACCACCGGTCGTGACCGCGTCGCTCCTGGCGTCAGCGGGTCTGCTGGGCCGGGACGCCGCGCGTGGCGGGCTCCTCGTCGGCGGGGGTGCCGGCGGCGGCCACCGCGGCGCCGGTCAGCGTCGCCAGCATCTCGCGGACGTTGGTCAGCTGCGCGTTGATCGAGTCGCGGCGGTTGGTGAGCGCCGCCAGCTCGCGCTCCGACTCGCTGCGGATCCGGTCGGCCTTGGCGTTCGCGTCGGCCACGATGTCCTCGGACTGGCGCTGCGCGGTCTCCACCGTCTGACGGGCCCGGCGCTCGGCGTCCGTGCGGAGCTTCTCGGCCTCCAGGCGGAGCTGCTCCGCGCGGTGCTCGATCTCGGCCAGACGCTTCTCGGCCTTGGCCTGACGGGACGCGAGGTCGCGCTCCGACTGGTCGCGGCGCTTGGCCAGGTTGGTCTCGAAGTCCGCGGCGGCCTGGGCGGCCTTGGCGCGGGTCTCCTCGAAGAGCGCGTCGGCCTCCTCGCGCTTCTGCGCGGCGTCCTTCTGCGCGTCCGAGCGGAGCGTGGTGGCCTCGCCCTTGGCCTTCTCGACGATGCGGACGCCGTCGTCCTCGGCCTTGGCCTTGCGCTCGGAGGCGAACGTCTCGGCGTCGTTGCGGACCTGCTGGGCGGCGGACTCGGCGAGCTCACGGTGCTGCTCGGCGGCGCGACGGGCCTCTTCTCGCAGGTCCTTCGCCTCCTCCTCGGCCAGGCGCAGAATCTTCTCCACGCGCGCACCGAGTCCGGCGTACGACGGCTCCGCGTCGTTCACCTGGGCCTGGGCGTTCTGCGTTTCGAGGTGCAGCTCCTCGATGCGCTTTTCCAGCGAGGTGATGCGGGTAAGGGCACTATCACGGTCGGCGACGATCTTGGTAATGCGGTCATCCACCTGACCGCGGTCGTAACCACGCCGCACGAGCTCGAAGCCGAAGGGGGAGGAAGGGTCACTCATGGGGTTCCTGTCGAAGTAAGACCGGTGAGGTGATAGAGGGAATCCTAGGGGCCCGGACGGCGTGTCATCGAGCAGATGCCTGTTTGATCTGGAGAATGACACCTCTTTTGAGTGGCTAACCCGCGCAAGCCTTGCCACTCGGGGGGCTGAATGTTCCCGCCGGACCGCGGAAGCCCGCCGGACACGTCCTACCCATCGGACGGCTTGCCACTCGAACGAGTGCCCGCTGTTGCTCCCGCCTTGACGCTGTCGGCGCCCTTACCGCCCGCCGCGGGGGTCTCGAAAGACTCCAACGCCTCCAGCACGTCCTGGACACGGGAGATCTCCGTGTTGATGTCCGCGCGCCGGCGTACCAGGACGTCGAGTTCGCGCCGGCCCTCGTCCACCGTCCGCTTGGCCTCCGACTCGGCGTCGGACCGCAGCTTCTCCGCCTCGCGCACCAGGCTGGCCTTCTTCTGCTCGGCCTCCTTGAGCAGCGACTCGGCCCGCTTCACGGCGGCGATCCGGACCTTGCTCGCCTCCGAATTCGCGTCGGCCAGCAGCTCCTTGGCCTTCTCCGCGGCTTCCTCGCGCTGCTCTGTCGCCGCCCGCATCAGATTGTCGACGCGCTCGCCGGCCGTCTTCATCTGCTCGGAGGTCTCCCGCCGGGCCCGGTCGTGCAGCTCCTCGATCTCGCCCTCAAGGCGGGTCCTGAGCTCCTCGGCCCGCTCCCGGATCGCGGTGGCGTCCCGGCGCGCGCCGACCAGCAGCTCGTCCGCGTCCGTACGGGCCCGCTCCACCAGGGAGTTGCCCTCCACGGTGGCGTCGGAGGTGATCCGGACCGCCTCGTTCCGAGCCGCTCCGGCCATGGTGTCGGCCTGCTCCTCGGCCTCGGTGGCGGCGCGGAGCGCCTCCTCCTGGGCCTTGTTGATCAGCTGGTCGGCCTGTTCCGCGGCGTCGGCCCGGCGCTTCGAGGCCGATTCGCGGGCCTCGTCCAGCAGCCGGTCCGCCTCCTGACGGGCCTCCGCACGCATCTGCTCGGCCGCCGCCTCCGCGTCGCTCCGCAGCCGCTCCGACTCCTCGCGGGTCCGGGCCGCGTGCTCCTGCGCGGAACCGACGGTGGCCGCCGCCTCCGCCCGCAGCCGCTCCGACTCGGCCGCCGCCTCGTCGCCGATCCGGGCCGCCTGCTGCGCCGCCTCGGTACGGAGGCGCTCGCTCTCCGCGGTCGCCTCCGACACCAGACGGTCGGCCTGGACCGCCGCCTCCGAGCGCATCCGGTTGGCGTCCTCGCGGGCCTCCGCCCGGCTGCGCGCCGCGTCCTGCTCCGCGGAGGCCAGCGCGTCGGACGCCTCGGTCCGCATCCGCTGGCTGTACTCCGCGGTGTCGGAGCGCAGCTTCTCGGACTCCGTGATCGCGTCGGAGACCGTCCGCTCGGCCATCGCCTTCGCGGCCTCGGTCTCCTCGTTCGCGACCGAGCGGATCCGGGAGGCGTCCTCGCCGGCCCGCTCCCGCTCGGCGTGCGCGTCGGCGCGGAGCCGGTCCGCCTCCGCCTGCGCCTCTGACTTCGTCCGCTCCGCGACGTGCTCCGCGGTGGAGCGCAGCCCGGCGATCTCCGACTCCGCCTGCTCCTGGAGCCCGCTGACCGCGTCCCGTACCTGCTGGGCCGTCTGCTCGGCGGCGGAGACCATCTCGGTCGCCCGGCCGTCCGCCTCCTCGACCAGCCGCTGGGCCTCCGCCTGCGCCTCCTCGACCCGCTTGCGGGCGGAGGCGAGGAGCTCCTCGCTCTGCTCGCGGGCCCGCTCGCGCTCCTGGTCCGCCTCGCCGCGCGCCGCGTCGAGCGTCTCCTGAGCCTCGCGGCGGCGCCGGTTCGCCTCCTCCTGGGCGGCGGCCAGCGCCTCCGCGGCCTCCGTGCCCACCCGCTCGGCGGCGGCGGCCGCCTCCGAGCGCACCCGGTCGGCGCTCTCCTGCGCCTCGGTCTTGAGCCGCTCCGCCTCCGCGGCCGCCTCGCTCCGCAGCCGTACGGCGACGGACTCGCCCTCCGCACGGGACTGCGAGGCGTCGGCGGCGGCCTCGTCGCGCAGCCGCTGGGCCTCTGCCTCCGCCTGCTCCTGGAGGGTGCGCAGCCGCTCCGCGGACTCTGACCGCAGCCGCTCCGACTCCTCGTTCGCCTCGCGCCGGACGCGCTCCGCGTCGGTGCGCGCCTCGCTCAGCGCCTGCTCGGCCGAGGTGACCCTGGACTCGGCCTCCGTGTGCAGCCGGGTCAGCTCCTCGGCCGCCTCCGCCTGCCGTGCCGCGACCGCGCGCTCGGTCTCCTCGCGCAGCTCCGTCGCGGACTGCTCGGCCGCGGAGGTCGTCGCCTCCACGAGCTCCTCGGCCTCGCCGCGCAGCGTCTCCGCCTCGGCGTGGGCCCGCTCCAGGGCCTCCTCCGCCTGCTTCTTCAGCACCGCCGCCCGCTCGGTGGCCTCGGTGCGGACCCGCTCGCTCTCGGTGCCGGCGGCGCCGCGCAGCTCCTCCGCGTCGGCCTTCGCCTTGGCGAGGAGCTCCTCCGCGGTCTTCGCGCCCTCCTCGATCTGCTGGAGGGCCTCCCGGCGGGCCTCGCCGCGGATCCGCTCGCCCTCCGCGACGGCCTCCGAGCGCAGCTGCTCGGCCTCGCCGCGCAGCCGGCGCGCCTCCTCCTGGAGCTCGACCGTCTTGGCCCGGTACTCCTTGGTGTCGTCCTTGGCCGCGCCCTTGAGCTGGTCCGCCTGCTCGCTGGCCTCGCCGCGCAGCCGGTCCGCCTCCGCCTCGGCCTCGCGGCGGATCCGCTCTGCCTCCTCGCCCGCCGCGCGGGTGGTCGACTTCGCGTCGTCCGACGCCTTGGTCAGCACCTCCTCCGCGGCGCGGGCCGCCTTGGCGAGCTGGGCCGCGGCGTCCTCCGCGGCGGCGGTGCGGGCGTCGTCGGCGGCCTCCGAGCGGAGCCGGTCCGCCTCGGCACGGGCGTCGGCGAGCGCCTGCTCGGCCTCCGCCTTCAGCGATTCGGCGTCCTTGGTGGCCTCGCCGACCAGCCGGGCGATCTCCGACTTGGCGGTACGGGTGCGCTGCTCGTTCTGCGACTCGGCGCCGGCCAGCCGCTTGACCGCGGCCTCCTTGGCCTCCGAGAGGACCTTCTCCGCCTCCACGCGGGCCTCGCGCAGCTGCGTCTCGGCCTCCTGCATGCGCTGCTCGGCCGTCCGGTTCAGCTCGGCGGTCCGCTGCCGGGTCTGCTCGGTCTCCGCCGTCGTGGAGGTGCGCAGCTGCTCTGCGTGGGTGGTCGCCTCCTGCGCCTGGCTGGACGCGGCGTTGAGCATCCGCTCGGCGTCCTTGCGGGCCCGCAGCAGGATCGACTCGGCCTCTGAGCGGGCGGACTCGGCCTCGGAGCCCAGCCGCTGCCGCGTCTCGTCCGCCAGCCGGCCGGCCTCCGCGCGGGCGGCGGTCAGCGCCTGCTCGGCCTCGGCCCGTGACTCCTCCAGCAGCCGGCGGGCCTGGGACTCGGTCCTGGCCCGCAGCTGTTCGGCCCACGCGACGTTCTCGTTGACATGGGACTCGACGGTCTGGCGGCGCTCCGCCAGCTCCTGGTCGAGCCGCTGGCGCCGCTGCACGGCCTCGTTGTGCAGCTCGGCCTGGAGCCGCGCCTGGTGCTCGGCGTGCTCCTGGAGGATCCGCTGCGTCTGCGCACGGGCGTCGCGCAGCTCGCGCTCCGCGTCGGTGCGCAGCTGCTCGGCCTGGATCTGGGCGTTACGGAGCAACTGCTCCGCCTGGTAGCCGATGTCCGCGCTGTCGTACGCGGGACGGGTCGCCAGACTGCGGCGGGCCTCGTGCAGCTTGGCGCGCAAGACCTCGACCTGGTAACCGAGGTCCTCGGCGTGCTGGACGGCCTTCTCCCGGTCGGTCTTCAGCCGGTCCATCTCGGCCTCGAACCGCGAGAGATGGTCGTCTTCAGCCCGGTGGCTCTCCTGGCGTTCGTAGCCCCGCACTGCGCGGTCCCATCCTTCCCCGAGCTCTCAACTCTGTTCGAGTCTGTTCGAGCAGGGGAGACCCCAACCCTGGTCGCAAACTCCGCACGAGTACCGTCCGCCGGCGAACGGTCCCCCCGGGGAATGGTGACAGATCAACGGCTGAGGACGCGGCGCGGCCCCGATCCGGCCCCGGCCCGGAACAGCCCACTCTACCGGGCCGGGTATCCCTGAGAAGATGTTGTCGTCAGTGCTCTGGCTTGGACGTGACCAGTTCGGTGAGGACACCGTGGCAGTCCTTGGGGTGCAGGAAGGTGATCCGGGACCCCATCGAACCCGTCCTGGGCTCGTCGTACAGCACCCTGACGCCCTTCTCCCGGATGTCCGCGGCGTCCGCGTCCACGTCGGCCGTACCGAAGGCGATGTGGTGCACGCCCTCGCCGTTCTTGGCCAGCCATTTGCCGACCGCGGAGTCCTCGCGCACCGGTTCCAGCAGCTGGAGGTAGGAGGCGCCGCCGTCCGACGTCTCGTTGATCTTGAGCATGGCCTCGCGTACGCCCTGCTCCTCGTTGACTTCGGTGTGGAAGACCTCGAACCCGTAGGTCGAGCGGTAGAACTCGACGGTGGCGTCGAGGTCGAAACAGGCGATCCCGATGTGGTCGATTCGCGTCAGCATGGGAACAGTGCAGCGCTCCGCGAGTGGTTACGCAACGTGCGCGCGATCACACCCGCCGCCGGATGACGGTTGCGGTACCGCTCAGTACATTCAAGTAAACCCTCGTTCACTTCTAATCCCAAGGGGCTGCGCCTCATGTCAGGAACGACCGGTACGACTTCTGTGATCGTCGCGGGCGCCCGTACGCCCATGGGCCGTCTCCTCGGCTCGCTGAAGAGCTTCTCCGGGGCCGACCTCGGCGGCTTCGCCATCAAGGCCGCGCTGGAGCGGGCCGGCATCGGCGGCGACCAGGTCGAGTACGTGATCATGGGCCAGGTGCTGCAGGCCGGGGCAGGGCAGATCCCGGCACGCCAGGCAGCGGTCAAGGCCGGCATCCCCCTGAGCGTCCCGGCGCTCACCGTCAACAAGGTGTGCCTCTCCGGGCTCGACGCCATCGCGCTGGCCGACCAGCTGATCCGCGCGGGTGAGTTCGACATCGTGGTGGCCGGCGGCCAGGAGTCCATGACGAACGCCCCGCACCTGCTCCCGAAGTCGCGCGAGGGCCACAAGTACGGCGCGATCGAGATGCTCGACTCGATGGCGTACGACGGCCTGACCGACGCCTACGAGAACATCCCGATGGGCGAGTCCACCGAGAAGCACAACACCCGCCTCGGCCTGGACCGCGCAGCCCAGGACGAGATCGGCGCCCAGTCCCACCAGCGGGCCGCCGCCGCCCAGAAGAACGGCCTGTTCGAGGCCGAGATCACCCCGGTCGAGATCCCGCAGCGCAAGGGCGACCCGGTCCTCTTCGCCAAGGACGAGGGCATCCGGCCCGAGACGACCACCGAGTCGCTCGGCAAGCTGCGCCCCGCCTTCGCCAAGGACGGCACGATCACGGCCGGCACCTCCTCGCAGATCTCCGACGGCGCCGCCGCGGTCGTCGTCATGAGCAAGGCCAAGGCCGAGGCGCTCGGCCTCGACTGGATCGCGGAGATCGGCGCCCACGGCAATGTGGCGGGCCCGGACAACTCGCTCCAGTCCCAGCCGTCCAACGCGATCCGGCACGCCCTCAAGAAGGAGGGCATCGGCGTCGAGGACCTCGACCTCATCGAGATCAACGAGGCGTTCGCGGCCGTCGCCGTCCAGTCCATGAAGGACCTCGGCGTGACCTCGGAGAAGGTCAACGTCAACGGCGGCGCCATCGCGCTCGGTCACCCGATCGGGATGTCCGGCGCCCGGGTGGTGCTGCACCTGGCTCTGGAGCTGAAGCGGCGCGGCGGCGGTACCGGGGCGGCGGCGCTCTGCGGCGGCGGCGGTCAGGGCGACGCGCTGATCCTCCGCGTTCCGGGCAAGTAGTCGTACGAGCGAGCGAGGAGACCGAGCGTGAAGGTGGACGTCCCCACCCTGGTGGAGCAGGCCCGCGAGGGCAGGCCCCGGGCCGTGGCCCGGCTGATCTCGCTGGTGGAGGGGGCGTCGCCGCAACTGCGCGAGGTGATGGCGGCCCTGGCGCCGCTGGCGGGCAACGCCTACGTGGTCGGCCTGACCGGCTCGCCCGGTGTCGGCAAGTCGACATCGACCTCCGCGCTCGTCTCCGCGTACCGGCGCCAGGGCAAGCGGGTCGCGGTCCTCGCCGTCGACCCGTCCTCACCGTTCTCCGGCGGCGCGCTCCTCGGTGACCGGGTCCGGATGTCGGACCACGCCTCCGATCCGGGCGTCTACATCCGCTCCATGGCCACGCGCGGGCATCTGGGCGGCCTCGCCTGGTCGGCCCCGCAGGCGATCCGGGTGCTGGACGCGGCGGGCTGCGACGTGATCCTGGTGGAGACCGTGGGCGTCGGCCAGTCGGAGGTGGAGATCGCCTCCCAGGCCGACACCTCCGTCGTCCTGCTCGCCCCCGGTATGGGCGACGGAATCCAGGCGGCCAAGGCCGGGATCCTGGAGATCGGCGATGTGTACGTGGTCAACAAGGCCGACCGGGACGGTGCGGACGCCACCGCCCGCGAGCTGAACCACATGCTGGGCCTCGGGGAGTCCCGGGGCCCCGGCGACTGGCGGCCGCCGATCGTGAAGACGGTCGCGGCCCGGGGCGAGGGCATCGACGAGGTCGTCGAGGCGCTGGAGAAGCACCGGGCGTGGATGGAGGAGCACGGGGTGCTCGCGGAGCGCCGCGCCTCCCGCGCCGCCCGCGAGGTCGAGACGATCGCGGTCACCCGGCTCCGCGAACGCATCGGGGACCTGCACGGCGACCGGCGCCTCGGCGCCCTCGCGGAACGCATCGTCGCGGGCCGGCTCGACCCGTACACGGCGGCGGACGAACTGGTGGCGGGACTGACCGGGGAGTCCTGAGCCGGCCGGGCACGGAACCGGGCAGGCCCGAGGCGGCCGGGCCCGGATCTGACAGGGCCGCACCCGGATCCGGCGCATTCCGCGCCGCATGGCTGATAACACGTCAGTCATGCGGCTGGAGTGCGCCGTTCGCGTCCTTCCGCCCTGCCGCACTCGCCCCCCACGTGACACGATTGCCGCCGGTCACGTGTCATGCGCGCCAGGGGGGAGTGGCACATGCTGAGTCCGCTGCGGGAGGACTCGCCCAGACGGATCGGCCCGTACGCGATACGGGCCCGGCTCGGGGCGGGCGGCATGGGCGAGGTCTTCCTCGGGGACCGGGGCGACGGTTCCGGCCCGGCCGCCGTCAAGACCGTCCGCCGCGACGTGGCCCAGGACCCCGGCTTCCGCAGCCGCTTCCGCCGCGAGATCACCGTCGCCCGGTCCGTCACCGGCCCCCGCCTCGCCCCGCTGCTCGACGGGGACGCCGACGCCGAAGTGCCCTGGCTCGCCACCGAGTACGTCGCGGGGCCCACCCTGTCCGCCGCCGTGCGGGGCGCGGGCGCCATGAGCGAGACCGAGGTCCGGATGCTGGGCGCCGGGCTCGCCCTGGCCCTGGCGGCCGTCCACGCGGCGGGCATCGTGCACCGCGACGTGAAGCCCGGCAACGTGATGCTCGCCGCCGACGGACCGCGCCTCATCGACTTCGGGATCGCCCGCGACCCCGGCGGCACCCCGCTCACCACCACCAGCCGGATGGTGGGCAGCCCCGCCTTCATGTCGCCGGAACACGTGGCGGGCAGCGGACGCGTCGTACCGGCCTCCGACATCTTCTGCCTCGCCTCCGTGCTCTGTTTCGCCGCCACCGGCCGGGACCCGTTCGGGGACGGCCCCGTCGCCGCGGTCCTGTACCGGGTGAAGTACGTCGAGGCCGATCTGACGGAGGTCCCGGCGGGGCTGCGCGCGGTCCTTGAGGAGTGCCTGACCGAGGACCCCGCCGCCCGCCCCACCGCCGCCGCGCTGGCCGCCCTCCTCGCGCCGGGCGCCGCCGACGGGTGGCCCGCACCGGTGACCCAGCAGATCGCGGAGTACCGGCGGGAGCTGGCCAGGGTCTGCGCGCTGGACGGGCCGCTGCTGCCGGGATACACGCCGACCGAGGCGGCCACCGGCAGCCGGGAGGCGCCCCGCCACCCCACGGTGGCGACGGACTTCGTGCTGCGCCCGCCCCAGGTGCCCACGCCCGCACCGGAGCCCGCCACGCCTCCCCGTTCCCGGCGGCGCCGGAACCTCCTGGCCGCCCTCGCCGCGCTCGTCCTCCTCGGGGCCGCGACCGGTGCGCTGCTGGCCCTGCGCGAGGGCGGCAAGGGCGGGGACGACCGGAAGGAACCGGCCGAGGTGCTCGCCGGCATCGACGCCCAGGGCGGCCGGGAGGGCTCCGGCACCGTCCCGTACGGCCGTGACGTCCACCCCGCCGGTTGGCAGACCTGGCAGGGCAAGATGACCGGGACCCCGCTCGGCTGCGCGGCGGGCCGGGACGTGCTGGTCTGCCGCACCACGGCCGGCTCGTACGAGGCGCTCTCGCCGTCCGGCGGAAAGAAACTGTGGGACTACTCGGCCCGCCTGGACGCCGATGAGGTCGGCGCCCGGATCAGCCCCACGGGCCAGGTCTTCATGCCGTCCGGATCGACCCGGCCCGCCGTCTACGGCGACCAGGTGCTGCTCGCCACCGGGGACCGGATCGTCTCGCTGGACTCCCGTACCGGCAAACCCCGTTGGGAGACCCGCGCCGGATCGACGCACGGCTTCGAGAGCGCGCCGCTGGTCGCCGACGGACTGGTCCTCGCGGACATCGGCCCCACCCCGGAAGGCGCCAGGGTCGCCGCGTTCGACCTCGCCACCGGCCAGGAGCAGTGGCGCAAACCGCTGGTGGGCGACAACCTCGCGAAGGCCGAGGAGTACGACTTCTGGCCGCTCAGCACCAGGGACGGCGTGCTCTACCTGCGCGGCCGGGACGGGCTGCGGGCCCTGCGCACCGGGGACGGCGCCGAGCTCGGCCGCAGGAAGGAGGGGCTGGACTCCCGGTGCTACGACGCGCTGATCCGGGCCCCGTACGTCTACTGCGCCGCGTACACCTACTCGGAGGACGGCAAGCACATGGCCGTGCAGCGGCTCCGCGCCCCCTCGCTCGCGTCCGACGGTGAGATCCCGCTGCCGGACACGGTCACCGACGGCGATGCCGCCCTCGCCGCCGTCGACGACCATGTGGTCGTCCTGGTCCGCACCGGCCTCCCCTGGGCGCCGGACGACATCGACCCTGAGATCGTCCTGGCCGGCCGGGACGACGGCAAGATCCTCGCCCGCTACCCGCTGGACCGGCGGTCCTTCGACGACCCGATCAACGCCGTCTCGCTCCCCGTGATCGTCGCGGACACCCTGGTGTGGGCGGACAGCACCAGCCTGTACAGCGTCGCCCTGCACAAGGGCGGCAAACCCGGCCCGCCGCGCAGGACCGCGCTCAAGGGCGCTCCGGGGCCCGAGACGCGCAAGGATTACGACACGCTCCAGTGGGGCGTCGTCCTGTCCGACGAGGTGCTGCCGCCGGAGGTCCTCCCGGTCGGCGGGGCCGTCTACGTCATCCAGCACGGCGGCAAGGTGTTCTCCGTCCCGCTGCCCGGCGCGTCCGCCTCATGATCGAACGGCCGGCCCCCGGCACCCGGACCCGGATCGGGCCCTACCGCGTCCTCGGCCTGCTCGGCACGGGTGGCATGGGCGAGGTGTACCTGGCGCGGCCGGTCGGGGCGCCCGCCGGGGCGCTCGTCGCGCTGAAGACCGTACGGCTCGAACTCGACCTGGACGACGGGTTCCGGGTCCGGTTCCGGCGGGAGATCCAGGCGGCCGCCGCCGTGCGCAGCCCCCGCACCGCCGCGTTCCTCGGCGGCGACGCGAGCAGCCGCACGCCCTGGCTCGCCACCGAGTACGTCCCCGGCCCCTCGCTGGCGGAGGCGGTGAGCCGGGACGGGCCGCTGCCGGAGCCGGTGGTCAGGGCCATGGGCGCGGACCTGGCCCTGGCACTCGCGGACATGCACGCCGTACGGGTGCTGCACCGCGACCTGAAACCGGGCAACGTGCTCCTGGGCCCCGACGGACCCAAGGTGATCGACTTCGGCATCGCCCAGGCCTTCGACGCCACCCAGCTGACCCGTACCGGGGTCGTGGTCGGCAGCCCCGGCTACATCTCGCCCGAGCACGTCAACGGCTCGGCGGCGCTGGTGCCCGCGTCCGACGTGTTCTGCCTGGGCGCGGTGCTGGCGTTCGCGGCGGCGGGGCGCGGTCCGTTCGACGACTCCGACATGGCGGCGGTGATCTTCCGGATCGCCCGGGGTGACGCCGAACTCTCTGGCGTGCCGCCGCTGTTGCGCGAGGTGATCTCCCGGTGCCTGGACGCACGGCCCGAGCGGCGCCCCGGCTCCCGGGAACTGGCCGCGCTGCTGCTCCCGGCGGGGCCCGTGGTCCCGTTCCCCTGGACGCCGGGGGTACGGGAGCAGCAGGCCGACTACGGGCGGGCGGCCAGGGAGTGCGCCGACTCGGCTCCGGCCGAGGCCGGTCCCGCGCCCTTCGTACCGCCGCCGCTGCCGCCGGGGCCGCCCGTCGCCTTCCCCCTTCCGGAGGAGGCCGGGACGGGCGGCGGTCCGCGCCGGGCGCCCCAGCTGGTCCTGGCGGCCGTGGCGGTCACGGTCTGCCTGCTGCTGGGCTACCTGCTCTGGCCGGACCCGCCTGCCGGGGGCGGCGGTCCGGGGAGCGGCGCCCGGTCCTCGGGTCCCGGCGGCGGTCCTTCGCACGCCGCGGAGACCGTCGGCGTGCGCGCGGTTCCCCGCGCCGACAGCGGCCGCACGGGCGACTTCGGCAAGGCGGCGACCGACCCGTCCGTCCGGCCCGCCGGCTGGAAGGCGTGGAAGTCCACCGTCCGGGGCGGTTCCGGCGAGTGCGGCCTCGCGGAGTCGGCCCTGCTGTGCGGCGGGACGAAGGGGCTCACCGCGCTCGACGCGGCCGACGGCAGACAGCGCTGGCAGGTCCCGAAGGGGGCGGGGGGCGCCGCCGGGGCCGTCGTCGCCGGCTTCACGAAGGGGACCGTGTACGCGTTCGTGGGCCAGGCCCTGGTCGGCTACCGGATCACGGACGGCGAGGAGCGGTGGCGGGCGAAACTGCCCGCCGGGCAGACCGGTTCCGCCGCCGTCCAGGACGGCGACACCCTCTTCTACGTCACCGCCGGCGGTTCGCCCGGCACCGGCAGGCTGGCCGCCCGCCGGCTGACCGGCGACCGGGGCGAGCTGTGGCACAAGCCCTACGACGGCACCCGGCCCGTCCTGGTCGCCGACGACGGGCGGCTGGTCGCGGTCGCGGGCGACACCCGGATCGTCGACGCGGCGACGGGCACCGTGAAGGAGCGGCTGTCCGCGAACGATTTCCCGTGCGAGGACCCGGCGCTCAGGGGGCGGGTGCTGGTCTGCCGGGCGGCGACGGGGACGGGCCTCGCCGCCATGAACGACGTGGACCGGCCCCGGGAGCACCGGATCATCGCCGACGGGTTCACGGTCCGGGACCCGGTGGCGCTGACCGACGACGGAACGGTGGTGTTCAACGACGACGAGAGCCTGCGCGCCTTCTCCGTGGCCGGCGATGTGGAGAAGTGGCCCACGGACCGGTTCGCGGACGGGGGCGGTGCGCCCTCGGTGGCCGGGGACCTGGTCCTCGCGGCCTCGGGCGCGGGGGTGGGCACGTACCGGCGGAAGGACGGGGAACCGGAGAACAGCACCAGCTACACCGGCGTCCCCTTCCCGCCCAAGGGCCCGCCGCAGCTGCTGGCCGTCGGCGACATCGTGTTCCTGTGCTTCCCCGACGGGACGGTCGTCTCCGGTTACGTGCCCTGACCGGGCGCGCGGGGGTCCCTCAGTCGTCGTCCCCGTCGTCGTCCCCGTCGTCGCTGTCCGGCCGGTCCACCGTGACCTCGGCCGTCTTCGCGTCCACGTTCCGCTCGTGCTTCGCGCCGTCCTTGCCCCGGATGTCGACCTCCCAGCGCACCGCCCGGCCGCCGCGTCCGTCGTGGTCCTCCAGCTCGACGGAGGTCACCGTGCCGGGCACGGAGCCGAGCGCGGCCCGGACCGCCTCGTCGAGCGTCACGGCGGTCCTGCGGGGCGCGTGCCGGTCGCCGTCGTCGTGTTCGACGTGCTTGCCGATCACCTTGCCGCTGTCCGGGTCCACCGTCACGTCGTGCCGGGCCCGGTCCGAGCCGTACACGTCGAGCTCCCAGACGAGCCGGCCGTCCTCCTCGTCGAGTTCGGCCTCGGTCACCGTGCCGGGGACGGCCCGGACGGCGGCCCCGGCCGCGTCCCCGACGGTGACGCGGGCGCTCTCCCGGCCCGCCGTGCCGCCCGAGCCGCCCGTCGTGCCGCTGCCCGCCAGGGCGACGGCGGTGGCGGCCCCGCCGCCGGCCAGTACGGCAGCGGTGACGGCGGCGATGACGATCTTTCGCTTCATGAGGGGTCCTCCCGGTCGGATGGTCCGTTGCGACGGGATCCACCCTGCCGGGGCGATGCTGAACGCAGCCTGAAGCCACCTGAAGCCGTCTTCAGGTTCGGTTTGGGAGGCTGTGCGCATGCGCCTGTTGATCGTGGAGGACGAGAAGCGGCTGGCGATCTCCCTGGCCCGGGGGCTCACCGCCGAGGGATTCGCCGTGGACGTCGTGCACGACGGGCTCGAAGGGCTGCACCGGGCCTCGGAGGGCGCCTACGACCTGGTCGTCCTCGACATCATGCTGCCGGGGATGAACGGCTACCGGGTCTGCGCCGCCCTGCGCGCCGCCGGACACGAGGTGCCCATCCTGATGCTGACGGCGAAGGACGGGGAGTACGACGAGGCCGAGGGGCTGGACACCGGCGCCGACGACTACCTCACCAAACCGTTCAGCTACGTGGTGCTGGTCGCCCGGGTCCGCGCACTGCTGCGCCGGCGCGGCGGCTCCGCCTCGCCCGTGGTCACCGTCGGCGCCCTGCGGATGGACACCGCCGCCCGCCGGATCCACCTCGGCGGGGACGAGATCGTGCTCACCACCAAGGAGTTCGCCGTGCTCGAACAACTCGTGCTGCGGGCCGGGCACGTGGTGAGCAAGGCGGAGATCCTGGAGCACGTCTGGGACTTCGCCTACGACGGCGACCCGAACATCGTCGAGGTGTACGTCAGCACCCTGCGCCGCAAGCTCGGCCCGGCCGCCATCCGCACGGTGCGCGGCGCCGGTTACCGGCTGGAGGCGCTGTGAGATCGGTACGGGCCAGGGCGGCGCTCGGTGCCACGGTGGTCGTCGCCCTCGCCCTCGTCGCCGCCGGGCTGGCCGCGCTGCTGGTCCTGCGCGCCAACCTCACGGACCAGGCGGGTCTCCAGGCCGAGGTGGCGGCCCGCGAGACCGCAGGGCAGCTGGCCCTCGACGTCCCGTACGACCGGCTGGAGACGGGCGACGAGGAGGACCACCCGGTCCAGGTGACCGACGAGGACGGGCGGGTGGTCGCCGTCTCCAAGGACCTGGAGGCGATCAGCGGCACCGGCACGGACCGGGTCACCCCGCAGCCCCCGCACGGCACCCCGGAGAAGGGTGACGACGACGGTGACCGCGACGACGATGACGACGATGACGACGGCGCGGGCGCGGACCCCGGCCGGGGTGAGGTCTCCACCGATGACCCGGACTTCGGCAACGGCACCGCCACCGTCGACGGCGACCGCGCCGACTACCGGTTCGCCTCCGTCGAGGCGACGGACTCCACCGGGCTGACCCTCACCGTCCATGCCGGTGCCCCGCTCGCCGCCGAGCAGCGGGCCGTGGCGAGCGTGCGCGCCGCGATGCTGGCCGCGCTCCCCGTCGTGCTGCTCGTCGTCGCCGGGGTGACCTGGCTGGTGACCCGGCGCGCGCTCCGCCCGGTCGAGGACATCCGGCGCGAGATGGCGGCGATCACCGCGTCCGAGGATCTCAGCAGGCGGGTGCCGGAGCCCGCCTCGCGCGACGAGGTCGCCCGGCTGGCCCGTACCACCAACGAGACGCTCACCGCGCTGGAGTCCTCCGTCGACCGGCAGCGGCGGTTCGTCGCGGACGCCTCGCACGAGCTGCGCTCCCCGATCGCCTCGCTCCGCACCCAGCTGGAGGTGGGCGCCGCGCACCCGGAGCTGCTGGACGTGGAGGGCGCGGTGGCCGACACCGTGCGGCTCCAGGTGCTCGCCGCCGATCTGCTGCTGCTGGCCCGGCTGGACGCGGGGGAGCGGCCCGGGAACGCGCGGCTGGAGCTGGCCGCGCTGGTCCGCGCGGAGGTCTCGCAGCGCACCGGCGACCGGATTCCGGTGGTGGTGTCGGCGCCCGAGCCCGGCGGGCTCGAAGTGACCGGTTCACGCGGTCAGCTGGCCCGGGTGATCGGCAATCTGCTGGACAACGCCGAGCGGCACGCGGTGAGTTCGGTGGCCGTGGCGGTGCGGGCGGAGAGGGGTGGCGCGGTCGTCTCGGTCACGGACGACGGGGCCGGGGTGCCGGAGGCGGAGCGGGGGCGGATCTTCGAGCGCTTCGTGCGCCTCGACGACGCCCGTGCCAGGGACGACGGCGGGGCCGGGCTGGGCCTCGCCATCGCCCGCGATGTGGCCACCCGGCACGGGGGCCGGCTGACCGTGACCGGTGCGGGGGAGCGCGGCGCCCGGTTCGAGCTGTGGCTGCCCGGCCCGCGCTGAGCGCCGCCCCCGTGTGTGCCGGACCTGAGTCAGACGCGGCGTGCGCGCAGATGGTCCGCGACCGGGGCGAGGGCCGCGTGCAGCTGCTCCAGCGCCTCCGGGGTCAGCAGGTCCATGAAGTGCTTGCGGACCGATGCCACGTGGTGCGGTGCCACCTTCCGCATCGTCTCCGCGCCGGCCTCCGTGAGGACGGCGTACAGCCCGCGCCGGTCGGACTCGCAGTTCTCCCGGCGGACCAGGCCCGCGCTCTCCATGCGGGTGACCTGGTGCGAGAGCCTGCTCTTGGACTGCAGGGTAGCGGTGGCGAGATCACTCATCCGCAGCCGCTGGTCCTGCGCCTCCGAGAGGTTGACGAGGATCTCGTAGTCGTTGTTGGTCAGGCCGAACGGCTGGAGGTCCTTCTCCAGCTGGTGCATCAGCAGCCTGCTGACATCCAGGTGGGTGCGCCAGGCGCACTGCTCCGCGTTGGTCAGCCAGCGGGTGGCCGTCTCGGTCTCCATATATGGATTCTACCTAAGAAGTTGAAATCCGGACGAAGTTAGTCGGTGTGACGCCCGGCACGCGCCGGCCGGGTCCCGCGAATAATGAGGTGCGGAGGGTTCGGCGTCACACTCCGCAGAGTACCGTTCACAACCCGAGACGCCGTTGGAGGTCCCCCGGCCGGCCAGGGGTGCGGGGGCTGGACCCAGGTTGACCCGCGCCCGGAACACCCGCCTGCTGCGGCACCGCCCCGGTCGGCTGCTCGGCCATCAGCACCTCGGTGGACTGGAGCAGCACCGTACCCGCGCCCACGAACTCGAACTGGTGCTCCTCGCCGGAGGCGCCGCCGATCCCGGTGAGCCCCCGCAGCCCGCCCAGCACACCGGTCATATAGCCGTGGTCGTAGTGGTGGCAGGGCGAGGGGCAGTCCGCCCAGCCCACCAGCGCCTGCGGATCGACCCGCAGCGGCGGCTCCATGAAGACCACCGGACCGTTGGACGCGGCGACGAACTTCCCCGTGCCGATCAGCGTCAGGAAGCCCGGCACGATCGACTGCTTCAGCGCCAGCGTCGGCTGGTAGGCCAGCAGATTGCCGGACCGGATCGTGAGGTTCCCGTCCTCCAGGTCGTAGGAGTTCACATCGAACGCCCGGTCCGCGAGCAGCATCTTCCCGCTGCCCTCCGCGACCACCCAGTCGCTCGCGTGCAGCGGCGAGTGGAAGCTCGTACGGACCAGCCGCTCGAAGCGGCCGTGCCCGATGCCGTTGAACTCGATCCGCCCGTAATAGGCGATCATCTTGCCCTTCTGCAGGAACCACTGGCTCCCCTTGAGCTCCACACAGAAGGTGTACGCGTTGACGTTGTCGTCCGACGGCAGAGTCATCGGATCGAAGACCACGGGCGTGCTCACAGCTTCTCCTCGGAGGCCTGGACGTACACCGCACCACTGCCGCTCAGCTCCAGCTGGAACCCCTCGCCGGAACCGCGCCCCACCATCTCGCGCCAGCCGAGCGCGGTGGAGAGCTTGTTGCGGACGTCGCCGTGGTGCGCGACGTACGCCTGCGGGTCCACGTGCACATCGCGGCCCGGCGTGATCGGCAGCTCGATCACCCCGCCGTGCGCCATCACCGCCACCGCCCCGTGCCCCTTCAGCGTCGTGGTGAACAGGCCCTGGCCGCTGACCTGGCCGCGCACCATGCCCATCACGCCGCCCTGCGAGCCCATGAACATCGTGCCCTGCTGGAGCGCGCCGTCGAAGGCGAGCAGCCGGTCGGCCTCCACGTAGAGGGTGTCCCCGGACAGGTTGATCACCTGGATGTGGTGGCCGCCGTGACCGAACATCACGGTGCCGCTTCCCTCGACCGTCATCAGCGGGGTCGCCTCGTTCGCCACCCGGCGGCCGATCATCGACATCACACCGCCCTGACCGCCCTGGATGTTCGGTGTGAAGGACACCTCGCCCCGGTAGGCCAGCATCGCGCCGCGCTGGCTGAACATCTTCTGGCCGGGGACCACCGTCGCCTCGACCATCTTCGAGTTGATCTCGCGGAACGGCATCAGAGATCGCCCCCGATCGTGTTCCGCTCGCTGGGCTGGACGTAGACGAGTCCCTCGCCCTCGAAGCGGATCTGGAAGGACTCGCCGGACCCCTCGCCCATCAGCGTCCGGAAGTTCACCCCGGACTGGAAGTGCTGCCGGAGGCTGCCCTGGTGGGCGATGTAGGCGCCGGGGTCGACGAAGAGCGGGTACTGGGCGGAGACCCGCAGCGCCACGGCGGAGCCGTCCGACATGATCGCCGCCTGGCCGGTCCCCTCGACGGTGGTGGTGAACAGGCCGTTGCCCGTCCCGCCGCCGCGCAGCCCGGTGAAGGTGGTGCCGGTGCGCAGACCGGCGTCGGTACAGAGCAGGTTGCTCGCCTCGACGTGCAGCTTCTCGCCGCGCAGCGAGACGAGGCTGATGTCGCTCGCCCGGTCCGCGAAGTAGCAGGTGCCCTCTCCCTTCACCTCCATCACGGCCATCTGCTCGCCGGCCAGCCGTCGGGTCACCATGCCGCGCAGACCCTCACCGCCGCCGGTCATCTTCTTGAACGCCATCCGGCCGTCGTACGCGACCATCGAGCCGTTCTTCGCCTTGACGGCGTCGCCGGTCAGGTCGACGGCGAGCGTCTTGCTGCCTTGGAGTCGGAACATTGCCACGGTGCGACGGTAGCCGCCGGAAATCCGGCCCGTCCCACGAATGAGGACAAGGAGTGCCCGAAGGGCGCGAAACGGCCCCCGCTCCACGGCCGGACAGCGGCCGGTGCCACAATGGTCGCGCTTGTGCCTGCGTTCACAAGCTGTCACCGTCCTCCCACCGAAGGTGCCCCCGTGGACATCAAGACCGCCACCGCCCTGCACCGGCTGCGCCTCATCTCGATTCCCGAGGCGCTGTCCTTCCCCGCGCTGATCCTCTTCGGCTCTGTGCTGAGCCGGATCTCCGACATCGACTTCCTGATGATGCCGCTCGGCATGCTGCACGGCGTGCTCTTCGTGATCTACGTCGTGCTGCTGCTGGACGTCTGGAACAAGACCAAGTGGCCGCTCAAGCGCGTCGCGTTCTTCTTCCTGCTCTGCGTGCTGCCGTTCGGCGGCCTGTACGGCGACAAGGTGCTCAAGCGCTACGAGGCCGACGGCGTCATCGCCGCCCGCGCCCGCCGCGAAGGGACGGTCAGCGCATGATCGTCGCCTTCTCGGTGAGCCCGCTCGGCGTCGGTGAGGACGTCGGCGAGTACGTCGCCGACGCCGTCCGCGTCGTCCGCGAGTCCGGGCTGCCCAACCGCACGGACGCCATGTTCACCTCCATCGAGGGGGAGTGGGACGAGGTCATGGACGTCGTCAAGCGCGCCGTCGCCGCCGTCGAGGCGCGGTCCGGGCGGGTCTCCCTCGTCCTCAAGGCCGATATCCGCCCCGGTGTGACCGACGGTCTGAACTCCAAGGTCGAGACGGTCGAGCGGTACCTCGCCGGCTGACGCCGGTCCGCTGACCGGCACTACGGCTGGGACGCCGCCAGCGCGATCCCGAGTGGCGTCCGCTCGTACAGCACCTGGTGCCCGTACCTGCGCGAGGTCAGCAGCCCCGAGGACCGCAGCACCGACAGGTGCTCCGAGACGGACGACGGCGCGAGGGCGAGCCGGTGGGCGAGCGCGGTGGTGCCGGCCGGCTCGTCCAGCGCGCACAGGACGTCGGCGCGGGCCCGGCCGAGCAGCCGGGCCAGCGCGTCCGGGGTGCGGTCGCCGGGCTCCGTCCAGAGCCCGCCGATCCCGCGCGCCGGATAGATGACCGCGGGCAGCCAGGGGGCCTCGAAGCCGCCGACCACGTTCGGCCAGGCGAACACGCTCGGCATCAGCACGAGGCCCTGCCCGCCGAGCACCCGGGAGTGCCGGCCGGCCGTGCGGGCGATGGTGAGCGTCGAATCCGCCCAGCTCAGCTGCGGGCTCAGTTCGCTCAGCAGCCGCTCGAAGCCGACTGCCGCGAGCCGCCGGGAGTGATACGCCACATCCGCCTCCAGCAGCGCCCGCAGCCGGGGCCAGTGCGGCTCTACCAGCGCCCGCCAGGCCCGCTCCAGCAAATCGGCCAGCTCCCGCACGGTCCGCGCCGGATCGGCCAGCATCGCCTGCCCGGCGGCGGATTCCAGCGCCCCGGGCCGTTCCGAGAGCGCCCATGCGATGTCCTCCCGCGCCAGCGCCGGATCGACCGCCCGCACGCCCGCGATCTCCTCCTCGAACGAGGTGAGCGGCCCCTGCGGCGGCGGGCAGAAGAAGTCCGGGCTGTGACCGCGTTCGTTCATCAGCAGCCACAGCGGCCCGAGATCCAGCCCGGCGGCCGCGTCCCGGATCCGGCGCAGCCACGGCAGGTGATAGCCCTGCCGCTGCGGTGTGGCCAGCACCCGCACGGCGGCCTGGGTCTCCCCGAGCGGGGAGAGCGCGAACCGGCAGCGCAGCAGATCGCTCTCCTCGAAATGCAGATGGAACGGCATGCGCGGCCTCGGGACGAGTCGGGTGGCAGGTTCGGGCGGATGAGTCGCGGGGAAGATTCGGCTGGGACCGAAAGTCTACGGACCGCGTGCCGCGTTCCCGCAGGCTGCGTCCATGCCGAGAGACACCGATCCGCCGACGGACGGCCACCCACCCCGCGACCCGGAGCGCGCCGGTTCCCCTGACCCGAGCGAACCGCCCGTGCTCCGGGCCCCCGCGGCCCCCGCCGACGTGCCGGAGGAGCCCTCCCGCGGCTACCGGGCCGTCTTCGCCGTCGTCGAGTTCCGCGCCGTCTTCGCCGCGCACCTGCTCTCGCTGCTCGGCGTCGTCGTCAGTGAGCTCGCGCTGACCGTCCTCGTGTACGACCTCACCGACTCACCCCTGCTCAGCGCCCTCACCTTCGCGCTCGGCATGCTGCCGTACCTCGTCGGAGGCACCCTCTTCGCGGGGATCGCGGACCGCTACCCCGCGCGCCGGGTCCTGGTCACCTGCGACCTGATCTGCGCGGCCTGCGTCGCCGTGATGGTGCTCCCCGGCACCCCCGTCGCCGGACTGCTCCTGCTGCGCTGCCTGGTGGCCGCCGTCTCACCGGTCTTCACCGGGACCAGGATGGCCGCGCTCACCGACATCCTGGGCGAGGGCGACCTCTTCGTGCTGGGCCGCTCGCTGCTGCGGATCGTCTCGCAGAGCGCGCTGCTGGCCGGTTTCGGCGTGGGCGGGCTGCTGCTGGCGGTGGTCTCGCCGCGCGGTGCGATCACCATCACCGTGGCCACCTTCCTCTGCTCGGCCGCGCTGCTCAGGCTCGGCACCCGGGACCGGCCGGCCCGCGCCACGGGCAAGGGTGGCGGCAGCCTGCTGGGGGAGTCGCTCGCGGGCGCCCGGCTGGTGCTGGGCCACCGCCGGATCCGGGCACTGCTGCTGCTCTTCTGGCTGCCCCCGATGTTCGTCGTCGCGCCGGAGGCGCTGGCCGCCCCGTACGCCGACGAGATCGGTGTGGGCAGCGCCGCGCTCGGGCTGCTGATGTGCGCCATGCCGGTCGGCTCCATCGCCGCCGAGCTGTACACGGGCGCCGCGCTGAGCCCCCGTACCCGTGCCCGTGTCGTGCTGCCCCTCGCCGGGGCCGGGCTGCTGCCCCTGGTGCTGTACGGGTTCCGCCCCGGAGCCGCCCTGGCGGCCGTCGCGCTGGTGCTGGCAGGGGTGGGTTCCGCGTACGTCATCGGGCTCGACCAGTGGTTCGTCGAGGCCGTCCCGGACGAGCTCCGCGGGCGGGCCATGACCGTGCTCACCGCCGGGCTCATGACGCTCCAGGGCGTCGGCATGGCGCTGGCGGGACTGGCCGCCGAGTTCTTCCCGGTGCACCAGGTGGTCGCCGGGGCGGGAGCGGTGGGCACCCTGTGCCTGCTGGTGCTCGTGGCGGAGGTCCGCAGAACCGGACCCGCTCACCGAATTCGGACCGAAGTTCGAGACGGGGCGGACCAGCATGTGACCAGTGGGTAAGGTCGATGCCGTGCCGAAGCCGCTCAGTCTCCCCTTCGATCCCATCGCCCGCGCCGACGAACACTGGCAGCAGCGCTGGGGTCCCGTGCCCTCCATGGGGGCGATCACCTCGATCATGCGTGCGCAGCAGATCCTGCTCGCCGAGGTGGACGCGGTGGTCAAACCGTACGGACTGACGTTCGCGCGGTACGAGGCGCTGGTCCTGCTCACCTTCTCCAAGGCCGGTGAGCTGCCGATGTCCAAGATCGGTGAGCGGCTGATGGTCCACCCCACGTCCGTCACGAACACCGTGGACCGGCTGGTGCGCTCCGGCCTGGTCGACAAGCGCCCCAACCCGAACGACGGGCGGGGCACGCTCGCCTCGATCACGGACAAGGGTCGCGAGGTCGTCGAGGCGGCCACGGAGGACCTGGTCGCGATGGAGTTCGGGCTCGGGGTGTACGACGCGGAGGAGTGCGGCGAGATCTTCGCGCTGCTGCGGCCGCTGCGGATCGCCGCGCAGGACTTCGAGGAGATCTGAGCGGGTCCGCGGAGGGCGCGGTTCCGGGCCCGGCCCGCTGCAAGATCGCCCCGGACGTCCGGTTAGGCTCGATGGCATGAAACGCAGTGTGCTGACCCGATACCGGGTGATGGCCTACGTCACCGCCGTCATGTTGCTCGTGCTCTGCACCTGCATGGTTTTCAAGTACGGCTTCGATACCGGCGAGGGCCTGACGCTCGTCGTCTCGCAGATCCACGGCGTGCTCTACATCATCTACCTGATCTTCGCCTTCGACCTCGGCTCCAAGGCGAAGTGGCCGATGGGCAAGCTGCTCTGGGTGCTGATCGCCGGTACGATCCCGACGGCCGCGTTCTTCGTCGAGCGCAAGGTCGTCCGCGACGTCGAGCCGCTGCTCACGGACGCCGCCCCGGTGCCCGCGAAGGCCTGACCGGCGCCGGTCCGAAGCCCGGTCCGAGCCCGCGTCCGAAGGCTGGTCCGAACCGCCCCGCGCAAAGCGCCGGGCGGTTTGCCATCGACATTTACTAGGACGTCCTAGTAAATTTGTACGCATGGACGCTGACGCGATCGAGGAAGGCCGCCAACGCTGGCAGGCCCGTTACGACAAGGCCCGCAAGCGTGACGCGGACTTCACCACGCTCTCCGGGGATCCGGTCGAGCCCGCCTACGGCCCCCGCCCGGGGGACGCGTACGAGGGCTTCGAGCGGATCGGCTGGCCCGGTGAGTACCCCTTCACCCGCGGGCTCTACCCGACCGGCTACCGGGGCCGCACCTGGACGATCCGCCAGTTCGCCGGCTTCGGCAACGCCGAGCAGACCAACGAGCGCTACAAGATGATCCTGGCCGCGGGCGGCGGCGGCCTCAGCGTCGCCTTCGACATGCCGACGCTGATGGGGCGCGACTCGGACGACCCCCGCGCGCTCGGCGAGGTCGGCCACTGCGGGGTGGCCATCGACTCCGCCGCCGACATGGAGGTCCTCTTCAAGGACATCCCGCTCGGTGACGTCACGACGTCGATGACGATCAGCGGCCCCGCCGTGCCCGTCTTCTGCATGTACCTGGTCGCCGCCGAGCGCCAGGGCATCGACCCGGCCGTGCTCAACGGCACGCTCCAGACGGACATCTTCAAGGAGTACATCGCGCAGAAGGAGTGGCTCTTCCAGCCCGAGCCCCATCTGCGTCTCATCGGTGACCTGATGGAGCACTGCGCCCGCGACATCCCCGCGTACAAGCCGCTCTCCGTCTCCGGCTACCACATCCGCGAGGCCGGAGCCACGGCCGCGCAGGAGCTGGCGTACACCCTGGCCGACGGCTTCGGATACGTGGAGCTGGGCCTCTCCCGCGGGCTGGACGTCGACACCTTCGCCCCCGGCCTCTCCTTCTTCTTCGACGCGCACCTCGACTTCTTCGAGGAGATCGCCAAGTTCCGCGCCGCCCGCCGGATCTGGGCCCGCTGGATGAAGGAGACGTACGGCGCGAAGACCGACAAGGCGCAGTGGCTCCGCTTCCACACCCAGACCGCCGGCGTCTCGCTCACCGCCCAGCAGCCCTACAACAACGTGGTGCGCACCGCCGTGGAGGCGCTCTCCGCGGTCCTCGGCGGCACCAACTCCCTGCACACCAACGCCCTCGACGAGACCCTCGCGCTCCCCTCGGAGCAGGCCGCGGAGATCGCCCTGCGCACCCAGCAGGTGCTGATGGAGGAGACCGGCGTCGCCAACGTGGCCGACCCGCTGGGCGGTTCCTGGTACGTGGAGCAGCTCACCGACCGGATCGAGGCGGACGCCGAGAAGATCTTCGAGCAGATCAGGGAGCGCGGCACCCGGGCCCACCCGGACGGGCAGCACCCGATCGGCCCGATGACGTCCGGCATCCTGCGCGGCATCGAGGACGGCTGGTTCACCGGCGAGATCGCCGAATCCGCCTTCCGCTACCAGCAGTCGCTGGAGAAGGGCGACAAGCGCGTCGTCGGCGTCAACGTCGCCCACGGCTCGGTCACCGGCGACCTGGAGATCCTGCGGGTCAGCCACGAGGTCGAGCGCGACCAGGTCAGCGAGCTCGCCGGGCGCAAGAGCGGCCGCGACGACGCCCGGGTGGGCGCCGCGCTGGACGCGATGCTGGCCGCCGCCCGCGACGGCTCCAACATGATCGCCCCGATGCTCGACGCCGCACGGGCGGAGGCGACCCTCGGTGAGATCTGCGGGGTGCTGCGCGAGGAGTGGGGCACCTACACGGAGCCGCCCGGCTTCTGACAGGTAGTTGGCAGTTACAGGTGTCACCTCCAGGGGGCCGGGTAGGCGCAGCCGCGATACTCGTACCCCTCTGGAGGCAACACCGTGAGACTGTCCGGGAGAATCACAGCGGCCGCGGGCGCCGCACTCGCCGTACTCGGGACGCTGCTGGTCAGCGGCTCGACGGCG
Organism: Streptomyces sp. NPDC057900; assembly: GCF_042887885.1. Lineage (NCBI taxonomy): Bacteria > Bacillati > Actinomycetota > Actinomycetes > Kitasatosporales > Streptomycetaceae > Streptomyces > Streptomyces sp. NPDC057900. The sequence goes on from NZ_JBHVOI010000002.1 coordinate 1,394,968, forward strand.
GTCAGCGCCGCACCGGCACCGAAGCCGAGGGTGCAGGACACCTTCGACTCGCTCGGCCCGGATGTGCAGGCCGCGAAGCTCTCCAGCGGCCGGACCGCGCACTACATCGACGAAGGGCGCAGGGGCGGCACCCCGGTCCTCTACATCGGCGGCACCGGCACCAGCGCGCGCGCCGCGCACATGACCGACTTCTTCCGCTCCACCCGGGAGTCGTTCGGCCTCCGGCTGATCTCCGTGGAGCGCAACGGCTTCGGTGACACCGAGTACGACCCCTCGCTCGGCAAGGCCGACTTCGCGAAGGACGCCCTGGAGGTCCTGGACCGGATCGGCGTCAAGAAGGTCTCGGTGATCGCGATCTCCGGCGGCGGCCCGTACGCCGCGGAGCTCGCCGCCCGCGCCCCCGGCCGGATCAAGGCCCTCCACCTGGCCGCCGCGCTCCCGCCGTACGGTGAGAAGGCCGCGTACTGCGGTCTGAGCGACGACGCGCTGGCCGACGCGGTCAAGGACTCGATAGCCGACCCGCGCTCCTGGTGGGCGTTCCCCGATGACAGCGCCGTCAAGTCCATCCCGGGCTTCGCCGACACCGCGTACGAGGAGGGCGCCCGCACGTACAACCAGCGCGGCCAGAAGTCCGATCCGGCGCCGCAGGTGCACGAGCAGAAGCTCTACTGCCAGCGTCCCGGGCCCGACCTGTCGAAGCTGAAGGCGCCCGTCTACCTGTACGGCGGCGACAAGGACACCACCGTGCCGACGGCCGCCGCCCTGGCCACCTGGCGCAAGGCACTGCCGGTCACCCCGGTCGTCCGTACCTACGCCGACTCCGGCCATGACGTCCAGTACCGCCACTGGGACCAGATCCTGGTGGACCTGGCCGGCCAGGGAGACCGCACCGTCGTCTGCCACAGCGACCGCACCAAGCTGATGGCGCCGAAGCGGGCGGACCGGCTGGTCTCCGCCGGCAAGGCCACGCTGGGCAGCTGCGCCTGGCAGCAGTAGCGGGTACCGCTACCCCGCGGCGGCCGCGCCCAGCCCCGCGAGCAGCAGCAGCGTGAAGCGCCGGGCCCAGTCGGTATCGACGGGCTCGGCGCTCACCAGCGCCCGGTGCACCACCGCGCCGGCGATCACATCGAAGATCAGATCCGCCGTCAGGGCCGCCGTGGCCTCGTCCGGCTCGACCGGCAGCTCGCCCCGGTCCTGGGCCCGTCGGCGGCCCTGCAGGACGAGGCGCTTCTGCCGGTTCACGATCGAGTCGCGGATCCGGGTCCGCAGCGCCTCGTCCCGGGTCGACTCCGCGACCACCGCCATCAGCGCCGTCTGGGTCTCCGGCCGTTCCAGCAGCGCGGCGAACTGGAGCACCACCGCCTGCACATCGGCGGACAGGCTGCCCAGATCGGGGAGTTCCAGCTCGTCGAAGAGGACCGCGACCGCGTCCACGACGAGTTCGTTCTTGCCCGCCCAGCGCCGGTACAGCGTCGTCTTGGCGACCCCGGCCCGCGTCGCCACATCGCCCATCGTCAGCTTCGACCAGCCGAGGTCGACCAGCGAGGCTCTGGTCGCCTCCAGGATCGCCTCATCGGTCGCGGCATTGCGCGGACGTCCCGTTCGTGCGGGTTTGGGGTGGCTGCGGCTGAGCATGACGCGACCATACCCGCCAGTAGCTAAATTCGACCGGCCCCGTCGGCCGTGAGACAGATCACCGGGTGGTCCTGTTCAGCAGGGGGCATGGCCAGTTACGCTACGGGTCGTAGCGTAAGGACGACGGCTGTGCCGTCGTCGCGCGACGGACGATCGACAGCCACAGGCACCGGGTGGGGACCGGGTGCCGAACCGGGTCTTTCAGGGGCCCCGGGACCGTGTCTGTCCGTACACCTCGCACACCGGCGGGGGTCGCGGACGGGCGCGGTTCACGTATCGCTTTCCGGATCGGTGTGCCAAGGGGGGAGGATGTACGTATGCAGCCTAGGAACATGTCCATGAGCGGCGTCGTCGACCTCGCCGCGGTGAAGGCGGCCGGTGAGGCCAAGGTGAAGGCGGAGCAGGCCCGAGCCGAGTCCGCCCGGCAGGGTGGCCCCGCCGCCGTACCCGCTTCCTCTCTTGTGTTCGACGTCGATGAGGCGGGCTTCGAGAGCGACGTACTGCAGCGCTCCGCCGAAGTCCCCGTCGTCATCGACTTCTGGGCCGAGTGGTGTGAGCCGTGCAAGCAGCTGGGCCCGCTCCTGGAGCGGCTGGCCCAGGAGTACAACGGCCGCTTCGTGCTGGCCAAGGTCGATGTCGACGCCAACCAGATGCTGATGCAGCAGTTCGGGATCCAGGGCATCCCGGCGGTCTTCGCCGTCGTCGCCGGGCAGGCCCTGCCGCTCTTCCAGGGCGCGGCCCCCGAGGCCCAGATCAGGGAGACCCTGGACCAGCTGATCCAGGTCGGCGAGGAGCGCTTCGGGCTCACCGGCATCGTGGTCGACCGGGACGCGGCGGCTCCGGGCGCTGCCGGACAGGAGCCCGCACCGGCGCCCGCCGGGCCGTACGACGCCCTGCTGGAGGCGGCCGCGCAGGCGCTGGACGCCAATGACTTCGCCGGTGCCGTCCAGGCGTACAAGAACGTCCTCTCCGACGAGCCGGCCAACAGCGAGGCCAAGCTCGGCCTCGCCCAGGCCGAACTCCTGGCCCGGGTCCAGAAGACGGACCCGCAGCAGGTCCGCAAGGACGCCGCCGAGAATCCGGCCGATGTGCCGGCCCAGCTCGCCGCGGCCGACCTGGATCTGGTGGGCGGTCATGTCGAGGACGCGTTCGGCCGTCTCGTCGAGACGGTCCGCCGGACTTTCGGTGACGACCGGGACCGGGTGCGGGTGCGGCTGCTGGAGCTGTTCGAGGTGATCGGCCCGGACGACCCCCGGGTCGGCGCCGCGCGCACCGCTCTCGCGCGCGTCTTGTTCTGATCTGACAACACGGCCGCGACTCCTCCCCGGAGTCGCGGCCGTTTTCGCGTCAGGGCGATAAGAGAAGCCCGAACTTTACCAAATCTTGATAACCGCACCCGCTGTTACTGCGAGTAAATCACTCACCAGGTTCTGTCCGACTTCGGGCGCCAATGGCGTAGTTCGTCTGCCGGTCCGGGGCAACCCTGTGTGGCTGACCGGTGCCGCCCCGTCGTGACCGGGTTATCGCGCCGTTACCAGTGAGTAACGAACCCCCTTGTGTCACGGCCGCGAATGGACCACGATCGGCCACGCTCGGTCCAATAACGCCAGTCCGGCTGCCAGTCGGTGCGGCGGCTCTGTTGGGTCCCCACCGGGTGGGCCGGCGGCAGTGGCGCCGGTTCCGGACAGGGGGGTTCCTGCCGAACGGCAGGGCCTGTCCGAAGAGGTTGCGCTCAGGCGTGGCCAGTGGTTGTCGCTCGGGGGTGATCGCCGGTGTTTCGGGCGCGGTTCACGTCCCCGTTCGCGGGCGCTCTCCTTTCCGGGGACGTAGCACTTCTCCATCCCGGGCCGGGCAGGATGCCAGGCCGGAGATGTACGTCCGAGAAGGAGGAAAAGTATGAGTTCCCAGGTTCGCGGTGGCACGAGATGGAAGCGTTTCGCCGTCGTCATGGTGCCGAGTGTCGTAGCCACCGCCGCGGTGGGTGTCGGCCTGGCGCAGGGTGCGCTCGCCGCGTCGTTCAGCGTGTCGGGGCAGCAGTTCAAGGTCTCGGCCGCCGAGCTGAATGGCGAGAACTTCGTCCAGTACGGCTCCATCGCGACGGAGGACGGCGCCGACCCCACGAAGGAGGGCAAGGCGCACGCCGTGGCCGTCTCCGGGTTCAGCCACGCCACCATCAGCAAGATGTGCCAGTCGGTCGTCACCCCCAACCTGCCGTTCGGGCTGGGCAGCGTGACACTGCGGCTGACAGCCGGTGACCCGGCCAAGACCAATGGCAAGCTGGTCGACGCCACGGGTCTTTACCTCGACGTCTCGGATCTCAACGCTGACGCCGAGTTCGGAAACATCGACATCGGTGTGCGCACGGGCGATCTGGCGAACCCGGGCGTCCAGCCCAAGGCCGGGAAGTACGTCAACCCGAACGGGTTCGCGCAGCGGGCCGAGACCGCCAAGCTGACGGGCGTGAAGCAGCAGGCGTGGGCCACTACGGCAGGAACGTTCAAGCTGCCGGGTCTGCATCTGGCGTTGTCCAAGGGCGTCAACGAGTGCTACTAGGGCACTAGCCCGGGCGGTCGGGGGCGCACAGCGGGTCCCCGACCGTCCACCCTTCTCCTTCTCACAGCAGTACCGGTTCCCAGGGAGCTGTTTTCCATGAGCCCCGAATCCCAAGGGCAGAACGAGCACTACCTCTCCGTCGCCCGGCGAGGCTTCCGCACCTGGCGGGGTGACCGGCCGTTCTGGGCCGGACTGTTCACCATGCTGGGCGGCGTGCCCATCATGTACTTCCCGTACGCGAACATGCACCTCGGCAACGTGACGCTGGCGATGTCCACCACGGCCGGCGCCGGTTCGCTGATCATCGGTGTCCTGCTCGTCACACTGGGCCTGACGATGTGGTTCCACAGCGTCGTCCGTGTGTTCGCCGGTGTCGCGGCGATTCTGCTGGCCCTCATCTCCATACCCGTCGCCAACATCGGCGGCTTCGTGATCGGCTTCATCTTCGCCCTGATCGGCGGCGCGCTCTCCGTGTCGTGGGCCCCGGGCGAGGCGCCGGCGGCGGAAGAGCCCGCGCCGGCCGCGGCCGCTCCCGCCGAGGAGGCCCCGGACACCCTCTCGTTCGCGAAGGGCGAGCCGCTTCCCGAGGGCGCGCTCCACGGGGCCGGCGTCCCCGAGCGGCAGGCCCCGTACGACACGACGGCCGAGGCCGAGGGCGGGAGGCATCGTGCGGGGTGACGACAAGCAGATGAACCGCTCGGACGAGAGCGGGCTCCAGGAACACAGGGGGCCCCGGCACGCCGCCCCCAGGAAGTCGCTTCTGACGAAGCTGCACATGCCCTCCGGTAAGAAGGCGTTCGCGCTCGCAGCGATGCCGACGGCTGTCTTCGTCGGGATGGGGCTCACCCCCAAGCTGGCGATGGCCGACGACAGCGCGGACATCCCCTACGCGCCCGGCCCCTGTGTGACCCGCTCCGACGAGCCGAGCGAGTCGCCCTCGCCCTCCGCATCGGAGACCAAGAAGCCGTCCCCGTCCGCCTCGGTGAGCGGCAAGGCCACACCGGACAAGAGCGACGGGGCCACTCCGAAGCCCTCCGCCACCCCGTCCGCGAGCGCCTCGGGCGACACGGAGACCGACTCCGCGAAGAAGGCCGGCGAAACCCCGGCCGAGACGCCGAGCGCGACCCCCTCGCCCACCAAGTCGAAGAACCCGCTCGACCCGCTGGGCCTCGGAGACGCGCTCAAGGACCTCTTCGACGGACCGGACAAGAAGACGCCGGACCCCTCCCCGAGCGCCACCACCGCGTCCCCGAAGCCTTCCACGAGCACCACGGACGAGAAGTCCTCGGACAAGGCCTCCGGCAAGACGGCGGACAAGCCGGCCGACAAGCCCGTCAAGGAGGTCACGGACGCGGCGAAGGACACGGCCGACAAGACCGCCGACGCCATCCGCGAGGCGGCGGCCAAGGCCGGCAAGCCGGTCAAGGAGCTGGGCAAGGACGTCAAGGGACTCGACCCCAAGAAGGACGAGGACATCCCGGACGGCGCCAAGCCCTCCTTCCCGTGCCCGACCGCCGACCCGAAGGCACTGGCCGACGCCGATCTGGAGCAGGGCATCCCCCGCCTCCCGAACGACCCGTGGATCCTGGAGAGTTCGCTGCTCACCCTGAGCGGACTCGACTACAAGGGCATCGTGGAGGTGCAGAAGGGCGACGGCTCCACGAAGAAGGTGCTGAAGTTCACCGCCTCCTCCATCGACATCAAGGACCTCCACCAGCTCACGGTCGGCCCGCAGTCGGGCGCCACCGGCCATGTGACGTCGCGCAAGGGTTCCACCTCCACCATCCGCGACGGCGAGGTGACGATGTACACGGAGGAGCTGAAGGGCAACCTCTTCGGCCTCATCCCGATCACGTTCAGCCCCGAGACGCCGCCGCCGATCAACGTGCCGTTCGCCTTCTTCACCAAGGTGAAGGTGACCCAGGCCGGCCAGTTCGGCGGGACGCTGACGGTGCCGGGCCTGCACAACTACTTCACCCGGGGCAGCTGACGCACCCCTGACCCATTCGTGAGCCGCACAACGGCTGTGGGCCGCACCCCCTTTTCGGGGATGCGGCCCACAGTCATGTCTGCGGCGGAGGCCGTCAGTCGCGGCCCTGGCCGCCCACGTGGTGCACGCGCACCATGTTGGTCGTGCCGGGGACGCCGGGGGGCGAGCCGGCCGTGATGACCATGGTGTCGCCGTTGCTGTAGCGGTCCAGCTTCAGCAGCTCCGCGTCGACCAGGTCCACCATCGCGTCCGTGGTGTCCACGTGCGGGACCACGTGGGCCTCCACGCCCCAGCTGAGGGCCAGCTGGTTGCGGGTGGACTCGTCCGTGGTGAAGGCCAGGATGGGCTGGGCCGCGCGGTAGCGGGAGAGGCGGCGGGCGGTGTCGCCGGACTTGGTGAAGGCGACCAGCGCCTCACCGTTCAGGAAGTCCGCGATCTCGCAGGCCGCACGGGCCACAGAACCGCCCTGGGTACGCGGCTTCTTGCCCGGCACCAGGGGCTGGAGGCCCTTGGAGAGCAGCTCCTCCTCGGCCGCGACGACGATCTTCGACATCGTCTTGACCGTCTCGATCGGGTACGCGCCGACCGAGGACTCCGCGGAGAGCATGACCGCGTCCGCGCCGTCCAGGATCGCGTTCGCGACGTCGGACGCCTCGGCGCGGGTCGGACGGGAGTTGGTGATCATCGACTCCATCATCTGGGTCGCGACGATCACCGGCTTGGCGTTCCGGCGGCAGAGCTCCACCAGGCGCTTCTGCACCATCGGGACCTTCTCCAGCGGGTACTCGACCGCGAGGTCGCCACGGGCGACCATCACACCGTCGAACGCCGCGACGACGCCCTCCATGTTCTCGACGGCCTGCGGCTTCTCGACCTTGGCGATGACGGGGACCCGGCGGCCCTCCTCGTCCATGATCTTGTGGACGTCCTTGACGTCACCGGCGTCGCGCACGAAGGAGAGGGCGACCAGGTCGCAGCCCATCTTCAGGGCGAAGCGGAGGTCGTCGATGTCCTTCTCGGACAGGGCCGGGACGTTGACCGCCGCACCCGGCAGGTTGATCCCCTTGTGGTCGGAGATCACCCCGCCCTCGATGACGATGGTGTGGACCCGGGGGCCGTCCACGGAGACGACCTTCAGCTCGACGTTGCCGTCGTTGATCAGGATCGGGTCGCCCTTGGCGACGTCTCCGGGCAGGCCCTTGTAGGTCGTCCCGCAGATCGACTTGTCCCCGGGGACGTCCTCCGCGGTGATGACGAACTCGTCCCCGCGGACCAGTTCGACAGGGCCCTCGGCGAACTTCGCCAGGCGGATCTTCGGGCCCTGGAGGTCGGCGAGTACGCCGACCGCCCGGCCGGTCTCGGCGGCGGCCTTGCGGACCCGGTCGTAACGACCCTGGTGCTCCGCGTGGGAACCGTGACTGAAGTTGAATCGGGCCACGCTCATGCCGGCCTCGATCAGAGCGACGAGCTGCTCATGGGAGTCGACGGCGGGGCCGAGGGTGCAGACGATTTTGGAACGGCGCATGAGGCGGATCCTATCGGTTTGTTTCGCGGCGGAATATTCCGGCTGGTGGAAGATACAAAAGGGCGCGGGGGTGCTCAGTTGTCGACCAGTGCGTAGGTCTGGCCGGCGATCTCCAGCTCCTCGTCCGTCGGCACCACGGCGACCGCGACCCGCGCGTAATCCGGCGAGATCAGCCGGGGTGCGCCGGACCGTACGGCGTTGAGATCCGCGTCCACCACCAGGCCGAGCTCCTCCAGACCGGCGATCGCAGCCTCCCGTACGGGAGCGGAGTTCTCGCCGACCCCCGCCGTGAACACCACGGCGTCCACCCGGCCGAGGACCGCCGAATAGGCGCCGATGTACTTCTTCAGCCGGTGGACGTAGATGTCGAAGGCGAGGGCGGCACGTTCGTCGCCCTCGTCGACCCGGCGCCGGATCTCCCGCATGTCGTTGTCGCCGCAGAGGCCGACCAGACCGCTCTTCTTGTTGAGCAGGACGTCGATCTCGTCCGCCGACTTTCCCGCCACCCGCTTGAGATGGAAGGTGACGGCCGGATCGATGTCTCCCGATCGGGTACCCATCACCAGCCCCTCCAAGGGGGTCAGTCCCATCGACGTCTCCACGCACCGGCCGCCCGCGACCGCGGAGGCCGACGCCCCGTTGCCCAGGTGCAGCACGATGACGTTGACCTCCTCCGGTGTCCTGCCCAGCAGCTCGGCCGCCTTGCGCGAGACGTACGCGTGCGAGGTGCCGTGGAATCCGTAGCGCCGGATCCGGTGCGCGTCGGCCGTCTCGACGTCGATGGCGTACCGGGCCGCGTACTCCGGCATCGTGGTGTGGAACGCGGTGTCGAAGACCGCCACCTGCGGCAGGTCGGGGCGCAGCGCCTGCGCGGTGCGGATGCCGGTGATGTTCGCCGGGTTGTGCAGCGGCGCCACCGGGACCAGGCGCTCGATCTCCTCCAGCACCTCGTCGGTGATCACGGTCGGCTCGGTGAACCGCAGCCCGCCGTGCACCACCCGGTGGCCGATCGCCGCCAGCTCGGGGGAGTCCAGGCCGAGCCCGTCGGCGGCCAGCTCCTCCGCGGCCGCCCTGAGCGCCGCGTCGTGGTCGGGGATCCGGCCCAGGCGTTCGCGGCTCTCGCCACCGCCGCCGGTCAGCGGGGTGTGCACCAGCCGGGACGTCTCCTCGCCGATCCGCTCGACCAGCCCGGACGCCAGCCGGGAGTGGTCGCGCATGTCCAGGAGCTGGTACTTCACGGAGGAGGAGCCGGAGTTGAGGACGAGCACCCGGCTCGCCCCCTCGACTGCGGCGGCACCTTCTGTGGTGGTCATGCGGGTCGCTCCTCGCCCTGTGCCTGGATCGCCGTGATCGCCACGGTGTTGACGATGTCCTGCACCAGCGCGCCCCGGGACAGGTCGTTGACGGGCTTGCGCAGCCCCTGGAGGACCGGGCCGACGGCCACCGCTCCCGCCGAGCGCTGCACGGCCTTGTAGGTGTTGTTGCCGGTGTTCAGGTCCGGGAAGATCAGAACGGTGGCCTGGCCCGCCACCTCGGAGCCCGGCAGCTTCGTCGCGGCGACGCTCGGCTCCACCGCCGCGTCGTACTGGATCGGGCCCTCGATCATCAGCTCCGGGTGGCTCGCGCGCACCCGCTCCGTCGCCTCGCGGACCTTGTCGACGTCGGCGCCCGTGCCCGAGGTCCCCGTCGAGTACGAGAGCATCGCGATCCGGGGCTCCACGCCGAAGCGGGCCGCGGTCACCGCGGACTGCACGGCGATGTCCGCGAGCTGCTCCGCGTCCGGGTCCGGGTTGACCGCGCAGTCGCCGTACACCAGGACCTTGTCCGCGAGGCACATGAAGAAGACCGAGGACACGATCGACGCGTCCGGTTTTGTCCCCCCAGCGCCCGCCGCCACCCTGCCCGACGAGCTTCGCTCGGCCCCCTTCGTTCTGATGATCTCGAAGGCCGGGCGGATCGTCGCCGCCGTGGAGTGCACCGCCCCGGAGACCATGCCGTCCGCGAGCCCCTCCTGGACCATCAGGGTCCCGAAGTAGTTGACGTCGGAGACGACGTCGTACGCGAGCTCGACCGTCACCCCCCGGTGGGCGCGCAGCTGCGCGTATCGCTCCGCGAAGCCCTGGCGCAGCTCGGAGGTCTGCGGGTCGACGAGCTGGGTGCCGGCCAGGTCGATGCCGAGGTCGGCGGCCCTCTTGCGGATGGTGCCGGGGTCACCGAGGAGGGTGAGGTCGCAGACGTCGCGCCGCAGCAGTACGTCGGCGGCGCGCAGCACCCGTTCCTCCGGGCCCTCCGGCAGGACCACCCGACGCCGGTCGGCGCGGGCCTGCTCCAGCAGCTCGTGCTCGAACATCATCGGCGTGACCCGGCCGCTGCGGGCGACCGAGATCCGGTCGAGGAGCGCCCCGGTGTCGACGTGGCGCTCGAAGAGGCCCAGCGCCGTCTCGGCCTTGCGCGGCGTCGCCGCGTTCAGCTTGCCCTCCAGGGCGAAGAGCTTCTCGGCGGTGGGGAAGGAACCGTCGGCCACCGCGACGACCGGGGTGCCCGGTGCGAGCCGCGCGGCCAGCGTGAGTATCTCCTCGCCGGGGCGCTCGTTCAGCGTCAGCACGATGCCCGCGATGGGCGGGGTCCCGGCGCTGTGCGCGGCCAGCGAGCCGACCACCAGGTCCGCCCGGTCCCCGGGCGTCACCACCACGCAGCCCGGGGTCAGCGCGTTCAGCAGATTAGGGAGCATCGCGCCGCCGAACACGAAGCCCAGCGCGTCCCTGGCCAGCCCCGAATCGTCGCCCAGCAGCACCGTCCCGCCCAGCGCCGCGGTGATCTGGGCGACCGTCGGCGCCGACAGGGCCGGATCGTCGGGCAGTACGGAACAGGGGACGGGCAGGATGGCCGCGAGCCGCTCCGCGATGACCTCGCGGTCCTCGGAGGCCACCCGGTTCACCACCATCGCGACCACGTCGCAGCCCAGACCGGCGTACGCGCGGTAGGCGTTACGGGTCTCGGCCCGCACGGACTCCGCGTTCTGGTCCTGGCCGCCGACCACCGCGACGACCGAGGCGCCGAACTCGTTGGCGAGACGGGCGTTGAGGGCCAGCTCGTCGGGGAGCTGGGTGGCCGCGAAGTCGGTGCCGAGCACGAGGACCACCTCGTACTTCTGGGCGACCCGGTGGAAGCGGTCGACGAGCCGGGAGACGAGTTCGTCGGTACCCTGCTCCGCCTGGATCGCGGACGCCTCGTGGTAGTCGAGGCCGTAGACCGTCCCCGGGTCCTGGGAGAGCCGGTAGCGGGCCCGCAGCAGCTCGAACAGCCGGTCGGGGTCGTCGTGTACCAGCGGGCGGAACACCCCGACCCGGTCCACCTGACGCGTCAGGAGCTCCATGACTCCCAGATCGACGACCTGGCGGCCGTCTCCCCGGTCGATCCCGGTCACGTACACGCTGCGCGTCACGCGTGCTCTCCCGTCCTTGACTGGCAGGTATGGGTGATATCGCCTGTTTGACGATACCTGCGGGGGCCGAGGAGCCGCCCGCCGGGCGAAAGCCCCGCTCCGCGGCCCCGGAGCAGCCGGGAGCGCGGGGTACGTACCAGGCATGGGACAATCACCGTGGCTCACGGTACGGGGGATTCCGCAGTTGCCGCCGGACAGGCCCTAGCGAGCAGGAGATATAGCACGATGCGCATCGGAGTTCTCACCGCAGGCGGAGACTGCCCAGGCCTGAACGCAGTGATCCGCTCGGTCGTGCACCGTGCCGTGGTGGGTCACGGCGACGAGGTCATCGGATTCGAGGACGGGTTCAAGGGGCTCCTGGACGGCCACTTCCGCCCCCTCGACCTCAACGCGGTCAGCGGCATCCTCGCCCGCGGCGGCACCATCCTCGGCTCCGCCCGGCTGGAGCGCGACCGGCTCCGCGAGGCGGCCGAGAACTGCGCCGAGCTGAGCCGCCGTTACGGCATGGACGCGCTGATCCCGATCGGCGGCGAGGGCACCCTCACGGCCGCCCGGATGCTCTCGGACGCCGGTATGCCCGTCGTCGGCGTACCGAAGACCATCGACAACGACATCTCGGCGACCGACCGCACCTTCGGCTTCGACACCGCCGTGGGCGTCGCGACCGAGGCCATAGACCGTCTGAAGACCACCGCGGAGTCCCACCAGCGCGTCATGGTCGTCGAGGTGATGGGCCGCCACGCGGGCTGGATCGCGCTGGAGTCCGGAATGGCCGGCGGGGCCCACGGCATCTGCCTGCCCGAGCGGAAGTTCCAGGTCGAGGACCTGGTCAAGATGGTCGAGGAGCGCTTCGCCCGGGGCAAGAAGTTCGCCGTCATCTGTGTCGCGGAGGGCGCGCACCCGGCCGAGGGCTCGATGCCGTACGCCAAGGGCGCGATCGACCAGTTCGGCCACGAGCGCTTCCAGGGCATCGGCAACCGCCTCGCCGTCGAGCTGGAGACCCGCCTCGGCAAGGAGGCCCGCCCGGTCATCCTCGGCCACGTCCAGCGCGGCGGCACGCCGACCGCCTACGACCGGGTGCTCGCCACCCGCTTCGGCTGGCACGCGGTGGAGGCCGCCCACCGGGGCGACTTCGGCCGGATGACGGCGCTGCGCGGCAACGACATCGAGATGGTGCCGCTCGCCGACGCGGTGACCCAGCTGAAGCACGTTCCGCTGGACCGGATGCGGGAGGCCGAGTCGGTCTTCTGACCCGGCGGCCGGAGAGAGCGTTGCCGGGGCCCGGACCGCACCGCCGATCAGGTGAGGCGGACCGGGCCCCTTCGCGTGGGCCGGCGGCGGGCCGGGTGGCCGGTCACTTCTCCGCCGTCCGCCAGAACCGCACCACGATCTGCGCCAGGAACGCCCGGCCGGCGTCGCCCGTCGCGCCCTCCCGTTCGGTGCCGGTACTGCTCCAGCTCAGCGTGGACACCATCAGCGCCTGGTACTCGGAGTGCAGCTGTTCCAGGACGCCCTGGAGCAGCCGCCGGTCCACCGGCACCACCTTGGCGACCGGCTTCACATACGCCTGCCAGCGCGTCGTGACGGCGCTGCGCAGCAGCTCGGCCAGCTCCTCGTCCCGGCCGGTCGCCGTCACGAAGTCCGCGGCCGTCAGCCCCAGCGCCTCGGTGAGCGCCGCGGACTGGCGCTCGTTGCCCCGCCACCGCCCGGACTCCTCCATGCGCAGATACGCGGACGTGGCCAGCCCCACCAGGCCCGCCAGCTCGTCAGGCGACAGCTGCCGGGCGACCCGGTGCTCGCGCAGGGTCCGGGCGGCGGTCAGGAGTTCACCGGGAGCGCACCACAACACGCCCGCGAGCGCGGTGAGTTCGTACTCGCTGGGCAGGGCGAGCCCACGCTCCCAGGCGGCTACGGTCTCGGCGGTGATCCGCAGTCCGTACTGGGCGCCGAGGCCGTAGGCGACATGACCGGGAGCCATTCCCAGGGCCTCGCGCAGTCTGCGCGCGGCGGGGGCGTTGAAAGGCGGGGTGGGGTGCACGGCCCTACCGTAAGAGTTCGGAGGCGGTCTGACTACGGTGTGTTCCACCGAGGCCACGGCTCGTAGGAATCTCCTAGGCGCGGTGAAGGGTCTACGGGGCCGCCCCGCAGTCCGTTCAGCGGGCCTCCGCCACCCATCGGTAGTGCAGTTCGGGGCGCCCGATCTGTCCGTACTGCGGACTGCGCACCGCACGCCCCGCGGTCACCAGGTGTTCCAGGTAGCGGCGCGCGGTGATGCGGGAGATCCCCAGCTCCGCCGCCGCGGCGGCGGCCGTCACCCCGTCCGGGGCCGAGCGCAGCGCGCGGGTCACCGCCTCCAGCGTCGGGCCGCTCAGCCCCTTCGGCAGCCGGGCGGGCTGCGGGGAGCGCAGCGAGGCGAGCGCGCGGTCGACCTCGTCCTGTCCGCTCGCCTCGCCGGCCGCCGCCCGGAACTCCGCGTAGCGGACCAGCCGGTCGCGCAGGGTGGCGAAGGTGAACGGCTTCAGCACGTACTGGACGACACCGAGCGACACCCCTTCCCGGACCACGGCCAGGTCGCGGGCCGAGGTCACGGCGATCACGTCGGCCGTGTGCCCGGCGGCCCGCAGCGAACGCAGCAGGTGCAGACCGTGCCCGTCCGGCAGGTAGAGATCCAGGAGCAGCAGATCGACCGGCGTGCGCTCCAGCGCGCGCACCGCCTCCGCGCGCGAGTGCGCGACCGCGGCCACCGCGAACCCCGGCACCCGGTCGACGTACAGCTGGTGGGCGTCGGCGGCGACCGGGTCGTCCTCGACGACCAGCACCCTGATCACGGGGTTCATGTGGCCCTGCTCCTTCTCGCGCCGCTGCCGTCGCGCAGCGGCAGCCGTACGGTGAACTCCGCGCCGCCGTCGGGCCCCCGCTCCAGTGTGACCGAGCCGCCGTTGCGGTGCGCGGCCTGCTGGACGAGCGCCAGGCCGATCCCCCGGCCGGCGCCGTGCGTCGACCAGCCGCGCCGGAACACCTCCGCGGCGTCGGCCGGATCGACGCCGGCCCCGTTGTCCGCTACCCGCAGCAGGAGTTCGCCGTCCCCGGCGAGTGCCGTGACGGTGACCCGGGCGCGGACCGGGCGGTGCGGGGACGAGGTGCGCTGGCCGGGGACGGCGCCGTCGGCGGGGACGGTGTCCGGCGGGCCGGCCGCCGCCTCTGACGCCGCGTCCACCGCGTTGTCGATCAGGTTGCCCAGGACGGTCACCAGATCGCGCTGCGGCAGCGACGCGGGCAGCGCCCCGTCGTCGATCAGGCTGTCGTCCGCCAGCACCAGCTCCACGCCCCGCTCGTTCGCCTGCGCCGCCTTGCCCAGCAGCAGGGCCGCCAGCACCGGTTCGGCCACCGCGCCGACGACGCGGTCGGTCAGGGCCTGCGCCAGCTCCAGCTCCGCCGTGGCGAAGCCGACCGCCTCCTGGGCCCGGTCCAGCTCGATCAGCGACACCACCGTGTGCAGCCGGTTCGCCGCCTCGTGGGCCTGCGAGCGCAGCGCCTGCGTGAAGCCCCGCTCCGAGTCCAGCTCACCGGAGAGCGCCTGGAGTTCGGTGTGATCGCGCAGGGTGATGACGGTGCCGCGCCGCTCGCCGCCCACCACCGGACGGGTGTTGACCACGATCACCCGGTCCGCCGTCAGATGCACCTCGTCGACCCGCTCCTCCGAGGCGAGCAGCGCCCCGGTCAGCGGCGCCGGCAGATCGAGTTCGGCGACCCGGCGCCCGACCGTCCCCGGGGCGAGCCCCAGCAGCTCCCGGCCCGCGTCGTTGATCAGGGCGATCCTGCGCTGCCCGTCGAGCATCAGCAGCCCCTCGCGCACCGCGTGCAGCGTGGCCTCGTGGTAGTCGTGCAGCCGGCTCAGCTCGGCGGCGTTCATCCCGTGGGTGTGCCGGCGCAGCCGGGCGTTGATCACGTAGGTGCCGACGCCGCCGAGCGCCAGCGCCGCACCCGCCGCGAGGCCCAGCGCGCGCAGCTGCGCCCGTACCTGGGTGGAGACCCGTTCGACCGTGATGCCCGCGCTGACCAGGCCGACGATCCGGCCACCGTCCCTCACCGGTGTGACGACCCGGATGGAGGGGCCGAGCGTGCCGGTGTACGTCTCGGAGAACGTCTCCCCGCGCAGCGCCCGCGCGGTGTGCCCGAGGAAGGTCGCCCCGATCTGGCCGGTGTCCGGGTGCGTCCAGCGGACCCGGTGCGGATCCATGATCGTGACGAAGGCGATCCCGGTGTCCCGGCGGGCCGCTTCCGCGTACGGCTGGAGCACGGCAGAGGGGTCCGGGGTGCGGATGGCCTCCCGTACGGAAGGCGAATCGGCCACAGAGAGCGCCACCGCCCGCGCCTGCCTGGTCGCGGTCTCGCGGGCCTGCGCGCTGCCCGAGGCGTACGCGAAGAAGGCGCACCCCGCCACCACGGCCGCCACCAGCACCACCTGCATGGCGAAAAGCTGACCGGCCAGGCTGTGTGGACGGGTACGGGGAAGACGCATGAGCCACAGTCTGCCTGGCCGAAAACCTAAGAGGGGCCGGCCATTGGGGGGCGGCGTCGCGGGGCTGGGTACGCACATCTGCGGCGTTGTCGTCAATCAACAACGCTCCGCGTTGCCTCAATCCTCCGCCTTGCAGCTGCACGCACCCAGCCCCGCTCCTTCTTCCACCCCCCAATGGCCGGCCCCTCTTGTGAACGAAATGCACGTAAGGGTGACCGGCATCACAGGGCGCGGAATAGTCGCCGGGGCCCCCAGGGACGGGGGAGGGACAAAGATGAGCCGAGGAGACCCTCGTGGCAGTGGCCGCCGCCAAACGGGACCGTACGAAGTATCTGTATCTCGCCGTGATCGTGGCGGTGGGGCTCGGCATCCTGGTGGGTCTTGTCGCCCCGGATGCCGCCGTCGAGCTCAAGCCGATCGGAACCGGCTTCGTCAATCTGATCAAGATGATGATCTCGCCGATCATCTTCTGCACGATCGTGCTGGGCGTCGGCTCGGTACGCAAGGCCGCCAAGGTCGGCGCCGTCGGCGGTCTGGCCCTCGGCTACTTCCTGGTGATGTCGACCGTCGCGCTGGCCATCGGCCTGGTCGTCGGCAACATCCTGGAGCCCGGCTCCAGCCTCCACATCACCGAGGCGACCCGCGCCGCGGGCGAGGCGCAGGCGGGGGACAGCGAGTCCACCGCGGACTTCCTGCTCGGCATCATCCCCGACACGATGGTGTCGTCCTTCACCTCGGGCGAGGTCCTGCAGACCCTGCTCATCGCCCTGCTCGCTGGCTTCGCGCTGCAGGCACTGGGATCGGCCGGTGAGCCCGTCCTGCGCGGCATCGGCCACCTCCAGCGCCTGGTCTTCCGGATCCTCGCCATGATCATGTGGCTGGCCCCGGTCGGTGCGTTCGGCGCCATGGCGGCCGTGGTCGGGGAGACCGGCGTGGACGCGCTGAAGTCCCTCGCCGTCATCATGATCGGCTTCTACATCACCTGCGGGCTCTTCGTGTTCCTGATCCTGGGCGCGATCCTGCGCCTGGTGGCCGGGCTCAACATCTTCTCCCTGCTGAAGTACCTCGGCCGGGAGTTCCTGCTCATCCTCTCCACCTCCTCGTCCGAATCGGCCCTGCCCCGGCTGATCGCGAAGATGGAGCACCTGGGCGTCAGCAAGCCCGTCGTCGGCATCACCGTGCCGACCGGCTACTCCTTCAACCTCGACGGCACCGCGATCTACCTCACGATGTCCTCGCTCTTCATCGCCAACGCGACGGGCGACCCGCTGAGCATCAGCGAGCAGATCTCGCTGCTGGTCTTCATGGTGATCGCCTCCAAGGGCGCCGCGGGCGTCACCGGCGCCGGGCTCGCCACCCTCGCGGGCGGCCTCCAGTCGCACCGCCCCGAGCTGGTGGACGGCGTCGGCCTGATCGTCGGCATCGACCGTTTCATGAGCGAGGCCCGCGCCCTGACGAACTTCGCGGGCAACGCGGTCGCCACCGTCCTGGTCGGCACCTGGACCAAGGAGATCGACCGGGAGAAGGTCGACCAGGTCCTCTCCGGGGCGCTGCCGTTCGACGAGACGATGCTCTCGGACGAGGGCCCCGCGGAGCCGCACGTCCCCGAGGCCAGGGACGGCGGCGAGGAACAGCCCTCGCTCGCCAAGGCGTAGGAACCCCCCATGCACGCCGGGCCGGTACGGAGCTTCCGTACCGGCCCGGCGTGCGTCCGTCCTCCCGCCGTCCTCGCACCGCCGCCCTTGCCTTGACGCCGACGTCAAGGATTACCGTCGGGACATGCGAATCGGGGAGCTGGCCGAGCGGGCCGGAACGACGACGCGGACGCTGCGCTACTACGAGTCGCGCGGGCTGCTGCCCACGCGGCGGGCGGAGAACGGGTACCGCACCTACGACGAGGCCGATCTGCGGCTGCTCCAGCAGATCCGGACCCTTCAGGACTTCGGGTTCGACCTGGAGGAGACCCGGCCCTTCGTCGACTGCCTGCGGGCCGGTCATCCGGCCGGTGACTCCTGCCCGGCGTCGCTGGCCGTCTACCGGCGCAAGCTCGGCGAGCTGGACACGCTCATCGACCAGCTGCGCTCTGTCCGCGCGGAGGTGGGCGCCCAGCTGGCCCGCGCCGAGCTGGAGGCGTCCGCAGAACTGCCCGGCGGCCCCGAACCACGATGCGAACTGAACTGGGAGGACGACACATGATCCAGGTGGAAGGCGTGGCCGAGGTCACCGACGGGACGTTCGACGCGGAGGTACTGGGCGCCTCGCTCCCCGTCCTCGTCGAATTCACCGCCGACTGGTGCGGACCCTGCCGCCAGCTCGCCCCGGTGCTGGGGGCGATCGCGGCAGAGGAGGGCGACCGCATCAAGATCGTCCAGATCGACGTCGACCGGAACCCCGGGATCACCTCCCGGTACGCGGTGCTGTCGATGCCGACCCTGATGGTGTTCCGCTCGGGCGAGCCCGTGAAGTCGATGGTCGGCGCCCGGCCGAAGCGGCGGCTGCTCCAGGAGCTCGAAGAGGTGCTCCCGGCGGCGGTCTGAGAATCCCGCCACGGGCGGCCGGACACCGTGGGGGCCAAGGGGTGAGTGCCCGTCAGTTCGCTTCCCCGCAGCGGAGCGTGCCCCCTCTACACCGCGGAAACATTGATGTACGGTCCACTCGCATGCGCACCCGACTTGTTCTCGCGTGGACCTCGGCGGTGACCGCCGCACTCGCGGTCGCCGCCGCGGCCGGACCCGTGGCAGCCTCCCCGGCCGGTCGCGCGTCCGCGCCGCCGACGGCCCGCTGCCCCCAACTCTCCGACGGACTCCCCTGGTACGGCGACAACCGCGCCCGGCTGCAACGCGTGATCGACGAGCGCGGCAGCTGCCACGGCAGGGGCGGCCCGCGCCCGGTCGCGGCGTTCGACTGGGACAACACCATCACCAAGAACGACGTCACCGACGCCACCATCAGCTGGTCCCTGCGGCACGACAAGATCCTGCGGCCCGCCCGCTGGAAGGACACCAGCAAGTGGCTGACCGACACCGCGGAGAAGGCCCTCACCGAGGCCTGCGGCACGGAGGTCCGGGTGGGAGCGCCACTGCCCACCTCCACCAACGCCCGCTGCGCCGACGAGATCCTCCAGATCCGTGAGGACGGCACCACGATGAGCGGCGAGGCCGCCTTCGCGGGGAAGTGGAACCACCGGCGCACCGTTCCGCAGTACGCCTGGGTGCCCCAGCTCTTCGCCGGACACACCGTCCCCGAACTGCGCGCGTACACGGCGGCCGCCCGCACGGAGGCCCTCGCCGCGCCCGTCGGCGCGACCCGCACCGTCGGCACCCACGTCCTCCAGGCCTACGTCCGCTACTACGACCAGCAGCGCGACCTCGTCCGTACGCTCCAGAAGGCCGGGTTCGACGTCTGGATCGTCTCGGCGGGCTCCGAGCCGGTCACCGAGGTCTGGTCGCGCGGCATCGGGATCGACCGCGCGCACACCGTCGCGATCCGCTCCGTACTCGACCGCGAGGGCCGCATCACGACCAGGAACGAGGGCTGCGGCGGGACGGGCGTCACCGAGGGCGAGGCCATCCCGTACATCGACGGCAAGCGCTGCTGGATCAACCAGGAGATCTACGGGATCAAGGGCCGGGCCGCCTGGCACAAGCAGGCCCCGGACCGGCGGATCACCGTCGGCGGCGGGGACGCCGACACCGACGTGACGTTCGTCGGTGACGCCACCGGCGCGCACCTCGTGCTCAACCGCAACAAGAACGAGGTGATGTGCCGTGCCTACGACAACGCGGACGGCCGCTGGGTCGTGAACCCCATGTTCATCGAACCGCTGCCCCGCAGGACCACGCCCTACCCCTGCGCGACCGCCGCCTACACCGAGCCCGGCGGTGGCTTCGGCCCGGTGCGGCGCGGCGACGGCAGCCTCGTACCCGACCAGCGGGACACGGTGTACTGACGCCGGACCCGCACGGGAAGCAGTCGGCGGCGGCCCCGGGAACCGACCCGGGGCCGCCGCCGTGCTGTCAGGCCGGCCGCAGCCACACCGTCGCGAGCGGCGGGAGCGTCAGGGTCACGCTGGCCTCCCGGCCGTGGAACGGTACGGCCTCCGGCTTCAGCGGCTCCTCGTTGCACACGTCGCCGCCCCCGTACCGCGCCGCGTCCGTGTTCAGCACCTCCACCCAGGCCGCCGGTCCGTCCGGCACCCCGATCCGGTAGTCGTGCCGCACCACCGGGGAGAAGTGGGAGACGGCGATCAGCGGTGATCCGGCCTCGTCGTACCGGACGAACGCGAACACGTTGTCCTCCGCGGCGTGCCCCTCCACCCAGGCGAACCCCTCCGGGACCGTGTCGCGCTGCCAGAGCGAGGGCGTCGCCCCGTACACCGTGTTCAGATCGCTGACCAGGGTCCGCACACCCCGGTGGTCGCTCTCCGCCGCGTACGACGGATCGAGCAGCCACCAGTCCGGGCCGTGGCCCTCCGACCACTCCGCCCCCTGGGCGAACTCCTGGCCCATGAAGAGCAGCTTCTTCCCGGGGTGGGCCCACATGAAGCCGAGGTAGGCGCGGTGGTTGGCGCGCTGCTGCCACCAGTCGCCGGGCATCTTGCTGACCAGGGACCGCTTGCCGTGCACGACCTCGTCGTGCGAGATCGGCAGCACGTAGTTCTCGCTGTACGCGTACACCATCGAGAAGGTCATCTCGTTGTGGTGGTACTTGCGGTGCACCGGCTCCTTCGACACGTACTCCAGCGAGTCGTGCATCCAGCCCATGTTCCACTTCAGCCCGAAGCCGAGCCCGCCGAAACCGCCCGGACCGACGTGGTGCGTGGCGCGGGTGACACCGTCCCAGGCGGTGGACTCCTCCGCGATGGTGACGACGCCGGGGCTGCGCCGGTAGACCGTCGCGTTCATCTCCTGGAGGAAGGCGACCGCGTCCAGGTTCTCCCGGCCACCGTGCTCGTTCGGGGACCACTCGCCCTCCTCGCGCGAGTAGTCGAGGTAGAGCATCGAGGCGACGGCGTCCACCCGCAGCCCGTCGATGTGGAACTCCTCGCACCAGTAAGTGGCGTTGGAGACCAGGAAGTTGCGCACCTCGGTGCGGCCGTAGTCGAATTCGAGCGTGCCCCAGTCCGGATGCGCGGCGCGCTGCGGGTCCGAGTGCTCGTAGAGCGGCCGGCCGTCGAACTCCGCGAGCGCCCACTCGTCGCGCGGGAAGTGCGCGGGCACCCAGTCGACGATGACGCCGATCCCGGCCCGGTGCAGCGCGTCGACCAGGAAGCGGAAGTCGTCCGGCGAGCCCATCCGGGAGGTCGGGGCGTAGAAACCGGTCACCTGATAGCCCCAGGAACCGCCGAAGGGGTGCTCGGAGACCGGCATCAGCTCCACGTGCGTGAACCCCAGATCGCGTACGTACGCGGGGAGTTGCTCCGCCAGCTGACGGTAGGTGAGTCCGGGGCGCCAGGACGGCAGGTGCACCTCGTAGACGGACAGCGGCGCCTCGTGCACCGGGACGTCCCCGCGACGGGCCATCCACTCCTGGTCCTGCCAGACGTGGTGCGCGGCCGTCACGACCGAGGCGTTGGCGGGCGGAACCTCGGCATGGCGGGCCATCGGGTCGGCGCGCAGCGTGTGCGTACCGTCCGGGCGGCAGATGTCGAACTTGTACAGCGCGCCCTCCCCGATCGCGGGCAGGAACAGCTCCCACACCCCGGTCGAGCCGAGCGAGCGCATCGGGAAGCCGGTGCCGTCCCAGTAGTTGAAGTCACCCGAGACGCGGACCCCGCGTGCGTTGGGGGCCCAGACGGTGAACCGGGTACCGGCGACGCCCTGGTGCTCCATCGTCCGGGCGCCCAGCGCGGTCCACAGCTCCTCGTGCCTGCCCTCGCCGATGAGATGCAGATCGAGATCGCCGAGCGCGGGCAGGAAGCGGTACGGGTCGTGGATCTCGATCTCGTTGTCCGCGTAGCCGACCAGGAGCTGGTACTCGGGGACTGCCGGCATCGGCAGGAGCCCGGAGAAGAAGCCGTCGCCGTCGTCGTGCAGCTGGGCCCTGAGCCCCTTCGCCAGCACGGTGACCGTCCGTGCGTAGGGCCGCAGCACCCGGAAGGCCACCCCACCGCGGATCTGGTGCGCGCCGAGCAGATCGTGCGGGGCGTGGTGCTCGCCCGCCAGCAGCCGGGCCCGGTCCCCGTCGTCCAGGGGACGCGCCGGGCGGACCCCCTGACCGCCGCCCGCCCGCCGGGGCCGGGGCGGGGCCGCCGCGCGCTTCGCCCGCTTGGGAGCGGAAGCGGAGGCGGAAGCGGAGGCGGGCGCGGAGGCCGGCGCGGCCGTGGGCGCGGCGGCCGGGGCCGGGGTCGCGTCCGGCGTCGGCATCGGTGTGGTGACCGGCTCCGGTGGCGGGGCGCTCGCCTCCAGCGGTGCGAGGGTTCCGGTCGCCGGGCCTGCGGCGTCGGCGTGCTCGGCGGCGGCGGACGCGGCGGCGGACGCGGACGCGCCGGGCGTGGCCTCCGGGGTGCTCGTGGCGGGGGCGGGAGCGGGCGCTTTGCGGGACGGCTTGCGGGCGGTCACAGGGACAGCCTCCTCGGGGGAGTGGGCGGGGTGGGGCGGGAGAGGTGGGGCCGGCGGACCGGGTGCGGCCGGTCGGCGCGGCGGCGGGGGTCAGCCGGTGGCGGCGGCGAGGCGGTGGATCGCGGCCATCGGGACCGGCAACCAGTCGGGCCGGTGCCGGGCTTCGTACAGCACCTCGTAGACCGCCTTGTCGGTCTCGTGGGCCCGCAGCAGTTCGGGTTCGGCGCGTGGATCGACGCCGGAGGCGGCCGCGTAGCCGTCGCAGTACGCGGAGCGGCAGCGCGCCGCCCAGTCGGCGTTCCACGGCCGGTGCGAGCGGGCCGCGTAGTCGAAGGAGCGGAGCATCCCGGCGATGTCGCGCACCGGTGGCTGCGGGCTGCGGCGCTCGGTGAGCGGCCGGGCCGGTTCGCCCTCGAAGTCGATCAGCGACCAGAAGCCGTCGGCCCCGCGCAGGGTCTGGCCGAGGTGGAGATCGCCGTGCACCCGCTGGGCCGCCCAGCTCCGCCCCCGGTGGCCCAGCGCCGTCACGGCGTCGAACGCGGCGCGCAGCCCCGGCACGTACGGCACCAGCTCCGGCACCGCGTGCGCGGCCGCCTCCAGCCGCCGCACCATACCGGCGGCCTGCTCCTCGCTCTCGCCCCGGCGCAGCGCCGGAGTGGGCAGCGCCGAGGCGAGCGCGGTGTGCACCTCCGCGGTGGCCCGCCCCAGCGCGTGGGCCTCCGGGCCGAAGTCGTCGCCCGACGCGAGTGCGCCCAGGGCGAGCTGCCAGCCGTCCTGCGCGCCGCTCAGGAACGGCTGGAGCACTCCGAGCGTGAGGGGCTCGGGGACGGCCGACTCGAACCAGGCGACGGGGGCCGGGACGCGCCCGCACCCCTCGCCGGAGAGCGCGAGGGGAAGCTCCAGATCGGGGTTGGTGCCGGGGAAGACCCGGCGGAAGAGCTTGAGGATGTAGGCGTTGCCGTAGACGAGCGAGGAGTTGGACTGCTCGGTGTCCAGCACCCGGGGCGCGAGACCGGCCGGGACCGGCTCCGTGCCCCGGCCGAACCGGAGCGCGCCGAGCGTGCCGGGGGTGCGCAGCCGCTCCAGCAGCAGGGCGGCGAGGCGCGGGTCGTGCAGCCCGTCGTAGACGGTCAGCCCGGCCAGCGGACCCTCCGTCAGATGGCCGATGAGGGCGGGCGCCAGCCGGGTCGGCAGGGTGGGCCGTACGCCGAGCAGCAACTGGTAGCTGTCGATGGGCGGCTGGGCGGGCATGGTGGGCTGATGGACCCGGACCAGCAGGTGCAGGAGTCCGGGGCCGGTAGCGGCGGCGGTGTCGCCGGGCTTCTCGACCGGCAGTATCTCGGTCGCGGAGACGAGCGAGAAGGCCGTGATCGGCCGTCCCTTGCCCGCGAACCAGCGCTGCCGGGGCAGCCATTCGTGGAGCAGCGGTCCGAGAGACGGGAGCAGGGCTGTGCTGTTCGCCAGGGTGACCTGAGCGGATGCAGCCTCCGACATGGCATCGCGTCCTTTCCCCGGGCACACCACAGGATGCGAAGAGTGTCCCGGATTGCGGCTTTGGCTGTCCGGCTGTGCGGGACGTGTCGGGTCAGGATGGTCCGTACGGACTCGACTCGGAGGGAACGAAACGCCAGGAGGATCCAGGAAGGGTCCTGAAGCGTTCGATATGGGTGGAGAGTGCCCCGTGCGGAGCGGCGGAAACCGCCCCGCACCAGAGCCTGTGTGCCGCCTGCCGGTCAGCTGGGCGGCGCGTCCTTGCGGAGACGGAACCAGTAGAAGCCGTGTCCGGCGAGAGTCAGCAGGTAGGGCCACTGGCCGACGGCGGGGAAGCGCACCCCGCCGATCAGCTCCACCGGATGACGCCCGTTGAAGGACCGCAGATCCAGCTCCGTCGGCTGCGCGAACCGCGAGAAGTTGTGCACGCACAGCACGAGGTCGTCCCCGTGCTCACGGGTGAAGGCGAGCACCGCGGGGTTGGACGAGGGCAGTTCGGTGTACGAGCCGAGGCCGAACGCCGGGTTCTGCTTGCGGATCTCGATCATCCGCCGCGTCCAGTGCAGCAGCGAGGACGGCGAGGCCATCGCCGCCTCGACGTTGGTGACCTGGTAGCCGTAGACCGGGTCCATGATCGTGGGCAGGAAGAGCCGGCCCGGGTCGCTGGAGGAGAAGCCGGCGTTCCGGTCGGGCGTCCACTGCATCGGGGTGCGTACGGCGTCCCGGTCGCCCAGCCAGATGTTGTCGCCCATCCCGATCTCGTCCCCGTAGTAGAGGATCGGGGAGCCGGGCAGCGACATCAGCAGGGCGGTGAACAGCTCGATCTGGTTGCGGTCGTTGTCCAGCAGGGGTGCCAGGCGCCGCCTGATGCCGATGTTGGCCCGCATCCGGGGATCCTTGGCGTACTCCGCGTACATGTAGTCGCGCTCTTCGTCCGTGACCATTTCGAGCGTCAGCTCGTCGTGGTTGCGCAGGAAGATGCCCCACTGGCAGTTCTTCGGGATCGCCGGTGTCTTGGCCAGGATTTCGGAGACCGGGTAGCGGCTCTCGCGCCGTACCGCCATGAAGATGCGCGGCATCACCGGGAAGTGGAACGCCATGTGGCACTCGTCGCCGCCCGCCTGGTAGTCGCCGAAGTAGTCGACGACGTCCTCCGGCCACTGGTTGGCCTCCGCGAGCAGCACGGTGTCCGGGTAGTTGGCGTCGATCTCCTTGCGGACCCGCTTGAGGAAGCCGTGGGTCTCCGGGAGGTTCTCGCAGTTGGTGCCCTCGCGCTGGTAGAGGTACGGCACGGCGTCGACCCGGAAGCCGTCGATGCCCAGGTCCAGCCAGAAGCGCAGGGCCGCGAGGATCTCTTCCTGGACGGCCGGGTTCTCGTAGTTGAGGTCGGGCTGGTGCGAGAAGAACCGGTGCCAGTAGTACTGCTTGCGCACCGGGTCGAAGGTCCAGTTGGACGTCTCGGTGTCGACGAAGATGATCCGGGCGTCCTGGAACTGCTTGTCGTCGTCGGCCCAGACGTAGTAGTCGCCGTACGGCCCGTCGGGGTCGGTACGGGACTGCTGGAACCAGTCGTGCTGGTCGCTGGTGTGGTTCATGACGAAGTCGATGATCACGCGCATCCCGCGCTGGTGCGCGGCGTCGACGAACTCGACGAAGTCGGCGAGATCACCGAACTCCGGGAGTACGGCGGTGTAGTCGGAGACGTCGTAACCACCGTCGCGCAGCGGCGACTTGAAGAACGGTGGCAGCCAGAGGCAGTCGACGCCCAGCCACTGGAGGTAGTCCAGTTTGGACGTGATGCCCTTCAGATCTCCGATGCCGTCGCCGTTGGAGTCCTGGAAGGAACGGACGAGTACCTCGTAGAAGACGGCGCGCTTGAACCAGTCGGGATCGCGGTCCTTGGCCGGGGTGTCCTCGAACGTGTCGTGGACGGGCTCATTGACGATCATGGTGTGGGTGACCCTCCGGTCGGCGGGGACGGTCGCAGGACGGCGATGTGCGCGGGCGTGACGCCCGGCTCCAGACGCACATAGAAGGTCCTGCCCCAGTGATAGGAAGTGCCGGTGAGCTCGTCGCGCACCGGCACGCTCTCGTGCCGGTCGAGGCCGAGTTGCGGCATGTCCAACGAGACGGTCGCCTCCTGGGTGTGGTGCGGGTCGAGGTTGACGACCATCAGAACGATGTTCGAACCGGAGCGCTTGCTGTACACGATCAGGGCGTCGTTGTCGGACGAGTGGAAGTGCACGTCACGCAGCTGCTGAAGCGCCGGGTGGCGGCGCCTGATCCGGTTGAGCGTGGTGATGAGCGGGGCCAGCGACCTGCCCTCGCGCTCGGCGGCTTCCCAGTCCCTGGGCCGGATCTCGTACTTCTCCGAGTTGAGGTACTCCTCACTGCCGCTGCGGATCGGGGCGTTCTCACAGAGCTCGTACCCCGCGTACACCCCCCAGGCCGGGGAGAGTGTCGCCGCGAGCACCGCCCGTGCCTCGAAGGCGGGTCTGCCGCCGTCCTGGAGATATCCGGGGAGGATGTCGGGGGTGTTCACGAAGAAATTGGGCCTCATGCAGGAGGCCGACTCGCCGGAGAGCTCCGTCACGTACTCGGTGATTTCCTGCCGGCTGTTCCGCCAGGTGAAGTAGGTGTACGACTGCTGGAATCCGATGGTGGCGAGCGCGCGCATCATCGCGGGACGGGTGAATGCCTCGGCCAGGAAGATCACATCGGGATCGGTCCCGTTGATGTCGGCGATCACCTTCTCCCAGAAGATCACCGGCTTGGTGTGCGGATTGTCCACGCGGAAGATCCGCACTCCGTGATCCATCCAGAAGCGCAGGATACGCACGGTCTCCGTGACAATTCCGCCGAGATCCTTGTCGAAAGCGATCGGATAGATGTCCTGGTATTTCTTCGGCGGATTCTCCGCGTAGGCGATGGAGCCGTCCGCGCGGTGCTGGAACCACTCGGGGTGTTCGGTGACCCACGGGTGGTCGGGGGAGCACTGGAGGGCGAAATCCAGCGCGATCTCCATGCGCAGGTTACGGGCCGTCTCCACGAAATGGCCGAAGTCGTCGAGCGTACCGAGATCGGGGTGCACGGCGTCGTGGCCGCCCTCGGCGGAGCCGATCGCCCAGGGCACCCCGACATCGTGAGGCGCGGGCGAGAGGGAGTTGTTCGGGCCCTTGCGGTGGGTGGTCCCGATGGGGTGGATCGGTGGCAGGTAGACCACGTCGAAGCCCATCGCGGCGACCGCGGGCAGCCGCTCCGCGGCCGTCCGGAAGGTGCCGCTGATGATCCGGGGAGGTTTCGGGGCCGCTGCCGCCTTCGCCGCCCGGCTCCTGCGCGGCGCCTTCACCGGTTCGCTCCTGGCGCCCTCTGACCGGGGGAACATCTCGTACCAGGACCCGTACAGCGCACGCCGGCGCTCGACGACGAGCGGCAGCGGGTGCGAGGCGGTGACCAGCTCACGCAGCGGATGGCGGTCCAGCGCCGCCGCCGCTTCGGGGGTGAGCGCGGCGGCCAGCCGGGCGGCGGCCGGGCGGGACGTGTCGCGCAGGGCGTCGACCGCGGCCAGCACCGCCTCCCGCCCGTCCCGCTTGGGCACGCCCTCCGCGGCCCGCTCGTACAGCTCGGCGCCCTCCGCCAGGACGAGCGCCGTGTCGATCCCCGCCGGGATCTTGATCCGCGCGGTGTGCCGCCAGGTGGCCACCGGATCGCTCCAGGCCTCCACGGTGTACGTCCAGCGGCCCTCGGCGTCGGGTGTCACGTCCGCGCCCCAGCGGTCGGTGCCCGGGGCGAGTTCGCGCATCGGCGTCCAGGGGCCGGGACGCCCGTTCGGGTCCAGCAGGACGACATTGGCCGAGACCGCGTCGTGCCCCTCGCGGAAGACGGTCGCCGAGACCTCGAAGGTCTCACCGGAAACCGCCTTGGCGGGCCTTCTTCCGCAATCGACGAGCGGGCGGACGTCGAGGACGGGAATGCGACCGATCATGAAATCACCTGGGGACTGGAGCTCTGACTCAACAGGGCGCGTTGCGGCCGCGGAGGGCTGAACGCGCGCGCCGCGATGGTGGGGTTCCGTCCTTTCTAGCTGCTCCGTTGACGACTGGTGGGGTGTGGGCATGGCCGCTCCTGTCCGCGTTCACTCGAATGGCACTCGAATGGATGGGTCGCGGGTGTGGTGCACGGGTGTGGATCGAATGCGCACGGGCCGCACGGATTGCATACGAACCGTGGGCGGAAAGCCGCCGAACGGCGGATGAACCGGCTCCGTGGCCAGAGCCGGATCGCCTTGAGCTGTCGTCCGAACGCATTCGCTCCGGGTACCGGAGAAGCCTTCCCACGGATACCGGTGGGCCAATCCGGTGGTTTGTTAACTACTCGGGCGTATCTGTGACGGTCTGAATGCGCCGGGCTCCGCCGCGCGTGCGCGGGGTTGCGGAAAGCCGGCGCACGCGGGGACGGCGGGCGCCACTGGGAAGCCTTCCCTGTGGGGCGAAGGCTCACAAGACCGTAAGAGGGGAGGGAATCGGCCATAACGCCTGTGACGGATGGGTCCGGATCTACCTACCGTGCCTGGCGTTGCACGGGGGCGTGGAGCGGAGGGGGCGGTCGGCCCGTCCGGGGTCGCACGCCGCCGGACGGCCGTGCGCCGTGGTTGCCGAGTGCCGCACCCGGCTAACGTCGAGGGTGACGGAGCGGCGCACACCGTGGTGCGTCCCCTCGGATCCGGACGTCCCCTGTAAAGGTGGAACACGTGCAGGCCATTCGTCGATTCACCGTGCGTCCCGTCCTTCCCGACCCCCTTCAACCGCTCAGCGACCTCGCCCGCAACCTGCGCTGGTCCTGGCACACCGAGACCCGTGAGCTCTTCCAGGCCGTCGACCCGGTGGCCGGCCGGACGGCGGACGGCGACCCCGTGCGGCTGCTCGGCGCCGTGTCCGCCGGCCGGCTCGCCGAGCTGGCCGGGGACGAGGAGTTCCTGCGGCGGCTCACCGAGGTGTCCGCCGGTCTCCGGGACTACCTCCAGGGCCCCAGGTGGTACCAGGAACAGCTGGCGCAGGGCGTCTCACTGCCCGCCGCCATCGCCTACTTCTCACCCGAGTTCGGGGTCACCGCGGCCCTGCCCCAGTACTCCGGCGGTCTCGGCATCCTCGCCGGGGACCACCTCAAGGCCGCCAGCGACCTGGGCGTACCCCTGGTCGGCGTCGGCCTGCTCTACCGCCACGGCTACTTCCGCCAGAGCCTCTCCAGGGACGGCTGGCAGCAGGAGCACTACCCCGTCCTCGACCCCAACGAGCTGCCGCTCACCCTGCTCCGCGAAGCCGACGGAACACCGAGCGAGGTCGTCCTGGCCCTCCCCGGCGGCCGCTCGCTGCGCGCCCACATCTGGCAGGCCCAGGTCGGCCGGGTGCCGCTCCTCATGCTCGACTCCGACGTCGAGGGCAACGCCCCCGGCGAACGCGAGGTCACCGACCGGCTGTACGGCGGCGGCAGCGAGCACCGGCTGCTCCAGGAAATACTGCTGGGCATCGGCGGCGTGCGCGCCGTCCGCAGCTACTGCCGGCTCACCGGCCACCCCGCGCCCGAGGTGTTCCACACCAACGAGGGCCACGCCGGGTTCCTCGGCCTGGAGCGCATCCGGGAGCTGTCCGGCGACGGCCTGGACTTCGCCTCCGCGGTCGAGTCCGTACGGGCGGGCACCGTCTTCACCACCCACACCCCGGTACCGGCCGGGATCGACCGGTTCGACCGCGAGCTGGTCGCCCGTCACTTCGGTGACGACGGAGAGCTGCCCGGCGTTGCGGCCGACCGCATCCTGCACCTGGGCACGGAGACGTACGAGGGCGGCGACCCCGGCGTCTTCAACATGGCTGTGATGGGCCTGCGGCTCGCCCAGCGCGCCAACGGGGTCTCCACCCTGCACGGCGCGGTCAGCCGGGAGATGTTCGCCGGACTCTGGCCGGGATTCGACCCCCCGGAGGTGCCGATCACCTCCGTGACCAACGGGGTCCACGCACCCACCTGGGTCGCCCCCGAGATCTACCGGCTGCGCACCGAGTCCGGCGGCACCCCGGGCCGGTGGGACTCCGCCGCCGGCATCCCCGACCGGCAGCTCTGGGACGTGCGGCGGACGCTGCGCGAACAACTGGTCACCGAGGTGCGGGAACGGCTGCACGCCTCCTGGCGCACCCGGGGCGCGGAACCGGCCGAACTGGGCTGGATCGACGGCGTGCTCGACCCCGGCGTGCTGACGATCGGGTTCGCCCGCCGGGTGCCCTCGTACAAGCGGCTGACGCTGATGCTGCGCGACCGCGACCGGCTGCGGGCGCTGCTCCTGCACCCGGAGCGGCCGATCCAGATCGTCGTGGCGGGCAAGGCGCATCCGGCCGACGACGGCGGGAAGCGGCTGGTCCAGGAGCTGGTCAGGTTCGCCGACGACCCCCGGGTGCGCCACCGCATCGTCTTCCTGCCCGACTACGGGATGGCGATGGCCCAGAAGCTCTATCCGGGCTGCGATGTCTGGCTGAACAACCCGCTGCGCCCGCTGGAGGCGTGCGGTACGAGTGGGATGAAGGCGGCGCTCAACGGCTGCCTCAACCTCTCGGTCCTGGACGGGTGGTGGGACGAGTGGTTCGAGCCGGACTTCGGCTGGGCGATCCCGACGGCCGACGGCTCCGCCATGGACGAGGACCGGCGTGACGATCTGGAGGCCAACGCGCTCTACGAGCTGATCGAGGACCGGGTCGCCCCGCGCTTCTACGATCACGGGGGCGAGGGGCTCCCGGACCGCTGGATCGAGATGGTCCGCCGCACCCTGGGCACCCTCGGCCCCAAGGTCCTCGCGGGGCGCATGGTCCGGGAGTACGTGGAGCGGCTGTACGCCCCCGCGGCCCTCGCCCAGCGCTCGCTGGACGCCACCGCGGCACGGGAGCTGGCCGACTGGAAGGCGAGGGTCCGGGCGGCCTGGCCCCGGGTGGCGGTCGACCACGTCGAGGCGGTGACGCCCACCGGGGCGGGCGGCTCCGCGGAGCTGGGTTCGACGCTGGCGCTGCGGGTCCGGATCACCCTCGGGGCGCTGGAGCCGGACGATGTGGAGGTGCAGGCGGTGGCCGGCCGGGTGGACGCCGCCGATGCCATCACCGATGCCCAGATCTTCCCGCTGAAGCCGGCCGGCGGCCAGGACCTGGAGGGCCGCTGGCTGTACGACGGCCCGCTCGCGCTCGACCGCACCGGACCCTACGGGTACACGGTGCGGGTGCTTCCCGCCCACCGGCTGCTGGCCGGCGGCGCCGAACTCGGCCTGGTCGCGCAGCCGAACGGGGCCACGGGCGAAGGCGCGGGGCTGCTGATGCGCTGACGTCGCGTTCTCCGTCCCATGCGAAGGGCCCGGTGCCGCTCCACGGTGCCGGGCCCTTCGTCTTCTGAACACAAGTGCTTGACGTGTTCATGCGATGCCTTTAAGTTCCTCACTCATCACAGGGTTCACAACTCGACCCAGAGTTCATGTGTGTGAACGTCCGTGGTTTCGGGCCGAGTTGCCGGACCTCCCCCGCACCGGAAGGCACCCCCACATGCGCACCGGAACCATCGCGCGCGGCCTCGGCCTCGCCACCGCCCTCGCGGCACTGATCACCGGCCTCTCCATGACCCCGGCCTCGGCCGGCCGGGCCGCCCCGGACCGGGCCCCGGCGGCCGCCGCCCCCGCCGCCTTCACCCACCCCGGCGTCCTCGTCAGCCGTCCCCAGCTGGACTTCGTCCGCGCCAAGGTGCAGGCGGGCGCGCAGCCCTGGAAGGGCGCGTACGACCAGATGATGGCGAGCAAGTACGCCTCGCTCGGCCGGACCGCCAAACCCCGGGCCGTCGTGGAGTGCGGCTCGTACTCCAACCCCAACTACGGCTGCACCGACGAGCGCGAGGACGCGATAGCCGCCTACACGCTCTCGCTCGCCTGGTACATCACCCAGGACAGCCGCTACGCCGCCAAGGCCATCGAGCTGATGGACGCCTGGTCGGCCGTGATCAAGGACCACACCAACAGCAACGCCCCGCTCCAGACCGGCTGGGCCGGCTCCTCCTGGCCGAGGGCCGCCGAGATCATCAAGTACACCTACAGCGGCTGGCCCAACGCGGGGCGGTTCGCCACCATGCTGCGCGACGTCTACCTGCCCAAGGTCATCAACGGCTCCAACAGCAACGGGAACTGGGAGCTGAGCATGACCGAGGCCGCGATCGGCATCTCGGTCTTCCTGGAGGACCGCACCTCGTACGACAAGGCGGTCGGCAAGTTCCGCGGCCGGGTCCCCGCGTACATCTATCTGACCTCGGACGGGGCGCTGCCCAAGACCGCGCCCGGCAGCGGGCTCGACACCCGCGACAAGATCATCAACTACTGGCAGGGCCAGTCCACGTTCATGGACGGACTCTCCCAGGAGACCTGCCGCGACCTCACCCACACCGGCTACGGGCTCTCAGCCATCTCGCACATCGCGGAGACCAGTCGGATCCAGGGGCAGGACCTCTACCCGGAGATCGCGGACCGGCTGCGCCACGCGCTGGGGCTGCATGCCAAGTACCAGCTGGGGGCGGCCGTTCCGTCCTCGCTCTGCGGCGGATCGCTCAAGGACAACCTCGGCCCGGTCACCGAGGTCGGGTTCAACGCGCTGCACAACCGGATGGGCATCGCGATGACCAACACCCAGACCCTGACGGAGCAGCGCAGGCCCGCCGGGACCGACAACCTGTTCGTCGCCTGGGAGACGCTGACCCACGCGAACAACCCGAGCTGAGCGCGCGCGACCGCCCGGGAGGAGTTCTTCTCCTCCCGGGCGGGATGCCGCGTCAGCTGCGGGGCATGTGGTGGGACTCGGTTCAGAAGGTGAGCTTGAAGCTGTTGATCTTCCCGGTGTCGCCCGAGTAGACGTCCTGGACCTTCAGCTTCCAGGTACCGTTCGCCGTCTCCGAGGAGGCGTTGACCGTGTACGTGGTCTTGACGTTGGCCGCCGAGTCGCTGGAGGAGGAGTTCTTCAGCCGGTAGGCGGTGCCGTCCGGGGCGACCAGGTCGATGACCAGGTCACCTCGGTAGGTGTGGGTGATGTCCACGCCGACCTTGAGGGTGCTCGGGGCGTTGCCGGTACGGCCGGTGACGTTGACCGAGCTGGTGACCGCCGAGCCGTGGTCCGGGATGGCCGTGGCGGTGGTGTTCTCGAAGACCGTGCCGCCGGGGTCGGTGCCGCCGCCGGGACGCGAGCCGACGTTGATGCCGGCCCAGGCGTCGGCCACGGCCTTGTACTCGGCGCTGGTCGTGCCGTACAGCTCACCGGCCGCGGCGAGCGTGCCCGTGCGGGCGCCCGCGTAGTTCGTGTTGGAGCTGAACTTGGTGGTGAGGGCCTTGAACCAGATCAGCGCGGCCTTGTCGCGGCCGATTCCGGTCACCGGCAGGCCGTCGGAGGTCGGGGAGTTGTACGAGACGCCGTTGATGGTCTTGGCGCCGCTGCCCTCCGAGAGCAGGTAGAAGAAGTGGTTGGCCGGGCCCGACGAGTAGTGCACGTCGACGTTGCCGATGCCCGAGTACCAGGCGTCCTTGGACGCGCCGTCCCTGCTCGGCTTGTCCTGGTAGCGCAGCGGGGTGCCGTCGCCGTTGATGTCGATCTTCTCGCCGATGAGGTAGTCGCCCGGGTCGGCGCTGGTGTTGGAGTAGAACTCCACGGCGGTGGCGAAGATGTC
This sequence comes from Streptomyces sp. NPDC057900, assembly GCF_042887885.1. Classification (NCBI taxonomy): domain Bacteria; kingdom Bacillati; phylum Actinomycetota; class Actinomycetes; order Kitasatosporales; family Streptomycetaceae; genus Streptomyces; species Streptomyces sp. NPDC057900. The sequence goes on from NZ_JBHVOI010000002.1 coordinate 1,428,409, forward strand.
GCTGGTCGCCTCGTTGAGGCCACCGGACTCACCGCTGTAGACCAGACCGGCGGTGTTCGAGGTGACGCCGTGCGTCATCTCGTGCGCGGCGACGTCGAGCGCGGTCAGCGGGTTCACGTTGCCGCTGCCGTCGCCGTACGTCATGCAGAAGCAGCTGTCGTCCCAGAAGGCGTTGACGTAGTTGTTGCCGTAGTGGACGCGGGAGTACGCGCCGACGCCGTCGCCCCGGATGCCCGTGCGGCCGTGGACGTTCTTGTAGTAGTCCCACGTCTCGGCCGCGCCGTAGTGCGCGTCGGCGGCGGCGGTCTCGGCGTTCTGGGGGGTGCCGTCACCCCAGATGTCGTCCGAGCCGGAGAAGAGGGTGCCCTTGCCGGAGGTGCCGTGGTTCAGGTTGTACGTCTTGTGGCCGCCGCGACCGGTGTCGGTCAGCGTGTACGAGGGGGCGGTACCGAGGGTGACCTGCCCGCTGTACTCGGTGTTGCCGGTGCCCTTCTCGATGGCCTGCCACTCGTAGATCTTCGCGCCGCTGCTCGCGTCCGTGACGACGTGCAGCGCGTTGGGCGTGCCGTCGTCCTGGAGGCCGCCGACCACGGTCTCGTAGGCGAGCTGCGGTGTGCCGCTCGCCATCCAGACGACCTTGCGGGGCGCCTTCTCGGCAGCGGTCTTCGCCGAGCCGTCGGCCTTCGCCGCGCCGAGCGCCTGCTTCTCGGCGGCCGCCGGGGCGACCTTCGCGGTCGTGTCCACGGCCTTCAGCTGGGCGGTGGTCGCCTTGGACGCCTTGGTGACGCTCTCGGTCGCGCCGGCCTTCGACTCCTGGACGATCAGGTCGCCGCCGAGGACCGGGAGGCCGCTGAAGGTGCGCTCGTAACGGGTGTGCGTGGTGCCGTCGTTGTCCTGGATGACGTCCCGGACGACGAGCTTCTCCTGCGAGCCGAGACCGAGGTCCTTGGCGGTGGCCGCCTTGCTCGCGTTCGCTTCGCGGATCAGCTCCGCGCGCTGGGACGGAGAGAGCTGCTTGGGCAGCGCACCGTGGTCGGCGCCCGCGGAGGCCGCGGCGGTGATGGCGGCGGCGCTGTTGTCGCCGGCCGGTGTAGCGGTGGCTGTGCCGGTCTGGACTCCGGCGGCCAGGAGAGCTGCTGCGGCTATCAGAGCGCCGGTCGCGGTGGCACGACGGCTGGGCGTGGATCTCACGCGGACTCCTTCTGCAAGGGGGGTACCGGCGGCTGGGTGAGCCGTCCGGGCAGAGCAGGCAGTGCGCAGAACGGGGTGAACAGTGGCAGGAGAAAGGTGTTGCTGTCAGGACCGCGTCAACAAGATGGCCGGAATTCGTCCGTTGCCGTAATGGTCATGTTCGTTAAGCGGACGTTTCGCCGATCATCACCGCGATGCCGTCCAGAGTCCTCTGGAGCCCGAATTCGAAGAGGACGCCGAGGTCCAGCTCGAAGTCCTCGTGTTCGAAAAGACTGTGAAGAACCGGGAAGTGACCACCTGTCGAGACGGCTTCGAACTGTGGCTCGTTCCGCGTCATCCATTCCTCGTCCGAAAGCCCGGTGTCCTGGAACGCCTGCGCCTCCAGGTCGGCCGCCAGCGCCACCCCCTGCACATAGGCGAACAGGGTCAGATGGGTGTGGAGCATGGCGTGCGGGGCGAGCCCGGTACCCCTGAGGACCCGCAGCACCCACTCCGTGTAACCCATCGCGTGCGGGGAGGCGGTGGGCCGGGTGAAGGACGCCATCGCCTGGACCATCCACGGATGCCGCCCGTACACCGCGCGCAGCCAGCGGGCGGCGAGTTCCAGCCCGGTCCGCCAGTGCTGCGGTACGGGACCGAGCGGATGCTCACCGAAGGCCGCCTCCGACATCAGCCGCACCAGCTCTGCCTTGCCCGGGACATGGCGGTACAGCGCCATCGTGGACGTGCCCAGTACGGTCGCGACCCGGCGCATCGACACCGACGGCAGCCCCTCGGCGTCGGCCAGCCCGACGGCGGTGCGCACGATCCGCTCCCGGCTCAGCGCCGGTCCCGCCCCGGCGGCGCCGAGCTCGGGCCCGCGCTCGGAAACCACGGTGCCGACCCCCGGCACGGCCCGCACCAGGCCCTCCGCGCGCAGCACGGACAGCGCCTTCGTGGCCGTAGCCATGGCGACACCCCACTCCCGGACGACGGCCCGGGTGGACGGCACCCGCTCACCCGGGGCGAGTTCACGCGAGTCGATCCGCCGGCGCAGCTCGGCGGCGATCCTGAGGTAGGGCGGTTCGGTCGGCACGGAGCGGACTGTACTAGTGCACCCAGTACGACGTACACCGCCCGGAGCTGCCCGAACCGCTCAAGTGCCCTCCGGGACGGCGGACATGCACTACGGCGCTGTTTGTGGTGTACGCGGACCCGCTGCTGTGCTCGCGGCATGACTTCCTCACCGCCGGCCGCCCTCGCGGGCCGCCGTGAATGGACCGCGCTCGGCGTACTGATGCTGCCGCTGCTCTTCGTCTCGATGGACGTGTCCATCCTCTTCTACGCGCTGCCCGCCATCGGCGCCGATCTGGAACCGGGCTCCACCCAGCAGCTCTGGATCCTGGACATGTACGGCTTCGTGCTGGCCGGGCTGCTCATCACGATGGGCGCGCTCGGTGACCGGATCGGCCGCCGGAAGGTGCTGACGGCCGGCACGGTCGTGTTCGCCGCCGCCTCCCTCGCCGCCGCCCTCGCGCGCTCCCCGGAAGCCCTGATCGCGGCCCGCGCCCTGCTCGGGGTGGGCGGTGCCTGCCTGATGCCGTCCACGCTCGGGCTCGTCCGCAACCTGTTCCACGACCGCGGCCAGCGGTCCCGGGCCGTCGCGCTCTGGACGACCGTGATGGCCACCGGGATCTCGCTCGGCCCGGTCGTCAGCGGAATCCTCCTCGCACACTTCCGGTGGGGCGCGGTCTTCCTGATCAACCTGCCCGCGATGGCGCTCCTGCTGGTGCTCGCGCCGATCCTGCTCCCGGAGTCCCGGAACCCGGTGAAGACGCGGTTCGACGTCCTGAGCGCGGCGCTCTCCCTCGCCGCGCTGCTGCCGGTGATCCACGGCATCAAGGAGCTCGCCAAGCACGGCTACCGGCCGCTGCCCGCCCTCGGCATCGCCGTCGGGCTCGTCCTCGGACTGGTCTTCGTCCACCGGCAGAGCCGGCTCGCCCACCCCATGGTCGACCTGGCCCTCCTGCGCCGCCGCGCCTACGGGGGTTCGGTCCTGGTCAACCTGCTGGCGATGGGCGCCACGATCGGCTTCGCCGCCTTCTTCTCGCAGTACGTGCAGTCGGTACTCGGCAAGAGCCCGTTCGAGGCCGCGATGTGGAGCCTGGTGCCGTCGGTCGGCGTCATCGTCGCCGCACCCGCCGCGGGCGCGCTCGCCAAGCGCCTGGACCGCGGTTACGTCATGGCCGGCGGCTTCCTCGTCTCGGCGGCGGGCTTCCTCTGGCTCACCGGAATCGGGACCGGCTCCCCGCTCTGGGCGACGCTGGCGGGCTCCGCCGTCTACGCGGGCGGCCTGGTCGCGGCGATGACCCTCGCCAACGAACTCGCCCTGGGCGCCGCCCCGCCCGAGCGCGCGGGCTCCGCGGCCGCCGTACTCGAATCCGGCCAGGAACTCGGCGGCGCCCTGGGCATGGCCCTGCTCGGCTCGCTCGGCGCGGTCGTCTACGGACGCGACATGGCCGACGCCGCCCCGGACGCCCCCGACGCTGCCCGGGAAACCCTGGGCGGCGCGGTGGCCGTCGCCCGGGATCTCCCGTCGCGCGGCCAGGACGCCCTGCTCTCCGCCGCGTCCAAGGCCTTCACCCACGGCCTGAACACGGCGGCGGCGGGCGCGGCCGCGGCGATGGTACTGGCCGCGCTGGTCTCTGTGGTGCTGCTGCGACGGGCGGGGGAGGAGCGCGGCGCGCCGGGCACCCAGGTCAGACCAGACTCTCCCGCCACACCCGGTGCAGCCCCGCGAACCGCCCCGTACCGCCGATGAGGTCGGCGGGGGCGCCGTCCTCCACGATGCGGCCGTACTCCATCACCAGGACCCGGTCCGCGATCTCCACGGTCGACAGCCGGTGGGCGATGACCACCGCGGTGCGGCCGTGCAGCACGGTGTCCATCGCCCGCTGCACCGCACGTTCGCCCGGGATGTCGAGGGAGCTGGTCGCCTCGTCGAGGATCAGCACCGCCGGGTTCGCCAGCAGGGCGCGGGCGAAGGCGACCAGTTGGCGCTGGCCGGCCGAGATCCGGCCGCCCCTCTTGCGTACGTCGGTGTCGTAGCCGTCGGGCAGGCCGCTGATGAAGTCGTGGGCGCCGATCGCCTTCGCGGCCCGCTCGATCTCCTCGCGGGTCGCGTCCGGGCTGCCGATCGCGATGTTCTCGGCGACGGTCCCGGAGAACAGGAACGCCTCCTGCGTCACCATCACCACCCCGCGCCGCAGTTCGGGAACGGCGAGGTCCCGCAGGTCGGTGCCGTCCAGCAGGACCCGGCCCTCGGTCGGGTCGTAGAAGCGGGCCAGCAGCTTGGCGAGCGTCGACTTGCCGGCGCCCGTCGAACCGACCACGGCGATCGTCTGGCCGGCCGGAACGGTCAGATCGAAGCGGGGCAGCACCTCACCGCCCGTGCGGTAGGCGAAGCTCACCGCGTCGAAGACCACCTCGCGGCCCGGCAGTTCGCCCTTGAGCGGCGGCAGCTCCCGGGGCTCCAGGGCCTCCGGGACCGTCGGGGTCTGGGCCAGCAGGCCCGCGATCTTCGTCAGTGAGGCCGCCGCCGACTGGTAGGAGTTCAGGAACATGCTGAGCCGGTCGATCGGGTCGTACAGCCGCCGCAGATACAGCACCACCGCGGCCAGCACCCCGAGGGCCAGGGTGCCGGAGGCGACCCGGTAGGCACCCCACAGCACGATCGCGGCCACCGCGGTGTTGGCGATCAGCCGGGACCCGACGACGTAACGCGCGTTCTCGATCATCGCGTCGCCGTTGGTGCGCCGGTGCTCGTGGTTCAGCTTCTCGAACACCGCGTCGTTGACCGGCTCCCGGCGGAACGCCTGGACGGGCCGGATGCCGTTCATCGTCTCCGCGAACTTCACGATGACCGCGGCGATCGCCGTCGACCGGCCGGCGAAGATGACTCCCGCCCGGCGCTGGTACTGCCGTACCAGCAGATACAGCGGGGCGAAGGAGAGCACCGCGACGGCGCCCGTCGCGAGATCCAGCCAGAGCAGCATCAGGGAGATGGAGACGAACGAGAGGACGACCCCGATCAGCTCCTGGAGCCCCTCGCTGAGCAGCTCCCGCAGCGACTCCACATCGGTGGTGGAACGGGAGATCAGCCGGCCGGAGGTGTACCGCTCGTGGAAGTCCACGCTCAGCGCCTGCGCATGGCGGAAGATCCGGCCGCGCAGATCGAGCAGGGCGTCCTGGTTGACCCCGGCGGAGGCCCTGATGAACGCGTACTGCATGGCTCCCGCACCGGCCGCGCAGAGGGCGTAACCGAGGCCCACGGCGATCAGCGGCCCGTAGTCCTCGTCCCGGAACGCGGGCACCCCGCTGTCGATGGCATACGCGACGAGCAGCGGTCCCGCCTGCACCGCGACCTGCTGGACCAGCAGGAACAGCGCGGCCACCACGACCCGCGCGCGGTGCGGGCGGAGCAGCGACAGGAGCAGCTCGCGCGTCGCGCCACGGGGCGTGGGCAGGTCGTCGCGGTCGAAGGAGTCCCTGGGGGCCGGGGCCTGGGCGGCCTTCTCGTCGTCGCCGTCCTCCGTGGGGCGCCCCGTCGTGGTGCTGGTCATCGGCTGCTGCCCTCCTCGGCAGGGGCGTACACGCCCAGGGTGTCGTTGGTGGGGCCCGGGGCCGGAGGGAACGCGTCCGCGCCGTCCGGGAGGTCCGCGCCGGACATCAGCCAGGCGTACTCGGCGTTGCCGCGCAGCAGTTCCTGATGGGTGCCGACCGCGCTGATCCGGCCCTCCGACAGGAGCGCCACCCGGTCCGCGAGCATCACGGTGGACGGCCGGTGGGCGACCACCACCGCCGTGGTCTCCTTCAGCACACTGCGCAGCGCCGCCTCGACCAGCGTCTCCGTGTGCACGTCCAGCGCGGAGAGCGGGTCGTCGAGCACCAGGAAGCGCGGCCGGCCGACGACGGCGCGGGCCAGCGCGAGGCGCTGGCGCTGGCCGCCGGACAGGCTCAGCCCCTGTTCACCGACCTGGGTGCCGGTCCCGTGCGGCAGCTCGTGGACGAAGTCGGCCTGCGCGACCGAAAGGGCCCGCCGCAGCTCGTCCTCGCCGGCGCCCTCCGCACCCATCAGGACGTTCTCCGCGACAGTCGCGGAGAAGAGCGTCGGCTCCTCGAACGCCACGGAGACCAGCTTCCGCAGCCGCTCGCGCGGCATCGCGGTGATGTCCTCGCCGTCCAGGGTGATCCGCCCCGCGCTGGCGTCGTGCAGCCGGGGCACCAGCGCGGTCAGCGTGGTCTTGCCGCTGCCGGTGGCCCCGACCAGGGCCATCGTCTCGCCGGGCCGGATCCGCAGATCGATCCGGTCCAGCACAGGGGCGGAGTCCGGCGCCGCGTCCGGGTAACGGAACCGGACCCCCTCGAAGACCATGCCACCGGCCCCGGAGCCCGCCCCGGACGGGCCCGCCGGACCCTGCGTCGCGGTCTCCTTCTCCTCGGCCACGTCCATCACCTCGAAGAACCGGTCGGTAGCCGACGCCGACTCCTGGCACATCGCCAGCAGGAAGCCGGTCGCCTCGACCGGCCAGCGCAGCGCGAGCGCCGTGGAGAGGAAGGCGACCAGCGTGCCCGCCGACAGACCGCCGTCCGCCACCTGGATCGTGCCGAGCACCAGCGCGGCCCCGATGGCGAGTTCGGGGATCGTCGTGATGAGGGCCCAGATGCCCGCGAGCAGCCGCGCCTTGTCCAGTTCGGTGGCCCGCAGGCGCTGCGCGAGGGCGCGGAACGCCAGCGCCTGGCTGCGGTGCCGGCCGAAGCCCTTCACGATCCGGATGCCGAGCACGCTCTCCTCGACCACCGTCGTCAGGTCTCCGACCTGGTCCTGGGCCTTCCGTGCCGCCAGCGAGTACTTCGCCTCGAAGACCGAGCAGACGATCATCAGCGGCAGGACGGGGATCAGCAGCACCAGGCCGAGCGTCCACTGCTGGCCGAGCAGAATCACGAAACCGACCACGATGGTGGTGGAGTTGACCACCAGAAAGGTCAGCGGGAAGGCCAGGAACATCCGCACCAGCATCAGGTCCGTGGTCCCGCGCGACAGCAGCTGGCCCGACGGCCACCGGTCGTGGAAGGCCACCGGCAGCCGTTGCAGATGCCGGTACAGGGCGGCCCGCATGGACGCCTCGACCCCGGCCAGCGGACGCGCCACCACCCAGCGCCGGAGGCCGAACAGGAGCGCCTCCGCGATCCCGAGCAGCAGCAGGTACAGCGCCCCGAGCCAGACGCCGCCCGGATCCCTGGCGGCGACCGGGCCGTCGACCATCCACTTCAGCACGAGCGGGATCACCAGCCCGAGGCACGAGGCGACGACCGCGATCAGGACGGCGGATGCGAGCCGGGCCCGCACCGGCTTCACGTACGGCCACAGCCGCATCAGGGAGCGGGCGGTGGACCGGTCTTTGGGCTCTACATGTTCTTCGGGCATCAGGCGCGAGCCTACGGTTCACCACTGACAACGCTCATCTGGTTTTCCGGTCAGGAGCCCGCTTGACGCCGTGACCGCGGCCGTCGATATTTGGTCAGCCCCGGGGGAGGGGCGGCCGGTCGCGGAATCCGCGCGGCCGGGTCCGGGACCATCGGGGGCAGAACACATGACGACGGCCGACGTCTACAGCGAACGCTGTGAGCAGCTCTTTCTGGCGGGAGGCCTCGCCGGGGTCCGGCGCGCCGCCACCCAGGGGCTCGACGAGACGGGTCCGCACGCCGACCTGTACTGCTGGCTGGCCGTGGCCCACGCCTCGGAGGACGACGACGACCACGACACCGAGGCCGAACGGGCCTTCAGGAAGGGCCTGGCCCTGGACGCGGACCACCCCGGCCTGCTGGCCGGGTACGCCGAGCTCTGCCTGCGCAGCGACTCGTTCGAGTACCCGGGCCGGGCCGCCCGTGCCGTGGAGCTGACCCGGCGCCTCGAAGAACTCGCCCCCGACTCCCCGGAGAACGACCGGCTGCGGGCCGCCCACCGCTGGGCCGCCCGCGGCTACTGGGAGGACCTGCGGATGTCGGCGGCCGAGGGCGCGGTGAGGCGGCAGGCGCTTGAGACCCGGAGCGACGAGATCGCCCAAGCCCTCAGAGGCCGGCGACCGGAGGAGGCACGGGCCGAGGCAATGGCGGCCGCCGCGGCCCGGCCCGACGACCGGCGGGCCGCCGTTCTCGCCGACACCCTCGAAGCGCTCGCCGGGCCGGGCAACGCCCCGCTGCGCTGGGCCGCCCGGCACCGCGCGGAGGCGTGGGCGGTGTCGTTCGCGCTCTCGGCGCTGACGAGTCTGCTGCTCCGGACCACCGGAGTGGTCCACGGGTTCGGTCCCTGGGGGCTGCTGTGGATGGTGCCGATGCTGCTGGCCGACGCACGGCTCACCTCGGTACGCAAGGAGGCCGAACGGCTGGCCGTGGCACGCCTGGAGGCACGGCTCTCGGAGAGCGACGGGACCGGGACCGCCGGGGCCGCCACCACCGCCGACGCCTGACGGGCCGTAGGGCGGTCGTAGTCCGGCATCAGCCGATCGGCTGATGCCGGTTCGAGCGCGATGGCGGATGGAGCGCGCGGCCCCGGGCCGGGATGCTCGTGGCATGGCAATCATCGAAGTGGACGGGGTGCGCAAGGCCTACGCCGGACGCCCCGCGGTGGACGGGGTGAGTTTCACCGTCGCGGAGGGGGAGATCTTCGGGATCCTCGGCCCCAACGGCGCCGGCAAGACCACCACCGTCGAATGCGTCGAGGGGCTGCGGGTCCCCGACTCCGGTACGGTCCGGGTCGCCGGGCTCGACCCCGTCGCCGACCACGACCGGGTGACGCTGCTGCTCGGCGCCCAGCTCCAGGAGAGCGAACTCCAGCCCAAGATCACGGTGGGCGAGGCGCTCGACCTCTACAGCGCGTTCTACCCGGACCCCGCCGACTGGCGGTCACTGGCCGAACGCCTCGGCCTGCACACCAAGCTCACCACCCGGTTCGGCAAGCTCTCCGGCGGCCAGAAGCAGCGGCTGTCCATCGCGCTCGCACTCGTCGGCAACCCCCGGGTCGTGGTTCTCGACGAGTTGACCACCGGCCTCGACCCGCGTGCCCGGCGCGACACCTGGAAGTTGATCGAGGAGGTGCGCGACAGCGGCGTCACAGTGCTGCTCGTCACCCACTTCATGGAGGAGGCCCAGCGGCTCTGCGACCGGATCGCCGTGATCGACAAGGGCCGGCTCGCCGCCCTCGACACCCCCTCCGGGCTGATCGCCAAGGCCGGCAGCTCCACGGTCATCTCCTTCACGCCCTCGCAGCCGCTCGACGACGACGAGCTGACCCGGCTGCCCGGCGCGGCCTCGTACGAGAGCCGGGGCGGCCGGATCGTCATCAACGGCACCGACGAGACCGTCAACGCGGTGATCTCGCTGCTGGCCCGGCTCCGTATCACCGCGCACCAACTGCGCGTCTCCGAAGCCACTCTGGACGACGCGTTCCTCGACCTCACCGAGCAGTCCGGCCCGGCCGACGTCCACGACCTCACGGAACGGGGAGTCTGAGATGGCTACTTCGCACACCGCCCCCGCACGCACCCCCCGCGCCACCCCGGCCGGCGCCCCGCTCGCGGTCCTCAGGTCCGAGACCCGGCTCTTCCTGCGCGAACCCGGCAGCCTCTTCTGGATCCTGGTCTTCCCGACCGTCCTGATGACGGTCCTGGGACTGATCCCGTCCTTCCGGCAGCACGACGACGGGCTCGGCGGCCGGCGCGTGATCGACCTCTACGTCCCCGTCGCGGTGCTGCTCGCCATGATCATGGCCGGGCTCCAGGCGATGCCGCCGGTACTGACCGGCTACCGCGAGCGCGGCATCCTGCGCCGGATGTCCACCACCCCGGTGCGGCCCGCCGCCCTGCTCGGCGCGCAGATCGTCCTGCACGGTGTCGCGGGGCTCGGTTCCGCCGTGCTGGTGATGGCGGTCGGCCGGATCGCGTTCGGGGTGCGGTTGCCCGGACAGCCGTTCGGCTATCTGCTGGCGCTGCTGCTGGCCGTCGCCTGTGTGCTGGCCCTGGGCTCGCTGGTCTGCGCGATCTCCCGCACCACCAAGATCTCGGCCGCCATCGGCTCGGTCGTCTTCTTCCCGATGATGTTCACCGCGGGCGTCTGGGTGCCGGTGCAGGCCATGCCCGGCACCCTCCGGCACATCGTCCAGGTCACCCCGTTCGGCGCGGCCTCCCAGGCGCTGGACCGGGCGGCCTCCGGAGCGTGGCCGAGCTGGGGGTACCTCGGGGTGATGGTGCTGTGGGCCGCGGCGGTGGCGGCGGTCGCGATCCGCACGTTCCGCTGGGAGTAGGGATCGGGGACACTTCAGCCATGCACGCGGGTGGGAGCGAAGCCGTGTCCGGGGCGCCGACGGCCGAGCAGTGGTGGGAGCGGTTCTTCCGGTACGGGCCGTACGGACTGCTCACGCTGGCCACCGCGGTCTCGGCCGTCACCAGCGACCTCATCATGTCCCGGCAGGACGTGTACGCCGTCGCGGTCCTCGTGCCGTCCGCGCTCGTGCTCCAGCTCTGGTGGGGACGGTCGCGGGCGGCTGCGGGGTCGCGGGCGGCGCGGGCCTACTTCGTCGTCCGCACCCTCCTGGCGTTCGGGCTGACCTGGTGCAACCCGTTCTTCGCCATCTTCACGACGCTCGGCTACTTCGACGCCGCCCGGGTGCTTCCGCGCCGGGGCATCAGGGCCGGGCTGCTGGCCACCGCCGCCATCATGGCGGGCTCGCAGTCCGGCGGCGGCCTGCCGCCCGTCAGCCTCATGAACTGGGTCGCCTTCGTCATCCTCTTCGCCCTGCACGGGACCCTCACCATGGTGTTCGCCCAGATCGGCAGCCGGGAGGCGGAGCAGTCCCGTACCCAGGACGAGACCATCGCCGCGCTGGAGTCCGCCAACGCCCGGCTCGAACAGGCCATGGCGGAGAACGCCGGACTGCACGCCCAACTGCTCGTCCAGGCGCGGGAGGCGGGGGTGGCCGACGAGCGGAGCCGGATGGCCGCCGAGATCCACGACACCATCGCCCAGGGGCTGACCGGGATCATCGCCCAGCTCCAGGCCGTGACCTCTGCGGCGGTCACCGATCCGGAGCTGGCCGGGGAACACCTCCTGCGGGCCACCGCGCTGGCCCGGCACAGCCTCGGCGAGGCGCGCCGCTCCGTGCACAATCTGCTTCCCGCCGCGCTGGAGCACGACGATCTGCCCGGCGCCCTGAAGAAGACGGTCACCTCCTGGTCGGAGCGGACCGGTGTCCGGGCCGAGTTCACCGTCACCGGCACGGCGGAGCCGCTGCACGACGAGGTCGGCGCCACCCTGCTCCGGATCGCGGAAGAGGCACTCGCCAACGCCGGCCGCCACGCCGCCGCCTCCAGGACCGGCGTCACCCTGTCCTACATGGGCGACGAGATCACCCTCGACGTGCGGGACGACGGCCGGGGCTTCGACCCGGACGCGCTGGAGCCGTACCGGGGCGCCGGCGGATTCGGCCTCGGCGGCATGCGGGCCCGCGCCGAACGCATCGCGGGCACGGTCGAGGTGGAGACGGGCCCCGGTCTCGGCACCGCGGTCTGCGCCCGGGTCCCGCTGGTCCGCGACGACTGAGCGGCTGTCGCCCGCCGCCGCGGGCGCAGTACGGTGGGCCGCTATGGCCCAGGAACCCGCGCGCGTCATCACGCTGATCGTCGTCGACGACCACCCCGTCGTACGGGACGGGCTGCGCGGCATGTTCGCGTCCGCGCCGGAGTTCGAGGTGCTCGGCGAGGCGGCCGACGGCGTCGAGGGCGTCGAGATGGCCGTCCGGCTCGACCCCGACGTCGTCCTGATGGACCTCCGGATGCCCGGCGGCGGCGGAGTCGCCGCGATCACCGAACTGACCCGGCGCGGCGCCCGCTCCAGGGTCCTGGTCCTCACCACGTACGACACCGACTCCGACACCCTGCCCGCGATCGAGGCCGGTGCGACGGGGTACCTGCTCAAGGACGCCCCGCGCGAGGAGCTGTTCACCGCGGTGCGCGCCGCCGCGGACGGCCGCACCGTCCTGTCGCCCGCCATCGCCTCCCGGCTCATCTCACGGGTGCGCGCGCCCGCCGCGTCCGGCGGCGAGACGCTCTCCGCGCGGGAACGCGAAGTGCTCGAACTCGTCGCCAGGGGCACATCGAACCGGGAGATCGCCGCCGTGCTGTTCATCAGCGAGGCCACGGTGAAGACCCATCTCACCCATGTCTTCGCCAAGCTGGGCGCCAAGGACCGTGCCGCGGCCGTCGCCGTCGCGTACGACCGGGGAATCCTGGGCTGAGCGCCGGGCTCACTCCCGTACCCGCAGCAGCAGGACCGATCTCGCGGGCACCGTGAGGGCCGAGTCGCCCCGGTGGACGGTGCCCGGCGCGGTGGACTGGTCCTCGCGCGCGGTGTCCAGGACCAGTTCGTAGTCCCGCGCCCACGGTGGGCCCGGCAGCCGGAAGTCCACCGGGCGGTCACCGGCGTGCAGCACCGCGAGGAAGCTGTCGTCGCTCACCTGCTCGCCCCGTGCGTCCCGGCCCGGGATGTCGCGCCCGGAGAGGTACAGCCCGATCGTCGCCGCCGGGGCGTACCAGTCCTCCTCCGTCATCTCCGCGCCCCGCCGGGTGAACCACGCCAGGTCCCGCAGCCCGTCCGGGGCCTGCGCGCGCCCGGAGAAGAAGGCCCGGCGGCGCAGCACCGGATGGGTGTGGCGCAGCGCCAGCACCCGGGACGTCAGCTCGGTCAGCGCCCGCCACTGGGGCCGCTCCAGCAGCGACCAGTCGACCCAGCTGATCTCGTTGTCCTGGCAGTAGGCGTTGTTGTTGCCGCCCTGGGTGCGGCCCATCTCGTCGCCCGCGACCAGCATCGGCACCCCGGTCGACAGCAGCAGGGTGGTGAGGAGGTTGCGCAGCTGGCGCAGGCGCAACGCGTTGACCTGGGGGTCGTCGCTCTCGCCCTCGGCGCCGCAGTTCCAGGACCGGTTGTCGGAGGTGCCGTCGCGGTTGCCCTCGTTGTTGGCCTCGTTGTGCTTGTGCTCGTAGCTCACCAGATCGCGCAGGGTGAAGCCGTCGTGCGCGGTGACGAAGTTGACCGAGGCGTACGGGCGGCGCCCGCCCCACGCGTACAGATCGCTCGACCCGGTCAGCCGGTAGCCGAGATCGCGTACGTCGGGCAGCGCGCCGCGCCAGAAGTCCCGGACGGCGTCGCGGTAGCGGTCGTTCCACTCCGTCCACAGCGGCGGGAAGGCGCCGACCTGGTATCCGCCGTTGCCGACGTCCCACGGCTCCGCGATCAGTTTGACCCGGCGCAGCACCGGGTCCTGGGCGATGACCGCGAGGAACGGGGAGAGCATGTCGACGTCGTGCATCGAGCGGGCGAGCGCGGCCGCCAGGTCGAAGCGGAAGCCGTCCACGCCCATCTCGGTGACCCAGTACCGCAGCGAGTCGGTGATCAGCCGCAGCACGTTGGGCTGCACCACGTGCAGGGTGTTGCCGCAGCCCGTGTAGTCCGCGTATCTGCGGGCGTCGGACTGGAGCCGGTAGTAGCCCCGGTTGTCGATGCCGCGCAGCGACAGCATCGGGCCCAGCTCGCCCGCCTCCGCCGTGTGGTTGTAGACCACGTCGAGGATCACCTCGATCCCGGCGTCGTGCATCGCGCGGACCATCCGCTTGAACTCGCCGACCTGCTGGCCCGCCGTGCCGCTCGCGGAGTAGCCGGCGTGCGGGGCGAAGTAGCCGATCGAGTTGTAACCCCAGTAGTTGTGCAGCCCGCGCCGCAGCAGATGGTCCTCATGGGCGAACTGGTGCACCGGCAGCAGCTCCACCGCCGTCACCCCGAGGTGCTTCAGATGGCCGATCGCCGCCGGGTGCGCGAGTCCGGCGTAGGTGCCGCGCAGCTCCCGCGGGATGCCGGGGTGGCGCTCGGTGAAGCCGCGCACGTGCAGTTCGTAGATGACGGAGTCGGACCAGGGCGTCTTGGGCCGCCGGTCCTCGGCCCAGTCGTCGTCATCGTGGACGACGACCCCTTTGGGGACGTACGGGGCGGAGTCCCGTTCGTCGCGCACGGTGTCCGCGACCTGCTGATCCGGCCAGTCCCTCACATGGCCGTACACCTCGGCCGGAAGGGTGAAATCGCCGTCCACGGCCCGTGCGTAGGGATCGAGGAGCAGTTTCGCCGCATTCCAGCGGGCGCCCGTCCACGGGTCCCAGCGGCCGTGCACCCGGTAGCCGTAGCGCTGACCGGCCCGCACACCGGGGACGAAGCCGTGCCAGATCTCGTGGGTCAGCTCGGTCAGCGGCAGCCGGGTCTCGGCGCCGTCCTCCGCGAAGAGGCACAGCTCCACGGCCTCCGCCCCGCCCGCCCAGAGCGCGAAGTTGGTGCCCGCCACCCCGTCGGGCCCCACCCGGAAGCGGGCTCCGAGGGGCATCGGCGTACCGGGCCACACGGCGGGCGCCCGCTGTCCGGGGGCGACGGCGGGCCGCTCCACCGCCCGGCCCGCCGGCCTCGTGGACGTCTTCGGCACTGCCTCCTGCTCGGCTGCGCTCGACACCTGCTCGCCTCCCGCGGCTCTTGGGGGACCGGCACCGAAAGGGAGCGCGCGGCGTCCCGGCCGCGGCTCCCCGAGTGTGGTCGTCCCCTCTGTTCTGCCCACGAGTGGCCCCGCACTCACGTTTCCCTCCGGCGGCCCCGTCGTTGGGGGGACGTGAACCACGTAGCGAAGAAGGCAGGCGCGAGACAGGCCACCGTGCTGAGACGGTCGGGACTGCTCGTCGTACTGGCCGTACTGGTTGTTCTGACCGGCTGTTCGGGCGCCGGTTCGATCATCGGCGGGAAGTCCCGGTCGCCGCAGGAGGCGATCCGGATCACCCCGCAGGACCGGGCGGAGGACGTGAAGGCGGACGCCGAGGTCGGGGTGAAGGTCCCGGACGGGCGGCTGGAGAGCGTCAGGGTGACCCGGATCGAGGACGCGCAGCGGCAGGAGGTGAAAGGCCTGATCGCGAAGGACGGCCTCTCGTGGACGCCGCAGGGCGCGGCGGGCCGGCTCGGGCTCGCCGCCAAGTACAGCGTCGACGCGGTGGCCGTGGACGGCGCGGGGCACCGCTCGGCCCGCCACACCACCTTCACCACGGTGGTGCCCGAGCACCGCTTCATCGGCTACTTCAAACCGGAGAACCGGTCCACGGTCGGCACCGGCATGATCGTCTCCTTCGAGTTCAACCGCCCGATCACCCGTAAGGCGGCCGTGCAGCGGGCCATCAGGGTGACCAGCGATCCGCCGGTCGAGGTGGCCGGGCACTGGTTCGGCGCCGACCGGCTGGACTTCCGCCCGGCCGCGTACTGGGAGCCGGGCACGGAGGTCACCGTCGAGGTGGGGCTGCGCGATGTGGAGGGGGCGCCGCAGGTGTACGGCAGCCAGCGCAAGACCGTCCGCTTCACTGTGGGCCGGGAGCAGATCTCCCGGGTGGACTCGGCCGCGCACACCATGCGGGTGAGCCGGGACGGGCAGCTCGTCTCCACGGTCCCGATCACGGCGGGCTCCCCGACGACGACCACGTACAACGGCAAGATGGTGGTCAGCGAGATGCACGAGGTGACCCGGATGGACGGGCGGACCGTCGGCTTCGGCGGCGAGTACGACATCAA
This sequence comes from Streptomyces sp. NPDC057900, assembly GCF_042887885.1. Lineage (NCBI taxonomy): Bacteria > Bacillati > Actinomycetota > Actinomycetes > Kitasatosporales > Streptomycetaceae > Streptomyces > Streptomyces sp. NPDC057900. The sequence continues at coordinate 1,444,276 of NZ_JBHVOI010000002.1, forward strand.
GGACGTGCCGCACGCGATCCGGCTCACCGAGTCCGGCACCTTCCTGCACGGCAACTACTGGTCCGACGACGACATCTTCGGCACGACCAACGTCAGCCACGGCTGCATCGGTCTCCGTGACGAGCAGGGCGGCAGCGGGTCCACCCCGGCCGGCTGGTTCTTCGACCGGACCCTCATCGGTGACGTCGTCGAGGTCGTCAACTCCAAGGACAAGCAGGTGGCCCCGGACAACGGGCTGAGCGGCTGGAACCTGAACTGGCGCCAGTGGAAGGCCGGTTCAGCCGTGCGCTGATCCTCGGCGGCCCGTCCCGGAGTCCTCCGGGACGGGCCGGACCGCGGCCCCGTACAGCCGCTCGCGCGGGCAGCGCCTCCGACCAGGGGAAGTCCTGAACGAGTTGGGACGGAACGGTGACATTGCGGGGGAGATCTGTCCGCAGCCGGTGTGATTATCTTTCGCTGAGCGCGCATATGCAGCGCGCGGGGGCGGGAGCTTGCGAGCTCCCAGGGCCGGCCTTGGCGGGGCCAGGCCGTGCGAGGGGAGACGACCACATTGAACGGGCAGCCGATATCGGGGACATCGGTCAGGGCGGACAGCGGGCGGCGCGGACGTGGGTCCACCGGACTGCTGGCCCTGGTGCTGGGCGCGCTGCTGCTGCTGGTGACGGCATGCGGCGGCGAGGACGGCGGCGACGAGGGCAAGGGCGGCGCCGGCAAGGGCGGGGCGAAGAACGGTGACACCAGCGCCTCCCAGGCCGTGGTGAAGGTCGCCCCGCAGGACGGTGCCGACTCCGTCGCCACCAGCGGGGCGCTGAAGATCTCGGCCGAGCAGGGGAAGCTCTTCACGGTCAAGGTCTCCGACCCCAAGGGGGCCGAGGTCGAGGGGAAGATCGCGGCGGACGGCACGAGCTGGGAGCCGGACCAGCACCTGGCCTCCGCGACCAAGTACAAGGTCCACGCGGTGGCGAAGGACGAGAAGGGCCGTGAGTCCGCCAAGGACACCGCCTTCACCACGCTGGTCCCGAAGAACACCTTCATCGGGCAGTACACCCCGGAGGACGGTTCCACGGTCGGTGTCGGCATGCCGGTCTCGATCCACTTCACCCGGGGCATCACCGACCCGGAGGCCGTCGAGAAGGCCATCAAGGTGACGGCGGACCCGGCCGTCGAGATCGCGGGCCACTGGTTCGGCAACGACCGCCTGGACTTCCGGCCGCAGGACTACTGGGCGGCCGGCACCAAGGTGACCGTGAAGCTCAACCTCGACGGCGTCGAGGGACGCCCGGGGGTCTACGGCAAGCAGGCCAAGACGGTGTCGTTCACCGTCGGCCGCCGGCAGGTCAGCACCGTGGACGCGAACACCCACCGGATGAAGGTCGTCCGCGACGGCAAGCAGATCAAGGACATCGCGATCTCCGCCGGCGCCCCGGCCACCACCACGTACAACGGCAAGATGGTCATCAGCGAGAAGCTCCGGGTGACCCGGATGAACGGTGACACCGTCGGCTTCGGCGGCGAGTACGACATCAAGGACGTGCCGCACGCGATGCGACTGTCCACCTCCGGCACCTTCATCCACGGCAACTACTGGGGTGGTTCCGGCGTCTTCGGCAACACCAACACCAGCCACGGCTGCGTCGGCATGCTGGACGCGCGCGGCGGCGGTGACCCGGGCACCCCGGCGGCGTGGTTCTTCGACAACTCGCTCATCGGTGACGTCGTGGTCGTGACGAACTCCCACGACAAGACGATCCAGCCGGACAACGGCCTCAACGGCTGGAACATGGACTGGTCGCAGTGGACCAAGTAGCTCCGCGGCACTGACCACGGACCCGCATGACGCCGGCCCCCGGACCACAGTGTGGTCCGGGGGCCACGATTTCCTGGCACAGTGGTGCGCAGGCGGTCGCGGGGCGGGTCCGCGGTGGTGTACGAGGTCCGGGCCCGGCCGCCGCGGCAGGGGTACCCCGGGCACGGGTCCGGGGTTTCGTTGAGAGGTTGGTTCCGATGGTCACCGGTCGTGTGGTGCGGTTCGACGGCGTCAAGGGTTACGGGTTCATCGCTCCCGATCACGGGGGCGAGGACGTCTTCCTGCATGTGAACGACCTCCGCATCCCCGAGGCCTCCCTCCGGCCCGGTCTGATGGTCGGGTTCGAGGTCGAGCAGGGCGACCGGGGGCTGAAGGCGTCCGCCGTGCGGCTCGCCCCCGGCAGCGGCCACGCGGCCCCGGGCTCCGGGTTCCAGGGGCACTCCGAGTCCCCCGCCAGGCAGGTCGTGGACGGCGACGACGTGCTGTGCGACGTGCTCAACTCGCGGGAGTACGTACGGGAAGTGACGGAGGTGCTGCTGGAGGCGGCGCCCGGCATCACCGCCGCGCACATTCTCCAGGCCCGCCAGGGGCTGCTGCAGTTCGCCAAGCAGCACGGCTGGGTCGAGGGCTGAGAGCCGGCCGGGGGGCTGTGACGAACGGCACCGGCTCCCGGGCTGTTCGCCCCTCGGTTAGCGCCGGTTAACCTGCCTCCCATGACCGTAACCCTCGAAGTAAGCGGCGGCGTCGGCACGATCCGGCTGGACCGTCCGCCGATGAACGCCCTGGACATCGCCACCCAGGACCGGCTGCGCGAGCTGGCGGAGGAGGCCTCCGGGCGCGACGACGTACGCGCCGTGGTGCTCTACGGCGGCGAGAAGGTGTTCGCGGCGGGCGCGGACATCAAGGAGATGCAGGCGATGGACCACCCGGCGATGGTGGTCAGGTCCAAGGCGCTGCAGGAGTCCTTCACCGCCGTGGCCAGGATCCCCAAGCCCGTCGTCGCGGCCGTCACCGGCTACGCGCTCGGCGGCGGCTGCGAGCTGGCCCTCTGCGCCGACTTCCGGATCGCCGGGGACAACGCCAAGCTCGGGCAGCCGGAGATCATGCTCGGACTGATCCCGGGCGCCGGCGGCACCCAGCGGCTCGCCCGCCTGGTGGGTCCCGCCAAGGCAAAGGACCTGATCTTCACCGGCCGCCACGTGAAGGCCGAAGAGGCGCTCGCCATGGGTCTGGTGGACCGGGTCGTACCGGCCGCGGAGGTGTACGAGCAGGCGCACGCCTGGGCCGCGAAGCTGGCGAAGGGACCCGCCCTGGCACTGCGCGCCGCCAAGGAGGCGGTGGACGCCGGCCTGGAGACGGACATCGATACGGGCCTCACGATCGAACGCACCTGGTTCGCCGGACTCTTCGCCACGGAGGACCGGGAGCGCGGTATGCGCAGCTTTGTGGACGAGGGACCGGGCAAGGCCAAATTCCTCTGACCGAACGCCAGTTGGGAACAGATCACGGCGCGTTCATCCGTGCGGGCGGATTAGCTGAGCCTTAAGGCAACCTTAAGGCTCAGCGCTCCGTCCGTGCCGGCAAACTCGCTCGGGCGCGGCGTCCGTGCAGGTCAGCGGGGTTGTGAGCGGGCGCATTCTGCCAGTGGCATATGCCAGCAGACCACTGCGGAATTGCTGATTCCGGGGTGGGGATTTCCCCGGAACGGCCCCGGAGTGTCCACCTTGCGGCCATGATGGTGCTCATGGCGGGCCTGGAAGGTGTGGAGCAGCCGCGACAGCGCAGCAGCGCGACAGCGGCACGGAGGATGCCGGCCGTCGAGGACGAACAGGCGTTCAAGGCGCTGGAGTTGTTCGGTAATCCGACGGAGGAGGAGGTCCGGCTGCCCTCCCGTCCGGAATCCGCGGCCACCGCCCGTCGGCTCACCTCCTGCGTGGTGCTGCGTCAGTGGGCGCTCTCCCCGCAGACCGGCGAGTACGCCGTGCTGCTCGTCTCCGAACTCGTCGGCAACGCGGTGCGGCACACCGGGGCCAGGGTCTTCGGCCTGCGGATGCTGCGCCGTCGCGGCTGGATCAGGATCGAGGTGCGCGACCCCTCGCGCGGACTGCCCTGCCTCATGCCCGTACAGGCGATGGATGTCAGTGGGCGGGGCCTCTTCCTCGTCGACAAGCTCTCCGACCGGTGGGGCGTGGATCTGCTGCCGCGCGGCAAGATCACCTGGTTCGAGATGCGGATCTCCGACCGCTGACGGCCCCCGGACACACAGAAGCCCCCGGTTCGGCCGTGGTGCGGCGCTGCGGGGGCTTCTGTGTGGGGGCCGTGAAATGGGGGGTGTGTTCACGGCCGCTTATGACGACCCGGCCCGGGTCAGTGCGGGTCGTGTCACCGACTATGGCAGACGGGCGACTACATCGCCAAAGCCGCAAATCGCCCATAAGTGTATAGTTTCGGCGATTATGGCGATGAATCTTAGGTGTGCTGGGTCACTCGCCTGGAAATCCATGAGTGCTGCCAGGGCTTGGCGGGTGATTCATCGATCCCCGCCGATGTCGACCGCGCGCATCCGTGTGATCGATGAAAGCGGCAAAAAGGGTCAATTGTTATTTTCCTGACAGTCCGCACTTACTGTTCTGCGCATGAACGTCTCCGACACTCCGGTGCACCGGCGCAGCGCCCTGCGCGCAGGAGCCGGGGCCGCCCTCGCCGCAGGTCTCGCCGCCGGTTGCGGGGAGCGGGAAACAGCCGACACCGGGGGCGCCGGGGCGAAGACCCTCACCCACCCGGCACCCAGCAAGCCGCCCGCCTCCGCCGGAGCGCACGCCCCCGCACCCGCCCCGCGCAGCTTCCCCGGGCAGCCGGTGCAGATCGGTCACGGCCCCCGCGACCGCGCCCGCGTCGCCCTCACCTTCCACGGCCAGGGCGATCCCGCCATCGCCAGGACCGTGCTGGCGGAGGCCGAACGGGCCGGGGCGCGGGTCACCGTCCTCGCGGTCGGCGGCTGGCTCGACGAACACCCCGAGATGGCCCGCCGGATCCTCGACGGCGGCCACGACCTCGGCAACCACACCCAGCGGCATATCGACATCTCCTCGATGGACGAGGCGCAGGCGTACGCGGAGATCACCGGCTGCGCCCAGCGGCTGCGACGGCTCACCGGCTCCATCGGTACCTGGTTCAGGCCCTCGCGCACCCAGTACGCCACCCCGCTCGTCCAGCGGCTCGCCGTCCGCGCGGGCTACCCGCACGTCCTCTCCTACGACGTGGACTCCCTCGACTTCACCTCGCCCGGCGCCGCGGCCGTCACCCGCAAGGTGGCCGGCGAGATCCGCAACGGATCGGTGGTGAGCATGCACTTCGGCTACGCGGACACGGTCGCCGCGCTGCCCCTCCTTCTCACCGAACTCGACCGCCGCCAACTGCGCGCGGTGACGACCACGGAGCTGTTGACCTGATGCATCCCTCCACCACACGCACCGCGGCCCTGCTCGGGGGCGTCCTGCTCGCCGCACTCACCGGCTGCGGCACCCCCGCCGGCAAGTCGGCGTCCGACTCCGCGACCGAGGCCGCCGCGCCACCCGCCAGGGCCGAGCACGTCACCCCGCCCGAGCCGCCCGCACTGGCCGGGATGCCTCCGGTGCTCGACCCCGCGAACGTGTACGCGGCCGACGCCGCCGGAAAGCTGTCACCGGCCGTCAAGGGCTTCCCGTCCCGGGTGTACGTCCCCAACACCAACTCCAACACGGTGACGGTGATCGACCCCGCCACGTACAAGGTCATCAAGACCATCCCGGTCGGCCGGCAGCCGCAGCACGTCGTCCCGTCCTGGGATCTGAAGACCCTCTGGGTCAACAACGACGTCGGCGACAGCCTCACCGCGATCGACCCGGCGACCGGCGAGGCGGGGAAGACGGTCGACGTCTCCGACCCGTACAACCTCTACTTCACGCCCAACGGCAAGTACGCCATCGTGATGGCCTCGATGGACCGTCAGCTGGTCTTCCGTGACGCGCACACCATGAAGACGGCCAAGGCCGTCCCGGTCAGCTGCGCGGGGGTCAACCACGCGGACTTCTCGGCGGACGGCCGGTACTTCATCGTCTCCTGCGAGTTCTCCGGCGAACTCCTCAAGGTCGACACGGCGAGGATGAAGGTGGTGGGCCAGCAGAAGCTGCCGTTCAAGGGCGCCATGCCGCAGGACGTGAAGCTGTCGCCCGACGGAAGCACGTTCTACATCGCGGACATGATGGCGAACGGCATGTGGGTGCTGGACGGGAAGAAGTTCACCACCCCCAAGCTGCTGCCCACCGGCAAGGGCTGCCACGGGCTCTACGTCAGCCGGGACGCCAAGGAGATGTACATCTCCAACCGGGGCGAGGGCTCCGTCTCCGTCTTCGACTTCGCGCAGAGGAAGCTGGCGAAGAAGTGGCATCTGCCGGGCGGCGGCAGCCCCGACATGGGCGGCGTCTCCGCCGACGGCAAGGTCCTCTGGCTGACCGGGCGTTACAACTCGGAGGTGTACGCGATCGACACCACCAGCGGCAAGCAGCTGGCCCGCATCCCGGTCGGCAGCGGACCGCACGGCCTCGCGGTCTACCCGCAGCCGGGCCGCTACTCGCTCGGCCACACCGGCGTCTTCCGCTGAGCCGGGTGGCGCGGGTGGCGCGGGTGGCGCGGATCGCTCGGGTGGCTCAGCTTTTGATCAGCAGCGCCTCCGAGCCCACCGGCCGGTAGCCCGCCGCCTGGAACGTCCGCACACTGCGGGCGTTCCCCGGCGACTGCTGCGCCCACACCACCGGGCCCGGCACCAGCTGCCGGGCCGCCCGCGCCAGCCGCTCGCCGAGCCGCCGCCCGCGCGCCTCCTCCGCCACCTCGATCGCCGCCTCCCAGCGCCCCGCGACCCCGCGCCCGAGGATCAGCACCCCGCCCTCCGTCCGCCAGACCCGCACCTCGTCGCGGAAGCCCATTGCCCGTGCCACCCGGGGGTGTCCGGGGTCCCGGATCTCCCGCAGCTCCAGCTCGGGATCGCCCGGCAGCGCGGGTGCGACCGTGAGCAGGTCGATCGTGTTCATGTGCCGGCCGGTCCGGGCCATCAGCGCGCCGAGGAAGTGCGGGTTCATCGTCGCGGCGAGCGCGTCACCGGGGGTGCCGGCCAGGGCCGCCCGCACCCACCGCGGGTCCTCGTCCGTGAACACCACCGAGTGCGCGGTGAACGCCAGCACCCCGGCGTCCCGCGCGTTCGGCTGCCGCACCACCGTCGTGGACCCGTCCGGCGACGGGAACCGGCCCTGCGCCGCGGCTGCCAGAATCTCCGTCAGTGCCTCGGTCATCGCGCCGTACTCTCCCCGTTCCGGACCACCGCCCGCCGGTCGGCGGGCGGCCCCACCCATGATCGACGACCGGCCGCCGCGATCGCCATCCGTCCCGCCCGATAATCTGACCTCCGTCATATAGGCATTACGAAGGGGCGGAACAGTGGCGGACATCGAGTCGGCGCGCAAGGCGTTCGAGCGGTACGACCTCAACGGCGACGGGCTGATTTCGGCTGCCGAGTACACGAGCGTCATGGCTCAGCTGGGGGACCCCTACGTCACCGAGCCGGTCGCGCAGGCCGTGATCAACTCCCACGACGCGAACGGTGACGGGCTGCTCACCTTCGACGAGTTCTGGGCCGCGCAGAACTAGGGCCTCTTGTCTGGATCAGGCTGGATCAGGGAGCGCGCCGCGAGGTGCGGCACCAGGGCGCGCGAGCCCGGCCTGATCCAGAAAAGGCCGTGGGGCTGACGGCTGCCTGCCCAGGACCCCGGCCGGCGGGCCGGGGGCCCGGAGCCGCTGGACCGGTCTCGTTCACTGCCCGGACGCGCCGGTTCCGCCGTCCTGCGGTTCCGGCGCCTCCCGCGCGGCGAAGGCGTCGTCCGGCGTCGCCACCGGGCGGAACAGGTCGTGCAGCCGGCCCGCCCGCAGCAGCCGCAGGATCCGTGGGCAGTCGCAGACGAGCCAGAACCGCCCGTCCCGGTCCAGCGTCCGCCGCCGGGCCCGGCACAGCAGCGTCAGCCCCGAGCAGTCGAGGAAACTCACCTCGGTCAGGTCGACGACCACGTGCGGTGACCCGTCGGAGGTGGCGCAGTCCAGAACTGGTGCGATGAGCGTCGCGGTCGCGATATCGATCTCGTCCCGCAGCGCCACCACCGTCCGGCCGTTCCTGCGGTACACGTGGCCGCACGGTTCGGGCAGGGGGACCAGGGTGGGGGATGCCGTGGGGGACAGCCTCTCGGTCATGATGCCTCTCCTCGCAGCGCCGAATCCGCGGAGGCACCCGGGCCTGGGTGACTGTCAGTGGGGTGACAGTCGGTGAACCTAACCCGAGGCTCGTGGCGGGCGGGGATGCAGAAACGTTCGCGCCTGCCGTAATGCGTCCTTCCGGGTGAATGTTCGATGGTGCCGTGGACGCCGCGGGCCCATTTGTGTGGTTGTCGGTCAGGAGGGAGGTGGGCGGTGCTTCCCTCCCGCGTGCCCGCACCCGCCTGTCGCGGGCCGTCGGCCGCCGTACTCGGCACGGCGGGCGCCTGCCCGGCGGCCGTGGCCGCCGCCCTGCTGGGCGCCACCGCCGCCGCCCACGGCACCGGTGAACTGCGCATCCCCGGCGCCGGAACGGCCACCCTGCTGCGTACGGTCCTCTTCTGCGCGCTCGCCGCCACCGCACTGTCCCGCACCCTGCCGGGCCGCCCGGAATCCGCGCCGCGCAGCTGGGCGGCGGCGGCCTCGGTCGCCGGGGCGCTGGCCGCCGCGGGACAGATCGTCCGGCTCGCCCGGGTCAGCGATCTCGGGCTCGTCGAGACCTACGGCACCCGCGAGGGCGGGCTGCTGCTGCTCACCGCCAACGGCTTCGCCCTCGCCGCCTGCTGCGCGGTGAGCCGCCGCCCGGCCCTGGCCGCCGCCCCGCTCGCGCTCGTCGTCGTCGCGGAGTCGTCGCGCGCCCACCCCGAGGTGTACAGCCCGGCGGTGGGCGCCGCCCTCACCGTCGTCCATCTGACCGCGGCCTCGCTCTGGTGCGGCGGACTCCTCCACGTGCTGCGCACCATGCGGCTGTGGCGGCGGACCGGGCCCGGCGCCGCACGCGCGCTGCTGGGGCCTGTCGTCGAACTGCCGTCTGCCGGGCAACGACGGCACTTTGACGACAGGCCCCAGGCCGCTATGCCCGGCTCGCCGGCCGGCTGTACGCGCCCCTCGCGGTGACCGGGACATGCAGCGCCCTGCGCCGGCTGCCGCCCGATGTCGTCCTCACCTCGGCGTACGGGCGCACCCTGCTGGCCAAACTGGTGCTGCTGGCCGTCGTGAGCGCGCTGGCGCTGGGCGCGCGCCGCAGGCTGGCGTCGGACACGGACCCGACCGCCGCCCACCGCCGCGCGCGCCGCGAACTGGTGGCGCTGGCCGCCGTCGTGCTCGTATCGGCGGTGCTGACCGTCGTACCCGACCCGCACTGGCTCAGCACCCGCTGACCGCCGCGCTGACCGCCCCGCTCAACGCCCGTCGCGGTACGGCGCCCAGCCGCGCAGCTCGTCGTCGCGCGGGGCGCGCGCCGTCGCGGGGGCGCCGGGGCCGAAGAGCATCACCGGGCGCGAGGCGTCCCAGCCGGGCCAGCCCGGATCCCCGCAGAGCGCGAACCGCACCCACGCCGCGTGCATCGCGGCGGCCAGCTCCCGGGGCGCGTCCCGGCCGGCGAGCAGCACCGCGTCCGGCCGGTCCAGGTTGTCGAAGACGAAGCCGACCTCCAGCCCGTGGCAGGCGCCGAGCCGCTGTACGGGGGACGGCCAGCCGAACTCGTAGAGGTGGGTCGAGCCCGCGGCACCCACGCGGGCGTCGGCCAGCCGGTTCAGCGGGACGCGCAGCAGGAGGTCGGTGGCGAGGGCGCCGAGCAGTTCGCCGGGGGTGGCCTGCGGCCGGTTGGCCCGGTAGGTACGGGCCGTGGCGCCGGGCACCCGGAACTTCAGCAGGGCCAGCCGGAGTTTCGTGCGCGAGAGGCGCTCGGTGAGCCCGCTGGGTACGAACCAGAGCCGGTACTCCTCGGTGTTGGAGCCCATCAGCAGATCGACGCCGGACGCTGCGCCGTCCCGCAGGGCCTCGGCCGGATCGCGGGGCAGCAGCTCGCCGTCCACCACGATCTGGAAGGAGTTCCCGCCGGTCAGCGGGGAGCCGCCGCTCGTCACCGCTGTCTGCGCCGCCAGCAGCGCGGCGGGGTCCACCGCGGCCAGGGCCTGTGCCGTCGCGGCCGTCCCGAGCCGTTTCGCGATCAGCTCCGTGGTGCGGCGAGCCTTGTCCACGGGGAGCGCGGTCGGGGCTCCGCTCTGCATCACCGCCCGCCGGAACAGCCCCCGGGACCGTGGCGCGGCGAGCAGCGCGCCGATACTGATGGCCCCGGCCGACTCGCCGCACACCGTCACCAGGTCCGGATCTCCGCCGAACGCCGCTATGTTGTCCCGCACCCAGCCGAGCGCCGCGAGCTGGTCGAGCAGGCCCCGGTTGGCGGGCGCGTCCGGGAAGACCCCGAACCCCTCGATGCCGAGGCGGTAGTTGAGCGACACCAGGACCACGCCGTCGCGGGCGAAGGCGGCCCCGTCGTACAGCGGGACGGCGGACGAGCCGTGCAGCAGCGAGCCGCCGTGGATCCAGACGAGGACGGGCAGTCCGGTGCGACCGGGCGACGGGGTCCAGACGTTGAGGTTGAGGCAGCCGTCACCGTCCACCTCCGGGTCCGGCAGCAGCCGGTCCAGCGGCGGGGCGTACGGCCGCTTGGGCGCGGTGGGGCCGAAGGCCACCGCCTCCCGTATGCCTTCCCAGGGTTCCGGCGGTGCCGGCGCCCGGAACCGGTGCGCGCCGACCGGCGGCGCCGCGTACGGGATGCCTCGGAAGACGGCGACGCCCTGTTCGTACGCGCCCCGGACGGTGCCCCGGTCGGTCTCGGCGTGCGGGGCGGTCCGGTCGGCCTCTGACGCGGATCCGGATATCGGAGGAGGTGCGGCAGTCATGGATGCCTCCAGCCCTTCTGCGGTACGGCCGGCGAGTTCGGGTCATCGGAACCGCCGCCTGGCATCGGGCGTACGTACCAGGACATCACGGCAGGGGTCGGTCGGCCATTCGTGGGCGACGGCGGAGCCGGAAGCGGCCGTTCTCACCGGGGCGCGTTTCCGGTCACGGGCGGGCCGGCCGGGGCCGGACGACGTTCCCGACGGCATGGAGGACGACGAATGTCCGAAAATCGCTGCTGTGTTCCCGCGTTCCGGCGCCGGGTGCCGTCGGGGCGGGGCCCGGCAGGGGTGCAGGGCCCCGCCGGGCGCCCCCGTCAGGCGGCGAAGTTCCGGGACAGGGAATCCTGTTCGTCGATCTCCAGGAGGTCGGGGCGGGTGTAGCGCTCCGCCCGCGCGTGGTAGTCGAAGTCCCCCCGTACGAGCCCCCGGTAGTCCTGGACACAGCGCTCCAGGGCGGCGCGTGGCGGGCCCTCGATTCCGGCTGCCTCCATCTCCTCCTCCAGTTCCTTCTCGGCCCGCTGCACACGGTCCGCGATACGGGCCAGCAGGATTCCGGCCTCGTCCGCGGCCTCCTGGAGCGTGCCACCGCGGTCCCGCTGGATCAGCCGGACCGTATTGTGCTCATAACCGAGAAGAGCCTCCTTCTCGAACGAGCAGATGTCGTTGCAGAGACCCGAGTGATCGGTCACCGCGTTGCGCAGTGCGATATAGGCGGGAAGGCTCCGGGCGGATTCCGGGAGATCGATTCCGGCGGCGATCTCGTGCAGGTCGAGGAACGGCTGCATGGCCACCGAATCGCGGCGGTGCTTCACGAAATCGGCGGTGCTCGGCACATGGCCCGCCGCCCGGTCGACCGCCTCCGCGTAGTACGTCCACAGCCACGCGGCGGTGTCCCTGCGGAACTGCCGTACCCAGTGCGCCGGCCGGTCCGCGCAGGTCCGGACTAACAGCTCGCCGAGCGCGTTCTCCATGGGACCGACCGGCGCGCGGACGCCGTCGAGCACGTCCACCAGATGCGTGATCGCCGATTCGCACAGCCCGGGGTCGCGCCCGGCCGGGCCGTCGTCGAACTCGTCGTCGACGAGGAAGGCCCAGAAAAGCCACTGGCAGAACAGGTCGAGGTGTTTCTGCGAGGCCTGCGGGAAAATCAGGGAGATCCAGAGCTCGGGCCGAGTCCGCAGCATTTTCTTGTGAGCCACCGGCGACAGGACGAGATTGCTGGACTCGGCCCATTCCCAGGCGGCCTGCTTGGTTTTATCAGCTCCTGGATTGCATCCCGCACTCTCGAACGGCATGTGAAATTCTGGAAGCGCGATCTTGCTCATTGTGCACCTCGTCGAAACGATACGGACATGGAAGGGGGAAGCGCGGAGAGAACCGCGCACGCACGGCCGGAGCGGCGAGCGGTGGGCGCGGCCCCGCCGATCGGCGCTCCGCCGGGGCCGTGCCATCGGGGACAGCGCCCGCACCGGTCCGGCGAAAGAGCGGTGGGGTCGTGGAGCCGGCTGCGGCGGGCCGCCGCAGGAGCCGGCTCAGTGGAGGGGCGGCTGATCGGTTCGAGGAGGACGCGACGCACTGCGTGAAACGACGCGACCGGGCCGGACGGCCGGATCCCGTCGGGGGTGTGTCGCGGGAGGGGCGGCTGTCATCGCTGTCCTCTTTCCTCCGCCGGGGCATGGGCATCGGAGCCGGGCCCAGTGGGTTCATGGCAGCAGACCGCCTGACGTGCACGGCGATTGCATCACCACTCGTCACGACCAGTGAACTCCCAGTATGCGGGGGAGGGAAGCCGCTTGTGACTGAAAATGTGTGTTCATCATGAACACCTGCTCAGTTATGAGCAGTTGGGGCACTCCCGGGCGGGGCGAAGCGGGGAGGGGTGGGGAGGGGTGGGGAGGGGTGACGCGAGAGGGGCCCGGCCGGGCCGGGCCCCTCCCGTCGTGGAGCCGGTTCAGGCGGGCAGCGAGGCGAGCCAGCCTGTCAGGATCCGGTTGACCTCCTCCGGGCGCTCCTGCTGGATCCAGTGTCCGCAGCCGTCCAGGAGGTGCGAGGAGACCAGTCCGGGCAGGGTCGTGGGGTACGCCGCGATGGCATCGGCCATCCAGGTGGTGGAGGCGTCCAGGGAGCCGCCGACGAAGAGGGACGGCTGGGTGACGGGTGCGCCGTCGAACTCCGCGAGATCCTCCCAGTCCCGGTCCATGTTCCGGTAGCGGTTGAGCGCACCGGTCATTCCGGTCCGCTCGAACTCACCCGCGTAGAAGTCGAGTTCGGCGTCACCGAGCCAGCCCGGCCGCTGCTCCGGGAAGCGTTCGCGCAGCGTCCCGCCGGGCCCGGCGAAATGCGGGTCCGGGGCCTCTGGTGCGGGCATGGTGTCGGCGGAGAGCGCCGCGTAGAAGCCCGCGAGCCAGCCCCTGACGTCCGGCTCGATCTCGCTCTCCGCCCGGCCGGGCTCCTGGAACCGGGAGACGTAGAACTCCTGGTCCCCGCCCATTCCCGCGAAGATCTCGCTGGGGCGCGGACCGCCGCGCGGGGCGTACGGGACGCTCAGCAGCCCCACCGCGCGGAAGACGTCGGGCCTGATCAGCGCGGAGTTCGCCGCGATCGTGGCGCCCCAGTCGTGGCCGATCAGCACCGCGCTCCGCTCCCCGAGCGCGTGCACCACGGCGGCGTTGTCCTCGACGAGCGCGGCCATCCGGTACGCGGCGACGTCCATGGGCCGGGATGACCGCCCGTAACCGCGGACATCGACGGCGACGGCCCGGTATCCGGCGGCGGCCAGCGCGGGTAGCTGGTGGCGCCAGGAGTACCAGGACTCCGGGAACCCGTGCAGCAGCAGCACCAGTGGCCCGGTGCCCTGCTCGACCAGGTGGACGCGCCCGGCGGGCGAGGGGACGGTGCGGTGCGTGAGTTCCGGGGACGGGGCGGGCTGATGCGTCATGGATCCTCCGAGGCTCTCGTTCTGCGTGGTCCGGGGAGCCGGCCGTTCGCAGCCGCGCTCCGGGACCGGTGCCGCCCGACGGCCGCCCGACGGCTCCGGACATGATCATGCGACGGCGGCCGGGCCGCCCGCGAGTCATGTTGCCGCTTCGGCAAACGCGAGTCCGGTAGGCGCGGGGCGCCGTGGAGCCGGGGCGCTCAGGTCCCTGGTCGGGGACCGCGCGATCCGGCTCGACTCACCGGGCTGGGGCGCGCGGTCCGGACGTGGAGCAGGACCCGCAGAGCGGCCCCGGCCGTTGCCGGGTGAACGGTCACGGCGATGCGCCGGTGTCCGGCCCCGGACGGCGGGAACGGCTCATCCGGATCAGCAGGGCCACGGCGGAGAGGGCGAACAGGACGGCCGTGAGGATCAGCCAGCGCCCGAGGAACACATCGGCGGAGAGCGTGGAGTACAGGGTGTAGCGGTGGCTGACCCGTCCCAGGATCAGCGGGAAGTACGTCAGCAGCAGGAGGCCGGAGAGGAAGACCGGAACCCGGACGTAGTTGATCCACCGCCGGCCCGGCCGCTCCGTCCCACCGGCCGCGGCGGGCTCCCGGCGCTCGCCCAGCACGGTCTGGGCGGCGCGGTCGGTCACCGTGTACAGGGGCAGCAGCACCAGGTCGTGCAGGAGCGCGGCCCCGACGAACCAGGCGACGACCTTCCAGGGCTCGGCGCCGCCGAGCAGCCGCACTCCGGCGTAGCCGGTGAGCGCGAACGAGCAGAGGACCAGCAGCAGGTGCAGCGGCGAAGCCCCGTACAGGGCGCGGAACCGGTTCACGTCTGTTCCCCGAACGTCAGCCGGGTGACCCACTTGGTGTTGTGCACACCCGGGTTGGCCGGGACGATGATCCGCGCCGGGTAGCCGTGGTCGGGGGACAGGTCCGCACCGTTGACCCGCAGCGCCAGCAGGGAGCGCGGATCACGGACCTGGTTGTCGCGCAGCGTGGTGGAACGGAACGACCCCGCACGCTGAACGGACTGGACGAACACGCCGGGTGCCGCCCCCGTGAACCCGACGAGTGCCGCCAGATCCGCGAGCCGTACCCCGCTCCACTCCTGGTCCTCCGTGGACCATCCCTCCACGCACGCGATGGGCAGCGCCGCCGTGTGCTGCGGCAGGGCCAGCACCTGGGCACGGGTGAGGACCCGCTCCCGGCCGGGCCCCCGCACGACGAGCCGCCAGCCGGGGCCCACGTCCCGCGGACGGATCCCCACGCTCGCCGCGGTCTTGTTGATCTGGAATCCGTTGGGGCCGGGCCCGGGGTTCTGACCGCGCGGCGCGAGCAGCGCGGTGGACCGCAGGACGCCCCCGATGCTCTGCCCCGCCGTCACCACGAGCAGCACCAGCGAGCCCGCCCCCACCATGCCCAGCGCCCCCCGGCGCGACATGGTGGGGGCGGCGGGGCGCGGGGTCACCAGCTCCGCGGCGTCCGCCGGGCCCCGCAGCTCCGCACGGAGGCCGCCGCCGCGCAGCATCCGCACCGTGAGGGGGATCCGGAAGGCGACATGGACGACGAAGGCGCCGATGAAGATCCAGGCGCCGTAGAAGTGCAGCGGGTAGAACGAGCCGGGGAAGATGTAGTCCAGCTGGATGTTGAGCACCCCGGTGGCGAACTCGAACAGCACACCGCCCACGAGCAGCAGCACCGAGAGCCGCTCCAGCGCGTGGCCGGCCGACCTGACCGGGGGCCACGTGAACAGCTTGGGGACCACCGACCACAGCTTGGCGAGCAGCACCGGGATCAGCACGATGCCGAGCGTGACGTGGACGCCCTGGGTGAGCCGGTAGAGCCAGTACGGGTGGGTGGGCCAGGAGAACAGGTAGAAGCCCAGCCAGCCCCGGTCCGGAGTCCTGTCGTTGGCGCCGAGGTCGGGGTTGTACGCGGCGTACGAGAGCAGCCCCGTCACGAACATCAGCGTGATGCCCACCAGCAGTACCGCGCCGAGCACGGACGTCAGCCAGGGCCCGCGCAACGGGCTGCGCCAGAAGCCCCGCCGGGTCGGACCGGCCGGCGGCCCGTCCCGCAGCAGATCCGGCAGCGAGGGCCGGCGCCGTGCCGGCCGCCGGAGCGTCGAACCGGTCCGGCCGGGGGCCGTCGACTGTCTGTCTTCCATGACGCCCCTCGTGAATCGGACACGACGTGAGACAAACGCCAGAAAGGGGACCATAGCGTCCGCGTCGTCGGAGACACCGCATTACTCCGAGCGCGCTCGTGTACCAGGCGTATGCCAGGCGTATACCAGGCGTGCGCCGGGCGTATGAGGGGGCGCGCGTTGGCAGTTGGGGCAACAGGGGAATCCGTTCGGTGCAACTCCCGACGAGAACTTGGCGTGCCTGCTGCGGACATCGCCCCGCCCGGTTCATGGTGAATCGCCCGCACTAACCGTGATGTACCGCAAAAGGAGTGACCCATGGTTCGCCGTATCGCAATCACGCTGGCCACCGTTGCCGCTGCAGGATTCATGGCCGCCGCCCCGGCCGCCGCCAACGGCGGCGGGAGCGGCGAGGAGGCCGGCAAGATCGGGGCCAACTACTACGAGTTCGACGCTTCGCGTGAGAACACGGAGTTCTTCAACGTCGGTGGTCCGTACGGCATCACGTACGGCAAGCAGAACAAGGCGGAGCTGGAGGGCGAGGGCGGCAGCTTCTACGCCGAGTACCTCAGCCGCGGCTGACCTTCCGCACGGCGCGGGGCCCGTCCCACCATGGGACGGGCCCTCGCTCGTTCTCCCGTCGGCGCGCCGATGGGCCTATGCGCTCAGCACTCGATGATGTTCACCGCGAGCCCGCCGCGCGCCGTCTCCTTGTACTTGACGGACATGTCCGCGCCCGTCTCCTTCATGGTCTTGATGACCTTGTCGAGGGAGACCTTGTGACTGCCGTCGCCGCGCAGGGCCATCTTCGCCGCCGTGACGGCCTTGACCGCCGCCATGCCGTTGCGCTCGATGCACGGGATCTGGACGAGGCCGCCGACCGGGTCGCAGGTCAGGCCCAGGTTGTGCTCCATGCCGATCTCGGCGGCGTTCTCCACCTGCTCGGGGGTGCCGCCCAGGACCTCGGCGAGGGCGCCCGCGGCCATGGAGCAGGCGGAGCCCACCTCGCCCTGGCAGCCGACCTCCGCGCCGGAGATGGAGGCGTTCTCCTTGAAGAGCATGCCGATCGCGCCGGCGGCCAGCAGGAAGCGGACGACGCTGTCGTCCTTCTCCGCCTCGGTGGCGCCGCCCGCCGCGAAGTTCATGTAGTAGTGCAGCACCGCCGGGATGATGCCCGCGGCGCCGTTCGTCGGAGCGGTGACGACACGGCCGCCCGCGGCGTTCTCCTCGTTGACCGCCATCGCGTAGAGGGTGATCCACTCCATCGCGTGGGTCTGCGGATCGCCCTCCGCGCGCAGCTGGCGGGCGGTGTTCGCGGCGCGGCGGCGGACCTTCAGACCGCCGGGCAGGATGCCCTCGCGGGACATGCCGCGCGAGACGCACGCCTGCATGGAGCGCCAGATGTCGAGCAGACCGGAGCGGATCTCGTCCTCCGTGCGCCAGGCCCGCTCGTTCTCCAGCATCAGGGACGAGATCGACAGGCCGGTGTCCTGGGCGAGGCGAAGCAGCTCGTCACCGGTGCGGAAGGGGTGCTTCAGCACGGTGTCGTCGAGGACGATCCGGTCCTCGCCCACCGCGTCCTCGTCGACGACGAAGCCGCCGCCGACCGAGTAGTACGTCTTCTCCAGCAGCGGGGCGCCGTCGCGGTCGTACGCGAAGACGGTCATGCCGTTGGCGTGGTACGGCAGCCTCTTGCGGCGGTGCAGGACCAGCTGCTTGTCGGCGTCGAAGTCGATCTCGTGCATGCCGAGGAGGTTGAGCCGGCCGGTGGAGCGGATCTCGGCGACCCGGTCGTCGGCCGTCTCGACGTCGACGGTGCGGGGGGATTCGCCCTCCAGGCCGAGCAGCACCGCCTTGGGCGTGCCGTGACCGTGGCCGGTGGCGCCGAGCGAGCCGAACAGCTCGGCGCGTATCGAGGCCGTGTGGGCCATCAGGCCCTCGTTCTTCAGCCGGCGCGCGAACATCCGGGCGGCGCGCATCGGGCCGACCGTATGGGAGCTGGACGGGCCGATGCCGATCGAGAACAGGTCGAAGACCGAGATGGCCACGGGTAACTCCTCAAAAGCGCTGGTAGACGCCGTTGTCTGCCGGGTGGTGCGGTACGGGCCGGGTCGGCCCGAAGAGCGGGGCAAGAGCGGGGGGCAAGGGTTGGGGCACCCCGCTCACCTCTCAGTGTGCGTGGTGCCCCGCCCCAATGTGCAAATGCGCAGGTCTGACTACAGACCGGGGTACAGCGGGAACTTCTCGGCGAGCGCGACCACGCGGGCCTTCAGGTCGTCGGCGTCGTAGGACGGCTTCAGGGCGGACGCGATGATCTCCGCGACCTCGGTGAAGTCCGCCGCCTGGAAGCCGCGGGTGGCGAGCGCCGGGGTGCCGATCCGCAGACCGGAGGTGACCATGGGCGGCCGCGGGTCGTTCGGGATGGCGTTCCGGTTGACCGTGATGCCCAGCTCGTGGAGCCGGTCCTCGGCCTGCTGGCCGTCCAGCTCGGAGTTGCGCAGGTCCACCAGGACCAGGTGCACGTCGGTGCCGCCGGACAGCACGGAGACGCCCACCTCGGTGACGTCCGGCTGCACCAGACGCTCGGCGAGGATGCGGGCGCCGTCCAGGGTGCGCTGCTGGCGCTCCTTGAACTCCTCGCCCGCCGCGACCTTGAACGAGACCGCCTTGGCCGCGATCACGTGCTCCAGCGGGCCGCCCTGCTGGCCGGGGAAGACCGCCGAGTTGATCTTCTTGGCGAGCTCCTGGGTGGAGAGGATCACACCGCCGCGCGGGCCGCCGAGGGTCTTGTGCGTGGTGGTCGTGACGACGTGGGCGTGCGGCACCGGGTTGGGGTGCAGGCCCGCGGCGACCAGACCGGCGAAGTGCGCCATGTCGACCATCAGGAACGCGCCGACCTCGTCCGCGATGCGGCGGAAGGCGGCGAAGTCCAGCTGGCGGGGGTAGGCGGACCAGCCGGCGACGATCAGCTTCGGCTTGGACTCCTTGGCGAGGCGCTCGACCTCGGCCATGTCCACGAGACCGGTCTCGTCCACGTGGTACGGGACCACGTTGTAGAGCTTGCCGGAGAAGTTGATCTTCATGCCGTGGGTCAGGTGACCGCCGTGCGCCAGGTTCAGGCCCATGATCGTGTCGCCCGGCTTCAGCAGCGCGAACATCGCGGCGGCGTTGGCCTGCGCGCCGGAGTGCGGCTGCACGTTCGCGGCCTCGGCCCCGAAGAGCGCCTTGATGCGGTCGATGGCGATCTGCTCGATCACATCGACGTGCTCACAGCCCCCGTAGTAACGGCGGCCGGGGTAGCCCTCGGCGTACTTGTTGGTCAGGACGGAGCCCTGGGCCTCCATGACCGCGACCGGAGCGAAGTTCTCCGAGGCGATCATTTCGAGGGTGGACTGCTGACGGTGGAGCTCGGCGTCGACAGCGGCGGCGACGTCCGGGTCCAGCTCGTGGAGGGAGGAGTTGAGAAGCGACATCAGGTGGTCCCTTGGGGTCTCAGTTGCCGGAGAACGCGGTGTACTCGTCGGCGGAGAGCAGATCGGCCGGCTCCTCCGTGACGCGCACCTTGAACAGCCAGCCGCCTTCGAACGGCGCGGAGTTCACCAGCGAGGGGTCGTCCACGACGTCCTGGTTCGCGGCGGTTACCTCGCCGGTCACCGGCGAGTACAGGTCGCTGACCGACTTGGTCGACTCCAGCTCGCCGCAGGTCTCGCCCGCGGTCACCGTGTCACCGACCTCGGGGAGCTGGGCGAAGACGACGTCACCGAGCGCGTTGGCCGCGTGCTCCGTGATGCCGACCGTGGCCGAGCCGTCCTCGACGGCCGACAGCCACTCGTGCTCCTTGCTGTACCGCAGCTGCTGGGGGTTGCTCATGACCTGAATTCTCCTGTACGCGGGGGAGTGCTGATGAACGATGGTCTTACGGTGTGAGACACGACCGCGTCACTTCTCGACGCGGGCGGCCGTTACTTCCGGCGCTTGTAGAACGGCAGCGCCACGACCTCGTACGGCTCGTGGCTGCCCCGGATGTCCACCGCGACGCCCTCGGTGCCGGGCGTGGCGTGCGCGGCGTCGACGTACGCCATGGCGATCGGCTTGCCGAGGGTGGGCGAGGGGGCACCGGAGGTCACCTCGCCGATGACCTGGCCGCCGGCGACGACCGGGAACCCGGCGCGCGGCACCCGGCGGCCCTCTGCGACCAGGCCGACGAGCTTGCGGGGCGGGGCGGTCTCGGCGCGCTCCGCGGCGGACTCCAGGGCCTTGCGGCCGACGAAGTCGCCCTCCTTCTCGAACTTCACGACCCGGCCGAGACCGGCGTCGAACGGGGTGAGGGAGGTGGTCAGCTCGTGCCCGTACAGCGGCATGCCCGCCTCCAGGCGCAGCGTGTCGCGGCAGGACAGCCCGCACGGGATCAGGCCACGCGAGGCGCCGGCCTCGGTGAGGGCCTTCCACAGCTGCTCGGCGTGGGCGGGCGCGACGAACAGCTCGAAGCCGTCCTCGCCGGTGTAGCCGGTACGGGCGATCAGCGCGGGCACCCCGGCGACCGTGCCGGGCAGTCCGGCGTAGTACTTCAGCCCGTCCAGGTCCGCGTCGGTGACGGCGGCCAGGATGGCGGGGGACTCCGGGCCCTGGACGGCCAGCAGCGCGTACGCGTCGCGGTCGTCGCGCACCTCGGCGTCGAAGCCCCCGGCGCGGGCGGTCAGCGCGTCCAGCACGATCTGCGCGTTGCCCGCGTTGGCGACCACCATGTACTCGGTCTCGCCCAGCCGGTACACGATCAGGTCGTCCAGGATGCCGCCGTCCTCGGCGCAGATCATCGTGTAGCGGGCCCGGCCCACGGAGACGGTGCCGATGTTGCCGACCAGCGCGAAGTTCAGCAGGTCCACGGCCTGGGGGCCGGTGACGGTGATCTCGCCCATGTGGGAGAGGTCGAAGAGGCCGGCCTTCGTGCGCACGGCGATGTGCTCGTCGCGCTCACTGGCGTACCGCAGCGGCATGTCCCAGCCCGCGAAGTCGGTCATGGTGGCGCCCAGCGAACGGTGCAGGGCATCGAGGGCGGTAAGGCGGGGGGCGGTGCTCATGGATGTGGCTCCCAGGGCATGACGACGAGGACGATCCCTCCCCATCTGTCATCGGAACCTGAGAGGTTCGCCGAGAGGCCCCGGAGGGGTTCGGCTTGCACCTTGGGTGGAGCCGCGGGGCGACTCGCTTTTCAGATCTGCCTCATCCACGCGGTACGGGGCCTGAGAGATTCAAGGGAGGATCTTGCTCCTTCGGCGCCCGGCCGGTGGCCGGAACTCTCCCGCGCGGATTCAAGCGGCCTTTATGCAGTTGGCCGGGTCATCATCGCACGCATCTCCGGTCGGTGGGGCGCCGGTACCCCACCGGATCCGGCGGGTCGCGCGCTTGTGCCGCATTACCTTTTCTTTACACTTCTTGGCAGGTGTGGGTCGGCCGACAGGGGGATGGCGATGACGTTGCAGCGGTACGCGGCGACCGCGGGGGCCGAGCACGGCGCACTGCCCGCACAGCCGGGCGCGCCGGCCCGGGAGGCACGGGGCCCGCGCGGACCCGTCGTCCGGGACCTGCGCGACCGGGCCGGGCGCAGCCCGCGCGGCCTGCACTTCGTGGCCGGCGATGTGGTGGTGGTCTCCGGGCTGCCGGGCAGCGGCAAATCGACCCTGATCGCACGGGCCGTCTCCGCCCGCGTCATCGACTCCCAGGACACCAGGGACCGCTGGGCCGCCCTGCTGCCGCGCTTAGTCCCGTACGCCCTCTACCGCCCGCTCGTCCGCGTCGCCCACTACTGGGGGCTGTGGCGGGTGCTGCGCTCCGGCGTCTCCGTCGTCGTCCACGACTGCGGCACCCAGTCCTGGGTGCGCGGCTGGCTGGCCCGCGACGCCCGGCGGCGCGGCCGCGTCCTGCACCTCGTCCTGCTCGACGTCAGCCCGCGGACGGCGCGGGCCGGGCAGATCGAGCGGGGGCGCGGCGTCTCCGGATACGCGTTCGCCCGGCACCGCAGGGCACTGCGGAGGCTGCTGCGGGACACCGAGTCGGGACTGCTGCCGCTCGGCTGCGTCTCCGCGGTCCTGCTGGACCGCGAGGCGGCGGCGCTGCTGACCCGGATCACCTTCGCGGACGCGCGGGGCTAACCTCTTGCTGCACGACACGGGGGCGAGAGAGGTAAGCAGTGAACACTCCGGCGCAGGACCCCATCCACCCGCAGGGCGGATGGCCGGCCAATGAGCTAGAAGAAGTACTGGGCGCCTCGCTCGGCAGCCCGGAAGCGGGCGGCCGGCTCGTGGAGGTGCTCGGCCGCAGCCATCTCTGGGTGCCCCTGCCCAACGGCGGCGGGCCGGACTCCACCGACCTGGACCTGCCCACGCTGGAGCTCGACGGCGGGGTGTACGTCCCCGTGTTCAGCTCCGAGCAGCAGTTCCTCAGCTGTGTCGGCACCCATATGTCCTTCACCGTGGCGCCCGCCGTCGAGTTCGCCCGCGGACTGCCCCCGCAGCTCGGCCTGGCGGTGAACCCGGGCGGCGCCGTCGGCATGCCGCTGCCGCCGCCCGCCGTGGCCGAACTCTGCCGGGCCGGACGCAGCGTGCTCGACGGGCCGGCCAGCGGCGGCCGGGTCCGGCTCTACGAGCCGGACTGGAAGGAGGACCCCGTCGACTTCCTCGCCGCCGCCGCCGACGAGTTCGCCCGGAGCGGTGTCGTGCTCAGCGCCCGCAGGACCCTGGCCAGCATCGAGGGGGGCGACCCCGTCCTCTTCGTCGGCGTCGAGTTCTCGACCTGGGACGGCGCGGGGCGCAACGCCCCCATGGACGCGCTGGGCCGGGCGCTCGGCCGCGTCGAGCCGCCGTGGCCGGTCAACCTGGTCCTGCTCGACGTGGCGCAGGACCCGGTCGCCGACTGGATGCGTGCGCGGATCCGGCCGTTCTTCCAGCGCCCCGCCGAGTAGCGCGGCCCGGCCGCCCCCGGGTGACGGCGGCGGGCCATGGCGTCAAGTCGGTGTCATGACCGGCGCCTAAGCTGGTTTGATGGCTGGTGCCTCGGCACCGCGCCGCACCCGTGTGCCCCGGGAGCGGCAGGCCGACACAGTGGATCGAAGAGGGGCGGGACCAGGGTGAGTGCGTCAGGCACTGCGGCGGGCGGGCAGATCGAGCACATGCTGCGCCAAGTGACGCCCGGTCGCTACGACGCGTACGAGGCTCTGCTCCAGGCCCTGGCGGCCGACCGGATCTGGATGCTGCTCTGGCACGGCAGGGCCGGTTCGCCCGACGCACAGTACGGCAACATGGAGGTCGAGGGCCTCGGTTACGCCCCCTGTGTCACCTCCGCCCAGGAGCTCGCCGCCAGCGGCTGGAACCGGGCCCACGAGGTGGTGGGCGGCCGCGACATCGCCCGTGCGCTGTTCCCGGAGCGCTGGGGCATCTGGCTGAACCCGCACGCCCCGGGCGGCGGCGTGGGCATCCCGTGGCTCGACCTCCGCCGGATCGCCACCGGCCTCGACCGGATGCCCGCCGGTCCGCTGCGGATCAGCGACCCCGCCCTTGAGACCCCGCAGTTCTACGCCCAGCTGACGCAGAACGCCCACCACACCCCGGCGGTCCGCTCGCTGCGCCGCGCCTGGGTGCAGCCCGCGCTCGGCGTGCCGTACCTCGCCATCGGCCTCGACCTGTACGACACGAGCCAGCCGTCCGTCGACGCGGTGCGCGCGATGATGCGGCAGTCGATCGGCGCGGTCCCGGAGGGACTGCCGGTCTCCACCGTCGCGATGTCCGACGAGTACGACCCCGTCGCGATGTGGCTGCGGGGCAACTCCCGTCCGTTCTACGACCGCGAGTCGCACGCCCCGGCCGGCCGCAGTGGCGTCGTCGCTCCCGGTTACGGCTACCCGCAGGCACCCGGGCCGGCTCCGCACACCTACTAGCGCGCCCATCGGAGCGGACAAAGGTCCCTCCGACGGACAAGGTGCCCCTCCGGGTCACCCAAATAGCCACTCAATAACGCCTGTTGGGCGTCATGTCCGTTCTGGTGGATTAGCGGGCGAGTGGTCCGCTCACTCGATCCACCTGTCCGGATAACGGAAGCTCACTGACCGCATCACGTTTGAGCAAACATTCCCCGTCAGGTCTGGCGGGTGATCGCAACTGCGTTGAAGACTCCCGGCTAGTGGGGATCGTCGGCCCTTTGTACGAGGTTGCCCCGGCGGACATTCCGCAGACGCATTTCCGCACAGAGTTCCGCACCGTTTTCGCACCGAGACGCCAGAAGCCGCGTGAACACGCGCGGCCGACAAGCGCCAGGCCGTTACCGCGGCGAGCAAGGGCCGGCCACCGCCGGCGGGAGGGGTCAAAGGCACTGTGACCGCACCGATCGAGACCACCGGATCGGCTGCCGAGGCTCAGCCGGAGGCAGTACTCACGGGAGTCAAGCAGAGCCAGATCGAGGGCCGTTCGCTCGGACAGATCGCCTGGTCGCGCTTCAAGCGCGACAAGGTGGCCGTCGCGGGCGGCATCGTTGTCATCCTGCTGGTCCTGCTCGCTGTCCTCTCCAAGCCGATCCAGGCCGTCTTCGGTCTGGACCCCAACGAGTTCCACCAGGACCTCATCGACCCCGCGCTGCTGGCGCCCAAGGGCGACTGGGGCGGCATCAGCTGGAGCCATCCGCTCGGCGTCGAACCGCAGTACGGGCGCGACATCCTGTCCCGGATCATCGAGGGCTCCTGGGTCTCCCTCGTCGTCGCCGTCGGCGCCACCCTGCTCTCCGTGGTGATCGGCGTCTTCTTCGGCGTGGTCTCCGGGTTCTACGGCGGCTGGGTCGACACGGTCATCAGCCGCATGATGGACACCTTCCTGGCCTTCCCGCTGCTGCTGTTCGCGATCTCCATCTCGGCGGCGCTGCAGGACGGCGCGTTCGGTCTTGAGGGGCTGCCGCTGCGGCTCGCGGTACTGATCTTCGTGATCGGCTTCTTCAGCTGGCCGTACATGGGCCGTATCGTCCGGGCCCAGACGATGAGCCTGCGCAACCGCGAATTCGTCGAGGCGGCCCGCTCGTTGGGGGCCCGCGGCCCCTTCATCCTCTTCCGGGAGCTGCTGCCGAACCTGGTGGCTCCCATCCTGGTCTACTCCACGCTGCTGATCCCCTCGAACATCCTCTTCGAGGCGGGTCTCAGCTACCTCGGGGTCGGTATCGCCCCGCCGCAGGCCTCCTGGGGCGGGATGCTCACCAACGCGATCGACTTCTACCGGAACGACCCGATGTACATGATCGTGCCGGGCGTGGCCATCTTCGTCACGGTCCTGGCGTTCAACCTGCTGGGAGACGGGCTGCGTGATGCCCTCGACCCCCGTAGCAAGTAGGGCCCAACGGCGCTCGTCACAACGACGTGCGACATGCCATGGCAACCATCGATTGAGGGGAATTTCCTCAGGTGAAGACCAGTAAAACGACAGCGGTGGTTGCCACGGCTGTGGTCCTGATGCTGGGCGCGTCCGCGTGCAGCGGCTCCGACGACGACAACAACGGCGGCGGGAGCAGCAAGGGCTCCGGCGCCACCGACGCCGCGCTGACGTCGGTCGTCAACAAGTCGGACAAGAAGGGCGGGACCGTCAAGATCGAGCTCTCCGACGAGCCCGACTCCCTTGACCCCGGCAACACCTACTACGGCTGGGTGCAGAACCTCTCCCGCCTGTACGGCCGCACCCTGACGTCGTTCAAGCCGGCCGCCGGCAAGGACGGCCTGGAGGTCGTCCCGGACCTCGCGGAGGGCCTCGGCAAGGCGAGCGCCGACGCCAAGACCTGGACGTACACGCTGAAGAAGGGTCTCAAGTTCGAGGACGGGACCCCGATCACCTCGAAGGACGTCAAGTACGCCGTCGAGCGCTCCAACTTCGCGCCGGAGGCCCTGTCCAACGGCCCGACGTACTTCAAGGCCCACCTGCTCGGTGGTGACAAGTACAAGGGTCCGTACAAGGACAAGAGCGCGGGCGGCATCTCCTCCATCGAGACGCCGGACGACAGCACGATCGTCTTCAAGCTGAAGGACGCCTTCGCGGACTTCGACTACCTGGCGACCTTCTCGCAGACGGCCCCCGTGCCGGCCTCGAAGGACAAGGGTGCCGACTATGTGAAGCACATCGTGTCCTCCGGCCCGTACAAGTTCGAGTCGTACGACGAGGGCCGCGGCGCGACCCTCGTGCGCAACTCCAACTGGGACCCGAAGACCGACCCGAACCGCCCGGCCCTGCCGGACAAGGTGACGATCCGCTTCAAGGTGAAGCAGGAGACGGTCGACAACAACCTGATCTCCGACAACATCACCATCGACGGCGGCGGCACCGGTGTCGCCCCGGCCACCCAGCCGGACGTGCTCACCAAGCCCGACCTGAAGAAGCAGACGGACAACTCGTACGCGGGCGCCACCTCGTACATCGGTCTGAACGTCAACGTGGCCCCGTTCGACAACATCCACTGCCGCAAGGCCGTCCAGTGGGGCCTCGACAAGGCGTCGGTCCAGGCCGCCCAGGGTGGCGACCCCAAGGGTGACGTCGCGACGACCCTGCTGCCGCCGACCGTCAACGGCTACAGCAAGTTCGACCTGTACGAGTCCGCCGGCCACAAGGGCGACGAGGCCAAGGCCAAGGACGAGCTGAAGCAGTGCGGCAAGCCGAAGGGCTTCGACACCAAGATCTCGGCCCGCTCCGACCGCCCCGCCGAGATGGCCATGGTCACCGCGGTGCAGGCCTCGCTCAAGAAGATCGGCATCAACGCCGAGATCAAGAGCTTCCCGGCCGGTAAGTACTTCACCAACTTCGCGGGCAACCCGAGCTACGTGCACGCGAACAAGCTCGGCATGATCATGAGCGCCTGGGGTGCCGACTGGCCGACCGGCTTCGGCTTCCTGGACCAGATCATCAACGGTTCGGCCATCAAGCCGTCCGGTGGCAACAACGTCCAGGAACTGAACGACCCGAAGATCAACAAGCTGCTCAACGAGGGCATCGCCAACACCGACACCGCCGCCCGTGAGAAGGCGTGGGGCGACGTCGACAAGGCCGTGGCCGAAGGCGCGACCGCCGTGCCGCTGATCTACCGCAAGAACCTGCTGCTCCGGCCGAAGTCCGCGACCAACGTCACGGTCACCCAGGCCTACCTCGGCATGTACGACTACGTGCTGATGGGTTCCGCCAAGTAGGTACGGCCCCGCTCTCCGGGCCCCCAGAATTGTCCTGAAAGGCAGGTGAAGGCACGGTGTCCGACCGCACGGGTCACCCCCGGCAGACAGATACCGGCGCCGGATAGCTGTGGCTGCGTACATCATCCGACGCGTCTTCGGCGCGGTACTGCTGCTGTTGATCGTCAGCGCAGTCACCTTCGCGATCTTCTTCCTCGTCCCCCGGCTCGCCGGGCAGACGATGGACCAACTGGCGGCCCAGTACGTGGGCAAGGACGCCAATCCGCAGTCCATCCTCGCGGTCAAACAGAACCTCGGCCTCGACCAGCCGCTGTACGAGCAGTTCTGGCACTTCATCAAGCAGATCTTCGTCGGCGCGGACTACACGTTCGGCCCCGAGGTCTCGCACTGCGGCGCCCCCTGCTTCGGCTTCTCCTTCAAGAACCACGTCGAGGTCTGGCCCGAGCTGACCTCGCGCATCCCGGTCACCTTCTCGCTGGCCATCGGTGCCGCGGTGATCTGGCTGATCAGCGGTGTGGCGATCGGTGTCGTCTCCGCGCTCAAGCGGGGCTCGCTCCTCGACCGCTTCTTCATGGCCGTCGCCCTCGCCGGTGTCTCGCTGCCGATCTTCTTCACCGGCATGCTCGCGCTGGGCGTCTTCACCGTGCAGTGGCCCGTCTGGGAGAACATCACCTACGTCCCGTTCACGGAGAATCCGCTGGAATGGGCCTGGAACCTGCTGATCCCGTGGTGCTCGCTGGCTTTCCTCTACTCCGCGCTCTACGCCCGCATCACCAGAGCCGGGATGCTGGAGACCATGGGTGAGGACTACATCCGTACGGCCCGCGCCAAGGGTCTGAAGGAGAACGTGATCATCGGAAAGCACGGTCTGCGGGCCGCGCTCACCCCGATCGTCACCATCTTCGGCATGGACTTCGGCCTGCTGGTCGGCGGCGCGGTCATCACCGAGCAGGTGTTCTCGTTCCAGGGCCTCGGCTTCTACGCCATTGACGGGGTCCGGGGCAACGACCTGCCCATCGTGATGGGCGTGACGCTCATCGCGGCCTTCTTCATCGTCGTCTGCAATCTGCTGGTGGACCTGGTGTACGCCGCCATCGACCCCAGGGTGAGGTACTCGTGACCGAGGTTTCCAAGTCACAGACAGCGGCGGCCGGCAAGCCCGCCGCCGCGCGGGCCGCCGACGAGGCCTTCCTCTCCGTACGGGACCTGCGCATCCACTTCAAGACGGACGACGGCCTGGTCAAGTCGGTCGACGGCGTCAGCTTCGACGTGAAGCCCGGACAGACCCTCGGCATCGTGGGAGAGTCCGGCTCGGGCAAGTCCGTCACCTCGCTCGGCGTGATGGGCCTGCACCGCACCGCCCCCAACGCCCGCATCTCCGGCGAGGTCTGGCTGGACGGCGAGGAGCTGATCGGCGCCTCCGACGACCGGGTGCGCGCGCTGCGCGGCCGCAAGATGGCCATGATCTTCCAGGACCCGCTCTCCGCGATGCACCCGTACTTCACGGTCGGCGGGCAGATCGTGGAGGCGTACCGGGTCCACAACAAGGTCAGCAAGAAGATCGCGCGCACCCGCGCCATCGAGATGCTCGACCGGGTCGGCATCCCCGAGCCGCACAAGCGGGTCGACTCCCACCCGCACGAGTTCTCCGGCGGTATGCGCCAGCGCGCCATGATCGCGATGGCCCTGGTCAACAACCCGGAACTGCTCATCGCGGACGAGCCGACCACCGCCCTGGACGTCACCGTCCAGGCGCAGATCCTGGACCTGATCCGGGATCTGCAGAAGGAGTTCGGCTCCGCCGTCATCATGATCACCCATGACCTCGGGGTGGTCGCGGAGATGGCCGACGAGCTGCTGGTGATGTACGGCGGCCGGTGCATCGAGCGCGGTTCGGCGGAGAAGGTCTTCTACCAGCCCCAGCACCCGTACACCTGGGGTCTGCTCACCTCGATGCCGCGCATCGACCGCGAGGAGACCGACCGGCTGATCCCCGTCAAGGGCCAGCCGCCGTCGCTGATCAACGTCCCGGACGGCTGCGCGTTCAACCCGCGCTGCCCGTACGCGGACGTCCCCAAGGACAACGTCACCCGCACGACGCGCCCCGAGCTGGAGCAGGTCGGTGACGGACACTTCGCCGCCTGCCACATGGCACCGGAGGAGCGGTCCCGGATCTGGACCGAACAGATTGCGCCGAAGCTGTGAGCGATCCGAGTGATGTGAGCGACGTGAGTGACGTGAGCGAGAAGAAGAATTCCCCGGTGCTGGAGAAGGACGTGACGATCCCCGAGCAGGCCACCGACTCGCGCGAGCCGTTGCTCAGGGTCGAGGGCCTGGTCAAGCACTTCCCGATCCGCAAGGGACTGTTCGGCCGCCAGGCCGCCGCGGTCAAGGCCGTCGACGGCATCGACTTCGAGGTGTACCCGGGGGAGACCCTGGGCGTCGTCGGCGAGTCCGGCTGCGGCAAGTCGACGATGGGCCGGCTCATCACCCGGCTGATCGAACCGACCGGCGGCAAGGTCGAGTTCGAGGGCCGCGACATCACGCACCTGTCCATGGGCAAGATGCGGCCGATGCGGCGCGACGTCCAGATGATCTTCCAGGACCCGTACTCCTCGCTGAACCCCCGGCACACGATCGGCACGATCGTCAGCGCGCCGTTCAAGCTCCAGGGCGTCGAGCCCGAGGGCGGTCTCAAGAAGCACGTGCAGGAGCTGCTGTCGCTGGTCGGGCTCAGCCCCGAGCACTACAACCGCTACCCGCACGAGTTCTCCGGCGGCCAGCGCCAGCGCATCGGCATCGCCCGCGCGCTCGCCCTGCGCCCGAAGCTCGTCGTCGCCGACGAACCGGTCTCCGCGCTGGACGTGTCGATCCAGGCGCAGGTGGTCAACCTGCTCGACGACCTCCAGGACGAGCTGGGCCTCACGTACGTGATCATCGCGCACGACCTGTCGGTCATCCGCCATGTCTCGGACCGGATCGCGGTCATGTACCTGGGCAAGATCGTCGAGCTGGCGGACCGCAAGTCGCTGTACTCGGCGCCGATGCACCCGTACACCAAGGCCCTGATGTCCGCCGTGCCGGTGCCGGACCCGCGGCGCCGGGGGACCAAGAGCGAGCGCATCCTGCTCAAGGGCGATGTGCCCTCGCCGATCTCGCCGCCCAGCGGCTGCCGCTTCCACACCCGGTGCTGGAAGGCGACGGAGATCTGCAAGACGCAGGAGCCGCCGCTGATCGCGCTGAAGACCGGCCACCAGGTCGCCTGCCACCACCCGGAGAACGCCCCCGACCAGGCGCCCGGACAGCAGTCGGCCGCGCCCCGGGAAACGGTCGAACTGGTCACACCGGCCACACCGGAGAGCTCCGCCGCCGAGAAGCCGGCCAAGACGCTCACCGAACCCGCCGAACCCGCCGCGGGGGACGCGGCAACACCCTCAGAGGCGCCGGAGGACAGCCCGAAGGAGTAGGACCGGCACAATTGCCCGGTGCTCAACGAACTGTTCACGCCCTCCGTCCAGCATGCGCTCGACATCGTCGGGATCTTCGTCTTCGCGATCTCCGGCGCTCTGCTCGCCGTACGCAAGAACTTCGATGTCTTCGGCATCGCGGTACTCGCGGAGGTGACCGCGCTGGGCGGGGGGCTGTTCCGTGACGTGATCATCGGCGCGGTGCCGCCGGCCGCCTTCACGGACCTCGGGTACTTCACCACCCCGCTGCTCGCCGCCGGTCTGGTCTTCTTCCTGCACCCGCACGTCGAACGCATCCAGGTCGGCATCAACGTCTTCGACGCGGCCGGGCTCGGCCTCTTCTGCGTCACCGGGACGGTCAAGGCGTACGACTACGGCCTCGGCCTGACCGCGTCTGCGGCGCTCGGGCTGGCCACCGCGGTCGGCGGCGGCGTGCTGCGGGACGTGCTCGCCAACGAGGTGCCCTCGCTGCTGCGCTGGGACCGTGACCTGTACGCCGTGCCCGCGATCGTGGGGGCCGCGATGATCGTGCTCTGCATCCGCTTCGACGCGCTCAACGCCTTCACCAGCGGTGCCGCGGTGATCACCGCGTTCGTGCTGCGGCTGCTGGCGCTGCGCTACCACTGGCGGGCCCCGCGCGCCTACAACCGACGCTCGGCCACGGCGGAGGAGGGATAGCGCGGGCGTCCGGCGTCCCGGCATCAGGAAGCGGCCGGAAGCATCCGAAAAAAGCTACCGCTCAGTAATACAATCGGTGTACGGTGCGTTTCATGGCACAGGCAGCAACGCAGGCGGCAGAGACCGCGCAGGCGATCATCGGTGACAGCGAGTTCGACCGGGACACCGCCGTCACCCTTCGTGAAGAAGGCGTCTACGACGCCGAGCTCTCCGCCGGCTGGACGATCATCCGCGCCGTCAACGGCGGCTACCTGCTCGCGATCCTCGGCCGCGCCCTCGGTGAGGCCCTCCCGCACCCGGACCCCCTCTCGGTCTCCGCGCACTACCTCACCGCGTCCGTCCCCGGGCCCGCGGTGATCCGCACCCAGATCGTCCGGACCGGCCGCACCCTCTCCACCGGCGAGGCCTCCCTCTTCCAGTACGCGGACGACGGCACCGAGGTCGAACGCATCCGGGTCCTCGCCACCTACTGCGATCTGGACGCCCTGAGCGACGACATCCGCACCACGGCGAAGGTGCCCGCCATCCCGCCCCGCGAGCACTGCCTGGGCCCGAGCGACGGACCGGCCCCGATCCCCGGCAGCTCGGCCATCACCGAGCGGCTCGACATCAAGCTGGACCCCGCGACGATCGGCTGGGCCGTGGGGCAGCCGTCCGGCAAGGGCGAGATGCGCGGCTGGTTCGGGCTCGCGGACGGCCGCGACGCCGACCCGCTCTCGCTGCTGCTCACCGTCGACGCGCTGCCGCCGACCTCGTTCGAGCTGGGCCTCAAGGGCTGGACCCCGACCGTCGAACTCACCGCCCACATCCGCTGCCGCCCGGCCCCCGGCCCGCTCCGCGTCTCCATCACCACCCGCAACCTCGCGGGCGGTTTCCTGGAGGAGGACGCCGACGTCTGGGACAGCGCCGGCCGGCTGGTCGCCCAGTCCCGCCAGCTCGCCAAGGCCCCGCGCGGCTGACACCCGGCGCGGTCATGGCGCTGTACGGGGACCGGCGGCCGGGGGCGTCCGCAGGAAGCCGGTGAGCGCGGCGGTCAGTTCGGCCGGCGCGTCCTCCTGCACCAGGTGCCCGGCGCCCTCGATGATCCGCAGCTCGGAGCCGGGGACGAGGGAGGCCAGTTCGTGGCCGCGTTCGAGCGGGATCCAGGTGTCCTGCGCGCCCCAGCAGATCAGCACCGGCGGCTCGATCCCGGCGTAGCGGTGCTGGATCTCATCGGTGAACCGCTGGTCGTTCTGGCTGATCTGCCGGTAGAAGGCGGGCTGTCCGGCCTCGGTGCACCACGGTTCGACCAGCCGGTCCAGGACCGCCGGACGCAGGCCGGTGTGGCTGGCCGAGCTCACGTACTCGCGCACCAGGGCCCGGTGCAGCGCGGGCGGCAGCTGTCCGAACACCTCCGGGTGCCCGCCGAGCAGCCGGTAGGCGGGTGAGCCCCAGGGCGCCAGCGCCACCGGGTCCACCAGCGCCAGGCGGCGATAGCGGGCACCGTGCAGCAGATGGGCGCGCAGGGCGACGCAGCCGCCGAAGTCATGGGCGACCACGGCGGGTTCGGCCGGCTCCCAGTGGCCCAGCAGTTCGGTGAGCACCCGCGCCTGCGAGCCGAGCGACACGTCCTGGCCCTCGAACTGGGCGGAGGCGCCGTAGCCGGGCAGGTCCCAGACGAGGACCCGGTGGTCCTGGGCCAGCGCGCGGGCCACCCCGCGCCAGACGTACGAGGAGAAGGGCGTCCCGTGCACCAGGACGACGGGCGGTGCGTCGGCCGGTCCCAGGGCGGCCCAGCGGACCTCCCCGGCGGAGCTGTGGAACGTACGGTCCAGGATCCACGGGTCGTCGCTCATGTGTGCCAGCCTAGGGCTGTCCTGGGGTCCTCCGTCCGGATCAGGCCGGATCAGGGGTGCCGTCCAGCCAGTGCAGCCTGCCGAGGGTGACCAGTCGCATCCGGCGCCGGGCCACCTCTGCCACCGCCCGTCCGCCGTCCGGGCCCGCGTCCAGCAGCGCGGAGGCGGTGATCACCATGTGGTCGACGTAGAGGCCGCCCAGCATCAGGAGATCCTCCTGGCTCCAGCCCCGTGACTCCGGCTCCCCGGCGATCGCCGTCGCCACCTCCTCCGTGAACAGCCGGAGTTGGTCGGCGATGGCCTCGCGGACCGGGCCGACCCCGCCGTGCTGCTCGCGGGCGATGAACCGGAAGTGGGCGGGCTGCTCGCGGACATGGCGCGCTATCAGTTCGACGCTGCGGTCGAGCCGGACCTCGCTGTCGCCGGTCTCGGCCAGGATCGCGCCGATCATTCCGTGCAGGCTGCCCAGCGTCTGCTCGACGAGAGCGACCCCGAGCGCGGCGATGTCGTCGAAGTGCCGGTAGAAGGCCGTCGGCGTGACGCCGCCCGCGCGGGTCACCTCGCGCAGTCCCAGGCTGCTCAGGCTCTGCTCCTCAAGCAGTCCGAGGGCGGCGTCCAGCAGTGCCTGACGCGTCTTCAGCTTCTGGGCCTGGCGGATACCGGCGGTGTGACTCATGCCATTCAGTAAACAACTGTTCTCCGGGACGGGGAAGGGGTACGCGGGTCTAGACTGACAAGTCAGTGAACACTCGTGCTCTCAAATGAGGGCTCTCAATCGGGGCTCTCAATCGGGGCTCTCGACCCTGGAAAGGCCGGCCATGATCGTCCTCGTCGTCGCTCTGCTTCTGCTGGGGATCGTGCTGGGGGCGGTGGCCCACATACCGCTGCCGCTGACTCTCGTCCTCGGCGCCCTCATCGGCTGCTGGCTCCTGGTCTTCGCCGTGCGCGAGCGGCACGGCGCCCAGCGCCGGTCCCGTTGACGGACGCCCCCGCCCGCCGCCCCCGCCGCATCCACCCCGAAGGAGTCCGCACCATGACGCTCACCACACTCGGCCGCCGCTCCGCGACGACGGACGACTCCGGTCCGGCCGCCGGTGGCCCTGTCCGGTCCACCCGGGACGCCGACGCCCTCGCGGTCGCCTCTTTCGTCCTCGGTCTCGTCGGACTGCTGGTGATGAACATCCTGCTGGGCCCGGCGGCCATCGTGATGGCGCTCGTCGCCCTGGCTCGGTCCACCGCCCGCCGCGGCCGCGCCCTGCTGGGGCTCGCGCTCGGCGTCGCCGACCTGGTGGTGCTGGCCTTCCTCGTCACCGGGAACGGCGCCGTCGGCTGGAGCTTCAGCGGCTGATTCCGCGGTGCGCGGGCCGCGATGCGCCATGCGCCCGCCCTGCGCCCCACCGCGGGCTCGTAGAATCGAGCCCACCATGGCTTACCTCGACCACGCCGCGACCACCCCGATGCTCCCGGAAGCGATCGCGGCGATGACCGCCCAGCTCGCTGTCACCGGCAACGCGTCCTCCCTGCATGCCGCCGGGCGCCGGGCCCGCCGTACCGTCGAGGAGTCCAGAGAGACCCTCGCCGACGCCCTCGGCGCACGCCCCAGCGAGGTGGTTTTCACCTCCGGCGGCACCGAAGCGGACAACCTCGCGGTGAAGGGCCTGTACTGGGCCCGCCGCGACGCGGACCCCCGTCGCACCCGGGTGCTGGCCAGCCCCGTCGAGCACCACGCGGTGCTCGACGCCGTGGACTGGCTGGCCGAGCACGAGGGCGCGACCGTCGAATACCTCCCCGTCGACCGCTTCGGGCGCGTCCACCCGGACGCGCTGCGCGAGGCGCTGGTCCGCAACCCCGACGACGTCGCGATGATCACCGTGATGTGGGCCAACAACGAGATCGGCACCATCCTTCCGGTGCGTGAACTGGCTTCGGTGGCCCGCGAGTTCGATGTGCCCATGCATGCCGACGCGGTGCAGGCCTTCGGGCAGCTGGAAGTCGACTTCGCCCGTTCGGGACTGGCCGCGATGACCGTCAGCGCCCACAAGATCGGCGGCCCGTTCGGCGTCGGCGCACTGCTGCTCGGCCGCGACTTCACCCCCGTACCGGTGCTGCACGGCGGCGGTCAGGAGCGCCATGTGCGCTCCGGCACCCTCGATGTGCCGGGGGTCGCCTCGTTCGCCGTCGCCGGACGGCTCGCCGCCGACGGGCGCGAGGACTTCGCCCGGGAGACCGGCGGCCTGCGCGACCAGCTGGTCGCGGCCGTGCTGGCGGAGGTCCCGGACGCCCTCCTCGGCGGCGACCCGGCCCCCGGCGGCCGGCTCCCGGCCAACGCGCACTTCACCTTCCCCGGCTGCGAGGGCGACTCCCTCCTGCTGCTGCTGGACGCCCAGGGCATCGAGTGCTCGACCGGCTCCGCCTGCACGGCCGGGATCGCCCAGCCCAGTCACGTACTGCTCGCCACCGGAACGGACCCGGACCTGGCCCGCGGCACCCTGCGCTTCTCGCTCGGCCACACCACCACCAAGCAGGACATCGATGAGGTGGCACGGGCGATCGGCCCGGCGGTGGAACGGGCCAGGACGGCCGGGCTCAGCTGAGCGCGGGCGGCCCGGCCCTCAGCGCCGCGCCGCCCGCACCAGCGCCATGTAGCGGTCCCAGTCCCAGCCCTTGCCCGGGTCCGTGTGATCGGCGCCCGGCACCTCCACGTGCCCGATGATGTGCTTCCGGTCCACCGGTATCCCGTACCGCCCGCATATCGACGCGGTCAGCCGGGCGGACGCCGCGTACATCGCCGCCGTGAAGTCCTGCGGGCGGTCCACGAAGCCCTCGTGCTCGATGCCGACGCTGCGTTCGTTGTACGAGCGGTTGCCCGCGTGGAACGCCACGTCCAGCTCGCGGATCATCTGCTCCACATGGCCGTCCTTGCGCACCACGTAGTGCGCCGCCGCCCCGTGCCGGGGGTCCTGGAAGACCCTGACGGCGCTCTGGAAGCTGCCCTGCGTGACATGGATGACGACCCGGTCGATGTCGTAGTCGTCGGGGCGGTCCGCCCGCCGCCAGTTCGACGGGGAGGCCGGCGTCCACCGGGCCCGCGCGTAGTCCACCTCGCCGGGTTTCCGGGGCTTCTCCACGCCCGGCAGCCGCCACCAGGCACGTATCAGCTGGTCACGGGCGAGCACCGCGGTGCCGGCCGCCGTGACGGCGCCACCGATCAGCACCGAACGCCGGCTGATGCCGGTGCCCGAGCCTTCGGCGCCTGTCGTGCCCTTGGTCCCCATGTGGTCGACAACGCATATCCATGAGCGTTCGGTTCCCGCCGCCCCGTACCCTGGTGGAGCTATGACTCAGACTTCCCAGCGCCCCCTCCGTGTCCTCGCCGCCATGTCGGGCGGGGTCGACTCCGCCGTCGCCGCGGCCCGCGCCGCGGAGGCGGGCCACGACGTGACCGGTGTGCACCTCGCCCTCTCCGCGAACCCGCAGTCCTTCCGGACCGGGGCGCGAGGCTGTTGCACCATCGAGGACTCCCGCGACGCCCGCCGCGCCGCGGACGTCATCGGCATCCCCTTCTACGTCTGGGACCTGGCGGAACGCTTCCGCGAGGACGTCGTGGAGGACTTCGTCGCGGAGTACGAGGCAGGCCGCACCCCCAACCCGTGCCTGCGCTGCAACGAGAAGATCAAGTTCGCCGCGCTGCTCGACAAGGCCCTCGCCCTGGGCTTCGACGCCGTCTGCACCGGCCACTACGCCACCGTCGTGCTCGCCGCCGACGGCAGCCGGGAGCTGCACCGCGCCTCCGACATGGCCAAGGACCAGAGCTATGTGCTGGGCGTCCTGGACGAGCGCCAGCTCGCCCACGCCATGTTCCCGCTCGGTGACACCCTCACCACCAAGGACGAGATCCGCGCGGAGGCCGAGCGCCGGGGCCTCGCCGTCGCCAAGAAGCCCGACAGCCACGACATCTGCTTCATCGCCGACGGCGACACCCAGGGCTTCCTGGCCGACCGCCTCGGCGGCACGGCGGAGGGCGACATCCTCGACGAGTCCGGCACGAAGCTCGGCACCCACGAGGGCGCCTTCGGCTTCACCATCGGCCAGCGCAAGGGCCTGCGCATCGGCCACCCCGCGCCCGACGGCAAGCCGCGCTACGTCCTGGACATCTCCCCGGTGAACAACACGGTGACCGTCGGCCCCGTCGAGGCACTCGACGTGACCGCCCTGACCGCGATCAAGCCCCGCTGGTGCGGCACCCCGCCGTCCGGCCCCGGCACGTACACCGCCCAGCTGCGCGCCCACGGCGGCGAGACCGAGGTGAGCGCCGAGCTGGTGGACGGCACCCTCAACGTCTCGTTCACCGAGCCGGTGCGGGGCGTGGCCCCGGGCCAGGCGGTCGTGCTGTACGACGGCACCCGCGTGGTCGGGTCCGCCACGATCGCGACGACGGTGCGGCGGGAGACGGCGGCGGCGGGCTGAACCGCCCGGCGTTCGTACCCCGCGCGGATACGCCCGACCCCTGTACGGGCGTGGCCGCGCGAGGTGCTTGAGGCCCCCTTCAGGACGCCTGGCCCGCGTACGCGTGCCGGGCGAAGAACTCCGCCAGCACCGGGGCGACCACCTGCGGTGCCAGCTCCCGGGCCTGGCCCGTCAGCGTGCGGTGGCGGCCCCGGGGGAGGGCGTCCGCCAGCTCCTGGCCCGCCGCCCTCGCGGTGTCCGGGCTGAAACCGCCGCCGACCACCAGGGTCCGCGCCGTGACGGAGGCGAACCGCCCGGCCGGCACCGCGCCGTCACCGAGCAGCGCGTCGTCGTACGCCAGGGTGTGCGCCACGGATTCCAGGCTGCGCCACAGCGGCGCACTCCGCATCCTGGCGATCACATCGGCCTGGACGCCCGACACGCTCAGGAACAGCTGCACCGCCCCGTCCCGGTCCCCGGCGGACAGCAGCCGGTGCAGCCGGGCCGTGCAGTCCGCCTTGAACAGCAGCCCGGCGGGGCCGGGGGTGTACGGAGGCTCGTACACCGCGAGCAGATCGACCGGGAGCCCGGCGGCCTGCGCCTCCAGGGCCAGCGCGCCACCGGCTCCGACGCCGAACACCGAGGGGCGGCCGCCGACCGCCGCGACGACCGCGCCCAGGTCCTCGATCTCGCGCTCCACCGCGTACGGCGCGCGGTCGCCGCTCTGGCCCCGGCCCCGCCTGTCGTAGGTCACCACATGGAAGCGGGGCGCCAGCAGGCGGGCCAGCGGGGCCTCGGTCGCGGCCGTGGCCAGGGCCCCGCCCACCAGGATCACCGGCGGTCCTTCACCACGGCGCCGGTACGCGATCAGGGTGCCGTCGCGGGAGAGAGTCTTGTCCATGTGAAGGTGGACTGCGGGGTGCCGGAAAACTCATCGCCCCGAGCGAAAAGCTTCTGGACTTTCTCTCCGTCCCTGCTCACAGGGATTGTTGACCCGTGCTGACCACCGGTCAGGCTTCAGTCGGCGACCGTCTCGGTGTCGTAGAAGCAGAAGTGGTCCTTGATCGCGGCGACTTCCTCCTTCGGCTCCGGGTACGCCCAGACCAGGTCCGCCGCGTCCGGCAGCGACCAGTAGGAGGCATCCCCCTTGAACGGGCAGTGGGTTCGGGTGTCGGAGGCCGTCAGCAACTCGGTGCGGACGTCCTCGGGCGGCAGGTAGTAGCGCACCGGACAGCCGGTCTCGCGCAGGACGAGCGGGCGGCGGCTCTCCGCCAGGGTCACGCCGTCGTGGATCACCCGCACATGCTCGGCGGCGGGCTCCACGGTGATGAGATGTCCTCGGGTGGCAGTCATATG
Organism: Streptomyces sp. NPDC057900; assembly: GCF_042887885.1. Lineage (NCBI taxonomy): Bacteria > Bacillati > Actinomycetota > Actinomycetes > Kitasatosporales > Streptomycetaceae > Streptomyces > Streptomyces sp. NPDC057900. Next base: position 1,483,156 of record NZ_JBHVOI010000002.1, read on the forward strand.
TGGTTCAGCGGCGGGGCGCGCCCGTTTCTTCCCCCTCTTCCCCGGCGGCACGGCTGTCGGTGGCGGGTTCTACCGTGGAGGCCATGAACATCTGCGTATTTCTCTCCGCCGCCGACCTCGACGAGCGCTACACCCGGCCCGCCCGCGAATTCGCCGAACTGCTCGGCCGGGGCGGACACACCCTGGTCTGGGGCGGTTCGGAGAGCGGGCTGATGAAGGTCGTGGCCGACGGGGTGCAGGAGGCGGGCGGGAAGCTGGTCGGGGTCTCGGTGGACTTCCTGGCCGCGAAGGCCCGTACCGACGCGGACGAGATGGTGATCGCGCGTGACCTCGCGGAGCGCAAGGCGCTCCTCCTGGAGAAGTCCGAGGCCGTCGTGATCATGGTGGGCGGCACCGGCACCCTCGACGAGGCGACCGAGATCCTGGAGCTCAAGAAGCACGGCAAGCACACCAAGCCGGTCGTGCTGCTCAACACGGCGGGCTTCTACGACGGACTGCGCCAGCAGTTCCAGCGCATGGAGGACGAGGGCTTCCTGCCGCTCCCGCTGACCGACCTGGTGTTCTTCGCCGAGGACGGCGTGGGCGCCCTCGCCTACCTGGAGGAGTGGTCCGGCCTGCAGTGATGCGGCGGCAGTGAGTGAAGGGGGCGGTGCGACGGGTGCGACGATGGGGGCATGTCCACTCACCTCATCACCGGCGCCGGTTCCGGCATCGGCGCGGCAGTCGCCCGCCGTCTCACCGAGCGCGGCGACGACCTCGTCCTCCTGGCCCGTGACGCGGGCCGCGCCAGGGAACTCGCCGCCATGCACCCCGGCGCCCGCACGATCGTCGGGGACCTCGCCAACCCGGACCGGCTCTCCTGGGCCTTCGCCCAGCAGCCGGTACCGGAGCGGCTCGACTCCCTGATGCACATCGCGGGCGTTGTCGAACTCGGTCAGGTCGGGGAGCTCACGCCCAAGGCCTGGCACGCCCAGCTCAACGCCAACCTGGTGGCCCCGGCCGAGCTCACCCGGCTCTTCCTGCCGCAGCTGCGCGTCGCACAGGGCCACGTCCTCTTCGTCAATTCCGGCGCCGGGCTCGCCGCGAGCCCCGGCTGGAGCGCCTACGCGGCGAGCAAGCACGGGCTGAAGGCACTCGCCGACTCGCTGCGCCACGAGGAGCACGGCAACGGGGTCCGGGTGACCACCGTCTACCCCGGCCGCACCGCCAGCCCCATGCAGGCCAAGGTCCACCAGCAGGAGGGCAAGGAGTACGACGCCGAGCGCTGGATCGACCCCGAGTCCATCGCCACCACGATCCTGATGGCGATCGACCTGCCGCGGGACGCAGAGGTCAACGACCTCACGGTGCGCCCCGGCCGCTGACGGCACGGGCCCGCAGCCGCCTCAGGGCCTTTCGTTCGGATCATGCCGGGCTCGCGGGGTCCGGCACGCACAGCTGCGGCGTTGTCGTCAGTCGCCAATGCTCCGCAGTGTCTCCCTCCTCCGCCTTGCAGCCGCACGCACCAGACCCCGCTCCCTGATCCGACCTGACCCAAACGAAAGGCCCTAGGCTTCCGGCGTGAGCGAGAAGAGCGAGTTCAGGGACTGCCGGGCCACCGGAATCGGTTCGATGCCCGGAGGGGACGCACGGGAGGCGGCGAAGACCGTCACCGGCTCCTTCGGGGACGGCCAGGGCGTGCCGTACCTGGCGGAACTGCCCGCGCGCGGACCGGGCGCGGACATGATCGGGCGGACCATCGGACTGCTCGTCGAGATGTACGGGCACGTCGAGCCCAGCGGCTGGCGGATCAGCGACCGGCCGGGGCGCGACACCCGCCGGGCCCGCTCCTGGCTGGGCGAGGACCTCGACGCGCTGGAGGAGTTCACCCAGGGCTACGAGGGCCCCCTCAAGGTCCAGGCCGTCGGGCCCTGGACGCTGGCCGCCGCCCTGGAGCGCCGGGGCGGCGAGGCCGTGCTCGGCGACCCGGGCGCCTGCCGCGACCTGGCCGGATCGCTGACCGAGGGACTGCGCGACCACCTCGCGGAGGTGCGCCGCCGGATGCCCGGAGCCCGGCTGATCCTCCAGCTCGACGAACCCTCCCTGACCGGCGTCCTGCGCGGACAGGTCAGGACGGCGAGCGGCTACCGCACCTACCGTGCGGTGGACCGCCAGCTCGTCGAATCCACCCTGCGCGAGGTGCTGGGCGCGGCGGGCGAGGGCGCCACGCTCGTCCACACCTGCGCGCCGGATGTCCCGTTCGCGCTGCTGCGCAGGGCCGGGGCGGACGGCATCTCGTTCGACTTCTCGCTGCTCACCGAGCGTGAGGAGGAGGCGATCGGAGAAGCCGTCGAGGGCGGTACCCAGCTGTTCCTCGGGGTGGTGCCGGGCACAGACCCGGCCTCGGACGGATTGTCGGACCCGGGCGGTAGCGTCATGGGTGTCAGGACGTTGTGGCGCAGGCTGGGGCTGAATCCGGGGACTCTGAACGAGTCTGTCGCGATCACCCCGTCATGCGGCCTCGCCGGCGCGTCACCCGGGTACGCACGGGCCGCGCTCGCCCACTGCGTCCGGGCCGCGAAATCGCTTGCGGACAACCCTGAGTAACGGGGCACTGGGTAACGGGAGGACGGGACGATGGCCGGCGAAGAGCAGACGGCAGGGCCGGTGGAGGCGGGGACGGAGGTGCCGCCGGAATCGCGCGAGCGGCACGCGCTCCTCGCCGAACAGATCGAGGAGCACCGCTTCCGCTATTACGTGAACGACCAGCCGGTCGTCAGCGACGCCGAGTTCGACCGGCTGATGCGTGAGCTGGAGGCCCTGGAGGACACGTATCCGCCGCTGCGCACGCCCGACTCCCCGTCGCAGAAGGTCGCGGGTCCGTACCGTACGGAGTTCACCTCCGTCGAGCACCGCGAGCGGATGCTGTCCCTGGACAACGCCTTCGACGACGAGGAGCTGGCGACCTGGGGCGAGCGCGTCGCCCGGGACGTCGGCGCCACCGGCTACCACTTCCTGTGCGAGCTGAAGATCGACGGCCTCGCGGTCAACCTCACCTACGAGAACGGCCTGCTGACCCGGGCCGCGACCCGGGGCGACGGCCGCACCGGCGAGGACATCACGCCCAACGTCCGGACGATCGCGGAGATCCCGCACCGGCTGAAGGGCGACCGCGTCCCGGCGCTGGTCGAGATCCGCGGCGAGGTCTTCTTCCCGATGGAGGGCTTCGAGGAGCTGAACGCCCGGCTGGTGGAGGCGGACGACAAGCCCTTCGCCAACCCGCGCAACGCGGCGGCCGGTTCGCTGCGCCAGAAGGACCCCAAGGTCACCGCGAGCCGCCCGCTCCACATGGTCGTCCACGGCATCGGCGCCCGCGAGGGCTTCGACATCGACTGCCTCTCGCACGCCTACGAGCTGCTCCAGGGCTGGGGCCTGCCCACCGCCAAGTACAACAAGGTGGTCGACTCCCTCGACGGCGTACGCGAGTTCATCGCCCACTTCGGTGAGAACCGGCACTCGGTGGAGCACGAGATCGACGGCGTCGTCGTCAAACTCGACGAGATCCCGCTCCAGGGCCGGCTCGGCTCCACCTCACGCGCCCCGCGCTGGGCGATCGCCTGGAAGTACGCGCCGGAGGAGGTCAACACCAAGCTGGTCAACATCCGCGTCGGCGTCGGCCGCACCGGCCGCGTCACCCCGTACGCGCAGGTCGAACCGGTCGAGGTGGCGGGCTCCGAGGTCGAGTTCGCCACCCTGCACAATCAGAACGTGGTGCGGAGCAAGGGCGTCCTGATCGGTGACACGGTGGTGCTCCGCAAGGCGGGCGACGTGATCCCCGAGATCCTCGGGCCGGTCGTCGACCTCCGTGACGGCACCGAGCGGGCGTTCGTCATGCCCACCGAGTGCCCCGAATGCGGCACGGAGCTGCGGCCCATGAAGGAGGCCGACATCGACGTCCGCTGCCCGAACGCCCGCTCCTGCCCGGCCCAGCTGCGCGAGCGCGTCGCCTATCTGGCGGGCCGCAAGTGCCTGGACATCGACCATTTCGGCTATGTCGCGGCCGCCGCGCTGACCCGCCCGCTGGAGCCCGCCGAGCCGCCGCTGCGCGACGAGGGCGACCTCTTCGGGCTGACCGTCGAGCAGCTGCTGCCCATCCGCGCCTACGTCCTCGACATGGACAGCGGACTGCCCAAGCGCGACCCGAAGACGGGCGAGGAGAAGACCGCGCTGGTCTTCGCCAACCAGCAGGGCGAGCCGAAGAAGAACGCGGTGGCGATGCTGGACGCCATCGCGGCGGCGAAGGAAGCCCCGCTGGCCCGTATCCTCACCGGGCTCTCGATCCGCCACGTCGGGCCGGTCGCCGCGCAGGAGCTGGCCCGTCAGTTCCGGTCCATCGACCGGATCGACGAGGCCACCGAGCAGGAGCTGTCCGACGCCGACGGGGTCGGACCGATCATCGCCGCCTCGGTCAAGGCGTGGTTCGCGCAGGAGTGGCACCGGGAGATCCTGCGCAAGTGGCGGGAGGCCGGGGTCCGGATGGAGGACGAGGGGGCCGGTGAGGAGGAGGGGCCCAGGCCGCTCGAAGGACTCACCGTCGTCGTCACCGGCACCCTGGCCTCGCACACCAGGGATGGCGCGAAAGAAGCCCTCCAGAGCCGCGGGGCGAAGGTGACCGGATCCGTCTCGAAGAAGACCTCCTTCGTGGTGGTCGGTGACAACCCCGGCTCCAAGTACGACAAGGCCATGCAGCTGAAGGTCCCCGTGCTGGACGAGGACGGCTTCGCCGTACTGCTCGCGGACGGAGCGGACGCGGCGCGCGAGGCGGCGGTGCCGGCCGGGACGGAGGAGGACGAGGGGGCGGGTGCCGGGTCCGGGGAGTAGCGCCGGGCCGCGGTGCGGGGGAGTCGTGGGCGTACGCCCGGATTCACCCGGTCGGCGCATAGCAGATGCTGACGGACGGTCGGTTCGCATTCGGGCAAGAGATGTAGACCGCTGCCCCTGGAAGCCCTCTGCGGCCTACTGTTGAGGGATGCGTCCGCGGAGCCCGGCCACCGGGTGCGAAGAGCGCGGTGGCAGGGAACGGAACGATCAGGTGACATCGGCACCGCCGGCTGTGAGAGGGACGGAATGAAACCGACCGAGAACGCCGCACCGGTGTCGCGGCTGCAGGGTTTCGCCGGACTCACGCCCAAGGTGGGCATCGTCGTCGTGGCTCTCGCCACCGTCCAGCTCGCGACCGGCTTCTACTGGACCGTGAGCGGCGGACACGCGATCTTCCCGGACGGGAAGGCCGGCTGGTCGCTCGCCGTTCTCACCGGGATCGTCGTCGGCCACCTGGTCGCGCTCGGCCGCGACCGCTGGTGGGGCGGCACCGGTTCCGGGGCCGCCCTCACGCTCGCCGTGCTGCTGCTCTACGGCTGGGTGCCCGCCGGACTGGTCAGCCTGGTCGTGGTCGTGCTCGTCGGGATGGCCCGCAGGCACCGCTGGTGGCAGGGGCTGCTGCACGGCGCGGTGGACATCCTGGGGGTGGGCGCGGCGGCACTGGTCATGGCCGCGTTCGGCGAGGTGCAGACCGTCGAGTCGCCCTGGCAGCCACTCGACTGGGGCATCGACGCCGTCCCGGAAGTCCTCCTCGCCGCCTCCACCTATCTGCTCGTCACCCGGGTACTCCTCTGGTACGCCCGCTCACCCCAGGGCGGCGGACTGCCGACCGCGGCCCGCACCGCGCTGCTGCGCCAGGGCCTCGTCGCGGTCGCGCTGCTCGGCATCGCACCGCTGATCTGCGTCGTCGCCATGGCCATGCCGGTCCTGCTGCCGCTCTTCGCGGTCCCGCTGATCGCGCTCGACTCCACGCTCTGGATCGCCAGAGCGCGGGCGGAGGAGCAGCTGCGGGACCCGCTGACCGGCCTGCCGAACCGCCAGTGGCTGCTGGAACGCACCTGGACGGCCCTGGAGGAGGCCGAGAGCGTCGGCTCCCGGGCCGGGCTGGTCCTGATCGACCTCGACCGCTTCCGGGCGGTCAACGACACCCTCGGCCATCTGGCCGGGGACCGGCTGCTGCTGCAGATAGCGGAACGGCTGCGGCTCGCCCTGCCGCGCGGGGCGGAGGCGGCCAGGCTCGGCGGCGACGAGTTCGCCGTCCTGCTGCCCACCGCCGACTCCACCACCAGCGCCATGCGGGTCGCCCGTCATCTGGTCGCCGCGCTCTCCTCCCCGCTGGACCTCGACGGGCTGACCCTGGTGCTGGAGGCCAGCGCCGGTGTCGCCGTCTACCCCGATCACGCGCTGGACGCAGAGGGGCTGCTGCGCCGCGCGGACGTGGCGATGTACCAGGCCAAGCGTGACCGCACGGGCGTCGAGGTGTACGAGTCGAAGCGCGACAGCAACACCCCGGACCGGCTCGGGCTCCTCGGCGACCTGCGGCGCGCGCTGGACGCCGGCGAGGTCGAGCTGCACTACCAGCCCAAGGTCCGCTTCGACGGACAGGTGGCCGGCCTCGAAGCCCTGGTCCGCTGGGTGCACCCGGAGCGGGGGCGGGTCCCTCCGGACGAGTTCATCGCGATCGCGGAATCGTCCGGGCTGATGCCGCACCTCACCGAGTACGTACTGGAGACGGCGCTCGCCCAGGTCGCCCGGTGGCGGGCGCAGGGGCTGTTCGTCCCGGTCGCGGTCAACGTCTCCCCGCGCGACGTCCACACCCCCGGATTCGCGGGCGGCGTCGCGGCCAGGCTGGCCCGGCACGGCGTCCCGGCGGGCGCCCTGCAGCTGGAGATAACGGAACACGTGCTGCTGGAGGACCCGCAGCGGGCCGCGGACACGCTCGCCGGGCTGACCGGGCACGGCGTGAAGATGTCCCTGGACGACTTCGGCACCGGGTACTCCTCCCTCGTACACCTGCGCCGGCTGCCGGTCAGCGAGCTCAAGATCGACCGCTCCTTCGTGGCGCGGCTCGCCATCGACCACGAGGACGCGGAGATCGTCCGCTGCACGATCGACCTGGCGCATTCGCTGGGCCTGCTGGTCGTCGCGGAGGGTGTCGAGGACGACGAGACCTGGGAGCGGTTGCGGGACCTGCGCTGCGACGCGGTGCAGGGCTGGCTGGTGGCGGCCGCGATGCCGCCGCAGGAGACGACCGCCTGGCTGCGGGCGCGGGGCGAGCACGGGTGGCGGCGGCCGGCCGAGCTGGCGGCGGCAGCGGCGGCCGCGGCAGCCGCGGCGAGTGTGGCCGCCGCCGCGACGCCCGAGCTGGAGCAGCGGCCGTCCGGCCGGACGGCGGGCTCGCGGCCGGCGACGACGTAGGGCGGGGGTGCGGGGCCGCGGCGGGGCGACCGGAGGCGCCCGGCGGCCGCTTTGTCCTCAATCGCCGGACGGGCTTGATCCGGTGCTGCCCGGTACTGATCCGGTGCGTCGGACAGGCTTGATTTCGCTCACCCGGAGACCCCATAGGATTGGGGGTCCAAACCCACATACCAACCCCTGAGGATCGCTGCATGCCTGGCATCACGCGCGAGGAGGTCGCCCACCTCGCCCGGCTGGCGCGTCTGGAGCTGAAGGGCGAAGAGCTCGATCACTTCGCCGGTCAGCTCGACGACATCATCGGCGCGGTCGCCCGCGTCTCCGAGGTCGCCGACCAAGACGTACCGCCGACCTCCCATCCGCTGCCGCTGACCAACGTCATGCGGGCGGACGAGGTCCGTCCCTCGCTCACCCCCGCGCAGGCGCTCTCCGGCGCCCCGGCCCAGGAGCAGCAGCGTTTCAAGGTGCCGCAGATCCTGGGGGAGGACTAAAAAGCCATGACGGACATCAGCACCATCATCAAGCTCACCGCCGCGCAGACCGCCGAGAAGATCGCTTCCGGCGAGCTCACGGCCGTCGAGGTCACCGAGGCCCACCTGGCCCGGATCGAGGCCGTCGACGAGAAGGTCCACGCCTTCCTGCACGTCGACCGCGAGGGCGCGCTCGCGCAGGCCCGTGCCGTCGACGCGAAGCGGGAAGCGGGCGAGAAGCTCGGCCCGCTGGCCGGCGTCCCGCTCGCGCTCAAGGACATCTTCACCACGCAGGACATGCCGACCACCGTCGGCTCGAAGATCCTCGAAGGCTGGGTCCCGCCCTACGACGCGACCGTCACCAAGCGGCTCAAGGCCGCCGACGTCGTCATCCTCGGCAAGACCAACATGGACGAGTTCGCCATGGGGTCCTCCACCGAGAACAGCGCCTACGGCCCGACCGGCAACCCGTGGGACCTCACCCGCATCCCGGGCGGTTCCGGCGGCGGCTCCTCCGCCGCCCTCGCCTCCTTCGAGGCCCCGCTCGCCATCGGCACGGACACCGGCGGCTCCATCCGCCAGCCCGCCGCCGTCACCGGCACCGTCGGCGTCAAGCCCACCTACGGCGGCGTCTCCCGCTACGGCATGGTGGCCTTCTCCTCCTCCCTCGACCAGGGCGGCCCCTGCGCCCGTACGGTCCTGGACGCGGCGCTGCTGCACGAGGCCATCGCCGGACACGACCCGCTCGACTCGACCTCCATCGACGCCCCGGTCCCGCCGGTCGTCGAGGCCGCCCGCAACGGCTCCGTACAGGGCATGCGGGTCGGAGTCGTCAAGCAGTTCTCCGGGGAGGGCTACCAGGCCGGTGTCGTCCAGCGCTTCAACGAGTCGGTCGAACTGCTGAAGTCGCTCGGCGCCACGGTCGTCGAGCTGGACTGCCCGTCCTTCGACCTCGCCCTTTCGGCGTACTACCTGATCGCGCCGTCCGAGTGCTCCTCGAACCTCGCCCGCTTCGACGCCATGCGCTACGGCCTGCGCGTCGGGGACGACGGCACGAGGTCCGCGGAGGACGTCACCGCGCTCACCCGCGAGGCCGGCTTCGGTGACGAGGTCAAGCGCCGCATCATCCTCGGGACGTACGCGCTCAGCTCCGGTTACTACGACGCGTACTACGGCTCCGCGCAGAAGGTCCGCACCCTGATCACGCGGGACTTCGAGAAGGCCTTCGGGGAGGGCGGCGTCGATGTGATCGTCTCCCCGACGACGCCCACCACCGCCTTCCCGATCGGCGAGCGCGCCGACGACCCGATGGCCATGTACCTCGCGGACCTGTGCACCATTCCGACCAACCTGGCCGGCAACGCCGCCATGTCGCTGCCCTGCGGCCTGGCACCGGAGGACGGCCTGCCGGTCGGGCTGCAGATCATCGCCCCCGCCATGAAGGACGACCGGCTGTACAAGGTCGGAGCCGCCGTCGAGGCCGCCTTCGTGGAAAAGTGGGGGCACCCACTGCTTGAGGAGGCTCCGTCGCTGTGAGTGCCATGGCAAAGAAGGCCACGAACTTCAAGAAGTCCAAGACCGGGCTGTACGTCTCGCTCGGCAGCACCGCGTTCGGCGCGATCAGTGTTGCCAAGCAGATCAGGCTCGCGCGGAACGACAACGACACGCTGCGCCTCATCGACGCGACCGTGTCCGCCGCCGCCATCGTCACCGGCCTCGCGATCCTCTATCGCGAACTGAAGCGTCTCGGCGACGACGACGTCCTGCTGGGCTGAGAGGGAAAGTTTTCACCGTGACTGCTGTCATTGACCTGGAGTCGTACGAGGACGCCCTCGCGACGTACGACCCCGTCATGGGCCTCGAAGTCCATGTCGAGCTGGGTACCAAGACCAAGATGTTCTGCGGCTGCTCCACCGAGCTCAAGCAGGACGCCAACTCGCAGACCTGCCCGGTCTGCCTCGGGCTGCCGGGCGCGCTGCCGGTCGTCAACGAGATCGGCGTCGAGTCCGCCATCAAGATCGGTCTCGCGCTGAACTGCGAGATCGCCGAATGGTGCCGGTTCGCCCGGAAGAACTACTTCTATCCGGACATGCCGAAGAACTTCCAGACCTCCCAGTACGACGAGCCGATCGCCTTCGACGGCTATCTGGACGTCCAGCTGGAGGACGGGGAGATCTTCCGGGTGCAGATCGAGCGCGCCCACATGGAGGAGGACACCGGCAAGTCGACCCACGTCGGCGGCGCCACCGGCCGTATCCACGGCGCGTCCCACTCCCTGCTCGACTACAACCGCGCGGGCATCCCGCTCATCGAGATCGTCACCAAGCCGATCGAGGGAGCGGGCGCACGCGCCCCCGAGGTCGCCAAGGCGTACGTCGCCGAGCTCCGCGAGCTCATCAAGGCGCTCGGCGTCTCGGAGGCCCGGATGGAGATGGGCCAGATGCGCTGCGACGTGAACCTGTCGCTGCGCCCGCACGGCCGCGAGGCGTTCGGTACCCGCTCCGAGACGAAGAACGTGAACTCGCTGCGTTCCGTCGAGCGGGCCGCCCGCTTCGAGATCCAGCGCCACGCCGCGGTGCTGAACTCCGGCGGCACGATCGTGCAGGAGACCCGGCACTTCCACGAGGAGGACGGCTCCACCACGGCCGGCCGCATCAAGGACAACGCCGAGGACTACCGCTACTTCCCCGAGCCCGACCTGGTGCCGGTCGCCCCGGCCCGGGAATGGGTCGAGGAGCTCCGGGGCGGGCTCCCCGAGCTGCCCCGGCTGCGCCGCGCCCGGCTCAAGGAGGAGTGGGGCGTCAATGAGCACGACATGCAGTCCATCCTCAACGCGGGCGCGGTCGAGCTGATCGTCGCGACGATCGACGCGGGCGCCCCCGCGGACCAGGCCCGCAAGTGGTGGATGGGCGAGCTGGCCCGTAACGCCAACGAGACCGGCCGGGGCCTCGACGAGCTGGGTGTCACCCCCGCGCAGGTCGCCCGGGTGGCCGAGCTCGTCGCCTCCGGTGACCTCAACGACAAGCTGGCCCGCCAGGTGCTGGAGGGTGTCCTCGCGGGCGAGGGCGATCCGGACACCGTCGTCGAGAAGCGCGGCCTGAAGGTCGTCTCCGACGAGGGCGCGCTGTCCACGGCGGTCGACGAGGCCATCGCGGGCAACGCGGCCATCGCGGACAAGATCCGCGGCGGCAAGGTCGCCGCGGCCGGCGCGCTCGTCGGCGCCGTCATGAAGGCCACCCGCGGTCAGGCGGACGCGGCCCGGGTGCGTGAGCTGATCCTGGAGAAGCTCGGCGTCGAGGGCTGAGCCCTTCCCGTACGTCCAGAGGGGGCGGTGCGCCGGATCCTGCCCGGCGCACCGCCCCCTTTTCACCGGTCCGGAGAGAGTCCGCTGAACACCGTCACCGCCGAGATCGTCTCCGTCGCCCTCCTGCTGGGGGTGCTGGCGTTCGCCGTCGTACGCCCCAGGGGACTGCCGGAGGCGACTGTCGCCGTGCCCGCCGCGGTCCTCGTGATCGCGCTCGGCGCGGTCTCCTGGCCCGAGGCCAGGTCCCAGGTGAGCGACCTGCTGCCGGTCGTCGGATTCCTCGCCGCGATCCTGGTGCTGGCGCAGCTCTGCGCCGACGAAGGGCTCTTCAGGGCCGCGGGCGACCTGGTGGCCCGTGCCTGCGGAGGGAGGACCGGACCGCTGCTCGGGGGCGTCTTCGTCGTCGCCTCCGTGATCACTGCGGTGCTCAGCCTGGACGCCACCGTGGTCCTGCTGACCCCGGTCGTCCTCGCGACCGCCGCCCGCGTCGGGGCCCGCCCCCGCCCGTACGTGTACGCCTGCGCGCACCTCGCCAACTCCGCGTCGCTCCTGCTCCCCGTCTCCAACCTGACCAACCTGCTGGCGTTCACGGCCAGCGGCCTCTCCTTCACCCGTTTCGCCGCCCTGATGACGCTGCCGTGGCTGGCGGCGATCGCCGTCGAGTACGTGATCCTGCGCCGGTTCTTCGCTGCCGATCTGGCGGCGGGCGCGCATCCGCCGGAGGAGGACGGGGACCGGCCGGGGGTGCCCGTCTTCACCCTGGTCGTGCTGGTGCTGACCCTGTGCGGGTTCGCCGTGACCTCGTTCGCGGGCGCGGAACCGCTGTGGGCGGCGCTGGCGGGCGCCGTGGTGCTGGCCGTACGGGCGCTGCTGAGGCGGGAGACCACCGCGAAGGGCCTGGTGCACTCCGCCAACGTGCCGTTCTGCCTGTTCGTGCTGGCGCTGGGCGTCGTCGTCAAGGCGGTCGTCGACCACGGCCTCGGAAACGGCATCGCCCGGCTCCTGCCGGAAGGCTCCTCGCTGGGCGCGCTGCTGGCGGTGGCCGCGGTCGCGGCGGTCCTCGCCAACCTGATCAACAACCTGCCGGCGATCCTCGCCCTGCTCCCGGTCGTCGCGGCGGCCGGCCCCGGGCCGCTGCTGGCCGCGCTGATCGGGGTGAACCTCGGGCCGAACCTCACGTACGTCGGCTCACTCGCCACCCTGCTCTGGCGCCGCATCCTGCACACGCACGACGAGGCGCCGGAGCTGGGGCACTTCACCAGGCTCGGGCTGCTGACGGTACCGGCGACGCTGGCGGTCTCGACGGTCGCGCTCTGGGGGGCGCTGCGGGTGATCGGGGTGTGACGGCCCTGCCGCAGGTCCGCCGGACGGCCGAAGCCATGTCGCCCATATGCGGATCCGACGTCTGTGAGTAAGGCCACGAATCGGGCAAATGATCACAGTTGGCTGTCAGAGTGACGGTTCTCAAGGTCATGCGTTCTCCTGCGGACGGTTCTGTCGAGCCGCCGCAGAGACCACGAACCCGCAGGGAGCTCGTCCCTTGGCTGCCATCGCACGCTGGTGCATCGCACACCGCCTCGTCGCCGTCCTCCTCTGGCTGCTCGCCCTCGGCGGCACGGCCGCCGGTGCGGCGATCGCGGGGAGTTCCTACACGAACGACTACGAGGCACCCGGCACCGAGTCGGGCCAGGCGGCCGCGCTCCTGAAGAGCGGCTTCACCAATCTCGGCGGGGACACCGACACCATCGTCTGGCACACCGACGACTCCACCGTGCGGGCGGCCGACGTCGAGCAGAAGATGACCAGGACCCTGCACGCGGTCGAACAACTGCCCGGCGTCGGCGCCGTGGAAGGCCCCTACACCCAGGCGGGCACCGGGCAGATCAGCGCGGACGGGCGCACGGCCTACGCCACGGTCACCTTCGACCGGCAGGCCGACGACGTACCGGTGGAGCAGGCCCAGGCGGTCGTCCACACCGCGCGGGCCGCCTCCGGCACCCACCTCCAGGTCGAACTGGGCGGCTCGGCCATAGCCCTCACCGAGGCACCCGCCGTACATCTCAGCGAGGCCATCGGGGTCGTCGTCGCGGCGGTCGTGCTCTTCCTCGCCTTCGGCTCGCTCGCCGCCAGCATGCTGCCCATCGCCACCGCGCTCGTCTCCGTCGGCACCGCGTACGCGGGCATCGTGTTGCTCGGACACCTGATGACGGTGGCCGACTTCGCGCCCATGCTCGGCATGCTCGTCGGGCTCGGGGTGGGCATCGACTACGCCCTCTTCATCGTCACGCGGCACCGCAGGGGGCTCAGGCGCGGCATGAGCGTCCCGGAGGCGGCGCAGTACGCGGTCGCCACGACCGGGCGCGCCGTCGTCTTCGCCGGTGCCACCGTCTGCATCGCGCTGCTGGGCATGCTGATCCTGCGGCTCAACTTCCTCAACGGTGTCGCCGTCGCCGCCTCGCTCACCGTCGTACTGACCGTGGCGGCCGCCGTGACCCTGCTGCCCGCCCTGCTGTCCCTCATCGGCATGCGGGCCCTGAGCGGGCGCGAGCGCAGACGGCTCGCCCAGGACGGACCGCAGCCGGACCTGCCCACCGGGTTCGCCGCACGCTGGTCCGCCTTCGTCGAGCGGCACCCCAAGCTGCTCGGCGGGGTCGCGGTGGCGGTGATGCTGGTCCTCGCGCTCCCCACCTTCTCGCTCCACCTCGGCAGCTCCGACCAGGGGAACAACGCGAAGTCCTCCACCACCCGGCAGGCGTACGACCTGCTGGCCGACGGATTCGGCCCCGGCGTCAACGGCCCGCTGACCATCGCCGCGCAGCTGGACGGCGCGGACGACCGGCTGGCGATGGACGCACTGCCCGCGACGCTGCGGAACACCGACGGAGTCGCGTGGGCCTACCCGGTCACGTACAACTCCAGCGGCGACACCGCGTTCGTCACCGTCGTACCGGACTCGGAGCCGCAGTCCCAGCGGACCAGCGCCCTCGTCGACCGGCTCCGTACCGACGTACTGCCGAAGGCGGCCGACAACACCTCCCTGCGCACCCATGTGGGCGGTGTGACGGCGAGCTACGACGACTTCGCGCAGATCATCATCGGGAAGCTTCCGTTGTTCATCGGGGTCGTCATAGGGCTCGGCTGCCTGCTCCTGCTGATGGCCTTCCGGTCGGTCGGCATCCCGCTGAAGGCGGCGGCGATGAACGTGGCGGCGGTCGCCTCCTCGTTCGGCGTGGTCGTCGCGATCTTCCAGTGGGGCTGGGGGAGCGAGCTGCTGGGGCTCGGCAGCTCCGGTCCGATCGAACCCTTCCTTCCGGTCATCATGGTGTCCGTGCTGTTCGGCCTCTCCATGGACTACCAGGTGTTCCTGGTCGGCCGGATGTACGAGGAGTGGCTGGAGACCGGCGACAACCGGCGGGCGGTCCGGGTCGGCCTCGCGGAGACCAGCCGGGTGATCAACTCCGCCGCGGTGATCATGATCTCGGTCTTCCTCGCCTTCGTGCTCAGCGGCGACCGGGTCATCGCGATGTTCGGGATCGCGCTCGCCTCGGCCGTCGCGCTGGACGCCTTCGTGCTGCGCACGCTGCTGGTTCCCGCCCTGATGCATCTGCTGGGCGGGGCGAACTGGTGGCTGCCGGGCTGGCTGGACCGCAGACTGCCGCGCCTCAGCATCGAGCCGCCCGAATGCCGGTCCCCGCGTGCGCGGATCCCGGCGGCGGGCGCGAGCCCGGACGACGAGGCGGTACCGGCCACCCAGCGCGTCCGCTGACCGGAGCGGTCCGGGAGCGGCGGTCGGTAGCGGTTCGGGGCGGCTGCGCCGGGGCAGGGGAGCAGGGCGGCGCGGGGCGTTAAGAACGTTCTCATCCGGGACGCCTAGCGTGCGGAAAATGAACCCCACCACTCCCACCACTCCCACAGCTCCCGTCGCCGAGGGCGACGGAGAGAAGAAGACGGCAGAGAAGGCCGCCACAGACACCGCCGGCGCCAAGGACGCGGCGGAGCGACCCGAGACGGCGGGGCGGCTCGACAAGGCACGCACGGAGCCCGCGGAGGCCGCGGACCGCGGCGACGGGGCGGAGCAGGACCTCGACCCGGCCCTGGACCCGGCCCTCGACCCGGACCCGGACCTGGCCCTCAGCGATGACGACCTGGACGACGACGGGTCCGGCAAGGAGTCCGCCGGTCTCGGCACCGCCGCCGCGGCCGTCGTCTCCGTCGGCCTCGGCATCGTCTCGCTCACCGGAGCCTGGAGCGGCCGGGTCGCCGCCGAGCGCGAGACCCTGATCGGACAGATCAAGACGTCGTCCGGCGGCTCGGCCGCCCAGCAGATCTCCGAGATCTACGGCGACGCCTGGCACGCCACCGCCCTGGTCAACGGGATCTTCGGACTCGTCGCCCTGCTGGTCGGCTGCTACGTCCTGGTCCGGCCCGCGTTCGGCGCCCCCTCCGCACACCCGCAGGCCGGCTGGGTCCGCGCGGTGGCCAAGGGCGGCATCGCGCTCGGCGTGATCGGCGTGCTGGTCGCCGTGGGCATGTACTTCGACCTCATCGTCGCCCTGCCCACGGCGACCGCGACGACAGCGGGAAGCTGACCCGGCGGACCGGAACTCCCCCTTCCGTACGACGCCCCCCGGAGCCGCCGGACAGGTCCTAAGGCATCCGCGGGGGCGTTCGCGGTCCGTGTGCGGTGACATGGGTACGTGCCTAAGGCATCGGCCCGCCGGAGATGCGGAACTCGCCCGATGCGCCGGCACCCCTCGGAGGACGAAAGTGGAGGCACGGCAGACGAACTGCCGCCACCGGGCCCAACGGCCCACGTCACCAGGGGAATCGCATGTACGAGTACGAGCTCCAGAAGATCATGCAGGCCGAACTGATCCGCCGCGCCGACGCCGAGCGGCTCGTCCGGGAAGCACGCCGCGCCGACCGGGCCGCCCGCAGTTCGGCACGTAAGGAGCGCGAGAGGACGGTGAGTGCGGACAGCGACCGGCGGCGGTTCGTGCACGCCGCGTAAGGGCGGAAGGACTATGCCGGTCCAGCCTCCCGGAACCGGGTTGTCGGACGCGTATGCGATGCTCGGCTTCGTGGAGACCAGGTCAGTCAGTCCCGTGTTCGTCGGCCGCGCAAATGAACTCACCTCACTCACCGATGCGCTCGCCCGCGCCACCGCGGCGGGCGCCGGTCCGGACGGCTGCGCCTGCGGGGAACCGCAGGCGCTGCTCGTCGGTGGCGAGGCGGGCGTCGGCAAGACCCGTCTGGTCGAGGAGTTCCTCGCGGTGGCCGCCCGCAGAGGGGCCGTCGTCGCCGTGGGCGGCTGCGTGGAGATCGGCGCGGACGGTCTGCCGTACGCCCCGTTCTCCACGGCCCTGCGCGCCCTGCGCCGCACGCTCCCGGAGGAGATGGCCGCCGCCTGCGCCGGACAGGAGAGCGAGCTGGCCCGGCTCCTTCCCGAACTGGGCGAACCGGGGCGGGACTCCGCCGACGAACACGGCACCGCCCGGCTCTTCGAACTCACCGGCCGACTGCTGGAGCGCATCTCGGCGGAGCGCGCGGTCGTCCTGGTCCTGGAGGACCTGCACTGGTCCGACGCCTCCACCCGGCACCTCCTCGCCTACCTGTTCCGCACGCTGCGCACCGGCCGCCTCGTCGTCGTCGGCACCTACCGGGCCGACGACATCCACCGCCGCCACCCGCTGCGCCCGCTGCTGGCCGAGATGGACCGGCTGCGCACCGTCCGCCGCATCGAGCTCGACCGCTTCAACCGGGCCGAGGTCCGCCGCCAACTCACCGGCATCCTCGCCGACACCCCGGAACCCACCCTGGTGGACGAGATATTCGAGCGCTCCGACGGCAACGCCTTCTTCGTCGAGGAGCTCGCCTGCAGCCTGGAGTGCGGTGACGGCGCCGGAGTCCCCGACTCACTGCGCGACCTCCTGCTCGTCCGGGTCGAAACACTCACCGACGACGCCCAGCGGGTCACCCGGGTCGTGGCCGAAGGCGGCTCGACCGTCGAGTACGAACTGCTGGCCGCCGTCGCGGGGCTCGCCGAGGACGACCTCATCGAAGCCCTGCGGGGAGCCGTCGGCGCCAATCTGCTGCTCACCACCCCGGAGGGCAACGGCTACCGCTTCCGGCACTCCCTGGTCCGCGAGGCCGTCAGCGACGACCTGCTGCCGGGCGAACGCTCCCGGCTCAACCGCCGTTACGCAGAAGCCCTGGAGGCCGACCCCACCCTCGTCCGCGACGGGGAGCGCGCCACCCGGCTGGCCAGCTACTGGTACGGCGCGCACGACGCGGCCAAGGCGCTGCCCGCCGTACTGAAGGCCTCGGTCGAAGCGCGCCACCGCCACGCCTTCTCCGAGCAGCTGCGGCTGCTGGAACGGGCGATGGAGCTGTGGGACGACGCCCCGGAAGCGGTACGCGGCACGCTGCGCCCCATCGACTACGCCGAGGTCTACCCGGCCTGCGGCTGCGGCTGCGACAGCGCCACTCCGCTGCGGTACCTCGACCTGATGGCGGAGGCCACCGTCGCCGCCCGCTTCGGCGGCGACCGCGAACGGGCCCTCACCCTCTGCAAGAAGGCCCTGCGCATCCTGGAGGGCGAGGACGACGCGCTGCGCGCCGCCTGGTTCTGGGTCCAGCGCTCCAGGCTGGTCCAGGACCTCACCCGCGGCGACGGCTGGGAGGAGCTGGCCACCGCGGAGGAGCTCGTCCGCGGACTGCCCCCGTCGGCCGTGCACGCCGACGTCCTGATGAGCGTGGCCGGCTGGGGCGCGCTGCACCGCCCCGGGCCCGACACCCTCGCGGCCGCCGACCGGGCCGTGGAGTACGCCCGGCTGGTCGGTGACGAGTACATCGAACTGCACGCCCGCCTCACCAGGGGCTGGCTGACCGTGGACGCCGGGGACGCCGACGACGGCATCGCGGAGATGTACGCCGTCCGCGACCGGGCCGAGGAGCTGTGCCTCGTCGACGTCATGGGCCGCGCCAGCATCAACCTCCCCTCGACCCTCGAAGCCATGGGCCGTTCCCTGGAAGCGGTGTCCGCCGCCGACCACGGGATCGAGATCTGCCACAGCCACGGCATAGCCGACAAGGAGGCGTGGGTCCGCACCAACCAGGCGATGTCCCTGTTCTCGCTCGGCCACTGGGACGAGGCCCTGGCCACCACGGAGGCCGCCGCCCGGGTCGCGCAGTCCCGCAAGGCCCAGGGCCTGGTCGCCGCCCGCCGCACCGAAGTAGCCCTGGCACGCGGCGACTTCGACGAAGCCGAACGGCAACTCGCACTGAACAAGCGAAGCTTCGGCTCACGTGACCCGCAGCCCCAGCACTTCATCAACGCCGTGCGCCACACCGTCGCCCTCGCCGTGCAGCAGGGCCGCCTCAGCGAGGCACGGACGGCCTTCGAGGCCCAGGCGGAGACCGGCTTCCCGACCGGCACCCAGCGCTACGCCCTGCCGCTGCTGCACGTCGTCGCGGCGGCCGAGGCCGATGCCCGCGGCCTGCCCGCCACCGAGCCCGGCCGGCCGGCGATCCTCGCGCTGATCCGCAGCCACCTCAAGCGGCTGCCGATGCTCGTCCCGGTGTGGGCGGCCTACGGTCTGCTCGTCGATGCCGAACTGGCCCGCGCCGAGGGCCTCGACACCCCCGACCACTGGTCGCGGGCGGCCCATGCCTTCGCCCCGCTGCGCCGCCCGTACGAGCTGGCCCAGATCCGTCACCGCTGGGCCGAGGCCCTGCTCGTGGCCTCCGGCGACCGCGCCGCGGCCACCGCCCTGCTGCGCGAGGCACACGGCACGGCCCTGCGCCTGGGCGCGCGCCCGCTGACCGAGACCATCGAGCTGCTGGCCGGCCGCGCCCGCATCACCCTCGCCACCCCCGACGCGCTTCGCGGCCCCGGCTCGGCCACCGGCTCGGGGTCCGCGTCCGGATCCGGGGCGGAGATCCTGGAGGCCGTCACCGTCCCGGACGGCGACGGCGCCACCGACGAGCAGACCGGCCGGGACAGATCCGAGGAGCAGCTCCGGGCCGCGGCCGCCGCCGCGGTGGAGTCCTTCGGGCTGACCCGGCGCGAACAGGACGTGCACCGGCTCGTCGCCGAAGGCCACACCAACCGGAGGATCGCAGAGGAGCTGTACATCTCGCCCAAGACCGCGAGCGTGCACGTCTCCAACATCCTGGCCAAGCTCGGGGTGGCCAGCCGGGGCGAGGCCGCCGCACTCGCCCACCGGCTGCGGCTGTACCGCACGCCCACGGGCTCCTGAGGACGGGGGCTGGGGGGAGGCAGGAGGAAGGCTGTCCGGCAGCCCCGTCGGGCGCGCCAGGACGCGGACAGCTACACCGCTTCGCCGCGCTCCCCGGTGCCGGCGCCCCCGGTGCCGGCGTCCCCGGGCGCTGTGTCCCCGGGCTCCGCGCCCTCGGGCCCCGCGTCCTCGGCGGCTATGTCCTGGGACGCGGTGTCCCCGGTGTCCGGCCGGCGGACCACCACCTTCCCCGAGGTGAGGTCTATCGGACCGCGCGCCGGGTCACCGATGCCGAGATCCACCCGGCTCAGCTCCAGCCGCCGCTGTTCCTCGGCAGCGTGCTTGCGGCCGGGTGCGAAGAGTTCCTCGAAGAAGTTGAACACGGGCCGCGCACCCTTCCGCCTGCTGTAGCCGCTACCGCACCTCAAGCACCAGGATCTTGTCGTCTCCCGGCTTCGGGGTGCCACGGGTGTCCGTCTCGCTCGTGACGAGATAGACCTTGTCGCCGCCCGCCGCCAGCACCGTGCGCAGACGGCCGTACTTCCCCTTCAGGAACGCCTGCGGGGCCGCCAGAGGTTCCTTGCTCTCGTCACCGGACAGCGGAATCCGCCAGAGCCGCTCACCCCGCAGACCGGCCATCCAGATCGAACCCTTGGCGTAGGCGATGCCGCTCGGGGACGCCTCGGACGTCTTCCACTGTGCCACGGGGTCGATGAAACCCTTCTCGCCCGCTTCGCCCTCGGCGTCCGGCCAGCCGTAATTCCCACCTGGCACGATCCGGTTCAGCTCGTCCCAGGTGTCCTGGCCGAATTCGGATGCCCACAGCTGCTTGTGGCTGTCCCAGGCGAGGCCCTGCACATTGCGGTGACCGTACGAATACACCACGGAGTCGGCCTGCGGATTGCCGTGCAGGGGCTCGCCGTCCGGCGTCATCCGAAGGATCTTGCCGGCCAGGGACTTCTTGTCCTGGGCGTAGCCGTGATCGCCCGTCTCGCCCGTGCCCGCGTAAAGCATGTGGTCCGGGCCGAAGGCGATCCGTCCCCCGTTGTGGATGGAGCCCTTCGGGATGCCCCGCAGGATCGTGTCGGGAGCGCCCAGCAGCTGACCGGGTGTCGTCCCCTTCTCGTCGTAGAGCATGCGGGCGATGCGGTTGTCAGAGGCGGTGGTGAAGTACGCGTACACCAGATGGTCCGTGCCGAAGGTGGGGGAGACCGCGATCCCCAGCAGCCCGCCCTCCCCGTCGGGAGCCACCCCGGGCACGGTGCCCAGCAGCGTCTTCTTCCCGCTCTCCGCGTCCACCCGGGTGATCGTCCCCTTGTCCCGCGAGGAGACCAGCAGGTCACCGTCCGGCAGGGCGGTGAGGCCCCACGGGGAGTCCAGCCCTTCCGTGAGGGTCGACACCACCTTCACCGAGCCCTTCGCGGGCGGCAGATCGGCCGCCGGGCGCGAGGCGGACGGCGAGGCAGGAGCCGGTGTGCCCGATCCGGCCTCCCGGGAGCCGGCCGGCGAGCTCGCGCCCTGGCCCGCCGTGCTCCGCGCCCCCTCCTGCGACGAGCACCCCGCGGCGAGCAGCAGGGCCCCGCTCGCCAGCAGAGCCACCGCCCCACGCCACACCCCGCCCCCCGCACCCAGCCGTGCCGTACTCAGCCGTACCGTACTCAGCCGCGCGAGGCGACCACTCCCAAGAGGCGTCGTGTGACTCCCCATCGGGTCCTGCCCAGATCCGATCACCGCACCGATCCCTTCGACGGCCGCCTGTCTACTGTTCTTACACCGCGGCCCGCCCCGGGGTTCCCGATGACGGCCGACTTTCTCGATCAGGGATTCGGCGGCCCGTACGACCGTGCGCCCGCGCTCAGTCCCACGACTCCCGCGCCGGCGGCAGCCGGTCGATCTCCGCCAGGTCCTGCGCCGTCAGCGCCAGACCGGCCGCCTCCGCGTTCTCCACCGCCCAGCGCGCCCGCTTGGTACCGGGCACCGGAACCACCTGCGGTCCCTGCCGCAGCGTCCAGGCCAGCGCCACCTGGGCGGGCGTCGCTCCGTGCCGCTCCGCCACCCGCCGCAGCCCGACCACCACCGGCTGGTTCGCCGCCATCATCTCGGCGGTGAACCGGGGGTGCCGGGCCCGCAGATCCTCCGGCTCGAAACCCTGCCCCGGCGTGAGCGTCCCCGTCAGGTACCCGTTGCCCAGCGGCATCGCCGCCAGGAACCCCACACCCCGCGCCGCACACCACGGCAGCAGCGACTCCAGCGCCTGCGGCGACCACACCGAGAGCTCCGCCTGCACCGCGCTCACCGGAAAGACCTGCTGCACCCGTTCCAGCTGCCGGATCGTTCCGTCGTGCAGCCGCGCCCCCGGCCGGCGAGAGGCCCGCGCCCCGATCGCGCACAGCCCCAGCGCCCGGACCTTCCCCGCGGCCACCAGCTCCGCCATCGCGCCCCAGGTCTCCTCGACCGGCACCTCGGGGTCGGCCCGGTGCAGTTGGTACAGATCGATCACATCGGTCTGCAGCCGGCGCAGCGAGGCGTCGCAGGCCCGCCGGACATAGCCGGGCCGGCCGTTGGCCACTATGTGCTGATCGCCCACCAGCAGTCCGCACTTGGTGGAGAGGAAGGCCTCGGAGCGGCGCCCCTTCAGCGCCCGCCCCAACAGCAGCTCATTGGTGAACGGCCCGTACATGTCGGCCGTGTCGAGCACTTGGACGCCCGCGTCGAGGGCCGCGTGCACCGCGCGCAGGGCGTCGTCGCCACGCTGCCGCGAGGCGTCGTACGCCCAGCTCATCGGCATGCAGCCGAGACCGACCGCGCCCACGGCGAGCGCCGCCGCGCCGAGACTCCTGCGCTCCAACTCCCCGCACCCTTCCTCGGCCCGCCCGCATGGGGCCACACTCCGCACCCACAAACTAACCTCTGCTCCCCGCGCGCCGTCGCATAGCCTCCTGACCATGACTTCCACCATGAATTCCACCGCGGCCCCCGATGTGTGGCTGCCGATCGAGGCCGACGGGATCGAAGGACTTCCCGAGGGTCTCAACTACCGTTTCTGGGACGGCGGGCAGGACTACCCGGCCGACCCGGCGGACTGCGCGTTCTATGTCGTCCCGTACATGAAGGGCCCGAAGGTCGCGGTCCGTCCGCTCGCCGCGATGAGCGCGGTACGGGTCGTGCAGACGCTCTCCGCGGGCATCGACCACGTCGAGCCGGGGCTCGGCCTGCTGCCCGCCGGTGTGCGGCTGTGCAACGCCAAGGGGGTGCACGAGGCATCCACCGCCGAGCTGACGCTCGCCCTGATCCTCGCCTCCCTGCGCGGCTTCCCCGGCTTCGTGCGCGGCCAGGACAACGAGGAGTGGCGGTCCGGGTTCTATCCGGCGCTCGCCGACAAGTCGGTGCTGATCGTGGGGTACGGATCGATCGGCTCCGCGATAGAGGACCGGCTCGCACCCTTCGAGTGCGCGCGGGTGGCGCGCGTCGCACGCTCCGCGCGGACCACCGCACGCGGGCCCGTACATACGCTCGACGACCTGCCCGCACTGTTGCCCGAGGCCGACATCGTGATTCTGTCCACCCCGCTGAACCCGTCCACACAAGGGCTGGTGGGCGCGGACTTCCTCGCGGCGATGCGGGACGGGGCGCTGCTGGTGAACGTCGCCCGCGGCGGTGTCGTCGACACCAAGGCGCTGCTGTCCGAACTCGAATCGGGCCGGCTGCACGCCGCACTCGATGTCACAGATCCGGAACCGCTCCCTTCCGGCCATCCCCTCTGGCATGCTCCGAACGTCCTGATCACTCCTCATGTGGGCGGCAGCACCTCGGCGTTCCTGCCCAGGGCCAAGCGTCTGATCGCCGGACAGCTCAGCCGGTTCGCCGCGGGGGAGCCGGTCCACAACGTCGTACGCACCACCGGCTGAACACGCAGCGAGCACGTTCCGGGGCTCTCCGTGGCGACAAGTCCCCAGGTCGTCACGGAGAGTAGAGGAACTATGTCCCTGCGTGACGAGTCTGGTGTATCGTCCCGAAAGGGAGGCTGCGCCGTGGAAGGGACGGCGTCGGGGAGGAAGCCACACGCGAGGGGGCGACGGGCGATGTACGGCCGATGGGCGAACGATCCGACATGGCGGGGTGACCGCGGACGGCCGGCGACCCGTCCGGTGCGCCGGCGCCGCGGCCGTCCGCGGACCGCGGGAGCGCCCCGGTGAGCGCGCCGGCGAGCACCCGCGGAGCGCTGCTGGCCCGGCGGCCGGCCCTCGGCAGGACGCCCGCCCTCCTCCCGCAGCTCCTTCTCGGCCTCGCCTGCGCCGGATACGCGGTGGGCGCGGGGCTGGGCTGGGGTTCGGTGCGGATGGCGCTCTTCATGGGCGACTTCGGCCTCAGCACCGCCGCCCTGGCCGCCGCCGTCTCCTGCTTCCTCTTCGCACGCGCGGCGGACAACCGGTTCCGGCCGGCCTGGCTGCTGTTCTCGCTCTCCTCGCTGATGGCCGCCGGTGGCAACGCCGTCTGGGGGTGGTACGAGTTCGTGCGCGGGCTTCCGGTGCCCAGCCCCTCCCTCGCGGACCTCTTCTACCTCTGCTTCGCGCCGCCCGCGATCGTCGGACTGCTCGTCCTCGCCAAGCGCCCCGTCACCCGGGCCGGCTGGGTCTGCCTGGCGCTCGACTCCTGGCTGATCGGCGGATCGCTCCTCACGCTCTCCTGGAGCCTCGCCCTCGCCCACACCGCACATCTGGCGGACGTCGAGGGCGCCAGCGTGGCGCGGGCGGCGCTCTCGCTGGCCTACCCGCTGCTCGACATCGTGCTGGTCTCCATGGTCCTCGCGCTGCACTTCCGGCGCTCCAGCCTCAACCGGGCCGCGGTGAACACGGCGATCGCCGCCCTCGCCCTGACCGTGCTGTGCGACGCCCTGTTCACCTCGCCGCTGCTCCGCCAGACCTACCACTCGGGCCAGTTGCTCGACGCCGGCTGGTTCGCCGGTTCGCTGCTCCTCGCCTACGCCCCCTGGGGCGCGGGCCGTGCGGAGGACAACGCTGTCCAGGAACGGCCCCTGCCCCGGACCACCAGCCGCCCCATCGCCGGTTCGCTGGCCGCGCTGACGCCCTATCTCGCCGCCGCCGTCTGCACCCTGGGCATCCTCTACAACGTCATCGAGGGCCGCAGAGTGGACCGGGTGGTGGTCTTCACCGGCTGCACGGTGGTGCTCGCGCTGGTCGTCCGGCAGGGCATCATGCTCGTCGACAACATCGCCCTCACCCAGGAACTGGCCCAGAAGGAGAACCACTTCCGCTCGCTGGTGCAGGGTTCCAGCGACGTCATCATGATCGCCGCCCCGACCGGCATACTCCGCTACGTCAGCCCCGCCGCCTCCGGTGTCTACGGGCGCGAGGCGGACGACCTGGTGGGTGCCGAGCTCTCCTCGATCATCCACCCCGACGACCTGGGCGCGGTGGTGCACGAGGTGCGCCGCTTCCTCGCCGCGCCGCCGGCCGAGGAGCCCACCACCCGTATCGAGTGCCGTTTCAGATCCGGCAGCGGCGAATGGCTGAACGTCGAGTCCACCGTCAACCGGCACCAGGGCGGGCTGATCCTCAACAGCCGCGACGTCACCGAACGGGTCCGACTGCAGGCCCAGTTGCAGCACAACGCCGAGCACGACCCGCTCACCGACCTGCCCAACCGGGCCCTCTTCACCGACCGGGTCCGCCGCACCCTCAGCGGCCGCCGGTCCGGAGACGCGGGCACCGCCGTCCTCTTCATCGACCTGGACGGCTTCAAGGCGGCCAACGACCGGCTCGGCCACCAGGCGGGCGACGAGCTCCTCATCCAGGCCGCCCGCCGCCTCCAGGACTCCGTACGGGCCGGGGACACCGCGGCCAGGCTCGGCGGTGACGAGTTCGCCGCCCTCATCGTCGGGGACGGCAGCCGCGAGCAGACCGCCCGCGAGTACCAGGTCCACGAGATCGCCGACCGGCTGCGCCTCACCCTCTCCCGGCCCTACCGGATCGGCGCCGGAGAGGTCCGGGTCACCGCCTCCATCGGCGTCGCCTTCGCGGAGGCGGCCATCACCCCCAACGACCTCATGCGCAACGCGGACCTCGCCATGTACCGCGCCAAGGCGGGCGGCAAGGACCGCGTCGAGCTGTACGCCCCGCAGATGCAGGCCGAGGTGGTCCGCCGCTCCGAACTCGCCGCCCGGCTGCGCACCGCCCTGCGCGACGGCGAGTTCGCGCTGCTCCACCAGCCCGTGGTGCATCTCACCAGCGGCACGGTCGCCGCCGTCGCCGCACAGGCCCGCTGGCGCTCCGCCCAGGGCATCCTGTTCACCCCCGCAGAGTTCCTCCGCGTCGCGGAGGACAGCGACCGCACCGCGGAGCTGGGCCGCTGGCTCCTCGAAGAGGCCGTCGAGCAGGCCGCGGACCGGGCCCGTGCCGGACACCAGGTCTCCGTCGCCGTCCGGCTCCCCGCCCGCCGGCTGCTCGACAAGGGAATGCCCTTCGGCTCCGTCGAGGCGCTGCTCACCCGTTACGGGCTGCCGTCGGGGGCGCTGATGATCGAGGTCTCCGACAGCGATCCGAGAGTCTCCTTCGACGAACTCGAACAGCGGCTGGTGGCCCTGCGCCGGCTCGGCGTACGGATCGCGCTCGACGGCTTCGGCAGCGGCTACGCCGCGATCAACGCATTGCGCCGGCTCCCCATCGACGTACTGAAACTGGACCGCGGCCTGGTCGAGGGGGTCGTCGAGTCCGCCCGGCTGCACAAGATCACCAGCGGGCTGCTGCGGATCGCGTGCGACCTCGGCATGCAGTCCGTGGCCGACGGCGTCGACGTACCGGAACAGGTCCTCGCCCTGCGCGCCATGGGCTGTACGCACGGCCAGGGCATGGCCTTCAGCGGGCCGCTGGACGAGTACCGGCTGCGCCGCGCCCTGGTCCGCGGCGAGTTCCCGGTGCCCGGCGGAAGCGTCGTGCAGCCCGTCCTGGCGGGCGGCTCGATCCCGCTCCTCACCGGATCACATACTGAGACGCCCGTCCCACCCACTTGACACGTCGAGTGCGTCGGAGAGAGGGTCAATGCCATGCGCACCCGAATTCTCGTACTTGGAAAGCGCGTCGGCTGAAGCAGAGTCCCTCACTGACACTCTGCAGACCGCACCGGCGCGCTCCCCTCGCTTGCCTCACGGCACGAGGGGTTTTTTGTTGCACCGGTACCACGCAAAACGTCGTAAAACACTCGCAAAAACCCTCAGCTTCGAGAAGAGAATGCCGATGACCGAGCAGGCCACCGGGGCCCACCATCCCCAGCCGCGAGCCCGTACCGGCGGATCGCCCTCCGCCGCCGTTGAGCACCTCACGGGCGCGCAGTCCCTGATTCGTTCTCTTGAGGAAGTCGGGGCCGACACGGTATTCGGCCTCCCCGGCGGCTGCATTCTCCCGGCGTACGACCCGCTGATGGACTCCACCCGGGTCCGTCACGTCCTGGTCCGCCACGAGCAGGGCGCGGGCCACGCGGCCACCGGCTACGCACAGGCCACCGGCAAGGTCGGTGTCTGCATCGTCACCTCGGGTCCGGGTGCCACCAACCTCGTCACCCCGATCGCCGACGCGGCCATGGACTCTGTGCCCATGGTCGCGATCACCGGCCAGGTGGCCTCCGCCGCCATCGGTACGGACGCCTTCCAGGAAGCCGACATCTGCGGCATCACCATGCCGATCACGAAGCACAACTTCCTGGTCACCCGTGCCGAGGACATCGCGCACACCATCGCCGAGGCCTTCCACATCGCGTCCACCGGCCGTCCGGGACCGGTTCTCGTCGACATCGCCAAGGACGCGCTGCAGTCGAAGACCACGTTCTCCTGGCCGCCGCAGATGGACCTGCCGGGCTACCGCCCGGTGACCAAGCCGCACGCCAAGCAGATCCGTGAGGCCGCCAAGCTCATCACCCAGGCCAAGCGCCCGGTGCTGTACGTGGGCGGCGGCGTCATGAAGGCCGGAGCCACCGCGGAACTGAAGGTCCTGGCAGAGCTCACCGGCGCGCCCGTCACCACCACCCTGATGGCGCTCGGCTCCTTCCCCGACAGCCACCCGCAGCACGTGGGAATGCCCGGCATGCACGGTTCGGTCACCGCCGTCACCGCGCTGCAGAAGGCCGACCTGATCGTCGCCCTGGGCGCCCGGTTCGACGACCGGGTCACCGGCAAGCTGGACAGCTTCGCCCCGTACGCCAAGATCGTGCACGCCGACATCGACCCGGCGGAGATCGGCAAGAACCGGGCCGCCGACGTGCCGATCGTCGGGGACGCCCGCGAGGTCATCGCCGACCTCGTCCAGGCGGTCCAGGCCGAGCACACCGAGGGCCACACCGGCGACTACGCCGCCTGGTGGAAGGACCTCAACCGGTGGCGTGACACCTACCCGGTCGGCTACGACCTGCCGGACGACGGCAGCCTCTCGCCGCAGCAGGTCATCGAGCGGATCGGCGAACTCGCCCCGGACGGAACGATCTTCGCGGCGGGCGTCGGCCAGCACCAGATGTGGGCCTCGCACTTCATCAAGTACGAGCAGCCCGCCACCTGGCTGAACTCGGGCGGTGCCGGGACGATGGGGTACGCGGTCCCGGCGGCGATGGGTGCCAAGGCCGGGATGCCGGACCGCACGGTCTGGGCGATCGACGGTGACGGCTGCTTCCAGATGACCAATCAGGAGCTCACCACCTGCGCGCTCAACAACATCCCGATCAAGGTCGCGATCATCAACAACGGCGCGCTCGGGATGGTCCGCCAGTGGCAGACCCTCTTCTACAACCAGCGGTACTCCAACACCGTGCTGCACACCGGCGCCGACACCGACGGCCTCCCGGCGAAGGGCACCCGGGTGCCCGACTTCGTCAAGCTGTCGGAGGCCATGGGCTGCTACGCGATCCGCTGCGAGGACCCGGCCGACCTGGACAAGGTCATCGCCGAGGCCAACTCGATCAACGACCGCCCCGTCGTGGTGGACTTCATCGTCCACGAGGACGCGATGGTGTGGCCGATGGTCGCAGCCGGCACCTCCAACGACGAGGTCATGGCCGCCCGCGGCGTCCGCCCCGACTTCGGCGACAACGAAGACGACTGAGAGACAGAGAGAGACCGACTTCCATGTCCACCAAGCACACGCTCTCCGTCCTGGTCGAGAACAAGCCCGGTGTCCTCGCCCGGATCACCGCCCTGTTCTCCCGCCGCGGCTTCAACATCGACTCGCTCGCGGTCGGTACCACCGAACATCCCGACATCTCCCGCATCACCATTGTGGTCAATGTCGAGGGCCTGCCCCTGGAGCAGGTGACCAAGCAGCTCAACAAGCTGGTCAACGTCCTGAAGATCGTCGAACTCGAACCCGCCGCTGCGATCCAGCGCGAGCTCGTCCTGGTGAAGGTCCGCGCCGACAGCGAGACCCGTTCCCAGATCGTCGAGATCGTCCAGCTGTTCCGCGCCAAGACCGTGGACGTCTCCCCGGAGGCCGTCACGATCGAGGCGACCGGCGGAGCCGACAAGCTGGAGGCGATGCTCAAGATGCTGGAGCAGTACGGCATCAAGGAGCTCGTCCAGTCCGGCACCATCGCCATAGGACGCGGCGCGCGCTCGATCACCGACCGGTCGCTGCGCGCCCTCGACCGCACGGCGTAGCCCCACCGCCTCGCCGCTCGTATGGCGAGACCCGAAAACGTAACCGACGCACCCCGCCGTACGGTGGGACGCAACACCTGCACACCAAGGAGAAGACCCAGTGGCCGAGCTGTTCTACGACGACGATGCCGACCTGTCCATCATCCAGGGCCGCAAGGTCGCGGTCCTCGGCTACGGCAGCCAGGGCCACGCCCACGCGCTGTCGCTGCGCGACTCGGGTGTCGACGTCCGTGTCGGTCTGCACGAGGGCTCGAAGTCCAAGGCCAAGGCCGAGGAGCAGGGCCTGCGCGTGGTGACGCCCGCCGAGGCGTCCGCCGAGGCCGACGTCATCATGATCCTGGTTCCGGACCCGATCCAGGCCCAGGTCTACGAGGAGTCCGTCAAGGACAACCTCAAGGACGGCGACGCGCTGTTCTTCGGCCACGGCCTGAACATCCGCTTCGACTTCATCAAGCCGCCGGCCAACGTCGACGTCTGCATGGTCGCCCCGAAGGGCCCGGGTCACCTGGTCCGCCGCCAGTACGAGGAGGGCCGCGGCGTTCCGTGCATCGTGGCCGTCGAGCAGGACGCCACGGGCAAAGGCCTGGAGCTGGCGCTCTCGTACGCCAAGGGCATCGGCGGCACCCGCGCCGGCGTCATCAAGACCACGTTCACCGAGGAGACCGAGACCGACCTCTTCGGCGAGCAGGCCGTCCTCTGCGGTGGCACCGCCGCCCTGGTGAAGGCCGGTTTCGAGACGCTGACCGAGGCCGGCTACCAGCCGGAGATCGCGTACTTCGAGTGCCTGCACGAGCTGAAGCTCATCGTGGACCTCATGTACGAGGGCGGCCTGGAGAAGATGCGCTGGTCCATCTCGGAGACCGCCGAGTGGGGCGACTACGTCACCGGCCCGCGCATCATCACCGACGCGACCAAGGCCGAGATGAAGAAGGTCCTCGCCGAGATCCAGGACGGCACCTTCGCCAAGAACTGGATGGCCGAGTACCACAACGGTCTGCCCAAGTACAACGAGTACAAGAAGGCCGACAGCGACCACCTGCTGGAGACCACGGGCCGTGAGCTCCGCAAGCTCATGAGCTGGGTCAACGACGACGACGCGTAACACCGGTGCCTCAGGGGCGGGTTCCCGGACCCGCCCCTGAGGCATCAGCCCCGCTTCACCGCTGGAAGAGGCGGCGTCGTACGTGTGTACAAGTCGTCCAGCCTCATGTGGGTGATCCTTCCAACGGGGCGCAGTATGCGCCGTCGCGCATGACTACACTTCTTCACACATACACGCGTCAGGCCCACAGTGTCGTGCGTCTTCCACGCGGCAAGCACCTCCACCGCCTGCGGCCGTCGGGACGGCCGTCCGCACTGGACCTGTGAGGACTCACGTGAGCTCGAAACCTGTCGTACTCATCGCTGAAGAGCTGTCGCCCGCCACGGTGGACGCCCTGGGCCCGGATTTCGAGATCCGGCACTGCAACGGCGCGGACCGCGCCGAGCTTCTCCCCGCGATCGTCGATGTCGACGCCATCCTGGTGCGCTCCGCCACCAAGGTCGACGCCGAGGCCATCGCCGCCGCGAAGAAGCTGAAGGTCGTCGCCCGCGCGGGTGTCGGTCTGGACAACGTCGATGTCTCCTCGGCCACCAAGGCCGGTGTGATGGTCGTGAACGCGCCGACCTCCAACATCGTCACCGCCGCCGAGCTGGCCTGCGGTCTGCTGGTCGCCACCGCGCGCCACATCCCCCAGGCCAACACCGCCCTCAAGAACGGCGAGTGGAAGCGCTCCAAGTACACCGGTGTCGAGCTGAGCGAGAAGACCCTCGGCGTCGTCGGCCTCGGCCGCATCGGCGTCCTGGTCGCCCAGCGCATGTCGGCCTTCGGCATGAAGATCGTCGCGTTCGACCCCTACGTGCAGCCCGCGCGCGCCGCGCAGATGGGCGTCAAGCTCCTCTCCCTGGACGAGCTGCTCGAAGTCTCCGACTTCATCACCGTGCACCTCCCCAAGACCCCGGAGACGCTCGGCCTGATCGGTGACGAGGCGCTGCACAAGGTGAAGCCCTCGGTGCGGATCGTCAACGCCGCCCGCGGTGGCATCGTCGACGAGGAGGCGCTCGCCTCCGCCCTCAAGGAGGGCCGCGTCGCCGGCGCCGGGCTCGACGTGTACACCAAGGAGCCCTGCACGGACTCCCCGCTGTTCCAGTTCGACCAGGTCGTCTGCACCCCGCACCTCGGCGCCTCCACCGACGAGGCCCAGGAGAAGGCGGGCATCGCGGTCGCCAAGTCGGTGCGCCTCGCGCTCGCCGGTGAGCTCGTACCGGACGCGGTCAACGTCCAGGGCGGCGTGATCGCGGAGGACGTCCGTCCCGGACTGCCGCTCGCCGAGAAGCTCGGCCGGATCTTCACCGCGCTCGCGGGCGAGGTCGCGGCCCGCCTCGACGTCGAGGTGTACGGCGAGATCACCCAGCACGACGTCAAGGTGCTCGAACTCTCCGCGCTCAAGGGCGTCTTCGAGGACGTCGTCGACGAGACCGTCAGTTACGTGAACGCCCCGCTGTTCGCGCAGGAGCGCGGTGTCGAGGTCCGCCTCACCACCAGCTCCGAGTCGCCCGACCACCGCAACGTGGTCACCGTGCGCGGCACGCTCGCCAGTGGCGAGGAGATCGCGGTGTCCGGCACGCTGGCCGGCCCCAAGCACCTCCAGAAGATCGTCGCGATCGGGGACCACGACGTGGACCTGGCGCTGGCCGACCACATGGTCGTCCTGCGCTACGACGACCGCCCCGGTGTCGTCGGCGCCGTCGGCAAGATCCTCGGTGAGGCCGGTCTGAACATCGCGGGCATGCAGGTCTCGCGCGCCGACGTGGGCGGCGAGGCGCTGGTCGTCCTCACCGTCGACGACGACGTCCCGCCGGCGGTGCTCACCGAGATCTCGGCCGAGATCGGCGCGGCCTCCGCCCGCTCGGTGAACCTCACCGACTGAGCCGTCCCGCAACGTCGTACCCGGCATCTAGACGCGCGTCTTACACGAGCGTCTGTATGTCGGGTACGCTGCTGTCATGGGACATCGTGAGGATCTGCTCGAAGGCGCCAAGCGCTGCCTGCTGGAGAAGGGGTACGCCCGGACGACGGCACGCGACATCGTGGCCGCCTCCGGGACGAACCTCGCCTCCATCGGCTACCACTACGGATCCAAGGAGGCCCTGCTCAACCTCGCCTTCCTCAAGGTGACGGAGGAGTGGGGCGACGTCCTGACCAACGAGAACGACGAGACCGGACCCGGGGCCGCTGCCGTGCCGGCCGCCCCGCTCGACCAGTTCCGCGAGACCTGGGAGCGGGTGATCGGGAGCTACGAGCAGACCCGGTCCGTCTGGCAGCTCCAGATGGAGGTCATCTCCCGGATCGACTCCGACCCCGATCTCCAGAAGGCCCTCGTCGGCCCGCAGCGCGAGGGCCGCGACGGGCTCGCCGAGAACATGCTGGGCATCGACCCCGAGACGGAGCCGGAGAAGGCGCGGGTGGCGGGGCTGTTCTGCCAGGCGCTGCTCGCCGGTGTCATGGTCCAGTGGCTGATGGACAGTGAATCGGCGCCCTCGGCCCAGGATCTGACGGACGGGCTGAAGGCCGTGCTGGAGGGCCGGGAGCAGCGGTAGCGGAGGTCTTCGGGCAGGGGAAGCCGGCTTGCGGGGGCCCGGTCCGGACCGGGCCCCTCAGAGCCGGGACGCCTTGAGCGCCATGTGCAGCAGCAGCCGGTCCTCGCCGTCGTTCAGGTCCAGGCCGGTGAGCTGCTGGACCCGGGAGAGCCGGTAGTACAGCGTCTGGCGGTGGATGCCCAGCTCACCGGCGGTCCGGGACGCCTGGCCCGCGCAGTCGAGGAACACCTCCGCGGTGCGGGCCAGGTCCCGGTGCGCCGGGGTGAGCAGCGGGCGGACCGTGTGGTCGGGCGGCGTCTCCGGGGCGAGCGCGGTCAGCAGGCGGTAGGGGCCGATGTCCGACCACCGGGCGACCGGGCCGAACCGGGTCTCCGCCGCCGCCGCCCGGTTCGCGGCGGACGCCTCGTGCCAGGCGTCGGCCAGCTCCGCCAGACCCCGGCGCGGTACCGCGATCCCGGCGGTGGCGGCGGCGCCCGCGGTGGCGCGCAGCCGGTCCGCGGCGGCCAGCGCCGGGTCGAGGACCTCGGGGGAGCGGAGCCGGACGAGCGCGGCCAGCGCCCCGGTGCCCGCCGCGTCGGCGGACGGGGCGCCGGACAGGGCCGCCGCGGACGGCACCGTACGGGCCGAGGGCGGGTCCCGCGTCCACGGGGTCACGCACACCACGGTGTGCAGCCCCTCGGCGTCCGGGCCGAGCGCCTCGCTGAGCGCGGCCACCGCCATCTCGCGCTGCCAGCCGCGCGCCGCGGTGATCACCGCGGCGAACTCCCGGGACAGGTCGGTGCCCGCCCGCGCCTCGTCGGAGAGCAGCGCGCCGATCCGGGCCGCCACCTCCATCGCCGCGTCCAGCTGCTGGTCGGTCGGGCCGGGGTCGGCGTCCAGCAGCCATACGTAGCCGAGCACGACACCCCGATGGCGTACCGGAAGACAGATCCGGTCCCGGTTGACGCCCGCCTCCGGGGCGGCCGGGATGCGGACGGGGCCGGTGGCATGGGTGATGCCGAAGTTCTCGAACCAGGCGCGGACCGCCGGGGTCGAGCGGCGGGTCAGGATCGAGCGGGTGCGGACCGGGTCCATCGCCGTGTCGTCGTCGCTGTCGTGGGCGCCGAAGGCGACCAGTCCGAAGTCCCGGTTCTCCAGCGTCGCGGGAACGCCGAGCAGCCCGGAGATCTCGTCGACCAGCTCCTGGTAATCGCCCTTCACCCGGCCATTCTCGCACCCCTTCAGACATATGTCTGAGATCCAGGGCACGGATGCGTGACAGCTGTCGATGGCCCGGCCTCGGGGAGATCCATAGATTTGACGGTGGTTCTCCGTGCTGTACCGCTTATGTTCGACATAGAACAGTGGTGCGGCTTTCGTCCGTACTTTCCGTGGAGGTGCCCCGTGCTGGGTCCCGTGATACTCGCCGCGTCACGCAGCGACAAGATGCGCCGCTTCATCTCGGCAGCCCCGGGCACCAAGCAGGTCGTCGGCCGGTTCATCGCCGGTGAGACGGTCGAGCAGGTCGTCCCGATCATCGAGGACGCCGCGGGCAAGGGCCTCGAAGTCACCATGGACGTGGTCGGTGAGGACATCACCACGCCCGAGCAGGCCGCCGCCGCCCGCGACGCCTACCTGGAGCTCATCGGCCGCCTCAAGGACCTCGGCCTGGGCACGCGGGCCGAGATGTCCGTCAAGCTCTCCATGTTCGGCCAGGCGCTGGACGGCGGCCACGAGCTGGCGCTCGCCAACGTCCGCCCGGTCGTCGAGGCCGCCGCCGAGATCGGCACCACGGTCACTCTGGACGCCGAGGACCACACCACCCTCGACTCGATGTTCGCCATCCACGAGGAGCTGCGGAAGGACTACCCGCAGACCGGATGCGTCATCCAGGCCTACCTCTTCCGCACCGAGGAGGACGCGCGCCGTCTCGCCGCCGCGGGCAGCCGGGTACGCATCGTGAAGGGCGCCTACAAGGAGCCCGCCTCCGTCGCGTACCAGGAGAAGGCCGAGATCGACAAGGCGTACGTCCGCATCCTGCGGACGCTGATGGACGGCGAGGGCTACCCGATGATCGGGTCCCACGACCCGCGTCTGATCGCCATCGCCCAGGAGCTGGGCCGCAAGGCCGGGCGCAAGCTGGACGAGTACGAGTTCCAGATGCTGTACGGCATCCGCAGCGAGGAGCACATCCGGCTCGCGGCCGAGGGCCACCGGATGCGCGTCTACACCGCGTACGGCACCGACTGGTACGGCTACTTCATGCGCCGCCTCGCGGAGAAGCCGGCCAACCTGCTGTTCTTCGGCCGCTCCATCCTCACCAAGGGCTGAGCCCCCTCCACCCCTCTACTGAAGGAGCAACGGAAACCATGGACGCTGTAACCCAGGTCCCCGCGCCGGTCAACGAGCCGGTCCACTCCTACGCCCCGGGCTCCCCGGAGCGCGCCCGCCTGGAGGCCAAGCTCAAGGAGCTCAGCCAGAACCCGATCGACCTGCCGATGACCATCGGCGGCGAGAAGCGGATGGGCGGCGGCGAGCGCTTCGACGTCGTGCAGCCCCACAACCACAAGTCCGTCATCGGTACGTACGCGGGCGCCACCGAGCAGGACGCGAAGGACGCGGTCGACGCCGCCCTCGCCGCCGCCCCGGCCTGGCGCGCGATGTCCTTCGACGACCGCGCGGCCATCATCCTGCGCGCCGCGGAACTGCTCTCCGGCCCCTGGCGCGAGACGCTGGCCGCCTCCACGATGCTCGGCCAGGGCAAGACCGCCCAGCAGGCCGAGATCGACTGCCCCTGTGAGCTCGTCGACTTCTGGCGCTTCAACGTGCACTACGCGCGCCAGATCCTGGCCGAGCAGCCCCCGGCGAACTCCGCCGGCGTGTGGAACCGCATGGACCACCGCCCGCTGGAGGGCTTCGTCTACGCGATCACGCCGTTCAACTTCTCGGCCATCGCGGCCAACCTGCCCACCGCCCCCGCCCTCATGGGCAACGTCGTGGTGTGGAAGCCGTCCCCGACGCAGACCCACGCCGCCGTGCTGCTGATGCAGCTCCTGGAGGAGGCCGGTCTCCCCAAGGGCGTCATCAACCTGGTGACGGGCGACGGCATCGCCGTCTCCGAGGTGGCCCTGAACCACCGCGACCTGGCCGGTATCCACTTCACCGGCTCGACCCCCACCTTCCAGCACCTGTGGAAGACGGTCGGCAACAACATCGCCAACTACCGCACCTACCCGCGGCTCGTCGGCGAGACCGGCGGCAAGGACTTCGTCGTCGCGCACCCCTCGGCGGACCAGGCGATCCTGAAGACCGCGCTGACCCGCGGCTCCTTCGAGTACCAGGGCCAGAAGTGCTCCGCGTCCTCGCGGGCGTACGTCCCGGCCTCCATCTGGAACTCCGGTTTCAAGGAGAAGTTCGCGGCCGAGGTCGACTCCATCAC
Source organism: Streptomyces sp. NPDC057900 (assembly GCF_042887885.1). NCBI lineage: Bacteria > Bacillati > Actinomycetota > Actinomycetes > Kitasatosporales > Streptomycetaceae > Streptomyces > Streptomyces sp. NPDC057900. Next base: position 1,519,157 of record NZ_JBHVOI010000002.1, read on the forward strand.
CATGGGCGACGTCACGGACCTGTCGCACTTCATGGGCGCCGTCATCGACGACCGCTCGTTCGCGAAGAACAAGGCCGCCATCGACCGCGCCGCCGCCGACCCGGCGTGCACGATCATCGCGGGCGGCACGTACGACGACTCGGTGGGCTACTTCGTCCGCCCGACCGTCATCGAGTGCAGCGACCCCGAGAACGAGGTCTTCACGACCGAGTACTTCGGCCCGATCCTCGCCGTGCACGTCTACGAGGACGAGAAGTACGACGCGATGCTGGAGCAGATGGAGTCGGTCTCCGACTACGCGCTGACCGGTTCCGTCATCGCGAACGACCGCGCCGCGGCCGCCGCCACGATGGAGAAGCTGCGGTACGCCGCGGGCAACTTCTACATCAACGACAAGTCGACCGGTGCCGTCGTCGGCCAGCAGCCCTTCGGTGGCGGCCGTGCCTCGGGTACGAACGACAAGGCGGGCGCCCCGCAGAACCTCCAGCGCTGGACCCTGACCCGGGCCATCAAGGAGACGCTGGTCCCGCCGACCGAGTACACCTACCCGCACCAGGGCTGACCGCCCTTCGGGGCGCCGCCCTCCCGGCGCCCCGCCACGAACTCCGCCTCCCGACCGGTTCCCCTGCCGGCCGGGAGGCGGTTTCCATTTCTCCCGTCGCCGCTTCAGCTCCAGCCGTGCACGATCAGCGAGAGCCCCACCGCGAACCCGCCGCCCAGCAGCACCAGATAACGGCCGTACCGGCGCCGGTGGCGGCGCAGCAGCAGGCCGAACCCGGCGAACGCGAGGCCCACCGTCAGGGTGCGGGAGCCACGGGCCGCCGCCGACGCGGCGAGCCAGTCGAGGGTGGGGACACCGGCGCGGCCCGCCTCCGCGCCGTACACCTTGAACGGGACGCCGTTCCACGGCTGGTGGCGCACCGCGGAGGCGCCCTCAAGCGCCAGTTCGTGCCGGACCTCCGCCCGCATCCGGTCCGTGGTCAGCGGCGCGGGCAACTGGACCCCCGCCGAAGCCAGTTGCAGGGCGAGAAGGCCACCGGCCAGGCTGCCCGCGAGCGCGCCCAGCGACATCTTCAGCGCGGCGCGCGGCACCGCCACGCACACCGCGCCCAGCAGCAGCTCCGGCATCAGCGGCCAGCTCAGCGCCTCCGCGAACGCCCAGCAGAACGCCAGCGGCAGACCCCAGCGCGAGATGACGACCGCCGCGACCCGGCGCCGGGTCGCGGAGTCCCTCAGCGGCTCGGCGACCGTACGCGCGTGCAGGGCCACCACCGCGTCGCGGGCCTCCTCCGGGGAGACGGCCGACGGCAGTGGCTCACCGACCGTCACCCGGACCAGCGAGGAGCGCAGCCGTCCGTGCTTGGGCAGCAGCCGGTCCGTGCCGGCGATCCCCACCGGCACCACCGGCACCCCCGCCTCCTCGGCCAGCACCAGCGCGCCCCGGTGGAAGGAGCCCAGCTCGCCGTCCCTGGCCCGGGTGCCCTCGGGGAACAGCACGACCGCCCGGCCGCCGCGCAGTTCACCGGCCATGGAGAGCAGATCCTCCATCCCGCCGCCCCGCCGCACCGGGAACCCGGCCGCGAGCCTGCGGCAGATCCGGCGCCGCCAGGGGGAGGCGAACCAGTAGTCCGCCGCCGCCCCGATCGCCGGGCCGTGCCGGGCGTCGAGCGCCGCGAGGAGGGCGGCCGTATCGGCGTGCGAGGAGTGGTTGGCGACCACCACACAGCCGCCGCGCGGCAGCCGGCCGCGCCGCTCGACCCCGCCGGTCAGGCTGAGGACGGTCCACCACAGCCCGCGCCGCAGGGCGGCCGCGACACGGGAGCGGCGGGGGAGGACGGCTCGGACGGGGGTGCTCAGGAACGTACTCATCACGTCATCACCGTCGCCAGGAGAAGGGCCACGAGCAGGGAGTCGATCCGGTCGAGGAGGCCGCCGAAGCCGGGCAGCCAGCTGCCCGCGTCCTTCACCCCCGACTCGCGCTTGACCATGGATTCGACCAGGTCGCCCAGGACGCAGCCGCCGGTCACCGCCGCCCACAGCGGCAGGCTGAACCCGCCCGTCACGAGCAGGAGTCCGGCCGTCGCGGCGGCCGCGCCGAGCACGCCCGCCCAGGTCTTGTTGGGGGAGAGCGGCGACAGCGGCCGGGCGAGCGGACCGCGCCGGCCCAGTGCCGTACCGCCGCACCAGGCGCCGACGTCGCCGAGCGCCACCGCGAGGCCCACCGTGACCGCGGTCGCGCCGAGCGTCACCAGGCCGGTCAGCGCGACCGGGATCCACAGCAGCCCGAAGGCGGTGCGGGCGCTCCGGGTGAATCCGGTCCGGTCGTCCCCGCCCAGTACGGAGGGCAGCGCGGCGGCGACCGGCAGCAGCGCCGCCGCCCGCGGGTCCAGCAGGTGGGGCGCGAGCCAGGCCAGCGCGGGCAGCACGAGCGCGGCCGCCACCAGCACCACGTGGTCCCCGCGCCGCAGCCCCGCCATCCGGACGAACTCGCTCGCCGCGACCACTCCGAGCCCGGCGGCCAGCGCGTACGTACCGCCGCCGCCCAGCAGGTAGGAGCCGAGGAAGACGGGCGCGACCAGTGCCCAGGTCCGCCACCGCCTGCGCAGCTCCGCCCGCATCCGCAGCTTCGAGGGCAGCACGGCGACGGCGGCGCCGCCCGCGCCCAGCACGCCCGCGACCAGGGGCACGGCGCGCGCCGCCGCCTCCTCCGCGATCAGTACGGCGCTCATGACGTCTCCCGCCACAGGCCGGCCAGCCGGAGCCCGGCGGTGAGCAGCGAACCGGCCGCGATCACGGTCAGTACGGGCACGGCCCAGCCGCTCGCGGCGGCGATCACGACGAGCAGACAGCGTTCGGTCTTGCCGACCGGGCCGCCGTTGCGCCGGGGCGCTCCGGCCGCCGCCCCGGCCAGCGACACCCAGGACGGCAGGGTGGCCGCGAGGCCGGCGAGCGCCACCAGCCACAGCGGGGCGAGGGTGAGGAAGCCGGCCAGCACGACGAGGTCGGCGACCCGGTCGCCCAGCTCGTTCAGGACCGCGCCGCGCCGGGTCGTGCGGCCGGTGTCGCGGGCGAGTGCCCCGTCCAGGTTGGCGAAGGCGAGCCGGGCCGCGAGCAGCACGGCGACCGGGAGGGCGGCGGGACCGGCGGGCAGCCAGGCCAGTGCGGCGGCGGCGCCGGCCGCCGCGACCACGCCGGCCGCGGTGACGGTGTCGGGCGACACGTCGTGGCGGACCAGCGAGGTACGGACACCGGAGAGCCGGTCCGCGTACCAGGGCTTCAGAGCGTAGAGGCCGTTCATGGGTTCAACTGTCGTGCGCCGCAGGCTTCTTCGACACGGCGTGCGTACTCATGTGCGGGCTGAGTACGTGGTGCGTGGCCGGGTGTGCGGGGCCCGCCGTCTCAGATAGTAGGAAGTCCGAGTAATTGTGGAGACAGAACGTCCCGGCTGCCTTAGCTTTGTAGGAGCCGAACGTCTCGCTGGAACCAGCGACTGGCGTTGTGAGTGCGTGCCCCGATGCAGGTAACCCCTGCGGCATCCGCTCCCGCCCCTTCCGGCGCCTCGAAATCAACGATCTCGAAATCACCGTTCACGATGTTCGATCTCGAAATCCTCGCGATCTCAAGGAGTCGATCCACCATGGCCGAGACCACTGTCCGCCGCGTCCGTCACGCCCACCGCCCGACCGAGTCGGAGCGCCGCAACGCCGCCGCCGCCCTCCAGCGCGCCCTCGACCGCAGGGACAACGGCGGCTCCACCGGTCACTGACCGGGCCCGTCCGGGCCCGGCCGTGACCCGCTGATCAGCCCCGGCTGATCTCGAAGTGGTCGATGCGCTCGCCGGACTCGGCGAGCGCGGTGACCTTCATCCGGGCGTGCCGCCCGGCCTCCACCTCCACCGCGAGGAACGAGAAGCCGGTGTAGCGCACCCGCGACCACTCGACGGTCTCCGTGGCCTTTCCGCCGCCCTTGACCACGTGGTACGTGTCCACGCTCTCCCGGTCCGCGACATGTCCCTCGTAGCTGTCGGGAGCCGGGAAGTCGTACAGCGCCTTGCCCGCGCCGCCCGCGGTGACGTAGACGATGCCGTCCCGCTTCGGGTTGGTGCGCTCACCGATCGGCACCTTGCGCTTGACGGTGTTCTTGAGGATCGCGTCGGTGCGCTCGTAGACGTGGTTGTGCCCGTTGATGACCAGGTCCACCTGGTGCTTCTCGAAGAGCGGCACCCAGGCGTCCCGCACCCCGCCGTCGGAGGCGTGCGCGTTGGTCGTGGAGAAGGCGCAGTGGTGGAAGAAGACCACCAGGAAGTCGATGTCGTGGCGGGCCCGCAGCTCGCCCAGGCGCCGGTCCAGCCAGCGCGTCTGCTTGCCGCCGCTGATGCCGAAGTTGGCCGGGATCTCGTAGGAGACGTCGTTGGCGTCGAGCGCGATCACGCCCACGTTGCCGTGCACGAAGGAGTAGGCGCCCGGCTGGTTCACCGGGTCCGGTCCGTTGTCGGGCAGCGTCCAGCGGGCGTTCTGGCCGCCGTAGCCGTCCGGCGAGTACCAGGCCTCCATGTCGTGGTTGCCGGTGGTCACCATCCACGGCACGGTCTTCGACACGGTCTCCGTCTGCGCCAGGAACTGGTCCCAGGTGCGGGCGTCGTAGGTGTCGCTCGTCTGGCCGGAGCCCGAGGGGTCGGCGTAGCAGATATCGCCCGCGTGCAGGTGGAAGGCGGGGTTCTGGCCCAGGATCAGCTGGTCGTTGCCGAGCGCGTGGTAGCTGACGCCCTGGTCGCCGAAGGCGGTGAAGGTGAAGTTCTGGGCGCGTGAAGGTGCGGTGGTGAAGGTACCGAGGGTGCCCAGGTTGCGGGTGTCGGCCGGGTCGAAGCCGTCGTGGCCGACGCCGTAGTAGTACGTCGTGCCGGGCTTCAGCCGCTCCAGGCCCGCGTGTACGTAGAACTGCTCGGCGGCCGCGATCTTGCCGTCGTTGAGCCTGGGCGTGGTGAGGTGGCGCACCTCGGCGTCGATCTTCCGGCTCAGCGCCCACGGCTTGAGGCCGATCCGGATGTACGGGCGGCGCACGGCGAAGGGGACCTGCCAGGAGACCGCCATCTGCGTCCTCGGGTCGGCGCCGTAGGCCAGGTGCCGGCCGAACGGGGCGACCAGCGAGCCGTCCACCCGGGTCGTGCTGTGCGAGGTGAGTACCGTCGGCGCGGCGTACGCGGGGGAGGCGGTGAGGGTGGTGCCGAGACCGGCACCCGCGACGGCGGCGGTCGCCACGCTCGTGCGCAGCACACCGCGACGGGTCAGCCGGCTGCGCAGGTAGTCGTGCTGCTCGGCCATGCTCATGCGGTCGGCGAGCTTCTCGGGGATTCCGAAGCGGGGGATGTCCATGGGCGACAACCTCCACCCGTTGCCTGACGGCACCCTGTCGGATGGGTGAACGGTACACGTACAACTGCCCATGCGTCCGTATGGTGGACGCCACGTGTCATGGGGTGGGACGCGCAGTATCGTGCGGAACATGTCTCGCAGCATCAATCTCGCAGTGATCCCCGGTGACGGTATCGGCCGGGAGGTCGTGGCCCAGGGCCTCAAGGTCCTCAACGCTGTTCTCCCGCAGGATGTGAAGCTGGAGACCAAGGAGTACGACCTCGGCGCCCAGCGCTGGCACCGCACCGGTGAAACCCTCCCGGACGCGGAGCTGGAGGCCCTCAAGGGGCACGACGCCATCCTGCTCGGCGCGATCGGCGACCCCTCCGTGCCGTCCGGCGTGCTGGAGCGCGGGCTGCTGCTGAAGCTGCGTTTCGCCTTCGACCACTTCATCAACCTGCGGCCGTCGAAGCTGTTCCCGAACACCGAGACCCCGCTGGCCGGCCGTCCGGACATCGACTTCGTCGTCGTCCGCGAGGGCACGGAGGGCCCGTACACCGGGAACGGCGGTTCGCTGCGCACCGGTACCGAGCACGAGGTCGCCACCGAGGTCAGCCTCAACACCGCCTTCGGTGTCGAGCGCGTCGTCCGGGACGCCTTCGAGCGGGCCGCCGCCCGCCCGCGCAAGAAGCTGACGCTGGTCCACAAGAACAACGTCCTCGTGTACGCGGGCCACCTGTGGAAGAACACCTTCGACAAGGTGGCGGCCGAGTACCCCCAGGTCGCCACCGACTACCTGCACGTCGACGCCGCGACGATCTTCTTCGTCACCCAGCCTGAGCGCTTCGACGTCATCGTCACCGACAACCTCTTCGGTGACATCCTGACCGACCTCGCCGCGGCCGTCTCCGGCGGCATCGGCCTGGCCGCCTCCGGCAACATCAACCCGACGGGCGCCTTCCCGTCGATGTTCGAACCGGTGCACGGCTCGGCCCCCGACATCGCGGGCCAGGGCAAGGCCGACCCGACCGCGACGGTCCTCTCCGTCGCCCTCCTGCTGCGCCACCTCGGCTACGAGGCCCAGGCCCTGCGCATCGAGGACGCCGTCTCCGCGGACCTCGCGGAGCGCGAGGGGACCGCCCGCACCACCGACGAGATCGGCGACGCGCTCGCGGTACGCGTAGCGGGCTGATCCGACGACTGCCTCAAAGCCGCCGGGTCCCACAGGCACCCGGCGGCTTCTCCTGTGCGGCCCCGGGTGTCACCATCGAATCCTGGACCGCACACACGTCATTTCGTGCACGGCCTCCCGCGAGAGATAATCGAACGGGGCCGTGGCTCGCCATGAAGCTCGGACGTCCTACAACCTGTCCGGCGCGAGTGGGCGTGAGTGCGGCCCTACACACACAAAACGGTGAAGGACACGTACTCATGACGACGCCCACGATCGAGCTCAAGCCCTCCTCGACCCCGCTGTCCGACGCGGAGCGCGAGGCGACCCTGGTCAAGCCCGGATTCGGCCGCTACTTCACCGACCACATGGTGACGATCAAGTGGGCCGAGGGCCGCGGCTGGCACGACGCCCAGCTCGTCCCGTACGCGCCGCTGTCGATCGACCCGGCCAACATGACGCTTCACTACGGCCAGGAGATCTTCGAGGGGCTCAAGGCCTACCGCCAGCCCGACGGCTCGGTCGCCACCTTCCGCCCCGAGGCCAACGCCGCGCGCTTCCAGGCCTCCGCCCGTCGGCTCGCCATGCCGGAGCTGCCTGTCGAGACGTTCGTCGCGGCCTGTGACGCGCTGGTCCAGCAGGACGCGGCCTGGGTCCCCGCCCACGGCGGCGAGGAGTCGCTGTACCTGCGCCCGTTCATGATCGCGACCGAGGTCGGCCTCGGGGTGCGCCCGGCGAACGAGTACCTCTTCCTGGTCATCGCCTCGCCGGCCGGCGCGTACTTCCCCGGCGGTGTGAAGCCCGTCTCCATCTGGCTCTCCGAGGACCGGGTGCGCGCCGTCCCGGGCGGCATGGGCGACGCCAAGACCGGTGGCAACTACGCCGCGTCCCTCCTCGCCCAGGCCGAGGCCGCCGCCAAGGGCTGCGACCAGGTCGCCTACCTCGACGCCGTCGAGCACAAGTGGGTCGAGGAGCTCGGCGGGATGAACCTGTACTTCGTGTACGGGAACCGGATCGTCACCCCGTCCCTGACCGGCTCGCTCCTGGCCGGCATCACCCGTGACTCGCTGCTCGGGCTCGCCGCGGACCTCGGCTACGAGCCCGAGGAGAGCCGGGTCTCGATCGACCAGTGGCGCGACGACTCCGCGGCGGGCACCCTCACCGAGGTCTTCGCCTGCGGCACCGCGGCCGTCATCACCCCCGTCGGCACCGTGAAGAGCGCGGGCGGCGAGTGGACCCAGGGCGACGGCACGCCGGGCCCGGTCACCCTCAAGCTGCGCGAGCGCCTGCTGGACATCCAGCGCGGCACCGCGGAGGACACCCACGGCTGGATGCACCGGATCGGCTGACCGGGCACGGGCCCGTCAGGGTGTGTGCCGAGCCGCCGGCCGGGCCTGTCCGAGGGCCCGGCCGGCGGCGTTCCGCGTACCCGGCCGGGTCAGCACGGCGTACGTCACCCCGCCCACCAGCCCGGACAGCACGAAGCTGCAGTCCACCCCGCCGGTCAGCGTGAGCAGCGGGCCCTCGTAGAGCGGGGTGGAGACGCCGCACAGGCCCACCGCGGCGCCGAGCGCCCAGCCGAAGGTGGCGTGCGGATGCCAGCCGGCCCGGAACCAGTAGACGCCGCCCCGGGTACCCCGGTTGTAGACCTGGAGGGCCTCCGCGTCGTAGGCACCCCGGCAGCGGCGGTGCGAGATCATCGTGATGACCGCCCAGGGCGTCCCGATCGCGGTGAGCAGCAGCACGAACGACGTCATCGCCGACTGCGCGTTCCACACGAAGTGGCCCAGGAACACGAACGCCGTGGCGACCCCGGCGACGACCAGCGTGGCCCGCGCCCGGGTGGCGCGCGGCAGGATCGCGTCCAGGTCGAGGCCCATCGAGTAGAGCATCAGCCCGGCGTTGCCCACCGAGCCCGCGGTGGCCGCGAGGAGCAGCGGGACCAGGTACCAGGCCGGTGCGGCGGCGACCAGCGGACCCGCGTAGTCGAGCGAGGCGCGGGCCGCGAGCGCCGTGTACGTGCCGAAGAGCTGCGGGACCAGCAGTCCGACGACCAGGCCGAGGCAGGTGGCCCGCAGCACCCGGCGCGGGTGGTGGCGGACCGGTGAGATGTAGCGGGTGTAGTCCCCGAGCAGCGTGATGAAGGCGATCGGCCCGCTCAGCCCGGCGGCCACCGCGGACAGCGCCCAGGTGGGCCAGAACGAACCGAGCAGGTACGGGGTGTCCGGCGGGGCCGCCGTGGTGAGGTCCGGCGCGTAGGCGATCAGCCCGATGAGCAGCAGTACGGTCATGCCGACCGCGAGGATCTTGCTCAGGCGCAGCAGCAGCCGGTACCCGTACACCGCGCCGACGACCGTACAGGCCGCCAGGACCGCGTAGACCAGGGTGTGCGAGAGGCCGCCGGAGGGCAGTCCGGCGAGCCGGGCCAGGGTGCCCACCATCACATCGCCGCCGATCCACAGGGTGAGAGCGGTGTACCCCAGCGCGAGCAGCAGTCCGACGACGGACCCGACGAGCCGGCCGCGTACGCCGAAGGCCGCGCCGCTGGAGGTCGACAGGTTGGTCGCCGTGCGCAGCGAGACCAGGGCGAGCGGTGCGGTGACCGCCACCCCGACGGCCGTGCCGGCGACGACCGAGGTGACCGCGGGCCACAGGCCCAGCCCGAAGGAGACCGGCAGCCAGCCGAAGACGATCACGCCCAGGCAGAGGTTCGATCCGAGCAGGATCGAGATGAGGTCACGCGGCGTGCTGGTGCGCTCCGCCTCCGGGATGGTGTCGACTCCGCGCTGTTCGATCGGCATGAGGCCGCCCCTGACGTTCGACTGTTTGAGTGCTGCTCAATCTGACGCAGGTCGATGCGGCCCGTCAATGGTCTGGGTGTTCCGGATTCTTTGCGTGAAGGGTGGAGTAGCGGGCCGGTCGCAGTTAGAGTGACGTTCAAACAGGAGGTGTGGTGACGTGCGACTGACCCCGAGCGAGCGTGACCGGCTGCTGCTCTTCGGAGCCGCCGAACTCGCCCGTGCCCGCCGGGCACGCGGGCTGAGGCTCAACGTCCCGGAGGCGACCGCGCTGATCGCGGACACCGTCTGCGAGGCGGCCCGCGACGGGCGGCGGCTCGCGGAGGCGATAGCGGCCGCCCGCGCCGTGCTCGGAGCCGACGACGTGCTGCCGGGAGTGGCGGACGTGGTCACGGAGGTACATGTGGAGGCCGTCTTCGACGACGGGTCACGGCTCGCCGTGGTGACCGACCCGATCGGCGCCGGTGCCGGGAGCCGACGGGACGACAGTGCCCCCGGCGCGTTGCTGCCCGCCCCGGCGCACGCCGAACGGGAGCCCGCGCTGCGGCTGACCGTGCGCAACACCGCGACGGTGCCGGTCAGTGTCACCTCGCACTTCCACTTCTTCGAGGCCAACCCACGGCTCGACTTCGACCGGTCGGCCGCGTACGGCATGCGGCTGTGCGTGCCGGCCGGATCGTCGGTCCGGTTCGATCCGGGCGGCGCCGCAGAGGTCGGCCTGGAGCCGATCGGCGGCGCCCGGATCGCGATCGGCTTCGCCGGTCTGGTCGACGGTCCGCTGGACACGCCCGGCGCGAAGGAGGAGGCCCTGCGACGCGCGGTGGCCTGCGGCTACCTCGGAGCGGAGGGCGACGCCTGATGGACCCCTACGAGTACGCGTCGGTGCACGGGCCCCGCGCCGGGGACCGGGTCGTGCTGGGCGACTCCGGACTGGTGGTGCGCGTCGAGTCGGACGCGCAGCGCCACGGCGACGAGTTCCTGGCCGGATTCGGCAAGACCGCACGCGACGGACTGCACCTCAAGGCCGCCGCCGTCCGCGACACCTGCGACGTCGTCATCAGCAACGTGCTGGTCATCGACGCCGTCCAGGGCATCAGGAAGGTCTCCATCGGCATCCGTGAGGGCCGCATCCACGCGATCGGCCGGGCCGGCAACCCGGACACCCTCGACGGGGTGGACGTCGTCGTCGGCACGGGCACCACCATCGTCCCCGGCGAGGGCCTGATCGCCACCGCCGGCGCCGTCGACACCCACGTCCACCTGCTCTCGCCGCGCATCCTGGAGGCCTCGCTCTCCTCCGGCGTCACCACCGTCATCGGCCAGGAGTTCGGCCCGGTCTGGGGCGTCGGCGTCAACTCGCCGTGGGCGCTGCGGCACGCGTTCAACGCGTTCGACGCCTGGCCCGTCAACATCGGCTTCCTGGCCAGGGGTTCGTCCTCCGACGCCGCGCCGCTGGTGGAGGCGCTGGCCGAGGGCGGGGCGTCCGGCTTCAAGGTGCACGAGGACATGGGCGCGCACACCCGCGCCCTGGACACCGCCCTGCGGGTCGCGGAGGAGCACGACGTCCAGGTCGCCCTGCACAGCGACGGGCTGAACGAATGCCTCTCCGTCGAGGACACCCTGAGCGTCCTGGACGGCCGGACGATCCACGCCTTCCACATCGAGGGCTGCGGCGGCGGACACGTACCCAACGTCCTGAAGATGGCGGGCGTCCCGAACGTCATCGGCTCGTCCACCAACCCGACCCTGCCCTTCGGCCGGGACGCGGTGGCCGAGCACTACGGGATGATCGTCTCCGTCCACGACCTCAAGACCGACCTGCCCGGCGACGCGGCCATGGCCCGGGACCGGATCAGGGCCGGGACGATGGGCGCGGAGGACGTCCTGCACGACCTCGGCGCGATCGGCATCACCTCCTCCGACGCCCAGGGCATGGGGCGCGCGGGCGAGACCGTACGCCGCACCTTCGCCATGGCCGGGAAGATGAAGGCCGAGCTGGGCCCGCTGGAGGGCGACGGCCCGCACGACGACAACGCCCGGGTGCTGCGCTACGTGGCCAAGCTGACGATCAACCCGGCCATCGCGCACGGGCTGAGCGACGAGATCGGCTCGGTCGAGGTCGGCAAGCTCGCCGACATCGTGCTCTGGAAGCCGCAGTACTTCGGCGCGAAGCCGCAGCTGGTCCTGAAGTCGGGCTTCCCCGCCTGGGGCGTGACGGGCGACCCCAACGCGGCGACCGACACCTGTGAACCGCTCGTCCTGGGACCGCTGTTCGGCGGGCACGGGGCGACGCCTGCCGATCTCTCGGTGGCGTTCGTGGCGAAGGCCGCGGCCGCTCTCGGCTCCGACCTGATGCCGACCCGGCGGCGCAGGGTCGCGGTACGCGGCACCCGCGGGATCGGCCCGGCGGATCTGCGCCTCAACTCCCGCGTCGGAGAGGTCCAGGTGAACGGGGTCAGTGGTCTGGTGACGCTGGACGGAGCTCCGATGCGGTCCGGGCCCGCCGATTCGATCTCGCTCAACCGCCTCTACTTCTTGTAGACCCAGCACTTCACGAGTACCGCTCCGCTTCACGACACACAGCCTTCAGGAGTCCGACGAGATGACCTTCCGCATGCCGGCCGAATGGGCCCCGCACGAGCGCACCTGGATGGCCTGGCCCGGCCCCAACGCCACGTTCACCGGCGGGGAGCTGGTCAGGGCCCGCGAGGCGTGGGCCGCCGTGGCCCGCGCCGTACGCCGCTTCGAGCCGGTGACCATGGTCGTACCGACCGGGCAGTCCGAGGAGGCCCGCTCCCTCCTCGGGCCGGACATCGAGCTGGTCGAACGCGAACTGGACGACGCCTGGATGCGCGACATCGGGCCGACCTTCGTCACCGACGGCAGCAGGCTCGCCGCCGTGGACTGGGTCTTCAACGGCTGGGGCGCACAGGACTGGGCCGTCTGGGAGCACGACGCGCAGATCGCCCGCGAGGTCGCCGGCGTCGCCGGAGTCCCGGTGCACAGCTCGCCCCTGGTCAACGAGGGCGGCGGCATCCACGTCGACGGCGAGGGCACCGTACTGCTCACCGAGACCGTGCAGCTCGGCCCCGAGCGGAACCCGGGCTGGACGAAGGAGCGGGTCGAGGCCGAGATCCACGCCAGGCTCGGCACCACGAAGGCGATCTGGCTGGAGCGCGGACTGACCGGCGACTACCCGCCGCACGGCTTCGGCACCCTCGGCCATGTCGACATCGTCGCCGCGTTCGCCGGCCCCGGTGTCGTCGTCGCCCACACCCAGCCGGACCCCGCCCACCCCGACCACGAGCTCTGCGCGCGGAACGTGGAGCTGCTCCGCTCCGTGACCGACGCGCGGGGCCGGGCCCTGCGGGTCGTCGAGGTCCCGGCGCCCGCCGCCGTGCGGGACGAGGAGGGCCACTGGGTCGACTACTCCTACATCAACCACTACGTCTGCAACGGCGGCGTCGTGCTGTGCGGATTCGACGACCCCCGGGACGAGTTCGCGGCGGACATCTTCCGCCGTCTGTACCCCGGACGCACCGTCACCCTGGTCGACGCCCGCACGATCTTCGCGGGCGGCGGCGGCATCCACTGCATCACCCAGCAGCAGCCCGCGGTCCCCGGCTGACCGGTGCGTCCGGTAGAACGTACGGGTGAACCAGACGCCCAGCGCACCGGCCGCCCGATGACCCCGCCCCCCGCCAGGCGGCGCAACACGGCCCCGCCCCGCGAGTCCCTGCTCGTCGCCGCCATGGCCACCATCGCCGAGCGCGGGCTCGACGGGCTGACCATGGCCGGGCTCGGCCGGGAGGTCGGGATGAGCAGCGGGCACCTGCTGTACTACTTCCGGACCAAGGACGAACTGCTGCTGCAGACCATGGAGTGGAGCGAGGGCCGGCTCGGCGCCGAACGCGGCGCCCTGCTCTCCCGGCAGGCGCCCGCCGCCGAACGGCTCGACGCGTATGTCGACCTGTACGTCCCCGACGGGCCGCGCGACCCGCACTGGACGCTCTGGCTGGAGGTCTGGAACCGCTCGCAGAACGCCGACGCCGACGCCCGAGGGCGGATGGCCGCGATCGAGGGAGCCTGGCACCGGGACCTGGTGGCGCTGCTGGCCGAGGGCATCTCGCGCGGCGAGTTCGCCGCCGTCGACCCGGACCGCTTCGCCGCCCGGCTGCGCGCCCTCCTGGACGGCTTCAGCGTCCACGTCGCCGTCGGCATCCCCGGCACCGGACGCGAACAAGTCCTCTCCCACGTGGCGGAGTTCCTGCGGGATTCACTACTGCGATGAACACAACGCACGTAAGTACGCCCGATCGTTGCCCGCTGAATCCTTGTGAGTCCTCCGGCCGTTGGGGCACGGTGGCCAACCATGGGACGAGAGCAGTGGAAGAAGATCTGGGTCGGCTCCGCCGGCAACATGGTCGAGTGGTTCGACTGGTTCGTGTACGCCACCTTCGCGGTGTACTTCGCGGACGCGTTCTTCCCCGAGGGCAACGAGACCGCCAACCTCATGAACACCATGGGGATCTTCGCCGTCGGCTTCTTCATGAGACCGGTCGGCGGCTGGCTGCTCGGCCGGATCGGTGACCGCAGGGGCCGCAAGGCCGCGCTCACCCTCACCGTCACCCTCATGTCGGCCTCCGCGATCCTGATCGCCGTCGCGCCCACCTACGACGTCGCCGGATACGGCGGGGTCGCCGTCCTGATGCTCGCCCGGCTGCTCCAGGGGCTCTCGGTCGGCGGCGAGTACGCCGCCAGCGCCACCTACCTCACCGAGGCCTCCGCCCCGGAGAAGCGCGGCTTCGCCTCCAGCTTCCAGTACGTCTCCATGACCGCGGGACAGCTCGTCGGCCTCGGCCTCCAGATCGTCCTCCAGCGCAACATGTCCGACGCGGCGCTGCACAGCTGGGGCTGGCGCATCCCGTTCGTCGTCGGGGCGCTCGGCGCCGCCATCGTCTTCTACCTGCGCCGCTCCATGCTGGAGACGGAGGTGTACGCCGAATCCGGCGCGTCCCGGCAGGAGGACCGGGGCACGCTCAAGGTGCTCTGGCAGCACCGGCGTGAGGCGTTCCTGGTGATGGCGCTGACCATGGGCGGGACCGTGGCGTACTACACGTACACCACCTACCTCACCAAGTTCCTCTCCAAGAGCGCCGGCATGGACAAGTCCACTGCCTCGCTCGTCAGCTTCTGCGCCCTGTTCGTCTTCATGTGCATCCAGCCGCTGGCCGGCATGCTGTCCGACCGGATCGGCCGCCGCCCGCTGCTGATCACCTTCGCCGTCGGCTCGACCTTCCTGACCGTGCCGATCATGACGATGCTCAAGCACGCCAGTACCTTCTGGCCCGCGCTCGGCCTCGCGCTCCTCGCCCTGGTCGTGGTTACCGGCTACACCTCGATCAACGCCTGCGTGAAGGCCGAGCTGTTCCCGACCGGCATCCGCGCCCTGGGGGTCGGCCTCTCCTACGCCGTCGCCAACGCGCTGTTCGGCGGCACCGCAGAGTACGTGGCGCTCTGGTTCAAGAACGCCGGCGCCGAATCCGGCTTCTACTGGTACGTGGCGGGCTGCGCCGCGGTCTACCTGTCGATGCGCGAGACCCGCGACATCGACCTGAACCGGGTCGCCGCTGCCGGGCAGCCGCAGGGGCGCTCGCGGCAGTCCGGAGCGACGAGCGTCACGCCCGCATCCTGAGACAAGGGACGGCACGGAGGCGGTCCTGTGCCAGACTGCCTCCGTGTCCTCGTTCGTCATGATTATTGGCAACAGGCGCGCCGGTCCGCAGTGACCGTCCCGTACCACCATGTACGGCGCGGCCATCGTGCCCCAGACCCGCGCGCAGACCTCTCGCACCCGCGAGGGGTTTTTTGTTTTCCGGCCCTCACCTCGGCCGGAGCGAGGCGCGCGGGATGATGGGGGCAAGTGGAGCCAGATCGTCCGGATCCACTCATCCGACAGGAGTCAGACCAGCATGACCACCAAGGCCAAGCCCACCGACGACAGCTTCCACGTCTTCGACACCACCCTGCGCGACGGTGCGCAGCGTGAAGGCATCAACCTGACGGTCGCCGACAAGCTCACCATCGCCCGGCACCTGGACAACTTCGGCGTCGGCTTCATCGAGGGCGGCTGGCCGGGTGCCAACCCCCGTGACACCGAGTTCTTCGCCCGCGCCCAGCAGGAGATCGAGTTCCGCAACGCCGAGCTGGTCGCCTTCGGCGCGACCCGCAGAGCGGGCGGCAAAGCGGCCGACGACCCCCAGGTCAAGGCGCTGCTGGAGTCGGGCGCACCGGTGATCACCCTGGTCGCCAAGTCCCACGACCGCCATGTGGAACTGGCCCTGCGCACCACGCTGGAGGAGAACCTGGAGATGGTCCGCGACACCGTCTCCTTCCTCCGCGAACAGGGCCGCCGGGTCTTCGTCGACTGCGAGCACTTCTTCGACGGCTACCGCGCCAACGCCGAGTACGCCAAGGCCGTCGTGCGGGCCGCGTCCGAGGCCGGCGCGGACGTCGTCATCCTCTGCGACACCAACGGCGGGATGCTCCCGGCCCAGGTCCAGGCCGTCGTCTCCACCGTCCTCGCGGACACCGGCGCCCGCCTCGGTATCCACGCCCAGGACGACACCGGCTGCGCCGTCGCCAACACGCTGGCCGCGGTCGACGCGGGCGCCACCCACGTCCAGTGCACCGCCAACGGCTACGGCGAGCGGGTCGGCAACGCCAACCTCTTCCCCGTCGTCGCCGCGCTGGAGCTCAAGTACGGCAAGACCGTGCTGCCCGAGGGCGCGCTGGCGGACATGACCCGCGTCTCGCACGCCATCGCGGAGGTCGTCAACCTCGCCCCCTCCACGCACCAGCCCTACGTCGGTGTCTCGGCCTTCGCGCACAAGGCCGGGCTGCACGCCTCCGCGATCAAGGTCGACCCCGACCTCTACCAGCACATCGATCCCGCGCTGGTCGGCAACAGCATGCGGATGCTCGTATCGGACATGGCGGGCCGCGCCTCCATCGAGCTCAAGAGCCAGGAGCTCGGCATCGACCTCGGGGGCGACCGGGAGCTGGTCGGCCGGGTCGTCGAGCGGGTCAAGGAGCGGGAGCTCAAGGGCTACACCTACGAGGCGGCCGACGCCTCCTTCGAGCTGCTGCTGCGGGCCGAGGCCGAGGGCCGGGTGCGCCGCTACTTCCGTACCGAGTCCTGGCGCGCCATCGTCGAGGACCGCCCCGACGGTACGCACGCGAACGAGGCGACCGTGAAGCTCTGGGCCAAGGGCGAGCGCATCGTCGCGACCGCGGAGGGCAACGGCCCGGTCAACGCGCTGGACCGGGCGCTGCGGGTGGCCCTGGAGCGGATCTACCCCCAGCTCGCCAAGCTGGAACTGGTGGACTACAAGGTCCGCATCCTGGAGGGGCGTACCGGCACCGACTCCACGACCAGGGTCCTGATCACCACCGGCGACGGCACCGGCGACTGGTCGACCGTGGGTGTCGCGGAGAACATCATCGCGGCGTCCTGGCAGGCGCTGGAGGACGCGTACACCTTCGGCCTGCTGCGGGCGGGGATCGAGCCGACGGAGTAGGACGGGGAGCAGGGCGGAGGCGGCCGCGCCGCCGGGGCACGGACACGTCCCGGCGCGGCCGCCTTTGCGGTTGTACAGCCGGTGCTGTGCCGCCGCGGGACGCCGTCCCGGGCCCTGCCGCGCACGGAGTTGCTGACGAGGCATGAGTGAACTGCCCTCATGCGCCCACGTCAAGAGTGTGCGCGTTCAGGACTTGAACACATCGGCCTTTCTCGCGGCTCGAAGGATGGGTACGGACCAATCTCGGTGTGAAGTATTGACGGCTCTGTGTCGGCGGGGTTAACTCACGCCACCGACGCCGGTACCGGTTCCGGAACCGGTTGCGGTACCGGTTCCACGACCGGCTGTTCTCTCTGCCCTGTTGTGTCCTGGAGGCCCCCCGATGCGAGTCACCATCGCTGATGTCGCCCGCGAGGCCGGCGTCAGCAAGACGACCGTGTCCCGGGTCATCAACACCAAGGGCGAAGTGGACGGTTCGACGGCAGCCCGTGTTCGTGAAGTGATCGCACAGCTCGGATATGTACCCAGCTCGGGCGCCGTCGGTCTGGCCCGCGGCAGCAGCCGCACGGTCGGCATGCTGGTGCCCTCGCTGACCTGGCCGTGGATGGGCGAGGTGCTTCAGGGCGTCGTCGACACCGTCGAGGCCGCCGACTACGGTCTGCTGCTCTTCACCTGCAACCGCGGGGCCGAGTCCGTGCAGCGCTTCACCAGCCAGGTGTCGGCGCGGGCCTTCGACGGACTGGTCGTGGTCGAACCCGAGAACACCCTCGACCACCTCACCGCACTGCACCGCGCCGGCCTGCCGATCGTGCTGATCGACGATCGCGGCCACCACCCCGAGTTCCCCTCCGTCGTGACCACCAACCACGAAGGAGGCGCGTCGGCCGCACGCCATCTGCGGGCTGCCGGACGCACCAAACCCCTGGTCATCACGGGACCCCACGACTTCGGCTGCGTACGCGACCGGCTCGCGGGATTCGTCTCCGTGCTGCCCACGGAGCTCGTCGTCCGCGGCGACTTCACCGAGATCTGCGGCCGGCTGGCCGTGGAGCAACTCCTCGCCTCCGGGGTGGAGTTCGACTCGGTCTTCGCGCACAACGACATCACCGCGGCAGGCGTGCTGCGGGCGCTGCGCGCCGCGGGGCGGTCCGTCCCCGGCGACATCGCGGTGGTCGGCTTCGACGACATCCCGATGGCCGAGCACACCGAACCGCCGCTCACCACCGTGCGCCAGCCCACCCGGCAGATGGGTGAGACGGCCGCACGGATGCTGCTCTCCCACCTCGGCGGCACCGCCGTACCCGACGCACCCCTCGTGCTGCCCACCGAACTGGTCGTGCGCCACTCGGCGCCCTAGCGGCCGGGGCCGGCCACGGCCCCACCGCTCCCGTACTCCGCGCAGCAGCCGGCTGCGCGCCCCCGCACCGCATCAGCACCCGCACCAGCCCGTACCCGGCGCGCCGAGCGCTGCCCGTTTCCGGATCTCCCAGACCCGCCAGTCCCTCCTGGAGTCGCCATGTCCGCACGCCGTCACCACACGCTCAGAGCGGTCGCGCTCGCCACCGCGGTGGTCGCGCTCGCCGCCGGATGCTCGTCAGCCAACTCGAACAACAAGAAGAGCGGCAGTGGCGCTTCGGGCGTCCTGACCATCGGCAAGCCGGACGGGCCGCAGACGAACAACAGCAACCCCTTCCTGAACACCTCGGCGGGCGCCACCCTCGGCTACCGCTGGATGATCTACGAGCCGCTGGCGATGGTGCGCCAGATCCGGCCCGCGGAGAAGCCCAACCCGTGGCTGGCGACGGACTGGAAGTGGGACCTCAACTTCACCAAGGTCACCTTCACCATCGACGACAAGGCCAAGTGGGCCGACGGCAAGCCGCTGACCGCCGAGGACGTGGCGTTCACCTTCAACCTGCTGAAGAAGCACCCGGCGCTCAACGCCGACGGCATCGCGTGGGGCGGGATCGAGGTCCAGGGCAAGAAGGTCGTGCTGACCTTCGACGACTCCCAGTACGTCAACCAGAACAAGATCCTTCAGCAGTTCATCGTCCCCAAGCACATCTGGGAAGGCGTCAAGGACCCGGAGACCTGGCCCAACCGCACGCCGGTCGGCTCCGGCCCGTACAAGCTGAAGACGTTCACCCCGCAGACCACCACCCTGACCGCCACGCCCACCTACTGGAAGGGCGCGACGAAGGTCAAGGAGCTGCGGTACAGCACCTACAACGACAACAGCGCCGCCACCACCGCGCTGGCCAGCGGCAAGCTGGAGTGGTCGTTCGTCTTCATGCCGAACTACAAGCAGCTGTTCATATCCAAGGACCCCAAGAACCACAAGCTGTGGTTCCCGTCCGGGCTCGGCATCCACGGCCTGTGGTTCAACACCGCCCGCAAGCCGTTCGACAACCCGGCGCTGCGCAAGGCCATGGCGATGGTCGTCGACCGCAACGCGATCTACACCCAGGCCGAGGCGACGCTCTACCCGGAGATCACCAACCCGACCGGCATCCCGCTGCCCGCGGGCAAGTCCTTCCTCGCCCCCGAGTACAAGGACGCCACCACCAAGCCCGACGTCGAGGGCGCCAAGAAGGTCCTGGAGAAGGCCGGCTTCACTCTGAACGGCGGAGTGCTGAAGGACCCGGGCGGCAAGCCGGTGAAGCTGACCCTCACCGACCCGGCCGGCTGGAACGACTACATCACCGGCCTCGCGATCATCAAGGACAACATCAAGAAGCTCGGCATCGACGCGAAGGTCAAGACGCAGACCGCCGACGCCTGGAACGCGGACGTGGCCAACGGCAACTTCGACGCCACGCTCCACTGGACCAACAGCGGCTCGACCCCGTACGACATGTACCAGAACATCATGGACGGCGCGCTGCTCCAGCCCATCGGCAAGCCCTCCCAGCTCGGCAACTTCGGCCGCTTCAAGAGCACGGAGGCCACCGAGGCGCTCAAGGACTTCGCCAACGCCACGTCCGACACCACCCGCATCACGGCGATGAACGCCCTGCAGAAGATCATGGTCGAGCAGGCGCCGATGATCCCCACGGCCGCCGCCCCCATCGGGGCCGAGTACTCCACCAAGAACTGGGTGGGGTGGCCCACGGAGGCCGACCCGTACGCCGACCCGCAGCACACCCAGCGCTCGGCGCTGGAAGTCGTGCTGAAGCTCAAGCCGTCCAAGTAGGACACAGGGATCCAGGTACCGGCCATGTCTGAACAGCTCGAAAAGAACCACGTCGTGCTCGAAGCACGCGGAGTCACCAAACACTTCGCCGTACGGCGCACCGGCCGCGATCTCCTCGCGGGCAAGCGCCGTACCGTCCACGCCGTCGACGACGTCTCGCTGAAACTGCGGCGCGGCACCGTCACGGCACTGGTGGGGGAGTCGGGCTCCGGGAAGTCCACCGTCGCCAGACTGCTCGCCCAGCTGTATCCGCTCACCGAGGGCGAGATCCACCTGGGCGGGCAGCCGGTGAAGGCCGGACGTGGCCGGTCCTTCCGCAGTTACGTACGCCGGGTCCAGCTCATCTTCCAGGACCCGTTCGCCTCGCTGAACCCGGTGCACACCGTGCGCTACCACCTCACCCGGTCGCTGAAGATCCACGGCCGGGCGGGGAACGGCGAGGCGGAACTGGAACAGAACCTGACCGCTCTGCTGAACCGCGTCCAGCTGACTCCTCCTCATCAGTACCTGGACAAGTTCCCGCACGAGCTGTCGGGAGGTCAGCGCCAGCGCGTGGCCATCGCCCGCGCGCTCGGCGCCGACCCCCAGGTCCTCCTGGCGGACGAGCCCGTCTCGATGCTGGACGTCTCGATCCGGCTCGGGGTCCTCAACCTGCTCAAGGACCTCAAGGACCGCATGCAACTCGCGATCCTCTACATCACCCACGACATCGCCTCCGCCCGCTACTTCGCGGACTCCACGCTGGTGATGTACGCGGGCCGGATCGTGGAGGGCGGCGACAGCGAGACCGTCACCCAGCGCCCCGCCCACCCCTACACCCAGCTGCTGATCGCCTCCGCGCCCGACCCGGACCGGGTGGTCGCGGAGGAGGAGCAGGAGGAGACCGGCAGCGGCGAGCCGCCCTCGCTCATCGACCCACCGGCCGGCTGCCGCTTCCACCCGCGCTGCCCCAAGGCGATGGAACGCTGCCGCACCGAACTGCCGCCCCGCTTCGACCTGGCCGACGGCCAGTGGGCGGCGTGCTGGCTGTACGCGGACGGCGCCGGCCGCACCGGTGACCACGAGAAGGAGGCCGCGAAGTGAAGTACCTGCTCCAGAGGCTCGCCTTCTACCTGGTCACCGCATGGGCGGCGATCACCATCAACTTCCTCATCCCGCGCATGATGCCCGGCGACCCGGTGCAGGCCCTCATCGCCCGGTTCCAGGGACAGCTGGACACCAGCGCCATCGACTCCCTCAAGGCCCTCTTCGGCCTGGACGAGCACCAGTCGCTGTGGCAGCAGTACACCGACTACTGGGGCCACCTGCTCGAAGGCGACCTCGGCCTGTCGTTCACCTTCTTCCCGACCCCGGTCAGCGAGGTCATCGCCCAGTCGCTGCCGTGGACACTCGCGCTCGTCGGCATCACCACGCTGATCAGCTTCGTGCTCGGCACCGGCATCGGGGTCTTCACCGGCTGGCGGCGCGGCTCCTGGCTGGACAGCCTGCTGCCCGTCACCACCTTCATCTCCGCCATCCCGTACTTCTGGCTCGGCCTCATCGCCATCTCGCTGTTCGCCGTGAAGTGGCCGCTCTTCCCGGCCGCCGGCGGCTACGACAACTCGCTCGTGCCCGCCTTCGACTGGCCGTTCATCTCCAGCGCGCTCTACCACGGCGTGCTGCCCGGCCTCACCATCGTGCTCAGCGCGGTGGCCGGCTGGATCCTCGGGATGCGCAACATGATGGTGACGGTCTCCTCCGAGGACTACGTCATGGTCGCCCAGGCCAAGGGGCTCTCCGAGCGCCGGGTGATGTTCGGATACGCCGCCCGGAACGCGATCCTGCCCAACATCTCCGGATTCGCGCTCTCGCTCGGCTTCATCGTCGGCGGCACCCTGCTGGTGGAGATGGTCTTCTCCTACCCGGGCATCGGCTACCAGCTCTTCCAGGGCGTGGGCGCCAAGGACTACCCCCTGATGCAGGGCGTCTTCCTGATCATCACGCTCTCGGTGCTGGCGGCGAACCTCCTCGCCGACGTCCTCTACATGATCCTCGACCCCCGTACCCGAAGGGAGGCCTAGGAGATGGCTGTCACCGCCACAGAGGTCGCCGTACTCGACGCGGCCGAGACCCCGGCCGCGAGCAAGCGCAAATTCCGGTTCCTGCGCGGCCGCAAGACCGTCGTCGGGCTCTGCATCCTGCTCTTCTTCGTCGTGATCGCCGTCATCGGCCCGTGGATCGCCCCCTACGACCCCGACACGATGAGCAACCAGCTGCTCCAGCCGCCGTCCGGCTCCCACTGGTTCGGCACCACCCAGACCGGTCAGGACGTGCTCTCGCAGATCCTCGTCGGCACCCGCGGCGTCCTCGTCGTCGGATTCATCGCGGGCATCCTCGCCACGATCCTGTCCGTACTGATCGGCGTCAGCGCCGGCTTCCTCGGCGGCACCGCCGACGAGGTCCTCTCGCTGCTGTCCAACGTGTTCCTGGTCATCCCCGGACTGCCGCTGATCATCATCATCGCCAGCTTCGTCTCCGACACCGGAGACCTGCTGATCGCCGGTGTCATCGCCCTGACCTCCTGGGCCTGGGGAGCGCGGGTGCTGCGCGCCCAGACGCTCTCGCTGCGCCGCCGGGACTACGTCGAGGCGGCCCGCGCCACCGGTGAGTCGACCTGGCGGGTCATCTTCTTCGAGGTGATGCCGAACCTGACCGCCGTCATCGCCTCCGGCTTCGTCGGCACCGTCATCTTCGCGATCCTCTCCGAGATCACCCTCGCCTTCATCGGCGTCGCGGACATCTCCAACTGGAACTGGGGGACCGTCCTGTTCTGGGCGCAGTCCAACCAGGCCCTGGCCCAGGGCGCGTGGTGGTGGTTCGTACCGGCCGGGCTCTGCATCGCCCTGCTCGGCATGTCCCTCGCCCTCATCAACTTCGGCATCGACGAATTCGTCAACCCGCGCCTGCGCACCGAGACCGGCGGCTCCCGCAAGGTCCGGATGCGGGTCGGCTTCACCCCCGTGGCCCGTACGGGCGACACCGGGAAGGAGAACCGCTCATGAGTGAGCCCGTCCTCAGCATCAGCGGACTCAACGTCGACTACGGGACCGGGGACGACGCCGTGCACGCGCTGCGCGACATCGACCTCACCCTGCACCGGGGCGAGGTGCTCGGCCTCGCGGGCGAGTCCGGCTCCGGGAAATCCACCCTGGCCTACGCCGTCACCCGGCTGCTCTCCCCGCCCGGTGTGATCACCGGCGGCGAGGTCCGCTACCACCAGCGCGACGGCGGGACGCTCGACCTGCTGGCCCTGTCCGCGCCCGAACTGCGCGCCTTCCGCTGGCAGGAGCTGTCGATCGTCTTCCAGGGCGCGATGAACTCCCTCAACCCGGTGCACACGGTCCACAGCCAGCTCACCGACGTACTCCAGGCCCACCGCCCGGAGATGAAGCGGGCCGAGCGCACCGCACGCGCCCAGGAGCTCCTGAAGCTCGTCGGGATCTCCGCCGACCGGCTGGCCGCCTACCCGCACCAGCTCTCCGGCGGAATGCGCCAGCGCGTCATGATCGCGATGGCGCTCGCGCTGGAACCCGAGGTCGTCATCATGGACGAGCCGACGACGGCGCTGGACGTCGTCATGCAGCGGCAGATCCTGCGCCAGCTGGTCAGGCTCCGCGAGGAGCTCGGCTTCTCCGTCGTCTTCATCACGCACGACATCTCGCTCCTGATCGAGTTCTCCGACCGGATCGCGATCATGTACGGCGGCCGGATCGTCGAGGAGGCCGCGTCCGCCGACATCTACCGCGACCCCCGCCACCCCTACAGCGACGGACTGCTGCACTCCTTCCCCGCGCTGCACGGCCCCCGGCGCGAACTCAGCGGCATCCCGGGCTCGCCCCCGCACCTGTCCGCCATGCCCACCGGCTGCGCCTTCCACCCGCGCTGCGCCAAGAAGGTCGAGGGCTGCGACACGCACGTCCCGGTGCTCGCCGCACCGAACGGGGAGAGCTCCCGCTCGGTGGCCTGCTGGCTCCACCGGGAGGCCCCGGCCCCCGCAGTCGCCCGTTCCTAGCGACGTACGCACCGCACACCACAGGAGAACCATGAACCTCGTCACCCCCCAGGCCTACGCCCGCGAGATCGCCGCCCAGGCCGTACCCGGTCTGCCCGCCGACTTCCGCTGGGGCGTCGCCACAGCCGCCTACCAGATCGAGGGGGCGGCGGCGGAGGACGGCCGGACGCCCTCGATCTGGGACACGTACTGCGGGGTGCCGGGCATGGTCGTCCGCGGCGAGAACGGCGATGTGGCCTGCGACCACTACCACCGGATGCCCGAGGACGTCTCACTGATCGCCGGCCTGGGCGTCGACACGTACCGCTTCTCGCTGGCCTGGCCGCGCATCCAGCCCGGCGGCCGGGGCCCCGCCAACGCCAAGGGCCTCGACTTCTACAAGCGGCTGATCGACGAGCTGGACGACAAGGGCGTCACCCCGTGGATCACCCTCTACCACTGGGACCTGCCGCAGGAGCTGGAGGACGCGGGCGGCTGGCCGGTCCGTGACACCGCCTACCGGTTCGCCGAGTACGCGGCCCTCGCGTACGACGCCCTGGGCGACCGGGTGAAGCACTGGACCACGCTGAACGAGCCGTGGTGCTCCGCGATGCTCGGTTACGCCTACGGCAACCAGGCGCCGGGGCGGCAGAACTTCGGCGAGGCGATCCACGCCGTCCACCACCTGCTGCTGGGCCACGGCCTCGCCTCGCGGTACCTGCGCGAGCAGGCCGCCGCGCGCGGCAACGAGCTGGAACTCGGCATCACCCTCAACCTGGGCACCGCCACCCCGGAGACCGACAGCCACGAGGACGCCGAGGCCTGCCGCCGCGCCGACGGACTCGGCGCCCGCCTCTACCTGGACCCGGTCGTCAAGGGCGCCTACCCCGAGGACATCGTCACCGACCTCGCCGTCCAGGGCATCGAACTCCCGGTCCAGGAGGGCGACCTCGCGGTCATCGCCACCCCGCTGGACGTCCTCGGCGTCAACTTCTACCGGGGCTCGCTCTTCTCCGGCGTGACCGAACAGGGCGCGGTGCTCGACGCCGACGGGCTGCCCGTCACCCGCGTCGTCGAGCGCGAGCTGCCCCGTACCGCCATGGACTGGGAGATCACCCCCACCGCCCTCACCGACCTGCTCGTCCGCCTGGAGAAGGACTACGGTCTCCCGACGGTCATCACCGAGAACGGCGCCGCGTTCGAAGACACCGTCTCGGCGGACGGCGAGATCCACGATGCGGAGCGCACCACCTATCTCGCCGACCACATCGCCGCCGTCGCCGCCGCCCGCTCCCAAGGGGCCGACGTCCGGGGGTACTTCGCCTGGTCGCTGATGGACAACTTCGAGTGGTCCTACGGCTACGACAAGCGATTCGGCATCGTCCGCGTCGACTACGACACGCAGGTGCGGACGCTCAAGGACAGCGCCAAGTGGTACCGCGACACCATCCACCACACCCGCAACGCGTAGCCGCGCCCGCGCGTGGCCGCGCATCCCCTGGAAACGAACGGGAGCCCCACAGTGCCCTCTCGTACGACTCTGGCAGCCACCACCGCCGCCCTGCTCGCCCTCGCCGCCCCCGTGGCCTTCGCGGCGCCCGCACCCCGGGCCGCCGCGCAGGCCGCGGCCTGGGACACCGACCGGGCGGCCGCCGCCTACACCGCGAACCCCGGCGCCGTCACGGCGTCCGGCTCGGAGAACGGCGCGGCCGGACCCGGTGCCGCCACCGACGGCAACGGCACCACCCGCTGGTCCAGCGACTTCGCCGACAACGCCTGGATCAGGGTCGATCTCGGAGCCACCCTCCGGATCAGCCAGGTCACCCTGGACTGGGAGGCCGCCTACGGCAAGAAGTACGTCTTGGAGGTGTCGAAGAACGGCACCGACTGGACCACCTTCTACACCGAGGACGCCGGCACCGGCGGCAGCGTCACCGCCCACACCTACCCGCAGGAGGTGACCGGCCGCTACGTCCGGATGCGCGGCATCCAGCGCGCCACCGCCTGGGGGTACTCCCTCTACTCCTTCAAGGTGTACGGCGGAGAGCCCGCGCCCGCCTCCACCACCCGCACCAACCTGGCCCTGAACCACCCCGCGTACGGCAACCTCTACCAGGACGCGGGCAGTTCACCCGCCTTCGTCACCGACGGCGGCTGGCCGGCCGACCTCAAGGGCGGCCAGTCCCGCTGGTCGAGCGACTGGAACGCCGACCGCTGGGTGAGCGTCGACCTCGGGGCCACCTCCACCATCGACTCGGTCGACCTGTACTGGGAGGCGGCGTACGGCGTCGACTACCGCATCCAGGTGTCCGACGACAACAGCACCTGGCGCACCGTCTACCAGCCCACCGCCGGCGAGGTCGCCGCCCGCCGCGCCGACATCAAGTCGCCGGGCGACGCCGCCGGACGCCACGACACCGTCTCCCTGCCCACCCCGGCGACCGGCCGCTACGTCCGGATGCTCGGTGTGGAGCGCCGCTCCTTCTACAACCCGGCCCCGTCGACCGCCCAGTTCGGCTACTCCCTCTACGAGTTCCAGGTCTGGGGCACCGGCGGCAGCGCGTCCGCCGCCTATCCGGCCCTGCCCAAGGACCCCGGCGGCGCGTACAACACCACCTTCTTCGACGACTTCACCGGTTCCGGCCTGGACCGCTCCAAGTGGCGGGTGGTGCGCACGGGCACGGAGATGGGCCCGGTGAACGGCGAGTCGCAGGCCTACGTGGACTCGCCCGACAACATCCGCACCGAGAACGGCGCACTCGTCCTCCAGTCGAAGTACTGCAAGGGCTGCACCTCCACCCCCAACGGCACCTTCGACTTCACCTCGGGCCGGGTCGACACCAACACCAAGTTCGACTTCACCTACGGCAAGGTCAGCGCCAGAATGAAGCTGCCGGTCGGGGACGGCTACTGGCCCGCGTTCTGGATGCTCGGCAGCAACGTCGACGACCCGACGGTCTCCTGGCCCGGCTCCGGTGAGACGGACATCATGGAGAACATCGGCTACGGGGACTGGACCAGCTCCGCGCTGCACGGACCCGGCTACTCGGCCGACGGCAACATCGGCGCGCAGCAGACCTACGCCGACGGCGGGCGCGCCGACGAATGGCACACCTACGGCGTCGAGTGGACGCCCGAGGGCATGACGTTCACCGTCGACGACCGGGTCGTGCAGAAGACCTCCCGGCAGAAGCTGGAGTCCACCCGGGGCCAGTGGGTCTTCGACCACAACCAGTACGTGATCCTCAACCTGGCCCTCGGAGGCGCCTACCCGGCCGGCTGGAACAAGGTCACGCAGCCGTACTGGGGCCTGCCGCAGTCCAGCGTCGACCGGGTCGCGCAGGGTGGCATCAAGGCCGAGATCGACTGGGTCAGGGTCGAGCAGAAGAAGTAGGCCCACCGGGCCCGGCCCCACGCGGGCCCGGTGACAGGGCTCCCCGTCCGGCAGACCTGCCGGACGGGGAGCCCCCGGGGAATCCGGGCCCCGCCCCACCGGTCCCGGGACGCAGCGTTCAGCCATGTGGGTTACGTTCGAGATATGCGGAACAGACCGTTCCCCGCCTTCCTGATCCCGGCGCTCCTGGCCGGACTGCTGCTGCTCCTTTCGGCGGCCGCCCTGGTACTGGCGCTCGCGCCGCCTGCCTCTCCCGCCGCGCCCGCCCCACCCGCGGCCGTGAGCGCGTCCACCGTCGACGAGGTGGCGAAGGCGCTGCGCAAGGGCCCGGTGTACGTCGATCCGGCCGCGTCCGGGCAGCTCTCCCGCAGTCAGGCGGCCGCCCTGACGAAGAAGATCAAGGACGCCGACAAGCCGGTGTTCGTGGCCGTGCTCCCGCAGACCTCGGCCTTCCCCGCGTCGAGCGTGCTCAGGACGGTGCGCACCGGCACCGGGATCACCGGCGTCTACGCCATCCGGCTCGGCGACGGCTTCAACGCGGGCGCCGACCCGCAGGTGATGTCCGAGCGGGCCGTACGCAATCTCACCGCCGCCGTGAAGGCGCCGGGCGCGGCCCCCGACGCCGCGACCCAGCTGAACGGTTTCGTCGACCGAGCGGTCGAACAGGCCAGGGGCCACGCCCCCGATTCCTGGGGCGGCTCCTCGTCCGGCCGGGGCTCGTCCGCCGCCGGGCTGATCGCGGTCGGCGCGGTGGTGGTCCTCGGCGGCGCGGGCGCGTACACGATCGTCCGCCGCAACCGCAGGCGCAAGGAGGCCGAGGAGCAGGCGGCGCTCGACAAGCTCCGGGTCGTGGTGGACGAGGACATCACGGAGTACGGCGAGACCCTGGACCGCCTCGACTTCCACCCGGCGGAGGCGGGCGCGGACGACGCGATGCGCGCGGACTACGAACGAGCCCTCGACTCCTACGAGAGCGCCAAATCCCGCATGGAGCACGCCCGGCACCCCTCCGACGTGCGCGGGGTGACCCAGGCACTGGAGGACGGGCGCTTCTCGCTCGCCGTCCTCGACGCCCGGCGCACCGGCGCCGAACTGCCCGCCCGCCGCCCGCCCTGCTTCTTCGACCCGCGCCACGGCCCCTCCGTCGCCGACGTCCGCTGGTCCCCGTCGGGCGGCGCGGCCCGCGAGGTCCCGGTCTGCGGCGCCGACGAGATCCGGCTGCGCGACGGCGAGGACCCGATGAGCCGCACCGTGGACATGGGCGACGGCAGCCGCCGCCCCTACTGGGAGGCGGGCCCGGCCTACGGCCCCTGGGCGGGCGGCTACTTCGGCGGCGGCCTGCTGCCCGGCCTGCTGGTCGGCACGATGCTCGGCTCGATGCTCTCCACCCCGGCGTACGCGGCGGAGTACGGCGGCGGTGACTTCGGCTCCGGGGGCGACTTCGGCGGCGGCGACTTCTCCGGCTCCGACTTCGACTCCTCCGGCTTCGACGGCGGCGGGTTCGGTGACGGCGGAGGCGGCGGATTCGGTGACGGCGGCGGCTTCGGCGGCGGCGGGGACTTCGGGGGCGGTGGTTTCTAGGAAGCGTCCGGCGATGAGTTCCGGGCGGGCCGGCAGTCTCTGTTCCCGTACACCTGATCCCAAGTACCGAGGAGTGAGCGTGAGCGGCATGCGCGTGGTCATCAGCGAGTTCATCAGTCTGGACGGCGTCGTGCAGGCGCCGGGCGGCGCGGAGGAGGACCGCGACGGCGGCTTCGCGCACGGCGGCTGGTCCCACCCGTTCTTCGACGCGGACGTGGTCGGCGCCTCCTTCAGCGAAGCGGTGGACGGTGCCGGGGCCCTGCTGTTCGGCCGCCGCACCTGGCAGACGATGGCCGCGGCATGGCCCGAGCGGGCGGGCGACCCCTTCGCCGACCGGATGAACGCCCTCCAGAAGTACGTCGTGACCGACACCCTCGGCGACGGCGACCTGACGTGGACCAACACCGAACGCATCCCCGGCGAGAAGGCCACCGCCCGCATCCAGGAGCTGCGGGAGCGGGGCGAGGGCGACCTGCTGGTCATGGGAAGCCCCACGCTCGTACGCGGACTGCTGAGCGAGGGCCTGGTCGACGAACTCCGGCTCGTGATCATGCCGGTGCTGCTGGGCGGCGGGAAGTCGGTCTTCCCGGCGGACGGCGCCCTGCGCACCCTCGAACTGGTCTCGTCCGTCACCAGCCCCGCGGGCGTCCAGGTGTGCACGTACCGCCCGGCGTCGGCGTAGGCCTGCCGCGCCTCGACGTCCACGCCGAGCCCCGTACAGGGGCACAACCAGCCGTTGTGTCCGGCCCTGCCGGTTGTTTGCTCTCACCGCCCTCGGGTCGCTTTGATGCCTGGTGGTCGGCATGGGGCTGTCCGGACCGGCGGGAGGCGTGTGGGGCATGGCGGGCAGACGGAAGCTGGGGCGGCGGTTCGGGTGGCTGTGGGCGGCGTACGCGGTCAGCTCGTACGGCACCGGGCTCGGGTTCGGCGCGTTTCCGCTGATCGCGGTGATGGTGCTGCACAGCGGACCGACCCAGGTGGCGGCGCTGGCCGCCGCCGGGCGGGCGGTGGGGGCACTGGTCGCGGTGCCGCTCGGCCCCTGGGTGGAGTTCCGGCACAAGCGGCCGGTGATGATCGCGATGGACCTGATCAGGTTCGCGGCGCTGATGAGCATCCCCGCCGCGTACGCGCTCGGTCTGCTCGGCTTCGCCCAGCTCCTGCTCGTCTCGGTGGTCGTCGCGGCGGCCGACATCGCCTTCAAGGCGGCGAGCGGCGCCTATCTGAAGGCGCTCGTACCGTCGCAGGACCTGCTCGTCGCGAACAGCCGGTTCGAATCCACGACATGGACCTCGACCATGATCGGGCCGCCGCTCGGCGGGGCCGCGATCGGACTGTTCGGCCCGGTGACGACCGTCGTCGCCGACGCGGTCAGCTACCTGCTCTCGGCGCTCGGCATCCGCGCCATCGGCGGAACGGAACCGGGCCCCGCCCGCACGGCCGCGCCCCGGCTGCGGGCCGGTGATCTGCTCGACGGCTGGCGCTACATCCTGGCCCACCCCACGCTGCGCCCGCTGCTCCTCAACTCGATCGTGGTCAACGGCCTGATCATGGCCTCCGCGCCGATCCTGGCCGTGCTCCTGCTCGGCCCCCTCGGCTTCGCCCCCTGGCAGTACGGTCTCGTGTTCGCGGCCCCCTGCGTCGGCGGCCTCGTCGGCTCACGGCTCGCGCGCCCGCTG
Source organism: Streptomyces sp. NPDC057900 (assembly GCF_042887885.1). Classification (NCBI taxonomy): domain Bacteria; kingdom Bacillati; phylum Actinomycetota; class Actinomycetes; order Kitasatosporales; family Streptomycetaceae; genus Streptomyces; species Streptomyces sp. NPDC057900. The sequence goes on from NZ_JBHVOI010000002.1 coordinate 1,549,931, forward strand.
GCGGCGCGGTTCGGCCTGCACCGGACGATGACCGCCTCCGGGGCGCTGCGGGCCTGCTGGCCCGTCGGACTCGCGTTCGTCGGGCCCGGTGTCCCCGGCATGGCGCTCATCATCCTCGTCCAGCTCGGCCTGGTGATCTGCTGCGCCCTGTTCAACCCGCTGCTGGCCACCTACCGGCTCGACCACGCCGAACCCGACCGGGTGGCGCGCACCCTGTCCGCCTGGTCGATCAGCAGCAGCGCCGCCATCGCGGCCATGACCGCGCTGTGGGGCGTGCTGGCCGCCGTCACGAGCCCGCGCACCGCGATCGCCGTCGCCGGGGTCGTCCTGCTGGCCACCCCGCTGCTGCTGCCCCGCCGCGAGAGCGCCCCCGGACCGGCACCCGCCGGTGCCGGGGAAGCCGTCGACCGGGTCTGAGGCCGGCCGCTCAGGCGGGCTCCTCGCCGTGCGCGAAGAAGCTGATCACTTCTTCGAGCGTGGGGTTGTCCGGGGCCTCCGCCTCGGCCGCGCCGACCTCGGCGCTGCGCGGGAACATCACCCGCTCGTAGGCGCCGAGCGCGGCCTCGACGTCGTCGGGGTGCGCGGCGAGGGCCGCTCCGAGTTCGGCGCCGTCCAGCATGGCCAGGTTGGCGCCCTCGCCGTTCGGGGGGATGAGGTGGGCGGCGTCACCGACCAGGGTGACCCCCGGCACCCGCTCCCACCGGTGCCCGACCGGCAGCGTGTGGTGGGGGCGCACGACCGGCGGGGTGTCGCTGTCGGTGATCAGGGCGGTGAGCTCCGGTGCCCAGCCGGCGAACTCCTGCGCGATCCGCCGGGTGGCCGCAGCGGTGTCGGTGAAGTCGATCGCCGCGAACCAGGACTGCGGCTCGGTCAGCATCGCGTACGTGTGGAGCGTCGCGCCGCTCTCCCGGTGGGCGGCGAGCTGGATCCTGCCCGGCTCTATCGCGAACATCGAGCCGCCGCCGACCGCCTTCGCGGCAGCGGCGTGCCGCTCGTCGGCGTCGAACAGGTAGGTCTCGACGAACGACATGCCCGTGTACACGGGCACTTCGTCGGAGAGCATCGGCCTGACCCGGGACCAGGCCCCGTCCGCACCGACCAGCAGATCCGTGACCACGGTGGAGCCGTCCGCGAAGGTCACCTCGTGACGCCCCTCGTCGAGGCTTCGGACGCCGCTCACCTTGTGGCCCCACCGGACGGTCCCGTCCGGGAGCGCGTCGAGCAGCAGCTGCCGAAGCTCACCGCGCTGCACCTCGGGGCGGCCGCCGGTGCCGTCGTCGGGCTGGTCGAGCAGGACGTTCCCCTCCCGGTCGAGCGCCCGCATCGCCTGCCGGCCCTCCAGGACGATGGAGCGGAACTCGTCCATCAGGCCGCACGCCTGCACCGCCAACTGGCCGTTGTAGTCATGGATGTCGAGCATCCCGCCCTGCGTACGGGCCGTCGGTGAGGCCTCCGCCTCGTAGACGGTGGACGGGATGCCGTGGACGTGCAGGACGCGGGCGAGCGTGAGGCCGCCGAGTCCGGCGCCGATGATCGTGACATGAGTGGTCATGCCGGCTCCTTGCCGTTCGCAGGCCTGCCGGACGGTCTCCAACAGGCTCTCCGGCAAGCGTCCTGGCCTCCGGCGACAGGCCGCCGACACCTCACCGACACCGTGCGGGGCGCGCCGACAGGCGGCCGACACGGCGGCGGGGCCGCACGGAGGGTTCCGTACGGCCCCGGTGCGTCCGCGACGGAGTGCGGGGGGTGCGAGCCCGTCAGGAGAAGTCGGTGATGACGACGCGCGCGGTCGTGCCGTCCTTCAGCGACTCGTACCCCTTCTCGATGTCGGCCAGGCCGATCTCCCTGGAGACCAGGTCGTCGAGGTTCATCAGCCCCTGGAGGTACATCGAGGCGTAGAAGGGGATGTCCCGCTTGAGGTGGGAGGAGCCCATGTAGACGCCCTGGACCTTCTGCGAGTTGGTCAGCGCGGAGATCGCGGAGACGTCGATGCCCGCGTCGTTGCCGCCGATGCCGATCAGGTAGAGGCCGCCGCCCTTCCCGAGCATCCGCATGCCCTGGGCCGTGACGGACCGGACGCCGACGAAGTCGAAGACGTGGTCCGCGCCGTCGCCGGTGATGTCACGGACGGCCTCGACGGGGTCGGCCGAGCGGGAGTTGACGACGTGCGTGGCGCCGAAGGCCTTCGCCCGCTCCAGCTTCGCGTCCTCGATGTCGGTCACGATGATCGTGCCGGCACCGGCGATCCGGGCGCCGCTGACCGCGTTCATGCCGACGCCGCCGGCTCCGATGACGACGACGCTCTCGCCCTGCCGGACGTTCGCGCTGTTCAGGACCGCCCCGGCGCCGGTGAGCACGCCGCATCCGATGAGCGCGGCGGGGGCCCACGGCATCTCCTGCGGGATGACGGCGAGCTGGTTCTCGTGGATCAGCGCCTCCTGGGCGAAGCCGCCCAGCCCCATGCCCTGGGCCACCGGCGCGCCGTGCCGGCTCAGCCGGGGCGCCTGTTCCGGCGTACGCAGCGTTGCCTCGGGGTTACGGCAGATGTGGGTGCGCCCGCTGAGGCAGTTCACACAGGCCCCGCAGTACTGGATCAGGCTGCCGACGACGTGGTCGCCCTCCTTGACCTGAGTGACCTGCGGTCCGGTCCCGGTGACCACACCGGCGACCTCGTGGCCCAGGACGACGGGGAATTCGCCGCCGATGAATGTGGCGACGCTCAGGTCCGAGTGGCACAGGCCGGACGCCCGCACCTGGACGCGGACCTCATGGCCGACCGGGTCGGCGAGATCGATGTCCTCGACGACGAAACCCTGGCCCAGACCCTTGGTGACAGATGCCCTCATGATGCTGCTTCTTTCGTCCGAATCATCGCCGCCGTCGGGTTCGGCGACGGCGAGGAGATGGCCGCGCGGGGCCGGCGAGCTCGGTGAGCGGGGGGCACGGGCGCGGTCGTGGCACACGCGGCGGCTTGATCGCGGGCCGCTCTGCCACTGCCCCGATTGTGACACCGGACCGCCGGAAAGAAAAGAGACACTTGTCGATCAGTGCATGTGGGGTGGGGTGCGATAGGCTTCATTCGTGTCAGGACACCCAGTGAACCGCCCACCCGTCCCGCCTCACGACGACCCGGAACCGACCGAGGAGACAGAGGCCGCACCCCCGCTCGACGTCCGCGCCCGCCGCACGCGCGACCGGCTTCGGGAGGCGGTCCTGCGCCTGTCGGCCGAGCGCCCGGTCGAGGAGGTCGCGGTGGCGGACCTGGTGCGCGAGGCGCGCGTCAACCGCACCACCTTCTACAAGCACGCCACCAGCCCCGCGCAGGTCCTGGAGCAGGTGCTGTACGAGGAGCTGGACCGGGTCCGCGCGGTGTGGATCACCGATGTGCTGGCGGCGGAACTGCCGGTGCACGAGATCTGGGCCCGGGCCTCCGGCGTCCTGCTCGACCACCTGGAGCGCTACGACGCCCTGTACACGGCCGGACTGGTGGGCCACCGCAGCGCGGTTCTCCACCGCCTCCTGGTGGAGCACTTCACCGTGTCGGTCGCCACCCTCCTGGCGCGCGACCCGCGAGCGGTGCCCGACGGGGAGGGCAGCGTCGCCTGGCGGGTGGAGGCGGCGAGCCGGTTCATGGCGCACGGCGAGGTCGGCATAGCCGAGGCGTGGCTCTCGCTCCCCGCCCCGCGCGAACGACGCCTGTTCGTGTCGGCGGCGACGGTCCTGCTGCCGTCCTGGCTGGCGCCGGGAGCCCCCTGAGAGTCTGTTCCGGACGGGCGGGCCCGCTCCGCCCGCCTTCACCGCGCCACCCTGGCTGTCCCCCGAGGCGCTTGACCTCAAGTGGAGTTGAGTTTCTACGTTCTTCCCATGACCACTTCGAGCAGCACCCCGGCCCCATTCACCCCGTCCCACGACGACGCCGGCCTCATCGCCCAGCCCATCGGATACTGGGCCAACGCGGCCGGCCAGGCGGTCGTCCAGAACATCCGGACCGCCCTCGGCGCCCTCGGCCTGACTCAGCCCGCCTGGTGGGTCCTGCACCACCTCAGCGAGCGCCCGGAGGGCTGGGGCCGCGCCGAACTGACCCGGTTCCTCAGGTACTACCCGAGCTCCGGCGACGATCTGGAGGGCGACATCGACAGCCTCGTCGTCCGGGGCCTGGTCACCCAGGACGCGGACGGGCACCTGCTGCGCACCGAGTCGGGCGCGGAGCTGTACTCCCGTGCGGCGGCACGGCAGTTGGAGCTGCGCCGTCAGGTGCACGAGGGCATCGCGGACGAGGAGTACGCCCGCGCCCTCAAGGTCCTCCAGCGCATGATCCACAACGTGCGTGGCGACGCCTGGCACCACTGATCCCGGCGGTACTTCTGCGGGCGCGGCCTACAGGGCCGCAGTCCCGTGCCCCGCCCCCGACGCGGAAGGCGGGCGCGGGCTGCTGCTGGTCTCGGCCCTCGCCCCTCGTGGGGGTGGGGGAGCGGAACCCCGGGAAGGTCGTCTGGTGCGAGTTTGCCGCTTCGGCAAGGATCTTTGCCGTCTGCGAGGAAAGCCCGCACCATCGTCCGCAGATGGAGGTGTTTCGCATGAGCGACATGACGACGCGGACGTACGACGTAGTGGTGATCGGTGGCGGTGCCGCCGGGCTGAGCGGGGCCCTGGCGCTGTCCAGGGCCAGGCGTTCCGTGCTGGTGATCGACGCGGGCAGCCCGCGCAACGCACCCGCGTCCCACGCGCACAACTACCTGGGGCGCGAGGGCCTGCCGCCCGCCGAGCTGCTGGCCGTCGGCCGCGACGAGGCCGCCGGGTACGGGGCCGAGAGCGTCGAGGGCGAGGCCGTGACGGCCGAGAGGCTGCCCGGCGGGGGGTTCCGGGTCGTACGGGAGGACGGGAGCGCCGTCACCGCGCGCCGGCTCCTCGTCACCACCGGGCTCGTCGACGAGCTGCCGCCGGTCCCCGGCCTGGCCGAGCGGTGGGGCCAGGACGTACTGCACTGTCCGTACTGCCACGGCTGGGAGGTGCGGGACGCACCGATCGGCATCCTGGCCGTGAGCCCGATGGCCGTGCACCAGGCGCTGCTCTGGCGGCAGTGGAGCGACGACGTCACCCTGTTCCTGCACCACGCCCCGGAGCCCACGGACGAGGAGTACGAGCAGCTCGCCGCGCGGGGCATCGCCGTGGTGGACGGGGAGGTGACCGGCATCGAGACGAGCGGGGACCGGCTCACCGGGGTGCGGCTGGCCGGCGGCCGGGTCGTGCCGCGCGGGGCCGTCGTGGTGCAGCCGCGCTTCACCGCGAGGTCGGGGGTGCTGGACGGCCTCGGGCTGCGGGCAGCCGCGCTGGAGGTGGGCGGGCACACCGTCGGTACGTACATCGCGTCCGATCCGGCCGGTGCGACCGAGGTGCCCGGGGTCTGGGTCGCCGGTAACGTCACCAACCTGATGGAGCAGGTCATCGGCGCCGCCGCGGCCGGGCTGAAGGCGGCCTCCGCCATCAACGCGGACCTGGTGGGCGCCGACACCCGCCGCGCGGTCGAGGCCCGCCGCGCACCCTTCTCGGCGGAGGCCGAGCGCCAGGTCTGCGAGAAGACGCTCGGAGACCGCCGTCACGGACTGCAGGAGACACGATGACCACCGACAGCACGCCGACCCCGACCGACGCGGAACTCTGGGACGAGCGCTACCGCGAGAGCGACCGGATCTGGAGCGGGAACCCGAACACCGCGCTCGTCCGCGAGGTGGAGGGGCTGACACCGGGGCGCGCCCTCGACCTCGGGTGCGGGGAAGGGGCCGACGCGGTCTGGCTCGCCCGGTGGGGCTGGCAGGTCACCGCCACGGACATCTCGCGCGTCGCGCTCGACCGGGCGGCGGAACACGCCGCGGAGGCGGGGGTACAGGAGCGGGTCGACTGGCAGTTCCACGACCTCGGGGTCTCGTTCCCCGAGGGGGAGTACGACCTGGTCACCGCCTCGTTCCTGCACTCGATGGGCGACCTGCCCCGGGAGGCGATCCTGCGCCGGGCCGCCTCGGCCGTCGCGCCCGGCGGGGTGCTCCTGATCGTCGGGCACGCGGGCTTCCCGGCGTGGGAGCACAACCACGCGGACATGGAACTCCCCACCACCGACGAGGTGCTGGCATCCCTCGAACTCCCGGCGGGGGAGTGGGACGTGCTGGTCAGCGAGGAGCACGAGCGGGTGCAGAACGACCCGGACGGGAACCCCACCACCCGTACCGACAACGCCCTGAAGGTTCGCCGCCACGCGTCCGGCATACAGGACGGGAACTGACCTATACGGGTTCTAGAGTCGTTCCTGACGGCGGAACAGGAACGACTGAAGGCGGAGACCATGAACGTCAACGAGCCCGACACCCGCGACGCGGCCGCGGCTTCCCTCGCCGGCGAGCGCGCCGATCTGCTGGAGGCCCTGGCCAAGCAGCGGCACTTCCTGCGCTTCACCACCCGCGACCTCACCGACGAGCAGGCCGGGCTGCGGCCCACGGCGAGCGAGCTCTGCCTGGGAGGACTGATCAAGCACGTCGCATCGGTCGAACGGGGCTGGGCGGGGTTCATGGTGCACGGGGCCTCGGCGATGCCGGACTTCTCCGCCATGACCGAGGAGGACTTCGCCCGGCGGAACGACGAATTCGGCATGCTGCCCGGAGAGACGCTGAAAGGCGTGCTGGCCGACTACGAGGAGGCGGCGGCCAGGACCGACGAGCTGGTCTCCACCCTGCCCGACCTTGGCATCAGCCATGCGCTGCCGAAGGCGCCCTGGTTCGAGGGGGACGCGCGGTGGTCGGTCCGCCGGGTGCTGATGCACATCATCGCGGAGACCGCCCAGCACGCCGGGCACGCCGACATCATCCGCGAATCGCTGGACGGCGCGAAGAGCATGGGCTGACGGGCTGACGGGCTGACGGGCTGACGGGCTGACGGGCTGACGGGTTGACCTGAGCGGTCCGGGTGAGGCCGGGGCGGTGGCCGTTACCGCCGTTCCGGCCTCGCCGTTGGGCCGATCATGAATACTCGACGCCTGACCACCGCGGTGGGCACCCTCGCCGCCACCGCTCTGCTCGCCCTCTCGGTGCCCGCCACCACCGCCCACGCCGCCGAGTGCGGGGTCCGCTCCGACGGCCGGCTGTACTGCGGCAACGCCGTGGGCGCGAAGGGATACGCGGACCGCTCCTACCGCTCCGCGACGCGCGGCACGCTCACCACCGGGTTCAACTGGTTCGCCTGCTGGGGCCACGGCGACCCGCACCAGGGCGGGAACGACATCTGGTACTGGACCCAGCTCGACAACGGGCAGTGGGGCAACGTCCCGGCCGTCTCCGTCAAGACCGGCGTGGACCCGGCCCCCGGCCTGCGCGAGTGCTGAACCGGCGGCCGTAGCAGGCCGGTTCGCGGCCCGGACCCGCCCATTCAGCCGACAGCACCTGAATCCTGGTGCGTGGCCGGGTTCGGCCGCGACCCGCTCGCGGAGACCGCGGCGTCGACGAACGAGGCGACGAGCGGCCGCTCGTCGAGCCGTGACCACGCCACGACCATCCGGCTGGGCGGCGCGTCGGCCACCGGTCTGTACACCAGCCCCGGGTGGACGGGTTCGACGGACGAGCGCGGCAGGATCGCGACCGTCCGGCCGAGCATGATCAGCTGAGTCATCTGGGCCACGTCCGCGATCTCCGGGCCGCTGCCGCCGATGACGCCGTCGCCGCTCTCGGGCACACCCTTCCAGCGCGGCAGCGTCTCGCCCGCCAGGTCGGCCATCCGGAGCTCCTCGCGACCGGCCAGCCGGTGCCCGCGCGGCAGGATCGCGACGCGTCCCTCGACCAACAGGGTCCTGTGGTCCAACCCGGTCAGATCGTCGAACGGCGCGTACAGCAGCGCGAGATCGGCCCGGCCGTCGCGCACATGGTCGGCCCGGTCGGTGGCGCCGCCGAACAGGACGTCCACCTGGCCGGCGCCCGGTCTGCGGGCGTACGCGGCGAGGATCCCCGACAGCAGGTTCGCGTCGCCGCCCGGCTTGATCACCAGCCGCAGATGGGCCTCGGGCGCACCCGCCCGGCGGGCAGCCTCGGCCGCCGCGCTCACCGCGTTGAGCGCGTGGCGGCCGTGATGCAGCAGCGCCTGGCCGGCCGGTGTCAGCGAGACCCGGCGGCTGGAGCGGATGAGCAGCTGGACACCGAGCCGCGACTCCAGACGCTGGACCGCCTTCGACAGCGCCGGCTGGGCGATGGACAGGCGCTCGGCGGCCCGGCCGAAATGCAGCTCCTCGGCCACCGCGACGAAGTACTCGATCTCGCGCGTCTCCAGGTCAGCCATGCCCACAGGTTATCGTTCGAGGCCCGATCGGTCTTGGACTCCGCCCCGGATGCCGGGGTTGGATTGACTCATGATTGACCACACGATGATCGTCTCGTTCAACGAACCTGTCCCGGACGCGGAGCTGGATCAGTTCCTGAAGGACATCGAACAGCTCATGCGCGACTCCGGGCAGACCACGTCGTTCTCTGCGGAGCACCACATCCGCGTGCCCGCCGACGAGCACAGCCCGGTGTTCGCCGCCACCGCGATCGTGCGGTTCGGCTTCGCGGATCTCGACGCGCTCAACGCCTCGTTCGCCGCCTCCGGGGCCGAGGAACTCATCCGGCGCTGGCAGGCCCGGTACCCGTACCAGGTCGTCTGGGCCAACCACCGGCCGCTCTGACGCGACCGCGCCCGCCGTCCGCTCCTCGCGGGGAGCGGACGGCGGGCGCACGGGCGTACTGCCGGGGTCAGGCCTGCGGTGCGGCGGCCTTGATCGCGGAGATGTCGAAGTTCAGCTTCACCTTGTCGCTGACCATCACGCCGCCGGTCTCCAGCGCCGCGTTCCAGGTCAGGCCCCAGTCGGAGCGCAGGATCTCGGTGCCGCCCTCGAAGCCGACGCGCTCGTTGCCGTACACGTCGGTCGCGGAGCCGTTGAACTCCAGGTCGATGGCGAGCGGGCGGGTGACGTCCTTGATGGTGAGGTCACCGGTGACGCGGTACTTGTCGCCGCCGAGCTGCTCGGCGGAGGTGGAGCGGAACGTCATGAGGGGGAACTTCTCGGCGTCGAAGAAGTCGCCGCTGACCAGGTGGCCGTCGCGGTCCGCGATGCCGGTGTCCACGCTGGCGATCTTGACATCGATCGAGGCGGCGGAGCCGGCCGGGTTGCTGCCGTCCAGCTTCAGGGTGCCTTCGTGCTCACCGAAGGAGCCGCGCACATTGGTGACCATCGCGTGGCGCACGGTGAAGCCGATGCTGCTGTGGGCCGGGTCGATCGTGTAGTCGCCGGTGAGGGCGGCCAGGGCCGGGTCGACGGCGGCGGCCGGGGTGGTCGCGGTGTCGTTGGACTTGCGGTTGAACAGAGCCATGGCTCCTCCTCGGGACGTGATCGAGCGGGGCTCGACGTGTTTGTTTAACCTTCAACGAGATTGACTGTAACCCCATCTAGTTCAAAGTTCAACATCAAGGGTCCAGGTCTGTCCGCGCGGCGCCGGGCATTCACGCGACCGTCACCCCACGCCCTCTGGCGGACGCGCGTAGAACTCGGGCACTATCTCCCTGCCCTCACATTGTCATGCACAGGAGGAGTCTCCATGGTGTCCCGTATGACGCTGCGCCCCGTCCTGACCGTTCTCGCCCTCGTCCTCGGAGTCCTCTTCGCCCCCGGAATCGGTGTCGTCTCCGGTGCGACGGACGCCTTCGCCGTCAGCAAGCTCACCCACAGCCAGGCGACCGCCAGATTCAGCTCGTCCGGCGTCACCTGGTCGTCCTCCGGCGGCTGCTCCAACCGGAACGTCTCCACCTGCACCTCGTTCGACCAGCTCAACCTCCCGAGCGCCCAGGGCGCCCAGACGCTGAAGAGCGCCACTGGCTGCGCGCTGAACATCACCGGCGGCACCGAGACCGGGCACGCCAGCGGCACCTACTCGCACTGGAACGGCTACAAGCTCGACTTCGGCAAGACCACCTGTCTCACCAACTACATCCACGGCGTGTTCAGTTACATCGGTCTGCGCGGTGACGGCGCGCCCCAGTACCAGTCCGGCTCCGGCAACGTCTACGCGGACGAGGGCAATCACTGGGACGTGACGTACTACAACTGCGGCGGCTGCTGACGCCTTCCGGTCCGCGCCCACGCATGACGGCGCCCCCGCCCGGAATCCCGGGCGGGGGCGCCGTCATGCG
>NZ_JBHVOI010000003.1:0-53017 GCF_042887885.1 Streptomyces sp. NPDC057900
CCCGGCATAAGAAAAAGCCCAGGTCACGGGCTATGTGACCTGGACTTTCACTGAGCCGCCTTCGGGATTCGAACCCGAGACCTACGCATTACGAGTGCGTTGCTCTGGCCAACTGAGCTAAGGCGGCACGCGCTGCCACACCATGGTGCGATCAGCAGCGGGCCCAAGTCTACACAGTTTCCGAGGGTGCTCCGTACCGCCCTGGTGCCGGGGCGTAGGTGCAGGTCAGCGGTGTGGTGGGTGGGGTCAGGAGCAGGTCTTGCCGTCGCTCGGCGGGGTGCCTTCCAGGAGGTAGGTGTTGATCGCCGTGTCGATGCAGTCGCTGCCGCGGCCGTACGCCGTGTGGCCGTCGCCCTCGTAGGTGAGGAGGGTCCCGGAGCTGAGCTGGCCGGCCAGGGACTTCGCCCACTTGTACGGGGTCGCCGGGTCCCGGGTGGTGCCGACGACCACGATCGGGGCGGCGCCCCCGGCCTTGATGCGGTGCGGGGTGCCGGTGGCGGGGACCGGCCAGTAGGCGCAGTTCAGGGAGGCCCAGGCGAAGCCCTTGCCGAAGACCGGGGAGGCCTTCTCGAAGGCGGGGAGCGACTGGGCGACCGCCTTGGAGCTGGTGAAGGCGGGCGGGAGGTCGACGCAGTTCACGGCCGCGTTGGCGTACATCAGGTTCGCGTACGTGCCGTTGGGCTCGCGCTCGTAGTAGCTGTCCGCCAGCGAGAGCAGGCCGGAGCCGTCGCCCTTCTGGGCAGCCGTGAGCGCGTCACGGAGCTGGGGCCAGGCCGCCTCGTCGTACATGGCGGCGATGACCCCCGTGGTGGCCAGGGACTCCCCGAGCTTGCGGGAGTCACCCGTGGCGATCGGCTTGGCGTCTAGGCGGGCGAACAGCTGCTTCAGCCTGTCCGCGGCGTCGGAGGCGGACGTGGTGCCGAGCGGGCAGCCCGACTTCTTCACGCAGTCACCGGCGAAGGACTGGAACGCCGTCTCGAACCCCGCGGTCTGGTCGCGGTTCATCTCGGCCGAGGGAAGCGACGGGTCCATCGCACCGTCGAGGACGAGCCGGCCCGCCCGCGCCGGGAAGAGTTCGGCGTACGTCGCGCCCAGGAAGGTGCCGTACGAGGCCCCGACGTAGTTCAGCCGGTCGTCGCCGAGCAGCGCCCGCAGGACGTCCATGTCACGCGCCGTCTCCACGGTGGAGACGTGCGGCAGGATCTCCGCCGAGCGCTGCTCGCAGCCCGTGGCGAACTTCTTGAACGCACCGCTCAGCGCGGTGACCTCCCCGGCGTCGTCCGGCGTCTGGTCCACCTGCGTGTAGGCATCCATCTGCGGACCGGTGAGACAGGTGACGGGTTCGCTGCGCGCCACCCCGCGTGGGTCGATGGCCACCATGTCGTACCGGGCCCGCACCTGGGCGGGGTAGCCGACCGCGGCGTAGCCCTGGAGGTACTCGATGGCCGAACCGCCGGGCCCGCCCGGGTTCACCAGCAGTGAGCCGATCCGCTTGCCGGGGCCGGTGGCCTTCTTGCGGGAGACCGCCAGCTTGATCTCACCCGCGTCCGGCTTCGCGTAGTCGAGCGGCGCCTTCATCGTCGTGCACTGGAATCCGGTGACCCCGCAGTCCCGCCAGCTCAGGTGCTGCGCGTAGTACGTCTTCAGCGCCGCCGGGACCGGCGAGGCGGTGGCCGCCGGGCCGGATGACGAGGCACCCGTCGTCGAACTTCCGCTGCTGCAGCCGGAGATGAGGAGGCCGGCAGTGCCGAGCGCGATGGCGAGGGTGCGGAGCGGGCGCCTGGTGTCCATGTCCGGAGCGTAGCCGCCGGGTGACGACTCGCCCGATTCCCGCCTCATACGGGTGATTCGGCGTGACTCGACCGCCCGGTCGGCCGCCGGGCCGCAGTGGTCAGCCCGCCCGCAGCGCCATCGTCATGGCCTCCACCGCGAGCAGCGGCGCCACGTTGCGGTCCAGCGCCCGGCGGCAGGCGGTGACCGCCTCGATCCGGCGCAGGGTCCGCTCGGGCGTGGACGAGCGGACGACACGGTCGAGGGAGTCCTGCGCGTCGGCGTTGGCGATGGCGATCCGCGAGCCCAGCTGGAGGGCGAGCACATCGCGGTAGAAGCCGGTCAGCTCGGTGAGCGCCAGATCGAGGCTGTCCCGCTGCGTACGGGTCCTGCGGCGCTTCTGCTTGTCCTCCAGCTCCTTCATCACCCCGGCGGTGCCGCGCGGCATCCGGCCCCCGGCGGCCGCGCCGAGCGCGGCCTTCATGTCCTCGGTCTCCTTGGCGTCCACGTCCTCCGCGACCTGCTTCGCGTCGTCGGTGGCGGTGTCGATCAGCTCCTGCGCGGCCTTGAGGCAGCCGCCGATGTCCTCGACGCGCAGCGGCAGCTTGAGGACCGCCGCGCGGCGGGACCGCGCCCGCTCGTCAGTGGCGAGGCGCCGGGCCCTGCCGATGTGGCCCTGGGTGGCGCGGGCGGCGGACACGGCCCGTTCCGGGTCGATGCCGTCCCGCCGGATCAGGACATCGGCGACCGCGTCGACCGAAGGGGTGCGCAGCGTGAGGTGGCGGCAGCGGGACCGGATCGTGGGCAGCACGTCTTCGAGCGAGGGCGCGCAGAGCAGCCAGACGGTGCGCGGTGCGGGCTCCTCGATCGCCTTCAGCAGGACGTTGCCCGCGCCTTCGGTGAGGCGGTCGGCGTCCTCCATGACGATGACCTGCCAGCGCCCGACGGCCGGCGAGAGCTGGGCGCGGCGGACCAGCTCACGGGTCTCCTTCACGCCGATGGAGAGCAGGTCGGTGCGGATCACATCGACATCGGCGTGCGTACCGATGAGGCTGGTGTGACAGCCGTCGCAGAAGCCACAGCCCGGCGCCCCGCCCAGCGCGCGGTCCGGGCTGGTGCACTGCAGAGCCGCCGCGAAGGCCCTGGCGGCGGTGGACCGTCCGGAGCCCGGCGGGCCGGTGAACAGCCACGCATGGGTCATCTTCGAGCCGGACGGCACCGGCTCTCCCGCCGAGATGGCGGAGACCAGCACGTCGGCGTCCCGGGCGGCGGCGCCGAGCTGCTCCTGCACCCGGTCCTGGCCGACCAGGTCGTCCCATACGGACATGGGTCACCGCCCTTCCGGTGGTGGTCATGGCTCTCGCTGATCAGCGGCCGGACGCGGTGCGCGTCAGGCGTCGATCCGGCTTCCCATTGTGAGGGACGGGTCTGACAATCCCGGCACACGCCCGGGGCGGGAGGGCGCCGGAAGCACGGAAGCCCCGGACATCCGGGGCTTCCGTGCGTACCGGATCACGGACCCGGTCACGGACCGGATCACGTACGCATCGTCACGGATCAGCGACGCGGGCGCCGTCCGCGGCCCCGGGAGTCGGGGCCCTCCTCGTCGTGGTCGCCGAGCAGTTCGTCCGCCAGCGTCGGCAGATCGTCCAGCGGGGTCTCCTCCGCCCAGTCGGGGCGGGGCCGCCGGGACTGGCGGCCGGAACGCTCCTGCTGGTCCGGGGCCGGCTGCTGGGGCGCGTTCGGGTCGGTGATCTGCGGGAGCTCACGGGTGCGCTCGTTCTCGCGCTCCGGCACGGAGCCCCCCGGGTGCTCGTCCCGGAAGATGCCCCGCGGCACCCGGTCGGCCGGATCGGCTTCCCTCGCGGACCCGCGGCCCGTGTCCCGTACCGGCGGAAGGACCGTCGTGTCGTCCGTCGCGCCTGCCGCGTCCCGGCCACCGGAGCGCTCGTCCGGCTCTGTGAACTTCGGGATCATCGTCGTCTCGGCCTCGTCGGAGGGCCAGGTGTCGGACGAGGAACGGCTGGAGGAACGGGTGGATCCGGACGACGGATCCACCGGGGAGGGAACCGGCTGGGTGACCTCGTTCGGGTTGACGATCGGAGTCGGCACCGTCAGCTCGTTGTCCGGAACGGACGAGCCGGACGAGCCGGACGACCGGGACGAGCCGGACTCCTGGGACTCCCGACGTTCCTGGGCTTCCCGATGCTCCTGGGACTCCCGACGTTCCCGGGAAGCCCGCGAGGCCGCCTCTGCGGCTTCCGCCTCCGCACGCGCGGTCTCGGCCGCGGCAGCTGCCTCGGCCTCGGCCTGACGGCGTGCCGCCTCGGCCCTCAGCAGGGACTCCTCGGCCTTGCGCTGCTTCTCAAGGCGGAGCGCCTCCGCCTCCTTGCGCAGCCGGGCCTCCTCCTCCGCCTGCCGGCGCAGCCGCGCCTGCTCGGCCTCGCGGGCCGCTTCCTCGGCCTCCTGCCGTTTGCGCTCCTCCTCCGCGATCCGGCGGGCCTCCTCGGCGCGCTGCCGGGCCTCCTCGGCCTGGCGCTCGGCCTCGCGGCGGCGGGCTTCCTCCAGCTCCTGCCGCTTGCGCTCCTCCTCCTCGGCGCGGAGCCGGGCGAGCTGCTCCTGCCGCTCACGCTCCAGGCGCTCCTCCTCCGCCTTGCGCGCGGCCTCTTCCTCGGCGAGGCGCCTGGCCTCTTCCTCGGCGGCCTTGCGCGCTTCCTCCAGGGCCTTGATCTCGGCCTCGGAGAGCGGGAGGAGCTGGTCGAGCCGGTGCCGTACGACGGTGGTGATCGACTCCGGGTCCTGGCCGGCGTCCACCACCAGGTAGCGCGTCGGGTCGGCAGCGGCCAGCGTCAGGAACCCGGAGCGTACGCGGGCGTGGAACTCGGGCGGCTCGGACTCCAGCCGGTCGGGAGCCTCGGTGAACCGCTCGCGCGCGGTCTCCGGGTCGACGTCCAGGAGCACCGTCAGATGCGGTACGAGACCACTCGTCGCCCACCGGGAGATCCGGGCGATCTCGGTCGGCGCGAGATCGCGGCCCGCGCCCTGGTAGGCGACGGAGGAGTCGATGTAGCGGTCGGAGATGACGATCGCGCCGCGCTCAAGGGCCGGGCGCACGACGGAGTCGACGTGCTCGGCGCGGTCGGCGGCGTAGAGCAGGGCCTCCGCGCGGTTGGAGAGTCCGGCCGAGGACACGTCGAGCAGGATCGACCGCAGCCGCTTGCCGACGGGTGTGGCGCCGGGCTCCCGGGTGACGACGACCTCGTGGCCCTTGGCGCGGATCCACTCGGCGAGCGCCTCGACCTGGGTGGACTTGCCGGCGCCGTCGCCGCCCTCCAGGGCGAGGAAGAACCCGGTCGTGGCGGGTGCGACGGCCGGTTCGCCGCCGCGCAGCGCCTCGCGCAGATCGCGGCGCAGCGGCACTCCGGAGCGGTCGTCCGTCTTCGCGAGCACGATGGCGGCGACCGGCAGCAGCAGGGCGCCGATCAGCATCAGGGTGAAGGCGGCGCCGCCGTGCGCGAAGACGAAGCCCCCGGCTGTCAGCCGGTGCGTTCCGATGGCGGCGGCGACCAGCGGGCCGCCGACCGCGCCGAGCGCGATCAGGACCCGGACGACGGCCTGGAGGTGTTCGGTGGTCCGGACCCGGCGGGGTTCCTCGGTCTCCTGGTCGATCAGGACATGGCCGGTGTTCGCGGCGACGCCCGCCGCGTACCCGGCGAGCACGGCGATCAGGACGACGGTCGCCGTGTCCGGGACCAGGCCCATCACCAGCAGCGCAACGCCTGTGACGGCGGTGGCCAGGGAGAGCAGCCGCCGCCGCGACAGCATCGGCAGCACCTTGCCGGCCGTGCGGATACCGGCGCCCGCACCACCGGTGAGGGCGAGGATCAGCAGCGCGAGGGTGGCGGGGCCGCCGCCCAGGTCGGTGGCGTGCAGTACGGCGACAGCGCCCGCGGCCGCGATGGCCCCGGCGACGGCGGCGCAGGTCGCGACGATCAGCGGCATCGCGCCGGTGCGGCCCTTGTCCGGTCCCTGGCCGGACGACGGCCGGCGCAGCCCTTCGAGCGGGGAGCGCGGCCGGGGCGTGGGCGTACCGGGCAGTTCCAGGAAGTACACGATGGAGATGGAGGCGGAGAACAGCCCGGCCGCGACGTACGAGCCGAGGGCCGCCTGGTGGAAGGAGAACCAGTCCAGGCCCGAGCCCAGCAGGTTCCCGATCAGCGCCGCCACCAGCAGCACGGCCGCGGCGGCGGGGACCGCGGCGAAGTCGGTGCGCAGGAAGAGCCGGCGCAGCGGTTCGAGGTGGTCCGGCAGCGGGCGCACGGCGGCGCCCTCGATGGGCGGGGCGGGCAGCAGCGCGGGGGCGGCGCTCTCCTTGGCGATGCGCCACAGGCGCTCGCCGATACCGGTGACGAAGACGGTGATCAGGATCATCATGAGCGCCCGGTCGGGCGTCCAGTCGATCCACAGCGGCGCGACGACCAGCAGCGCGAGCCGCAGCCCGTCCGCCCCGATCATCAGCCACCGCCGGTCGATCGGCCCGCCCGGCGCCGTCAGGGTCGTCAAAGGCCCCAGAAGTACGGCTCCGAAGAGCAAGGTGGAAATAATCCGGGCACCGAACACGGCGGCGACGGCAAAGGCCGCCCCGCGGTATCCGGATCCGAATGAGCCCTCAAGGACCGCCGCTTGCAGCGACAGCAGCACCAGCACGAGAAGGGCGAGTGCATCGCCGATACCACCGACGAGCTGGGCGCTCCACAACCGCTTGAGCGGGGGAATGCGCAACAGGGCTCGTACGGCGCGCTCGCGTGAGTCTGCGGCAAGTGTGTCGGAGGTGGGGCTCACGACCGTTGGCTGCTCGGCTCGCGTCATCCGCCCAGCCTATCGGGAGCGAACCGGTGCCCGGGGGCCGCGTCCGAACATACGACCACCAGACACCCACCCCACCCCCCACTTCCGCCCCACATCCCCCTCCCCGGCCCCACTACCAGCCCCTCCGGCGTTTGAGGAGCGGGGTCCGGGGCGGAGCCCCGGCTTCGGGAAGGGGCGGGGAGGGGACAAGGCCCGCCGCAGGCGCCCCCACCCACCTCCAACAGCACAAACGCCGGGCGGGCTGGAGAAACCATCTCCAGCCCGCCCGGCGTTCAGAAACTCCGCGAGGTCACTCCTCCGAAGAAGAAGCAGACGCAGACGCCGAAGCAGACTTCTTCGCAGCCGCCGCAGTCGTCTTCTTCGCAGTCGTCTTCTTCGCCGCAGCCGAAGTCGTCTTCTTGGCCGCAGTCTTCTTCGCCGCGGTCGCCTTCTTCGCCGGCGCCTTCTTCGCGGTCGCCTTCTTGGCCGGGGCCTTCTTCGTCGTCTTCTTCTTGGCCGGCCCCTTGGCCCGCTTCTCCGCGAGCAGCTCGTAGCCGCGCTCCGGCGTGATCTCCTCGACGCTGTCGTCGGACCGCAGCGTCGCGTTCGTCTCGCCGTCCGTGACGTACGCGCCGAAACGCCCGTCCTTCACGACGACCGGAGCACCGCTCACCGGGTCCGTGCCCAGTTCCTTCAGCGGCGGCTTGGCCGCGGCCCGGCCGCGCTGCTTGGGCTGGGCGTAGATCGCCAGGGCCTCTTCGAGGGTGATGTCGAAGAGCTGGTCCTCCGAGGTCAGCGACCGCGAGTCCGTGCCCTTCTTCAGATACGGGCCGTAGCGGCCGTTCTGCGCGGTGATCTCGACGCCCTCGGCGTCCTCACCGACCACGCGCGGCAGCGACATCAGCTTCAGCGCGTCGGCCAGCGTCACCGTATCCAGCGACATCGACTTGAAGAGCGAGGCCGTCCGCGGCTTCACCGCGTTCTTGCCGGTCTTCGGCGTGCCCTCGGGCAGCACCTCGGTGACGTACGGGCCGTAGCGCCCGTCCTTGGCGATGATCTGGTTCCCGCTGACCGGGTCGGCGCCGAGCTCGAAGTCGCCGCTCGGCTTGGCCAGCAGCTCCTCCGCGTACTCGACGGACAGCTCGTCGGGCGCCAGGTCCTCGGGGACGTCCGCGCGCTGGTGGCCCTCGGAGTCCTTCTCGCCGCGCTCGATGTACGGGCCGTAGCGGCCGACGCGGAGCTTGATGTCGTTGCCGACGGGGAACGAGGAGATCTCCCGGGCGTCGATCGCGCCGAGGTCGGTGACGAGCTCCTTGAGCCCGCCGAGGTGGTCGCCGTCGCCGTTGCCCGCGTCGGATGCCTTTCCGGCACCGGCCGCGTCGTCGCCTTCCTGCGCACCGAAGTAGAACCGCTTCAGCCACGGCACGGACTGGGCCTCACCCCGCGCGATGCGGTCGAGGTCGTCCTCCATACGAGCGGTGAAGTCGTAGTCGACGAGCCGGCCGAAGTGCTTCTCCAGCAGGTTGACCACGGCGAACGAGAGGAACGACGGCACGAGCGCCGTCCCCTTCTTGAACACGTACCCGCGGTCGAGGATCGTCCCGATGATCGACGCGTACGTCGACGGGCGGCCGATCTCGCGCTCTTCCAGCTCCTTGACCAGCGAGGCCTCGGTGTACCGGGCCGGCGGCTTCGTCGCGTGGCCGTCGACCGTGACCTCGTCGGCGGACAGCGCGTCGCCCTCGGCGACCTGCGGCAGCCGGCGCTCGCGGTCGTCCAGCTCGGCGTTCGGGTCGTCGGCGCCTTCGACGTACGCCTTCATGAAGCCGTGGAAGGTGATCGTCTTGCCGGACGCGGAGAACTCGGCGTCGCGGCCGTCGCTCGCCCGGCCGCCGATCTTGACGGTGACGGAGTTACCGACCGCGTCCTTCATCTGGGAGGCGACGGTCCGCTTCCAGATCAGCTCGTAGAGCCGGAACTGGTCGCCGGTGAGGCCGGTCTCGGCAGGGGTGCGGAAGCGGTCGCCGGAAGGGCGGATCGCCTCGTGCGCCTCCTGGGCGTTCTTGACCTTGCCAGCGTACGTGCGCGGCTTGTCCGGCAGGTAATTGGCGCCGTACAACTGCGTGACCTGGGCACGGGCCGCGGAGATCGCGGTGTCCGAGAGGGTCGTGGAGTCAGTACGCATATAGGTGATGAAGCCGTTCTCGTACAGCTTCTGTGCGACCTGCATGGTGGCCTTGGCCCCGAAGCCCAGCTTCCGGCTCGCCTCCTGCTGGAGGGTCGTCGTACGGAAGGGGGCGTACGGGGAACGGCGGTACGGCTTCGACTCGACGGACCGTACGGCGAACGAGGAGTCGGCGAGCGCGGCGGCCAGGGCGCGGGCGTTCGTCTCGTCCAGGTGCAGCGTCTGGGCGGAGGCGGCCTTGAGCTGACCGTCCGGACCGAAGTCACGGCCCTGGGCGATGCGGCGCCCGTCGACCGCGCTGAGGCGGGCGGTGAGCGTCGAGGGGTCGGAGGCGTCACCGGTGCGGCCGGTGGCGAACGTGCCGGTCAGGTCCCAGTACTCGGCGGAGCGGAAGGCGATGCGCTCGCGCTCCCGCTCGACGACGAGGCGGGTCGCGACCGACTGGACACGGCCCGCCGACAGACGGGGCATGACCTTCTTCCACAGGACCGGCGAGACCTCGTAGCCGTAGAGGCGGTCGAGAATGCGGCGGGTCTCCTGGGCGTCGACCATGCGCTGGTTCAGCTCGCGCGGGTTGGCGACGGCGGCCCGGATCGCGTCCTTGGTGATCTCGTGGAAGACCATCCGGTGGACCGGGACCTTGGGCTTGAGGACTTCCTGCAGGTGCCACGCGATGGCTTCGCCCTCGCGGTCCTCATCGGTGGCGAGGAAGAGTTCGTCCGACTCGGCCAGCAGCTGCTTGAGCTTCCTGACCTGGGCCTTCTTGTCGGCGTTGACGACGTAGATGGGCTGGAAGTCGTTCTCGACGTCCACGCCGAGGCGTCGCACCTCGCCGGTGTACTCGTCCGGCACCTCCGCCGCGCCGTTCGGGAGGTCGCGGATGTGCCCGACGCTCGCCTCGACGACGTATCCGGGGCCGAGATAGCCCTTGATCGTCTTCGCCTTGGCAGGCGACTCGACGATGACGAGTCGGCGGCCGCCCTGTGCGGTCTCGGTGGTCGGGGACAACTTCGCTCTTCTCTCCGGTCGACGCTCGGTGGGCATCAGGGGCAGCGCGATCGCGCTGCCGACAGTGCTGTCGCTGCGGAGTGTGACGGTACAACCCGCCCCCGTGTCAAACGGCAAAAGCCCGCAACGGCCACTCGAACGGTAACCCGACTTCCGCCTTTCCTGCCGCCCGGCCCGCTCAGTCCGCCGTGCGCGGGGCCGCTGCCCGCGGGTTTCGGCGGCGCTGTGGCCGCACCGCGGGGACCGGCGGCGGGGTGCGCGCAGTCCGGGCGTGTTCCGGGCCGGCTCCGGGCCCCGGATGGCTCGCGACGGGTCCGGACGCGCATACGAACACACGTTCAGCGCCGTGTTCAGCCCTGTGTCCAGCCCCCTGCTCAGACGCGTGTGAAGCACCACACCCCGAGGACGAGGAAAACTACGCCGAACACAGTGGCGAGTACGGTCGAGGCAACGGGGCTCACCCGGTACGCCACCGGCGCGCGATGCAGTACGCGCGCCCCCGTCCACAGCAGCAGCGCGGCACCGAACAGTGCGAATGCCGTTCCGGCGAAGACCGCAGGTCCGCTCTCCATACCCGTATGCCTCTCTGTCCCCCGGCGCGGACCGGAGCGGACCGGGGGCGGGGGTGCCCGCGGTCGTACCGCGCCGTACGGCTTCGTTTCGCGCCGTTTCGGGGGAGGCTCGCACCACGGAGCGTCGACGACGCGAACCCCGGGTGAACAGCGGAACCGGTCCGTGCTCACACGCCGCCGCACCCACCTGACTTCGAACACCGCCAACAGCGCAGCGGCGAGCAGTACCTACCCGACACGCATCCGCCCCGGAACGCGGAGCACCCGGCCCCGGCGGGGTGCAGAACGGCGGCCGGCCCGTGACGCACACCAACCGGAATCCGCAGACCGAGCGGCAGACAGGCGGCGGTGGGCGTGAAGGCCCTGATAAGACGGCCGTTCAGTACGTAGGGCAGCGCGCGACCGAACCGGAGCGGAGCCCAGTTCCGAGCGCTGGGGAGTACCGCGCCGAGGCCGACGGCCGCGGCCGTCGGGACCAGCACCTCACCAGCCCCCACGCCTCCCGGGGCCGCTGAGTGCACCGCCCGCGAATCCCATGAGGTGAGCAGCGCGCGGGGAACGGGACGGGGCCGGGCCCATTCCGGCGGCGCGGTAACGTCGCGCCGCCGGACCGGAGATCAGCGACGGTGCGGCGCGGATATCTCGCTCGTCGGCCCGATCCGGATCATCCGGTCGTCCGCCCCGCCGGGGGCACCGGCTCCAGGAAGCCCTCCTCGACCAGCAGCCGGATGGCCTGCGGGGTGCGGTCACGCAGCAGCACCGGGTCCTCGTTCATCAGCTGGGCGATGGCGTCGAGGATCCGGCCCGCGGGCAGCGATCCGTCGCACACACCGGCGAACCCCGCCCCCACCGCGTCGACCTTCGTCGCGCGCCGCATACCGCGGTTCTGACGGAGCACCACATGCTCGGGGTCCTCCGCGCCCGGCAGCCCGACCTGCTCCTGCATCACCTCGGCCGCCAGGGTGAAATGGCCGGTCAGCAACGCCGCGTCGTCCTGCTCCCGCAGGTAGTCCTGACGGGCGAAGTGCGCCTCGATGGCCGGACCGAGCGGCTGCTCCACCGCGTGCGGCCACTCCTCGATCACGATCGACGCGTCCCCGGTGGCGGCTGCGGCGGACTTCCGCAGCGTGATCCAGCCGAAGCCGACCCCCTTGGTCCCGATGGCCTCGAACTCGTCCAGCCAGGCGTCGTAACGCGCCGCGTACTCCGCGGGCTCCGTGCGGTGGTCGCCGCTGTCGCGCAGCCACAGCTCCGCGTACTGCGTGACGTCCTGGACCTCGCGCTGCACGATCCAGGCGTCACAGCCGTGCGGCACCCAGGAGCGCAGCCGGTCCTGCCACTCCTCGTCCTCCGTGTGCTGCCAGTTGGCCAGGAAATGGGCGTACCCGCCCTCGTTCAGCCGCTCGCCGGTCTGCTGCACCAGCGTCCGGCACAGATCGTCGCCCGCCATGCCGCCGTCGCGGTAGGTGAGCCGGGCACCGGGCGAGATGACGAAGGGCGGGTTGGAGACGATCAGGTCGTACGTCTCCCCGGCGACCGGTTCGTAGAGGGAGCCCTCGCGCAGATCGGCCGGGGCCGCGCCGGACAGGGCGAGGGTGAGCCGGGTGAAGCCGAGGGCGCGCGGGTTGAGGTCGGTGGCGGTGACCCGGGTGGCGTGCTGCGAGGCGTGCAGCGCCTGGATGCCGGAGCCCGTACCGATGTCGAGGGCGGTGGCGACGGGCCTGCGGACGGTGATCCCGGCGAGAGTGGTGGAGGCGCCGCCGATACCGAGGACGACGCCCTCCTCGTGCGAGCCGATGCCGCCCGCGCCTCCGACGGCGCACCCCAGGTCGGAGACGATGAACCAGTCCTGACCGTCCGGCCCGCCGTAGGGGCGTACGTCGACGGTCGCGCGCACCTCGCCGTCCGACTCGGTCAGCCAGCCGTCCGCCACGCATTCCGGCAGCGGCAGCACGGCGGCCACCCGCCCGGCGGGGACCGGGCGCTGGAGGAGGAAGAGCCGCACGAGCGTGTCGAGCGGCGCGTCCCCCCGGGTGGCACGCAGCGCCGGGACGGTCTCACTGCGCGCGAGCGCGGCGTAGGCGGATGCGCCGAGCAGGTCGAGGAGCCCGTCGGCGGTGAAGTCGGCGGCGAGCAGGGCTTCGCGAAGCCGGGTCGCATGGTCGGGTGCGGGAAGGCTGGTCATACTCACGTGACCCATTGTGACGGCTCCCACTGACAACGGCAGCGGCCCGTTGACCCATCGGGCCAACGGGCCGGTCGTACGACCGCCGGCCGGGGGTCGTACAGCTGCTCGTCCGGGTTGTGCGGGCGGCCGTGTCGGAGAGCCGTCCGGTTACGACTTCTCGCCGGGCGAGGCGGAAGAAGACGCCCCCTTCGGGTCCTCGGAGCTCTTCGCGTCCTTCGGGTCCTTCGCGTCCTTCGAGTCGTTCGAGGGCGAAGCCGACTTCGAGGCACCGGCCGACGGCGATGCGGGGGCCGTCGGCTTCTGGCAGCCCTTCTGCTTGGCCATCGCGCTGCCGACCTCGCCGGACTGGAGCTTCTTCAGCGCCTGGTCACCGTTGGTGCTGATCTTGTTCAGCTCGTCAGCGATGTCCTTGAGGCCGTCGGCGAACTTCGCCTGGTCCTTCGTGTTGAGGTCATCGACCTTCTTCTGCAGATTCGCGTAGGCCGCGGAGGAGGCGTTGAGCTCCTTCACGGCTTCCTTCTGCGTGGTCTCGCCGTCGTCGACCGGCGGCGGGCCCGCCGAGTCGACCGCCGAGCCCAGCGCCTTGTAGGCCTGGGAGATCTGCTGGAAGGCGGCCGAGTCGGTCTCCTGGACGTCGGCGGGCTTGCTGTTGTCGGCGGTCTGCTGCTGGATGGAGGCGTTGGCGTTCGCGATCTTCTGCAGCTGGGGCTGGACCTGGTCACAGACCTTCTTGGCCCAGTCGTTCACCTTGTTGTCGCTGTCGTCGCTGCAGCCCGACAGCGTAAGTACCAGTACCGCACCGCCGGACAGCGCGGCCGCAAGCTTCTTGTTCACCGGATTGGTCCCTTCCAAGGCTCTCGGCCCCGGAACTTACACGTCGAACGCCCTGCATTTGGGCGCCCGGAGTCCGGTGGGTGGGCTTTTGCAGCCATTTGCACCAAGCGAAATGAGGGAGATACAACTCACCCACTCGGCCCCGGCACACGGGAACAGCTGATCGAACAAGCACCCTGTCGACTGACGGACGGGCGGAGCGTCAAAATGCCCCACCCGCCCGCTTCCTGACCTCGCGTCGGCTACCCGATCCGACCGCCCGCAGTGCTGCTGCCGCGACCGCCCGCCGCCGGCCGGCTCACTGAACGGCCGCCGGATCGGACGGCCGGGCCGAGCTGCCTCCGCCCTCGCCACCGGAGTCGCCGTCGTCCCCCACGGCGATCCCGCGACGCTTGGAGACGTAGACCGCACCGATGATGACGACGATGGCGAGCACCGCGACAACCGCGCGCACCCAGGCGTTCGCGTCCGCGCCGTAGCTGAACTTCACCACCGCGGGCGCGATGAGCAGCGCCACCAGGTTCATCACCTTGAGCAAGGGGTTGATCGCCGGCCCGGCCGTGTCCTTGAACGGGTCACCGACCGTGTCACCGATGACGGTCGCGGCATGGGCGTCGCTCCCCTTGCCGCCGTGGTGACCGTCCTCCACGAGCTTCTTGGCGTTGTCCCACGCACCACCGGAGTTGGCGAGGAAGACCGCCATCAGCGTCCCGGTGCCGATCGCACCGGCGAGGTACGAGCCGAGCGCCCCGACCCCGAAGCAGAAACCGACCGCGATCGGCGCCAGCACCGCAAGCAGACCGGGCGTGGCCAGTTCGCGCAGCGCGTCCTTGGTGCAGATGTCGACGACGCGCCCGTACTCCGGTTTCTCGGTGTAGTCCATGATCCCGGGGTGTTCGCGGAACTGCCGCCGTACCTCGTAGACGACGGCCCCGGCCGACCGGGACACCGCGTTGATGGCCAGGCCGGAGAAGAGGAAGACGACCGCGGCGCCGAGGATCAGGCCCACCAGGTTGTTCGGCTGCGAGATGTCCAGGCTCAGCCCCATCTCCCCGGCCGAGGCTCCGACATCGTCGACCGCGGTGGCGATCGCGTCGCGGTAGGAGCCGAAGAGCGCCGCCGCCGCCAGAACGGCGGTCGCGATGGCGATGCCCTTGGTGATGGCCTTGGTGGTGTTGCCGACGGCGTCCAGATCGGTGAGGACCTGGGCACCGGCGCCGGTCACGTCACCGGACATCTCCGCGATGCCCTGGGCGTTGTCGGAGACCGGGCCGAAGGTGTCCATGGCGACGATGACCCCGACGGTGGTGAGCAGGCCGGTACCGGCCAGTGCCACCGCGAAGAGCGCCAGCATGATCGACGTGCCGCCGAGCAGGAACGCCCCGTAGACACCGAGCCCGATCAGCAGCGCGGTGTAGACGGCCGACTCCAGACCGATGGAGATACCGGCGAGTACGACGGTGGCCGGTCCGGTCAGCGAGGACTTGCCGATGTCCCTGACCGGACGCCGGTTGGTCTCCGTGAAATAGCCCGTGAGCTGCTGGATCAGGGCCGCCAGCACAATGCCGATGGCAACGGCGACCAGCGCGAACACCCGCGGATCCCCACCGTGCGAGGTGATGGACTCATCGGTGACACCGTCCAGATCCGCGTACGTGGACGGCAGATAGACGAAGACCGCCACGGCCACCAGGACCAGCGAGATGACCGCCGAGATGAAGAACCCGCGGTTGAT
The DNA here is from genome assembly GCF_042887885.1 of Streptomyces sp. NPDC057900. Taxonomy (NCBI): domain Bacteria; kingdom Bacillati; phylum Actinomycetota; class Actinomycetes; order Kitasatosporales; family Streptomycetaceae; genus Streptomyces; species Streptomyces sp. NPDC057900. Next base: position 15,141 of record NZ_JBHVOI010000003.1, read on the forward strand.
GGCGGTCATCCCGCTGCGGTCGCTGCGGCGCGGCGCGACGGCGAAGACGCCGATCATCGCGGTGATCACGCCGATCGCCGGCACGATGAGCGGGAAGGCCAGTCCCGCGTCGCCGAACGCGGCCTTGCCGAGGATGAGCGCGGCGACCAGAGTTACGGCGTACGACTCGAAGAGGTCGGCCGCCATGCCCGCGCAGTCCCCGACGTTGTCGCCCACGTTGTCCGCGATGGTCGCGGCGTTGCGCGGATCGTCCTCCGGAATGCCCTGTTCCACCTTGCCGACCAGGTCCGCGCCGACGTCGGCCGCCTTGGTGAAGATGCCGCCGCCGACCCTCATGAACATCGCGATCAGCGCCGCTCCGAGCCCGAAGCCCTCCAGCACCTTGGGCGCGTCGGCGGCGTAGCCGAGCACCACGCAGGAGGCGCCCAGGAGCCCGAGGCCCACGGTGATCATGCCGACCACACCCCCGGTACGGAATGCGATCTTCATTGCTTTGTGCGAAACGGCGGTGAGATCCTTTTCCGGTTCACCTTCCGCGGGAGTCGCCTCACGCGCGGCGGCGGCCACCCGCACATTGCTCCGTACGGCGAGCCGCATACCGATGTATCCGGTGGCCGCCGAGAAAAGCGCACCGACCAGGAAGAACACCGAACGTCCCGCGCGTTGCGACCAGTTGTCGGCCGGAAGCAGGAGAAGCAGGAAGAAGACGACGACGGCGAAGATGCCTACGGTTCGCAACTGCCGGGCCAGATAGGCATTCGCGCCTTCCTGGACGGCCGCCGCGATCTCCTTCATACGATCGGTGCCCTCACCGGCCGCCAGCACCTGACGGGCCAGCAGCCGGGCGACCAGCAGTGCCGCGAGGGCGACGACCGCGACGACGATCACGATGACTCGGTTGTCATCGGTGAGCACCGCTGCGGCGAGAGTGGTGGGTGGGTCGGAAAATGCGGAAAACTGCGTCAGTTCTGCCAGTGGTGTGGTGCCGAACCCCGCCATACGTCCTCCTTGACGCTCAGCGCTCAAGACGTGGACGGATTGTAGGTAGCGGAACACGATCAAAACAGTGCGCGGTAAATGTAATTGACCTTCATCCACCGAACGACAATTGATCACCTTCGCGCACTGGACCGAATGCAGTAATGGGGCAGACGCATTGTCCGTAGATCACTGATCAAGCGGGAACGACCGCGCAAAAAGAAAAAGGCCCTGCTCAGCAGGGCTCGAAAATGCGATCGGCGGCGAACTCACGCGCCGCCGGTCGCCTGTCTCAGGGGAGTACGCCGGTCGCCCGTCTCAGGGAAGTACGGTCGTCGGCGTCTTCGGCCAGCTCATCCGGATGACTCCGCCGTCCGCGCCGGACCTGACTTCCACGTCGTCGACCAGGCCGCTGATAACAGCGAGGCCCATCTCGTCCTCGCCGTCGCCCTCAGGATCGGGTTCCGGCTCGTCGGGCCCCACCTCGGACGCGGCGCCGCCCCGTCCGGACATGCCGGGTACGGAACCGTCGCTGCCCGGGCCCGGCACCTCGTCGCCGACCTCGATGGAGAAGGACTTCTCCTCCTCGGTCAGGACGACCGTTACAGGAGCGGTGATGCCGTGGCTGCGGTGCAGCCCGACCGCCCGGCTGCAGGCCTCTCCCACGGCGAGCCTGACCTCGTCGAGCACGGCCTCGTCGACCCCGGCCCGGCGCGCCACGGCAGCCGCCACGAGGCGAGCCGTCCTGACGTGTTCGGGCTGGGCGCTGAAGCGGAGTTCAACGGTGGCCATGCGATCCCCCTCGAACGTACGTGTGTGCGTCCAGGAACTGGGCGGACGGCCCGGCACTCCTGGTTCTTCTATCCGACGCAGCTGCCCGGCATCCACCGGACTGCCGCCCGACGGATGTTGTACGGCCAGAGTTCAACCACTGGCCTGACAACTGACAGCCGATCCGACCCGAACAGCTCACGGCCGACGACTGACGGTGACGCCTGACGCCTGATCCGACAGCCGATGACTGATCCGGTGGCCGGCACTGACCGCCGACCGACGGCTGGTCCGATCGCGTGAGCGACCGGTCAGCAACCGGGCCGGCGAACAGCCCGGAAAAATAGATCAGCCGACGACCGCCGAACGGGTGACAGACCGGCCTCGTACCGATGCCGGTGCCGACGTCGGAACCGATGCCGAACGGGCGTCGGACAGCCGAATCATCGACTGCCGACAGGCCGCCCGAGCGGCCGCCACGGCCCCGGCCGTCGTCCTCCGGAGCCATCGCGGCGACACCTGCCACGGCTACGCCCGCTACCGCCGGACCGGCCCTTGAGCCGGTCCGACCGCGAGCCGTACCGTCAGTCGGTTGCCTCGACGGCCTCGTCGACCGTGTTGTGAATCGGGAACACCTTGGTGAGACCGGTGATCCTGAAAATCTTGAGAATGCGCTCCTGGTTGCAGACCAGGCGCAACGAGCCCTCATGGGCCCGCACACGCTTCAAGCCGCCCACGAGCACGCCGAGGCCGGTGGAGTCGAGAAAGTCGACGCCTTCCATGTCGACAACCAAGTGGTAGCTGCCGTCATTCACCAACTCGACCAACTGCTCGCGCAGCTTGGGCGCGGTATACACATCAATCTCGCCACCGACCTCGACGACCGTACGGTCGCCACCAGGGCCGGACACATTGCGAGTCGACAAGGACAGGTCCACGGATCCTCCAGCACCTTGCTATCGAGCGGTCGCCCCTCGGTCTCCCCGGCGGAGCCAGGGGACGGATCGCCAGCCGCGATGGCATTCAATCACTTACCAGCTGCCATGCACGACGCCTTGGGGCCATTGTCCGCCTCGCCAGTGACACACTCGGTGCCGATGGCCAAGAATCACCGCCCCAGTCGACCGCCCGAGAGCGGGGGCTTCCGCCCCTCTCCGGACGTGGTCCTCGACCGGCTCGCCGCAGGGGCGGGCCGGGCCGCGCGCATCACTCATACGGAGCACCTGCCCCCGCGTACGGGAACCCATGCCATCTGGCCCGATCGCATCCGTCCAGAAGTGATCGCCGCCATCCAGCGGGCCGGAATCGATCATCCCTGGGCCCATCAGGCGGCCGCGGCGGAGCACGCTCTGGACGGCGAGTCGGTCGTCATCGCCACCGGCACCGCGTCCGGCAAGTCGCTGGCCTACCTCGCCCCGGTCCTCAGCGCCCTCCTGGACGGCTCCGAGGCTCCCAACGGCCGTGGTGCGACCGCTCTCTACCTCGCCCCCACCAAGGCCCTGGCCGCCGATCAGAGGCGCTCAGTCAAGGCGCTCGCGGCTCCGCTGGGCAACGGGATCCGTCCCGCGGTCTACGACGGCGACACCCCCGTCGAGGAACGCGAATGGGTACGCCAGTACGCCAACTACGTCCTCACCAACCCGGACATGCTGCACCGGGGGATACTCCCGTCCCATCCCCGCTGGTCCTCCTTCCTCCGCGCCCTGCGCTATGTCGTCATCGATGAGTGCCACACCTACCGAGGTGTCTTCGGCTCGCACGTCGCCCAGGTGGTACGCCGGCTACGCCGTCTGTGCGCCCGCTACGGCGCCGATCCCGTGTTCCTGCTGGCCTCCGCCACCGCCGCGGAGCCCTCGGCCTCCGCGGGCCGCCTCACCGGCCTCCGGGTCGTCGAGGTCGCCGATGACGCCTCCCCGCGCGGCGAACTCGTCTTCGCCCTGTGGGAGCCACCCCTGACCGAGCTGCACGGTGAGAAGGGCGCTCCCGTACGCCGCACCGCCACGGCCGAGACCGCGGACCTGCTCACCGACCTGACCGTGCAGGGCGTGCGCTCGGTCGCCTTCGTACGGTCCCGGCGCGGCGCCGAGCTCATCTCCGTCATCGCCAAGGAACGCCTCGCTGAGGTCGACCGCTCCCTTCCCGCCCGCGTCGCCGCCTACCGCGGGGGATACCTCCCCGAGGAACGCCGCGCCCTGGAACGCGCTCTGCACTCCGGACAGCTGCTCGGCCTGGCCGCCACGACCGCCCTCGAACTCGGTATCGACGTCTCCGGCCTGGACGCCGTCATCATCGCGGGCTACCCGGGTACGAGGGCTTCGCTGTGGCAGCAGGCCGGCCGCGCGGGCCGGGCGGGTCAGGGCGCCCTCGCCATCCTGGTGGCCCGCGACGACCCGCTGGACACCTTCCTCGTCCACCACCCGGAGGCGCTGTTCCAGCAGCCCGTGGAGTCGACCGTCCTCGATCCGGACAATCCGTACGTCCTGGCCCCCCATCTGTGCGCCGCCGCCGCGGAGCTGCCCCTCACCGAGGCCGATCTGGCACTCTTCGGCCCCGCCTCCACAGACCTGCTGCCGCAGCTGGAAGCCGCGAAGCTGCTCCGCAAACGGTCCTCGGGCTGGCACTGGACCCGGCGCGAACGGGCCGCGGACCTCACCGACATCCGGGGCGAGGGCGGCCGCCCCGTCCAGATCGTCGAGGAGGGCACCGGACGGCTGCTGGGCACCGTCGACGAGTCCGCCGCCCACACCGCCGTCCACGAGGGCGCCGTCCACCTCCACCAGGGCCGCACCTACCTGGTCCGGAAACTGGACCTCGACGACTCGGCGGCCCTGGTCGAGGAGGCGAACCCGCCGTACTCGACGACCGCGCGCGACACCACCGCCATCGCCGTCCTGGAGACCGACACCGAAATCCCGTGGGGCGACGGGCGCCTCTGCTACGGCTCCGTGGAAGTCACCAACCAGGTCGTCTCCTTCCTGCGCCGCAAACTGATCAGCGGGGAGGTACTGGGCGAGACCAAACTCGACCTCCCGCCCCGCACCCTGCGCACCCGCGCCGTGTGGTGGACGGTCACCCAGGACCAGCTCGACGCCGCCCGGATCAACCCGGAGATCCTGGGCGGCGCGCTGCACGCCGCCGAGCACGCGTCGATCGGGATGCTGCCGCTCTTCGCCACCTGCGACCGCTGGGACATCGGCGGCGTATCCGTACCGCTGCATCCGGACACCCTGCTGCCGACGGTCTTCGTGTACGACGGCCACCCAGGAGGCGCCGGGTTCTCCGAACGGGCCTTCCACACCGCGCACGGCTGGCTGACGGCCACCCGGCAGGCCATCTCGTCCTGCGAGTGCGACGCGGGCTGCCCGTCCTGCATCCAGTCCCCGAAGTGCGGCAACGGCAACGAACCCCTGCATAAGCGCGGCGCCGTGCGCCTGCTCACCGAACTCCTCCGATCCGCGCCTCCGGACCAGCCAGAGCCCCACGCCCCTCCGGACTCCCCGGAGCCACGGCAATCGCCGGACTCGCCGAAGCCGTCGGGGCCATCGGTGGAGTCCCAGGGCTCCCCGGAGCCGCCGCACTCGCCCGACCCACCGGACCGGCCCGAGCCTCCGACGGGACGGTAGCCACAGGTGGCGCCGTCGCCGGCCCTGCCCGGGACCTGACCTCCGGTGCGTAGGGCCCGACGCGCACCCGGGCCGCCACATCCGCGATCTCCCCCCGCACGGCGCACCGCACCACCTCCGCCCCCTGCGCTCCGGCAACCTGCCGGGCGGCCCGGCACGCCTCGGCCGCTCCGTCCAGGGCCCGGTCCGCAGCTGCCAGGGCCGCCAGGTCGGCCGCGCCTCCGGCCCGGTGCCGGGCCACCACCACCTGCCCGAGCGCCAGCACCGCGGCGAACACCGTGCACAGCGTCACCGTGGCCACAGCCGCCCACACCGTGGCCAGCCCCCGGTCCCGCCGCCCGTAACGCCTGTAGCGCCCGCACAGCCCCCGCAGCCGCTCGCCCGGTACCCACCGCCGCCCCACCCGCATCACGGCGTCACCCCCACCATGTCCTCGGCCGACGCCACAGCCTCCGCTCCCAGCGTGACGGCCAGCCGCCCGGGGCCCGGGGTCGGCGCGGTCACCCTGACCCGCCACAGCTCCCCGTCCCGTCGCACCTCGACCCCCGCCCGGTCCGGCGCCGACGAGAGGGCAGCCTCCCGCACCCTCGCCTCCGGCTCCGAGCGGGCCGCCGCCCGCGCACCGGCCCTTGCCGCGTCCACGCAGCGGATCTGAGCCGATGCCGCCATCAGCGCCCACACCAGGGCGAGGGTGAACACCGCCAGCACCGGAATCGCCATGGCGGCCTCCGCCGTCACCGCTCCTCTGTCGCTCCACGGCTCCACCGGACCGGATTGCTCCCCGGATCGCCCCCGAGGCCCCGCCAACACCGCTGCGGCGCTCTCAGAACTTCGCATCAAGGGCGCCCTTCAGCAATGACTGCAACTGCGCCATGACCGGTGCACTGGTGACCACCTTGTAGAGCACCGCGGCGAACGCACAGGCGGCGATGGTCCCCACCGCGTATTCGGACGTCGTCATACCCCTGTCCGTCCGGGTCGCGCGCATCAGACTCCGCACCCAAACCATCAGTTTCTGCCTCATTCCAACCCCCGTGAGATAGCTTTACAGCCGAATTGATCTATTAATGCCATTAGCGTTTTTGGGCGCTTCAGTGATCCAGCAGCCCCGTCGCCAGACCGATCACCACAGGCGCCACCCCCACCACGAGAAATGCGGGAAGGAAGCAGAGCCCGACGGGCGCGGTGATCAGGACGCCGGCCCTCTGGGCACGCGCCACCGCCGCACTCGACCGCTCCGCCCGCATCGCCTCGGCCAGCCTGGAAACCGGCTCCGCCGCCGGAGCTCCGGTCTCGGCCGCCCGGTCCAGACAGCGGGCCAGCGCGGCGGCACCCGGTATCTCCCCGAACCTCCCCCAGGCGACGGCTGGGTCCCCACCGAGCCGGATCTCCGCCGCCGTACGGGCAAGTTGCTCACCGACCGGCCCGCCCAGCGACTCCCCCACCGCCTCTGCCGCCTCTCGCGGACCGGCCCCGACGGAGATGCAGGCCGCCAACAGATCCGCGGCCAGCGGAAGCCGGCGTACGACCTCTGCGGCATTCACCGTCTCCTGGGCATGCGGCGCCTTGACCGCCCGAGCCCGGTGCGCCTGCCGCTGCCACCGCCAGGCGCCGTACCCCCCGGCCAGGCCAACGGCCCAGCCCCACAGGCCTCCCACCAGAACCCAGCCCGCCGGCACGACACCCAGCACCGCCGCCCACTGCACGGCCGAGGCACCCGCCATCCGTCGGCCGATCCACCGCGACAGCCGGCCGACAGCATCGGTCCCGACGCGAGGGTGCACCGACCCCTGCTCATCCACCGCAAGGATCACCGCTCCCCTGCGCCGCACCCGCCGCCCGGTCCGCCGACGGGTCAGGGCAAGCGCCGACTGGGTGCACACCCAGGCCACCGCCCCGACCACCCACACCTGATGGATGACGCCACCGAACCCGGCGCTCACAGCGCTTCCCCCGCCCGGACGATCCGGCCGGACCAGAGCAGACCGGCCGTTTCCAGCAGACCGCCCAGCACCAGGCACACCAGCCCGGCCGTACTGTGCAGCAGCACCTTCAACGGGTCTGCGCCGAGCGCGCCTCCGAGCCCCATGCCCAGCACGGGCAGGACAGCCAGCACCACGACCGTCGACCAGGCCCCGGCCAGTTGGGCCCGCAGCTCCTCCCTGCGACGCCGCTCGGCCCGCAACGAGCCCTCCAGCCGGTCCAATCCGGCCGCGAGTCCGGCCCCGCCGTCCACCGCCACCCGCCAGCACGCGGCGACTCCGGCGAGCCCGTCCAGCCCCGGTTCGCACGCGGCCTGCCTCAGCGCTCCCGGGACGTCGCCCCCGAACTGCGCCGCCGCCGACACCCCCGCCTCGGCCTCACCCATCACACCCGTTCCGCGGACCGCGACGAGTAGCGCCTGCCCCGGCTCACGACCGGCCCTCAGCTCACCCACCACCGCACCGCACAGCGTCACCACCCCGTCGGCCCGGCGCTCCCGGTCCTTGCGCGACTCCCTCCTCCGCAGCCATCGCCGCGCCAACGGCACCGCGACGGCCCCGGCCGCCATTGGCAGCACCGACTCACCGACGATCCCCAGAACCAGAGCCACCGGCAGGCACAGCAGCTCGCGCCGCCCACCCAGCCACATCTGGAGCCGTCTCCGGCCGCTCTCCCAGTGCTCCGCAAGGTGCGATTCGCCGGTCCCAACGCCCAGCAACGCCCTTGTCCGCCGCCTTCCTTGCTCCCGGCCGGCCACCATCAGCCAGGCCGCCGCTCCCGCGCACAGGGCCGCCGCGTGCACCGCCGCCGGCATCCCCACCTCCGGGATCCCCAACTCCGTGCCAGCGGTCACAGCGCACCCCCGATCAACGACCGCAACCGCTCCCAGCCCCGCTCCCGTTCGAACCCGGCAGCGCCCCACCGCAGTGCCGGCACGGTCACCACCAGCCCCGCCGCATCGCGCTCCAGCACGTGGATCTCGGCGATCCGACGCCGCCCGGCCCGGTCCCGTACGAGATGGACCACCACGGACAACGCCGCCGCCAACTGGCTGTGAAGCGCTGTTCGGTCCAGCCCCGCCGCCGTCCCCAACGCCTCCAGCCGGGCCGGGACATGCTCGGCCGCGTTCGCGTGAAGCGTCCCTGAGCCACCCTCATGGCCGGTATTCAGCGCGGCCAGCAACTCCGTTACCTCCGCACCCCGGACCTCCCCGACCACCAGCCGGTCGGGCCGCATGCGCAGGGCCTGTCGCACCAGGTCCCGGAGCGTCACCCGCCCGGCACCCTCCTGGTTGGCAGGACGCGATTCCAGCCGGACGACATGGGGGTGGTCCGGACGCAACTCGGCGGAGTCCTCGGCGAGCACGATCCGCTCCCGCTCACCCACCACACCCAGCAGGCTCGCGAGGAGCGTCGTCTTCCCCGCCCCCGTTCCCCCGCTGATGAGGTAGGAGACCCGGGCCTCCACCAGCGCCCGCAACACCCGTTCGCCGCCAGGGGGAACCGTCCCCGCCGCGACCAACTCACCCAGCGAGAAGGCCTTGGGCCGGACCACCCGCAACGACAGGCAGGTCGATCCGACGGACACCGGCGGCAGCACCGCGTGCATCCGGGTCCCGTCCGGAAGCCGCGCGTCCACCCACGGCCTGGCATCGTCCAGCCGCCGCCCGGCCACGGCGGCGAGCCTCTGCGCGAGCCTGCGCACCGCCGCCGCGTCGGTGAAGGTCACCCCGGTCAGTTCGAGCCCGCGCCCACGGTCCACCCACACCCGGTCGGCCGCGGACACCAGTACATCGGTGACCGCCGGATCCGCGAGGAGCGGCTCCAGGACCCCGGTCCCGACCAGCTCACCCCGCAACTCATCCGCCGCACAGAGCACTTCGGTGTCGCCGAGCAGCCGCCCCTGCGCCCGCAGCGCGGCCGCGACCCCGGCCGGGGTCGGCGCCGCTCCGCTCTGCGCCAGCCGCTGCCGGACGGCATCGAGCAGGGCCTCGGTCATGAGGCACCCCCAGCGGCCGGGCCGACGACGCCCTCACCTGCGAGCGCCCGGTCCCAGAAGGCCGAACAGAACCTGGCAAGCGGTCCGCGGGCGTTCCCGCCGGGCGGCTCCCCCGCGTCCTGTTCCGCCAGCAGCCCGTGCACCATGGGGAGTTCACCGGCAAGGGGCAACCCCATGGCGTGCGCCACCCACTGTTCGTCGAGGCCCGACGCGTACGGCCCGCGCGCCACCACCCGAAGGTCGTCGAGGACCATCCCCGCCATCGACGCCACGCGTTTCGCCGCCGCGACCGCCCGCAGCTCCCCCGGTACCACCACAAGCCCGAGATCCAGTTGGGCAAGGGCCTCGGCCGCCGCCTCGTCGACACGGCGCGGCAGATCGACGACCACCACTCCGCCGAGCCTCCGCGCGGCGGCCAGGACCGCCTGCATCGCCTCCGGCGGGATGACCACCCAGTCGTCGCGGCCCCAGCTGAGCACCCGCAGCCCGTGCAGCGCGGGCAGCGACTCCTCCAGGGCCCCGCCGCCGACCCGCCCCTTGGAATGAGCGAAATCAGGCCACCGCATACCCTCTGCCCGTTCGCCGCCGAGCAGCACGTCGATGCCGCCGCCCAGCGGATCACCGTCGATCAGCAGGGTCCGCCGCCCGCTCCGCGCCGCGGTCACCGCCAGCGCGCAGGCCAGCGTGGACGCACCGGCGCCGCCCCGGCCGCCGATCACCCCGACGGTGAGCGCCGGCCTGCCGACGCCTTCGGTCGCGTTGGCGATCTGATCGACCAGCCAGTTCTCCGAATCGGGCAGCCGCAGCACGTACTCGGCCCCGATCTCCACGGCTCGGCGCCAGACATCGGGCGCGTCCCGGTCGCGGCCGACCAGCATCACGCCCCGCCTGCGAGCCGCTCCCAGGCAGCGCTGCGCCGCGTCGTCACCGACGAGAACCATGGGGGCCCGCTCCCAGCCCCCTCGCCGGTCCGGCAACGTGTGGTGGACCTCGGGCTCCGCGCCGGCGGCAGCGCACAGCCTCAGCAGATCGTCGAGCAGATCCACATCCTCGGTCACGATCAGGGGTCCGCCGCGCCTCGGACCGACTGCCTTCAAACGATCCCGTGCGCTGGATTCAGCCACGCTCCCAGCCCCCTTCTTCACTCACCTTCACCGCGGTGCGCGGTGATCTCGGCATGTTCCGAGAACGGTGATTCCGGAACCCGCGGACTTCGCGGGTGGAATCACGGTGCAGCGCTTCAGGAAATCGTGTGGATCTTGCTCAAAAACTGTGGACAACTCTGCCGTTGTGAATATCTCCGTCGCTCGAACCGGCGACTTCCGAGAGCAGCCCTTCCATCACACAACGTGACGATGCATGCTGATGTGAGTTCAGCGCGACGGCCGGCCACAACGGCCGAGAAGGAGGAGAAATGCGTGATCCCGAGCGGCAGAAATACGTCCGGACATGCGACGACCCCCGCCGGGGGGGAGAGCGGGGGTCGTCCCCACGGCCGACTCGGGGGGGGAGGAGCCGGACCGGGTTAGCACGGTCGCGAACGATCCGTGACTTCCATGGTGTACCCGAGCACCTTCTCAGGCAAACCCACGCGCCGGAGTTTACGCCGAATGGCGGGCCCCTATGCTCTGCCTTGTGGAAAACTGCTTCTTGCCGCGCACAGCAGCCTTCTTTGACCTGGACAAGACGGTCATTGCGAAGTCTTCGACACTGACCTTCAGCAAGTCCTTCTACCAAGGCGGGCTGATCAACCGCCGTGCCGTACTGCGCACTGCATACGCACAGTTCGTGTTCCTTGCCGGGGGCGCGGATCACGATCAGATGGAGCGGATGCGCGAGTATCTGTCAGCCCTCTGCAAAGGCTGGAACGTCCAGCACGTGAAGGAAATTGTCGCCGAGACCCTGCACGATCTGATCGACCCGATCATCTACGACGAAGCGGCGACGCTCATCGAGGAACACCACACCGCGGGACGCGACGTGGTGATCGTCTCGACCTCCGGCGCCGAGGTCGTCGAACCGATCGGTGAGCTGCTCGGCGCCGATCGCGTTGTCGCCACGCGCATGGTCGTCGGTGACGACGGGTGCTTCACGGGCGAGGTCGAGTACTACGCGTACGGGCCGACGAAGGCGGAGGCCATCAAGGCTCTCGCCCTGTCCGAGGGCTACGACCTCGCGCGCTGCTACGCCTACAGCGACTCCGCGACCGATGTGCCGATGCTGGAATCGGTCGGCCATCCGCACGCGGTGAATCCCGACCGCGCCCTGCGCCGCGAGGCGACCCTCCGCGAGTGGCCGATTCTCGTCTTCGACCGCCCCGTCCGCCTCAAGCAGCGGCTGCCCGCTTTCTCACTGCCGCCGCGCCCTGCGCTCCTGGCCGCGGCCGCTGTGGGCGCGGCCGCCCTCACCGCCGGAGTCGTCTGGTACACCGCCCGCCGGCGCACCGCTGCGGCGTCCGCGTAGTACAGCCCGCCCCCGACTGAACCGCACGCCCAATTGAACCAACTCGTCCGTAATTGAACCCAAAAGTAAAGAAGTGCCGCCACCACTACCGCTCGCTCGGCCCCAGGAGTACAAAGGACTCAACGGCCCGCGAGACCAAGGACATCCGTGAGGATGACCTGTAACGCAGACAAGGCCCCACGGACCGCGCATGAAAACCGGGCACCCACGCGACGTCGACCCGTCGATTACGGGCCAGCCGCACCAGGGACGGGCAAAGTACCCGACCTGATGGGCATATATCGAGGACGCTTGGTAACTGGGTGGACATGCCAGCGGCGGTACCTAGGACGGTACCGCCGCAACCCATTTCACCAGGCGCCACCGGGCAACCCCGGCCTGCCGGGCGTCGGAACCGCCGGGCAGCAGAGCCGCCGAGAACCCCCAGGCACCCCGCCACTCACGCAGCCGCCCACGCGACGCGACTGCTGGGGCCCCTTACGCGGCGCCTCGCTGCAGTGCTTCACAGACCGCCGTAGATTCCCTGGCGCCCAGTTCCGCCGCGCGCCCGCAGTGCGTGATCCAGGCCGCCATACCTTCCGGCGTTCCGGACAGATACCCCTCGAAAGCCGCTACGTAGGCCGCCCGCCCCTGCCCGGCATGGCCGACCTCTGCAGGACAGATCGACTTGGGGTCGAGCCCGCTCCCGATCAGTACGATCCGCTCGGCGGTACGCGCGACCAGACCGTTGTACGAACCGAAGGGGCGCAGGGCCAGCAGCTCACCGTGCACGACCGAGGCCATCACCAGCGCAGGTGCTTCACTCCCCGAAAGAATGAGCCCGCTGAGCCCTTCCAGTCGGCCCGCCACCTCATCGGCGCCGGGCAGCGGCGCTTCGATCAGCGGCTCGTCCACGGGCTCGCCCGCCAGCCGGGGCCGCCCGACGGCATCCTCGGGTGCCGCGCCGCCGGCCGCCACCAGATGCAGCCTCGCCAGTACGCGCAACGGCGACTGCCGCCAGATGGAGAGCAGCTGCCCCGCCTCGGCGGTCAACCGCAGAGCCGCCCCGACCACACGCGCTTCGCTGTCCCCGGTGAAGTCGGTACGCCGACGCACCTCTTCCAGGTTCCAGTCGGCGCCGGAGAGCGCGGCCGACCCGCGGGCTCCCCGCAGGGCCGCCTCCGAGGTGACCTCGTTACTGCGGCGCCGCATGACGCGGTGGCCGTAAACGCGGTCGACAGCCTTGCGTACGGAGTCCACCGCATCCGTCACGCCCGGGAGCGTGGCCAGGGTGGCGAGCGGGTCCGAGGAAGTCGTACTCATAAGTAGCGAGGCTACGCGCCCCCTGCACACCTACTGCCCCGGAGTGGCCTTCTTCACGAAGTGTGACAACAGATAGCAATCGAGCCACTACCCTAGGTGAACATGAAGATCGCTTTCGTAGGGAAGGGCGGCAGCGGCAAGACCACGCTGTCCTCGCTCTTCATCCGCCACCTTGCCGCCAATGAGGCCCACGTCGTCGCGGTGGACGCCGACATCAACCAGCACCTCGGGGCCGCGCTCGGCCTCGACGAGGAGGAGGCCGCAGCGCTGCCCGCCATGGGAGCGCAGCTGCCTCTGATCAAGGAGTATCTGCGCGGCAGCAACCCCCGCATCGCTTCCGTCGAGACGATGATCAAGACCACGCCGCCCGGCGAGGGCTCACGGCTGCTCCGCGTGGACGAGGACAACCCGATCTACGACGCGTGCGCCCGCACGGTCGGGCTCGACGACGGGGACATTCGGCTGATGGCCACCGGGCCGTTCACCGAATCGGATCTGGGTGTGGCCTGTTACCACTCCAAGGTCGGCGCGGTCGAGCTCTGCCTCAACCATCTCGTCGACGGCCCGGAGGAGTACGTCGTCGTCGACATGACCGCCGGCTCGGACTCCTTCGCCTCGGGGATGTTCACCCGCTTCGACATGACGTTCCTGGTCGCGGAACCGACACGCAAGGGGGTCTCGGTCTACCGGCAGTACAAGGAGTACGCGCGTGATTTCGGGGTCGCGCTGAAGGTCGTCGGCAACAAGGTGCAGGCCGAGGACGACCTTGAGTTCCTGCGGGCCGAGGTCGGCGACGATCTGCTGGTCACTGTCGGCCATTCCGACTGGGTGCGATCCATGGAGAAGGGCCGCCCCGCCCGGTTCGAACTGCTGGAGGCGGACAACCGGATGGCGCTGCAGGCTCTGCAGAACGCCGCGGAAGACTCGTACGGACAACGCGACTGGGAGCGCTACACGCGACAGATGGTGCACTTCCATCTGAAGAACGCGGAGAGCTGGGGCAACGAGAAGACGGGGGCCGACCTGGCCGCCCAGGTGGACCCCGCATTCGTGCTCGCCGAGCACCACGTCCGGGCCGGGGCGGCCCAGCCCGCCTGACCGGACGGCGCCGCCCTGACCAATACCGGTACGGGCACCCCCAGAAATGGCCTGCCGGTGCCGGACGGGCAGATTCCGGTCCGTCCGGCACCGGCAGGCCTCGCTCATCAGTGCTCGGCGGAGTCCTTCACAGCGGACGCCTTCGGGGCGGAGTCCTTCGCGGCCGGCTCCTTCGCGGCGGACTTGTCCTTGGCCGGGCTCGCGGTCCCGCCGAGGAAGGACGTCCAGCTCTTCGTGGGTGCCTCGCCGACCTTGAGCGTTCCGAGCTTCGCGAGCGTCGCCGGATCCTGCGCGTCCAGCCAGTCCGCCAGCTGCTTGAAGGACACGCAGCGCACGCCTTCCTTGGTGCAGACGGTCTTGATCGTCTCCTCGATGGCGCGCATGTACGTGCCACCGTTCCAGGATTCGAAGTGGTTACCGATGATCAGCGGGGCACGGTTTCCGTCGTACGAGCGGTCGAAGGCCTGGAGCAGCCCGTCCCGCATCTGGTTGCCCCAGTACTCGTGCTGGTCCGGGTCGCCCTGCGTCGTACCGGACTGGTTGAACATGAAGTTGTAGTCCATCGACAGGGTCTCGAACTCACGTCCCGGCACCGGGACGAGCTGCATCGAGAGGTCCCAGATGCCGCTCTTCTTCTTCGGCCAGACCTGGTCGTTGACACCGCTGGAGTCGTAGCGGAAGCCCATCGAGCGGGCGGCCGCCACCATGTTCTTCTGCCCCTCCAGGCAGGGAGTGCGACCGCCGATGAGCTCCTTGTCGTAGTCGAAGGGCAGCGGCTTCATGCCCTTGAGCTCAGGATCGTTCGACTTCCAGCCCTTCACGAAGGACTTCGCCTGGTTGATCTCGCTCTTCCACTCGGCAACGGACCAGGTGCCGACGCCCCCGTCCTTGCCGCAGAAGTGGCCGTTGAAGTGGGTGCCGATCTCGTTGCCGTCCAGCCAGGCACCGCGGACCTGCGTGAGGGTGTCCCGGATTCCCTTGGTGTCGTTGAAGCCGATGTCGGAGCTGCCGGCGTTGTGCTTGGGCGGGTCGTAGAGCTTCCGCTTCGCCTCGGGCAGCAGGTACACGCCGCTGAGGAAGTACGACATGGTCGCGTCGTACTTCTTGCCCACGTCCCGGAAGTGCGAGAAGAGCTGCTGGCTGTCCTCCCCCGCTCCGTCCCACGAGAACACCACGAACTGCGGCGGCTTCTGACCGGGGGCCAGTCGCTGAGCGGCGGGCTGCTTCGGCTGGGCTCCGGTGAAGGAGGTGGAGCCGTCGCCGATGAGGCGGAACACACTCTTGGGAGCCTCGGCCTTCTTCTTCGCCCCGGCCGCACCGTTCGCGGAACCGCCGGCGGCTGCGCCGCCTGCCGCCCCGTTCGCCGTGCCGGGCCCGGACGTGCCCGAACCGTGGGGCGCCCCGGAGCAGCCGGCCACTCCCGCGACCAGCGCAACGGCCATGGCGCCCAGAGCGATCCTCTTCGTGGCGGCCATCATCCGCCCACCCTCTTCCTTCTCTTCCGTGCAGGTTTGATTGCGCTGAAGTGCCGACATGGCGCGGTCAAACTCGCACGCGTCGCACACAAATCCGTGCGACAGGCCGAATGAAAAGCTGCCTATTCACTGGAATGGGTGGTTAGATAGACCATTTGCCCTCAATCATGGACACAGATCTTTACTCTCCATTACGATCTGTTTACCGAGAGTTGAGATATCCCGCCGCTGCACGCCGTGACCCACGGCCGCGTCCCACATTTCCGCGACCGCGCTGCCCCGGAGGAGACGGGAAACATGTCTGCCTGCGTCCCCACTCGTCATGACCATTCATCCCGCAGCTCGCGACCTCCCCGTTCATCGGGGATCAAGCGACCTCACAGCCCGCCACCGCCGCATCGCGGCGGACGATTCCGTATCGCGGGCGCCGACGTGTCCGCATCGATCACTGTCTTCCTTCTCGCCATCCCCATGTCGCTCGGCCTGGCCGTCGCCATGGATGCCCCACTGGAAGCCGGCCTCATCTCCGCCGCAGTCGGCGGAATCGTCGCCGGTCTGCTCGGTGGCACCCCGCTCCAGGTCTCCGGGCCGTCCGCCGGACTGACCGTGGTGACCGCCGAGTTCATCCAGGTCTACGGCTGGCGCACCACCTGCGCGGTCACCATCGGCGCGGGTCTGCTGCAGATCCTGCTGGGTTCGCTGCGTGCCGCCCGCAGTGCGCTCGCCGTCAGCCCGGCCATCGTGCACGGCACGCTCGCCGGTATCGGCGTGGCCATCGCGCTCGCTCAGCTGCACATCGTGCTGGGCGGTTCACCGGAGAGCTCGGCCGTCTCCAACGCGCTCACACTGCCGGCCCGATTGGAACAGGTCGTCCCGGCCGCACCGCTGATCGGCGGTCTGACCGTGGTGATTCTGGTGCTGTGGCCCCGGATGCCGGGGCGGCCCGGCCGCATCATGCGACGGGTTCCGGCGGCGCTGGTGTCCGTGGCCGTCGCCACCGCTGTGGCGGCCTTCGCGGCCCCCTCGATCGCCCGCGTCGATCTGCCGTCCTGGCGTTCGCACGCCCTGCCCGAAATGCCACAGGGGCCTGTACTCGGCCTGGCCACAGCCGTGTTCACCATGATGCTGGTGGCCAGCCTGGAGTCTCTTCTCGCCGCTGTCGCCGTGGACAAGCTGGCCGCGGACCGGAACAGCGAACGGTCGGCCGATCTTCCCGAGCCCGGATCGGGCCCGACGGCCCCGCCCCCTCCGAAGCGCTCCGACCTCGACCGGGAACTACGCGCACAGGGCATCGCCAACACGGTGTCGGGGCTACTGGGCGGCCTGGCGGTCTCCGGCGGCGCGGTGCGCAGTTCGGCGAATGTACGGGCCGGGGCGACCAGTCGCGCCTCCACCGTGCTGCACGGTGTCTGGGTGCTGCTCGCCACCGGACTGCTGGTCACCGCGCTGGAGTGGATCCCGCTGGCCGCCCTCGGCGCGCTCGTGATGGTGGTCGGCATCCAGATGGTGAACTTCGTGCACATCCGTAACGTCCACAAGCACCGCGAATTCCTGGTGTACGGGGCGACGATCAGCGGAGTACTGCTCTTCGGCGTCCTCAAGGGCGTGGCCATCGGGATCGCGGTGGCGGTGGCGGTCGCCCTGCACCGACTGGCGCGGACCAGGATCACCGTGACCGAGCAGGACGGCCGGCATCTGGTCGTCGTACGGGGACAGTTGACGTTCCTCGCGGTGCCGCGGCTCAACCGGACCCTGGGCCAGCTGCCCCAGGACGCGGACGTGCTCGTCGAGCTGGACGGCTTCTTCATCGATCACGCGGCGTACGAGATGATCCAGGACTGGAGCAATGCCCACGCCGCCCACGGCGGCCGGGTCGTCTTCGCCGGCAGGTCCGGTGGCCGGATCGCCGAGCCCCCTTCCGCGGCGCACTCCTGCTGCCGCCCCTGGACACCCTGGCGCAACCACCACTGCCACGACCGGCCCGACTCCGCCGGACTCACCTCGTCCACCGGGCTCACCTCGTCCGCCGGGCCGACCGAACCGACCGGAACGATCACCGCCCCCGCCTCCGCCCCCTCCTCCGTCCCGGGCGCGACGGACAGCCCGGCACCGCTCCACCCGATGCCGCTCCACCCCGGCCCCGCCCTCACCCCGCTCCCGTCGGACGGCGCAGACGGCACAGACATCACCGAAGCCGCCCCCGGCCGGCTGCCCCTCGGAGGCACCCAGCACCCGGGCGCCCAGACCCCAGGCCCCCAACCACCAGCCGCTCTTCCGGCCGACTTCACACCCGATCACGACGCTGCCCCAGCACGCCGGACCGGCGGGCAGCGGCTGGTCAGCGGCCTCAGCTCGTTCCAGCGCAATACCGCACCCCTGGTTCGCGAGGAGCTGGCAAGGCTGGCCAGGGAGGGCCAGCGCCCCTCGCAGCTGTTCATCACCTGCGCGGACTCCCGTCTGGTGACGAGCATGATCACGGCAAGTGGTCCGGGTGACCTGTTCACCGTACGGAACATCGGAAATCTGGTGCCGCCGCCGCATGCCGAGAGAGGTGACGACTCGGTGGGCGCGGCGATCGAGTACGCGGTGGATGTGCTGGGCGTGGAGTCCATCACCATCTGCGGGCACTCCGGCTGCGGCGCGATGAACGCGTTGCTCGGTGCGGGGCCCGAGACCCCGAACACGCCTCTGTGGCGCTGGCTGCGGCACGGCGTGCCCAGCCTGAAGCGGATGGGCTCCAAGCGACACGCCTGGGCCCGGATCTCCGGCCGCCTCCCCGCCGATGAGGTGGAACAGCTCTGCCTCACCAATGTCGTCCAGCAGCTGGACCATCTGCGGGCCCACGGATCGGTGGCCCGACGCCTCGCGGAAGGCACGCTCCAGCTGCACGGCATGTACTTCCACGTGGCTGAGGCCCAGTCGTATCTGCTGACCGAGGGAATCGGCGCGGGTCATGGGCTCGACGAGGTATTCGACCGGGTCGGCCCCTCTGCCCCGTACGATCCCTATGAACCGGCCGAGTTGGCGCGTACCGGCGCCTGAACCGGGTACACCTCGGGTCCGTGAGACCGTGTGGGTCCCGCCTCCGCAGCGCCGTGCACCCTGCACCACCGCACGGCACCCCGGCATTCTGCTCCACCCCGCCGCGGGGGCGGGACCGTGCCTCCATACACGAAACACAGGTCTAAACCAATTCCTGGCAGACACTTGTCACCCGGCCTTTGGCCTGATGAGCTATGCCCCGGGACACAACGGACACCCTGGGAATGGGAGATGTCGTGAGCAACGAAAGCTTGGCCAATCTGCTTCGTGAGGAGCGGCGGTTCGCACCGCCTGCCGATCTGGCCGCGAACGCCAACGTCACAGCCGAGGCGTACGAGCAGGCCGAGGCGGACCGGCTGGGCTTCTGGGCCGAGCAGGCCCGCCGCCTGACTTGGGCCACGGAGCCGACAGAGACGCTCGACTGGAGCAACCCGCCCTTCGCGAAGTGGTTCGCGGACGGCGAGCTCAACGTCGCGTACAACTGCGTGGACCGCCACGTCGAGGCGGGCAACGGCGACCGGGTCGCCATCCACTTCGAGGGCGAGCCCGGCGACAGCCGCGCCATCACCTACGCGGAGCTGAAGGACGAGGTCTCCCGCGCCGCCAACGCGCTGATCGAGCTCGGTGTCGGCAAGGGCGACCGGGTCGCCGTCTACCTGCCGATGATCCCCGAGGCCGCCGTCGCGATGCTGGCCTGCGCCCGCATCGGCGCAGCGCACTCGGTGGTCTTCGGCGGCTTCTCCGCCGACGCCATCGCGACCCGTATCCAGGACGCGGACGCGAAGGTCGTCATCACCTCCGACGGCGGATACCGCCGAGGCAAGCCCTCCGCGCTCAAGCCCGCGGTCGACGAGGCCGTCTCCCGGATCGAGAGCGTCGAGCACGTCCTCGTCGTCCGGCGCACCGGCCAGGACACCGCGTGGACCGAGGGCCGCGACGTGTGGTGGCACGAGATCACCGCACGGCAGTCCGCCGAGCACACCCCCGAGGCGTTCGAGGCCGAGCAGCCGCTGTTCATCCTCTACACCTCGGGCACGACGGGGAAGCCGAAAGGCATCCTGCACACCTCCGGCGGCTACCTCACGCAGGCGGCCTACACGCACCACGCGGTCTTCGACCTCAAGCCGGAGACCGACGTCTACTGGTGCACCGCCGACATCGGCTGGGTGACCGGACACTCGTACATCGTCTACGGGCCGCTGGCCAACGGCGCGACGCAGGTCATGTACGAGGGCACGCCGGACACCCCGCACCAGGGGCGCTTCTGGGAGATCGTCCAGAAGTACGGCGTGAGCATCCTCTACACGGCGCCGACCGCGATCCGGACGTTCATGAAGTGGGGTGACGACATCCCCGCCAAGTTCGACCTGAGCAGTCTCCGGGTCCTGGGTTCGGTCGGTGAGCCGATCAACCCCGAGGCGTGGATGTGGTACCGCAAGCACATCGGTGCCGACACCTGCCCGATCGTGGACACCTGGTGGCAGACCGAGACCGGCGCGATGATGATCTCGCCGCTTCCCGGAGTCACCGCGACCAAGCCGGGCAGCGCCCAGCGCGCGCTGCCGGGCATCTCCGCGACCGTCGTCGACGACGAGGCCCGCGAGGTACCGGACGGCGGGGGCGGCTATCTCGTCCTGACCGAGCCGTGGCCGTCGATGCTCCGCACCATCTGGGGCGACGACCAGCGGTTCCTCGACACCTACTGGTCGCGCTTCGAGGGCAAGTACTTCGCGGGCGACGGTGCCAAGAAGGACGAGGACGGCGACATCTGGCTCCTCGGCCGCGTCGACGACGTCATGCTGGTGTCCGGGCACAACATCTCCACCACCGAGGTCGAATCCGCCCTCGTGTCGCACCCGGCCGTAGCAGAAGCAGCCGTGGTCGGTGCCGCCGACGAGACGACCGGCCAGTCCATCGTCGCGTTCGTGATCCTGCGCGGCACGGCGACCGCCTCCGAGGAGCTCGTGGCGGAGCTGCGTAACCACGTCGGCGCCACCCTCGGCCCGATCGCCAAGCCCAAGCGGGTCCTGCCGGTCGCCGAGCTGCCGAAGACCCGCTCCGGCAAGATCATGCGCCGCCTCCTCCGCGACGTCGCGGAGAACAGGGAGCTCGGAGACGTCACCACCCTGACCGACTCATCGGTCATGGACCTCATCCAGACCCAGCTCCCCTCGTCCCCCTCCGAGGACTGAGACCCGCTTCAAAAGCCCAGCCGAGCTGAGCTCACCGAAGGGCATCCGGCAGTGCGCCGGATGCCCTTCGGGCATTTAGGGTGAAGATCACCGCTCACAGCCCTGCACGCCACGGGTACAGTGGCAGCTGGTCAACAACATGACAGGAACAATCTCCAAAGGGTGTGCCGGGAAGTCTGGTCGGCAAGTGCATCAGCCATGCCGTCGCTGCCGTACCGACCCGGAGGTCCTCTCTCGTGGCCGCGCCCACCCCCACACCCCCCTCCCCCCGCCGCACCTTCCTGGGACGCCAGTCGCTCCCGGAGCGGAACTTCCTCACCGACGCGCTGCGTACCGAGACCGTCGGCGGAGTCATCCTGCTGGTCGCCGCGGTGGCCGCGCTGATCTGGGCGAACACCTTCGGGTCGAGCTACACGACCGTCAGCCACTTCCATTTCGGGCCAGAGGTGCTCGGTCTGCACCTGTCCGTGGCGCACTGGGCGGCCGACGGACTGCTCGCGATCTTCTTCTTCGTCGCGGGGGTGGAACTCAAGCGCGAACTCGTCGCGGGTGAACTGCGCGACCCCAAGGCCGCCGTCCTCCCGGTCGTCGCCGCGCTCTGCGGCATGGCCGTACCGGCGGTCGTCTACACGCTGGTGACGGTGCTCGGCTCCGGCTCCACCAGCGGCTGGGCCGTCCCCACGGCCACCGACATCGCCTTCGCCCTCGCCGTACTGGCGGTCATCGGCACCTCGTTGCCGTCCGCGCTCCGTGCGTTCCTGCTCACGCTCGCCGTCGTGGACGACCTGTTCGCGATTCTGATCATCGCGGTGTTCTTCACCGAGAACATCAACTTCGCCGCCCTCATCGGCGCCTTTGTCGGCCTGGCCGTCTTCTACCTGCTGCTGCGGCTGAACGTCCGCGGCTGGTACGTCTACGTGCCGCTCGCCCTGGTCATCTGGGGGCTGATGTACAACAGCGGGATCCACGCCACCATCGCCGGGGTCGCGATGGGTCTGATGCTGCGCTGCACCAGGCGGGACGGCGAGGAGCGTTCCCCCGGTGAGCGCATCGAGCATCTGATCCGCCCGCTGTCGGCGGGTTTCGCCGTACCGCTGTTCGCGCTCTTCTCGGCCGGGGTCTCGCTCTCGGGCGGTGCGGTGGCCGGCGTGTTCACGCATCCCGAGACGCTGGGTGTCGTGCTCGGGCTCGTCGTCGGCAAGACGATCGGGATCTTCGGCGGTACGTGGCTCGCCACCCGGTTCACCAGGGCGGAGCTCAACAAGGAGCTGGCCTGGGCCGATGTCTTCGCGGTCGCCTCGCTCGCGGGAATCGGCTTCACTGTCTCGCTGCTGATCGGCGAGCTGGCCTTCACCGACGCCGACGTGATCAACGAGATCAAGGCGTCGGTTCTGCTCGGCTCCCTGATCGCCGCCGTAATCTCCGGTGTACTGCTCAAACTCCGGGTACGCAGATACCGGGCGCTCACGGACGCGGAGGAGCTCGATGAGGACGAATCCGGGGTACCGGACGTCTATGAACAGGATGATCCGGAGTACCACCTGCGGATGGCCGCGATCTACGAGAAGAAGGCGGCCGAACACCGCCGCCTTGCCCAACTGGCGGGGGCAGCGAGCAACAAGCCGGACAGTCCGGCATGATCTGACATCGGACGTGTTGAACAGGAGAGGGAGTCAGGCATGAGCGACCCCGGCAATTACGCGGGCAGCGCCGACCGCAGTCTCGGCCAGCTGGTCGCCTCGGCGACGGCCGAGCTGTCGGCGCTGGTACACGACGAGATTGCCCTGGCCAAGGCCGAGGTGCGACAGGACGTCAAGCGTGGCGTCATCGGCAGCGTGGCGTTCATCGTCACGGGTGTGCTGATCCTGTTCGCGATCCCGGTGCTGAGCTTCGCGGCCGCGTACGGAATCCACAACCTGGGGCTGGGTCTCGCCTGGTCGTTCCTGATCGTGGGTGGCGCGTTCATCCTGCTCGGGATCCTGCTCGCGCTCTTCGGCTACGCCAAGTTCAAGAAGGTCAAGCCGCCGGAGAAGTCCATCGCGTCGGCCAAGCAGACCGCCGCCGTCCTCCAGGGCGTCAAGCCGCACCCCCGTCCGGGCATCGCAGCGGACGCGATCCTTCCGGCGGGTGGCAGCACACTTGCGGACAAGGCCATCGAGAACAGTCCGGTCCAGGACAAGGCACCGGCTGTGGCACGCTCATCTACATGACGGTCCCCGATTCCAGCGCATTCGGCCCGGTAGGCCCGGACGACCGGGCGGGCCACACAGGGCCGGACGGCCCCCCGGCAGAACCTTCCGCCACGCCGTCCACACCACCCACGTTGTCCACGCCGTCCACGCCGTCCCCCAAGGCCTCGGCGTCGTTCACCGGCCCGCTGGGTGCGGTGGCCCCGTCCGGCGGACCCGTCCGCCTGGACGGCCCCTGGACGCACCGGGACGTCGCGGCGAACGGCGCACGCTTCCACATCGCCGAAATGGGGGAAGGGCCGCTGGTCCTGCTCCTGCACGGATTCCCGCAGTTCTGGTGGACCTGGCGCCACCAGCTGCCCGCACTCGCGGAGGCGGGGTTCCGGGCGGTGGCGATGGACCTGCGCGGAGTGGGCGGCAGCGACCGTACGCCGCGGGGTTACGATCCGGCCAACCTGGCACTGGACGTGACCGGCGTGATCCGCTCGCTCGGCGAGCCGGACGCGGCACTGGTCGGCCACGACATGGGCGGCTACCTCGCCTGGACGGCGGCGGTGATGCGGCCGAAGCTGGTCCGCCGGCTGGTGGTCTCCTCGATGCCGCATCCGCGCCGGTGGCGCTCCTCGATGCTCTCCGACTTCGCGCAGTCCAGGGCCGGCTCGTACATCTGGGGCTTCCAGCGTCCGTGGGTGCCTGAGCGTCAGCTCGTGGCGGACGAGGCCGCGTTGGTGGGGCGGCTGATCCACGACTGGGCGGGGCCCCGGACCGCGGACTTCCCCGACGACGCGACGGTGGACGTGTACCGGCGCGCCATGTCCATCCCGTCGACGGCGCACTGCTCCATCGAGCCGTACCGCTGGATGGTGCGCTCGCTGGCCCGCCCCGACGGCATCCAGTTCAACCGGCGCATGAAGCGGCCGGTGCGGGTGCCCACGTTGCACCTGCACGGTTCACTCGATCCGGCGGTACGCACCCGGAGTTCCGCGGGGTCAGGCGAGTACGTCGAGGCGCCGTACCGTTGGCGACTTTTCGACGGTCTGGGGCACTTCCCCCATGAGGAGGATCCGGCCGGATTCTCGGCCGAACTCATCAGCTGGCTCAAGGATTCCGAGCCCGACCGCTAGCTCACGGGCACGCCCGTCCGACGAACAGCCACTTGCCTGGCGCATACGCCAATTGGCTGACGGATAGGCGGTTACCGACCATGAGCCACGGGCAGACGTCCGGGTATGGGCTGGACGCACGACTTCAGTGACGCAGCACGCAATCGCCGCTCGACCGCCACGGCGGGTCCGGGCACTCATGAGGGGGGCGGCCGCCAAGGCCGAGTGCACGCTATGCATGTTCTGCATGATCCCCGGCTGGGCATTCCGCGCATCCTCCGCCGCAGGGCCCGCTGGGTCTCGGCGCGGCTGCGCCACCCGCGCGGATGACCTCGCCGCCTCCCCGGACGGCCTCACGACCACAGCGGACGACCTCGCGGCCACGCCGGACGACCTGCCGGTCCCCCACCGGCGGACGCTGAGCGCATCACTCCACGGCGAGGGTCCGACGGGGCTTTCCGTACCCGGCTCCTGGGAGCCGTTCACTCCTTCGGCCCAGATGATCCCTTCGGCCCAGATGATCAATTCCAAGGGGTGCCGGCGGAGGGTGTCGGGTGAGCGGCGGACGCCGCCGCCTCAAGACGGTCAGGCGTTGGGGTCGACTTCGGGGTACGCGAACCGCACGGGCTTGCCCAGCGACCGGGCGTAGGCGATTTCGGCTCGGGTGCTGTCTCCGATGTAGTCGCCGACTACGAGCACCTCATCAGCGAGCCGGATCTTCGCCCGGTGCAGTTCGTCGAGCCGGGCCTTCAGCGCCTCGGCCTCGACGGGATCGGACCGGAGTTCGTGCGGCGACTTCATGTCACAGCCCGGTTTGACGACAATCCTTCCGGCTTTGGTCTCCCGTAGTTCGACCTCGTTCATCTCGGCCATGAAACGGGTGGAGCCGCAGATCACGACGGTACGCGGGAGGCTCAACAGCCTCTTCGCGTCGGCGAGCTTCTCCTCAGGGGTGAGCGGTTGCGGGTATGACACTGGTTCCTCCTGGCGGTGTGGTCCAAGGGGTGCCCGCGGAGAGGCTCGCAAAGGCTTCAAGAGGCAGCTCGACCTCGAACGGCACCGAGGGCGCCCGCCTCAGGTCTACAGGCGCCCGCCTCCGTTTTAGAGGGCGCACGCCTGACTGTCGACCTGCTGGTTGGCGGTTCGCCCCTGCTCGATGTCGTCGCGGATCTCGTCGGCCGTCAGGGCGTAACCGGTGTTCGGGTCGTCGAGCGACTTGGCGAAGACGACTCCGTACACCTTGCCTTCCGGGGTCAGCAGCGGTCCGCCCGAGTTGCCCTGGCGGACCGTCGTGAAGAGCGAGTACACGTCACGGCGGACGGTGCCACGGTGGTAGATGTCCGGGCCATTGGCGTCGATGCGGGCGCGGACGCGCGCGGACCGTACGTCGTACGCGCCGTTCTCCGGGAAGCCCGCGACGATCGCGCTGTTGCCGGTCGAGGCGTCGTGGTCGGTGTCGGTGAACGCGAGCGGCTTCGCGTCCAGGTCCGGGACGTCGAGGACGGCGATGTCGCGCCGCCAGTCGTACAGGACGACCTTCGCGTCGTACAGCCGTCCCTGGCCGCCGATCTGGACGGTCGGCTCGTCGACGCCGCCGACGACGTGGGCGTTGGTCATCACCCGGCGGCCGGAGAAGACGAAACCGGTCCCTTCGAGGACCTTGCCGCAGCTCGGGGCGGTACCGACGACCTTGACGATGGATTTCTTGGCGCGGGCGGCGACCGGGCTGCCCGCGAGCGCCGGGTCGGGGGCCCTGACTTCGGTGATCGGCTCATTGGCGAACGGGCTGAAGACCTGGGGGAAGCCGTTCTGCGCGAGGACCGAGGAGAAGTCCGTGAACCAGGTGGAGGCCTGGGGCGGCATCACCCGGGAGATGCCGAGCAGCACGGAGGAACTGCGCACCTCCTTGCCCAGGGTCGGCAGCGAGGTGCCGGCCAGCGCGGAGCCGATCAGCCACGACACCAGGAGCATCGCCACGACGTTGACCAGTGCGCCGCCCGTCGCGTCGACGGCACGCGCGGGCGACCACGTGATGTACCGGCGGAGCTTGTTCCCCAGATGGGTGGTGAAGGCCTGCCCCACCGAGGCGCACACGATCACGATGACGACCGCGATCACGGCGGCCGTCGACGAGACCTCGGAGCCGTCCGTCAGCTGGTCCCACAGGACCGGCAGCAGATAGACGGCGACGAGACCGCCGCCCAGGAACCCGATCACCGACAGGATGCCGACGACGAACCCCTGGCGGTATCCGATGACCGCGAACCACACGGCGCCGGCCAGCAGCAGGATGTCCAGCACGTTCACCGTCTATAGCCTCACAGATTCGTCACCG
Source organism: Streptomyces sp. NPDC057900 (assembly GCF_042887885.1). Classification (NCBI taxonomy): domain Bacteria; kingdom Bacillati; phylum Actinomycetota; class Actinomycetes; order Kitasatosporales; family Streptomycetaceae; genus Streptomyces; species Streptomyces sp. NPDC057900. The sequence continues at coordinate 41,693 of NZ_JBHVOI010000003.1, forward strand.
GGCCCGTACGTCTCTCCGGGTCCGGGCGGGCGGCCCGGAGCAGTGGAGCACGGGGAGTCAGCCTGTCATGCGCGCCAGTCGAGCGGCACCTGCTTGGCTCTGTCCCAGGGGCGCTCCCAGCCCGCGAAGTGCAGAATCCGGTCGATCACACCGGCCGTGAACCCCCATACGAGTGCGGATTCGACCAGAAACGCCGGGCCTTGGTGACCGCTCGGGTGGACGGCGGTGGCCCGGTTGGCCGGGTCCGTGAGATCTGCCACGGGGACGGTGAAGACCCGCGCGGTCTCCCCCGGGTCGACGACCCCCACCGGGCTGGGCGCACGCCACCAGCCGAGGACCGGCGTCACGACGAAGCTGCTCACCGGAATGTAGAGCCGGGGCAGCACGCCGAACAGCTGCACGCCGTGCGGATCGAGGCCGGTCTCCTCCTGGGCCTCCCGCAGCGCGGCCCTGAGCGGGCCCGTCGTCGTCTGGTCGCCGTCCTCCGGATCCAGGGAGCCACCGGGGAAGGAGGGCTGCCCGGGGTGCGAGCGCAGGCTTCCCGCACGCTCCATCAGGAGCAGCTCGGGCCCTCGCGCACCCTCACCGAACAGGACGAGGACGGCCGACTGCCGTCCCGCCCCGCTCTCGGGCGGCAGGAAACGGCTGAGCTGCCTCGGCTCGATGGTGCGCGCGGCGCGGGCGACGGGGTCCAGCCAGCGGGGCAGGCCCTCGGTGGTGACGGTGATCGAGGCCTCTCCACCGGATCCGGGCACGGGCGCGGACCCCGGCGCGGGCGACGCGGCGGCTGCCTCCGCGTCGGCCGACGCGTCCGTGCTGTGTTCATGCGTCCTCATGGGCACCCCTCGTCTCACAACGCCTGTCGTCACGCATTTCGTTCCGCAGCGGCGCCTCGGATCATTCGGCGCCCAGGGCGGGGGCGGGTGCGCCCGGGTAGTCCGGCGGCGGGCTCAGCCGCTGCCCGGGGCGGCCCCCCATCTCGTACTTCAGAAGCTTCCGGGCCTTCTCGGGATCCGTCTCGCCCTCTCCGTACGAAGGGCAGAGCGGGGCGATCGGGCAGGCGCCACAGGCGGGCTTGCGGGCGTGGCAGATGCGGCGCCCGTGGAAGACGACGCGGTGCGAGAGCATCGTCCACTCGCTCTTGGGGAAGATCGCCGCCACATCGGCCTCGACCTTCACCGGATCCTCCTGGTCGGTCCACTTCCAGCGGCGCACCAGCCGACCGAAGTGGGTGTCGACAGTGATCCCCGGTACGCCGAAAGCGTTCCCCAGTACGACGTTGGCGGTCTTGCGGCCGACTCCCGGCAACGTCACGAGGTCCTCCAGACGGCCGGGCACCTCGCCGTCGAAGTTGTCCCGGAGGGCGGTGGAGAGGCCCATCAGCGACTTGGTCTTGGCGCGGAAGAAGCCGGTCGGCCGAATGATCTCTTCCATTTCCTCCGGGACCGCCGCGGCCATGTCCTCGGGGGTGGGGTAGGCGGCGAAGAGCGCGGGGGTGGTCTGGTTGACCCTCAGATCGGTCGTCTGAGCGGAGAGGACCGTGGCTACGAGGAGCTCGAAGGCGTTCCGGAAGTCCAGCTCCGGGTGGGCGTAGGGGTAGAGCTCGGCCAGCTCGCGGTTGATCCGACGGGCCCTGCGCACCATGGCCAGGTGCGATTCCGGCTTGGCGCTCGCCTTCGGCTTGGCGCTCGCCTTGGGCTTGGGCTCGGGGGTCGACTTCGGCTTGGACTTCGGGGCGACCTTCGGCTTCGACTTCGGGGGGACCTTCGACTCCGACTCCGACTTCAGGTCCGGCTCCGGCTCCGCCTTCGCGCCAGTGCCGCTCTTTGATCCCACCCGTTTCGCCGTCCTCACCGGTTCCGTCGTCCCCACCCGTTTCATCCGTCCAGCCGGGCTTTTTGTCGCATTTTTCGCTCCACTCGTGACCTGTTCGCCCACAGCGGAATCGTGGCCCTCCGACACCCCATCAACCCCCTTGGCCTGCGCTCTCACCGGCGTTCCGGACACCCGGCCAGCCTAGAGCCAGGCACTGACATCCGCCCCGGTCACCGATGATCCGCCCCCAATCGGCCCCCTGCCGTACGTCTCGGCACGCACGTGCGTCAAACTGGTTTGTGATTGATCGCACTGTTTTACCGTCCGGCATGATGGGGACCACGGTTCCCTGAACAGGCCGACAAGGAGAGAACTCGTGGACGACGTTCTGCGGCGCGCCCCGCTTTTCGCGGCGCTCGATGACGAGCAGGCCGCGGAGCTCCGCGCCTCGATGAGTGAGGTGACCCTCGCGCGCGGCGACGCGCTGTTCCACGAGGGTGACCCGGGCGACCGCCTCTATGTGGTCACCGACGGCAAGGTGAAGCTCCACCGCACCTCGCCCGACGGCCGCGAGAACATGCTGGCTGTCCTCGGCCCCGGCGAGCTGATCGGTGAGCTCTCGCTCTTCGACCCGGGCCCGCGCACCGCCACCGCTACCGCGCTGACCGAGGTGAAGCTCCTCGGCCTCGGCCACGGCGACCTCCAGCCCTGGCTGAACGTGCGCCCCGAGGTGGCCACGGCCCTGCTGCGCGCTGTCGCACGGCGCCTGCGCAAGACCAACGACCAGATGTCCGACCTGGTCTTCTCCGACGTGCCGGGCCGTGTCGCCCGTGCGCTCCTCGACCTGTCGCGCCGCTTCGGCGTCCAGTCCGAGGAAGGCATCCACGTCGTCCACGACCTGACGCAGGAGGAGCTGGCCCAGCTGGTCGGTGCCTCCCGCGAGACGGTCAACAAGGCCCTGGCCGACTTCGCCGGCCGCGGCTGGCTGCGGCTGGAGGCCCGCGCGGTGATCCTGCTCGACGTGGAGCGGCTGGCCAAGCGGTCCCGCTGACCCGTCGTCGTACGCAACGCCCGAGGGGCCCCGCCGGTGACCGGCGGGGCCCCTCGGGCGCGTCACAGGGCAGGGACCGTCAGATCAGCCCGTGCTCCCGCAGGTACTCCAGCTGCGCCCGCACCGAGAGCTCCGCCGCCGGCCACAGCGACGGGTCCACGTCCGCGTACACGTGCGCCACCACCTCCGACGACGTCCGGTACCCGGCCTCCACCGCCGTCTCCACCTGGGCCAGCCGGTTCGCGCGGTGCGCCAGGTAGAACTCGACCGCGCCCTGCGCGTCGTCCAGCACCGGCCCGTGCCCCGGCAGCACCGTGTGCACCCCGTCGTCGACCGTCAGCGAGCGCAGCCGCCGCAGCGAGTCGAGGTAGTCCCCGAGACGCCCGTCGGGGTGCGCCACCAGCGTCGTCCCGCGGCCGAGGATCGTGTCCCCCGTCAGCACCGCGCGGTCGGCGGGCAGATGGAACGAGAGCGAGTCCGCGGTGTGGCCCGGGGTCGGCACCACGTACATCTCCAGCCCGCCGGTCGTGATCACGTCACCCGTGCCCAGGCCCTCGTCCCCCAGCCGCAGCCCGGGATCGAGCGCGCGCACCTTCGTACGGGTCAGCTCCGCGAACCGCGCCGCGCCCTCCGCGTGGTCGGGGTGGCCGTGGGTGAGGAGCGTGAGGCCGACCCTGCGGCCCGCGCGCTCTGCGGTGTCGATGACGGCCCGCAGGTGGACGTCGTCCAGCGGCCCCGGATCGATGACCACCGCGAGGTCCGAGTCGGGCTCCGCGACGATCCAGGTGTTGGTGCCGTCCAGCGTCATCGGCGACGCGTTGGGCGCGAGGACGTTGACCGCACGGGTGGTGGCGGGTCCGGAGAGCACCCCGCCGCGCGGCTGTCCGGGCAGCGCTGCCGCGTCGCTCATACCGCTCCACCGCCCGTGCCGTCGGCCTCGCCCGTGCCGTCGGCCCCGCCCTTGCTGCCTCCGCCGGCCGCCGGGATGTGCTTGGTGAACTCCGCGTACCCCGGCCAGCTCAGCACCAGCTCGTCGCCCTCCAGGCGCGCCTGTGCGAGTACGGGGGCGAGGTCCTGGGCCGATGACGCCTCCAGCGCCTGTGCGGCGGTGGCGTGGGCCCTGAGCCCGCGCAGCGTCGAGACCGTCGGCGGCATCATCAGCAGTTCGCCGCGGTCGTAGCCGTCGGCCGCCTCCCCCGGGCTGATCCACACCGTCCGGTCGGCCTCCGTGGAGGCGTTACGGGTGCGCTGGCCGGCCGGGAGCGCGGCCACGAAGAACCAGGTGTCGTAGCGGCGCGGTTCGAACTCCGGAGTGATCCAGCGCGCCCACGCGCCGAGCAGATCCGAGCGCAGGACCAGTCCGCGGAGCTCCAGGAACTCCGCGAACGACAGCTCCCGTGCGACCAGCGCCTCACGATCGGCCTCCCAGTCCGCACCGGTCGTGTCCGAGACGACGGTGCCCGCAGTCGGGCCCGCGAGCAGGACGCCCGCCTCCTCGTACGTCTCCCGGACCGCCGCGCAGAGGATCGCCTGGGCCTCTGCGGGGGTGCCGACCCCGAGCCGCCGCGCCCAGCTCTCCAGTGCGGGCCCGGCCCAGCCGACGAGCCGGTCGTCGTCGCGCGGGTCGACCCCGCCACCCGGATAGGCGTACGCCCCTCCGGCAAAGGCCATCGAGGTGCGCCGGCGCAGCATGTGGACAGTGGGCCCGCCCCCGGTACCGGCGACGGCGTCCCGGAGCAGCATCACGGTGGCGGCCCGGCGGGGGGTGGCGGCCGTCAGTTCGCCGGTGGCGAGAGCCCGGATCCGGTCGGGCCATTCCGGTGGGTACCACTGACCATTGGACATGGCGGGAGGCTATCCGGAACCGCGAGGATGTTCGAGGGGGGCCGGGATCCGTACATGCCCCGTACACAGATGATCGCCACCGGCACACAGCTGATCGGCTCCCTCCGTACATAGAAGATCCCGCCCGGTCGTCGTGACCGGGCGGGATCGGAGGAAGTCGGCGACGTCGGCGGAGTCGGCGACGTCGGCGGAGTCGGCGACGTCGGCGGAGTCGGCGACGTCGGCGGCTGAGGCCGGTTCAGACCCCGGTCAGTTCGACCTGGATCTCGACCTCGACCGGTGCGTCCAGCGGCAGCACCGCGACGCCCACGGCGCTGCGCGCGTGCACGCCCTTGTCCCCGAGGACGGCACCGAGCAGCTCGCTCGCGCCGTTGATCACGGCGGGCTGGCCGGTGAAGTCCGTGGCCGAGGCGACGAAGCCGACGACCTTCACGACACGCGCGATCCGGTCCAGGTCGCCCGCGACCGACTTCACCGCGGCGAGCGCGTTGAGGGCGCAGGTCTTCGCCAGCTCCTTGGCCTCGTCGGGCGTGACCTCCGCGCCGACCTTGCCGGTGACGGCGAGCTTGCCGTCCACCATCGGCAGCTGGCCGGAGGTGTACACGTACACCCCTGACTGCACGGCGGGCTGGTACGAGGCCAGCGGCGGCACGACGGCCGGCAGGGGCAGTCCGAGCTCGGCGAGCTTCGCCTCGACGACGCCCGCCACTACTGCTTCTCCCGCTTCAGGTAGGCCACGAGCTGCTCGGGGTTGTTCGGGCCGGGAACGACCTGGACCAGCTCCCAGCCGTCCTCGCCCCAGGTGTCCAGAATCTGCTTGGTCGCGTGCACGAGAAGGGGCACGGTCGCGTATTCCCACTTGGTCATGGCCCGACTGTAATGCCTGTGCAATCCACGAGACGCGCAGCCTCGTGCGTAGCCTGCGGTACGACTGGTTAGGCTCGAATACGTGAGCAGGTTCCAGGTCGTCAGCGGCAAGGGCGGTACCGGTAAGACCACGGTCGCCGCCGCCCTCGCGCTTGCCCTCGCGACCGAGGGCAAGCGCACCCTCCTCGTCGAGGTCGAGGGCAGACAGGGCATCGCCCAGCTCTTCGAGGCGGACGCCCTCCCCTACGAGGAGCGCAAGATCGCCGTCGCACCGGGCGGCGGGGAGGTGTACGCCCTCGCGATCGACGCCGAGCGCGCCCTCCTCGACTATCTCCAGATGTTCTACAAGCTCGGCAGCGCGGGCCGGGCGCTCAAGAAGCTCGGCGCGATCGACTTCGCCACCACGATCGCGCCCGGCGTCCGGGACGTCCTGCTGACCGGCAAGGCCTGCGAGGCGGTGCGCCGCAAGGACAAGCAGAACCGGTTCGTCTACGACTACGTGATCATGGACGCCCCGCCGACCGGCCGGATTACCCGCTTCCTCAACGTGAACGACGAGGTGGCGGGGCTGGCCCGGATAGGCCCGATACACAATCAGGCCCAGGCCGTGATGAGGGTGCTGAAGTCCCCCGAGACCGCGGTCCATCTGGTGACCCTCCTGGAGGAGATGCCGGTCCAGGAGACCGCCGACGGCATCGCCGAGCTCCGGGCGGCCGAACTGCCGGTGGGCCGGGTCATCGTGAACATGGTGCGCCCGCATCTGCTGGACGAGGACGCGCTGCGCACCGCCGCGGGCGGCCGCCGCAAGGAGATCGCCAAAACACTCACCCGGGCAGGCGTGACCGGCTCCGCGGCCCTCGTGCGCCCGCTGCTCGCGCAGGCCGCCGAGCACGCCCAGCGGGTCGAGCTGGAGCGTGAACAGCGCGCGGTCCTGGCAGGCCTCGGACTTCCGGGTTACGAACTCCCGCTGATCGGCGAGGGCGTGGACCCTGCCGGACTGTACGAACTCGCTACGGAGCTCCGTAAGCAAGGTGTGGGCGAAGGGGCGGCGGGACAAGGAGTGGGTTCATGACATCGGACAGAAACCACGACGGTGGCAGCGACCACGACGGTGTCGCGGCGGCGACCGCCCCCGTCCTGGACACCGACGCCCTCCTCGACGATCCTGACATCCGGATCATCGTGTGCTGCGGCTCGGGCGGAGTAGGCAAGACCACGACCGCCGCGGCACTGGGCGTACGCGCGGCCGAGCGGGGCCGCAAGGTCGTCGTCCTCACCATCGATCCGGCCCGCAGGCTCGCCCAGTCCATGGGCATCGACTCGCTGGACAACATCCCCCGCCAGGTGAAGGGCATCGAGACAGCGGGCTCCGGTCAGCTGCACGCCATGATGCTCGACATGAAGCGGACGTTCGACGAGATCGTCGAGGCGCACGCGGACGGTGAGCGGGCCCGCGCGATTCTGGAGAACCCCTTCTACCAGTCCCTGTCGGCCGGCTTCGCGGGCACGCAGGAGTACATGGCGATGGAGAAGCTCGGTCAGCTCAGGGCGCGCGAGGAGTGGGACCTGATCGTCGTCGACACCCCACCGTCGCGTTCCGCGCTTGATTTCCTGGACGCGCCGAAGCGGCTCGGCTCGTTCCTGGACGGGAAGTTCATCAAGCTGCTGATGGCCCCGGCGAAAATGGGCGGCCGGGCCGGGATGAAGTTCCTCAATGTGGGCATGTCGATGATGACCGGAACGCTCGGGAAGCTGCTCGGTGGCCAGTTCCTGAGGGACGTACAGACTTTTGTCGCCGCGATGGACACCATGTTCGGCGGGTTCCGCACCCGCGCCGATGCGACGTTCAAGCTGCTCCAGGCACCCGGCACGGCGTTCCTCGTCGTCGCGACGCCGGAGCGGGACGCGCTCCGCGAGGCGGCGTACTTCGTGGAGCGGCTGGCCGCGGAGGACATGCCGCTGGCGGGGCTGGTCCTCAACCGGGTGCACGACAGTGAGGCCGCCCGGCTCTCGGCCGGGCAGGCGCTGGCCGCCGCAGAAAATCTTGATGCGGCCGGCATTGTGGATCAGGGGGCCGGGAAGGCTGGACTTCGTGAGCCCGCCGCCTCCCCCGCGGCCGGGACCGCACAGACCACGGACACCCCTGGAGCCGCCACCCCCGACCTGTCCGAGCACGTCTCGGAGTACGAGCACGAACCCGAACACAGACATGAGCAGGCGCCCGCCGACGTACCGGAGGCCACACCGGAGGCAGGCGCAGACACAGATGCGGGCTCGGACACAAAAGCAGGCTCAGACGTGGATACGTCCGCTGCCCCGGGTGTCTCCGTTGCCCCGGGTGTCTCCGTCGAGCAGCTGACCGCCGGTCTGTTGCATCTGCACGCCGAAAGGATGCAGGTGGTCGCGCGCGAACAGCACACACGCGACCGTTTCACCGCGCAACATCCCGAGGTGGCCGTGACAGCGGTGGCAGCGCTGCCCGGAGATGTCCATGACCTCACAGGGCTACGAGCCATCGGGGACCGGCTCGCGACCGGTTCCGCTCCGGCCGGAGCTGTCCAGCCACCCCGTAATCCGTAGGTAGTGCACGTCATTCCGTAGGCAGTGCACGTCGGGACCCCGCCCACATCACGTGGACCGCACTACGTGGTCCGCACCACGGGGCCGGGCCGCTCACCCACCGTCCCGGGGGTCACCCCACGGCGGCGAGCGTCTCGTGCAGCTCGTCGTCCTCCAGCCCGATCGCCACGGGCAGGATGCCCGTGGACCGCTCGTACTCGCTGCGTGCGGTCTCCAGCAGCCGGCGCCAGGACGTGACGGTCGGGCGCCTGCGCAGCAGTGCGCGGCGCTCCCGCTCGGTCATTCCGCCCCACACGCCGAATTCGACGCGATTGTCCAGCGCATCGGCCAGGCACTCGGTCCGCACCGGACATCCGGTGCACACCGCCTTGGCCCTGTTCTGCGCTGCCCCTTGTACGAACAGTTCATCCGGATCGGTAGTGCGGCAGGCTGCCTGCGCACTCCAGTCGGTTACCCAGCCCATCCCGGCGCCGTCCTCTCCCGAATCGAGGCTCCCCCACGGCGACAGCGGCATATTCACCGCTGCCAGTTGAGGACGTTACGGAAGGTGGCGACAGCACAACACCCCCTTCGGGCCCAATCTTGAATGGCCCGAACGGACTATGCGTATGCGGCAGATCACCCAGGGGAGTGAGGTGAGGACATCCGCGACTATCCCCAGGGAATCGGGACAGACCATCTGAGACACAACGGACGTTCGATGACACACGAGGCGTTTTCGGGAGCGCCTGAATCGTGGTCGGGCCATCCACAGGGTCATGCACGGGGGTTGATACGAAACCGGACTGCTGTGACAGTTGAGAGCAGCTTAGGCCAAGGCATATACGTGTGTCCGGCGAATGAGAACGTAGGCTGCCCCCATGCCAAAGAAGCGCTCGGGCGGGGGTCTCACGACGACCCAGCAGGCCGCCAAGTTCCTCGGTGTCGCCGCACTCTCCGGAGTGGTCCTGGCGGGCATCGCGCTGCCGGCCGCCGGAGCACTGGGTCTCGCCGCCAAGGGGACGGTCGACGGATTCGACGAGATCCCGGCCAATCTGAAGACTCCGCCGCTGATGCAGCGAACCACGATTCTGGACAACCAGGGCGGCCAGATCGCCACGGTCTACTCCCGCGACCGCACTGTGGTGCCGCTGAAGAACATCTCGCCGTACATGCAGAAGGCGATCATCGCGATCGAGGACGCCCGTTTCTACGAGCACGGCGCGGTCGACCTCAAGGGCATCCTGCGCGCGATGAACCGCAACGTTCAGTCGGGCGGGACCGCGCAGGGCGCGTCGACCCTCACCCAGCAGTACGTGAAGAACGTCTTCGTCGAGGAGGCGGGCGACGACCCGGCCAAGGTCGCCGAGGCCACCCAGCAGACGCTCGGCCGCAAGGTCCAGGAGCTGAAGTACGCGATCCAGGTCGAGGAAGAGCTCGGCAAGAAGAAGATCCTGGAGAACTACCTCAACATCACCTTCTTCGGGCAGCAGGCGTACGGGGTCGAGGCGGCCTCGCAGCGCTACTTCTCGAAGTCGGCGAAGGACCTGAAGGTGGAGGAGGCGGCGCTGCTGGCCGGCATCGTGCAGTCGCCGAGCCGCTACGACCCCGTCAACGACACGGAGGAGGCGACGAAGCGTCGCAACACCGTGCTCCAGCGGATGGCGGATGTCGGGGACATCTCGAAGGCCGAGGCCGCCAAGGCCCAGGCGACGCCGATCAAGCTGAAGGTCAAGCGGCCGCAGAACGGCTGCATCACCGCGGTCAGCGGCTCCGGCTTCTTCTGCGACTACGTACGGCAGATCGTCACGGGCGACCCCGCCTTCGGGAAGACCGCGAAGGACCGCGCCAAGCTCTGGGCGACCGGTGGTCTCACGATCAAGACGACGCTCGACCCGCGCTCCCAGGCCGCCTCCAACGAGGCCGCGACCTCCCGGGTCAACAAGGACGACAAGATCGCCGACGCGGTCGTGCAGGTGAAGCCGGGCACGGGCCAGATCACGGCGATGGCGCAGTCCCGCCCGTACGGACTGGACCAGTCCAAGCACCAGACCGTGCTGAACCTGAACGTCGACCACAAGATGGGCGGCAGCTACGCCGGCTTCCAGGTGGGGTCGACCTTCAAGCCGATCACCGCGGCGGCGGCCCTGGAGAAGGGGATCAGTCCGGCACAGGACTTCACCACCGACCACCAGATCTCGCTGCCCGGCGAGAGCTTCCGCACCTGCGAAAACCGGCCCGCCGACAACCGCCCCTGGGACGTGTCGAACGAGCTGGAGACGGAGAAGGGCAACTTCGACATGACCAGCGCGCTGGGCAAGTCGATCAACACCTACTTCGCGAAGCTGGAGCAGAAGGCCGGTCTCTGCGAGACGCTCACGATGGCGGAGAAGGTCGGCTACATCCGCGGCAACAACAAGCCGTTGCAGCCGGTCGCCTCCACCACTCTCGGTGGCCAGGAGTCGACTCCGCTGGCGATGGCCTCGGTGTACGCGGCCTTCGCCAACCGGGGCAAGTACTGCTCCCCGATCGCGATCCTCTCGGTGACCAGCCCGAACGGCAAGCAGCTCGACGTTCCGAAGTCGAAGTGCACGCAGGCCATGAGCGAGCACACCGCCGACACCATCAACCAGATGCTCAAGGGCGTGGTGGCGGACGGCACCGGACAGCAGGCGGGTCTCACCGACCGCGACAACGCGGGCAAGACCGGTACCACCGACGAGCGCAAGAACGCCTGGTTCGTCGGCTACACGCCGAACCTGTCCACGGCGGTGTGGGTCGGCAGTGACGGTGCCAGGCAGATCCCGATGAGCAACATCACCATCGGTGGTCAGTACTACGACGACGTCTGCGGTGGCTGTCTGCCCGGCCCGATCTGGAAGACCGCGATGACCGGCTCCCTGAACGCCTCCGAGACGCCGGCCTTCAACGCGGTCGACGTACCGCGGGCGAAGCCGAAGGAAGACAAAGGCAAGAAGGACAAGGAGAAGAAGAAGCCGGGCAACGGCGACAACAAGCCCGGCGGCGACAGCCCCTTCCCCGGCATCAGCATTTCGCCGGACCTGATCGGCGGCAACAACGGCCACGGCGGCCGAGGCCACGGCAACAACGGCACGCAAGGTCCCTGACCTGCCGCTCAGCCGCATGGTCCAGACGTGAAGTGGGGCGCCCCCCGGCCGGGGGGCGCC
>NZ_JBHVOI010000003.1:53027-564870 GCF_042887885.1 Streptomyces sp. NPDC057900
ATCGCCCCTGGCGCCCTTGCCCCCCTAAACACCGCCCCCACTGGACCCTCCCTCCCCGACCCGCCCATTGGCCAAGAGGTCTCGTGGGGCCCCCCCCGGCCGGGGGGCGCCCCACTTCACGTCTGGACCATGTGTGGATCACGTCTGGACACTGCGGCTGAGCGGCAGGACTCGCTGCTCACCTGGCCGTACAGTCCCCACCCCACCGCACCGCACCCGCCCTGCCCGCACCGGGCGCAGGGGGGCGCGAGGCCCGGTCGGTCTCAGCCCGCGAGGAGCTTCTTGACCTGGGCGGCCACCCGGCCGCCCTCCGCGCGCCCCGCGACCTTCGGGTTCACGATCTTCATGACGGCGCCCATCGCACGGGGGCCCTCGGCGCCGCCGGCCTTCGCCTCGTCGACCGCGGACGCCACGATCGCGGCCAGCTCGTCGTCGCTCAGCTGCTGCGGGAGGTAGGCGTCGAGCAGCTCGCCCTCCTTCTTCTCCCGCTCGGCCTGCTCGGTCCGGCCGCCCTGCGAGAAGGCCTCGGCCGCCTCGCGACGCTTCTTCGCCTCCCGGGCGATCACCTTCTGCACCTCGTCGTCGGAGAGTTCGCGGGCCGACTTGCCGCTGACCTCCTCCTTGGTGATCGCGGTGAGGGTCAGTCGGAGCGTGGACGAGGTCAGCTCGTCGCGCGCCTTCATGGCCGTGGTGAGGTCTTCCTTGAGCTTGGACTTGAGCGTGGTCATGTGGTGATTGTGGCAGGTGCGGGGCCTCCGCCGCCCGCCGGTTTTCCCGTGGACACGAACCGTCTGCGACGATGGGCGCATGCGCGCACGCTACGGAGTACCCCTGAAAATCACGGCGGTCACCGCCGCGGCCGGCGCCGCCGGTCTCGCCTACGCGGCCGGATTCGAGGCCCGCTCGTTCCGCCTGCGAAGGGTCACGGTCCCCGTACTCCCGCACGGAGCACGTCCGTTGCGCGTCCTGCAGATCTCCGACGTCCACATGGTGAGCGGTCAGCGGAAGAAGCGCGCCTGGCTGCAGTCACTCGCGGGCCTGCGGCCCGACTTCGTCGTGAACACCGGCGACAACCTCTCCGACCCCGAGGCGGTCCCGGAGCTGCTGGACGCGCTGGGCCCGCTGATGGAGCTCCCGGGCGTGTACGTCTTCGGCTCCAACGACTACTACGGGCCCAAGCTCCGTAACCCCGTCCGCTATCTCTTCGAGAAGACCGCGGGCAAGCACGGCCTCAACGGGAACGCCCCGGCGGTCAACGTCGTCCACAACCCGTGGGAGCCCATGCGGGACGCCTTCGACGAGGCGGGCTGGCTGAACCTGTCCAACACCCGCGGCCGCCTCAAGCTCGACGGCCTGGAGCTCGCCTTCACCGGCCTCGACGACCCGCACATCAAGCGCGACCGCTACGCGGAGGTCTCGGGCGGCCCCGAGACGGGCGCCGACCTCTCGATCGGCGTGGTCCACGCCCCCTACCTGCGCTCCCTGGACGCCTTCACGTCGGACGGCTACCCGCTGATCCTGGCCGGCCACACCCACGGCGGCCAGCTCTGCATCCCCTTCTACGGAGCCCTGGTCACCAACTGCGACCTGGACACGGACCGCGTGAAGGGCCTCTCCTCCCACTCGGTGGACGGCAACCGCGCCTATCTCCACGTCTCGGCCGGCTGCGGCACCAACCGCTACACCCCGGTCCGCTTCGCCTGTCCCCCCGAGGCGACACTGCTGACCCTGACGGCCCGGGACACGTAACCCCTCGGGCACTCTCTGACACACCTGCCTGGCACGAGCCCGGCACACCCCTCAGCCCCCTCCTCGTGCGGCCCTTCGCCCACACCATCAGGCCTACCCCACCCCGGTACCCCTCACCCACACCTCGATCGGGATAAAAACCGGATTTCGTCTCCGGCCGCAGGTGGGCTAAAGTAATCGATGTCGCCGGGACACTGGCGGCGATCGGGGTGTAGCGCAGCTTGGCAGCGCGCTTCGTTCGGGACGAAGAGGTCGTGGGTTCAAATCCCGCCACCCCGACAGCCAAAACAGCAGGTGAGGCGCCTACCGGATTCGGTAGGCGCCTCACCTGTCTCTGCGTGCGTGTGGGTCATGCCCTGGATACCCGGCGGGGTGTGCTGCCGAGCAGCGCCAGGAGATCCGACATCGGTCTCTGAGGTGGGCTCGGTTCATGACCGGGAGAAGGGGACCCGGCGACCGGCAGCCACCTGCCGAGCATGACGGTCGTTCCAGCTGGTCACCGGTGGCGGTGGCCGCGTTGGCGGGTATGCGCGGCAAGCGGCTGCGGGCCTTCTACGCCGTGGCGTTGTTCATGGCGGACGCAGCCGTGGTGGCCGCCGTGTGGACGTAGTCCCGCGGTGAGGGTCCCTGTACCACTGCGCAGCCCGGATCTAAGGTGTGTCGAACGGATCGTGACTCAGGGGAGCACTCTCATGGACCCGATCACAGCAGCGGCACTCACGGCACTGGCGTCAAGCGCGGGCGGCGAGGCCGGCCGGCAGACCTGGCAAGGGCTCACGGCGCTGGTGAGGCGTCCGTTCCGGCGCGGTACGGCGCAGGTCCCTGGAGAGGACGGATCGCCCGTGGTCAGCTCGGGCGAGCTGGAGGCCGCCGCTCTGGCGGCCGATCCCGCCGATCCCCTGCACGCACAGGCACTGGTGACGGCGCTGGGCGTACGGGCCGCCCTGGACGGGGAGTTCCGTGCACTCCTCGACGAGTGGTGGCGGGCCGCTCAGGCGGGCGCGGGCGGGTCCGTGCACAACAGCATCAGCGGTGGCTCACAGACCGCCCCGGTGATCCAGGCCCGTGACGTCTCCGGTCTCACCTTCCACATGCCCCCGGACACCGACCGCTGAGAGCCGGGCGCAGGGCGCCTCCGGCCGTGCCGCGGGCCACGAACGGGCCCCGCGCCCTGGTTTCCGGGACCCGGACCTCGTCGTCGGTCTACTGTCGAATCCGCCGAACTGCCCACCGTGGGCAACTGAGGAGGAACCCTGTGTCATCGCCCTGCGATCCCCAGAACGCTCCGGCCGGCGATGTGGGGACGGCGATCATGATGATCGACTCCAGGCTCAGATACGTCCACGCGGGCAGGTCAGAGACCGACCCCGAACAGCAGCAGATGGACGACCAGTTCGCCGCGTCCCTGGGACCGGAGGGGGCTCAGGATCTGCTGGACGGCGCGTGCACGCTCATCTTCATGTTCATGAAGTGGCTGCGGATGACTCACGAGGAAGTCGACAAGGACGTCATCGAGTACGTGGTGCCCACTCTGGTCGCCTCGATGCGCATGATGCCCAAGAGCTGCGCACCCGAGGTCATTCCCACCATGGCCGGCCTCGTCATCGCCGCGGGCACCGGGCTGAGCCCCAATCTCTGGCGCCAGCAGTACGGGGACTGGACCGAGGCGGAGATGACTCCCCTTGAGGCCACCGCGTTCCTGCTCGCGGAACACATCAACCGGATCGCCGACGACCCCGACTTCGCCACCCGCATGATTACCGAAGCGTTGTCCAGCGCGGACGCTGACTGATCTGCTGCGGTCACGGGTTCGGTGAGGCCGGGGATGAGGGCTTGCTGGGGTGCCGTGCGGTGGTGCGGTAGTTACTTCGGGTCGCGGTTGAAGGTCGATGTCGACCAGCGGTAGCCGAGGGCGGCGAGGGCGAGGGACCAGGCGATGGTGAGCCAGCCGTTGTTGCCGATCTCGGTGCCGAGGAGGAGTCCGCGCAGTGTCTCGATGGCGGGGGTGAAGGGCTGGTACTCGGCGATGGGCCGGAACCAGGCGGGCATGGTGTCGACGGGGATGAAGGCGCTGGAGAGCAGGGGCAGCAGGATCATCGGCATGGCGTTGTTGCTGGCGGCTTCGGCGTTGGGGCTGATGAGGCCCATGCCGACGGCGATCCAGGTGAGTGCGGTGGCGAAGAGGACGAGCAGGGCGAAGGCGGCGAGCCATTCCAGGAGCGTGGCGTCGGTGGACCGGAAGCCGATCGCCACGCCCACGGCCCCGACGAGGACGACGCTCATGACTGCCTGCAGCACGCTGCCGACGACGTGTCCGACGAGTACGGAGCCGCGGTGGATGGCCATGGTGCGGAAGCGGGCGATGATGCCTTCGGTCATGTCGGTGGAGACGGACACGGCGGTTCCGACGACCGTGCTGCCGATGGTCATGAGCAGGATGCCGGGGACGATGTAGGCGATGTAGTCGGAGCGGTCCCCGCCACCGCCGCCGAGGCCGGCGCTCATCACGCCGCCGAAGATGTAGACGAAGAGCAGGAGCAGCATGACGGGGGTGAGGAGGAGGTTGAGGGTGAGGGAGGGGTAGCGGCGGGCGTGCAGGAGGTTGCGGCGCAGCATGGTGGTGCAGTCACGGGCGGCGAGGGACAGAGTGCTCATCGGGATGTCTCCTTCAACTGGCCTGGGATGTCGGGGGTGGTGGGGGTGTTGGGGGACGCGGTGAGGGCGAAGAACACGTCGTCGAGGTCGGGGGTGTGGACGGTCAGCTCGTCTGCCTGGATGTCGGCGGCGTCGAGGCGGTCCAGGATGGTGCGCAGTTCGTGCTGGCTGCCGTTGCTGAGGATCTGCAGGGAGAGCCCTTCGTCGTCACGGGTGGCGTCCGGCAGGGCGGTGGCGGCGTGGCGGTAGGTGGCGGGGTCGGTGAAGCGGAGGCGGATGTGTCCGCCGGGGATGAGGCGTTTGAGTTCCTCGGCGGTGCCTTCGGCGGCGATCTTTCCGTCGTTGAGTACGGCGATGCGGTCGGCGAGTTCGTCGGCCTCTTCGAGGTACTGGGTGGTGAGGAAGATGGTGACGCCGTCGGAGACGAGTTCGCGGATGATCTGCCACATGTTGTGGCGGCTGCGGGGGTCCAGGCCGGTGGTGGGTTCGTCGAGGAAGATGATCCTGGGGCCGCCGACCAGGGTCATCGCGATGTCGAGGCGGCGCTTCATGCCCCCGGAGTAGGTGGAGGCGGGTTTCTTCGCGGCCTCGGTGAGGTCGAAGCGTTCCAGTAGCTCGGCGGCGGTGCGGCGGCCCTCGGTGCGGGACAGGTGGTGCAGGTCGGCCATCAGCAGCATGTTCTCCTCGCCGGTGATCAGGCCGTCGACGGCGGAGAACTGGCCGGTGACGCCGATCGCCGCGCGTACCGCCTGCCGGTCCGTGGTCACGCTGTGGCCGCCGACCCGGATGACGCCGGAGGCGGTTCCGGGGTCGGGCGACACCAGCGTGGAGAGGATCTTGACGGCGGTGGTCTTTCCCGCACCGTTCGGGCCGAGCAGCGCGAAGATCGTGCCGGCCGGGACGGCCAGATCGATCCCGTCGAGGACGACCTTGTCCCCGTAGGACTTGCGCAGTCCGATCGCCTCAATAGCCAGGTTCGTCATGTGAGTTGCTCCTCAGAGGCTGCGGGCGACGATGTCGCCCTGGGTGGTGGTCGCGCGGATGTTCAGACCGGCGGCGGCGCCCTCGGTGTTCTTCAGTGCGTTCTCGATCCGGCCGTAGCCGGTGCCGGCGTCCAGGGACGCGGACACGCCGCGGGCGGCGCCGACCGACACATCGCCGGACAGGGTGCGCAGGACGACCGTGCCGCGCACGGCCTCGACGATCCGGAGGTCGCCCTTCTGGGTGCTGATCTCCGCGGGGCCGCCCAGGTGGCCGACCGAGATGTCACCGGCGAGGAGGCTGATGCGTGCGCCGGCGACCTGGTCGAGCTTGACCGAGCCCTGAGCGCCCTCGAAGGCGACGTCACCGAGCCGCCCGACGCCCCGGAGATCGGCGGCGGCCGCGTTCGCCTCGACGCGGGAGTCGACGGGGAGTTGGATGGTCACCTCGACGGATCCGGAGCTGCCGAGGACGCGGTTCTTCGGCGGTGCGGCCGCGATCCGCAGGACGCCGTCGTCGTACTCGACGGTGATCCGTTCCGCGGCCTGTACGTCGCGGCCCTTAGAGGCGTCCGCGGGGAGGACCTCGACCGTGGTGTCCGCCCGGTCGGCGGCGATGAGCTGGATGCGTCCGGCGGGGATGTCGAGGACGGCCGAGACGGCGGCGGGGGTGTCGAACTTCTGCATGACGTTCTCCCTCTTCTCCGGCGGCCGCCCCTTGCGTCCGCCGTTTCTGATAGTGGAAACGCTACGTTGTGTTCAGTGAACTGGCAACGTATTCATTGCATAGAAGATTCATTTTTGCAGCTCAGGGCACTCATATCGTTGCAACGGTCGTGAATCTAATGCAACAACCCACCCGATGCTCGTTGCAATGAATTGAAAGTGAACGCTATGCTGACGGCACCGCAGATCACGAAGGAGACCGCGATGCCCGGAGGCAGGCTCACCCAGCAGGAACGTCAGCAGATCGCGCTGGGGCTGGCCGACGGCCTGGCCTACGCGGAGATCGCCAGACGGCTCGACCGTCCGACCTCGACCGTCACGCGCGAGGTCATGCGCAACGGCGGCCCCACCACGTACCGCGCCGACCTCGCCCACCGCGCGACCGAACGCCGCACCCACCGGCGTGCGCAGACCGCGCCCCGGAAGTCCGCGGCGCCCGCGCAGGCCCACGGGCGCGACGCGGAGGCGGTGCGCGAGTACGAGGAGGTCTTCACGACCGCCCTCATACAGTCGGGCACGCCCAAGATGATGGCCCGGGTGATGACCTGCCTGTACACCGCCGACTCGGGCAGCCTCACCGCCTCCGAACTGGTCCAGCGCCTGCAGGTCAGCCCGGCGTCCATCTCCAAGGCCGTCGCGTTCCTCGACAGCCAGGGCCTCGTTCGCCGGGAACGCGACGAACGCCGCCGTGAGCGCTACGTCGTCGACGACGACATCTGGTACCAGTCCATGATCTCCAGCGCCCGGTCAACCGCCCAGCTCGTCGATACCGCACGGCAGGGCGTCGATGTTCTCGGCCCCACCACCCCGGCCGGAGTCCGCCTCGAAAACATCGCCCGCTTCCTCGACTTCGTCACCGAAAGCCTCATCCGCTCCGCGGAGCAGGCCCGCGAGGTCCTCCACACCAAGCCCGAAACGCCGCCGAACAGCGACGACTGACGGGGCTTCAGAGGCGTACGGATACGAGTACGGGCCCGTGGGTACGGGGTTCGCGGGTATCGGGTTCGCGGATATGGGGCTGCTCCGGCAGATGTCCGCTCCGCGAGGGTCCTGCACGGCAAGGTGCGGGGCGGGCGGCTGCTGGTCAGGCACTCGATCGAGTGGAAGTTTCAGTCCATACACGCAGTTTGGGGGAGGTACTCCCGGTGCGGAAGCGATCATTCGGCCGTGATCTCAACAACCAGGACGGCACACCGTCCCAAGCCCCGCCTGCTGGCCGGGCTCGGCGCGCTCGCCGCGCTGACCCTGCTCCCGTCGCTCCCGGCCACCGCCGCGACCGCGACCGCGCCCACGAACGACGCGTCGTCACAGAGCGCCAGGCAGGTCCCGCCCCGTGCGGTGACCCCGGCCGAGCGCAGGACCGCCGCGTACCTCGACTCGTTGCGGAACAGGCCCGCGCGGCTGAAAGCCTTCTTCGAGGACCTGCCCAAGGGCGGTGACCTCCACAACCACCTGTCCGGTGCGGCCACCACCGAGTTCCTGATCAAGCTCGCGATCGAGCGCGGTCTCTGCATCGACGCGACGATGACGGCTGTCGCGCCTCCGTGCGGGTCGGGCACGCGGCCCGCGTCCGACTCCCGGACCGATGCCGCGTTCCGGCAGCAGATCATCAGGGCCTGGTCCATGCAGGACTTCCCGGCCGACCAGTCCGGGCACGACCACTTCTTCGACACGTTCGGCAAGTTCGGAATGGCGACCTGGGACCGCGGCAAGCTCCTCGCCAATGTGGCCGACTCCGTGGTCAAGCAGAACCAGTTCTATCTGGAGACCATGGTCACTCCGGCCTCCGACAGCGCCAAGAAGCTCGCCGACAAGGTGGGTTACGACGCCGACCTGGCCGCCTTCCACAGCAAGCTGCTGGCCGGAGGGCAGCTCGACCGGGTCATCGACGACGCGGTCCAGGAGGCCGATGACGCCGACGTGCAGTTCCGGGCCGCCGCGCACTGCGACACCGCGCGCCCCGATCCGGGCTGCCGGCTGCCCGTCCGGTGGATCTCCCAGGTCTCCCGGGGCAGCACCCCGGCGCGGGTGTTCACGCAGATCGCGGTGGGCATGCGGCTGGCGGAGCGCGACCCGAGGTTCGTCGCGGTCAACCTCGTGCAGCCCGAGGACGGGGAGAGCGCGCTGGCCGACTACCGGCTCCAGATGCGGATGCTGAAGTACCTGCGCGGCCAGTACCCCGGTGCCCACCTCACCCTGCACGCCGGTGAGCTGGCCCCCGGCCTGGTCAAGCCCGAGGACCTGACCTTCCACATCCGCGAGGCCGTGCTCGTCGCCGGTGCCGAGCGCATCGGACACGGTGTGGACCTGGTCCACGAGGACAACTGGCGGCAGCTCGCCCGGACCATGGCGCGGCGCAAGGTCGCCGTCGAGGTGCCGTTCTCCAGCAACAAGCAGATCCTCGGCATCGCGGGCGACGCCCACCCGTTCAACGCCTACCGCAGCTACGGCGTCCCGGTGATCCTGGCCACCGACGACCCGGGGGTCTCGCGGATCGACGTCAGCCACGAGTACCAGTACGCCGCCCGGACCTACGGACTCGGCTACACCGAACTGAAGGACCTGGCCCGCGCCTCGCTGGAGTACGCGTTCCGCGACGGCCGCAGCCTGTGGGCCGACGGCTCCGCGCCCTCCGGCTACCGGCTGGTCCCGGCCTGCAGCGGCGACCGGCCCGGCGCCGGACGACCGGGTCCGCGCTGCTCCCGCTACCTCGCCGCCAGCCCGAAGGCCGCGACGGAGTGGCGCCAGGAGGCAGCCTTCGCCACCTTCGAGCGCGACAACAGCGGACGCGGCTGAGGGTGTGATGGCTGAGGGTGTGATGGCTGCGGATGTGGCTTTGACTGCGGCTGTCGTGACGGTGTGACGGTGTGACGCCCGGTGCGGCTCATCCGTCACGCCCGGTGCGGCTCATCCGTCGGAGGCCACGCGGTCCAGCCACTCCCTCAGCAGGTGCTGCTCCGCGCCACTGAGAACCGTCTGCTCCGGCAGCGCGGCGCGCAGGGCGCGGGCAGCACCGGCCGGGCCCGCGTCCCGTACCGCTGGTTCCCGGTTGGTCACCGCGTCGACCATGGACTCCCGGAGCGTCGTCAACAGCGCGGGGTTGCGCCGGTCCTCGGGCAGGGACAGCCAGGTGAGGACCGCGCCCCGCGCCGTGGCGTGGATGAGCATCGCCGCGAGCTCCTCGTCGACGCGGAGCCAGCCCCCGGCGGCCAGCCGCCTGATCCGCCCCATGAGGATCTCCAGGCCTGCCCTGAAGGCCGCCGACGCGGGTCTCGTGGGCTCGCTGTACATCAGCGTGAACAACGCCGGATTGGCGAGGCCGAACTCGACCGCCAGATCCCATCCGCCCCTCAGGTCCTCTATGAGGTCCGGCGGGTCGGGGTCCACGTGCTTGGTCGCGAGGAACGTGGCGAACCCGTACTCCGCCACCGCGTCGAGCAGCCCGCCCTTGTCACCGAACATGCGGTAGATCGCCGGCGGCTGAACGCCCGCCGCGACCGCGACGGCGCGGGTGGTGACGGCGTCGCGCCCCTCCCGCGCGAGCAGACCGGCTGCCGCCTCGATGATCCGCTGCCTGGGCTGCGCATGCGTATGCGTATGCGTATCGACGTCGCCATCGCCGTCGACATCAGCGGCAGCCGAATCCGCAGCCGCAGCGATACCGGCAGCGGCACGGATGTCGCTGCCGTTGGCATCGCTGATGTCGCTGTCGTTGCTGGTGTCGGTGTCGCGTGAACGTGGTGCCATATATCGATGATACAGATCCACTGGTTCCATCGATAGTTCCAGTGTTACGGTGAATGTGATTCCACTGGAAACGCGGCATTGGAGCACATCATGATCATCGTGACCGGAGCCACCGGAAAGCTCGGGCGTCAGATCGTCGAGGGGCTGCTGACGCGCATGCCGGCGGACCGGATCGGCGTCAGCGTCCGCGACCCGCAGAAGGCAGAGGCGTTCGCGGACCGAGGCATAAGGGTCCGGCGGGGCAGCTTCACCGACCCCGACAGCCTCGCCGACGCCTTCGAGGGCGCCTCCCAGGTGCTCATCGTCTCCGTCGACAAGATGGGCGAGGAGTGCGTACGGCAGCACCGCGCCGCGATCGACGGGGCGGTAGCGGCGGGCGTCGGGCGCATCCTCTACACCAGCCAGATGGGCGCCGGCCACGCCTCGCACTTCCAGGCCTGCCGCGACCACGCCGCCACCGAGGACGCGTTGCGCGCCTCGGGCGTACCGTTCACCTCCCTGCGCAACGGCTTCTACGCCGCCAGCGCGGTGCAGTTCGCCGCCCAGGGTCTGGAGTCCGGTGAAGTCGCGCTCCCCGCGGACGGGCCGGTCGCCTGGACCACGCACGCCGACCTCGCGGAGGCGGCGGCCGCCATCCTGGCCGACGAGGGCCGCTTCGAGGGGCCCACACCACCGCTCACCGGCGCCCAGGCGCTCACGTTCGACGACATCGCGGGCATCGCCGCCGGGATCACGGGCCGCACCATCACCAGGGCCACCGTGCCCGACGCCGAATTCCGGGAACAGCTGTTGAGCCACGGCGCCCCCGCCGAGGTCGGGGACCAGCTGCTCGGCATCTTCGCGGCCGCCCGCGCCGGTGAATTCACCGCCGTCGACCCGACACTGGCCGACCTGCTCGGGCGTGAGCCCATCAGCATGAGCACCGTGCTGCGCGAGCAGGTGACCGGCGACAACAGCGGTCAGTAGGGGCGGGCCACCGGACCGGGGCGCTGTCCTTGCCCGAGCTTGGTCGCGCCCGGGTAGCGGCACCCATACCCCCCATTCACCTGCGTGAGTTCGTGAGGTGGCCGACCGTCGGGGCCACCGTGCCGAAGAGGTCCCCGACGGTGGTCAGGGCGGCGGCCTGGAGGGCGGCTGCGGGCAGTACGCCGCCGTCCGGGGCGGGCAGGGAACGGGTGGCGGTGGCCTCGGCGACAACTGTGGGCCGGTAGCCGTGGTTGAAGGCGCCCTGGGCGGTGAACGTGACGCACATATGGGTCATGAACCCGGCCAGCACCAGCTCCGGACCGGCGCCCCTCTCCCGCAGGACCTTCTCCAGGTCCGTGCCGCGGAAGGCGTCGGGGAACTGCTTGACGACGACCGGCTCACCCGCGATCGGGGCCACCTCCGCGCTGATGGCGCCGATCTCCGCACGAATGTCGTACGGACCGCCCTCACCACCGTCGTTGACGATGTGGATGACCGTCGCGCCGGCCTCACGGGCGGCGGCCAGCAGACGTGCCCCTGCGGCCAGGGCGGGTTCGGCGCCTTCCAGCGCCATGACGCCGGTGCGGTAGGTGTTCTGGAAGTCGATCATGAGCAGGGTGGCCGAGCCGAGGCTGGGCAGCGTGTTGTCGAGGCCGATGACGTCGCGCAGGGTCGTGGAGACGCTCATTACAGAAGGGTCCTTTCGGGCAGAGCATTTCGGACAGAGCAGTTCGGGCAGGACAGTTCGGGCGGGGAGGCCCGAACCTGCTGGGTCGGACAGGCTGGGTCGGGCATGCCGGGTCGGACATGCCGGTCGGACGCGCAAGGGCTGACCGGGCGCGGGCGCGCGTCGGCCGGGCAGTGAGAGGAGCAGGTCAGGTCGTGGTGCGGAAACGGCGGCGGTAGGCGGCCGGGGTGGTGCTGATCTGCTTGCGGAACGCTCGGTGCAACGTCTCCACCGAGCCCAGACCGGCCGCCGCCGCGACCCGTTCCAGCGGCTCATCGGTGGCTTCGAGCAATCGGCGCGCCGCCTCGACCCTGGCCGCTTCCACATACGCGGCCGGACTGGTGCCGGTCTCCTGATGGAAGACCCGGGCGAAGTGCCGCTCGCTCAGGCACATGCGTTCCGCCAGCGCGGGCGCCGAGAGGTCGGCGTCCAGGTGTCCGGTGATGAACACCCGCAGCTCGTCGATGTCCCGACGGCTCGCGGCCGGCCGGCTCAGCGGGACGCTGAACTGGCTCTGGCCGCCTTGCCGTCTGAGGTACATCACCAACTGCCTGGCCACCACCAGCGCCAGTTCCTCGCTGTGGTCCTCCGCCACCAGAGCCAGCGCCAGGTCCATGCAGGTGCTGATGCCCGCACCGGTCCACACCTTGCCGGAGCGTACGAAGATCGGGTCGGGGTCCACCCGCACCTCGGGGTGGTCGGCCGCCAGCTGTGCGGCGGTCGACCAGTGAGTGGTCGCCCGCCGCCCGTCCAGGAGACCGGCCGCCGCCAGGACGTGCGCGCCCACGCAGACCGACGCGATACGGCGGGCGTGCGGAGCCGTGTCCCGTACCCAGGCGACCACGTCGTCGTCGACCCGGGCGACCGGGCCTTCCGGGCGCATGTCGACGGCGCCGGGCACCAGCAGGGTGTCCACCGCGCCCGCCACCTCCGCGAACGCAAGATCCGCGACGAGACGCACCCCCGCCGACGTGACGACGGGGCCCCGCTCGGGGCCGGCCAGCCTGACCTCGTACCCCGCGCCGCCACCGGTCTCCCGGTTGGCCAGGGCGAACACCTCGGCCGGACCGGTGACGTCGAGGAGGTCGACATCGGCGAAGACCGCGATCACGACGCGGTGGGTGCTGGAGGACATGCGTCCATCGTGACCGTAAGAACGCACGGCAGCAATGACAGGGTTCTGTCACATTCGGACACCGCCCCGGACACCCACAAGCATGCGTCGGGCCGTGGCGCGTGTACCTGCGAAGTGACGACCGAGCAGACGTAAACCCCTTGTTTCGGGTGGAGTTCGAGGATTATCTACGCGCGGAGCTACGGGTACCGAACGATCATTCGGGCAATTCCGACAGGTTCCCGCCTGCCTATTACCGACTGGTACCGATAGCTGCTACAACAGGTGACGCTCCATCAACCCCCCACCCACCCCCCACACTTCGGAGGGCTGACAGCTATGTCAGTACGGAGATTCTGGGCGTCCGCATCCACTCTGCTCCTCGCCGCCGCGGCTGCTCTGGGTATGGCCCAGCCGGCCTCGGCGACCTCCTCGGCCGCCGCCGGCGGGTACGTCGCTCTCGGCGACTCGTACTCGTCCGGCGTCGGAGCGGGGAACTACCTCTCCGACAGCGGTGACTGCCGACGCAGCACCAACGCCTACGCCTACCTCTGGGCGGCGGCGAACTCACCGTCCTCGTTCGACTTCGTCGCCTGTTCCGGCGCCACCACGAGCTCGGTGGCGAGCAGCCAGCTCGGCCCGCTGAACTCGTCCACCTCCCTGGTCAGCGTGACGGCGGGCGGTAACGACGTCGGGTTCGCGGACGTCATGCAGGACTGCGTGCTCTCCGGTGAGGCCGCCTGCCTCTCCAGCGTGGCCTCGGCCGTCTCGCAGATGAACGGTTCGCTGCCGGCCGGTCTGAGCTCGCTCTACGGGTCCATCCACTCGAAGGCCCCGCAGGCACGTGTCGTGGTGCTCGGCTACCCGCGCTTCTACAAGATCGGCGGAAGCTGCGTCGCCGGGCTCACGGAAGCGGAGCGCACGGCCATCAACAACGCGTCCGACGTACTGAACGACGTGATCGCCAAGCAGGCCGCCGACGCCGGATTCACCTTCTCCGGCGTCGCGGACGAGTTCACCGGGCACGAGCTGTGCTCCGGCGACCCGTGGCTCCACAGCGTCTCGATCCCCATCGAGAACTCGTATCACCCCAAGGCCGAGGGACAGTCGGGCGGCTATCTGCCCGCCTTCAGCTCGGCCGCGTAGGACCCACGGGAAGCAGCGGCGCGGCAACGGCTCAGGAGCCCCGGCTCCGACGCCCTGCCGCGCCGCTGCCGTGAAGACCGCCACCGTGAAGGCTAGGGAAGCCGTTCCGGGCGGGTCGCCTTGATCGAGTACATCAGCGGGATGCGCGGCCGCTCCGTCGGGAAGCGGAAGCCGCCGTCCGGCTGCCGCTCCAGCACGGGAAAACGTGCGAAGAGTGAGGTGTCGTGCTCGTGCAGGAACTCGATCCGCAGTCCGGCGGCGGCCAGTGCCGAGACCACGCTGCCCAGCGGGTGCTGCCATTCGACGCTGCGGTTGTGGACGGTCGGCGCGTCGAAGTCCGCGTACGTGCCCGGCGTCTCGTCGACCCAGGCTTCGCGGCTGAAGTAGTCGTGCACGATCCGTTCACCGGTCGCGTCGTCGAGGCAGTCGGTCAGCGGGTGGAACTCCGCGAGGTAGAGGAACCCTCCGGGCGCCACGAGCGAGGCGGCCGTGTCGGCCCAGCGGTCGATGTCGGGCAGCCAGTTCAGCGCGCCGATGCCGGTGTAGACGATGTCGTACGAGGAGTCCGGGACGGCCTCCGCCGCGTCGTAGACGTCGGCGGCGACGAAGGCCGCGCGGTCCGGCGGGAGGCCGATCTCCTGGGCCAGCGAGCGCGCGGTCTCGACGGCCGGCTCGGAGAAGTCGAGGCCGACGACCTGGGCGGCGCCGTGCCGGGCCCAGGAGAGGGTGTCGAGCCCGATGTGGCACTGGAGGTGGAGCAGCGACCGGCCCGTCACGTCCCCGACCTCCGCCAGCTCGAAGGCCCGCAGGGCGTCCTTGCCCGCGCGGAAGGAGTCCAGGTCGTAGAAGTCACTGCCGTAATGGATGGGCACACGTTCATCCCACAGTGCGCGGTTGGCTTCGCGCCAGTCGGCAGGTATCGGAGTATGCATGGCGGCGAGGTTATCCACAGGCTGAGGACGGGGCGAACGAATTGTCGTCGGTCCGGCGCAGAATGGTGGGCATGACTGAGACCACTGGTTCGACGACCGATTCCGTTCCGGAGTGGGAGCAGCGTTTCCGGGCTCCCCGGGTGTCCCTGCCCGACTGGGCGGAGGACGCGCCGGACCGCGCGCTGTTCGTCTCCAACGCGACGGGGACGTACGAGCTGTACGCCTGGGACCGGGCCACCGGTGAGCAGCGCCGGGTGACCGACCGCCCCAATGGGACGACGGACGGCACGCTGACGCCGGACGGCGAGGCCATCTGGTGGTTCAACGACACCGACGGTGACGAGTTCGGGGTGTGGATGCGCCGGCCGTTCAACGATGTCGCGAGTGATGGCGGGGGTGACGGCGAGGGGGCGAAGGACGAGCCGGCGGTGCCCGGTCTGGAGGCCTCCTACCCCGCCGGGCTCGCGATCGGCCGGGACGGGACGGCGGTGGTAGGCCGTTCGACGGACGAGGACGGGACGACGGTCCACGTCGTACGGCCCGGGGCGGCGGAGCCCGTCGAGATCTACCGTCACCGCGAGTCGGCCGGGGTCGGTGACCTGTCGCACGACGGGACGCTGATCGCGCTGGAGCACACCGAGCACGGTGACGCGATGCACTCCGCGCTGCGCGTGGTGCGGCCGGACGGCAGCACGGTGGCGGAGCTGGACGACACCGAGGGGGGCACCAAGGAGCTGGGGCTCGCGGTTCTCGGCTTCGCCCCGGTGGCCGGGGACAGCAGGCTGCTGGTCGGGCATCAGCGGCGCGGCCGCTGGGAGCCGATGATCTGGGACCCGGTGGCGGGCACCGAGACGGACCTCGCGATCGACTTGCCCGGCGATGTGGGGGCGGAGTGGTATCCGGACGGTTCCGCGCTGCTGATCGAGCACGGTTTCGAGGCCCGCAGCGAGCTGTGGCGGTACGGTCCTGCGGCGGGCGACGGCACCCTGGTGCGGGTGGAGACGCCCACCGGTTCGGTCTCCGGGGCCACCGCCCGCCCGGACGGCACGGTGGAGTACCTCTGGTCATCGGCCGCGGAGCCGCCCGTCGTCCGGTCCACGAGCGGTGCGGTGGTGCTCGATCCGCCGGGTGCGAAGGCCCCTCGGTCCGTGCCCGTCGAGGACGTCTGGGTGGACGGGCCAGGAGGCCGGGTGCACGCGCTCGTCCAGCGTCCCGCGGCCCCGGCGGAGGGGCCGTTCCCGACGGTCTTCGAGATCCACGGCGGCCCGACCTGGCACGACAGCGACGCCTTCGCGGGCGGGCCCGCCGCCTGGGTCGACCACGGCTACGCGGTCGTCCGGGTCAACTACCGGGGCTCGACCGGCTACGGGCGGGCCTGGACGGACGCGCTCAAGCACCGGATCGGCCTGATCGAGCTGGAGGACATCGCGGCGGTGCGGGAGTGGGCGGTGAAGTCGGGCCTCGCGGACCCGGCGAAGCTGGTCCTGGCCGGTGGCTCCTGGGGCGGCTACCTCACGCTGCTCGGCCTCGGTACGCAGCCCGGTGACTGGGCCGTGGGCCTGGCCGCGGTCCCGGTCGCGGACTACGTCACGGCGTACCACGACGAGATGGAGGCGCTGAAGGCGATGGACCGCACCCTGCTGGGCGGTACGCCGGAAGAGGTGCCCGAGCGGTTCGAGGCCTCGTCACCCCTGACGTACGTCGACGCCGTACGGGCCCCGGTCTACATCTCGGCGGGCGTCAACGACCCGCGCTGCCCGATCCGCCAGGTGGAGAACTACGTGGACCGGCTGAAGAGCCGCGACGCGGTGCACGAGGTCTACCGCTACGACGCGGGGCACGGCTCGCTCGTCGTGGAGGAACGGATCAAGCAGGTGCGCCTTGAGCTCGACTTCGCCGCCCGCCACCTGGGGCCGCCCGACGGCCTCGCCGGACAGGGCTCCGGGGCCGCGTAGGGGCCGTATAAGGGGCGGCGCCACGGGTGCCCCCGCTCCGGGCGGCCGGAGCGGGGACCGTACCGTGGAGGGGTGTACCGGTTCCTGCTGACCCCGCGATGGTGGGGGATCAACCTCTTCGTCGTGCTGGCCATCCCGTTCTGCGTGTTCATGGGTACCTGGCAGCTCGGCCGCTTCGAGGACCGCGTGCAGACGCACGAGGCCGCCGAGAAGCAGCCCGCTCCTGGCACGAGGGCCGCCAAGCCGATCGATGAGCTGCTGCCCGTCGACACGGTGACCTCCGGGCGTCCCGCCACCGCGACCGGCCGGTACGCCGACCAGTTCCTGGTGCCCGGCCGGAAGCTGGACGACCGGACCGGCTTCTACGTCGTGGGCATGCTGCGCACCGACAGCGGCAAGGCGCTTCCCGTGGTGCGCGGCTGGCTCCCCGGGAAGGCCGGGCACACCTCCGTTCCGCCCGCGCCGACCGGCGACGTCACCGTGACCGGCGACCTCCAGGCCTCGGAGAGCACGGGCACGGCCGGGGTCGACGCGACGGGCGGGCTCCCCGACGGTCAGGTCGGCATGATCAGCGCCGCGTCGCTCGTCAACCTCGTGCCGTACGACGTGTACGACGCGTGGGTGACGCTCCAGCGGTCCGACGTCCGCACCGGCGGCGCGGAGACAGCGGGGAAGGGCGGAAAGGGCACAGCCGCCGCCACCGCCCTGCGTCCCGTACCGGCCGCCGCGGCGCAGGGCACCGGGCTCGATCTGAAGGCCTTCCAGAATCTGGGCTACCTGTGCGAGTGGTTCGTCTTCGCGGCGTTCGTGCTGTTCATGTGGTTCCGGCTGGTCCGGCGCGAGGCGGAAGCCGTCCGCGACGTGCGTTTGGGCCTCGTCGCGGACCCGGCCGCCGCGGCTTCGGACCCGAGCACCGCGACCTCGGAAGCGACGCCGGACCCGGAAGCGGCCTCGGACCGCCGAGCCAGTACGCCCACCATCTCCTGAACGGCGGCTCCCGCGGCGGCTCCCGCGATCGCCCCCGCGACTACTCCTGCGGCGAAGGCTCCAGCGCGCCCGTCCGGTAGATCGTGCCCGCGCAGGCGTTGCTGATCTTCGTCTCCGCGACCGGCGCTCCCGGCTCCGCCGTGTGCTTCACGGCGACGCTGCCCTCCGCCTTCCCCGGATCGTCCTCGCTGCCGAGCTGCGTGTCCGTGCCCGTCTCGGTTTCCCCGGTACCGTCGCCGCCCGTGCTCGACCCGGCCGAGCCCACCGCGCTGCCCGCCGTACCGTCCGTCGGGGTCGGTGACGGTGAACCGCCGGTCGTCGGACAGGTGTCCTCCGGAACCCAGGCGAACTGCACCTCGTACGCCATCTCCGGGGCCAGCAGCACCGTCGCCTCCTCCTCCGCGGGGTCGGGCAGCCCCGAGGCGGCGTCCCCCTGGGTGTGCCGGACGACCGCGATCTTGGCCGGGTCCGCCGCGCCCATCGCCTCGAAGCCCACCGTGCCGCCGCTGCTCACCGAGCAGTCCTTACCGGAGACATTGGCGATCCGGAACGTTCCGTACACCGTGCCGTCGGCGCCGGTCGCGCCGGTCTTGGCGGAGGCGACCCCGAGCTGGTCGGGCGAGCAGACCGGCATACCGGCCGCCTCGCTGGCCCTCGGGTCGGCCGAACCGCCGACCGCCGTGCCGCCCTCCACACCCTGGCCGCTGCTGGCGGACGGGCTGGCCGAGGTGTCCGGGACACCGCCGCCGGTGTCCTTGTGCCCCTCGCTCCCGCCGCCGTCGTCCGCGCCGCCGGCGCCGGGACCGGGCTCCTCGCCGCTGCCGCCCTGCGCCTGCTCGCCGTGACCGGCGATCGCGGGGCTGGCGGCGTTCGAGCCCTCGGAGTTCGCGACGTGGAGGAACGCGGGGATCGCGGTGCCGATGAGCAGGGCCGCCGCCGCCGCGCCCACGAGCGCCTGCCGCCGCCGGGCCCGGCGGGCGGGCACCGCGCGGTACAGGTGGTCGAGGGTGCCGTCGCGGGGTTCGAGCCCCTGCACGGCGCCGCGCATCATCCGGCGCAGGGCGTCCTCGTCGGCATCCGCACCCGTGCCGGTGCCGGCTCCGATACCGGCTCCGAAGAGGGCTGCCAGCGGGTCGCGGTCCGTGCCCGGAGTGCTGTCCGGGGCGCTGTCCTGGGTGCTGTCCGGGCTGTTCACCGGGGTGCTGTCCGGCCCGTGATTCACAATTCCGTTTCCAGTCCGGTCATTCCGATGTCCGAATGAGGGCCCGTGCCGGTGTCCGTGCCCGTGGTCGTCGCGCCGGCTCATGCCTGCGCCTCCATCACCACGCGCAGCGCCGCGATGCCGCGGGAACCGTACGCCTTCACCGAGCCCAGGGATATCCCCAGGGTCGTGGCGACCTGAGCCTCGGTCATGTCCGCGAAGTAGCGCAGCACCAGCACCTCCCGCTGGCGCCGTTGCAGCCCCCGCATCGCCTTGATCAGCGCGTCCCGCTCCAGCTGGTCGTACGCCCCCTCCTCCGCGCTCGCCATGTCCGGCATGGGCTTCGAGAGCAGCTTCAGCCCGAGGATGCGGCGGCGAAGTGCGGAGCGGGAGAGGTTGACGACGGTCTGGCGCAGGTACGCGAGCGTCTTCTCGGGCTCCCGTACCCGGTTGCGCGCCGAATGCACGCGGATGAACGCCTCCTGCACGACGTCCTCACAGGACGCCGTGTCGTCCAGGAGCAGGGCCGCGAGACCGAGCAGCGAACGGTAGTGGGCGCGGTAGGTTTCGGTGAGATGGTCAACTGTAGTTCCGGCCGCCACGCTGTCTTCAGCGCCCTCGCGCTGTGACGGCAGCCCCGCCTGGCGCGCGGCGGGCATGGGCGCGATCACCGGCATGCCGCCGGGCGTACGGGGCCGTCTGAGCGGCCGCACCGAAGCGCCGCGCAGGGGGCCCACCACTGTGATATCGAGTACCTCTGCCACGCCAGTTGGACACGTTTCCCCCCGTCAGGGTTGTACGCATACGGCACCGCGTTTGACACCATGCGATATGCCTTCATACGTAACCGCTCTTCCCCAAATACCCCGAATGTGCGCCTCGCCGCGCAAGAAGTGACGGCTTAGACGCGTGCTGCCCGACCGGCGGTTGCAGCGGGCCGAAAGGTCATCGTCGGACACCGCCGCGTCCCAGCTCAAGAGGTTCAGACCAGCAACTTGCTCACAGGTGCTTCACAGACCGTACAAAACAGGTTCGATCAGGACCGTGAAATTCAGGACGCGGAGAATTCAGGACGCGAGGACCTCAGGACGCCGGGAACTCAGGACGCGGGGAACTCAGGACGCGGAGAACTCGGCCGCCACGGCTTCGGCGATCTGCGCCACATTGAGCGCGGCACCCTTGCGGAGGTTGTCGCCGCAGACGAAGAGCTCCAGCGCCATCGGCTCATCCATCGAGCGGCGGACCCGGCCGACCCAGGTCGGATCGGTGCCCACCACGTCGGACGGGGTCGGGAAGTCGCCCGCTCCGGGGTTGTCGTACAGCACCACGCCGGGCGCGGTCGCCAGGATCTCGTGCGCCCGGTCGACCGTGACCTCGTTCTCGAAGCGCGCGTGCACGGACATCGAGTGAGTGGTGAGCACGGGGACGTACACACAGGTCGCCGCCACCCGCAGGGTCGGCAGGTCGAGGATCTTGCGGCACTCGTCGCGGATCGCCAGCTCCTCGGACGACCAGCCGTCCCCGGCGTCCGTCCCGGCCCACGGCACGACGTTGAGGGCGACGGGTGCGGCGAACGGGCCGCCGTGGGTGTCCCCCACGACCCGGCGCACGTCACCCGGCTTCGTACCCAGCTCGCTGCCGGCCACCAGCGAGAGCTGCTCGCGCAGGGCGGCGACGCCGTCGCGCCCGACCCCGCTCACGGCCTGGTACGAGGACACGACGAGTTCCCGGAGTCCGAATTCGGCGTGCAGCGCGCCGACCGCGACGATCAGGGCCAGCGTCGTGGAGTTCGGGCTCGCGACGATGCCGCGCTGCCTGATCCGGGCGGCGTGGGGGTTGATCTCGGGGACGACGAGCGGAACGTCGCCGTCCATCCGGAAGGCCGCGGAGTCGTCGATGACGACCGCGCCCCTGGACGCGGCGAGCGGCGCCCAGCGTTCGGACACCGCGTCGGGTGTCAGGAACAGCGCCACGTCCACGTCGTCGAAGATGTCCTCGGAGAGTTCGAGGACCTCGGTCTCCTCACCGCGCACGACCAGCTTGCCGCCGGCCGAGCGCGGTGAGGCGATGAGCTTCACCGCGCCCCAGACATCCGCGTGTTCGGAAAGGATCTGGAGCATGACGCCGCCGATCGCCCCGGTCGCGCCGACGACCGCGAGCGAAGGGCGGCGTGCGGTCATCGGCCGGTGCCCCCGTACACGACTGCCTCGTCGGAGTCGCTGTCGAGGCCGAAGGCGGTGTGCACGGCCCGCACTGCCTCGTTGACGTCGTCGGCGCGGGTGACCACCGAGATGCGGATCTCGGAGGTCGAGATCAGCTCGATGTTCACACCGACGTTGGACAGCGCCTCGAAGAAGCCCGCGGTGACGCCAGGGTTGGTCTTCATCCCGGCGCCGACCAGGGAGATCTTCGCGATCTGGTCGTCGTAGCGCAGCGACTCGAAGCCGATGCCGCCACGGCTGCGCTCCAGCGCGTCGATGGCCTTGCGGCCCTCCGTCTTCGGAAGCGTGAACGTGATGTCGGTCAGCCCGGTCGACGCGGCGGAGACGTTCTGCACCACCATGTCCATGTTGATCTCGGCGTCCGCGATCGCACGGAAGATCGCTGCCGCCTCGCCCGGCTTGTCGGGTACACCGACGACGGTGACCTTGGCCTCGGAGACGTCATGGGCGACTCCGGAGATGATCGCGTGCTCCACCTGCTGGTCCCCTAGCGGCTCGTTGCTGACCCAGGTTCCGCGCAGTCCCGAGAAGGACGAGCGGACGTGGATCGGGATGTTGTAACGGCGTGCGTATTCCACGCACCGGTGCAGCAGCACCTTGGAGCCGGACGCGGCCAGCTCCAGCATGTCCTCGAAGGAGATCCAGTCGATCTTCTGGGCCTTCTTGACGACCCGCGGGTCGGCGGTGAAGACACCGTCCACATCGGTATAGATCTCACAGACCTCGGCGTCCAGCGCGGCGGCGAGGGCCACTGCGGTGGTGTCGGAGCCGCCGCGACCCAGGGTGGTGATGTTCTTGCCCTCCTGGCTCACCCCCTGGAACCCGGCGACGATGGCGATGTTGCCCTCGTCGATCGAGGTCCGGATGCGGCCCGGCGTGACGTCGATGATCCGCGCTTTGTTGTGGACCGAGTCGGTGATGACACCGGCCTGGCTGCCGGTGAACGACTGGGCCTCGTGGCCCAGGTTCTTGATCGCCATGGCAAGCAGCGCCATGGAGATCCGCTCTCCGGCGGTCAGCAGCATGTCGAACTCGCGCCCGGCGGGCATCGGTGACACCTGCTCCGCGAGATCGATCAGCTCGTCCGTCGTGTCGCCCATCGCGGACACCACGACAACCACCTGGTTGCCGTTCTTCTTGGCATCGACGACTCGTTTGGCGACGCGCTTGATGCCCTCGGCATCGGCTACGGAGGAACCCCCGTACTTCTGCACGACAAGGCCCACGTGCGCTCCTCGCTCAATCCATTGCTGTCGGCTCAGTTTAACGAGCAGTCCGGAAACGCCTCGCTGATATCAGATGCTGAGATGTCCCGCTCAGCACGTGATCACCGACGCGTCATTCCGAACTGCTCGTACGAGGCTGTTGCCCGCCGATCCGCCGGGCACTCCCGGATGTGTCCCAGCCCACACAGTCGGGCCGGGACACATCCGACGCCGGAATCAGCAGCCGAGGCAGGGATCCGAGCCGAACCCGAGCTGGTTGACGGAGCTCTCGCTCAGCGCTCCGGAGAAGGCCTGCACCTCGTCGACCGAACCGTGCAGGTACTCGCCCCAACCGTCACCCGTACGGCTGCGCCCCAGCTGGAGGCCGCCGGTGCCTGTCCAGGACGAATGAAACTCCACTGCGGTGCTTGCCTGGCCGTCCAGGTACAACGTGATCCGGTCGGAGGCGGCGTCGTGGACGACAGCGACGCGATATCCCCGCCCCGAGTCGCCGTCCGGCAGCGCCCGGATGCCCACCACAGTCTCGTCGGCGTCCTGCGCGTCCGCGTGGTCCATCACGAGCTCGAACGTCAGCGTCGAGGGCACGTACCGCACCTTGAAGGCGTCCCCGTGCGCTCCGCCCTGTGACAGCACGGTCATGGGGTGCGCCGGTTCCCGGTCCGCCAGGTGGACCACCGCGCCGATGGTGAAGCTGTCTCCGGTATCGACGACCGGTCCCTCCGTGGCGGCGTACCCGCCGGCCCCGTCGAGTACCAGGTGCCCGGAGTCGACGAGGGGATCGGCAACCGGGACGCAGTCCGGATCGGCGGCCGGGTCGCACGCGTCGGCCGGGCGGTTGTAGATCGAGGCGCCTGCCGCGAGCCTCAGCGGCTGGCCGCCGTTCGCCTCCGGGCTGAGTCCGTCCGGTGCGGACTCCAGGGACCAGTGGCCGCGCTGCTGCGGGATGCGACGGGCCAGCTCGACGGCCTCCTCGGAAACGACGACCCGGTCGTAGGTACGGACGTCTCCGACTTCGCCGTGCCAGCGGTCCCGGTAGCCTGCCGCGCCACGCGCCCGGCCGATCTGGAAGGCACCGGCCACTGTCGCGGGGGTGGCCGCGACGGCTGTGCCCGTCTCCTGACCGTTCACGTACAGGTGCGCCATCCCGGTCTCGGCGTCGAACAGCCCGATCACCTGGGCCCATTCGCCGGCCTCCGGACGGCCGCCGCTGACGCGCGCGCCCCCGATGCCGAACGACCAGACCGGATCACCGCCGCCGGTACGGACTCCGAGGGTGAACGCCCTCCCCGTGCCGGAATCCTGACTGGCGATCGTCATGTCGTGGCCCACCGTCGCGGGCCGCGCCCAACCGCTGACCGCGAAGGTCTTCCCGGTATCGACGACCTGCGCGGCAGGCGTCAGAAACCCGTGCCCCGTCCCGTCGAGCGTCGCCGTGGACGTCAGCGGGGTGCCCGGCGGGACCGGGCCGCCGAAGGTGACACCCGCTCCGGCTCGGGCCGCGGGCCCCGCGGTCGCTGCGGCGGACCTGGAACCCGCCGGGTCGGAGAGCTCCCACTGTGCGACCGGGGTACGGCCCGCCTGTACGTAGAAGTTGTAGTACGTGGTCGAACTGCGCCGCCCGGAGCGGTCGTTCGCGTACACCTCAAGGATGCCCGGCGCCCTCGACGTCGGCATGAAGCGGACCTCCCCCGTGCCGTCAGGCCCGTCCGCCTTCACGGTTCCGCGCGGGCCTCCGAGGAAGCTGTACGTGTAGTCGACGACATCGTCGGACGGCGAGTCGAAACGGAATGTGCCGTAGACACCGACCCCGTCCGACCAGAACACGTCCTCCGGGTACTCGGCCGAAGTAACCGTCGGCTTCTCCGGGCTCGTGTCGTCGATCACGAATTCACAGCCCGCACCACTGGCATCGGCGGCGCTCCACGGTGAGACCGCGGCGCCGTCGTCCGCCCGCACCCGCCAGGAGATGACCGTCCAAGCCGGCAGATCGGAGGGCAGCTGCCAGAACGAGGTCGTTCCCGACGGCGTGGAAGCGGGCGTGTGGCGGCTCCGCCGCTGCTCGACGCCGTCCGCGTCCGTCCACCAGACCTCGAACTCACCGGAGACGTAGTTACCGTCGACCGGCCCGTCGTCCTCGACCGGGTCGTTCAGCACCGCCTGCGCCCGGGGGGCGCTTGCCACGTACGGCCGGTCCTCACCCGCCGCGCACGGCTCGGATCCGGTCTTCAGATCCGAGGCGAGCGGCTGGAGTGGCGGCAGATTGTCCACGGGCGCGGCCACGGCCGCGGCCGGCGCCGCCAGCACAGCGGCCACGACGACCGAAAGCCCCCCGAGCCATCTGGCTCCCCTGCGTCTTACCCCTCTTGCCATGCTTACGAGTCCCCTCCCCTGCAAGGCCCGTGATGATCACGGGCGAGGGGAGGCTAGCAGCGTGCACCGACAGAAGGAGCTCCTTGAGGTTGTGCGTGCGCCAGCCCGGACCGAGTCCTCCGGCGCCGCACCGGGCCCCCGCCCACTCCGCTACTTGACCGGACGCAGCCCCAGCGGGCCCGCGATCTCCTCGGCCATCACCCGGCCCGCCTCCTCGGCCAGGTCGTCGTCGCCGGCGTCCTGGTCGGTGTCCAGGCCGTCGAGGGCCTGGAGGGGCTGGTTGAGGCGGATGTGGGCGATCAGGGACTGGAGGGCGCGCAGGGCGGCGGAGGCGGTGGAGCCCCAGTTGGAGAAGTAGGAGAACTGCCACCACCACAGGGCCTCCGTGGTGCGGTCCTCCTCGTAGTGGGCCAGGCCGTGGCGCAGGTCCGTGACCAGGTCGGCCAGGTCGTCGGAGATGCGGGCCGGGACCGGGGCCTTGCGGGGCTCGTACGGGTCGAAGACCTCGGAGTAGACGTCGATCGGCTCCAGCAGGACCGCGAAGCGCTCGCGCAGGCCGTCCGCGTCCGGCTCCGCGCCGAGGTCGGGCTCGTAGCGCTCGTCCGGGAGGATGTCCTCGTACGCGCCCAGCCTGCCGCCCGCGAGGAGGAGCTGGGAGACCTGGAGCAGCAGCACCGGAACGGCTTCTTCCGGCTCCTCGACCTTGGACACCTCGGTGACCGCGACGATGAACGTCTTGATCTGGTCGGCGATCTGGACCGCGAAGTCGTCGGGGTCCTGGGTGACAGTGTTCAGCGTGGCGTCAGACATCGAGGAGACCTCCCGTGGGCACGGTCGCAGACGGTGGGTAGAACATAATCGCGCTGAACATAAAGCCGCCGTGAGTGGCCGGGCCGGTGTCAGACATCGAGCAGGCGCCTTCCCTCGAAGGCGCGGCCGAGCGTGACCTCGTCCGCGTACTCCAGGTCGCCGCCCACCGGAAGACCGCTGGCCAGCCGGGTGACCCGCAGGCCCATCGGCTTGATCATCCGCGCCAGGTACGTCGCGGTGGCCTCGCCCTCCAGGTTGGGGTCGGTCGCCAGGATCAGCTCCGTGATGGAGCCGTCGGCCAGCCGGGCCAGCAGCTCACGGATGCGCAGATCGTCCGGGCCGACGCCCTCGATGGGGCTGATCGCCCCGCCGAGTACGTGGTATCGGCCCCGGAACTCGCGGGTCCGCTCGATCGCGACGACGTCCTTCGGCTCCTCCACGACACAGATGACCGTCAGATCGCGGCGCGGGTCGCGGCAGATCCCGCACTGCTCCTGCTGCGCGACGTTGCCGCAGATCGCGCAGAAGCGGACCTTGTCCTTGACCTCAAGGAGGGCGTGGGCCAGGCGGCGCACATCCGTGGGCTCCGCCTGGAGGATGTGGAAGGCGATCCGCTGCGCGCTCTTGGGACCGACGCCGGGCAACCTGCCCAACTCGTCGATGAGTTCCTGAACCACGCCTTCGTACAACGGAGAGCCTTTCCTGCCGCCTGGTCGGCCGCGTCGTGGTACGTACCGTAGGGGGTGCGTACCGTCTTGGGTATGTCCTGGGTGCGTCCTGGGTCAGAAGGGGAGGCCGGGCATGCCGCCCAGGCCCTGGGCCAGCGGGCCGAGCTTCTGCTGCTGGAGCGCCTGGGCGTTCTCGTTCGCCGCCTGGACCGCCGCGACGACGAGGTCCGCGAGCGTCTCCGTGTCCTCCGGGTCCACCGCCTTCGGGTCGATCACCAGGCCGCGCAGCTCACCGGAGCCGGTGACGGTCGCCTTGACGAGACCGCCGCCCGCCTGGCCGTCGACCTCGGTCCTGGCCAGTTCCTCCTGGGCCTCCGCGAGGTCCTGCTGCATCTTCTGGGCCTGCTGCAGCAACTGCTGCATATTGGGCTGACCACCACCGGGAATCACGGTCACTCCAGGCATTTCGACGACAAATGTTTCGGTACGCCGAGCCTACGTTGTCCCCGGGCGGCGCGCTCCACCCACTGACGAGCAACTCTTTCGAGTGAGATCGAGTCAGTGAAGGCAGGACTCCTATACCTGATCACAGGCCCCGCACACCCAGGAATACCGCGATTCCGACCCCGCGGCCCACCATTCGGCGGTAGGAAGGGCATGCGTCCCGGTACGCGCACGCGCACCAGCCGTCACGCAAGGTTACGCACGGGGCACTGCCGGTCGCAGCGAGCGTCAGTGAGCAGAGGGCAGAGATCCGCCCATCGTCGAGGACGCGGTCGACATCACGCGTCGCAATGCAGCATGCAGAGGAGTACCCCGGTGAGTCAGCCGGAGATGCAGCCCGAAGGGCCGCCCCGCAACGATTCCGGTGCGCCCGGTCCGGCCGGTTCCGCCACTCCTTCCGGTACGGGCTCCGGGGCACCGGGCCGGGATCTGACCGGTACGCCCTTCCCGCTCGGCGACTGGGGCGAACCCGCCCAGCGGCTCGACGAGCTGTACCGCTGGATCGAGGCCGACGCGCTGCGCACCGCCGACTGGTATCTGGGCGACCGGGTGTGGAAGCGGCGCGCGGCCAGGGTGCTGCGGATGGGGACCGCGGTCGGCGCGGTGGCGGGCGCCGCGCTGCCGCTGCTCGATCTGACGGGGGCGCTGCACGGTGCGGCGGGCTGGGGCTATCTGTCGCTGCTGCTGGGCGCCGCGTGCATGGCGTGCGACCGGTACTTCGGCCTGACCTCCGGCTGGATAAGGAATCTCGCCACGGCACAGGCCGTGCAGCGCAGGCTCCAGGTGCTCCAGTTCGACTGGGCCTCCGAGTGCGTACGGGAGGTGCTCGGCCCGACAGAGGGGACGGCGAGCGAGGCCGCCGAGCGGTGCCTCGGTGTGCTGCGGCGGTTCTCGGAGGACGTCACGGAGCTCGTCCGCTCTGAGACGGCGGACTGGATGGTGGAGTTCCGGGCCGGTCCCGCGCCGATGGGGATGCAGGCGCTGGTGTCCGGCGGTACGGGTGGCGGGCGGGCGGAGCCGGGTGCGCAGCCGAGGTTCCCGTTGCAGTCGATGGGCCGGCCGAACATGCCCCGGCAGCGCCCGCCGGAGTCCCCGCGCTGACCGGTGGCCGGTGAATTCCGGCCGGTCACCGGTGCGGGGTTCCGGCGGGCGCCTCGGGCGTCAGGGCGTCCGTCAACTGAAGATGATCATCGAGCCCTGGGCGAGACTGCGGGTGACCGCCGCGTGCAGGCCGAGCCAGACGTGGCGTTCCCGGGCGAACGGGTTGTCGTCGTAAGGGATCGGGACCGCCGGTTCCTCCAGCTCGGTGGGGGCGGCGGGCGGCAGCGGGGCGGCCGGTGGATTGGCCGGATCGATACCGATGGACGGGGCGACGAACTCCAGCTCCCTGAGCAGCCCGTGCGCGGAGCCGAGCGGGCCGCCGCCCGCCAGCAGATCGTCGCTGGAGATCGGGTACGCGAAGTCCAGGGGGACGTACGCGCCCGCGTGGTCGTAATGCCACACCAGGTGCGACTGCAGGGCCGTCGGCTCGAACATCTCCAGCAACTGCTCGTAGTCGCCGCCCAGTTCGTCCACGGGCGTGACCGCGAGGCCGCTGATCTGGAGCAGATAGGCGCGGCGCAGGAAGTGCAGGGCGTCGTAGTCGAAGCCCGCGACCGGGGCCACGTCTCCGGTCAGGCCCGGCATATAGGCGTAGACGGGTACGGGCGGCAGTCCCGCCGCGCCCAGCGCCTGGTCGAAGACGGCTATCTCTTCGGCGAAGGGGTTGTCGGGGCTGTGGCACAGCACATCGACGAGGGGGACCAGCCACAGGTCACAGGCCACGAAGTCTCGCTCTCCAACGGGTGCGTGCGATGGTCGGCACAGCGTAATTCCGGACAGCGTAATGCGGTCGCCACGTCGCGGACAGTGGTCCCCCATGAGCGACTTCGGGGACCGGCGCCGCTCAGCCCTCCGGCGCCGCCGGATCCGGGTCCGCTGCCGCGCCGGGCGGCCGCGGTGCCCGGCCGGGTCGGTCCGGGTCGCCGGCCGCCAGCCGGTCCGCCCAGTTCAGCGCGTGGCCGTTGTAGTGGTCGACCACCGCGCGCAGCGCCTCACGGTCCCGGAGGGTGACCGCGGCGACGAGGTCGGAGTGCCCCTGCCAGAGCCAGTCCCGTACGTCCGCGTCGCCGCGCAGGTAGGGGACGGCGAACATCCAGGCCTGGACGCGCAGCCGGTGCAGGAAGTCACCGATGTACGCGTTGCCGGCGAGCGCGCCCAGCTCCCGCCAGAACCGCAGGTCGTAGCCGATCAGGATGTCCAGGTCGCCGCCGCGGGCCGCGCGGGCGGCCTCGTCGGCCCGGCGGCGCACCGAGACGAGCGCCTCCCGGTACCGCGTCTGCCGTGCGGCGGACGGGGGCGGCTCGCGGAACACGTCCCGGATCACCGCGTCCATGACCAGCGTGCGGGCCTCCACCATCGACCGGTAGTCCGCGACGGAGAACTGGTGCACCCTGAATCCGCGGTGCTGGTCGGATTCGAGCAGGCCCTGCGCGGAGAGGTCGAACAGCGCTTCGCGGACAGGCGTCGCGGAGACGCCGTACTGCTCCGCGATCTGCTTGACGGTGAATTCCCGGCCCGGCTGGAGACGCCCCGCGAGCACCTCGTCACGCAGCGCGTCCGCGATCTGCTGCCGCAGCGTACTGCGGGTGACAGCTCCGCTCGCGCGCATGAGCGCCCCTCCCCTGTTTCGGTTTCGGCCACCTTAGACCGAGCCCGCCGACCGGACCGGTGGGAGGGGAAGGGCGCTGCCGGTGCGCGGTGGTCCTAGACGGTGTAGCCGTCGGCCACCTCCAGCGCGGCGTCCAGTGCCGCCAGGCCCTCCTTGGCCTCGGCCTCGGTGACGTTGCAGGCCGGCACGGCGTGGGTGCGGTTCATGTTGATGAAGGGCCACAGGCCGTGCTTCTTGGCCGCCGCCCCGAAGGCCGCCATCGGAGCGTTGGCGGCGCCGGTCGCGTTGTACGGGACGAGCGGCTCGCGGGTCTCCTTGTCGCGGACCAGCTCCAGCGCCCAGAACGCGCCGATCCCGCGGACCTCGCCGACGGACGGGTGGTTGGCGGCGAGCTCGCGCAGACCGGGGCCGAGGACCGTCTCGCCGATGTGGGCGGCGTGCTCGATGACCTTCTCGTCCTCCATCACCTGGATGGTGGCGACGGCCGCCGCGCAGGCCAGCGGGTGACCGGAGTAGGTGAGGCCGCCGGGGTAGGGGCGGGTCTCGAAGGTGGCGGCGATCTCGGCGGAGATGGCGACGCCGCCGAGCGGTACGTAACCGGAGTTGACGCCCTTCGCGAAGGTCATCAGGTCGGGGGTGACGTCGAAGTGGTCGGCGGCGAACCACTTGCCGGTACGCCCGAAGCCCGCCATCACCTCGTCGAGGACGAAGACGATCCCGTACCGGTCGCAGATCTCGCGGACACCGGCGAGGTAGCCCGGCGGCGGGGTCATGATGCCGGCCGTGCCCGGGATCGTCTCCAGGATGATCGCGGCGATGGTCGAGGGACCCTCGTAGGCGAGGGTGTCCTCCAGGTGCTGGAGCGCGCGGGCGCACTCCTCGGCCTCGGTCTGCGCGTAGAACGGCGAGCGGTAGAGGAACGGGGCCCAGAACCGTACGACGCCCGCGGAGCCGTTGTCCGACGCCCAGCGGCGCGGGTCACCGGTCAGGTTGATCGCGGTGGAGGTGGCGCCGTGGTACGAGCGGTAGGCGGAGAGCACCTTCGTGCGGCCGGTGTGCAGCCGGGCCATCCGGACGGCGTTCTCGACGGCCTCCGCGCCGCCGTTGGTGAAGAAGATCTTGTCCAGGTCGCCCGGCGTGCGCTCCGCGATCAGGCGGGCGGCCTCGGAGCGCGACTCGATCGCGAAGGCGGGCGCGAAGGTCGTCATCCGCCCCGCCTGCTCCTGGATCGCGGCGACGACGGTGGGGTGCTGGTAGCCGATGTTGGTGTAGACGAGACCGCTGGTGAAGTCCAGGTAGCGGTTTCCGTCGTAGTCCCAGAAGTACGCCCCCTCGGCGCCGGCGACGGCGAGCGGGTCGATCAGGCCCTGGGCGGACCAGGAGTGGAACACGTGCGCGCGGTCGGCGGCCTTCACGGCCGCGCCGGTGGCGGGGTCGGCGGCATGACGGGGATGAGGGGTCATACGGCGAGCGTAGGCACCGCCGGGCACGGCCCGGTATGGCCACCTTGTATATGGAGGGGGGCGGGTGGTTCGGCAGGGTGTCGGGTCGCCGCGCGGTGGCAGGTGTCCGGGGCGGTGCCGGGCGGAGCGCCGCCGCTCCCCTCCTGGACCGGCCGCCCGTCACGGGGCGGCGGACGCGGTGCACAGCCCGTCCCGATCCGGGCGAAAGGCCCTGACTCCGGGCACGGACCGGCCACCGCCCCCCGCCGGGGCGCGACCGCGCCGCTATTCTCGACCCGTTCGGCGTGTGGCCGTACGGGGGAGGACTGCACACCATGGAAAAGCTCGGCTCCGTAGATCCGCAACGCATCGGCGCCTACCGACTGCTGGGCAGACTCGGCGCGGGCGGCATGGGGCAGGTCTATCTGGCCCGCTCGGACCGTGGGCGCACCGTCGCGATCAAGCTCGTCCGCGAGGAGCTCGCCGAGCAGCAGGAGTTCCGCGACCGGTTCCGCCGGGAGGTGATGGCCGCCCGCCGCCTCGGCTCCAGCTGGACCGCCCCCGTGCTGGACGCCGACACCGACGCCAACGTGCCCTGGGTCGCCACCGGTTACGTCGCGGGCCCCTCCCTCCAGGCCACCGTCTCGGGCCGCACGATCATCTCGGCGGGCCCCGCCCCCGGCGCGTACGGGCCGCTGCCCGAACGCTCGGTCCACATCCTGGGCAACGGTCTCGCGCACGCCCTGCGGGCCATCCACACCGCCGGGCTCATCCACCGCGACCTCAAGCCGTCCAACATCCTGCTGACGATCGACGGCCCCCGGGTCATCGACTTCGGCATCGCACGGGCCCTCGACACCGTCACCGACGGCGGCCTCACCCGCACCGGGGCGCTGGTCGGCTCCCCCGGCTTCATGTCGCCCGAGCAGGTGCGGGGCGAGCCGGTGACCACGGCGTGCGACGTGTTCTGTCTGGGCTCGGTGCTGGCGTACGCGTCGACCGGACGCCTCCCGTTCGGCGACTCGGCCAGCGGGGTGCACGCGATGCTGTTCCGGATCGCGCAGGAGGACCCGGACCTGACCGGGGTGCCGGTGGACCTGGTGGAGCTGATCCGGGACTGCCTGCGCAAGGACCCGGCGGCCAGACCGACGCCCGACGAGATACTGGACCGGCTGGCCGAGGACGACACCCCGGAGCCCTGGCTCCCGGGCGCGCTCATCGCCCAACTCGGCCGGCACGCGGTGGAACTGCTCGACTCGGAAGACCCCGAGGACGCGACGGACGCTGCGGACGCGGCGGACGCGACGGATTCCGGGGAGCGTGAGGACCGGGAGGAGCCGGGGAGAGCGGCTGAGGCTGAGACCCGTGCGGACGCCGCCCCCGGCGCGCACCCGGAGAGCCCCCAGGACGCGGCCCCGCAGGAGACGCCGCCCCCGGCCCCGATACCGCCCACCGTGGTCGGCCCGTCGCAGCCCGCCCAGCCGTACCCGGCCGCGTATCCGACGGCGACCCCGACCCCGGCTCCGGCTCCGACCCCGGCTCCGGGGTACGGAGCGACTCCCCCGCCGGGATTCGGAGCGACTCCCGCCCCGGGATACGGCTATCCGCCGCAACCGGCCCCCGCCCAGCACCAGGCGTACGGCTACCCGCCCCACCAGACGCCGGGCCAGAACCAGAACCAGGCGTACGGATACCCCCCGCAGACCCCGCAACCGCTGCATCCCCAGCCGCCCGCCGCCGAGCCGGCCCGGCGGCGGACCGGCTCGACCATCGCGCTCGTGGCGATCGCGGTGCTCGTCGCGATCGGGGCCGGCGGTTCCGTCTACGCGCTGATGAGCGACAGCGGCGACCCCGCGGCCGCCCCGGCCCACTCCAGCACGCCCTCTCCCGCGAAGGGCTCCTCCGGGGCCAACTCCGGTTCCCCCGAAGGCGGCCAGGACCCTTCCCCCACCGACGACGGGGGGAACGGCGACGAGGACGGCATCCCCGACGGATACCTGGGCACCTGGTCCACCGGCATCGACAACGCCGTCGGCCACTCCACCCGCCAACTCGTCATCAGGCAGGGCGGGGTCGGTGACACCGTCCTCAGCCTCACCGCCGAGGGCCCGACGGACACCGGCGGCACCTACCGCTGCGTCTTCGAGGCGGATCTGACGGACGTCGTCACCGGGGACGCCCCGCTCCGGATCGGCCCCTCCGAGGTGACGCTCGGCCAGCCCATGTCGTCCTGCACACCGGGCGGCCCGACCACGCTCACCCTGCTCCCGGACGGCACCCTGAGCCGCGAGAACACGGACACCGGCGAGACGCTCACGTACACGAAGTCCGACTGAGTCAGACCAGGCCGCGCAGCATCAGGCCGACGCCCACCGCCAGGACGGCCACCGCGGTCAGCACGCTCCCGTACGGGGTG
The DNA here is from genome assembly GCF_042887885.1 of Streptomyces sp. NPDC057900. NCBI lineage: Bacteria > Bacillati > Actinomycetota > Actinomycetes > Kitasatosporales > Streptomycetaceae > Streptomyces > Streptomyces sp. NPDC057900. The sequence continues at coordinate 86,281 of NZ_JBHVOI010000003.1, forward strand.
TAGCGCCGCAGCGCGGGCAGCCGCCGCTCGGCCAGCGCGGCCACCCTGTTCCCGCCTCCGGAGAGCAGCAGCCCGGCGGAGGTGAGAGTGAGGGCCATGCCCACGCCGTAGCCGATGACCAGCAGGATGCCGAAGAACGTACGGCTGAGCGCGATGGCTCCCAGCAGGACGACGAGCGCGGACGGGCTGGGCACCAGTCCGCCGGCCAGCCCGACCCCGAGCAGCGCGGGCAGCCCCTTGCGCCTGTGTGAATGCCCGTGGTCATGTGAGTGCGTGTGCGTGTGCCCGTCCGCACCGTGACCATGTGAATGCCCGTGCGCGTGCGTCCGCGCACCCCCCGCTCTCAGTGCCCGTACCGCCGACAGCACAAGTCCCGCGCCCAGCACGGCGATCACCGCCCCGCTCACCGCGCCCAGCCGGCCCAGCAGCCGTTCCCCGAGGAAGCCGCCGCCCGCGGTCAGCGCGAGCCCCATGGCGAGCACCCCCGCGGTGTGCGTCGCCGTCACCGTCGCGCCGACCGCGAACGCGGCCCGCACCCCGCCCTCCCGGCGCGCCAGGCAGGCCGCGACCGCCAGTTTCGCGTGGCCCGGCAGCGCCGCGTGACCGGCCCCGAGCACCATCGTGAGCAGCACCGCGAGGAGCCCCACCGGCACGGTCAGGTCCCGGTACGAGGTGAGCGCGGTGAGCCGGTCCTCCAGCGCCGGGAAGAGGACCGCACCCCGGTCCACGGCCGGTGCCGCGCCGGGGTGGCCGGGTCCGGCGGCGCCGGCCGCGCCCGGTTCCGTACGGAGGTCCGCGGCCACCACGTCCGACGGCCGGCCGCCGGACGGGTAGCGGCGCAGGACCTCGCTGGTGCTCCGTGCCGGAACGGAGGAGCGGACCAGGCGGACGCCCTCGCCGCAGACCGCCGTCACCTCCTTCCAGCCGGTCCGTCCGGCGTCGGCCGCCGAGGTGAACACCACGTCGGCGGGGTCGGAGAGGTCGGCGTCCGCGCGGAGCTCGCACGTCAGCCGCGCGATGGGCAGGCCCGCCGCGCCGTTGCCGTACGTCAGCGTGCTGCTCCCGACCCGCCAGCTCACCCGCGCGCCGCCCACCGAGGCGCGGGTCCGTCCGGCGAGCGCCGAGCACCGGTCCGCCGCGCGGGCGGCGGCCTCCTCCGCGGAGACGGCGCCGTCGCCGTCCCGGTCGGTCGCGTCCTTGTCCTGGGCGGTGGGGATCTCCGCGCTGTCGACCACGGCGGTGTCCGTGATGCCGTCCCTGGCGAGCCGCAGCCCGTCGTAGTGGTTGAGGCTGAAGTTGCCCAGGGGGTGCGCGGGCCGGACGGACGGGGCGGCGGCCGCGAGGGGCGCGGCGGACAGGCAGAGGAGCAGTGCCACGGGCAGCACGCGGACGGTTCGCATCATCGACTCGGTCTCCGTCGGCTTCAGGTCGTCTTCGTGCCGGTCTCGCTCCGCTCCCGCGCCGGCTTCAACAGCCGTCGCGCCAGCGGTGCGTGGTACGGGGAGAAGTTCGGGTTCAGGGCGAGCGCCTCGCGCAGGTGCCGGTCGCCCCCGGGCAGCCCGAGGGCGTGTTCGATCGCGCCCCGGTGGTACCGGAAGAGCGCGTTGCCCCAGCCCGTCCTGGCGGCCTCGCGGGCGTATCCGACGGCTTCCGCGTCGTGCCCCGCGCGGTGCAGCGCCCAGCCCAGGGCGTCCGCGACGATGACGCTCCGGGCGCGCTTCCACTCGCCCCGCATCAGCTCCACCGCGACGTCCGGGTCGCCGTGGTCGGCGACGTACAGCGCGAGATGCGGATCGACCGCGCCGCCCGACGCCCGCAACAGCCGCACCTGCGCGTCCAGCGCGGCCTTCTCCGACCGCACCGACCCGCCGCCACCACTACCGCTACCGCTACCGCTGGCGCCCAACTCCACCGCTTCCGCGAGGAACTGCGGCAGCGGTGCGCGTCCGGTCAGCTCCCGGTACATGCCCAGGGCCTTCGACCGTTCACCGCGCACGGCGAGCACCCTGGCCAGTCCGGACTCCCCGTACACGTAGCCGGGTACGGCGTCGACCGCGAGCCGGAAGTGCCGCTCCGCCCGGTCCACCGCGCCCTGCGACCAGGCGAGCTCACCCAACCTGGCCTGGGCGAAGGCCCGTTCGTCGGCGGTGGACGAGCTGTCCACGGCCCGTTGAAGGGCGATGGCGGCGTCCTTCGGTCTGCCGTTGGTCTCCAGGTCGTAGGCCGCTCTGCTGTACGCCGCCCCGGCCGGGGCGATGTCCAGCAGGCGCTGCACGGCGGCCCTGGCAGCCGGGTAGTCACCGAGCTGGATCTGCGCGTCGGCCAGTACGGCGTAGCCGTCCGGCCGGTCGGGTGCCATCCGGGTGGCGCGGAGCCCGTAGTCACGGCCCTCGGCGAAGGCGTGGCGGGCGTTGGCCACCACCCCCTGACCCGTCACCGCCGCGTAGTTGTCCGTCTTCCGAAGGGCCAGGGAGTGGCGCAGTGCCTCGTCGGCCGCGTCGAGGCGGCTCGCGTCCAGGGTGACCCGCGCCTCCTCCGCCTCCGCGCGTGCCAGGTCCGACCAGGCCGTCGGGTCGTCCGGCGCGCGCCGCGCGCGCGTGCGGGCGGTGGCGACCGCGAGCCCTGCGGTCGCGGCGGGCGCCGCACCGGCCCGCGGGGCGGTGGCCGCCGGGTGCGGGTCCTCGGCGGGTCCGAGGTACAGGAGTCCCGCCACGCACCCGGCCGCGGCCACCACCCCGCCGGCTGCCAGGAGCGAGCGCCTCACGGGCCCGCGTGCGGCAGGTTGAGATACGGGAAGGTGCGCTGCGCGTCCGCGACCTCCACACCGGCGACCGGCTCGGGGAGCAGTCCGGGGGGCGAGGGCTGCGCGGGCTCGCCCTCCAGCAGCCGCAGCAGCGGGCCGTCGATGTTGTCGTTGAGCCGGCGGCCGTTGGGGAATCCCTGCCGGTCGCCGTCGAGCACGCCCATGGGCCGCGGGGAGGCGGTGACCGGCGTCGTCAGGTTGAGCCGGAGCTCCTCGGCCATCACGATGCGGCCGGGGTCCGCGTCCGCGTTCATGGTGTGGGTGTTCAGGTCGAAGCCGAACGCGGAGCCGTTGTCCTTGCCGATGCCCTTGAGGAAGAGGGCCTGGATGTCGGTACGCGGCGTGTCCGGTGCCTCGAACCCCTGAGCCGTCCGGATGCGGTGGGGCGGTACGGGGTCGAGCGTGTCGGCCAGGAACTCGTTCTCCAGGTGGTCGTCCTTCGGGGCCCGCGCCTGGAACCGGTCCTCGGGCCCGCCCGGCTTGAAGAAGCCGACGGTCGAGCCGTACACCGCGAACGCGAGGTGCGGCGTCCCGGCCCGAGAGACCTGCCGGAACACCGGCGCCTGCTTCGCCAGACTCCGCCCGAGGTCGGCACCCTGCCGCGAGACGCTCGCCCACACGCCGATCACCGGGTTGCGCGTTGGGTCGCCCTTGAGGGCCACCTCCCGCTTGGGCACCTGGATGATCAGGCTGTTCACGTTGAGCGCCGACAGCGGCTGGGCGTCCGGCAGCCAGCCGGGCACGGGTCCACGGGTGCCGAAGGTGTACAGCCCGAACACCTGGCTGTCGGCCTTGAACGAGTCCGCCACCTGGCTCGCCAGCGTCCGGCCGCCGCCCGGCAGGCTGCGGATCGCCTGTCCGCGGAGCTTGCCGTAGTCCGGCATGAGGAACCGGCCGGTGTCGGTGGGCGCGGCGATCGCGTCGTTCAGCAGGGTCGTGACGGCGCCGTCCCCGGTGACCCGCTCCAGGGTGTACTTCTGGCGCACGCCGAGCGACCGGTCGTCCAGCGAAGTCACCGGCGCCGGACCGACCTTGGGGCCGAGCCCGAGCGGCCTGCGGTCGTCGTCGCGGAACGTCCAGCGGTATGTGGTGTCCGGCACCCCGTCCCCGTCGGCGTCGGTGTGGATCTCGTACCGCGCACCCGTCGCGAACGGGTAGTCCACCAGGGCGTTCGCCGCGGTGCCCGGCAGCTCGAAGGGCCGGACGTTCGCTACCAGGGTGACCATGTCCGCGTTGTCGGGGCTGCTGAACGCGTAGACGTCGGTGAGGTCGGCCGCGGTGTCCGTCAGGGAGGACGGCGCGTCGATGTGCCCGCCCGCCTCACTGCTTCCGGTCAGGGGTCCCCAGAGGGACGCGGCGGTCAGCGCGGCGCCGGTCGCGGCCAGTGCGGCGGCGCGGACGCGGGGGACTCGTCGTGGAAGACGCGGTGGCCTGAGGCCAGTTGCGGGCATGCTGCGCTCCAGTGCTCGGCGTTCGGGGTACGCCCAGAGTGGTGCGTTGTTGATCATGACGGAGGTTCACCGCGCCGGTCAGACCCGATCGCGTGGTCGTTTCCGTCGAATAGGTGAGGCGCAGTTTGATCATGCGCACATGTATGCGTTGATGGACATACCCGACAGCCAAGCGAGTCGACGAGCCGGGTCAACCGTTGCGTCGTCAACTGGATTTTGCTTGAAACCTGTTGGAACTTCCCGGACTGCCGCGTCCGGCACCCCCCACACCGCTTCACCAGAGCTGGAAGGTTCATGAGTATGCGCGCAATCCGCCGCCTCGCCGTCCTCGCCGCAGTCGCCGCCCTGACCGTGCCGTTGGGCATGGCATCGGCCGGGGCGACCGCCGCCCAGGTCCCGTCCGCCCGCACGGCGGCCGCCGATCCGCTCCCGGGCGTGTACCTCTCCCCGTGGGGTGACGCCGATGTGGCGCTCAGCGACGAACTGCTCGGCTGGATGCGGGACCACGGCATCACGCTGGACGCCATCAGCCCCTTCGTGATGGCTCCGGACGGCCGCAGCTTCTCCATGCCGATCGGCTCGACGGCGGGCGACGGCCTCGACTCCCAGGGGCGCATCTTCTACCCCGGCGGCCTCAACTTCCACCACGCGCCCTCCGGCAAGACCATCACACTGAAGCCGACCTACATCCGCGTGATGCCGACGCCCGGCTACTCCGCGGGCGTCGCGGTGAACGGCGTGCCGCTCACCGACGAGCTGATGATCGCGGACACGACCCCGGCCGAGACGCTGGCCGGTGCCCGGCCCAGCCTCACGGGGTGGCGGCTGGAGAAGGTGCCGTTCCGCATCACCGCCGAGGCGTCGCGGATGTTCGCCCAGGTGACCGGTGACGAGGGGCCGCGCGTCGGCAGTCTGCTCGGCACGCTCACGCCGAACTTCGACTACATCCCGGGCCGCACCTCGTCCACCGGCTTCCCCGGCTTCTGACCCGGTCAGGTCCGGTCAGGTCCGGTTCCTGCAGGGCTGCCCCGCGCCCCCCACTCGCGGGGCCGCCCTCAGACCAACGGCCGTACCGACATCAGGAGATGCTCGTGCGCGGGCGGCGACGCCCCTTCCGCCGTGTCCAGCGCGTCCTCCTGGGTGTCGTGCCCGGTGAGCATGGCGCGCTGCCCCGGACCCATCAGCCGGAACCGGACGACCGGTGCGTCGAACGAGGCCAGCGCGTCCATCAGGTAGGAGGGGTTGAAGGCGGCCACCATCTCCTCGGCACCCGCCAGCGCGGCGGGCAGCCGCTGGGACGCCACGTCGTCCTCGTAACCGGCCTGGAGCAGCACCGAGTCGCCCTGGAAGGCGAATTGGAGCGGGCTGTCGTTGTCCGCCACCACCGAGACCCGCTTCACCGCCTCGACCAGGGGTTCGCGCTCCGTGACCGCCGTGACCGGGTCCCGCAGCGCGAACAGCTTGTCGTGGCGCGGCAGTCGGCCGTCCAGGAGCCGGACCGTGGTGCGCGTCCCGGCCAGTTCGAATCCGGCGGAGCCGCTGTCCAGCGCGAGGCTGACCATGCCCGCGCGGCCGAAGGAGCGGGCGATCTCGGTGAGCCGCCGGGCCGAGACCACGACATCCGCCGAGACGCCCGCGGCTTCGGGCTTCCAGCCGAGGGTGCGGACCGCGAAGCGGTAGCGGTCCGTCGCCGCCAGGGTCATCCGGTCGCCGTCCAGCCCCAGCCGGATCCCGGTGAGCGTCGGCAGGGTGTCGTCCCGGCCCGCCGCCACCGCCACATCCGCGACGGCCGCCGCGAACTCCGCGCTGTCCACCGCGCCGAGGACCTCCGGCAGCGGCGGCAGCGAGGGGTAGTCGTCGAGCGGCAGCACGGACAGGCCGAATCCGGCGCCGCTGCCCGTCACCGTGAAGCGGGAGCCCTCCACCGCGCACTCCACCGCGCCCTCGGGCAGCACCCGGCACACGTCCAGCAGCCTGCGGCCCATCACGAGGACCTTGCCGGGCCGCAGGATCTCGGCGTCCACCTCGATCCGGGCGGACGCCTCGTAGTCGAGCCCGGAGACGCACAGCCGGCCGTCCACCGCTTCCAGCAGCAGACCGCCCAGCACGGGAACGGGTGACCTCGTGGGCAGCACTCGGGCCGCCCAGCCGACGGCGTCGGCCAGTGCGCCGCGCTCGATCCGGAACTCCATGGTGGTGACCTCTCCTCGTGCGCCGACGACCATCTCTGGTTCCGACGCTAAGGGTCACCACTGACAACGCGGCTCTCGGCGGGAAGGGCGGCCGCGCCGACGACAGCGGCCACCCCCGTGGGCCGCTGCCGTCGTCCCCCGTGCCTCTCCCCCGAAAGGCCCGCAACCGCGTTCGGACTTTAGGCCGCGGGGTAGGGGGCGGTAAAGATTCGGTTCGCACTGTGTGGCCGGTGAGGGGTATCAGTTCGCACAGCCAAACCGGTACTCTGCATTCCGGTTTCTGGCCGGAGCAGGGCAGCAGCAGGGCAGAAGCGGGGGCGGTGTGCACGCGCGGAGTCGCGCCGACGACGTCATACGGATGCACGGACTCGCCCGTGCCGGTGGCTCACGGGAGCTGCTGCGCTGGGTGTCCGGCCGGGCCGCCGGCTGGGCGGGGCTGCTCGGCCGCGACGGGACCGTGCTGTACGGCGTCGCCCGGGACCCCGACGCCGCGACCGCCGGATCGGCCGCCACCGCCGCCGAGGGGGTACGGGAGCTGACGGCGCTCGGAGCCCGTTCCCTCGCCCTCGACCGGGGCGGGCACACCGCGTTGATGTTCGCCCTGGACGGACCGCCGGACAGCGCCGCACCGGTTCTCGCCGTGATCGCCCGCCGCCCGCTCCCGGAGCGGCTGGCCGTGCTCCTGTCCGACGCGGCCCTGCCGCTCTCCATGTGCTGGGCGGCCGAGACCGTGGAGCGCAAGCGGCGCCGGGTCGATCTGGCCGAGTCGCGTGGCCGCGAGGCCGTACTGCACCTGCTCATGACCGGCCAGCTGTCGATCGCGCACCAGGTGGCCGGCGCGCTGAAACCCGCCCTGCCCGACCCCGTCCGGGTCTGCGTCGTCGAGTGCCCCGGCGACAGCAGGGACGAGGTGGCCCGGATCTGTACGGACCTCTCCGGCGGCCGGACCTGGATCGTGCGGTGCCCGGTGTACGCGCGCCATCTGATCCTCATCGCGCCGGCCGGACCGGAACCGGCGGACGGGCGGCTCGGCCCCCGGGTGGCCGGGGTGGTGGACGACTGCGTGGTGGGCATCAGCGAGGACGTACCGCTGTCCGATACGGCGACCGCCTACCGCCAGGCGTTCCACGCGCTGGCCGTCGCCCGCGGGCTGCCCGGCCGGCACGCGGGATTCGGCGCGGCGCCCGAGCCCGCGCTGATGGTCGGCGCCGAGGGGGCGCGGTGGGCCGACGCGCTGCTGGCGCCGCTCCTCGGCCACCTGCCGAGGCGCGGCCAGGACCCGGGCAGTCAGGAGCTCGCGGCGACCCTGGCGTCCTGGCTCGCGTTCTCCTCGCACGCGACCGCGCACCTGAAGATCCACCGCAACACCCTGGCCGCACGGCTGCGGCTGATCGGCGAGCTGCTGGGCCTGGACCTGGACCGGGTCGCCGACCAGGCCGCGCTCGATCTGGCCCTGGCCGTCCGCGCCACGCCCACCCTGCCCAGGCCGGGCCGTCCGGCCGGGGGCGCCCGGACGCCCGCCCCCTCGCTGGACGAGATCCTGCGCACCCCGGCGGTCCGCGCCTGGGCGGCCCAGCAGCTGCGCCCGCTCGGCGCCCCCGGTACGGCCGGCCGCACCGCCGATCCGTACACCACCCTGCGCACCTGGCTGGAGTGCGAGGCCCAACTCGGTGCGACGGCGGCGGCGTTGTCCATCTCCGTACCGGCGGTGCGCAAGCGTCTCACCCGGCTGGAGGCCGTACTGCGGCGCTCGCTGCTGCGGACGCCGAGCGCCCGCTACGACCTGTGGCTGGCCTTCCGGGCGCTGGACCTCACCGGGGGCGGACAGCCGGACGGGGGGCACCCGCGGCCATGAGGCCGCCGGTGCCCCCCGTCCACGGGAGCCCGCGCGTCAGCAGCTCAGGTTGGATCCGGGCGTGGTGCCGAGGATCGATACGAAGGACTGGTAACGGTCGATCCGGCTCTGCACCTGGGCGGGGTTGCCGCCGTTGCACTCGATGGAGCCGTTGATGGAGCGGATCGTCTCGCCGAATCCGGCGCCGTTCACCATGGCGTTGTGGGCCGTCATGGTGCCGGGGCCGTTCTGGGTGTTCCAGTACCAGAGGCCGGTCTTCCAGGCCACGGCCGCGTCCTGCTCGACCAGGTAGGGGTTGCCCAGCAGGTCGATGCCGAGGGCGTCACCGGCGGCCTTGTAGTTGAAGTTCCAGCTGAGCTGGATCGGGCCGCGCCCGTAGTACGCGGCCTGGCCCGCCGGGCAGCCGTAGGGCTGGGTGCTGTCGCAGTAGTGGGGGTAGTTGGCCGTGTTCTGCTCGACCACGTACACCAGACCGCCGGTCTCGTGGCTGACGTTGGCGAGGAAGGCGGCCGCCTCCTGCTTCTTCACCGTGTCGCTGCCGGTGTTGGCGAAGCCGGGGTAGGCGTCCAGCGCGGCGGTCAGCCCGCTGTACGTGTAGAAGGGGTTGCGGCCCGGGAACATCTGGTTGAACTGCGCCTCGCTGACGATGAAGTCCGCGGAGGAGCCCGGGTCACCGGGGTCGGTGCCGCCGCCGCCACAACTGCCCGCGTCCGCCCAGACGTCGGAGCTGCCGGGCGTCTCGTTCTGGGTCCACCACTTGGCGGTCCAGTTGTGCCCGTTGTACGAGGCGGAGCCGCCGCCCGTGTAGACGGACGAGGAGTTCCAGGCGGCCGCGCAGTCGGCTGCCGAAGCGGTGGTGGCGGGGAGGATGACAAGCGTCGCGACGACCGCGCCCAGCGCGGTGAGCAGGCCCATGATGCGTCTGATCATGTGAACACTCCTTCGGCGCGGCGCACCGAGCTCATCGGTGCGCCGCCATGGGGGGTGCCGACACTCAAGCGCCCTGGTCTGGACCTGTCAAGGTCTAGACCATCGTTAGGAAACCTTCCCACTCCACCACCCCCACGCGCACCGATCACCCGGCTCCCACGTGACACGCAGCCCCAACAGCACTGATTTCGGAAGGAGTCGCTCCGCACCCGCCCCGGAGACCGCGACGGGCCCGAAGGTAAAACCTTCGGGCCCGTCCAGCATGCGGGACGTTCTACTGTCCGACCGGTCAGCCGCATCGGAGCCGACGGATCATCAACAGGTCAGCCCGGAACCGGGGTCGGTGCCGATGATCCCGGTGATCCGCTCGTACGCGGCGACCCGCGCCCGCACCGAATCGGGGTTGCCTCCGTCGCACTCCAGCGCGCCGTTGAGCGAGCGGATCGTCTCGCCGAACCCGGCGCCGCCGACCATGGCCTCGTGCGAGGTCATGGTGCCGGGGCCGTTCTGGGTGTTCCAGTACCAGAGCGCGGTCTGCCAGGCGACCGACGGGTCCTGCTCGACCAGCCACGGATCGTTCAGCAGGTCGAGGCCGAGCGCGTCACCGGCGGCCTTGTAGTTGAAGTTCCAGCTGAACATGATCGGGCCGCGCCCGTAGTACGCGGACTGACCGGCCGGACAGCCGAAGGGCTGGCTGTAGTCGCACTTGATCCAGTAGTTGGCCTCGTTGATCTCCTTCACGTACTGGAGCCCGACCGACTCGAAGTCGGCATGGGTCAGGAACGCCGCCGCCTCCCGGCTCCGCATCGCCTCGGTCCCGGTGTTCGCGAAGCGCGGGTAGGCGTGCAGGGCGTCGATCAGCCCCTGGTACGTGTAGAAGGGGGCGCGGTCCGGGAAGATCCGGTCGAACTCCGCCTCGCTGATGACGAAGTCGGAGACCCCTCCCGTACAGGCCCCGGCGTCGGTCCAGACGGTGGTGGCGCCCGGATTCTCGTTCTGCGTCCACCACTTGGCCGTCCAGTTGCGGCCGTGGTGCGAGACGGTGCCGCCTGCCGTGTAGGCGGTCGAGGAGCTCCAGAGCGGCGCGCACGCGGCGGCCGGGCCGGGCTCGGGGGCCGCCGCGTTCGCCGTGGCGGGGAAGAAGGCCGCCGTCGCGATGACGGCACTCAGGACGGTCAGGACGCTCTTGATGCGGTTCAGCGCTGCTCACTCCTTCGACAGGACCTCGGCGGACGGGCCGTCCGGGCATCCCGACACCCAACCCCGATTGGTCTGGACCTGTCAAGGTTCGGACCAATCGCAGTGCTGCGGACGCCTGTTGGTCATATTTCGGCCATCCGTCCGCCCATCGGCGCCCCTACGGTGACGCGCACCCGAACCCGTACAGGCGTCCGACAGGCAGGAGGCCGGAGCGTGGAGTGGCTCAGCGCAGAGAACGTCGTGGCCGTGGCGACCGCCGTACTGGGCGTCCTCGCCTCCGTCGGCGTGCTCTGGTACGAGCGCCGGGTGCCCCGGCGCAAACGCATCGGCTACCGGGTGCAGATGGACACCCCGATCGGCAGTGACGCCGGCCAGGGCCGGGCCAACGTCCGGCTCGGGCTCTTCGACGAGACACCGGACATGTCCGACGCCACCCTCGTCCTGCTGCGCGTCGAGAACGACGGATCGCAGTCCATCGCCCGCGGCGACTACACCGGGCCTGACGAACAACTGCACGGCCTGGTCGTCGAGTTCACCGAACGCCGGGTCCGCGGCATCGCCGTCACCCACTCCCCCGGCGCCGACCACCTCATGGACCACTTCACCCCGTCCGCCGGGCTGCGCGAGAGCGGCTCCCTGATCCGGCTGCCGCGCGTGCCGCTCAACCGGGGCGAGCACTTCAAGCTGCTGGTCCTGCTGACCGGTTCCCGGGTGGGCTCCCCGATCCGGGTCACCGGCGGCATCCGGGACGGCGAGGTGACGCCGAACAAGGCGGCCCGCCCCGACGAGAAGCCCCCGCTGTTCGGCCGGGCCGCCCGGTCCATCACCGTCGCGCTGACCGTCTGTGTCGTCACGCTGGCCGCCATCATCCTGGTACGGGACGACACCCGCCCGCCCATCGGCTGCGCCCGCGGCGAGCTGACCCTGACCGGCTCCACCGCCTTCGCCCCGGTCCTGCGGGAGCTGGCGGCGAAGTACGGCGAGGCGTGCGAGGGGGCCACCGTCACCGTGGACGCGCACGGCAGCACGGCGGGGATACGCGAACTGGCCGACCGGGGTACGGCGGCCGGGAAGTCCGGGTCGCCCGCTCTGGTGGCCTTCTCCGACGGGTCCAAGCCGAGCGGCTTCCCGCAACTGCGCGAGAACCGCGTCGCCGTCTCGCTCTTCCGCCTGGTCGTCAACGACCGGGTCCCGCTGAAGAACCTGACCGGCGACGACATCCGCCGGATCTACCGGGGCGACATCCACGACTGGCGGCAGCTGGGCGGCCCGGACCTGCCCGTACTGCTGGTCAGCCGGGACGCCAACTCCGGTACCCGCGAGGTGTTCCAGCGCCGCGTCCTGGGCCGCAACGAGCCCGCCCAGTCCTCCCGCGACTGCACCACGAAGGACGACCCGCGGGCCCCCGTCATCCGCTGCGAACTCGACTCCACCGAACAGGTCCTGGCCGAGGTGGGCCGGCTCCCCGGCGCGATCGGCTACAGCGAACTGCGCTCCGGCACCAAACCCGCCGGGGCGCACCCGGTCGCCATCGACGGCGACACCCCGTCCGTCGACACGATCGGCACCGGCGGCTACCCGTACCGGGAGATCGAGTACGCGTACACCTACGGCAGCCCGCCCGCCGACTCGCTGGCCTCCAGCTTCCTGGCCTACCTCAGCCGGGGCAGCGGCCAGGACGTCGTCCGCACCCACGGCCACCTGCCGTGCGCGACGCCCCAGGGGCTGCGGATCTGCGGGGAGGAATGAGAGGGGCGGCCGGGGCGCACTCCGCGCCCCGGCCGCCCCTCACGGTGTTCCCTACAGGAACGAGTTGATCTCGATCGTCTCGGTCCGGCCGGGGCCGACGCCGATCGCGGAGATCGGGGCGCCGGACATCTCCTCCAGCGCCTTCACGTAACCCTGCGCGTTCTTCGGCAGGTCGGAGAAGGTCTTCGCCTTGGTGATGTCCTCGGACCAGCCCGGCAGCATCTCGTAGACGGGCTTCGCGTGGTGGAAGTCGGTCTGGTTGTACGGGAGCTCCTCGACGCGCTTGCCGTCGATCTCGTACGCCACACACACCGGGATCCGCTCCCAGCCGGTCAGCACGTCCAGCTTGGTGAGGAAGAAGTCGGTGAGGCCGTTGACCCGGGTCGCGTACCGCGCGATCGGGGCGTCGAACCAGCCGCAGCGGCGGTCACGACCGGTGGTGACACCGCGCTCGCCACCGATCCTGCGCAGCGCCTCGCCGTCCTCGTCGAGCAGCTCCGTCGGGAACGGACCGGCGCCGACGCGCGTCGTATAGGCCTTGAGGATGCCGATGACCCGGCTGATCTTCGTCGGTCCCACGCCGGAACCGGTGCAGGCGCCGCCCGCGGTCGGGTTCGACGAGGTGACGAAGGGGTACGTGCCGTGGTCGACGTCGAGCAGCGTGCCCTGACCGCCCTCGAAGAGGACGACCTTGCCCGCGTCGATGGCGTCGTTCAGGATCAGCGAGGTGTCGGCGACGAAGGGCTTGATCTGCTCCGCGTACTGGAGCATGTCCTCGACGACCTTGGGGGCCTCGATGGCGCGCCGGTTGAAGACCTTGGCCAGCAGCTGGTTCTTCTGCTCCAGGGCCGCCTCGACCTTCTGCTCCAGGATCGACTCGTCGTAGAGGTCCTGGACGCGGATGCCGACCCGGTTGATCTTGTCGGCGTACGTCGGGCCGATACCGCGCCCGGTCGTGCCGATCTTGCGCTTCCCGAGGAACCGTTCCGTCACCTTGTCGACGGTGACGTTGTACGGGGTGATCAAATGGGCGTTACCGCTGATCAGCAGCTTGGACGTGTCCACGCCGCGGTCGTTCAGCCCACTCAGCTCGGAGAGCAGGACGGCCGGGTCGACCACGACACCGTTTCCGATGACCGGGGTACACCCCGGTGACAGGATTCCGGAGGGGAGGAGATGCAGTGCGTACTTCTGGTCGCCGACGACCACCGTGTGGCCGGCATTGTTGCCGCCCTGGTATCGCACCACATAGTCCACGGATCCACCGAGGAGGTCGGTGGCCTTCCCCTTGCCCTCGTCACCCCACTGAGCACCGAGCAGCACAAGTGCGGGCACAGGCGTACACCCCTTCCGGGCGGGGCATGTCCAAGGTCAGGGGGCGTACGTAAACGTCGTACATGCCGTACGACGTTGTACGACAAGGCCTGAACCGTCGAACCGGGTGCCCCGGAATAGACCAAGCCCCTGGCGCAATAGCGCAAGGGGCTCTTGCACCAAGATGCTACCCGAGGAAGGACCGAGGTGTCGGCTGCCCAGCCCCCCGGTAACGGTGCGCCCCATCTGCTGGTGGTGATCGATCCGGTCGCCCGCCGGACGGACGGCGAGTCCGTCCGTATCGCGAAGGACGTGCTGAGCGCGGGCTCGCACGCCAAGATCTGCCTCCCGGACGGGCCGGAGGAGTTCGCCCGCGCCCTCTCCCGCAGGGGCTCCCGGCGGCCGGTGGTGATCGGTGACGACCGGGCGCTGCGGCGGGCGGTGGCCCAGCTGCACCGGGAGCGGGAACCGGCCGGAAGCGCCCTTTCGCTGATCCCGGTCGGCGCGGCGGCGGCCCTGGAACTGGCTGTTTCCCTCGGCGTGCCGTCCAGCGCGGTGGAGGCGGCCCGCACCGCGCTGGACGGGGCCGTGCGGCGGCTGGACCTGATGGTCGACGACAGTGACGGCGTGGTCCTGGGCGCGCTGCGCATCCCGGCCCCGAGCAGCGCCCCGGGCACGGAGGGCTCCCACTCGGCCGTCACGGCGGTCTGGGACACCTGCCGCTCCCTGGTCCGGACCCTGGTGCGCCCGGCGCCCTCCGCCCTGCCCGCGCCGCTGCGCACGCACCGGCTGCGGATCGAGGCGGACGGGGTCCTGCTGAACGACCTGGATCGGCCGGTCGAAGCGGTGACGGTGACCTCGGGGTGCGGCGTCGGCGGCGTCGGCGGCCTCGCGGAGGTCACGATCCACCCGCCGGACGGCGACCCGGTGAGCACCGGGGCCAAGGCCGTCACGATCTCGGGGCCCGACTTCCGCTACCGCGCGGACATACAGGTCGGCGGGCCGGTGCGGACGCGCACCTGGACGGTGCGGGCGGGGGCGTGGGGGCTGATGCTGCCGGTGCAGGCGGCGTAGACCCCCGGTGCGGGCCGCCCCGGGCGGCGCTCAGGGGCCCGCGTATCCGTCCGCCGCCGGGAGGCCGAGCGTCTTGCGGTGGTCGTGCCAGCGGGCCATCAGCCCCTCCAGCTCCGACTGGAGGAACTCGAAGAAAGCCGCCGTCTCCGCGATCCGGGCGCCGGCGGGCGTGTGCTCGCCCAGCGTGCGGGCCCCCTCCCTGAGGGTGCGCTCCCAGCGGGTCAGCACCTGGTCGCGGCTGGCGAAGGTGGTGTACCAGATCTCGTTGTGCAGGCGGTAGCGGTCGCGGCGCGAGCCCGGTTCGCGCTCCCGGCCGACCATGCTGACCTGAGTGAGGTAATTCACCGCGCCGGACACGGCGGCCGGGCTGATCTGAAGCGCCAGGGCGAGCTCGGCGGAGGTCATCGAGGCGTCGTCGTCCGCGAGCAGGGCGGCGAAGACCCGGGACGCCATCCGCTGCATCCCCGCCTCCGTCATCTCGGACGCGAACCGCTCGACGAAGCGCGAGACCGCCTCCGCGTCCCGCTGCACGGGCGCCCCGGCCGGGTCCTGCCGGTCCTCTGCTGTCTCCGCGGATTCGCTGCTCATCAGCCCCATCGTCTCCCTGCGTACCCATCCCGGTCCCGCCCCCGTCACTCGTCCGAGTTTATACGTTTCCTTAACTTCACAAGTTTGTGAAAGTAGCGTACGTTCAAAATCATGACGAAGGCAATCACCGTGGCCGGACTGCACAAGTCGTTCGGCCGGACGCATGCGCTGGACGGGCTCGACCTGACCGTCGAGTCCGGTGAGGTCCACGGCTTCCTCGGGCCCAACGGATCGGGGAAGTCCACCACCATCCGGGTCCTGCTGGGCCTGCTGCGGGCCGATTCGGGCGCCGCCCAGCTGCTCGGCCGCGACCCTTGGCGCGACGCGGTGGAGCTGCACCGGCGGGTGGCGTATGTCCCCGGTGACGTCACGCTGTGGCGCAACCTCTCCGGCGGCGAGGTGATCGATCTGTACGGGCGGCTGCGCGGCGGGCTGGACGACGCCCGCCGCGCGGAGCTCGTGGAGCGGTTCGAGCTCGACCCGACCAAGAAGGGCCGTACGTACTCCAAGGGCAACCGGCAGAAGGTCGCGCTGGTCGCCGCGTTCGCCTCCGATGTGGACCTGCTGGTCCTGGACGAGCCGACGAGCGGGCTCGATCCGTTGATGGAGGAGGTCTTCCAGAGCTGTGTCGCCGAGGAGCGCGAGCGCGGGCGCACGGTGCTGCTCTCCAGCCACATCCTCAGCGAGGTCGAGTCGCTCTGCGACCGGGTCTCCATCATCCGCCAGGGCCGGACGGTGGAGACGGGCTCGCTGGCCGGGATGCGCCACCTGACGCGTACGAACATCAAGGCCGAGCTGGCCGGTGAGCCGGAGGGGCTGTCCGCGCTGCCCGGGGTGCACGACCTGGACGTGCGGGGGCACGAGGTCTCGCTCCAGGTCGATACGGACAAGCTCGACGCCGTCCTGAGATCGCTCACCGCGTCCGGGGTCCGGTCGCTGACCAGCACCCCGCCCACGCTGGAGGAGCTGTTCCTGCGCCACTACACGGCCGACGCGGGCGCGGGCGCCGACACGGGGGTGGCGGCGCGATGACCGCCGTGACCATGACCGCACAGGCCGGCAGCGGCCGCCGGACCGGGACCGGCACCGGACAGCTCGCGGGGACCTGGGCCCTGCTGAGGCTCGCCCTGCGGCGCGACCGGGTCATCATGCCGCTCTGGGTGATCGTGCTCGGCGGCTCCTTCTCCTCCGTCGGGAAGTCCATCTCCTCGCTCTACGGCACCGAGGCCCAACGCGCCGAGCTCGCCGCCTCGATGAACGGCAACAGCTCCCTGCGGGCGATGTACGGGCCGGTGTTCAGCGACTCCGTCGGCGGGCTCGTCAGCTGGCGCATGATCGCCTTCGGCGCCGCGCTGGCCGCGGTGATGAGCCTGGTGGTCGTCGTGCGGCACACCCGAGAGGAGGAGGAGACCGGCCGTCAGGAGATGCTCTCCTCCGCCATGGTGGGCCGCCGCGCCCCGCTGACCGCCGCACTCCTCGCGGCCGTCGTCGCCAACGCCGCGCTGGCCCTGGTGATCATGGCCGGGATGGCCGGCTCCGGGGCGGGCGGCGCGGGGGCGGTGGCGATCGCGCTGGCCGTCGCCGGGGTCGGTGTGCTGTTCGCCTGCACCGCCGCGATCGCCGCCCAGTTCACCGAGAGCGCCCGGCTCGCGAAGGGGCTGACGGCCGCGGTGATCGGCGCCGCGTTCGTCCTGAAGGCGGCGGGCGACTCCGCGACGGACGACGGTTCGTCCGTGTTCACCTGGCTCTCCCCGATCGGCTGGGCGGAGAACGTCAGACCGTACGCGGACGAACGCTGGTGGGTGCTCCTGGTGATCGGCGGGGCCGTGGCGGTGCAGTGCGCCGCGGCGTACGCGCTGACCGGGCGGCGCGATGTCGGCATGAGCTTCCTGGCGACCCGGCCGGGGCCCGCCCGGGGCCGGATCTCCACCGCCTTCGGGCTGGCCGTGCGGCTCCAGCGCGGCGCGCTGCTGGGCTGGACGGTGTCGTTCGCCGCGGTCGGCGCCGTCTTCGGCGGGCTGACCGGCGGAGCCGCCGATCTCGTGGGGGACAACGAGAAGACCAGGGAGATCTTCGAGCGGATGGGCGGCCAGGCCGGTCTGACCGACGCGTTCCTCGCCTCGATGGTCTCCGTGCTCGGCACGGTGGCGGCGCTGTACATCGTCTCCTCCGTGCTGCGCCCGCACGGCGAGGAGACCGCCGGGCGGGCCGAGCCGGTGCTGGCGGGCGGGGTCGGCCGGATCGGCTGGGCGGCCGGCCATCTGCTCATCGCCTTCGGCGGCGCCGCCCTGATCATGGTGGCCGGCGGCCTCGGCCTCGCCGCCGGATACGGGCACGAACTGCCCGCCGTGCTCGGCGCCGCAATGATACAACTGCCCGCCGTCTGGCTGCTGGGCGGGGTGACGGCCCTGCTGTACGGGGCGCTGCCCAAGGCCGCCCCGGCCGCCTGGGGGCTGGTCGGGATCTGTCTGGCCCTGGGCTGGATCGGCCCGGCCCTGGATCTGCCGCAGCCGGTGATGGACCTGTCGCCGTTCACGCACCTGCCGAAGCTGCCGGGGGCGGAGCTGGTGTGGGGTCCGGCGGTGCTGCTCACCGTGCTCGCGGCAGCCCTGACAGCGGGAGGACTGGCCGCGCTGCGGCGGCGCGACATGCTGAGCTGAGGAGTCCGCTCCCCGCGCGTGCGGGGATGCCGCCCGAGCGGGACGGTCCGCAACCACGCGTGGCCCGGTGGGCGTCATCGCCCATATGGATGACCGCAGGGAAGCGCTCGACGGAGTTGCCGGATTCGCCGTGGCCGCAGCCGGGGCCGCCGCGGGGATGCTCGTCTGGGCGCCCTACGCGCGGCGCGGCATCCTGGGCGGCTTCGAGGGTGAGGCCGAGTGGGACATCCTCTGGCAGGGGCTGCCGGTCATGACGCTGGGCGGCGTCGCGGCCGCGCTGGGCACGCTGTGCCTGGTACGGGGGAGATGGCGGCGGGCCCTCGCGTTCGGAGCGCTCCTCACGGCACTGGCAGTCGTCGGGGTCACGTTCCAGGTACTCGAAGGACCGCCCTCGCCCTGCGGGTATTCGCCCTGCTGAGACCCACCGGGGCCCGCCGTTCACAGCTCGACGCGCAGTTCCTTCACGCCACGGATCACGTACCCGGGGTTCCACTCCGGTTCCTCCGCCAGCCGCATGTCCGGTGCCTTGCGCAGCAACTCTCCGAAGGAGGCGGCCAGTTCCACCCGGGCCAGCGGGGCGCCCAGGCAGAAGTGGATGCCGGCGCCGAAGGTGATGTGCGGGTTCTCCTGCCGGGAGAGGTCCAGGGTGTCCGGCTCGGGGAAGCGGGCCGGGTCGCGGTTGGCCGAGCCGAAGAGCAGCGCCACCTCGGAACCCCGAGGGATGACCGTGCCGCCGATCTCGATGTCGTCCAGGACCCAGCGCTCGAACATCTGAAGAGGGGTGTCGTACCGCATCAGCTCCTCGATCGCGGACGGCAGCAGCCCGTGGTCGGCCCGCAGCGCGGCCAGCTGCTCGGGGTGGCGCAGCAGCGTCCACCAGCCGTTCACCGTGGTGTTGACGGTCGCCTCGTGCCCGGCGTTCAGCAGCAGCACGCAGGTGGAGACCATCTCCTGCTCGGTCAGCCGCTCGCCCTCGTCGTGGGCGGCGATGAGCGCGGAGATCAGATCCGTACCCGGGTCGCCGCGCCGCTGGGCGATCAGTTCGCGCAGGTACGCGGAGAAGTCGACCGAGGCGCGCACGGCGGCGCGGGCGGTTTCCTCGGACGGGTTCAGCTCGTACATCCCGCAGATCGCCGCGGACCAGGGCCGCAGCGGTGCGCGGTCGGACTCCGGGATGCCGAGCATCTCGGCGATCACCGCGACGGGCAGTGGCTCGGCCACCGCCGTGAGCAGATCGCCCCCGCCCCGCGCGACGAAGTCGTCGACGAGCCCGGCGGCCAGCCGCCGGACGGTCGGCGCGAGCTGCTCGACGGTGCGCGGGGTGAACGCCTTGGAGACCAGCCGCCGGATCCGGGTGTGGTCCGGGGGCTCCAGGTCCAGCAGCCCCTGCCCGTTGAGCGTCTCGAACGGCTCGTGCTCGGCGGGCGGGGCGGTCCGGCCGAA
Organism: Streptomyces sp. NPDC057900; assembly: GCF_042887885.1. NCBI lineage: Bacteria > Bacillati > Actinomycetota > Actinomycetes > Kitasatosporales > Streptomycetaceae > Streptomyces > Streptomyces sp. NPDC057900. The sequence goes on from NZ_JBHVOI010000003.1 coordinate 105,540, forward strand.
CTCCTCGTGGGTGAACCGGTGCAGGTACGTCCGCCCCAGCCGCCGGTCGCGCAGCAGCGCGGACACATCGGCGTGGTGCGGGACGAGCCACTGGTCCGTGGGCTCGAAGTAGTGCGCCCGGCCGGTGGCGCGCAGCTCGGCGTAGGCGGGATACGGGTCGGCGACGAACGCCGCCGACCACGGATCGAAGGGGGCGGCGGAGCCTGCGGCGGCACGCGGGGGCTGGTTCATGAACCGACGCTAACCGGCCACCCGCCACCGGACCAGCCCCCACCTGCCGAAACCGGAACCGGGGCCCGGCCCGCTCGGCCCAGCCCGGCCCGCTCGGCCCAGTCCCGGCCCGCCCCGGACCGCCCCCTCAGGCCGGCGTGACCAGCCGGGCCTCGTAGGCGAAGACGGCCGCCTGGGTGCGGTCGCGCAGGCCCAGCTTGACCAGGATGCGGCTCACATGGGTCTTGATGGTGGACTCCGCGACCACCAGGTGCGAGGCGATCTCCCCGTTCGACAGACCCTGGGCGATGAGGACCAGCACCTCCGTCTCGCGCTCGGTGAGGTCACCGATCCGGGCGAGCGCGGGCGGGCGCGGGGCGGCCGCGAGCTTGGAGAACTCGTTGATCAGCCGCTTGGTGACGGTGGGGGCGAGCAGCGCCTCTCCGGAGGCAACCACCCGTACGCCGTCCGCGAGCTGCCGGGCCGAGGCGTCCTTGAGGAGGAAGCCGGACGCGCCGGCGCGCAGCGCCTGGTAGACGTACTCGTCGAGGTCGAAGGTGGTCAGCACCAGCACCTTGGCGTCCCGGTCGGCGGCGACGATCTCGCGGGTCGCCTCGATCCCGTTCAGCTCCGGCATCCGGATGTCCATCAGCACCACGTCGGGGCGGAGGGCGGCGACCTGCGAGACCGCCTCGCGGCCGTTGACCGCCTCGCCCACGACCTCGATGCCCGGCATCGCGTTGAGCAGCACGGAGAACCCCTCGCGGACCATCATCTGGTCGTCGACGATCAGGACCCGGATCACCGCGTCCGGGGCGATGGGGGTCGTCATGACTGCTCCACGGGGGCCTCGGAGGGGGTGTGCTGGACCGGGATGAAGGCGGTGACCTCGTAACCGCCTTCCGCGGTCGCCTCCGCGGTCATCTCACCGTTCAGCATCCCGACCCGCTCCCGCATCCCGGTGATCCCGTGCCCGGCCCCCGGCGAGGGTTTCACCGGGCCGGTCGGCGGGCCGTTGACCACGCGCAGCCCCAGCCCGCCCAGCACATAGCCGATCTCGACCCCGGCGGTGGCGCCCGGCGCGTGGCGCAGGGTGTTGCTGAGGGCCTCCTGGATGATCCGGTACGCCGACAGCTCGACGCCCTGCGGCAGTTCGCGCACCGCGCCGGTCACCGTCTTGCTGGTCGTCAGTCCCGCCTCCGCGACATTGGCGAGGAGCCCGTCCAGCTCGGCCAGGGTGGGCTGGGGCGCGTCCGGCGCCTCGTAGCCCTCGGCCCGTACGACGCCGAGCACCCGGCGCAGTTCGGTGAGCGCCGCGACGGCGTTCTCCCGGATCGTGATGAAGGCCTGCTCCAGCTCGGGCGGCGGATTCTCCACCCGGTACGGGGCGGCCTCGGCCTGGATCGCCACGACGGACATGTGGTGGGCGACCACGTCGTGCAGTTCGCGGGCGATGGTGGTGCGCTCCTCCAGCAGCGTGCGCCGGTCGCGCTCGACGGCGGTGACGGTGCGCTGCACGGTGACCTCGCGCTCCGCCTCCCGGCGGATGTGCACCAGGCTCACGACGAGCAGGGCGAACGCGGAGGACACGGCCATGGCAGCCGTGCCCGAGGAGGAGTCCCCGCCGGCGACGTTCACCACGAACGTGCCGAGCAGCAGGGTCAGCCCCCACATCCAGGCGGCGGTACGCGGCCGGGTCCGGGCCGCGACGACGTTCAGCACGACCAGATGGGCGAAGAAGGAGCTCGGCCCCCAAGGCCCGCCCCCGCCGCCGAACAGCGAGGTCACCGGGATCAGCGCCATCGACAGCCAGAACGCCCCGACCGGCCTGATCAGCGTCATCGCGACACAGACGGCGGGCAGCAGCCCGGACAGCAGGACACCGGCGTTGCCCGTCCTGGCGAAACCCTCCATGAACGCGATCAGCGCGGCGCCCAGCACCATCGCGTGCGGGGTCCACCCGGCGCGGGCCCTGAGCCGCGCCGGCAGCCGACGGGTCAGTGGCCCGTCGGTCCGCATGGGCGGCAGCGGGCGGTAGGCGAACGCGTCGTGTATCAGGTCCTGCCGCAGGCCTGCCATCGCTCCTGCGGCAGCCCGGAGCTCAGGGTTCGTGGTCTTGGTCTCGGTCACGTTTCCAAGGTAGGCGGCGCGGCGGGCGGGGTCGTCAGCACAGATACGGATCCTGCGCCGTCCGTCGCAAGTACTACGCGGCCACCGCGCGGGTCCGCCCGCGCCGCCCACCGCGGGTCTCACCAGGCGAGCTGGGCGATCTCCTCTGCCACCACCGCGCACGCGTCGGCCGCCGGATCGATCAGCGGGAAGTGCCCGACGCCGGGCAGCAGGGTCAGCATCACGGTCTCGCCCTCCTTGGCCGCCGCGTCGACGAACGCCTCCACGACCGTCTGCGGAACCGTGAGGTCCATGGTTCCCTGCACCACGGCGGTCGCGATGCCGGTGGGCAGCAGCTGCGCCGGGTCGGCCTGCGCGCTCCGCTCGGCGTAGTCCTCCTCGCGCCCCAGGAACTGCCCGATCGCCCCGGAGCACACATCGAGCCCGGTCGCCGACGCGAAGTCCGCGATGGGTGCGAGGGCCACCACGCCGCGCAGCGCGGGCGGCCGCGGCAGCCGCCACGGCGACCCTTCCGGCAGCACGTGCCGGGCGGCCGCCCACAGGGCCAGCTGCCCGCCCGCCGAGTGGCCGGTGACCACGATCCGCCGGGCGTCCGCCGCGGGCAGCTCCCGCGCCAGCAGCTCGGGCAGCGCGTCCATCGCCGCCGCGACGTCGTCGAAGGTCTCCGGCCAGCGGCCGGCGACCGGGCCCGAGCCGCGCTGCTGCGGGAGCTCGCTGCCGCGCCGGTACTCGACGCTGGCGACGGCGAATCCGCGCCGGGCCAGGAACCCCGCGAACGGGGAAATGTGGAGCCGGTCGTACGGGGCCCGCCACGCCCCGCCGTGCAGGACGACGACGACGGGCGCGCCGGTGCGGCCGTCGTGCGGGGCGTAGAAGTCGATCGTCTGGTCCGGGTGGCTGCCGTAGGAGGCGGAGGCGTCGGGGGCGACGACCGGATGCGAGAACGCGGACTCGGTCTCGGCTGCGTCCTGATCACGCGCGGCAGAATCCGACATGCTGCTCCAACCGTCCCTGACAATGCCCAACTGGGCTGACCTGCGGGGACGGTATCAGTATGAAGGCGCTCCCCGCCCCGGCGGCGGCCACCGCGACCGCCCGCCCGGACGGGGGTGCCGACAGGGGGTCCTAGTAGGCCGGGTCGTACATCCCGTTCCGCAGGTCCCCGAAGAAGTAGACCCAGAGGCTCTCCCTGGAGCTCGCCTCGGAGAAGACGAGCGGGTCGAGGCCGTCGAACTCGGCCTCGACGCCGTCCGCGAACCGGTCGAGCGCGGCCCGCGGCGAGGGAAGGATGAGGGGGCCGGTCCGCTCACGCGCCGTCAGCAGCTGGCGCCGGTGCAGCAGTTCCAGCATGTGCCGGAGCGAGGAGAGGTCCGTGTGCACCGGCCGGAAGTCCCCCTCGAAGAGCGCCATCCCGTCGGGGAACGCGTGCACCGTGCCGTCACCGAGGTGCAGGAAGAGGAACCAGCCCTGAACCGCGCCGAAGAGCAGCAGGTCACCGCAGTCCGCCTCGGCGATCTCGACGTCCGTACCGAGGTCGACCACGCTGGTCGGCTCTGCCTCGCAGTCGTCCGCGACGAGGGCCGGGGCCATCCGGAAGGGGCTCTGCGGGAAGCCCTCGTCGCACAACATGCGGAGGTCGTCCGGCCGCCGCACCACATCGGTGAGGACCGTGCGCGAGGCCCGTACGAAGCCGGAACGGCCGCTTCCGGCCGCCCCGTCGATGTCGAAGATCATGCGGTGCCACCCCCTCCGCCGCCCGCCCGCGACGAGGGCGGAGCCCGTCCGGCGACCGGGGCGAGCCGGTCGCCGGACTGACCCGGGAGCCTACGCCACCGGACAGCCCCTATCCGGCCAACACGTCCGCGAGGAGCCGCGCCGCGCATTCCGCGTCCGCGAATCCCACGTACAGCGGGGTGAATCCGAACCGCAGCACATCCGGGCGGCGCAGGTCCCCGACGACTCCGCGCGCGATGAGCGCGGCCATCACCGGTTCGGCGTCCTCGCACCGCAGCGCGACCTGGCTGCCGCGTTCGGCGTGGGCGGCCGGGGTGACCGAGGTGACGCGCCCTTCGGGGACGTACGCCGCGACGCACTCCAGGAAGAAGTCCGTCAGCGCCAGGGACTTGGCCCGTACCGCCTCGATCCCGACGCCGTCCCACACGTCGAGGGACGACTCCAGGGCCAGCATCGACAGGATGTCGGGGGTCCCGACCCGGCCCCGTACGGCACCTTCCGCCGCCTCGTAGCCGGGGGTCATCGCGAACGGGTCGGCGTGCGACGTCCACCCCGGCAGGGGCGAGTCGAACACCGGCTGGTGGCGGGCGGCGACGTACAGGTAAGCGGGCGAACCGGGCCCGCCGTTGAGGTACTTGTACGTGCAGCCGACCGCCAGGTCCACCCCGTGCCGGTCCAGGTCCACGGGCAGGGCGCCCGCGCTGTGGCACAGGTCCCAGACCGCGACGGCGCCCGCCGCCCGCACGGCGGCGGTGAGCGCGGGCAGGTCGTGGAGCCTGCCCGAGCGGTAGTCGACGTGGTTGAGCAGGACGGCCGCGGTACGCGGACCGAGGGCGTCCGGCACGTCCGCGGGGGCCACCGGGACGATCCGGTGGCCGGTCATCCGGGCGGCGGACGCGGCGATGTAGCCGTCGGTGGGGAAGGTGTGCGCGTCGACGAGGATCTCGTCGCGGCCCTCCGGTGCCAGCCGGGTCGCGGCGACGACGGCCTTGAAGACGTTGACGCTGGTGGAGTCCCCGACGACGATCTGCCCGGCGGCGGCCCCGACGATCGGCGCGATCCGGTCACCGATCCGCTCCGGCGCGGTCCACCAGCCGCTCTCGCCCCAGGACCGGATGCGCAGCTCGCCCCACTCGCGGGTGAGGACCTCCTGGATCCGGGCGGGTACGTGGCGGGGCAGCGCGCCCAGCGAGTTGCCGTCCAGGTAGACGGTGTCGTCGAGCGTGAACAGCTCGCGCAGCGGTGCCAGTTCGTCGGCGGTGTCGAGCGCCCGTGCGCGCTCCTGCAGGTCAGACATGGCTGCGGGCCGTCCAGAGCTCGGGGAACACGTTCTTGGTGGCGCGCTTCTCCAGCCAGGCGACGCCCGCCGAACCACCGGTCCCGGTCTTGGAGCCCATGGCCCGCCGGGTGGCGACGAGGTGGTCGTTGCGCCAGCGCCACACCAGCTCACCGACGTCGGTGAGCGCCTCGCCGAGCCTGACCAACTCGTCGTGCTGATCGGGGTTGGCGTAGATCTCCGCCCAGACGGCCTCGACCTCGGGCGAGGGCTCGTACTTCTGGCTGAGGTCGCGGCCGAGCACGTCCTGCGGGACGGCGTGGCCGCGCCGGGCGAGCAGCGCGAGGGCCTCGTCGTACAGCCCCGGCTCCCCGAGCGCCTTCTCCAGCTCGGCGTGCACGCGGGGCGCGCCCCGGTGCGGCACGAGCATGGACGCGGACTTGTCGCCGAGCAGGAACTCCATCCGCCGGTACATCGCCGACTGGAAACCGGATCCCTCGCCGAGGGCGGACCGGTAGGAGTTGAACTGTGCGGGGGTGAGCTGCGCGAGCGGCGTCCAGGACGCGTTGAGCGCCTCCAGCTCGCGCACGGACCGCTTCAGCGCGTCGCGCGCGACGGGAATCCGGTCCTCGCGCAGGGCGTGCGCGGCGGTCTCCCACTCGTGGACGATGACGGTGAACCACAGCTCCATGACCTGGGTGGTGACCAGGAAGACCATCTCGCCCGGATCGTCGGAGCGCAGGTGCTGGAGGTGGGTCAGGACGTCCGCCTGGACATAGTCCTCGTACGGAGTCGTTCCCGCGAAGTCGAGGTGCGGGGTCTGCGCACCGGTGGCTTCGGGGTCGGGGTGAATCGTCGACATCACTGTCTCCTCGACACGAGCTTCCGGGTAGCGGTCCGCCCCTTCCGTGAGGTGATGGAGCTCCGGTCCCCTGTTCGCATCCTAAACGGCGGCCCCGGGGAGCGCGCAGGCCCCGCGGACGGGGATACGTCTGCGGGGCCTGCGCGGCACGTGGTGCGGGTGGGGTCTAGCCGAGGGTCTCGGCGGCGGTCGGGGAGGAGTCCCGGAGGAACGTCGAGCAGCGCTCGTACTCCTCCTGCTCACCGATCGCCTGCGCGGCGCGCGCCAGGGCGTGCAGGGCGCGCAGGAATCCGCGGTTCGGCTCGTGCTCGAACGGTACGGGGCCGTGGCCCTTCCAGCCGGCCCGGCGCAGTGCGTCCAGGCCGCGGTGGTAGCCGGTACGGGCGTACGCGTACGACTCGATGACCCGGCCGCCTTCGAACGCCTCGTCGGCGAGCTGGGCCCAGGCCAGGGAGGAGGTCGGGTATTTCGCGGCGACCTCGGCGGGAGCGACGTCCGCGGCGAGCAGTTCGCGCGGTCCCGGTTCGTCGGGCAGGTGGGTCGGGGCGGGGCCCCCGAGCAGGTTCTCGTGGATCGACATGGTCCAAGTGTGCCTGGCACCGGCGCCGCCGGTGCGCAAACGGCGGGCACCGGGGCGCAGGGCGGCCTGCGGCCGCTCAGGCGTCGTCCGCCCGGCGTGCCGTTTCGGGGGCCGGTTCCAGCGGCGGGGCGATGACGCCGCAGTTCACCGTGCACTCGGGGCGCGCGGCGTCCCGCACGGCCGCGTGGGGTGTGCGGACGGTCGCCCAGGCGATCAGGGCGCCCACCACCAGCAGCCCGGCGCACATCGGCATCGCGCGCCGGAAGGTCACGGCGAACTCCCCGGCGTCCCGGTAGGCCTCCGGCCCCATCCCGGCGAGCAGCGGCAGCGCGGCCACCGCGATCAGCCCGGCGGCACGGGCCGCGGCGTTGTTGATCCCGCTGGCGAGACCGGCCCGGCCGGTGTCCACGGAGGCCAGGACGGTCGCGGTGAGCGGGGCCACCACGGTGACCAGCCCGACGCCGAGCACGGCGACGGCCGGCAGGACGTCGGTCAGGTACCCGGAGACGGTGTTGGAGCCCGGCCCCACGCGCAGCATCAGCAGCATGCCGGTGGCGGCGATCAGCGGGCCCGCGGTGAGCGGGATGCGGGGGCCGATGCGCTGGCCCAGCTCGCCCGACCTGGCGGAGAACAACAGCATCAGGACGGTCGTCGGCAGCAGCGCGGTGCCCGCGCCGAGCGCCGAGTACCCGGCGACGACCTGGAGCTGGATCGCGGAGAGGAAGAAGTAGCCGCCGAGCGCCGCGTACACGCAGAGGGTGACGATGTTGACGGTGGTGAACTGCCGGGACGCGAACACCGAAGGCGGCAGCATCGGGTGCGCCCGCCGCCGCTCGACCTGGACGAACACGACGCCGAGCAGCACCCCGCCCACCGCGGACCCGATCACCGCAGGGGAGGCGCCCGCCCCCGGCGCCTCGATCAGCGCGTACGTCACCAGCGCGAGGGAGAGCGCGCCGAGCGCCGCCCCGAGGACGTCGAAGCGCCCGCCGGCGTACGGGTCGCGGGACTCCGGTACGTGGCGCAGCGCGATGGGTACGCAGACGGCGGCGAGCGGCAGGTTGAGCAGGAACACCCACCGCCAGCCGGGCCCGTCGACGAGCCAGCCGCCCACGAACGGCCCGACAGCGGCCCCGACCCCGCCGAACCCGGACCACAGCCCGACCGCGCGGGCCCGGTCGTCCGGGTGGAAGCTCGCCTGGATCAGGGCCAGGGAGCCGGGGGTGAGGAGCGCCCCGCCGACGCCCTGGAGGGCACGGGCGGCGATGAGCACGAAGGCGTTGGGCGCGATGCCGCAGAGCAGCGAGGCGAGGGCGAACCACACGACCCCGATGACGAAGACCCGCCGCCGCCCGTACCGGTCCCCGAGCGCCCCGCCGAGCAGGATCAGCCCGGCGAGCGTCAGCATGTACGCGTTGACGGTCCACTGGAGCGCGGCCAGGTCGGTGCCGAGGTCCTCACCGATCCGGGGCAGGGCGACGTTGATGACGGTGGAGTCCAGCATGGCCATGCTCGACCCGAGCACGGTCGTGAGAACGACCCACCGTCCGGCGGCGGAAACAACCCGAATCCCGGGCCCGTCCGCCTCTGACTTCTCCATGCCCCCAGCATCGACGCCACCGCCCCAAGAGGCCACCGGGCAGCCCCGAATCACCCACCGCTCAAGCCACTCAGCCCACCGAATCAACTCCGGCCGGCCGACTCAAGCCCCTCCGGCGATTGAGGAGCGGGGGCCCGGGGGCAGCGCCCCCGAAACCACCCGCGCCCCCACGCCCCGCCGCTACGCGGCGCCCCGCACCGCCTCCACACCCCGGATCAACGCGGCCACCCCCGCCTCCACCTTGCTCCGCGCGCACCCCACGTTCAGCCGCACGAAGCCCTCCGCCCCGTACACGCTCCCCGGCATCACCGCGACCCGCTCCCGCTCGATCAGCACCCGCTGGAGCTCCGCCTCGTCCTCGACGCCCGCCTTCCGCAGGTCGATCCAGGCGAGGTATCCGGCCTGCGGCGGCTCCCACTCCAGCTCGGGGAAGGCCGCGTTCAGGCGTTCCGCGACGAACTCCAGGTTCCCGGTGACGTACGTGCGGACTGCGTCCAGCCAGGCCGCGCCCTCCCGGTACGCGGCGATGTGCGCGGTCAGCGAGAGCACCGCGGGCGAGGCGAGCCCTTCCGCGGTCTCCATCCGGCGCAGGAACTCCGTCCGGTCGTCCTGCCTGCCTATGAGCCCGTAGGAGCCCGACAGCGCGGGGAAGTTGAACGACTTCGAGGCGGACGTGATGAGGGCCCAGCGCCCGTCGCCCGCCACCCGTGTCCACGGCACGTGCCGCCGCCCGCCGTGCACGAAGTCCGCGTGGATCTCGTCGCTGATCACCGCGGCCCCGTGCCGGGCGGCGAGCGAGGCCATCTCCGCGAGCTCGGACTCCGTCCACACCCGCCCGCTGGGGTTGTGCGGCGAGCAGAGCAGCAGCACCTTGCTGTCCGCTCGGGCCAGCTCCCGCTCCAGCGCGTCCGGGTCCCCCAGCGGCACCCCGCGCAGCTCCCGCCCGAGCCCGGTGATCGCCTTGCGGAAACCGTCGTACGTGGGGGTGTGGACGACGACGCCCTCTCCTTCCACCGTCCACATCTGGAGCAGCTGCGACAGCTGGCTGAGCACGGACGGCGCGTACACCAGCCCGCCGGTGTCGACCGTCGTGCCGTAGCGGGTCTCGTACCAGTGCGCGATCGCGGACCTGAAGTCGTCCTGCTGCCAGCTGGTGTACCCGAACACCCCGTGGTCGAGGCGGGTCCGCAGGGCGGCCAGCACCTCGGGGGCCGTCGCGAAGTCCATGTCCGAGATAGTGAACGGCAGCAGCCCGTCCACCCCGAACCGGTCCGCCACCCCGTCCCACTGGACGCACCAGGTGCCTCGGCGGTCGATGACGGTGTCGAAGTCGTAGGACGTGCTCACAGCTGTTACCTCGGATCGTCGTTGCTGCCGGGTGCGGACATGCCGTGGGCCCGGCACCCCAAGGGATGCCGGGCCCACGCACACAGCCGTCCGGGACTACTTCAGCTTGGTGCCGGTGGACCGCAGGTTGGCGCAGGCCTCCGTGACGCGCTTGGCCATGCCCGCCTCGGCGGCCTTGCCCCAGGTGCGCGGGTCGTAGGTCTTCTTGTTGCCGACCTCGCCGTCGACCTTCAGCACGCCGTCGTAGTTGCGGAACATGTGGTCCGCGACCGGGCGGGTGAAGGCGTACTGGGTGTCGGTGTCGAGGTTCATCTTCACGACGCCGTTCTCCAGCGCGGTGGCGATCTCCTCCGCGGTGGAGCCGGAGCCGCCGTGGAAGACGAAGTCGAACGGCTGGCTGCCGGCCGGCTTGCCGTACTTGGCGGAGACGCCGACCTGGAGGTCCTTCAGGAGCTCGGGGCGGAGCACGACGTTGCCCGGCTTGTAGACGCCGTGCACGTTGCCGAAGGACGCGGCCAGCAGGTAGCGGCCCTTCTCGCCCAGACCGAGGGCCTCAGCGGTGCGCAGCGCGTCGTCGACGGTCGTGTACAGCTCGTCGTTGATCTCGTGCGTGACGCCGTCCTCCTCGCCGCCGGTCGGGGTGATCTCGACCTCAAGGATGATCTTGGCGGCGGCGGCCTTGGCCAGCAGCTCCTGGCCGATGGCGAGGTTGTCGGCCAGCGTCTCGGCCGAACCGTCCCACATGTGCGACTGGAACAGCGGGTTCAGACCCTTGGCGACGCGCTCCGCAGAGACCTCGATCAGCGGACGGACGTAGGTGTCCAGCTTGTCCTTGGGGCAGTGGTCGGTGTGCAGCGCGACCGTGATGTCGTACTTGGCGGCGACGATGTGCGCGAACTCGGCCAGCGCGACGGCGCCCGTGACCATGTCCTTGTTGTACTGGCCGCCCAGGAACTCCGCCCCACCGGTGGACATCTGGATGATGCCGTCGCTCTCGGCCTCCGCGAAACCGCGCAGCGCAGCGTGCAGGGTCTGGGTCGAGGTCACGTTGATGGCCGGGTAGGCGAACTTGCCTGCCTTCGCCCGGTCGAGCATCTCGGCGTAGACCTCGGGGGTTGCGATGGGCATCTGTCCGCTCCTTGGGATGTGCGGGTGTGCGTTGCTGGTTCCCTGACCTGGGGGCGACGTCATCGTCGCCCCCATCTTCCCAGACTCCTGGTCCGGCTCCACCCGGCACCTGCCCCCAGTATTCGGGGCAGCCCTCCGCGGACATACGACAAGGGCCGGCTGTTTCACGTGAAACAGCCGGCCCTCGCAAGAAACCGCAGGTCAGGACAGGTCGAGGTCCGCGACCGAGTACACGTGGACATACGGGAGACCGGCCTCGGCGATGGCCGGGGCAGCGCCCCGCTCCACGATCACGGCGACGGCGACGACCTCGCCGCCCGCCTCGCGCACCGCCTCGACCGCGGTCAGCGGCGAGCCGCCCGTCGTCGAGGTGTCCTCGACGACCAGGCAGCGCCGGCCCTTGACCTCGGCGCCCTCGATCCGGCGCTGCATCCCGTGGGCCTTCTGCGCCTTGCGGACGACGAACGCGTCCAGCTCCTGGCCGCGGGCGGCGGAGGCGTGCAGCATCGAGGTGGCGACCGGGTCGGCGCCCAGCGTCAGCCCGCCCACGCAGTCGTAGTCCAGCTCAGCGGTCGCGTCGAGCATGACCTGGCCGACCATCGGAGCAGCCTTGCCGTCCAGCGTGATGCGGCGCAGGTCGATGTACCAGTCGGCCTCCAGACCGGAGGAGAGCGTCACCTTGCCGTGAACGACGGCCTTGTCCTTGATCTGCTGCAGCAGCTCAGCGCGTACGTCTGTCATGGCTACGAGGATAAGGCGCCCGGCAGCACCACGGTTCCGGCGCCCGCCCCGGCCCCCGCCCCGGCTCAGAGCCTGCGCCAGCTCCACGTCGTCGCGATCTCCAGCGGATCGATCGGGGTGACGTAGCGGGGCGCGGTGTTCAGTCCGTTCGGCGGACCGGACTGCGGCTCCACGCAGACCGCCTCGGCCTGCTCGTCGTAGACCACCACCCACTCGGCCCGGCTCTTCACCGTCAGCTCCAGCTGCTCCGGCCAGGTGAGGGTCACGTCGACGCCGTCGGGCATCCCGAAGGCGTCGTCCCACGGGCCGTCCAGCGGCGGGATGCGGCGGCCGGTCGGCAGATGGTCCGCGCCCCGCTCCTCCTGCCAGGCCGCGTCGAACGCGACCCGGACGTCCTCGCCGCCGCCGAGGCTGCGCCGGAACCAGGGGTGCCAGCCTGCCTGCGCCGGGAAGGAGTCCCCGTACGTCTCGATGCCGAACGCCAGCGTGAGCGAGTCCTCCGACAGTTCGAAGGTCTGCGTCACCCGTCCCGGGTACGGCCACGGCTCCGCCAGGTCGTAGTGGAACGAGGCCTCCGTCCCGGTCTCCCGGTCGGTCCGCCAGGCCGTGTCACGGCCCGTGCCGTGGATGGCGTGCGGCGGGGCGGTCAGCGGCATCCGGTGCGATACACCGCCGTTGCGGAACTGCCCGTTCTCCATGCGCCCGCACCACGGCACCATCGGGAAGCAGCCGTACCGCTCCCCCTGCCGCAACAGTTCGGTGCCACCGATCCGCAGGCTGCTGATACGGCAGCCGTTGGCGGGGCTCACGGTCAACTCTGCGTCGCCGGCGGACAGCCGGACGTCCTTCTCGCTGCTGCTCACACGACGACACTACTGGCGCTGCTACCTCCGGCGCCGCAGCGCCCGGCCCACCACCACGGCCGAGGCGAGGGCGAGCGCGGCGGCCGGGGCCACCCAGCGCAGCGTGGCACTCGCACCGGTGGAGCCGGGTGCCGGCACGGGTGCGTACCGGCCGCGCGGCGGAGCGTGGTCGACCTCTTCCGCGCTGCGCCCGATCATGGTGCGCCGGGCATGGGCGGCCTCGGCCGGGGGCTCGTCCGGAACGGTGAACTCGATACCGGCCACCGGGTCCAGCGAGGACGGCGGCACCGACGTGTCGAAGACCGAGGCCCCGTCCGGCAGCGGATCACCCCCGGGCGCCTCGTCGGCGGCGGCGTCGTGCCGGGTCGGGGCCTCCCCGACCCCGGTGTCGTCCGCCTCCTCCGCGGCCTCCTCGATGGCCTTCTCCACGGCGTCCCCGACCGACTGCTCATCGGCACCGGCCACGGAACCGGCCCCGGAGTCCCCCTCCGAGCCGTCCTCGGAGCCGTCCGAGCCGGGCCGCTCGTCCGCACCGGCCCCGTGCTCGGCGAGCGCCTCGGTCACCAGCTGCTGCGCGAACCGGTCCAGCAGGCGGTGGGCCGCGGCGAGCGCTGCCGCCGCCTCCAGCTCCACCAGGCGGCCGTCGCCGCTCACCGTGCCCTCGAAGGTGATCGCCGTACCGCCGTCGTGTTCGGCCAGCCGGACGGCCAGGGCGAGCTTCACCGAGCCGGTGCCGCGCGCCTCCACGCCCTCGCCCGTCACGGAGACGCCGTCGGCCGACTCGGTGAGCCGCAGCGCGCCCCGGTAGGTGATGGTGTGGCCGCCGACCCGTACCTTGAGCCGGCCGGCCAGGGGGCCCGCGGACGCGTCGGCGTCCTGCTGAAGCCCCGGCACACAGCGCGCGACCCGGGCAGGATCGCCCAGCGTCCGCCGCAGGACGGGGACCGGAACCGGAACGAACACCTCATGCTCCATGGAAACCGAGCCTACTCAGCCCCGGCCGTCCCGTCAGCGCTTCGCCCCCTCCGGAACCCCGCTCACGGCTCGTCCCAGTACCTCGGGTGCACCAGGGTCGAGGGCGCCATCCCCGGCAGCCTGCCGGACTCCGCCTGCCGCCCCGCCTCCTGGAGCGCCGGTTCCGTCAGGGACCTCAGCCGGGGCGCCCGCGGGTCCAGACCGAGCGCCGGGGTCCGGCCCAGCCCGGCCAGGACGAACCCCCAGCCGTGCGCCTTCGTATCGTCGCCCGTCGCCCGGTCGGGGCCCGACTCGAAACCGGCGTACCGGCCGCCGATCCGGTAGGGGCGGGTACGCAGCCCCGCCGCCCTCATCGACGCCTCCACCGTCCAGAAGGTGTGCGGCCGGCCGACCGGCGGCCCGCCGTGCACCACCAGCCGGCCGCCCGGCGCGAGGGCCTCGGCGACCAGGCCGTAGAACTCCGCGGAGTAGAGCTTCGTACTGGCCGAGATCCCCGGGTCCGGCAGGTCGGAGATCACCGCGTCGTAGCGGCCGTGCCCCGTCCGCAGCCAGCTGAACGCGTCCCCGGTGACGGCGGTCAGCCGGGGGTCCCGGTACGCGTGGGCATTGAGCGCGGAGAGGGCCCGGTCCGTACGGGCCAACCGGGTGACGGCCGGGTCCAGCTCGACCACCGTGACGCTCCGCACGCCGGGGTAGCGCAGCACCTCGCGGGCCGCCAGACCGTCGCCGCCGCCCAGGATCAGCACCCGGGCGTGCGGGCCGTTCATCACCGGGTGCACCAGCGCCTCGTGGTACCGGTACTCGTCGCGCGAGCTGACCCGCAGCCGCCCGTCCAGGTAGAGGTCGAGGGAGCTGCGGCCCGCACCGGTCAGCACCACCTCCTGGACGTCGGTCTGCATCGCGACCCGCACCCGGTCCCCGTACACCGCCCGCCTCGCCGCCCGCTCGAAGTCGTCGGCCAGCACCGCGACCGTGGCCAGCAGGGCGATCACCGTCACGTTGGCGACGATGAGCAGCCACCGGGACCGGCAGCTGAGGTCCCGCCGGAACACCCACATCACCAGCGCCCCGCCCGCCGCCGCGTTGACCGCGCCGGTGAGCAGCGCCCCGGTGAGCTGTCCGAGCATCGGCAGCAGCAGGAACGGGAACGCCAGCCCGCCGACCAGGGCCCCCACGTAGTCCGCGGCGAACAGATCGGCGACGGCCCCGCCCGCGTCCTGCCGGTCGACGCGCTGGATCAGCGTCATCAGCAGCGGGATCTCCGCGCCGATCAGCACCCCGATGGTCAGTGAGAACCCGACCAGGGCGTACCGCGACTCCCCGATCCAGGCGAACGTCGCGTAGAGCACCAGCGCGGAGGAGCCGCCGACCAGGGCGAGCGCCGCCTCGATCAGTCCGAAGCCGACCGCGGCCCGGCTGCATAAACGTTTCGCGAGCAACGAACCGATGCCCATGGCGAACACCATCACGGAGAGCACGACGGACGCCTGGGTGACGGAGTCACCGATCAGATAGGAGGCGAGCGCGACCAGTTCGAGCTCGTACACCAGACCGCACGCGGCGCAGACGAAGACCGCGGCCAGCACGAGGTACCGGCCGGTCCTCGGCCGTACGGGAAGCCGCGCCGCGCCCCCTCGCAGCGACACCTGCTGGTCGATCATGCCGCGAACGCTACGTCACTGGAGTGTCGCCGCTTGTCACCCACAAGGGTGTAAGTGGTTCCGCCGCAACGGAGTTGCCCCCGTCACAGCACTGCCGCCGGCATCCGCACACCCACCCGGGTGCGCGTCACCACCAACTGCCCCTCCTGCGGGTACGCGTGCCAGGTGCGCCACCGCACCTGTCCCTCGGTCCGCTGGGCGAGCATGGCGGTGAAGGCGTGCGGGCTGCCGGGGAACGTCCCGGCCAGGCCGTGGGGGTGGTCGGAGACGAGCGCGAGGAGCTCCTGCGCGCGCCCCGCGAACGAGCCCGCGCCGAGCGTCTCCACCCGGGCCGCGAACTCGTACTCCCAGTCACCGAGGCGCTTGGAGACGCCGAGGGGCAGCGGGGTGCTGCTGCCGGGCATACAGGCGACGGTCTCTGAACAACTGCCGTCGTCCTCCTCCAGGAGGACCTGATGGGAGGCGCCGAGCAGGCGCAACTGGAGTTGCGCACCGGCGAGATGGAGATCGAGCACGGCGAGCGCCGGGAGCGGTTCACGCCCCAGCGCCCAGGCCAGATCTGCGGCACGGGTGTCGGAATAGGCCGTATGGAGGGTCGTGAGCATGGGTCGGCTCCGCAAACACACATGGACACATGGACAGGGGGGCGTCCCCGAGCGTGATGCACGTGGGAGGTGGGAAGCGCCCGATCAGGTCCAACTGGGGTCCGAGGGCTGAATGTTCTCTCCACTGAGGGAATCACGAACTAAGCCGCACTCGCAGTGTTTTTACCCAACTTGACGTGGTTTCCATCCCCCCGGGGGCCCTCCGGTTCACCTGTTCACCGGTGACTCGCCGCAAGGCCCGACAAAAAGGTGTCCGGCGGGACTCAGGGGCCTCGCGGGCCTCCTGCGAAGCCCGCACCACCCCTGTTCCCGCCGGACACCTCCACCGGCACCGGGCTCGCGTACACCCCGCCCGGTCGCGGACCAGCTGCCCCGTGTCAGCTGCCTCCGCCGCATCCGCCCCCGCCGCCGCACGAAGAACCCCCGCCGCACGAGGACCCGCCCCCGCAGGAATGGCCGCCTCCGCACGAATGACCTCCGGAGTGACCGCCCGAGTGGCCCCCCGAGTGACCGCTGCCGCTGCCGCACGACGAGCCGCCCCCGCCACCCGCCCACCAGCTGCCGCCCGCCGCGCCTCCACCGGCCGCACGACGGCGGCCCTTGCTCCCGGCCAGTGACTTGTTGCGCTTCGTCGTGTCCGCCACCGACGCGACGAGAACCGCCACCGCCATGACCACGAGCACGAGTACCGCACCGATTGCCAGATTCACGGACCTCACGTCCTTCCGTCCCCCGAAGCGAGTCCCCCGCTTCTCACCCGTTTCCTGCGTGCAGGGGGGATGCCCCCGCCCCCGTTCGGCCAAAGCAGACTTGAGCAACTCCAGAGCTTCCGCGCAGGATGGCGGTCATGACACAGGGACGACCGCTGCTCAACCGCCGCCTCGCCGAGTTCGGCACGACGATCTTCGCGGAGATGTCCGCGCTGGCCGTCCGCACCGGCGCCATCAACCTCGGCCAGGGGTTCCCGGACACCGACGGGCCCGAGGAGGTCCGCGAGGCCGCCGTCCGCGCCCTGCGCGCCGGCCACGGCAACCAGTACCCGCCGGGGCCCGGCATCCCCGAACTGCGCACCGCGATCACCGAGCACCAACTGCGGCGCTACGCCCTGGCGTACGACCCCGACACCGAGGTCCTGGTCACCGCGGGCGCCACCGAGGCCGTCGCGGCATCGATGCTGGCCCTCCTGGAACCCGGCGACGAGGTCATCGCGCTGGAGCCGTACTACGACTCGTACGCCGCCTGCATCGCGATGGCCGGCGCCACCCGCGTCCCCGTGACCCTGCGTCCCGAGCCGTCCTCCGGCAGCTACCGGCTCGACCTCGACGAGCTGCGCGCCGCCGTCACCCCCCGCACCCGGCTGCTGCTGCTCAACACCCCGCACAACCCCACCGGCACCGTCCTGACCCGCGAGGAACTCGCCGCGATCGCCGCCCTGGCGTGCGAGCGCGACCTCCTCGTCGTCACCGACGAGGTCTACGAGCACCTGGTCTTCGAGGGCGAACACCTGCCGCTCGCCTCGTTCCCCGGCATGCGCGAGCGGACGGTCACCATCAGCTCGGCCGGCAAGACGTTCTCGTTCACCGGCTGGAAGGTCGGCTGGATCACCGCGAGCCCCGAGCTGGTGACGGCGGTCCGCTCCGCGAAGCAGTTCCTGACGTACGTCTCCGCGGGCCCGTTCCAGTACGCGGTCGCCGAGGCGCTGCGGCTGCCCGACAGCTACTTCGACACGCTGCGCGCGGATCTGCGGGCCAAGCGGGACCTGCTGAGCGCCGGACTTGCCGAGGCCGGTTTCCAGGTCTACCGTCCGGCCGGCACGTACTTCGTCACCACCGACATCCGCCCGCTGGACAGCTCCGGGGACGGCTTCGCGTTCTGCCGGTCGCTGCCGGAGCGGTGCGGGGTGGTGGCGGTCCCGAACGCGGTCTTCTACGACCACCGGGAACAGGGCGCGCCCTTCGTCCGCTTCGCGTTCTGCAAGCGTACGGAGGTGCTGGCGGAGGCGGTCTCCCGGCTGAAGGGCCTGTAGAGCTTCGCGGGCCTGTGACAGAGCCCGGTGGGGTGAACGGTCCGGACGGACCGTTCACCCCACCGGGCTCTCGTGGGACGGGGTGGGGCTCAGGCCTCCGGAGCGTCCTGCTCCGCGCCTTCCGCCTTCTCCTCGGCCGGGGCCAGGCCGAGGCGCTCCAGCAGCCACTTGTCGAACTCGATCGAGGCCCGCACCCAGCTGACCGTCGAGGAGACGAAGTGCTCCAGGCTGACGCCGGTGCCGATGAGCATCTGCGCCTCACCGATCAGGCGGACCGAGGTGGTGGTGTCCTCGGCGCCCTCCTCGGGCTCGTGCGTGTGCGTGTAGACCTTGGGCCACAGGGTGCGGCGGTTCCAGTCGTCGATCGCGTCGAGCAGGACCGGGCGCTGGTCCGTGTCGTGCGGGCGGTCGTAGAACGTACGGACCGAGAAGACCTGCTGCTCGCCCTCACCACGGAACATGAAGTACGTGCGGAAGTCTTCCCACGGCGCCGCGAGGTCGCCCTCGTCGTCGACGACGTACTTCAGCTCCATCTGCTCCAGGAGCTGCTTGACGAGGTCCTGGTCAGGGACGACGGGGCCCTCCGGTCCTGCCGCCTGCGGTTCGGGCTGGCCCCCGAAGTTAGGAATCGAGGACGGATCGATGCTCACCGTAATTTCCCTTCGTGCGGTTGGCTGCCATCCTCTCCCATGCCGGGCGGGGCATGGCAAGCGGGAACGGCCCCGATCCGCCACAAGCTGATATCCAGCCGGTGCGGACCGGGGCCGCCGCTCACCTCGCGGGTGTCCGGGTCAGTTCGCCGCGCCGACGGCCAGACCGTCGCCGTCCCGGTCCACCAGGACCGTGTCGCCGTCCGTGACCTCGCCGGAGAGGATCTCCTTCGCGAGCCGGTCACCGATCGCCGTCTGGATGAGCCGGCGCAGCGGCCGGGCGCCGTACGCCGGGTCGTTGCCCTCCTCCGCCAGCCAGGCCAGGGCGGCCGGGGTGACGTCGAGGGTCAGCCGGCGGTCGGCCAGCCGCTTGGCGAGGCGGTCGATCTGGAGCCCCGCGATATGGGCGAGCTCGTCGCCGGACAGCGCGGAGAAGACCACCAGATCGTCCAGCCGGTTCAGGAACTCCGGCTTGAAGGAGGCCCGCACCACGTCCAGGACCTGCTTCTTCTTCTCCTCGGGCTTGGTCAGGGGGTCGACCAGGTACTGGCTGCCGAGGTTGGAGGTCAGGATCAGGATGGTGTTGCGGAAATCCACCGTCCGGCCCTGTCCGTCGGTGAGCCGCCCGTCGTCCAGGACCTGGAGCAGGATGTCGAAGACCTCGGGGTGGGCCTTCTCGACCTCGTCCAGCAGGACGACGCTGTACGGGCGGCGGCGGACCGCCTCGGTGAGCTGGCCGCCCTCCTCGTAGCCGACGTAGCCGGGCGGGGCGCCGACCAGCCGGGCCACGCTGTGCTTCTCGCTGTACTCGCTCATGTCGATGCGGACCATGGCCCGCTCGTCGTCGAAGAGGAAGTCCGCGAGGGCCTTGGCCAGCTCCGTCTTGCCGACGCCGGTCGGGCCGAGGAAGAGGAAGGAGCCGGTGGGCCGGTCGGGGTCGGCGATTCCGGCCCGGGTGCGGCGTACCGCGTCCGAGACGGCCTGCACGGCCTCGGTCTGGCCGATGAGGCGCCGGCCCAGCTCCGCCTCCATGCGCAGCAGCTTCTGGGTCTCGCCCTCCAGCAGCCGGCCGGCCGGGATGCCGGTCCAGGCGCCGACGACATCAGCGATGTCGTCCGGGCCGACCTCCTCCTTGACCAGCGTCTCCTTGGGCTCCTTCGCGGCCTCCTGCTCGGCCTCCGCGGCCTCGGCCAACTCCCGCTCCAGACCCGGGATCTCCCCGTACAGCAGCTTGGAGGCGCTGTCGAAGTCGCCGTCGCGCTGAGCCCGTTCGGCCTGTCCGCGCAGCTCGTCGAGGCGTTCCTTCAGCTCACCGACCCGGTTGAGGCCCTGCTTCTCCTTCTCCCAGCGGGCGTTGAGGCCGCGCAGCTCCTCCTCCTTGTCGGCGAGGTCGCGGCGGAGCTTCTCCAGGCGCTGCTTGGAAGCGGCGTCGGTCTCGTTCTTGAGGGCCAGCTCCTCCATGTGCAACCGGTCGACGGCGCGCTGGAGTTCGTCGATCTCTACGGGCGAGGAGTCGATCTCCATGCGCAGCCGGGAGGCCGCCTCGTCGACGAGGTCGATGGCCTTGTCGGGGAGGAAGCGCGAGGTGATGTAGCGGTCGGAGAGCGTGGCGGCGGCGACCAGTGAGGAGTCCGCGATCTGCACCTTGTGGTGGGCCTCGTAGCGGCCCTTGAGCCCGCGCAGGATCGCGATGGTGTCCTCGACCGACGGCTCCGCCACCAGCACCTGCTGGAAGCGGCGCTCCAGGGCCGGGTCCTTCTCGATCCGCTCGCGGTACTCGTCGAGCGTGGTGGCCCCGACCATCCGCAGCTCGCCGCGGGCCAGCATCGGCTTGAGCATGTTGCCCGCGTCCATGGCGGAGTCGCCGCCCGCACCGGCGCCTACGACGGTGTGCAGCTCGTCGATGAACGTGATGATCTGGCCGCCGCTCTCCTTGATCTCGGAGAGGACGGTCTTCAGCCGCTCCTCGAACTCGCCGCGGTACTTCGCGCCCGCGACCATCGCGCCGAGGTCCAGCGAGACGAGCCGCTTGTTCTTGAGGGACTCGGGGACGTCGCCCTTGACGATGCGCTGGGCGAGCCCCTCGACGACGGCGGTCTTGCCGACGCCGGGCTCACCGATGAGCACCGGGTTGTTCTTGGTGCGGCGGGACAGCACCTGGACCACGCGGCGGATCTCCTGGTCCCGGCCGATGACCGGGTCGAGCTTGCCCTCGCGGGCGGCCGCGGTGAAGTCCGTACCGAATTTCTCCAGGGCCTTGTACTGGCCCTCCGGGTCGGGTGTGGTCACCCGGCGCCCTCCCCTGCTCTTCTCGAACGCGTCCAGCAGCTTCTTCGCACTGGCCCCCTGCCCGTCGAGGATCTCACCGGCACGGCCGCCCTCGGCCGCGATCCCGATCAGCAGGTGCTCGGTGGAGATGTAGTCGTCGCCCAGCTCCTTGGCCCGCTGCGCCGCGTCAGAGATCACTGCGAGCAGCTCGCGGTTGGGCTGCGGGGGTGCGACGGTCGACCCGGTCACGCTGGGCAGTGCGGACAGCAGCCGCTCCGTCTCGGTGCGGACGGCGATCTGGTCCGCCTCTACGGCGGCCAGCAGATCGACGAGATTCTCGTTGTCCTCACCCGCGAGCAGCGCCAGCAGCAGATGCCCCGGGGTCAGATCGGGGTGCCCGTCCTTCACGGCCCTGCTGGTGGCCGCGTTGATGGCGTCCCGGCTCCTGTTGGTCAGCTCGGCGTCCACGTGCGCTCTCTCCTCCTTGCGACGACTGGCCCGTACTCACTACTGACACGATCAACGTGCACAAAGTTGAGTCTATTCCACTCAAGGCAGAAAGCGGGCCACTCCCGCACCGCCGCACACCCTTGCGCGCTGCCGCGCGCCTCATCTCCGAGTGAACCGGCCGACCGGCCCGCCCGCCACCGCGGAGCGACGGCGGGCTGCCTACGCTGACCCCATGGCAGTCGACGTACGCGATCCCGGCCCCGAGTACCTGGCCTTCTGGCGCGAGCCCCATGTATGCACCCTCACGACACTCCGCCCCGACGGCACCCCGCACGTGGTCCCGGTCTGCGTGACGTACGACCCAGAGGCGGGCCTCGCCCGCATCATCACCGGCAGGCACAGCCGCAAGGTCGCCAACATCCTGGCCGCCGGGCCGGACGGCGCACGGGTCGCGGTCTGCCAGGCCGAAGGACGCCGCTGGGCGACCCTGGAGGGCGTCGCCAGGGTGCGCACGGAGCAGGACAGGGTCGAGGACGCGGTACGCCGCAAGACGGCCCGCTACGGACGCGCGCCGAAGCCCAACCCGGACCGCGTCGCCATCGAGATCACCCTGGACCGGGCACTCGGCCGCGGCTGACCGGCCGGCGCCCTCCGGGCGGGCACAGCACAACGGCGTCACCGTGTTCAGGTCACGGTGACGCCGTTGTGTGGGGGAGTGTCTGAGCGACGTGGAACGACGGGGGATCGCTCAGGCACTGCGGGGGGTGGCGGAGATGGCTTCAGGCTCGAACAGCTGGTGGTCACGCTGTGCGAGATTCACAAAGATCATGTCGTACCGGATGGCGCAGCGCACCTGCTGCGGCGCCCCGCGCGGCTTGCGCAGACAGCGGTAGGCGCGAACCTCGCCGTCATCCTCACGAGCGACGACGACCGGGTCGCCGAACAGAGTGACCATCAACGAATCACCACGGTGGGGGAGTGCCGTGACGAGGTCGATGAAATGCCACCCTGAGCGGTAGGCGGTTGCCATTTCGCGCCTGAAGGTCCGGTCGTCCGGCGGGGTGGTCACAAGTCTGCCCTGTTCTCCGCGGAATTCCCCCAGCCCACGTCGGACTGGTGAAGGTCACCGGCGGCGGCGGGCGCTACGTAGCCCCAGCCGACATCGCCCTGGGCCTGGTCGACGGCAGCGGTTGCCTGCGCATTGCCCCATCCAACGTCCGACGTAGAGCCATGTGCCACGAGCAGCAGTGCAGCAGCCGCGAACGCAGTGCCAAGCACTGACCGAAGCATTCTCTTGTACATAATCGGCTTCGTCCTCACCTGTTGGATTCTCTCCCCCGCTCTTCAGAGACGATGGCTCATTCGGACGCGTCAATGCCACAGGAGCGATGCATCATGTTCCTGAATGTTCAGGACCCTGGGGGGTGGAGTTTTGCCTATAATGGACACGAAACCGACACATACTCATGCGGTCACGAACCTGTGCACCGAGGGTGCGAGGCTGTATGCGGCCGCGCTCAGCGTGGGCCGTCTGGCCCGCGCCGAGGTCAGGCCCGCGCCCTGCCTCGTCCAATTCGGCCTTCTGCTGCCCGATCCGGACGACGCCTCGTGGCTGCGCCCGGTTCCGCCTTCGGCAGCTCTGGCACAGCGTCTCTACCCGCTGGAACGCGAGATCCAGGACCGCAGGCGGACCTCTGTCGAGCTGGCCGAAGCCTTCGAACCGTTCCTGGCCATCAGTGCCCAGAGCCCCGCGCCCACACATGCGATCACGGTGCTTGAAGGCATTGACCGGATCAACGGAGCACTCGACCTGGCCATCGCGGAGAGCCGGACGGAAGTGCTGACCGTCCAGCCCGGAGGCAAACGCAGCGAGGAGGTCCTCAGCGAGGCCCTGACCCGCAGCAAACCTCTCATAGATTCCGGCATCAGCGTCCGCACTCTTTACCAGCACACGGTCCGGCACAGCCAGCGCACGTTCGCCTACGTCGACCTCATGGCGGGCGCCCGGATGGAGATCCGCACGCTCGAAGAGCTCATCGAGCGCCTCATCATCTGCGACGAGACCGTAGCGTTCATCCCCGTCCAGGACGACCTGCCCGTTGCCCTGGAGCTGCGGCACCCCGCACTGGTCGCCTACCTGACGAAGGTCTTCGAACAACTCTGGCGCCGGGCTGTCCCGCTGGACGAGGCCGCTCCGTACGACCCGGCCCGCGACGGCATCACGGGCGTCCAGCGCGCCATCGCCACGCTCCTGATCGAGGGGCACGTCGACGAAGCGATAGCCCGTCGGCTCGGCATGAACGTCCGCACCTGCCGCGCCCATGTCGCCAAGCTGTCCGCGGTGCTGGGAAGCACGAGCCGCGCCCAGCTCGGCTACCTGATCGCCCAGTCGGGAATCCTCGATCAGGACTCCTGAGCGGACGGCACTCCGGAGATCCCCCGCCCCGGGTCGGGCCGGGAGGACTTCCGGCTCCCCCGCAACACCCACAGTGGACCGCGCACTACGCTGCCACCACCGTCATCTTGCTGCACTGCCGAAAGTGGGGGGCACGAATGGGCAGAGATGAGGACACACCGGCGCACGCCCACGAGGACCGCGCCCTGTGCGACACGGCGGTCGGCATCTACACCGAGGCGCTGAGCGCGGGACGGATACCCCGGACCGCCATCGAACCGGCGCCCTGCCTCACCGAGCTGGCGCTGGTCCACCCCGACCCGCAGGACGAGGCCTGGGTACGTCCCGTGCCGCCCTCCGCCGCCCTGGCCCATCTGTTGCAGCCCGTCGTGCGGGAGATCCACGAACGCCTCAGCCTCTCGGCCGCGCTGGCCGACTCGCTGGCACCACTGACGACCGTGGCCAGTACGGACCCCAACCTCGCCATCACCGTCCTCGAAGGCCTGCCCCTGATCGACGCCGCCGTCCAGAACGCGACGGAGAGCGCCACGGAGGAGATCCGGACGCTGCAGCCGGGCAGCACCCGACCGCCCGACCAGCTCCAGAGGGCCCTGTCGCGGGCCAGGCTGACCCTGGAGCGGGGCACCCCGCTCCGGCACATCTACCAGCACCCCGTCCGCTACAACCAGGCCTTCAAGGCCTATCTGAGGCAGATGCCGCCGGGCCTCCTCCAGATCCGCACACTGGAGCAGACGGTCGACCGGCTGCTCGTCTTCGACCACACCGTGGCCTTCATCCCGGCCAACGCCGCGCGCGATGTCGCGCTGGAGATCCGGCACCCCGCGCTGGTCCGCTATCTGATCCAGATGTACGAAGTCCTGTGGGCGCAGGCCATCCCGCTCACGGAGCCGCTGCCGGCCGCCCCGGCCGGCACCTCGGTCACCGCCGTCCAGCTGAGCGTCGCCCGGCTCCTGGTCGAGGGCCACGCCGACCAGGTCGTGGCCGGAAAGCTCGGCATCAGCGTCCGCACCTGCCGCGCCCACGTCTCCAAGCTCATGCACACGCTCAACGCCACCAGCCGCACCCAGCTCGGCGCCCTGCTCGTCAGCTCCGGGATCGCCGGGCCCCGGCCGGGACAAGGCGAGGGCCCGCCGCCCCGCGCGAGCGGGACGACGGGCCTCGGTGAAGCCTGAGCCGAACGAGAAGCACTACTCCTTGGGCCGCTTGGGCCGCCAGACCACCAACGCGCTGGTGTGCTGCACGTCCTGGTACGGCACCAGATCGCGCCGGTAGGAGGCGTGCACCTGGGCCTCGCGCTGCTGGAGCGCCGCGTCCGCGCCGTCCACGGCCGCCGAGAGCTCGGCGATCCGCTGCTGGAGCGCGGCGACCTGGTTCTCCAGCTCGATGATGCGCTTGATGCCGGCCAGGTTGATGCCCTCGTCCTGCGACAGCTGCTGCACGGTGCGCAGCAGCTCGATGTCGCGGGCCGAATAGCGCCTGCCGCGCCCGGCCGTGCGGTCGGGGGAGACCAGGCCGAGGCGGTCGTACTGGCGCAGCGTCTGGGGATGCAGCCCCGAGAGCTGGGCCGCGATCGAGATCACGTACACCGGGGACTCATCGGTCAGCTGGTACGGATTACGCCGGCGGCCGTCCATCTCAAGCTCCCTTCGCTGCCTGGAACAGCTCCGCCCGCGGGTCCTGGTCCGCGGTGGCCTTGCGATAGGCCTCCAGGGCGTCCCGGGCGTCCGTGCCCAGGTCCTTGGGGACCACCACCTCCACGGTGACCAGGAGGTCGCCGCGGCTGCCGTCCTTGCGCACCGCGCCCTTGCCCCTGGCGCGCATGGTGCGGCCGTTGGGCGTGCCGGCCGGCAGTTTCAGGGTGACCGGGGGGCCGCCGAGCGTGGGCACCTTCACCTCGCCGCCGAGCGCCGCCTCCGTGAAGGTGACGGGCACGGTGACCGTGAGGTTGTCGCCCTTGCGGCCGAAGACCGGGTGGGCGTCGACGTGGACGATGACGTAGAGGTCACCGGCCGGTCCGCCGCGCTCGCCCGGACTGCCCTTGCCGCGCAGCCGGATCCGCTGGCTGTCGGAGACGCCCGCCGGGATCCGCACCTGCATGGTGCGGGACGACTTCGCCCGGCCGCTGCCCTTGCAGACGTCGCAGGGGTCCTGGGCGATGAGGCCCCGGCCCTTGCAGTCCACGCAGGGATCGGTGAGCGAGAACCCGCCGCCGGTGCCGCGCGAGACCTGTCCGGTGCCGACGCAGGTCGGGCAGACCCTGGGGGTGCCGTTCTTGTCGCCGGTGCCGGAGCACGCCTTGCAGGGCGCCTGGCTGGACATCCGCAGCGGGACCGTGGCCCCGTCGACCGCCTCGGTGAAGCTGAGCGTCACCTCGGACTCGATGTCCTGGCCGCGGCGCGGCTGCACCCGGGTGCCGGCGCCGCCGCCCCGGTTGAAGAGGCCGCCGAACACGTCGCCCAGGCCGCCGCCACCGCCGCCGAAGCCGCCGGCTCCGCCGCCCTGGCCGGCCCCGCCCGGAGTGCCTCCGAAGAGGTCGCCCAGGTCGAAGTTGAAGTTGCCGCCACCGCTGCCGGGTCCGGGGCGGAAGCCGCCGTTGCCGAAGAGGGCGCGGGCCTCGTCGTACTCCTTGCGCTTCTTGGTGTCACCGAGGATGTCGTTGGCCTCGGAGATCTCCTTGAAGCGCTCCTCCGCCTTGTTGTCACCCTTGTTGGCGTCCGGGTGGAACTCGCGGGCGAGCTTCCGGTACGCCTTCTTGATCTCGGCGTCCGTGGCGTCCTTCGGGACGCCGAGAACCTTGTAGTAGTCCTTCTCGACGAAGTCCTTCGTACTCATCGACGTCCCTCCTTCCGGACGACCGGCCCGGGGCCTCGCGTACGGACCGTGCCGCTGTGCGGCGTGATCCGTACGCGAGGCCCGGTGGCCGGGCGATGTGCTGCCAGGTGGTCGGACAGAATGTCAGACCTCCTCGCCGCCACCGCTCTCCTCGTCGGCTGCCTGCTCTTCTTTCGCGTCCTTCGCGGCCGCGGGCGTCGCCCCCGGCTGGGGCTCGGCCACCGCCACCCGTGCGGGACGGATGGTGCGCTCGCCGATCCGGTACCCGGGCTGCAGGATCGCCACGCAGGTCGTCTCGGTGACGTCCGGCGCGTACGAGTGCATCAGGGCCTCGTGGATCGTCGGGTCGAAGGGCTCGCCCTCCTTGCCGAACTGCTGGAGGCCGAGCTTGGCGACGACCGTCTCCAGCGATTCGGCCACCGACTTGAACCCGCCCAGCAGCTCGCCGTGTTCCCGGGCCCTGCCGACGTCGTCGAGCACGGGCAGCAGCTCGGACAGGAGACCCGCGACCGCGATCTCCTTGACCGTGACCCGGTCCCGCTCCACGCGGCGGCGGTAGTTCTGGTACTCGGCCTGGAGCCGCTGGAGGTCTGCGGTGCGCTCGGAGAGCGCGGTGCGGACCTGGTCCAGCTGTGCCGTCAGACCGGCTGTCTCGTTCGCGTCCCCGGCGGGGGCCGCCGCCTCCTCGGAAGAGGGGGTGGCGGCCTCCGTCCCGGCGTCTTCAGGGGTGGCGCCGGAGGGGACGTCGGGCTTCTCCTCGAAGCCCGGAGTCTCCTCGGTCACGCCGCACCGCCCTTGGTGTCCTTCTCGTCGTCGACGATCTCGGCGTCGACGACATCGTCCTGGGCGTCGCCCTGCGCCTGCTCGGCACCCGGCTGGCCCTCGGCCTGCGGGCCGCCCTCGGCCTGGGCGTTGGCGTACATCGCCTGGCCCAGCTTCTGGGAGACGGCCGCGACCTTCTCGGTGGCGGTACGGATCTCGGCGGTGTCCTCGCCCTTGAGCTTCTCCTTCAGCTCGGTGAGCGCGGTCTCCACCTCCGTCTTCACGTCACCGGGGACCTTGTCCTCGTTGTCCTTGAGGAACTTCTCCGTCTGGTAGACGAGCTGCTCGCCCTGGTTGCGCGATTCGGCGGCCTCGCGGCGGCGGTGGTCCTCGTCCGCGTACTGCTCGGCCTCTTCACGCATCCGGTTGACCTCGTCCTTCGGCAGCGAGGAGCCACCGGTGACGGTCATCTTCTGCTCCTTGCCGGTGCCGAGGTCCTTGGCAGCGACGTGCATGATGCCGTTGGCGTCGATGTCGAACGCGACCTCGATCTGCGGCACGCCACGCGGGGCCGGCGGCAGACCGGTCAGCTCGAACATTCCGAGCTTCTTGTTGTACGCCGCGATCTCGCGCTCGCCCTGGTAGACCTGGATCTGCACGGACGGCTGGTTGTCCTCTGCCGTCGTGAAGATCTCGGAACGCTTGGTCGGGATCGTGGTGTTGCGCTCGATGAGCTTCGTCATGATCCCTCCCTTGGTCTCGATACCGAGGGACAGCGGGGTCACGTCGAGGAGCAGGACGTCCTTGACCTCGCCCTTGAGGACACCGGCCTGGAGCGAGGCGCCGATGGCGACGACCTCGTCCGGGTTCACACCCTTGTTGGCGTCCTGGCCGCCCGTGAGCTCCTTGACGAGCTCGGCGACGGCCGGCATACGGGTCGAGCCACCGACGAGAACGACGTGGTCGATCTCGGAGAGCTGGATGCCCGCGTCCTTGATGACGTTGTGGAACGGGTTCTTGCAGCGGTCCAGGAGGTCCGCGGTGAGCTGCTGGAACTGCGAGCGCGTGAGCTTCTCGTCCAGGTGCAGCGGGCCCTCGGCCGACGCCGTGATGTACGGCAGGTTGATCGTGGTCTCCGTCGAGGACGACAGCTCGATCTTCGCCTTCTCCGCGGCCTCGCGGAGACGCTGGAGAGCCATCTTGTCCTTGGACAGGTCCACGCCGTGCCCGTTGGCGAACTGCTTCACCAGGTAGTCGACGACGCGCTGGTCCCAGTCGTCACCACCGAGGTTGTTGTCACCGTTGGTGGCCTTCACCTCGACGACGCCGTCGCCGATCTCCAGGAGGGACACGTCGAAGGTGCCGCCACCGAGGTCGAAGACGAGGATCGTCTGGTCGTCCTTGTCGAGCCCGTACGCCAGCGCGGCGGCCGTCGGCTCGTTGACGATACGCAGGACGTTCAGGCCCGCGATCTCGCCGGCCTCCTTCGTCGCCTGACGCTCGGAGTCGTTGAAGTACGCCGGAACGGTGATCACCGCGTCGGCGACCTTCTCGCCCAGGTACGACTCGGCGTCACGCTTCAGCTTCTGCAGGATGAAGGCGCTCATCTGCTGCGGGTTGAAGCTCTTGCCGTCCAGGTCGATCTTCCAGTCAGTGCCCATGTGGCGCTTGACGGAGCGGATGGTCCTGTCGACGTTCGTCACTGCCTGGCGCTTGGCGACCTCGCCGACCAGAACCTCGCCGTTCTTCGCGAAGGCGACGACGGACGGCGTGGTCCTGGCGCCTTCGGCGTTGGTGATGACGGTGGGCTCGCCGCCTTCGAGAACGCTGACGACGGAGTTAGTCGTGCCCAGGTCGATGCCGACCGCACGTGCCATTTCAATTCCTCCAACTGACTACTTGAGTGGATCTGGCTCAAGGATGCATGACATCACCCTCGGAGTCAACAGACCTGAGTCGAGGCGACTCAACTATCGTGCACACACCTCGCGCCACCAGCGAATTGTCCATCTTTGTGACGGCGGACACATACGAGGCGCAGGCCGCATACGCACCACACGGGACGAATCCGAGCCGCTCCCCCGGCGACACCTGCCCGCCTCACGGGCCACACACCGCCCCACCATCATCGCGCCGTGGGATCGTTCTGTCACAAAATGCCGCGAGTCACACAAAACAGGCAACCACACCAGGGCTACACCAGGCAGGTGAGAACGATGCGGAAGCAGCGGCCGGGACGACGTCACACGCCGGGACGACGGCACATGCCGGGGCGGCGGCAGGAATGGAGTCGGCGGCCGGGCCCGGCGCGGCGCCCCTGGCAGCCCCCGCGGCCACCCCGCACGGCGCACGCCCTCGCAGTCCTCGCCCGCCTGAGAGCCCTCGCCCCGCCGCGCCCCACCGCCAAACGCACCCTGGACCTGCTCCTCGGCTCGGCCCTCCTGCTGCTGGCCGCCCCCGCCCTCGCGGCGGCCGCCCTCGCCCTCGCCGTACGGCGGCGGCCCGGCGGCGTACTGGACCGCTCCCCGCGCACCGGACCGGCGGGCAGGCCCTTCGTACTGCGGACACTGCGCACCCGGCGGCTGCGGCTCGACGTGCTCTCCCGGCTGCCGCACGTCGTACGGGGCGAGCTCTCCCTGGTCGGCCCCGAACCGCTCGCACCGGACGACGAACGGGGCACGGCCGCCGGTGCGAGAGACTGGCGGCGTGAACTGAAGCCAGGGCTGACCGGCCTGGCGCAGGTACGCCGCCGCTCCACGATGCCGTGGGACGAGGCGGACCTCCTCGACCAGCACTACGCCGAGCACCGGGGCACCGCACTGGACCTGGCGATCCTGGCAGAGGCCGTACACACTCCGCTACGCCGGACGGTCCGCGGACTCGCCCGGCGGGGCCAGGCATGCCTGAGCGACACAGATCACCGCCTGCCCAACTACAGCGTGGCGGAATAAGTGGATAGTGTCAGCACAGACTGATTAAGTTACTGCTTAGTAAGCATCTGAGTAACATCTTGAGTAGTCAGCGATCACCGCTGAATCCCACCCTCGCAGGCCCGAGGAGCCCCCAATGCAACTCGCCGCGATCATCGTGTCGCTGGTGCTGACCGTGGTCGGCGTTGCGCTCATCGCCCGAGCCGTCGCGCAGATCTACCGGTTCGTCACGCTCGGACAGCCGGTCCCGGCCGGCAGTCGCACGGACAACCCGAAACAGCGCACGATCACCCTGGTCAAGGAGTTCCTCGGCCACACCCGGATGAACCGGTGGGGGATCGTCGGCTTCGCGCACTGGTTCGTCGCCATCGGCTTCCTGACACTGCCGCCGACGCTGCTCCAGGCGTACGGACAGCTCTTCAAGGCGGACTGGGTCCTGCCGATCATCGGTGAATGGCTGCCGTTCGAGCTGTACATCGAGTTCATCGGCCTGATGACGACGGTCGGCATTCTCGTGCTGATCGCCATCCGGCTGCTGAACCTGCCCTCCCGGGCCGGCCGCAAGTCGCGGTTCGCGGGCTCGAAGGCCTGGCAGGCGTACTTCGTCGAGTACGTCATCCTCGTCATCGGCCTGGCGATCCTGACCCTGCGCGGCCTTGAGGGCGCGATCCACCACGTCGGCGGCTACGAGGCCGCGTACTTCGTCTCGTACCCGCTGGTCCTCGCCTTCAAGGGACTCGCGCTCGGCACCCTGCAGAACCTCATCTACCTCACCGCGATGATCAAGATCGGCGTCTCGCTGATCTGGATGATCACGGTCTCGCTCAACACCAACATGGGTGTCGCCTGGCACCGCTTCCTCGCCTTCCCGAACATCTGGTTCAAGCGCAACGCCGACGGCGAGGTCGCGCTCGGCGCGCTGCAGCCGATGACGTCGGGCGGCAAGCCGATCGACTGGGAGGACCCGGGCGAGGACGACACCTTCGGTGTCTCCCAGGTCGAGCAGTTCTCCTGGAAGGGCATCCTCGACTTCTCCACGTGCACCGAGTGCGGCCGCTGCCAGTCGCAGTGCCCCGCCTGGAACACCGGCAAGCCGCTCTCCCCCAAGCTCCTGATCATGTCCCTGCGCGACCACGCGCACGCCAAGGCCCCGTACCTGCTGGCCGGTGGCGGCAAGGACATGGAGGGCAACGAGAAGGCGACGGAGGAGCAGCTCAAGGACGTCCCCGCGGCCGCCCTCGCGGAGGCCGAGCGCCCGCTGATCGGCACGGCGGAGGAGAACGGCGTCATCGACCCGGACGTCCTCTGGTCCTGCACCACCTGCGGTGCGTGCGTGGAGCAGTGCCCGGTCGACATCGAGCACATCGACCACATCGTCGACATGCGCCGCTACCAGGTGATGATCGAGTCCGCGTTCCCGTCGGAGGCGGGCACGATGCTCAAGAACCTGGAGAAGAAGGGCAACCCCTGGGGGCTCGCCAAGAAGCAGCGCGTCGAGTGGACCAAGGAGGTCGACTTCGAGGTCCCGATCGTCGGCAAGGACGTCGAGGACCTCACCGAGGTCGACTACCTCTACTGGGTCGGCTGCGCCGGCGCCCTGGAGGACCGCGCGAAGAAGACCACCAAGGCCTTCGCGGAGCTGCTGCACATCGCGGGCGTCAAGTTCGCGATCATGGGCGGCGACGAGAAGTGCACGGGTGACTCGGCCCGCCGCCTGGGCAACGAGCCGCTGTTCCAGCAGCTCGGCCAGGAGAACGTGGCGATGCTGAACATGGCCTTCGGCGAGGACGACGAGGACGACTCGACGAAGAAGGCCAGGGCGACGAAGAAGATCGTCGCGACCTGCCCGCACTGCTTCAACACCATCGCGAACGAGTACCCGCAGCTCGGCGGCGAGTACGAGGTCATCCACCACACGCAGCTGCTCCAGCACCTGGTGGACGAGGGCAAGCTGATCCCGGTGACGCCGGTCGAGGGTCTGATCACGTACCACGACCCCTGCTACCTGGGCCGTCACAACAAGATCTACACGCCCCCGCGCGAGATCATCGCGAAGGTCCCGGGGCTGCGGAACGAGGAGATGCACCGCCACAAGGAGCGCGGCTTCTGCTGCGGCGCCGGTGGTGCCCGGATGTGGATGGAGGAGCGGATCGGCAAGCGCGTCAACAACGAGCGCGTCGACGAGGCCCTCTCCCTCAACCCGGACATCGTCTCCACGGCCTGCCCGTTCTGCCTGGTCATGCTGACCGACTCGGTCAACGGCAAGAAGAACGACGGCAAGGCGAAGGAGTCGATCCAGGTGGTCGACGTGTCGCAGCTGCTGCTCGACTCCGTGAAGACCCCGGCAGACCCGGCGGGCGAGCCGGAAACGGCTGACGCGCCGGAGCCGGAACCGGTGAAGTAACCGGCAGACGCCCGACGGCGTCGCGGAAGCGGCCGGACCTGCCTCGGGGGCAGGACCGGCCGCTTCTGCTTTCCGGCCCCGGTGCCGCATCATGTGGGACGGCCACTGGCAGGTATGACGGCACCAGAGCTTCGCGCCGAACACCCAGGGCACATGGGACGAACGAGGACGGGCGGGCGGGCTAGTGCGGATACGAATCGCGAGGGCGACGGCCACCGCCGCGGCCGGCTGCGCCTGCGCCCTCCTGCTCGCGGCCTGCGGGGGCTCCCCGGACTCCGCCGGTCCCGCCGGGCCGGGCAAGAACGGCGACGCCCCGCCCACCGCGCTGTCCGGACTCGCCGGCGCGCAGCGCCACCCGGTCCCGCGCGGCACCGGCAGCCGCACCCCGGACGACTTCAACGGCGACGGCCACCGCGACCTCGTCCTGAACGACCTGGTGAAGCCGGCGGCGGACGCCCACGGCGACGACGCGGGCATCGGCATCGTGTACGGCTCCGCCTCCCGGGGCCTGGACCCGTCGGTACGCCAGTTGCTGAGCGCGCACGCGAACGCCGCCAAGATCGGCGACACCCTCCCCTCGGCGTTCGACGCGGAGGCCTCCTGCGACCTGGACCGGGACGGCTTCACCGACCTGGTCGTGGCCACCGACCCCCCGTACAACGGCATCGGGCGCCCGCCCGTACCGCTCCAGATCCTCTTCGGCTCCCCCGCGGGCCTCACCGGCAGGGCGGTCGCGCTCCGCATCCCGGACCGGGCCCGCTTCGGCAACGAGTGGGCGGACCAGCCGGTCTGCGGCGACTTCGACGGGGACGGGAAGCCCGATCTGGCCGTGACGGCGAGCGCGGGCCGGCTCAGCTTCCTGCGCGGCCCCTTCACCCGCGACGGCCGCCCGCACGCGGCCGGGGGCACGATCCCGGGGGCAGGGCCCGCGCTGTCCGCGCCCGAACCCCGGGCGGACGTGAACGGGGACGGCTACGACGACCTGGTGTACGCCGCCCGCCCCCACGAGCCGGGTACGCCGGCCAAGGGCACGCTGCTGCTCGGCAGCCCCGACGGACCGGGCAGGCCGGGCGGCCCGTACCGCTTCAAGGCCCCCACCGGAAAGCTCCCGGAGGCGCCCCTGCGCAGGAGCCCGGGGGCCGGTGCGGGGTCCGGCGCGGAAACGACCCTGCTCGTGCGGTACGCGGACTTCGACGGCGACCGGAAGCCCGACACGGTGGTGCGCACGCACCGCGGGGAGACGGCCGACCTGATCGCCCTGTACCCGGCGGCCACCCCGGACCGCCCGCTGATCACGTTCACCAGCGCACTGTTCAACACGAGCTGACCGCACCTCGCGCGCCCCCTCCCCGTCCCCTGGGGGCAACCCCCCAGGGTTCCCTTAGGGGATGTCACAGCTGAGCGTCAAAGGCGGCCCAGTTCCCCCGCCCCTCCCACCCACCCCGGACGGACCAGGTACGTTCGATTACGTGGCTGGATTCAGGATCGGACGCGGCCGGGACAACCGCACCCCGCAGCAAGCGCAGCAGCAACCGCGGCAGCAGCCGTACGGCAATCAGGCACCGCCGCCGTACGGACAGCAGCAATGGCCGCCGACGGGAGGAAACGGAGCCCCGCACAACGGCGGCGGGAACCACCCCGGCGGCTACCAGGGCGGTGGCGGCTACCAGGGCGGCGGCTACCAGGCGGGTGGCGGGCACCAGACCGGTGGCGGGTACCAGGGCGGCGGACCGGACGAGCCGGAGTACTTCGCCGACCCGTACCCCCAGCAGCACCCGCAGCACCCTCAGCAGCACCCGCACCAGAGCGGCGACCCGTACGCGAACAACCCGGGCCACACGCAGGCCTTCAGCATCAACGAGGACCCCTACGGCGACGGCAACACCTACCGCGCCGGCCAGGCCCCCGTCCAGCCGTCGGGCCCGCGCCTGCACTGGAAGCAGTTGCTGACCGGCATCGTGACGCGCCCCGGCCCGACGTTCTGGCAGATGCGCGACTACCCCGTCTGGGGCCCGGCGCTCATCGTCACGTTCCTCTACGGCCTGCTGGCGCTCTTCGGCTTCGACCAGGCCCGCGACGACGCGATCAACGCCCCGGTCGGCAACGCCATCCCCTACGTCATCATCACCGGCGTCGGCTTCGTCATCGGCGGCCTGGTGCTCGGCGCGGTCACCCACTCGCTCGCCCGCCAGCTGGGCGGCGACGGCGCCTGGCAGCCGACGGTGGGCCTCTCCATGCTGATCATGTCGATCACGGACGCCCCGCGCCTGATCTTCGCGCTGTTCCTGGGCGGCGAGAACTCCCTGGTGCAGATCCTCGGCTGGCTGACCTGGCTGGCGGCGGCGGCCCTGCTCACCTCGATGGTGAGCAAGTCCCACGACCTGCCGTGGCCGAAGGCGCTGGGCGCGAGCGCGATCCAGCTGATCGCGCTGGTGTCGATCCTCAAGCTGGGCACGATCTGAACCGACCGACCCGAAAAGACCCCCGGAGCAGCCACAGGGCCCGGGGGTCTTTCACGTCCGCGTCCGCACCGCCTCAGGCGTCGAGAACCTGCCCACTGCGCCGCACGACGGGCTTCTCCACGCTCCACGGGAAGTTGATCCAGCGATCGGTCTTCTTCCACACGTACTCGCACTTCACCAGCGAGTGCGACTTCTCGTAGATGACGGCGGACCGCACCTCGGCGACGTGATCGATGCAGAAGTCACGCACCAGCTTCAGCGTCTTCCCGGTGTCGGCGACATCGTCGGCGATCAGGACCTTCTTGTCCGAGAAATCGATGGCGTTCGGCACCGGCGCCAGCATGACCGGCATCTCCAGCGTGGTGCCCACCCCGGTGTAGAACTCGACATTCACCAGGTGGATGTTCTTGCAGTCCAGCGCGTACGCGAGCCCGCCCGCGACGAACACCCCGCCGCGCGCGATGGACAGCACCACATCCGGCTCGTACCCGTCATCGGCCACGGCCTGCGCCAGCTCCCGCACGGCGTGCCCGAAGCCGTCGTAAGTCAGGTTCTCCCGCACGTCATCACTCATCGGGCATCACACCTGCGTCCGGTGGAAGTTCATGAACGAACGCGACGCGGTGGGACCGCGCTGCCCCTGATACCGCGACCCGTACCGCTCGGAGCCGTACGGGAACTCCGACGGAGAACTCAGCCGGAACATGCACAGCTGCCCGATCTTCATCCCCGGCCAGAGCTTGATCGGCAGCGTCGCCAGATTCGACAGCTCCAGCGTCACGTGCCCGGAGAACCCCGGATCGATGAACCCGGCCGTCGAGTGCGTCACCAGCCCGAGCCGGCCGAGCGAACTCTTACCCTCCAGCCGCGACGCGAGATCGTCGGGCAACGAGATGACCTCGTACGTCGAGGCGAGCACGAACTCACCGGGGTGCAGGATGAACGCCTCGTCCCCGTCCGGCTCGACCGTGCGGGTCAGATCGACCTGCTCGACCGCGGGATCGATATGCGGATAGCGGTGGTTCTCGAACACCCGGAAGTAGCGGTCGAGCCGCACATCGATGCTCGACGGCTGCACCATCGACGTATCGAACGGATCAATACGTACGCGTCCGGCGTCGATCTCGGCCCGGATGTCCTTGTCTGAGAGAAGCACCCACCGAGGATACGCAGAACGCGCGGACCCACCCACATCGGGCCGCCCCGCGCGCCTGTCACCACGCTCCCTAAAGCCCTACCGCTCCTCGAACCCCACCGGCACGGCATGCCGCAACCGGGCGCATCGAGGACATCGGATAAGCCGCCCGGGACCGATCCGCCCGGCCCCGAGCTGCTGCATCGGGAACGAGGCGGTAGCGAAAACGTGCCCTTCGGCACAGCGGACGACGGTGCGCTCCATGGACTCCATCAAGTCCCTTCCCCATCAAACCGTGGACGAGAAAGCCACATTAGGGGATGAACAGGACGCCACTCCACACGGCACTCCGACACCCCACGCTACGCCCCCAACTCCCGCCCCACCCAACCCCATCCACCTCGCACCACAACCCCATCCACCCCCACCCACCACCCGGGCAAGCACAACGAGGGCCCCGCCATGGGGTACAGTGTGGGACGATGCGTCGCTGGTCAGCCAGCGCGTTACGCGGGTGTAGTTTAATGGTAGAACATGAGCTTCCCAAGCTCAGAGCGCGAGTTCGATTCTCGTCACCCGCTCCATGATGAAGGCCCTGGTCAATGACCGGGGCCTTTCTTGTTGTCTAG
Organism: Streptomyces sp. NPDC057900; assembly: GCF_042887885.1. Taxonomy (NCBI): domain Bacteria; kingdom Bacillati; phylum Actinomycetota; class Actinomycetes; order Kitasatosporales; family Streptomycetaceae; genus Streptomyces; species Streptomyces sp. NPDC057900. The sequence goes on from NZ_JBHVOI010000003.1 coordinate 142,216, forward strand.
ACCACTTCGGGGGCGGCATGCCCTTCGCGTGCCCCATCTTGTGCGGGTGCGCAGCCCAGAGGGCGCGCGACGCACTACGTGGGTCGACTCCCCACACGCTCACCCCACACCACGAGACGCACGCCGGGTGATCCGCGACACACGTAAGCGTGGGACGACAAGTTCACATCTACCAAGGACAGGTCGGGCTCACCTGTAGACCTACCGCCCGGGCAGCCCGCCAGTGGCGCCAGTTGAACACTTACGGCAATCGTTTTGTGACGCGTTGTCAGCGTCGGGTGCTTTCATGGGGCCGTCGTGCAGGGAGACATGGCTCAACTGGATGGGAGATACGGCCGTGCCCGTGATTGAGCAGTACGTGAAGCCGGACAGAACCCTGGTGAGGAGGCGTGCCCATCTTCCAGCCGGCGCCCGCCGGAAAACTCCCATCCTGGGAGCGGTCGCAGCCGAGGTGTCCGTCCTTGGCGACGGCAGCACCGTCACTGCAGTCGCCGATACGCATTCGAGGCAGTTCCGGTTACCGCAGCAGCAATCACAGCAGCAACCCACAGGGGCCTACATGAGCAAGCCGCCCGAATGGGACAAGTCTGCCGTGCGGCCAACACCAACTGTCTCGTATCCGATCGTCCTTCCCAGCCCAGGGAGTGGACGATGATCCGCCGTCCGGTCCGGCGTCGCCGGAGCAGTCGCCCCCGCAAACAGAAGGGATCCGATCTTCATTTTCTGCTGATGATCGGCCTGGTCGGTGCGGTGACGTCCAGCCTCATCGCGTCGGTGGCGTCTTGGGTGGCCGAGCGCCCATGGGTCTTCGCACTTCCGGTCATCGCGGCAGCGGGTATGGGTACCGTCGGCGTGTACCTGCAGAGGAAAGAGGTCCGCCGAGATGCCATCCGAGCACAAGAGTTCCGATACTCGGCAGAGCATTTGGATGGCCTGCACTACACCCAGTTCGAATACGCCGTAAGAGACTTGATGTATCGAGATGGCTGTCGAGACGCGCAGCAAGTTGGTAGGGGCGGCGACCAGGGAGCTGACGTAAAGGCCACCGATCCTCACGGCCGCCGCTGGGTGATCCAGTGCAAGCATCGCAAAGACGGCGTGCGGGGATCAGCGGTCGGCTCGCCCGACCTTTTCGCCCTCAACGGCACAGGCCGCCAAGTACACGGCGGTGACGTCGTGGTCATGCTCACCAACGGCCGCTTCTCCAAGCCTGCCCTGGAGTTCGCCGACTCCCAGGGCCTCCACCTCGTGGACTGCCATCTCCTCGCCCAGTGGGCCAGCGGTTCTCGTCCGCTGTGGGAACTACTCGGATCTGTACCGCCTCCCCGCAGGTCCCCCTTGCTCTCCTGGCGCCTGCGTACGAGGAACCCCCGGTTACGCGTACGGGCGCGCGGTAAATCACCAAGCGGGCCCGCCGGGTGAGCGGGGGAAGCTGGCCACTCTGCATTCGACAATGCCTGCCCGCAAGGCGGAACGTCGTCGAGCGGTGCTTCACTCGGCTGAGACGATTCCTAGACGTGAACTGCATCTGGCAGTACTCGGCGAAGCGCGCTCCCCACGGCAGGGCCGGCCTCTGATACCTGAGATAGGTCAGCGCTACTCAGATAGCGGTAGCTCTGCGGCGGATGGAAAGTTCCCGCCGCCCGCAGCGCACTGAGCGGCACCGGATCCTCGAAGGAGATGGGGTCCTCCAAGGTCAGCCCGCTCGCCTGGACAGCCCCGTCCATGTAGACGTCGTATTCGCGTCGGGTGATTCCCGTCTGGGCACGATGCGCCGACCAGACCTCCTTGGGCAAGGCCACATGAATCGATGAGATACGCGCCATGCCCACCAGGGCCATGGTGGGCGCGGTCGCATAGAGCAGGACTGGCGTTCCGGGAGGCGCGGCGACGCGTTGGCGGCGGACCTCCACCGTCTTGCTGCCCGCCAGAATCGCGTTGGCGAAGCGCGGGTGGACGGACAGCAGCATCGCGCGTTCCGGATCGCTCACGTCGTTCGGTGCCCGTCTTGGTAAACAGCCTGGAACAGCTCGCTGCTGATCTTGGACAGCGAGATCAACGAGCCCGGCGACCACGGTATCCCTCGCCCCCTGGCCAGCGAGGTCAATCGCCGCAGCGTCACCGGCTTCGGGAAGATCTCGGTATCTGAGAACCGCAGCGCCATGGCGCGGCCGGAGGCATCAGCAGCCTCTCGGACCTCAGCCTGACCATATACGCCCAGGTGTTCGAATTTCGAGAAGAGGGTGTCAGGTGTGTCGATCAGTACCTCGTCAAGTCGCGAACTGCCCACCACCATCTGGCCTTCGCTTGGCGAGCTGCCCTCGCTGACCTACCAGAGCAGCCGAGCGGGGACGCTCTCCCCGCGGCGCCCCGAAGAGCGGTAGTACACATGCTCTCTGCTGATGCCGAGGCTCTCACTTCGCGGAATGAGCATGGCGGGGACGTTGAAGAGCAAGGAAGCCTGCCGCTGGGTCGCCGTCCGCCACGCCGACGACCACATCCACATCGCCGCCACCCTCGTACGCCAGGACGGCCGCCGCCCCCGCCGCGACCACGGCATCCGCGCCGTCCAGCGCGAAGCCCGCAGCATCGAGATCGACTTCGGCCTGCGCCGGCTCAAGCCCGGAGACGGTACCGCCGCCAAACGCCCCACCAGCAAGGAACACTTCAAGGCCAAACGGCAAGGCCAGGCCACCACGAGCCGCGAGATCCTGCGCCGGCGCGTCCGCCGAGCAGTGGCAGCCGCCTCCAGCGAGACGGAGTTCTTCGCCCTGCTGGAAGCCACCGGCGTGGACGTGCGGCCCAAGACCGGCCCGTCCGGCGACACCCTCGGCTACAGCGTCGCCCTGCCCGGCGACCTCAACAAGCACGGCGACCCCGTCTGGTTCTCCGGCTCCACCCTCGCCGGCGACCTCTCCCTGCCCAAGATCCGCCACCTCCTCACCAACACCAGCCCCGAACCCGCCGCCGCCCGAGCAGCCGATCCATGGCACCAGGCAACCGCCGCGCCCGAACGCATCCCCCACCACCTCACCCATGGCGGCGCCGAGGCAGCCCAAGGCCAGCTCGTCGCGCTCGGCGGGAGCCCTCGACCTGCTGCCGCTCACCGCACCGCCCCAGGCACGACGGGAACTCGAACAGGCAGCCGCCGTCTTCGAGCGCGCCACCCGCTCCCGTATCACCGCCGACCTCAGCAGCACCCGCGCCCTTCGCAGCAGCATCCAGACGATCCTGCTCACCCCCACCACCACAGGCGACGGGGCCGGGCTGGCGATGCTGCTGAACGCCGTCCTCATCGCCGTGGCCTTCGCCCGGCACTGGCACCACACGCACCAGCACGCCCAACAGGAAGCAGCAGCCCACCAGGCCCTCGTCCACCTCCAAACCGCATACGCGCAGGTCGCCGCCCCGGTTCTGGCCACCCTCGCTCACCGCGCTCCCGGCCCCCAGACCACACACCGCTACGCCCGCCACCTTCAGGAAGCCGCTCCCAAGCACGCCGACCGCATCCTGAACGACCCCGCCTGGGACGCCCTCGCTGCCGTCCTCGCCGAAGCCGAGACAGCGGGCCACAACCCAGCCACACTCCTCGAACAGGCCCTCGACCAACGCACCCTCGACGACGCCCGCAACCCCGCCCGCGCTCTGACCTGGCGCATCCACCGCCTCGGCCAACGCCACACACCCAGCCCACGCGCCCAAGCAGCCATGGCCCGCAGCACCGTCCGACGTCCTACCGCTGCGATCCCGCCCCCGACAGGCAGCACGCCGACTGCCGCGCGCTCGTCCTCACACAGTCGCCGGCGTTGACCAGCAGCCCCAAACGACGATCAGCTTCCGGGAAGATCGGCGATCTTGCCCTCCAACAGCTCCAGCGCCTCCTCCCACCGGAAGCGGTCCGCCCCACCGCCCGCCTTCGGCCGGTGGGGCTCGTACGACCCGATCAGTACGCCCATCCCGCGGAGCTGGTCCAGGCTCCGGCCGTAAGCCGGGTGGGCGGCCAGGGCCGTGTTCACGTACGGGAGGACGGCGGTCGGGATGCCGAGCCCGTATGCCTCGCACAGGATGCCGAGAGCCAGGGTGTCGGCGATGCCGGCCGTCCACTTGTTGATCGTGTTGAAGGTGGCAGGCGCGACGGCGATGGCGTCGGCGGGCGGGAGCGGACGCGGGTCTCCGGGACTGCGCCAGGCCGAGCGGATCGGATAGCCGGTCTGGGCCTCGATCGCCTCCGCGTCGAGGAAACCGAGCCCCTGAGGTGTGGCCACGACCCCGACGCCCCAGCCCTTGTTCTGTGCCGCGGTGATCAGCTTGTGGGCGCCGCCCGCGATACCGGCTGCGCAGACGACGACGTGCAGGAAGGGTTGTGTCGTCACGCTGGGGCTCCCAGTCGTCGGCTCAGTCGGTGGAGTTCGGGCAGCGTACGTCGCCTGTCGCGGGCGGCCATGTCGACTACCAGGTCGCGCACCGCTGGGCGGCGTACATCCTGGGCGGCGCAGGATTCGGCGATACGCAGAGCCTGGTAGCCCTCCGCGAGGCGGCCCTGCTGGTTGTACGCGCGGGCTGCTTCGACCCACAGGGCCGCTCGGCGTTCGGGGACGGGGATGTGGCGCCGCATGAGGGGCGCTGCGGTGTTCAGGGCGATGCCGGCATCGCCGAAGGCGACCGCGGCACTAACGGCGTGCAGGGAGAGGTTGGTGGGGCTGAAGTTCGCCCAGGCGTCGGGCTGGTCGAGCGCGACGTAGCGGGCGACGTTCCGGGCTTCGTCGAGGAATTCGCGTGCGGCTGCGCGGTCTCCGGCGGTGCTGGCGGCTGTGACGCCCCGGAGGAGGAGCAGACCTACAGCGGCCAGGTAGCGAGGGGACCGCTGGTCGTACGCCCCGGCGAGTTGGCCCGCCGTGTGCCGGACGAGAGTGACGGCCTGGGCGGTGTGTTTCTCTCGCGTCAGGACGTGCGCGTGCACGCGGACGCTGGAGGCCAGGACAACTGGGTCGCCGGAGCGCTCGGCTTCGGAGAGTGCGCGGCCCACCGCGAGCCAGGCATTGCCGTGGTCGCCCTGCTTGAGCAGAAGGCTGGTCGACGTCTGATACGCGGTGGCCAGGAGTCCGGACGCTTCGGTCCCGTTGCGGTGGCCGGCCGCAGCCTCCCGCAGGTCGGCGAGCAAGGCGGGCAGGACGGCTTCCAGCTGTGCGTAGTCGCACACGGAGAACAGGCGCCGGGCGGCGGCGACGCGGGACTCCAGAGAGGCTGTGTCCGAGGCTCCTGCCTGAGCGGACGCGATCTGGGGGCCGGGGAGGAGGGCGCGGACGAGGTCGGCGTGGGCAGCCGTGGCAGGTGCGGTGTGGGCCGTGAAGGAGGCGATGCTCCCGGCGAGGAAGGTGCGGCGGCGCATGTCTTCTGTCTCGGGATCGTCGGTCGGTTCTGTGGACGGGCCGGTAGTGCTCAGGCCGAGGAGGCTTAAAGGGATGCCGAGTTCGGCCGCGACTGCACGTAAGACCCGGGTGTCCTCCGTGCCCCGCCCGTTCTCCAGGCGGCTGAGCTTCGACTGGTGGTAGCCCAGGGCAGTGGCAACGTCCGTCTGCGAGCGGCCGGCGCGCTGGCGGGCGTGCTTGATCGCCTCGCCGATCTTCTCGGCTTCGGTCTTCACGTCTGCCATCCATGCCCTTCCGTCCTCACCGAGCATGCCCTCGTGAACGAGCGTAGGCGAGCGGTGCAGGGGCTTCATGCAGCTTCTGCATAGACGATGCGGTACGGGCACAGGGCATCGCGAACTGCGTCGTGAGCGCGGTTTCTTGGGGTGGTCGCAACCGATCCCGGGAGGCCGCTCGTGGAAGCGCACCAGCTCACCTTTACTCTCCCGCCGACGCCGGTTGCCGTGCCCGTGGCACGGCGCCGGGTGCGGGAGGCCATAGCCGCATGGCCGACGGTGGTCGCGATGCCGGAAGCCGTCCACACGGTCGAATTGGTCGTCAGCGAGCTCGTCACGAACGCGGTCCGTTACGCCGGTCACCAGCCGATCGGCGTCAGGGCTCAGCTCTCCGGCGGGGTTGTGCGGGTGGAGGTCAGCGACGCGAGCCGCACCGCGCCGAAGCCGGCGCTGCCGGACAAGGACAGCGAGGGCGGACGCGGTCTCTTCCTCGTCGGTGTCCTCGCGGACCGCTTCGGTACGGCACCGACGGACTCCGGCAAGTGCTGCTGGGCCGAGATCGACGCGGCGGTTCCACCTTCCGCCGGGGCTGTGTCCGCCTCGGCCCCTCCTACGCAGAGGAGCTGCATGTGAATACCTGTGCCCCCGCAGTCACATCCGAGGTCATCGCGATCCGGCCCGGACGGCCGCTCACCGGTGCTGTGACGGTCGACGGTTCGAAGAATGCCGCGCTCCCGCTCGTCGCGGCTGCGGCTGCCCTCCTTCGACCCGTGCGCCTCGACAACGTGCCCGCCAGCTCCGACGTACGGACTCTGCTCGACCTGCTGCAGCAGGCGGGCTGGAACACCGCTAACCCGCTCAGTGAGGGCGCAACCGCCCTTGTCCTCCCTGGTGAGACGGCCCTGACGCCCGACGATCTGGGTGAGGCCGCGTCCAGCATCCGTGCTTCGTACTACCTCGTCCCCGCCCTCATCGCCCGGTGCGGCCGGGCCCGGCTCCCCTGGCCCGGCGGGTGCCGGATCGGCGACCGTGGCATGGAGCAGCACTTCAAGGTGTACGAAGCCTTCGGCGACCGGATCCGCGTGGATGATCGCGGGTACCTGGTCGAAGTCGGCAAGGCGGTCCGAGGCACGGTGTCGCTGGTCCTGCCGTTCCGCTCACGCGGGGCGACGATCGCCGCGATCCTGCGCGCCGTGGTCGCCGGTACACCCCTCCGGCTCGGTCAGCCGAACCTCTCCCCGGAGGTCCTCGGCGTACTGAACGCGCTGAAGGCCATCGGCTACGAGTGCCGTGCCGGCGAGCGCGTCCTCACCCTCGTAGCGCCGTCCTCGGTTTCGCAGGACGTACCCGTCTGGAAAGTACCCGGAGACAAGATCGAGGCCGGGACGCTGGCCTGTGCCGTAGCCGCAACCGGGGGCACCGCCCGGGTCGAGGGTGTCCTCGCCTCCGACATAGCACCGCTGATCACTGCGCTGAACCGGGTAGGCATCCCCACCGCCTACGAAGCCGAGGCGCTCGTCGTACAAGGTCAGGACATCCAGCCGACCGGTCGACCACTCCGGGCCATGGCCTCCCTCACTCCCAACGGCCTCGACGCCGACTTCGAGCCACCGCTCCTCGGCCTCGCGCTGGGATTCCCCGGCACCCATTTCTTCTCTGACCCGATCAACCCGGGCCGCCACAGCAATCTCATCCCTCAGCTCGTCCGCATGGGCGGAGTCATCACCGAACTGTCCACCACCGAATGCCGGTTCACCGGACCGCAGCGCATGACGGGCGCCGGGGTGGAGGCGACCGACATCCGTACGGGTTCGGCGCTGATGATCGCCGGGCTCACCGCCCGAGGCGTCACCACGCTCGGCAGAGTCGACCAGATCCGCCGCGGCCACGCCGATCTGCCCGGCAAGCTCCTCTCACTCGGCGCCGACATCTGCGAGGTCACCCCATGACCGCCCCGAGACGCCTCCAGCGCATCATCGCCACCACCGATTTCCACTCGGCGTTCGACGAGGCCGCACCGATGCTCGCGCACCTGCACGCCGTGAGACACGACAGCCTCATCGTCGACTGCGGGGACTTCTTCGAGGGCACGGGCTACTACCGGCTCGGCCGGGGACGGATCGAACGAGACGTCCTGCTGGGCCTCTACGACGCCGTCGTTCCGGGCAATCACGGCTGGAGCCACCACCTCGAACCCGCCCTCCACGACATCAGCGTGTGCGCGAACGTCGTCGGCGACGACACCGGTGAGCCGCTCTTCCACCAAGTCCGCCTGGTGCGCATCGGCACCCGCCGTATCGCGCTCACGGGTGTGATCGGGCCGCAGGCGTTCAACGCCATCCCGCCCGACCAGCGCGCCGGCCACCGTGTCGTCGAGCCCGTGCGTGCACTGCGCGAGCTGATGCTGGCCCATCACCATCACGCGGACTCCTGGGTGGTGCTGAGCCACTCCGGGTTCGACGAGGACCTCAAGCTGGCCGCCGCCTGCCCGTTCCTGGACGTCGTCTTCGCCGGACACTGCCACAGCGACCGTCCGAAGCCGGTGCCCGTCGGAGACACGCTCGTCCTCAAGGGACGCGAGCTGGCAGCGGGATACGCACTCGCGCAGCCTTTGCACTCCGGCTGGGCGGGTCAACTGGCCGACTTCCCAGCAGCAGGCAGTCTTCCGGACGAGCTCACGCCGGTACGAGAAGCCATCGACACTGTCCGCGAGGAGCTGAGCACACCGCTCGGGCCGATCCGGCATCCGTACGAGAACCGCCCTCTCGAACGTCGGGCCCTTATCCAGGACCTCTCCAACCGCCTCCACAGCGGCCTGGGCGCCGAAGCCGTCGTACTCAACGAAACGGCCCTCCGCGCAGTCCAGCTCGGGACCATGCTCACCACGGGAACGCTCCTGGCCATCGAGCCCTTCAACAACCAGCTCGTCCACGCCAGCGTGCCCGAGCCCTTCGCCACAGACCCGGCGGCCCTCCTCTCCCATCTCGCGGAGAGAGCCGGCCCGATCGTGTTCGCCCCCGAGCCCCTGCCCGACCGCGTGCCGACCGTACTCACCACCGGCTATCTGGCCGAGACGTACCTCGGAGGCCGCACCCGGCAGGCCGGCATCCCCCTCGGCCAAGCCTTGCAGCACACGCTCACTGATGGAGGCTTGCGATGATCCTTACCGGCCCCGAGATCACCCAGGCCGCGGCCGACGGCCGCATCCACATCTCCCCGTTCGAACCGACGCAGGTCAACCCGAACAGCTACAACGTCCGTCTCGGCGGGACCCTGCTCACGTACGCCGCCGACACGCTCGACGCCCACCAGCCGAATCCCACTGTGCCGATCGAGATCGGCCCCGACGGTTACGAACTCCAACCCGGCCAGCTCTACCTCGGCCACACCATCGAAGAGGTCGGCTCCAACACGTTCGTGCCGCTGCTCTTCGGCCGGTCCTCGGTGGGCCGCCTCGGCCTGTTCGTGGAGATCACCGCCCCCATCGGCGACATCGGCTTCCACGGCCAGTGGACGCTCATGCTCTCCCCGATACGACCGTTGCGCGTGTACTCCGGCATGCGGATCGGTCAGATCATGTTCTTCGTGTCCGTCGGCCCGGTGGCGCTCTACTCGGGCAAGTACCAGTCCGCTGCCGGCCCCCAGCCCTCCGCGTACTGGCGCGACCTCGCTGCCTTACGGGCGGTGGCCTCGTGATCCTCACCGGCCCCGCCATCGCCGCCGCCAGAGCCGCCGGCGAGATCACCATCGAGCCGTACGAGCCGCAGAGGATCTCCCCCAACGCCTACGACTGGAGCCTCGGCGACACTCTGCGCTTCCACGACGGCTCCTTGGACGCAGCCAAGCCGACCGAGTTCCAGGAGGTGCCGATCCCCGCCACCGGCTACCTGCTTCGGCCGGAATTCCTCTACCTGGGAACGACGCACGAGCGAACCGGCTCGGAGACGTACGCGCAGTTCCTCAACGGCAACCGGACCATCGGCGCACTCGGCATCTGGGTCCACGTCTCCGCGCCCCTCGGACACCAGGGCCACGCCATCCGCTGGACCCTGGAGATCCGCGCCAGCCGAGCGGTCCGGGTCTACCCACGCATGACCTTCGGGAAGCTGGTCTTCCTCCAGGCACTCGGCGCTGCGGCCAGCTACCAGGACCACGGCCTCAAATACCGGGCAAGCCAGGGCATCGAAACGTCCCGCCTCTACGAGGAAAACCCAGGAGGCCCCGCGTGAACCCCACCATCCTCACGGCCCTCGACCTGCCGTTTCCGAGCCCCGGCGGAAGCGTCGAACTCTTCCTGGACCTGTACACCGGCAGTGATCCGCTCCTGCCCGCCAGAGCCTTCATGCTCGCGCCGGAGGGCAGGGGGCCGAGGCCGATAGCGCCAGCAGGGCTGGGTCTGGTGGAGGCGCCGGGCAAGTGCCTGACTGGTTATGCCTTCCAGCGCTACGTTGCCACCCTCCAGCGGGCGATGGTCAGGGCGGTTGATCCGGCAGACGTCGGAATCCTGCATCTGCACCACCTCGCATTCGGGGCGACACCGGCGCTGGTCCGGGCCTTCCCCGAGCACCCCCGAATCGCGTTGGTGCACGGCACCGATCTGATCTTCGCCGAAGCCCACCACGAGCAGCTCCAGGTCCTGCGAGCGACCGCCCGCGCCGCCGACGCCATCGTCGTGCCCACCAACGCGATGGCAGATCACCTTCTCAAGCTCGCTCCGGAGACCGACCGCCGCAAGATCACCCGCATTCCCTGGGGGATCCCCGACCACCTCCTCGCGCAGCCGCCCACCCGGCCCGTACGCACGACCACGAGCCACTTCCGCATGCTCTATGCGGGCCGACTTACCGCTGAGAAGGGCGTGGAGGCGCTGATCCGGAGCGTGGCCCCGCTCAAGGGCGTCGAACTGTCGATCGCCGCTCCCAGCGCTCAGTTCCGCGCGCTGGCCCCACAGCTACAGCAAGCAGGGGTGAGGGCCCGCTATCTCGGCTGGCTCCGCCGCCCCCAGCTGTGGAGTACGTTCGCCGAGCACGACCTACTCGTCATGTCCTCCACGACCCTGGAGGCCATGGGCCTGGTCGCCCTCGAAGCCCAAGCCTGCGGACTCCCCGTCCTCTACCAGCCAGTCCCCGGCCTCAGCGAAGCCCTCGGTGGCTCCGGCATGACTGCCGACTTCACGCGCCCTTCCGTGCTCAGCCGGGATCTGGATCGCTTGCGAAGCGAACCCGGACTCCTCGCGGCCCTCATGCAGGCCGGATACGCCAACGCCGCCCGCTACCCCCTGTCGAAGACCGCCCGAGAGCTGGCCAGCCTCGGCCGCCAGCTCTCCTGAGACCAACGGGCCGGGCAACGCACCCTGCATCCCAGCGGCACGCCGCTGCCCGTACCGCACCACTCACTTCACTACGCTGGCCGCCGGGATGCCCACACGAAGAGGGAGACCATGCCGTTCCACACCAACCGCATCAAGAACCTGCTGAGCGAAGGCGTCCGCGACAAGGTCTATCCGGGCGCAGTGTGGGCAGTCGGCGACTCCGGCGAAGTTCAGGCGTCCGGTTCCACCGGGGCCTTGGATCCCGACGAACCCGACGTGAGGATGCGGCGGGACACTGTCTTCGACGCCGCCAGTCTGACCAAGATCCTTGCAGTCTGGGCGTCCATCGGCGCGCTGTGGGAGGACAGCGTCCTCGACCTCGACGCCCCGCTCGGCACCTTCTGGGACGAGGTCGCGGGTCATCCCCTCGGCGCCGCAACAGCTCGCCAGCTCCTGACCCATACCGCCGGGCTGCCCCTCCGCGCCCAGCTGAAGAACCTCTACGGCCCCGACCCCGTCGCCATCCGCCGCGGGGCTCTGCACGAAGCCCTCAACCGGCCCCCCGGGGAAGCCGTCGAGTACACCGACCGGGCCGCACTCATTCTCGGCTACCTCGCCGAACACCTCTCCGGTCAACCGCTCGACCAGCTGGCCGAGAAGAGGACCTGGCACCCGCTCGGAATGCACTCCACCCGGTACGGGCCGCTGCCCGCCGACCTCGCGGCCAAGTGTGCTCCCACGGAACTCGACCAGGACACCGACACCCACCTCAAGGGCGTCGCCCACGACTTCTCCGCCCGGCTCCTCGGAGGCGTGTGCGGTATCGCCGGCGTCTTCACCGTCCTCGACGACCTGGCCGTCTTCCTGCGCTACATGCTCGCCCCGACCACGGCCCCCGCCGAGGCCGGCTTCGGCGCCAAGTGGAGCGCCCACTCCCTCACCGTGCAGACCGGCGGCCTCCAACCGGAACGCGGCCTGTTCTGGCACCCGGCCCCCGGCACCACGGACGAGCAGGACATCTGGGTCCACTACGGCTTCACCGGCACCGGCATGTGGATCTCCCCCACCCAGGACCGGTGGGCAGTGCTGCTGACCAACAAGCTCTACTACACCCGCGACCGCCAGCCGCTGACCGACGTCCGCAACGCCTTCCGCCAGGAGGCATTGGCCTGACCTTGCCGTGCGGTCGGGAGCGGAGCGCTGTATGCCGAACGAATAGATTGAGAGTGGAGGCGCCCTCCCGTACCTTCTGGAACATGGGAGAGCGACGGGGCGTCACCAACAACGTAAGTAACGGCGTGAGCGGCCATGTCAACGGGCCTGTGGTCCAGGCTGGATCTATCAACGGCAATGTGATCCTGCCTGCTACGTCGAGCCCAGAGGAGGCAGAGTTACGGGCTCGCTGGGCGGCACGCACGAAACGAATTCTGGACGCCGAAGATGCAGAACGAGCAGCACGGTACGCCCAGTCTCAGTTTCGGAGACAGAGATTCCTCAAGAAGGCACGTCGTGGAATCTACGGGTCGGTCGTAGGGATCTTGTTCGGCCTGTTCCTGGTTGTTGGTGGTCACGGATCCGGGGGCGACGGCACACGAGTGATGTGGGAGTCGATTGGGTGGTTCGACGTGGCGATCGGTTCGGGATCCCTGGCGAAGCACTGGTTCGCTCTTCGACGTTACCGCTGAGTCCCGGGCTTCGCGGTTGATCAACCGCTGTCCCTCAATACGTCTGGCCTTGGCGCTACTCGTGCGCAGTCGAGTGGATCACGTGGCAACCCCTCGCAGGAGTTGTCGTGGCACTTGATCGGCTTGCCCTCGCCTCGTGCTGGTCTCTTATTACCCGGCGCAGCCGGGCAGCTCGTCGAGGAGGCCCCGAGATGAGCGGCGCGCAGCGCGTCGATGTAGGCCGCGGGAGAGGCTCGGCTTGTCGTCGAGCCGGAAGTGCCGCGAACGCAAGTCAACACACCAGTGCGTTTGCAGCGCCGGCCTATCCGTCACACCGGCGACCTACTCGTCGAGCTGGTACGCAATTCTGCATGGCTGATTGGCGAGCAGGCGACGCCAATCGTAGGCAGTGAAGTGGACGGTGTAACGCAGGGCTACGACGCCGTGGTCGTCGAGTGTCAGGAGGTACGGTGGCTGCCTCAGATACTGCGAAGGGGGCTCGATGGAGGCGGAGTTGGTGGCACTTGCTGCCGCAGGCGCTACGGCATTGGTTCAGCAGATGGCAGTGGACTCCTGGGCACAAGCTCGTGACCGAGTGGTGTCGTTCTTCTCGCGTCGCGGTGGCGACGAGGACGCAGTGATCGAGGGCGAGCTGGAGACCTCGCGCGAAGAACTGGCGGCAGCGATGGAGGCCAGCGACGAGCAGGCCGCCTTGGATGTCCAGGCTGAGTGGCGTACACGATTGCGGCGGGCCTTGCTGGCCAATCCGGCCGTGGCTTCCGAACTACGGTCTTTGATCGCTGACTTGGAGCTCCCAGAGCGGGATCAACAGGTCGCGAATGTCCATAACACCATCAGCGGGGGCGTGCAGCACGGCCCAGTGATTCAGGCTGGCAACGTGGGCTCGCTGAGCTTCGGGACACCTTCCGGTCAGACCTGAGCCTGACGGGATTACGGGGCCCACGCCTGCGACGGCCACGGGTGCCGAAGCGGTGGATCACATAAATCCGTGGTCGAAGACGGTCGGCACGGATCGGTTGCCGTCGAGGATGTCGTTGCGAGCCGGGGTGCCCGTCATCGTCCCGCTAATTTGGGGGGGGCGCCGACGGGGCCGCGACGGTGGTGCTTCGGGCTTAGACGGATCGGGCTCACTACGATGCCCACCGCCGACGGCATGGTCCGGGACTAGGTACCGCCACACTGCCTGGTCCGCGACCATCACGTCTTGCGGCAAATCGCGTACGCGCTCCAACACTCCTGATGCAGGATAGTCGCCTCGAACGTTGCGAACGGGAGTGAAGTGGTGGAAGAGCACCGCGCAGCCGGCAACCCCCGGCGGCAAAGTACGGCATCTCACATAAACAACGAGGCCAGCGGCGGTACCTTCCACGGCCCTGTGATCATGGGTGGTCAGGTTCAGTTCGGGCAGACCCAGAATCCGGTCCGGAACGGAACCAGGCTGGGGGCACATGAACAGATGTACTCCTGTGGTGAGTGGGTCGACCTGGCTTACGATCCTGTACCGGACGCGGGCACCGGCGACTTCTATGATGATCTCCGCGCGGCGGAATTCTATCCTTGGCTCGCCGCAGACGGATTCGCGGACAAGGTCGACAGCCGCTACGCCCACGACCACCACGTGCCGCTGAACTTGGTCGTGTACGAGAGGCACTCGCGTGTGCCCCGCTTCGTGATCGTGCTGACGGGCAACACCTACGGATCCGTACTCAGCACCTACGCTGCTTCTCTGCGCGATCTGATGGATCTCCTGGCCAAATGGACCCCGACCATAAATCTGCTGGCCCAGATTGACAGTTTGGCAAAGGAGCAGAGGAATTCGGAGAGGGCTGACAAGCATTCCGCTCCAGCTCTCTCGCCGCTCGCGTCCTCCCTCCTCTCACGTGTGGTGAGCCCGGATGGGCCTCGTACCCCGTGACGGGCCAACTGACGAGACCCTGGGGTCCGACTGTGCCTCCACCCGGTTCCGAGCCATCCCGGTCACAGCAATCTTCACGGGTGAACCGATCTCTCCCATCGCGCCTTGGGTCCTGCCACAACGTGCCAGTAGGGGCGGTAAGCAGCGGTCATTAAGGGCTTCACGGGAGCTGCTCGCGACCATCCCAGATAGGAATCGGCGCAGGTCAGAGGCCATCCATGGCTCGAAGTCCCGGGTGATTCCCAAGCTCAGAGCGCGAGTTCGATTCTCGTCACCCGCTCTTCGATGAAGGCCCTGGTCAGCGACCGGGGTCTTTTGCGTTTCCGCTCCGGGTTCAGGACAGCAGTCCGAATGCTCTGGCCCTCCCCTCCCTAGGCGTTCCTGGCACTCGTCAACCTCCTGGAGCACTGGCGCACTTTCCCGACCTGTGGAAAGGGGACCGCTCCGAACAAGGGCGCTAGCGTGGCCAACTCGGTCGGCCCGGAGTCGCTGGGCGGGCGAGACAGGGAGAGGAGCGTCGACCATGCGCGTATCCGTCATCGGCTGCGGTCACCTGGGCATCCCCCACGCCGCCGCCATGGCCAAGATCGGCCACGAGGTCATCGGCGTGGACCTGGACCAGGCCAAGATCGACCGCCTCAACGCCGGGGAGTGCCCGATCTACGAGGAGGGCCTGCCGGAACTCCTGGCTACGCACACCGCGTCCGGGCGGCTGCGGTTCACGACCAGCCTGGCCGAGACGGGCGGGTTCGCGGACGTCCACTTCCTCGCGGTGGGCACGCCGATCGACGCGGACGGGCGGAGCTACGACACCGGGCAGGTCTTCGGCGCCGCCCGCGCGCTGGCCCCGCACCTGACCCGCCCGACGGTGATCATCGGCAAGTCCACGGTCACCGTCGGCACCTCCCGCGATCTCGGCGCACTTCTCGCCCGGCTCTCCCCGGCCGGTGAGGACGTGGAGGTCGTCTGGAACCCGGAATTCCTGCGCGAGGGCCACGCCATCGATGACACCCTGCGCCCCGACCGGATCGTGGTCGGTGTCCCCTCGGCCCGCGCGGAGGGCGTCGTACGCGAGGTGTACGCGCCGCTCCTGGCCGGCGGCATCCCGTTGTTCGTCACCGACCCGGCCACGGCCGAGCTGATCAAGGGCGCGGCGAACGCGTACCTCGGCATGAAGATCTCGTTCATCAACGGCGTCGCCGACATGTGCGCCGCGGCGGGGGCCGACGTCCAACAGCTGACCGAGGCCATCGGAGTTGACCCGCGCATCGGCCGCGGCGGCCTGAACGCCGGCCCCGGATACGGCGGCGGCTGCCTCCCCAAGGACGTCCGCGCCTTCACCGCTTCCGCCCGCACCTTGGGCGCCACCGAAGCCGCGACCATGCTGCGCGCGGCGGAGGAGGTCAACGAATCACGCCCCACCGCCGCGCTGAAGCTCATCGAGCAGACCCTCGGCCGCACGGTGGACGGCGTACGCGTGACCGTCTGGGGCGCCTCCTTCAAGGCCGGCACCAACGACGTACGCGAATCCCCGGCCCTGGCGATCGCCGCGCTGATGCACCAGCGCGGCGCGACGGTCACGGTCCACGACCCGCACGCCGTGCCCAGCGCGCTGCGCCGTAACCCCGAACTCGACTACGCCAACACCCTCGACGCCTCAGTCCAGGGCGCCGAACTGATCGTCCTGGCCACCGAGTGGCCCCACTTCCGCGAGGCCGATCCCAAGGCCCTCGCCCCATTGGTCGCGGCCCCGGTCCTCGTCGACCTCCGCAACCTCATCGACGCCGACGCTTGGCGCATGGCCGGATGGACCGTACGCCAGCTCGGACGCCCCGCACAGGAATAACCGAACCCATCGATGAGAGGCCCGCCGTCACCGTCCTTACGACCTGGCGAAGGTTGCGGGACTGGAACGAGGCCGCCGTCTGGCAGCAAATGCGCGACGTACTTCTGGCCGATCTCAACGCGGCAGGCCCGTCTCGACTCGTCGCGTGCAGTCGTCGTCTCCAGCAACGTGCGGGCCGCAGAAAGGGAAGCCGGACAGGACCGAGTCCGGTCGACCGTGGCCGCACCAGATCGAAACACCACCTGATCACCGACGGACACTGCACACCGCTCACCGTCATCCTCACCAGAGGCAGCCGCAACGGCGTCCCCCTGCCCCTGCTCAACGCCATCCCACCCATCAGGGGGGCAGGACCGGGCGCCCCGGCGCAGGCTGGACGCGCTCACCGCCGACCGCGGATACGACCACGGTCTCTGCCGCGACCAGGCCCGACAACGCCCCACCCTCCCGGCCATCGTCCCGTCGCGGCACCCTGCACGGCGCAGCACTGGGCACCTTCCTCTGGGGCGACGAACGCAGCTTCGCCTGACTCCACGGCTGCATATGCCTCCGCATCTGCGAAGGCATCCACAACGCCTTCCTCAAGCCCGCCCGCTGCCTCATCAACACCGACACATCGGGCCATTGTGTTAGCCAATGCAGGGCCCTCTACGGCAGATGCATCACGCTTGGGGTGTTACGCACCGTTCATCACAGTCGAACGCGCCCCGATGTGGCCCCTCGGCGCCGATAGTCTCTGCCCATCGCTGGGATCTTCACAAGTAGTCCCCCCAAGTAGCGCGGGGAGATAAGCTGGCGGCCCTGGACCTAGGACCGACTCTTTCCACAGAGCAGCCTGCCCTGCATTTTCGCGCGCAGGTCGAATAGAAAGACTGGGAACCAGTGGCGAAGATCATTTCAATATTCAACCATAAGGGCGGGGTCAGCAAGACCACCACAACTTTTAATCTGGGCTGGATGCTTGCAGAGATGGGAAAACGCGTCATCATGGTCGACGCGGATCCGCAGAGCAATCTAACCGGTGTCGCTCTTGGCATGCTAGAGCCCCCGCAGCCAGACTTTTCGGACGACGCCCAGAGTGAACGCTTCTCTGCAACGGAAGCCGAAAAGGGGAGATTTTTCGAACATAACACCGAAAAAACTCTCTATGGTGCATTGAAGCCTGCGTTCGAGTCTGAACCGCGCCTCTTGGAGCCGGTTGAATGCATCGAAATCCCGGATCGCCCCGGCCTGTACATCCTTCCCGGACATCTACAGCTTGGTGAGTATGAAGTTTCTTTGAGTATCGCGCAGGAGCTTTCAGGATCACTGGTTGCCCTCAAGAACATTCCTGGTGCATTCCATTATTTGATTCACCAAACCGCAGAAGCGCTCGACATCGATTACGTACTGGTCGACATGAGCCCTAGCCTCGGAGCGCTTAACCAAAATATTGTCTGCTCCAGCGACTTGCTCTTCGTTCCCACGTCACCAGATTTTTTCTCAATTATGGCCCTCAGATCGTTGGCTAGAATCCTGCCTCGCTGGAACAGATGGGCGCTTTCGGCGCGCGAAAACGAGGTGCTGAGGACCGCAACCTATGCGTTCCCAAATCCCAAACTTCGATATGCGGGAGCAGTCATTCAGCGCTACCGCCTCTACAGGGCGCCAACGAAAGACAACCCCTACGGAGATCCAACCGGACCATTCCAGCAGTGGATCGACAAGGTTTCCGACGCTCTTCAAGAAACTTTTGTCCCCGCGCTCGGCTCTGCCGGCTTGCTGCTCCCGCAGGATGCATACTCGGATGCCGGCATGAGTGACGATCTAGTTCTAGGGAAAATCCAAGAATTTAACAGCCTGCTGCCGAAATCACAGGATCACCGCGTCCCTGTTTTCGCCCTAACGCCTGATCAACTAAATCAGGCGGGTGTTGTCCTGCAAGGCTCCCTTCGACAGATCGAGAGCCTGCACGTAATTTTCCAAGATATCGCCAACAAGATTATTCAGATTTCGGCGGCGCAGAGGTAACGCGGCGATGACTAATCAGAATGCTGATTCCCTCTTCGTTCTACTCAATAGTCGAGTGGAGGATCTAGAGGGCGTTGCGATTTTGCAATCAGAGGCCGGCAGTTCTGATTCTGCAGAGTCCGTCTTCCGGGCTTGCGTACTGCTAGCCGTTTCCTCTCTGGATGCATACGTGCACGAAAAATCCGTGGAGATATATCTAGATCGCATCTCCACTAACGCTGCCGCCCTCCCATCCATTGCAGGCTATCTAGGAGTTTCGACCTCGGATCTTCAATCTGTGACGGCCGCAAGCCTAATAAGATACAGGCTTTCCTTCAAAACGCTCGTTTCGCCGGATAAGATTGATCAGGCTATTGATGCTAGCGGCTCACAATCAAGCAGCGTTTGGAAGGATATTGGTATTGCCACCGGGGCACGAGAGTCGCGATTGCGGAATGCTCTGGATTTGCAGGTTGACCGCCGAAACCAGATTGCGCATGAAGGAGACTGGGATCCTGTCGACGTCGCACTGAGACATATCTCTGTCTCTCACTCGCAGGATTGCAGGAAGTGCATTAAAGCCGTGGTCGAAGGGCTCGGAACTCACTGGTCCTAAGCTGAACTAGCCTCCGATTCCCTCGCTGCCCAACCCGCCAGTTTTGTTCACCAATCTGGCAGACGTGCGTGGCCGGCCGAGGAGCAGGGCTGGATAACTTGCAATGCGTAGATCGTCTGACCTCCAGCGGCGGCTCACATCTTTCTCATGATGGTGCGCACAGCTCATGCGATGGCCCACCAAGAAGGTGCGAGCCGTGTGCGAGAAGCGATAGTGCTCCACCAACCGAAACCAGTCGCCCTCCTGACCTCCGACAGCGACGACATGACCAAACTCTGCCGAAACCAAGTCCGCATCATCTCTCTCTGACTCGCCGACCCACCCCAAGCACGCTCCCTGGCGGGGTCCGTCGTCCCCGTGCCCCATCCGTGCCCAGCAGAGCGGACAAAAGCGGTCAGGTACAGCCTCCAGAGGCGATGGCAATCCCAGTTTCCTCTCAGGAAAGTGCAGGTCAGAGCCCTTCCATAGGCCCAAGACCCGCTGATTCCCAAGCTCAGAGCGCAAGTTCGATTCTCGTCACCCGCTCCACGGCTCGAAAAATCGAAGCCCCAGGCCAACGGTCGGGGGCTTCTCTGCTGTCTGAACCAGTTCAGGATTCCCGCACCAGATCCGCACCGGAAGGCTCCTCCTCAGCCTTCTCGCGGGCGGTGCGTACAAGGGTGGCCCGCCCGCTCGCGACCTCCTGCCGCCACTCAAGGTCCGACCACTGCCCGCATGCATACAACGATGCGGGCATGGAGACCCTCGACGCATCTGTTCAGGACGCCAAGGAATGTAGGGCCGCTCCTATGGAGGACCCCGTGGAGAAGCCATCAAGAACGTTCCGGTGAGCTGCACCGTGTCGGGATGCAGCAGCTCGCCAGTCGCCATGCCCACCTCAGGCGTCGGTGAGATGGGTGATTCTCTCGGCGACCGGGCGCGCCCCGCCGCCGTGAAGCGAACATCGAAGGGCCCCACCGGGAGCGGTGGGGCCCTTCACAGGCATCGGATCCGTGAAGCGATCCGGACGAAACGGCCTACTTGGAGAAGTACAGGTACTTCCAGGAGCCGAACGTCGTGGAGTTCACGGTGTCGCCGGACGACGCGTTGACGTACACCGGCCGCATCCGTGCCTTGATCCCGGACTTCCCCGGCGCCCCCAGGCGTACGGCCGACTTGCCGTTCGTGCCGAGCGGGAAGTACTCCGAGCCGGCGGAGTACCACTTTCCGCCCGAATAGACCTGGAGGTCGAGACGTTGCTTACGTCCCTTGTAGTAGGTCATCGTCGTCGTGAGCAGCGGATCGGTGTTCTTGTGGAACCAGTAGTACGACGTCGAGCCGATCTTGGCCGTCTTGTAGTGCTTGGAGACTGCTGTGGAAGCCTTGACCCGGGCGTATGCCGTGGACTTCACCGTCCTGGGCGCGGTGCGGGTGTCCCCCTTGAAGACCGCGGTAACTTCCGTGTCCCGCGTCATGTCCACCGTCGCGGAAAAGTTACCGCTGGAGTTGACTGTCCCGGTCTTCAGTAGCTTGTTGGGCTTGTCGCCGCCGAAAGGATTCGCCCAGATCTCGACCGTGCGGTTCTTGTACGTCGAGCCGAGGTGCGCGGTGAAGGAGACGTCAGCACCGTAGTTGTAGATGTTGCCGTTCTTGTTCAGGGTCAGCGTCGGCTTCGTGTGGGGAACCGTGACCTTGTCGGACGCGCTGACCGCCATGTGCGCGGCGTCGCCCGCATAGGCGACCTTGTACGTGACCGTGCCGCCGGCCAGCGGGGTGTCCTTGAAGGTGTACGAACCGTCCGCCTTCACCGCGACAGCGGGCAGCGCCTTGCCCTTGGGGCTCTCCGGGTCGGTTCGGGTGACCTGCAGTTTGGCGCCACTCGGCAGCGGCACTGTCGCCGACAGCTTCCCGGTCACGGTGAGCTGATTGCCACGCGTGGCGGTCGATGGTGCGTTCACCGTCAGGCTCGGGACGTTCAGCGTCGGGTCGGTGAGCGCCTTGAGGGTGTAGCCGCCGAACGAGTTCACGAGCGCGAAGATACGGGAGGCGTCCGGGGCCCAGGCGAGGGCGGAGGTGTCGGCCGCGTAGGTGCGGATCGGCTTGGTCGCGCCGGGCCGGTAGACCGCCACGTTCGCACCGCTGACCTGGGCGACCAGGCCGTTCGGGGCGATGTCCGCTCGCTGCCCGGCCGGGTAGGCGCCGGCGGCGGTGAACTTCCCGTCCGCGTAGGCGTGCCGGTCCGTGCCGTCGACCAGCACCTGCCGGCTGCCGGGCACGAGGTCGATGTCGCTGACGTAGTTCAGCGAATAGTCGCCGTTGTGCCAGGCGGTCACCTGGGGGGTGCCGCCGGAGACGTCGACGACGGCCATCAGGTCCTTGGTCCTGTCGAAGAAGTCGGTTGTACCGAGGGCCAGCAGTCCAGGTGCGGACGGGTCGGTGTCGAGGAACGGCGCGCCCCCGAATCCGGGATCCCGAGAGAGCTGCCCGAGCGTCACCGGGTCCGTCCCGTCGGCCGGGTCCACCGCCGGGTCGACCGTGCCCAGGTTGCCGTGGCCGTCCGACCGGTTCTCGTAGCTGAACCAGGCCCTGCCGCCGGTGAACTCGACGTACAGCGGGCCGATGTTGGTGGCCACGGGGTACCGGGCCTTGATGTCGAGGGTGGCCGCGTCAAGGGCCACGATCTCGTGGCTGACCCGCGCAGTCGCGAACAGGGTGGCGCCGTCGTCGGAGAGAGCCAGGTCGAAGATCCCGTCGATGCCACTCACCGAGTCGACAAGCTTGCCGTTGTAGTCGGCGGCGATGATCCTGTCGTTCGTGTCGTCGCCGATGAAGACCCGATGTCTAACGCCGTCGACGACGATGCCCCCGGGCGAGCCGACGGTCGCGGTGTTCGCCGACGCGGGACCAGCCGCGGCGACACTCAGTACTACCGAGCTGAAAAGGACCGCGAGCGCTGTCGCGGTCGAGATGCTGCGCGTACGCACAGTGTTTACCCCCCAAAAGAAAACCCGGTGGATGACCGGGAGTTGATACTGACCTTGCATGTGTGATGTCGGCCTGATCGCGTCAGATCGTTCCCGCCGCAACACCCGTCGGCAGGCCCATCGGTCCCGAAAGGTGTTGGTGAGGCGGCTGGGGAGTGAGATCGTGTTCGCATGTGCATTCAGTGAACGCGAGTTCTTCTGGGGGGACTTCGTACTATGGCTGTAGCTGTGCCCGACTGGGCCGACACCTTACTTGACGTCGTTGATGTCAATTCGCCGGACGCCGATGAAGACGCGTACCGGGACATGGCTGACGCCCTCCGGGAGTTCTCGGAGGGTGTGGACGAAGCCGGCTGCCTCGCCAATCAGCATGCACAACTTCGTCTGTCGTCCGGCTGCGGCGAAGCTCTCGACGCGCTCGGCGGCGGCTGGGGCAAGGTCAAGAAGAGCATGTGACGGATCTGGCGACCAGCCCGCGATCATGATGCGCATAACGATGCGGGCGTCGCGGCCCTGCTATGCCCCAGCTCCCTTGGGAACAGGCGACTTCGTGGCGGAGGTTCGCTGCCCGTCGGTGGCGGGCCTGCCCCGGCTCGCTGTCGTAGTAGAGGTCCGGACGCTAGCGGAGAGTGGAGTCAAGCAGCAGTTCGCTCAGCTCCGACGGCATGGTGATCATGCAGTCGTGTCCGGTCGGCAGCTCCCGTATCCGTGCCGGGGAGCCGTTGGGCTGTGTCGCGGGGACGGGGCGGCGCACGATGCCTTCCGGCTCCGCGCCGACGCAGTGGATGTGCGTACGCGGGACCGAGTCCAGGGCGGGGTTGTCCAGCCGGGCCGGCTGCCGCAGGCAGTCCACCGGCTGGTCGGAGAGCATCGCACGCAGCCATGCGACGTCCGCCGGGTCGGTGACTCCGAACAGCCCGAGGGGCGGCGCCATTTCGGGCAGCGGCGGGATGCGCCAGCCGTTGTCGGACTCGGCGGCCAGGTCGATCAGGTGCTGGCTCATGGGCTGTACGTCGACGGCGGTCTCGCCGTGCTCCGGGACCATCGCGTCCAGGTACACCAGATGCGCGATCCGCTCCGGCACCTCGTTGGCGACGGACGAGATGACCAGCCCCGCGTAGCTGTGGCCCACGAGCACCACCTCGCTCAGGTCCTCCTCGTGGATCAGCTTCACCATGTCCTCGACGTGCGTGTCGAGCCCCACGTCGGGGCCGAGCAGGTGCGCCTTGTCGCCGTAGCCGGTCAGCGAGGGTGCGAGCACGCGGTGTCCGGCCGACTCCAGCAGCGGGACCACCCGCTCCCAGCACCGACCGCTGTGCCAGGCACCGTGCACCAGTAGAAAAGTTGCCATGAGGGGGATTTCTTCCTCTTCGGGGTGTGACGGCACGGAAGCATCGCAGTTCCTGTTCGTGCCTCGGTACTCTTTAGGAACCGTCATCATGGTGCTGCGCCTGCCGCACCCCGATCAATAAGGCACTTTTAGGTGCCCCGGTTCTCTGGAGGTAACCATGAGCGGCACAGCGGGCGGCGAGTCACGGGCGGCACGGGCGGACGAGGACCCGTGCAAGGCCCGTGAAGTACTCGGAATCGTCGGCGACAAGTGGTCGCTGCTGATCGTGCGCAACCTCAGCCAGGGGCCACGGCGCTTCACCGAGCTCAAGCGGGCCGTCGACGGGATCAGCCAGCGCATGCTCACCGTCACCCTGCGCGGCCTGGAGCGCGATGGGATCCTCACACGGACCGTGCACAACGTCATGCCACCGCACGTCAGTTACGAGCTCACTCCGATGGGCGTGACCCTCCGCGAAGCCACCGCGCCCCTGCTGAAGTGGAGCATCACGCATCTCACGCACATCGACGCCGCCCGTTCCACGTACGACGCCCGCCCCGACACCCCGCCCGCCTGACCCGGCCCAACCGGTCAGCCCGCAGGCCAGTGCGGGTTCAGCATGCCGTCATCCCTCATGTGCGCCCGGCGCCAGATCCCGTTCCAGTTGAACGGGGTCTCCGGGACGAACCGGTGCCGCTGCCCGCACGGACATGGCGCCAGCACCCGCGCGCAGCCACGGCACAGCTCCACCCAGCCGTGTCCGGTCGAGTTCGACACCCGCGGTCTCTCGTCCCCACAGGCGGGGCAGCCGGGGAGGTCGGCGCCGCCCATGATCGCGTTCTGACGCCGGACGAACTCGGGCAGCCGCAGCGACGGGTGGCGGAACGGGGCGTCGTACCAGGCGCGGTCCGGGCCGTCCCAGCTGCTCCGCAGCCACCACGGTCGCGGGTTCGGTACGGCCCGCCGCCCGGCCCGCTTGTCCGCGCGGCGTTGCGCGGCGTACTCCTCCGCCCGCGCGAGCCACAGCATCCGCGCCTCATGCAGTTCCTCCACCGCCCGCACCAGCGCGTCCGGGTCCGCCTCCAGCCGCCGGGGCATCGCGGCGCTGAGCGTGAGGTGGTGGTACGTCGCCCGGAAGCCGTACGGAGCGAAGAGGGTGACGCAGGTCCGCAGCGCGCTGTGCCGGCGGCGGAGCAGAAGGCGGGCATCGTGCACGCGCGCTCGGTGGGTCAGGAAACTGCTCATGGTGTGGGCGCCGGGTCCAGTGCCCGTGCCGGGGCGGCGGTGACGGTCTCCAGAACGGGTCGCATCAGAATCACAGGGGAATGGTGCCGGACCCACTGCTACGCCGCCACGGGCTTTCAGCTGCCGCACTGGGCTCGGAGACGGCTTAGGGGGTGAAGGCGCGGACGTGGGTGTGGACGTGGGCGCCGCCTGCCGGTCACCGATACCCCCGTGCTCGGTGACAGCCCCCGGCCGAGAGCGGGGCGGCATTAGCTGGTGTGCGGGGTCAGCGGAACCGGGTAACGTCTTTGGCATGTTCTTCCAGACGGCCATCTTCTTCCAGACGCCGATTTACGAGTGAGCGCGTGACGGGCTCCCGTCAGCGTCCGCCGATGTCGCCGTGCCCGTCCCCCACCGATGAATCCGTAGATCACCTCACACCATTCATTTCATTCCGGGAGAACCCATGACCGTGAGCAAGAACATCAACAATCCCGTAGGCATGGGCGGCGGCCAGCGCAAGAGGCTGTCCCGCGCCGAACGGCAGAACAACGGCCCGCACCGCAACCTCGACCGCAAGGGTGCCGCCGACCAGAAGGCGGAGCTGGTGCGCAAGATGCGGGAGAAGACCGGCGGAGCCGAGAGCGCGGCCGAGGACGCCGGGCAGACGGGCGACGACACCGCAGCACAGAGCTGACGCACCGCCCACGCGGAGGGCGCATCGCACGGAGCAGGGCCCGGGGCCGGGACGTACGGGTCCGGGCCCTGTTGCCGTACCGGCCGTAGGACCCGGCCGGGCACTGCACGCGTCACCGTCGCCACGTCCCTCGGCGCCGTTCACCTGGAACGTCACCGAGAACACGGAGGTGCTGGCGCCGAAGGCGTTTGCTACTGGCTGATAGCCGCCTCCCCCTGCCGCTGCCGTCCCGTGGCCCACTGCTCGGGGTGGTGGCGGTCGCCTACTGCCGCCGTCGGCACGGGGGCGCTGAGTCGGGCCGCCGGTCGGACCCGCATTGGACCGGCTCCGTCACACAGCGTCCGTCACGCGGCACCCTCAGCGCACCCCGCTGCCAGAAAATCCGCTGCGCCCGGACGCCCGAACAGCGTTGCAAGGTTCTCGCAAGGGTCCGTCCAGCCTTCCGTCCCGCTTCTCGGGCATCTCATCGACAGAAGCAGTTCTCGGCATCGAAGAGACGTCAACAGGGGGAAGTTGTGGCGGAGTCGCATTTAGACGGACAGGGTACGACCGGAACGAGCCGGTTCGGGACAAGCAGGTCAGAGGCGGGCACGGCAGAAGGGAGCGTGGCCGAGACACGGCAGTGGCTGACTCTGGTGGGGCGCAAGAAGGTACTCGCGGTGATCCACACCGTCACCTACGGGAAACGGCTGCTGGATATCCTTTCTCTGCTGGAGGCCGATTTCCGGCTGCAGGTCGTCTTCACTGCGCCGCCGCACGCCTTCGGTGACGACGTGCCCGCCTTCCTCGCGAGGCTGGGAAGCGTGGTGCTGCCGTGGGCCCAGGCAACCCGCATGACGTTCGATCTCGCCCTCGCCGCGGGGCCGCGCGGCGTGCAGTACATAGACGCGCCGCTGATCACACTGCCGCACGGAGCCAACTACCTGAAGCGGGTGACCGAGGGAGCGAACGCGGGGGTGGCGGGGCTGCGCAGGCAGGATCTCCTGCCAGGTGGCCGGCTGCCGGCCGCCGTGGTCGTGCCGCACCACGCCGAGCTGCGCGAGCTCGCTCGCGACTGCCCGGAGGCGCTCCCGCTCGCCCACGTCACCGGTGATCCCGTACACGACCGGATCACCGCCAGCCTGCCGCTGCGTGCCGCGTACCGCCGCGCGCTCGGGCTCGACGACGGGCAGAAGCTCGTCGTCGCGGTGTCGACCTGGGGAGCCGACTCGTCCTTCGGCCGGTTCGACGCGCTGCTGCCGCGGCTGATCGGTGAGCTACCGGCGTCGCGCTACCGCACCGCTCTGCTCGTCCACCCCAATGTGTGGGCCGGGCACGGCGCCTATCAGGTCAGGTCGTGGCTCGCGCGGTGCGGTCAACTGGGCATCGGGATCATGCCGCCCGAGGCGGACTGGCGCAGTGTCCTGATCGCAGCGGACTGGATCATCGGGGATTACGGCTCGGTCACTCTCTACGGGACGCTCACCGGGGCGCCGATGCTGTTGGCCACCTCGTCGGAGCGGGAGATCAATCCGTCGTCGCCGGCCGCGGCCCTCGCCGCGCACGCCCCGACGCTGTCTCCCACCCACCCGTTGGTGGACCAACTCGACTACGCGGCGCAGGAGTACCGGCCTGAGGAGTATGCCGCGATCGGATCCCGCATCACGTCGGAGCCCGGCCGGTTCAACCGGAACATGCGCAAGCTGATGTACGGGCTCCTCGGAATGGGGCAGCCCGCGCACGAGCCGGTGACCGTCCCGCTGCCGGAGCCGCTGCCGCTGAACGCCTGGGCCCCGGGACACGGGGAGGTGTCGGCGTGAGGCACTTCGTCGTGGTCGAGTCGGGGCCCCTTCCAGATGTGCTGCGCGCCCGTTGCACCGACGCGTCGGCCGGCGCCCCGCCGCGGTCCGCGGACCGCGTCCCCACGCCCGGTCCCGTCCCATCGGGCTTCGGCGAATTCCCTTCGTTCATTGACGAGCACCTCGTCGTGGACGTGGACGCCTGCCGGGACGGCTCCCTGCTGGACTGCGCGGATGTACTTCAGGGAAGCCGGACACGCTCGGTCCTCGACGCACTGTGCCGACTGGCTGAGCTCACCTCGGCCCACCCGGCTTGCGGCATAGCCGCCCTCCCCCTGGCCGACGCCCGCAGTGGTGTCGGCGGCGCGAGTGGCTGGGCCGTGGCAGGCGGCTCCGACCGGTCCGTGGTCCTCGTCCGGTGCGGCCCCTGCCCGCCGTACCGCGCCTCCCTAGAGCAGTCGCTGCTGCCGTCGTGCCTGCACGCCTGGCTGGTGGCAGGGCACTCGCTGCGGGAATGGCCTCACGCCTACGAGGCCCCTTCCCGCTGACCGGGACAGCCCCGACCACCCACCGGGGCCGGGCCATAGACCATGGTCCGGTCCCGGCCCCGCCTTGCCTGATCACCCGGTCCCACCGAGCCGACGCGCGTCGGCGGGGCTCGTGGTCTCGAACAGAGTCAGGGCCCGCCCGAGAAAGTCCTCCGCTGCCGTCGCGTCACCGTGCTCCGCGGCGCTCTCCCCCAGCATCTCCAGGGTGCGCGCCTGCCAGAAGGCGGCGCCGGAAGCGGTGAAGACCGCCAACGCCTCGTTCAGCCTCGCCATGCCCTCGGCGTACCCCCCGGCCCGGACACCGGCGCGCCCCAGGAAAGCGAGGGCCCGCGCGGCGTCGTGCGGGTCGTTCACCGCCACCATCGCGGCATGGGCCCGGCTGAAGCAGTCGACCGCCTCGTCCGTGGCACCGGCCGCGAGTGCCACCTCCCCGAGAGTGGTACGGGCGAGAGCCGCACCTCGCGGATAGCCGCAGCCCTCCCACACGGAGATCGCCCCGTTCAGGTATGTCACGGCGTCCGCGGGCCGCCCGGCCTCACGATGGCACGCGCCGAGGCCGAGCAGTGCCTGGCCCTCGTCCCGTACGTCACCTGCTTCGCGCGCGGCCGCGAGAGATTCGAGGTACCAGTCGGCCGCCTCCTCGGTACGGCCGGCGGCACCCAGTCCGATGGCCCCCGAGTTGAGCATCTGGCGCTCGGCCGACCTGTTCCCGGCCCGTCGGGCTGCCTCCAGTCCGATCTCGTGCGCCTCGGTCCACTCGGAGTAATGGCGTAATCGCAGGAAGAGGGGCCACATGGCATCGACGAGCATCCAACTCGTATCGTTCCAGCCGCTGTCAGCGGCGAGCTTCACGCCCGCCAACAGGTGCGTCCGATGGGAGTCGAGCCAGCCGAGCGCAGCGACATCGCCGACGAACGGCAACGGCAGATCCGGCTGGTGGACGTAGGTCCGGGGGAGCGTCAGCTGCAACGGAGTCAGCAGCTCCTGAGCGGCCGTCGCGGCGCTCAGGCACCAGTCGCAGAATCGCCGCAACACCTCTTCCTGGGCAGCGCTCGTGTCGTCCACCCGCGCCCGGTCGTGCGCATGAATCCGTACGAGATCGTGGAAGCGGCAGCTTTCCGGGCCGACGTCCTCCACGAGATTCGCCTCGACCAGCTCGTCCAGACGACGCTCCGACCACTCCGGCGACTCACCGCAGGACGCCGCGGCGATCATCACGTCGAAGGTACGCACGGGGAGCAGGCCGAGCGTCCGGTACAGGCGTGCGGCCCCCTCGCTCAGCACCGCGTACGACTCGTCCAGGGCCTTGTGCACCGAGGTCTCCCCCTCCACTTCGAGCGCGGCAAGACTGCCACCGTGTCCATTCCGGTCCAGGGCTTCGGCAAGAGCGCCGACCGACTGTCTCGGCCGCGTCGCGAGCCGGGCAGATGCCAGGCAGACCGCGAGCGGCAGACCGCCGCAGAGGGTCACCAGACGCCGGACCGCCGCGAACTCGCCCGCCACGCGGTCAGCCCCGATGCCACGGGTGAGCAGCTCGACGCCGGCGTCCGTACCGAGCGCGTCGAGCTGGTGAAAACCCGCTCCCTCCATACGCAGACCGGTCAGCCTGCGCCGGCTGGTGACGGCCACGAGGCCGCCCGGCCCGCCGAGCAGCAGTGGCCGGACCTGGGCAGCTGTGAACGAGTTGTCCAGCATGACCGCGATCTTCCGGTCCGCGGTGAACGACCTCCACAAGGCGGCCAGTTCGACCGCGTCTCCCGCAGGCGGCCCGGCGCCCAAGGCCCGAAGGAACTGGCCGAGGATCTCCGCAGGGCCCACCGGCCCGCCCGCCGAATGTCCACGCAGGTCCGCGTACAGCTGGCCGTCGGGGAATTCGGTGCTCAGCGAACGCAGCCATTTGGACAGCAAGGCAGTTTTGCCGACTCCGGCCGGTCCGCTGACGACGATCAGCGGCAGTCCCGCGTCACGAAGAGCGTTCAGTGATGCGATGTCCTCCAAGCGATTGGTGAAGTGGGTAGGAACGGGAAGAAGTTGACGGGGTGGCGCAGGTCGCGCGGGCGCGGGGTGCGAGGTGTGGACATGAATACCGCCGCGTACCTCACGGGCCTGGACGGTGGGACCGTACAGTCTCGCCTCGCCACTGATCTCATTCCCGTGAGGCCCTTGCGAGCCCGTACTCGAATCACTCATCCATCCGCCCCGCAGATCGATTTTCCAATGACACGGACCCTTTCGGGTTCTACCCCGGAGCGGCTCGGAATGACCATCGGGAATGGGAGCGGATCGCGCCAACTACGGCACCGGTGATGGCGGGATTCGCTGCGTGGTGCCATGCTCGTGGGCCATCCGACGGACCAGCGGAGGCGCTGGTGGAGTTTCAGATTCTCGGACCGGTCGGGCTTCGGCTGAACGGGCATTGGCTGGCGCTCGGATCGGACAAGGAGCGGGTGCTGCTGGCCGCGCTCGCTCTTGATGTGGGCCGCCCTGTCGCGATCAGTGAGCTGATGGAACGACTCTGGGACGGCGATCCGCCCGCACATGCCCGTGAGAACGCGCACACCTATGTCTCCCGCATCCGCCGTCGACTGCGGGCGGCCGGTACGGGGCCCGACGCTCCCACCATCGTCAGCAGAGCACACACGTACACCCTGAGGACCGCGCGCGACTCCGTTGACCGGCAGCGCTTCCAGCACTTCGTCGACACTGCCTTCACCAGCGAAAGTGACACCCGCGCGGTGGAACTGCTGTCCCACGCTGAACAGTTGTGGCAGGGCGAGGCGCTGGCAGGCCTGCCAGGATTCTGGGCCACGACCGTACGGAGGACGCTCGCGGAGACGCGGCTCAGCGCCAGCACGTCACGCATCGCGGCCGGGCTGCGGCTGGGGCGCTTCGCCGAACAGGTCGGCGAGCTGTCCGCGATGGTCGAGCAGCATCCAGGCGACGAGACCCTGCTCGGACAGTTGATGCTCGCGTACTACGGCAGCGGACGGTACGCGGACGCGCTACGGGTCCACCAGAGGGCCCGGCAGTCGCTGATGGCGGAGTACGGGGCTCTCCCCGGCGTCGAGCTGAACACGATCCACCGGGGTGTGCTGGCTCGCGTACCGGCGCGTGAGCTGGCGCACGGGGGTGGTGGAGAGCGAACGCCCGCTCCACTCGCGGCCATCCCTGGTGAGCTTCGTGTTCCTCCGACGCCCGCGCCCGGGGCGCCCTCGCCCGCTGGTCCACCGCCCAAGGCACCGCCGCCCCGGAATCTTCCCCAGCAGCCATCGCTCGTGGGGCGCCGGTCGGAGTTGCAGGCCCTGACCTCGGTGCTCGCCGACAAGGGCAAGGACGGCAAATCGGTCGTCACCGTGAAAGCGGTCAGCGGCATGGCAGGGGCCGGCAAGACCGCCCTGGTCGTCACTGCCTGTCATCTGCTCGCCGAGAAGTACCCGGATGGCCAGCTGTACATCGATCTGTGCGGCCACTCACCCACCCAGGAACCCCTGACCGCGAGGGCGGCGCTGGCGACTCTGCTGAGACTGCTCGGAGCGCCCGCCTTCTCCATTCCGGCGGAATTGGAGGGGCGTACGGCCCTGTGGAGATCGATGCTGGCCGAGCGTCGAGTGGTCGTCATCCTGGACGACGCGACCGGGCCCGAACAACTCGGCCCGCTGCTGCCGAGCGGGTCACAGTCCCTGACGATCATCGCCAGCCGCCGGCATCTCACCGGTATCCCGCAGGCGCTGTCGGTCCCGATCGACGTCCTGCCGAAGGAGGACGCCATCGCTCTCTTCCGCAGTTTCGCGGGAGAGGAGCGTACCCGTGACGTCGTGGACACCGCGCGGATAGTGAAGTTGTGCGGGTATCTCCCCCTCGCGATCGAACTGGTGGCACACCGGTTCCGGACACGTTCGTCCTGGACGCTGGGCGTCCTCGCCGAGCGGCTCGCCCGAAGTCCTGGGCGACTCGCCGAGATTCGCACAGCGGATCAGGAACAGGAGATGACGCGGGCGTTCGCTCTCTCCTACCGGACTCTCACCGCGCAGCAACGGTCCGCGTTCCGCCGCCTCGGGCTCCATCCCGGCCCCGACTTCACCGCCGAGACGGCAGCGGCCCTCCTGGGTCTGCCTCGCGACGTGACGGAGCGGCTGCTCGAAGGCCTGCTGGCGTGTCACCTGCTCAGCGAGCCCGTACCGGACCGCTACCGCTACCACGATCTGCTGCGTGAATATGCGTACGGCCTGTCCCACGCACAGGACAGGGAACGGGAGCGCAGACAAGCCGTCGTCCGACTGACGGACTTCTACATCGCGGCGGCCGACCTCGCGGACCGGAGGGCGTATCCCCGGCGCGTACGTCTGGACGCACCGGCGCCGGGCCTTCCGGCCACTCCGCCTTCTCTGCCGGACCCCGCCGCCGCACGGTCCTGGCTTGCCGCGGAATGCGACAACCTCCTAGCGGTCGAAGATCTCGTCCGTCGCGACGGAGCGCCGGAGCAGGCGGCCCAACTCGCGTCTTTTCTGGCCGGTTTCCTCCAGTCGGCGTGCTATTGGCAGGATGCCAGGAAGCTGCTGCGGCATGCCGTCGCCCACTGGGACCGGACGAACGACAACGAGCCGGCGCTCTGCCACGCACTGATCGACCTCTGCGCGGCGGACGCGAGCATCGGGGGCTACGCCGAGGCCGCGGAGTCGGGGGAACGGGCGCTGGAGCTCGCGCGGGCGCTGGGTGACGGACCTGCCGAGGCCGAGGCGTTACGCGTACTCGGCACGCTGAACTGGCATCTCGGCGAGAACCGCAAGGCTCTCGTTCTGCTCCAGAAATCCCTCGCCATCAAATCGCTCTCGGGCGATATCTGGGACATCGCACGGAGCCGCAACAACGTGGCGGTTTCCATGCTGTTCCTCGGACAGCGGAATGGGGCACTCGAACACTTCCGCGGCGCTCTGGCCGGATTTCGAGACGCGGGCGACAGAACCGCGTCCGCCCAGACACTCAACAATATAGGCGAATTACAGATGCAGGCCGGTGAGTCACTGTCGGCCCGTCACTCTTTCGAGGAATCCCTCTCATTCTTGGAGACCGAAGGAAACCGATATGACCGTGCGACCGTGCGCAGGAATCTCGCCGAATCTCTGACGGAGTCGGGTGAGTCCGCAGCAGCCCTCTCACTGTTCAGTGAAGCGCTTCTGGAATTCCGGTCTCTCGCCGACCGCAAAAGCCAGGCCGAGACCCTGGTCGGGATCGGCGAAGCCCAATGGCGGCTGGGGAACGTCGAGGGATCCGTCCGCCATTTCCACAAAGCACTGAAGATCGCACAGGACATCGGAACGGCACACCACGAGGTCCAGGCCCTACGCGGCCTCGGGCGCGCGGACCTGGCAGGGGGCCGCCCGGATGCCGCGACGGCCCGTCTGCGAACAGCGGTGGCCATCGCATCCCGCACCCAGGACGTCGACGAGGAAGCTGCCGCACGGACTCTGCTGGCGGAGGTCCGACTCGCCGCGGGAGATACGGATGATGCGCGCATGACATTGCGTCGCGCATTCGAATTGGTCCGCCACCAAGACAGCGTTGATGCGCGTAGAATTTCCCGCCGCCTGAATTACATCGAACATATAAACGACTCGGGACCACGCGCCCGACCCGTGACGCACGACGAGTAGGGCAAGCCTCGAAAATGCATATGCCAAAATAGGCAAACCAGTTCGACACTGCTAGCCTTCCTGATCACTCAACCAGGAAGGATCTACGTACGTGCGCAATGTTCTGGCGGTCACTACCCTCGTTTGTCTGGCCGCCTTGGCAACAGGGGCGATAGCCCTGCAGAACGGCTGCATAATGATCTGAGGCAGTCGGCCCCATCCGGGCAGGACCTGGGCTCCGGGCGTCACACCCGGAGCCCATGGATTGATCAGCGGCAGTGGCAGCATACTGCCTCCGCCCCAGCCGGCCGGACACGCGTGCGAGCTCGTCGAGGAGGACTCCGGGCGCAGCGTTCACATCACCGGCCCGGACGGCGTCGTCCTTCAGATCCAGGAGATCGACGCCGGCACCATGCGGTGTTCGCGGTCGCTGCCGTGACACGTCGTCGCTATGTTCCCCGCCAACCCGGCGTGGTAGCTCCCTAGAAGAGGTCGTACGGGTCCTGCCTCACGCGGTCGTAGACCGACCGCAGCCACGGCTGACGGACCGCGGGCAGACGTGCCAGCGTGTGGAGGAATACCTCCCGGTCGGGCTGGAACAGCACGTGGGGGTACGGCGGCAGGGGGTCGTCGCGGAGGATGCCGTCGGGCATTCCGCCTGTCGCGGGGACCGGTAGCGGGTCGTGGGGGAAGGCCATCCATCGCCACACATCGGCGTCCAGCGGTACCGCCTCCGCGGCGCCCGGCGGCTGCCACGGTTCGCCGGTACGGGGATGGCGTGGGACCAGGGCGATGTCGGGAGCGGGGTCCGAGGCCGGCAGACCCGCCGGTCCGGCAAGGGCCACTCTCTTCGCCGACGGACGCGATCGGCCCAACGGTGCCAACGGTGCCAATGACCCCGACGGCCGCGGCGGGAGCAGTACTTCGAGTGCGCGGCCGAACGTCTGGGCGACGATGCCGTCAGGGACCGTTGGCGGAGCGCCCGCCGAGGCAGCCAGCAGGTGTGCCAGTGTCGCGCCGGCCGCCGCCGTCCACCGGGGGCTCCACTGGCCGGACGGCTCGACCGGCGGCGTGGATTCCCACTCCTGCGCCGGCGCCTCCCGATCGGGCCTCCCGCCCGTGGGGTCTGCGGCGGGAACGCGGTGTACGGCGTCCGGTGCGAGCCATACCGCCTGCCACAGGGAACAGTCGTCGATGCGGGTCGCCACCGGCTGACCGCATCGGCCACACGCCAGGTTCGGGCCGTCGCGCCCGTCCAGACCCAGGCAGTAGCCGTCGCAGCGCTCCGGAATCAGGACCGTGCCCCGTGTGTCGCCGGGGGCGACGACCACCGCTCCCGGTGCGCCGAGGGACAGCGCGTGGACCGGTGCGTAGATGCCTCGGGCTTCCGCCTCCTCCGGCCCGACCTGGCTCCACGGCCGCCACGGCGGACCGGAGGGCTCGGGATCGACGGCGTACGTCCCCGGTTCCATCAGTGCGGGGAGCATCTCGTGTCCGTACCGGTGGTGGGCGCGGGACGGGAGCGCGACCCGCGTCACCGGGGCCGTCAGCACGTCACCGCACCGCGCACACGCGAACACGTCCGCCATCCCGCCCGCACCTCCGCCTCGTCCCGGCCCCGGCCCCGGCCCCGCACTCTCGGATCATTCCGGCTCGGCACCCGTTGGCCAACCGGCTTTCCGCCGTCGACCCCAGATCGATTGTTGACCGATCGTTCTGCATTCGTCTACGGTCTCCGACGTGGCCAGGACCAAGGAATTCGATCCGGACGCCGCGTTGCAGTCGGCCCTTGAGCTGTTCTGGCGGCGCGGCTACGAAGCGACGTCGATCGCCGACCTCGTCGAGCATCTCGGCATCGGTCGCGCCAGCATCTACGCCACCTTCGGCAACAAGCACGAGCTGTACCTGAAAGCCCTGGACCGGTACGCGGAGGAGCGCGACCCGCTCCTCCTCGCCGAGTTGTCCGCGCCGGGGCCCGCGCTGCCCGCCGTGCGCGCGGTGGTACGCCGCTTCGCCGCGGAGGCCACCTCCGCCCCGGACCGGTCGAACGGCTGCCTCATCACCAACACGGCCGCCGAACTGGCCCCGCACGACCCCGCGGCCGCCCGCCGGGTCGAGGTCAGCTGGGAACACTTCGAGACCTTGCTGCAGTCGTCGCTCGCACGGGCGCGGGCCCAGGGCGAGCTGCCGGAGGACCGTGATCCGCGTGCGCTGGCCCGCATGCTGCTCGTCCTCATGCAGGGCGTACGGGTCGTCGGCAAGACGTCCGGCGATCCCGCCCGGGTGCGGGACGCGGCGGAGCAGGCCCTGACCCTGCTGGACCGAGGCACCAACGCCTGAGCCGCGCGACCGGATCGGCTCGCGCACCGCGGCCCGAGAGAGCCCTCTCGCGCGTCTGAATAGTGGAACGAACGGTCAAGAATCCACCGTCCATAGGAGTTGCCGAACAATGAATCGCTTCACTGGCAGGACCGCGCTCGTCACCGGTGCGGGATCGGGTCTCGGGCGCGCGATCGCGCTCGCCTTCGCCGCCGAGGGCGCGTCCGTCGTCGCCGCGGGGCGCACCGCCGCCTCCCTGGACGAGACGGTCGGCCTCATCGGGGCGGCCGGCGGCACGGCTGCTGCCGTCACGGTCGACGTCACCGACCCGGACCGGCTCCGGGACCTCGTACGCGAGAGCGTCACCCGCTTCGGCGGGCTCGACATCGCGGTCAACAACGCCGGAATACTCCGGGGCGCCGTTCCTGTCGGAGACGTGAGCGAGGAGGACTGGGACGCGGTACTGCGGACCAACGTCACCGGCGTCTGGCTGGCCATGAAGCACGAGATCGCCCACATGAAGGAGAACGGTGGCGGGGTCATCGTCAACATCGCCTCCAACCTCGGCGCGCACCTGCGCATCCCGAACCTCGCCGCGTACATCACGTCGAAGGCAGCGGTCTCCGCGCTGACCCGCGCCGCCGCTCTCGACCACATCCACCAGGGCATCCGCATCAACGCGGTCAGCCCGGGTGCTTCCGCCGCCCCCATGTCGCTGCTGCCGGGCGAGACCGACTCGGACCGGGCCGAGCGGGTCAAGTCGCAGAACCCGCTCGGCCGGGTCGCGGAGGCCGGGGAAGTGGCGGCCGCCGTGCTCTACCTCGCCTCGCCGATGGCCGGTGCGGTGGTCGGCACCGACCTGGTCGTCGACAGCGGGGCGTCGGCCTGACGGGGCTCCTCCCGGCGGACGTCCCCGGCCACACGGCTCGTCCCGGCGCACGCCTTGACCTCAAGCGCACTTGATGACTGAGAGTCGACGTCCATGACGCGCTTCCTGGATCTCGTCCACCCTGCCGCCGGAACAGCCCTGATGAGCGAGTGGCTCACCGGGACCGCCGAACGCTCCCGCCTGGCCGCCGACACGTTGAAGGACGAGTGGGCGGCAGCCGAGACGCCTGCCGGGCGCCTGGCGCAGCATGTCTTCCTCTCCACCGACGGCACCGGTCTCCTCTTCTACGCACAGTGGGCCAGCGATGAGGACCACCTCGCCTGGGCCCGCGCCCACCGTGCCGGGGCCGTCAGCCGCATCGACACGCTCGTGCCCGGCATCGAACGCCCCGGACTGACCCGCACCCGGCTCACCCGCAGCGTCGTTCACGACGCGGATCGGCCGGTCGGCGTCTACGTCGTCAGCACGGTGGCGGTGGGCGACGGCGGCCTGGAAGCCGCCGTCGCCCCGGTGCCGGGGCTGCTCGCCGCGCACGTCCACCTGACACCGGACGGCGAACGGGCCGTGGTCGTCGCGGAATGGACCGACGCCGCCGCCTCCGGTGGCGTCGGCCACCGGAGGTACACGCTCCACCACGCGTTCGAGGACGACCGCCCCTGAGTCCACAGACCCGAAGGGAGTTGCCCGGCTCCACGGGCGGCGCCCGCTGTCAGTGCCCCCTGCTGTGATGGCGGAAGGAATCGACGGCGTACAACGACGACGTACAACACGGAGGCGGAACAGTGGGTACGTGGGGCGCGGGCAACTTCGACAGCGACACGGCGGCGGACCATCTCGCGGAGCTGGCCGAACGGCTGGTCGCCGAGGTGACGGAGGCGATGGGCGGCGATCCGGTGGAGCTGGAACCGGACGAGTACTGGGGAGTGGCCGTCCCCTGCAACCTTGAACTGCTGCTCGTCCTGCACCGCCAGGGCTGGGTCGGCGTGACCCTCCCGCCGCCCGAGGTGATCCGGACCTGGCGGGAGACGTTCCTCGCGGTGTGGGAGCGGACGATCGACGGGCTGGAGCCGAAGCCCGCGTACAAGGACGCGCGCAGGGCGGTACTCAACGAGACGTTCGAGCGGCTGGCCGAGGCGTCGGCGGCAACAGCGGCTGCGGGGTAACGGCGGCGGCGTAACGGCCGGGTAGCGGCGGCTGTTACGGCGGACGGGCCGTCAGTCCGAGGTCTTCCGTTCGGATCCAAACGGAAGACCCTAGGTGAAGCACGCCAGGATCATCGGCAGGTCCTGGAGCCACTGCCTGAGGCGGCTCCGTCTGCGGGCCGCCAGCAGACACGGGTGGGCCGTGCCGTCGTGGAGGTGGACGACGACACGGAGGTGCTTGGGGCCCTCGGGCGCGTACTGGACCGTTCTGATCTCGTCCCAGCCGAACTGCAGCGACCTGAACCGGAAGTCGATCGTCACGCCCACTTCGTCGATCATGAGCGCGCTGTCCGGCGCGACCGCCAGGAAGCTGAGGTCGCCGGGCGGCGGCGCTCCGCCCCCACCCCCGTACCCGTAGCCGTTTCCGTAGCCCGCCGGGGGCTGCTGCTGCATCGGGGCGGGGATGTGCGGCGCATGGGGCGGCTGAGGGGGAATGGCCACCGTGGGGGAATACCGCGCGGTGGCCGGTGCGATCAGGTCCAGCAGGTGCCCCAGCGTCGGCCGTTGGTCCGGGCTCTTCGCCAGGCACGACGCCACGACCGGGCGCAGGCCGTCCGGTACGGCGGTCAGGTCGGGGGCCTCGTGCACCGAGCGGTACATCATGCCCATCGGCGTACCCGCCCCGAACGCGCTGCCGCCCGCCGCCGCCACGAGCACGGCGCCCAGGGCGAACACATCGGCGGCGGGGCCCACTTCCTGGCCCTGCGCCTGTTCCGGCGCCAGGAACCCCGGGGTGCCGAAGGCCATTCCGGTGGCCGTCAGGCGGGGTGACTCCAGGGCCCTCGCGATGCCGAAGTCCAGGACCCTCGGGCCGTCCGACGCCATGATGATGTTTCCGGGCTTCAGGTCGCGGTGCACCAGACCGCAGCGGTGGATCGCCTCCAGCGCCTCGGCGAGCGCCGCGCCCAGCTGCCGCAGCCGCGCCTCGCCCATCGGCCCCTCGGCGTCGAGCAGTCCGGCGAGCGTCGGACCCGGTACGTAGGCGGTGGCCAGCCAGGGCGCTTCCGCCGCCGGGTCCGCGTCCACCACGGGGGCCGTGTGGAAGCCGCCCACGCTGCGCGCCGCCGCGACCTCGGCGCGGAACCGCTCCCGGAAGTGCGGGTCGGACGCCAGCTCCGGGCGCGCCACCTTCACCGCGACCGCGCGGCCGCCCCGCGAGCGGGCCAGATAGACGGTGCCCATCCCGCCGGCGCCCAGCTCCCGCTCCACGGCGTACCCGCCGATGTGTTCCGGCAGGCCCGCGCCGTCTTCCCCGTACCTCATACGCTGTACGCCCCTCCCGAACCCGGCGCCCAGTATGACGCAGGGCAACCCGTCCCTCACGGCTGTCCCGCCGCAGTGGCGCGAACTGCCGGGGAGGCGGACCGGGGAGACGGGCCGGGGAACGCGGACCGGGGAACGCGGATGTAACGTTTTCCGGCGCGGCTCCCAAGAAGAGGTGTAAGCGATCGCATCTTCCGATCCGTCCTGAGGAGCATTCCGTGCCAGCGGACCGTACGGCAGCACCACCCGCACGTGACCCAGCGGGGTTCGCGGCGTTCTACGAGCAGCAGTTCGACGCCGTGCTCGGCTTCGTCACCCGCCGCGTCGACAACCCCCACCTCGCCGCCGACCTGACGGCGGACATCTTCGTGGCCGCCCTGGAGAGCGCACACACCTACGACGCGCGGCGCGGCGTACCGGTCGCCTGGCTCTACGGCATCTCCCGCAACGTCCTGCACGCCCACTTCCGGGGCAGCGTCCGTGAGCAGCGGGCGGTGGCCCGGATCCGCGGGCACCGGCTGCTGGACGAGCAGGACCTCGGCGCCATCGAGGCACGGATCGACGCCGATCGCGCCGCCCGGCACATGGCGTCCGCCCACGCCGCGCTGTCCGAACCGCTGCGCAGGGTGCTGGACCTGGTCGCCCTGGACGGGCTGACCGTCCGCGAAGCGGCCCAGGCGCTCGGCATCACCGTGACCGCCGCCCGGGTACGGCTGCACCGCGCCCGCAAGGCGCTGCGCGGCACCGCTCCGAGCCGTCCCGCCCACCGCGAAGCCCACAGCGAAGCCCTCTTGGAGGCCGCACAGTGAACGCCCCCCTGCACTTCAAGGAAGAGCTCGCCCGCGAGCTGGCCGACCACGCCGCCACGCTGCCCGCCGCCACCGGACGGCGCGTTCCGGTCCGGCACCACGCGCCGCTCCGCCGGGTGGCGTTCACCGCGGGCCTCGCCGCCGTCGGCGCGGCGGTGGTGGTCGCGCTGCCGCTGCTGTCCGGTCCGCATGACGCGACACAGGCCACTCCGGCACCGCCCGCCTCCGCCACGAAGGGATCGCCGACGCCGCGCACCGGCGAGGGTGCCCGCCTGGACATCACCAACGCCGACTACGCCGTGAAGTCGGGACCGGGCGGCACCGTCTCCGTCCAGTTGTTCCGCCGCAAGGGCGCCCCCGGGCTCCAGGCCACGCTGCGCAAGGCCGGTGTGCCCGCCGCCGTCATGACGCCCTCGGCCTCGTGCCACGCCACGTTCCACAGTGACCACGCCAATCTCAAGGCGCTCGACAAGGTCCTTCCGAACGACAAGGTGAAGCGGAACTCGCGCGGGATCTACCACGTGATCAACCCCGCCGCGATCCCCGAGGGGGACCATCTCGTCTTCATCGTCACGTCCAGCGGCCCCGATCTGCAGATGGTGGAGGCCACCCTGTCCCGGCAACTGCCCACGTGCCTGCCGGCCGCATAAAGGCCCCACATACAGGCACCACATACAGGCCCCGCACGAAGAGGCCCCGCACGAGGTTGACTCGTGCGGGGCCTTCGGGAAGCGGCCGGGGGCCGGGCGCTTCAGCAGGGAGGGGCTTGAGCGCGGGAGGGCTTGAGCGCGGGAGGGCTTGGGCGGCCTGTTACCGGACGGGGAAGCCGAAGGTGTACCCCTGCTCCTTGAGCCAGGGCAGCACCTCGCGCAGTGCGGCGAGGGTCTCGGCGCGGTCGCCGCCCGCGTCGTGGAAGAGGATGGTCGGCCCGTTGGAGATCTCGCTCTTCACGGTGGCGACGATCGCGGCCACGCCGGGGTGCTCGAAGTCCTTGGTGTCGACGTTCCAGCCCAACGGCCGCATCCCCCGCGACGCGGCGAGGTGCCGGCTGTACGGGGTGAAGGCGCCGCCCGGGGCCCGGTAGTACTGCGGCCGGACGCCGCCGGACGCCTTGGTGATCATGCGCTCGGCGTCCAGGATCTGCTGGGACTGGTAGGCCTCGGACTTGTGGTCCATGGCGGTGTCGTGCGAGACGGTGTGGTCGCACAGCCGGTGCCCGCCCGCCACGACCGCCTTGACGAGGTCCGGGTGGGCCTGGGCCTGGGTGCCGACCATGCAGAACGTGGCCTTGACGCCGCTCTCCTTCAGGAGCTGGAGCACCTGCGGGGTCCAGGTCGGGTCGGGCCCGTCGTCGATGGTGATGTTGACGCCACGGGCGCCTCGGTCGGAGGCGTGCGCGATGTCCTCCGCGACCTTGCCGACGGGCCCGTTGGCCGGGGCACTGGCCCGCGCCTGCGGCTGCCGCCCTCCGGTGGTGTCGGCCTGCGCGGTCCACACCGAGGTGGCCGCGGCCACCGCCGTCACGCCGAGCGCCGCCGCGAGGAGCCTGCTGTGCCATGCCCTTCCCTTGTGCTTCGCCATGTCCGCCCACCCCTTTGTTGTCCGCGCCGATGCCCTGCCCCTATGAAGACACACGAACGCACCGGCAAGATCCCCCCGTTACGGACCGCGGACAAAGCTGCAGGGGGGCGGCGACAAACGCAGGCGATCCGCGACAGGTTCCCGGGCCCGTCCTGGCGGTCCGGTAGCGTCGTTGGGCATGACAGCCGATCAGTTCGACATAACCAACGAGCGGGACACCCTCTGCGGCTTCCTCGACA
The DNA here is from genome assembly GCF_042887885.1 of Streptomyces sp. NPDC057900. Lineage (NCBI taxonomy): Bacteria > Bacillati > Actinomycetota > Actinomycetes > Kitasatosporales > Streptomycetaceae > Streptomyces > Streptomyces sp. NPDC057900. The sequence continues at coordinate 183,694 of NZ_JBHVOI010000003.1, forward strand.
AGCAGCGCGCCGGTCTGCTCCGGAAGGCCGAGGGGGTGTCCGACGCCGACGCCCGCCTGACGCCGACGGTCAGTTCACTGTCCCTGATGGGTCTGCTCAAGCACTCGGCGCTCTGGGAGCGCCGGTGGTTCCAGGTCGTCGTCGCGGGGCGGGTGTTCCCCGGCGAGTGGCCGGAGACGGCGGAAGAGGGCTGGTTCGAAGAGGACTTCCGCGTCGATGAGCGGGACACGGTCAAGCACTGGGCGGCGTACTACGAGGAGCAGGCGGCCATCTCGCGGGAGATCGCCGCGGGCCTCCCGCTGGACACTCCGTGCGCGTACGCCGAACAATCGCATTGGAATCTGCGCTGGGTCCTGCACCACATGATCGAGGAGACGGCCCGGCACGCGGGCCATGCCGACATCATCCGCGAGACGATCGACGGACGTACCGGCATCTACTGACGGGCCTCCGGGCCGGCAGCCCCTCCGTCGGCCCGGCCGACAGCGTCTCCGCCGGCCGGGGCCGGTACGGGGAAGAAGCGGCGGGCGGCCAGGGCCACATGGACCAGGCCGATCAGGACGGGCACTTCGATGAGCGGGCCCACGACCCCGGCGAGGGCCTGGCCGGAGGTGACGCCGAAGGTGGCGATGGCGACCGCGATGGCCAGCTCGAAGTTGTTGCCGGCCGCGGTGAACGCCAGGGTCGCCGTCTTCGGGTAATCCAGTCCGACGGCCCGCCCGACCACCATGGACCCGGCCCACATGACCGCGAAGTACACGAGCAGCGGCACGGCGATCCGGACGACGTCGAGCGGCTCGGACGTGATGGCGTCGCCCTGGAGGGCGAAGAGCACGACGATCGTGAACAGCAGGCCGTAGAGGGCGAACGGTCCGATACGGGGCAGCAGTCGCGCCTCGTACCAGGTGCGCCCCCTGGCCTTCTCGCCGATCCGGCGGGTGAGGTATCCGGCCAGCAGGGGGATGCCCAGGAAGATCAGCACGGAGCGGGCGATCTCCCACACGGAGACGTCGAGGGTGGTCTGCTCCAGGCCGAGCCAGCCGGGCAGCACGCTCAGGTAGAACCACCCGAGCAGGCTGAACGCGGCCACCTGGAACACGGAGTTCAGGGCGACAAGGACCGCCGCGGCCTCCCGGTCGCCGCAGGCCAGGTCGTTCCAGATGACGACCATCGCGATGCAGCGGGCGAGGCCGACGATGATCAGGCCGGTGCGGTACTCCGGCAGGTCCGGCAGCAGGAGCCAGGCGAGCGCGAACATCAGGGCCGGGCCGGCGATCCAGTTCAGGACCAGCGACGGGATCAGCAGGCGGCGGTCCCGGGTGACCGTATCGAGACGGTCGTAGCGCACCTTGGCCAGGACCGGGTACATCATCACGAGCAGGCCGAGCGCGATCGGCAGCGAGACCCCGGTGACCGTCACCCTCGCTAGCGCGTCCCCCAGCCCCGGGACGAGCCGGCCCAGGCCGAGCCCGGCGGCCATCGCGAGGAGGATCCACCCGGCGAGGAAGCGGTCCAGGAACGACAGCCGCCCGGCGACCGGCCCGGACTCAGGGGTGCCTGTCCGGCCGCCCCGGCCGCCGATACCGGGGCCCGTCCCCGTACCCGTACCTGCGCCCGTCCCCGTCCCCGTCCCCGTACTCATGAGGCCGTTCCGGCGGGGCGGGTGAGGACGGCGGCCAGCTGGTCGGTCGTCTCCGGCAGAAGCCGGTAGTACACCCAGGTGCCGCGCCGCTCGGAGCCGATCAGCCCGGCCTGCTTCAGCAGCTTGAGGTGGTGGGAGATCGTCGGCTGGGACAGCTCGAAGGCGGGAGTGAGGTCGCAGACGCAGATCTCCCCTCCCGCGCGGGAGGCGATCATCGACAACAGCCGCAGCCGCACCGGGTCGCCCAGGGCCTTGAACACCTTCGCCAGCGCCTCCGCCCGGTCCTCGGCCAGCGGGGCGGTCAACAGGGTGGGGCAGCACTCACCGGCGTCGTCCTGGCCGAGGACCACAAGCTCTTGTTTCGACATGCTTCTATGTTGACGTTTTTCGATCCAAGGTGCAAGCTTGAATCGACTGAGACCGATACAGCCTGATCAGGGAGATCGTCATGTCCCGTGCCCAGCTCGCGCTCAATGTCGCCGACCTCGAAGCTTCGGTGGCCTTCTACTCCAAGCTGTTCGGCGTCGAGCCCGCCAAGCGGCGCCCCGGCTACGCGAACTTCGCGATCGCCGCCCCGCCCCTCAAGCTCGTCCTCATCGAGGGCGAACCCGGCCAGGAGACCCGCCTGGACCACCTCGGCGTCGAGGTCGACTCCACCGAGGAGGTCACCGCAGCCACCACCCGGCTCAAGGACGCCGGGCTCGCCACCTTCGAGGAGAACGACACCTCCTGCTGCTACGCCCTCCAGGACAAGGTGTGGGTCCACGGCCCCGGCCAGGAGCCGTGGGAGGTCTACGTCGTCAAGGCCGACGCGGAGCAGATGGGCAAGAGCCCGGCCCTGGACGGCTGCACCTGCTCGTAAAGCCGTATCCGTAGCCGTAGCCATATCCGTAGCTGGATCCGTAGCCGTATCCGTAGCCCCGGCTCAGCGGAAGGTTCCGCCGAACCAGGCCAGCAGGCGCGCCTTCTCCTCGCAGTCGGGGAGCGTGTCGGCCGCCAGGTGGTCGCTGTACCGCACGACCCTCGGCGGCCCCTCGCACCGCGACGGCAGGACGGGTTGGCCCAGGTACCAGCCGGACGCGAATACGGCGGCGAACGCGGCGGCGAGGACGACTACGGCTCTCGCGCCGCGCGGGGTGGTCCGGACGGGTATCGGCAGGGGCATGGCGGGCGAGCCTACCGGCCGGGGCGTTCATCCCTCGAACGCCCCGGCCGGCCTCAACGCCCTTGCGGGGAAGCCTCCGTACGCTTCCCCTGCCGTGGGCCCGTTACGGGACGAGCTTGAGCAGCTTGTTCGGGGAGCCGGATCCGACGCCCGTCAGGACGCCCGATGTCGCGCCGTTCACGAGTGCCGAGGCCACGGCGGCCGGGGAGGCGCCGGGGTGGTTCGTCAGGTAGACCGCTGCCGCACCGGAGACGTGCGGAGCGGCGAAGGACGTGCCGTCGCCGGTGTAGGTGGCGGTGTCCGAGCTGTTCCAGCCGGCGGTGATGCCGGAGCCCGGGGCGAAGATGTCCACCGTGGAGCCGTAGTTCGAGTAGCTCGCGCGGGCGTCGGTCCGGGTCGTCGCGCCGACGGTGATGGCGGTGGCGACGCGGGCGGGGGAGTAATTGGCGGCCGGCGCACCCGAATTGCCCGCCGCGATGGAGTACGTGACCCCGGACGCGATGGACTTGCGCACCGCGTCGTCCAGCGTGGTGCTGGCACCGCCGCCGAGCGACACGTTCGCGACGGACGAGGCGACGTGGTTGGCGGTGATCCAGTCGACCCCGGCGATGACCCCGGCGGTGGTACCGGAGCCGTCGTTGCCGAGGACCCGCACGGCGACGATCTTCGCCTTCTTCGCCACCCCGTAGGTGCTTCCCGCGACGGTCGTGGCCACGTGGGTGCCGTGGCCGTAACCATCCTGGGCGGTGGTGTCGTTGTCGACGAAGTCGTAGCCGTACGAGGCCCGGCCGCTGATCTCCTGGTGGGTGATGCGCACCCCGGTGTCCAGGACGTAGACGGTGGTGCCGCCGCCCGCCGAGTCCGGGTAGGTGTACGTGCCGCTCAGCGGCAGGTTCGGCTGGTCGATGCGGTCGAGTCCCCAGGGGGCGTTGCTCTGGGTGGCGGTCGCGTGGACCTTCTGGTCCTGCTCGACCGAGGCGACGGCCGGGTCGGCGGCCAGCCGCCTGGCCTCGGTGCTGCTGAGAGCCGCGGCGTAGCCGTTCAGCGCCGATGAGTAGGTGCGCTCGATCCGGCCGCCGTAGCCGGCTATGAGCTGCTTTCCGGCGGTCGCGGACGCCTTCAGCCCGGCCGACTGCTTCAGCGTGACGATGTAGCTTCCGGGTACCGCCTCCGCGGAACCGGCGTGCAGGACTCTGCCCTCGGGCGCGGCCGCCTGGGCGGGTAAGGCCGCACCGACCGCGGCTGCCAGGGCCACGGTCGTCGTCGTGGCGATCAGCGCGGCGATCCGCCGCCGGGTGTTGCGCAGTGCTGCCATCGTGAGGTCCTCCTCTGACGGTGGCGCGAGGGGGTACACGCGCCATGGGTTGCGGTGTACGGGGTCCGTACGCCGCAACCCGACGATGGCGCGGTGGATTCGGGCCGGGCAAGGAATCCCGACGCGCTGGCATGACCTCGTCACACTGTTGACGGTGCGTCAACTCGCCGTAACACAAGGCAATGCGGCCGTCGCGCCAAGTGCACGCCGATCCCGCCCCCGTTCCCGAGCGCCGTCAGCCCCCGAGCGCCGTCAGCCCCCGCGCGGCGGCTTCCGCAGGGTCCGGGCGAGGCCTACGAGCACGCCATCGACCTGCCGCCCGCACCGCCGTCCCCCTCCCGCCGGGCCTCGCACGAGACCTTGGCCACATCGGGCCGGGAGGGGATGCCGGGGGCGCACGCGGCTGTTGGGGAAGGGGAGACACCCTCCGCTTACGAACAGGACTCCCCGTGACAGACGTGACCGCCGACCGCGCAGCAGACACCCTCTCCCGCCCGTTCGCCGTACGCGGGCTCACCTCCCGCAATCGGATCGCCATGGCACCGATGACCAGGCAGTTCTCCCCCGGCGGCGTCCCCGGCGAGGACGTGGCGGACTACTACGCGCGGCGGGCCGCCGGCGGCGTCGGGCTGATCGTCACCGAGGGCACCTACATCGACCACAGCTCGGCGGGCACCAGCGACCGGGTCCCCCGGTTCCACGGCGAGGACGCCCTCGCGGGCTGGGCGCGGGTCGCGGACGCCGTGCACCGGGCGGGCGGCGCGGTCATCCCGCAGCTGTGGCACGTGGGCGTCACCCGCACCGAGGGCGCCCCGCCGGTCGCGGACGCCGAGCCGGTCGGCCCCTCGGGGATCTCGCTGACCGGTGAGCCCAAGGGCCGCGCCATGACGCAGCAGGACCTCGACGACGTCATCGCCGCGTTCGCCGGTGCGGCCGCCGACGCCGAGCGGCTCGGCTTCGACGGCATCGAACTGCACGGCGCGCACGGCTACTTGATCGACCAGTTCCTGTGGTCCGGCAGCAACCGCCGTACCGACGCCTACGGCGGCGACCTCGTCGCACGGACCCGGTTCGCGGCGGAGATCGTGGCGGCCTGCCGCGCCGCCGTGTCGGACGCCTTCCCGATCGTCTTCCGCATGTCCCAGTGGAAGGCGGACGCCTACGAGGCGAAGCTCGCACAGACGCCCGCGGAACTCGACTCCCTGCTCACCCCGTTGACCGAGGCCGGGGTCGACGTCTTCCACGCCTCCACCCGCCGCTACTGGCTGCCGGAGTTCGACGACTCCGACCTGAACCTCGCCGGATGGGTGAAGAAGATCAGCGGCAGGCCGACGATCACGGTCGGCTCTGTCGGCCTGGACGGCGACTTCTTCGGCGCCTTCCAGGGCAACAGCCCCACGGTCACCGGCATCGGGCAGCTGCTGGAGCGGATGGAGCGCGACGAGTTCGACATGGTCGCCGTCGGCCGGGGGCTGATCGGGGACCCCGAGTGGGCCGCGAAGACCCTCGCGGGCCGCACGGGCGACATCACGCCGTTCGACGCGGAGATGCTGCGGACCCTGCACTGACCGACTGACCGACTGACCGACCGACCGACAGCCGCCACCCCGCCCGGACCACCCCCTAGGGTGGTCCGGGTGGGTGTCAGCGGGGTAGTGCGAGCGGGTACGGGTGACGTCGGTGAGCGGCTGCGGGCGGACCGGGGCGGTGAACCGGCCGCCCCGCCCTGGTGGCGGCGCCATCTCGTGCCGCTCGTCGCGGTCGCCGTCGTGGTGCCGCTGTACGTGTGGTGGGCGGCCGTCCTCGCCACCGGGGGCGGCGACCTGGCCGCGCAGCTCGCCTGGTCGGGGTTCACCGCCCGGCACCCGGGCTCCGCGTACAACCTCTCCTGGTACGGCGGCATCCACACCGCCGGGTACAGCGTCTTCTCCTCTTACCTGATGGCCTTCCTCGGGGTCCGCACGGTCTCGGTGGCCGCGGGGATCGCCGGATCATGGCTCGTCGCCCTGCTGTTCGTCCGCACCGGGATGCGCCGGCCGCTCGCCCCGGCGGTGCTCGCTTCGCTGGCCGTGTGGTGCAACGTCGCCTCCGGGCGTACGACGTTCGCGCTGGGCGTCGCGATCGGGCTCGTCGCCTGCCTGTACGCGCACCGCACCGTGATCCCGCTCGTGGCCGGGGCGCTGGCGGCGATGGCCAGTCCGGTGGCGGGGCTGTTCCTCGTGGTGGCGGGGGCGGCGTACCTCCTGGACCGGCAGTGGCGCAGGGGCGTCGTCCTGATCGTGCCGTTCTTCGTCGTCGTGGGCGCGGTCGCGCTGCTCTTCCCCGGCGAGGGCGAACAGCCCATGGCCCGGGGCCGGCTGTGGATGCCGCTCATCATCTGCGCCGCGCTGGCCCTCGCGGCGCCGATCGGCCGCCGGTGGCGCGTCACCCGCTACGGCGCCGTGGTGTACGCCGTCGGCGTCGTCCTGGTCTTCCTCGTCGCCTCCCCGATCGGGACGAACGTGGAACGACTCCTCGGTCTCGTCGCCGTCCCCGTACTCCTCGCGGCGCTCCTGGAGCTCGTCCGGGAGCGGAACTGGACGCGTGCGGTCGTGATCGCCGTGGCCCTCGGGCTGTCCGCCAACTGGCTGGTCGACAAGACCCTGGACGACCTCCGGGTCTCCAACGACGTGCCCGCCTGGGCCGCCCGCACGGACGGCGTCGTCAACGAGCTGCGCCGGCTCGGCGCCGACCGGACACGGGTGGAGGTCGTCCCCGCCCGCAACCACCGCGAGGCGACCGTGCTGGCCCGCCACGTGAACATGGCACGCGGCTGGAACCGACAGCTCGACGTGGAGCGCGGGCGCCTCTTCTACGACGGGACGCTGTCCCCGGCCACCTACCGTGCCTGGCTGGACCGCTGGGCCGTGGGGTACGTCGTGCTGCACCACGGGAAGCCCGACGGCCCCGCGGAGGCGGAGGCGGCCCTGGTGCGCGGCGGGCAGCCGTGGCTGCGGCGGGTGTGGCGGGACGACGGCTGGACCGTCTACCGGGTTCGCGACGCGGTCCCCCTGGTACCGGCACCGGCCTCCGTGGTGCGCGGCGGCGAGGCCGATCTGGTGGTCCGGGTACCGGAGTCGGGCTCGCTGACCGTACGGCTCGCGTACTCGCCGTGGCTGCGGGCCCGCGAGGTCGGCGGGCACGGCGCCCGCGGCTGCCTACGGCAGAACGGCGACTGGACGGAGCTCACCGTGCCCAGGGGCGGCACCTACCGGCTGGACTCCGTCTACAGCCTGTCCCGGTCCCCCGGCGGCTGCTGAGCCCAGCCCCCTCCCGTAGCCGGGGTGGTGAGATTTCGGCAACCACCCCGCAATGAAATATCGCGGAAACACCAGGGTCCTCGTTACGAAACGCGCGCCGGTCACGCTCTCCGACAGCTCTGCGACAGCCCTCTGTCGCCCGACTGCCGACCGAACCGCACGCCGTACCGAGGAGGGAACCCCGAGTGACCCCCGTGACTCTGGCCGCGGCAGGCCTCGACACAGGCGACACCGCCTGGCTGCTGGCCGCCACCGCGCTCGTTCTGCTGATGACTCCGGGTCTGGCGCTGTTCTACGGCGGCATGGTCCGCACGAAGAGCGTCCTGAACATGCTGATGATGAGCTTCGTGTCGATCGCGCTGGTCACGGTCGTCTGGCTGCTCGCGGGCTACTCGCTGGCCTTCGACGGCGACGCGTTCGGCGGGCTCGTCGGCGGCCTCGGCCACCTGGGCATGGCGGGCATCGGCCCCGGCACGCTCACCGGCAGCGTCCCGACCCTGCTGTTCACTACCTTCCAGCTGACGTTCGCGATCGTCACTGCCGCCCTGATCAGCGGCGCGATCGCGGACCGTACGCGGTTCGCCGGCTGGCTCGTCTTCGTACCGGTGTGGACGCTGCTCGTATACGCTCCCGTCGCCCACTGGGTGTGGGGGCCCGGCGGCTGGATCAAGGACTCGCTCGGCGCGCTGGACTTCGCCGGCGGGCTGGTGGTCGAGATCGCGTCCGGGGCGTCCGGGCTGGCGCTGGCGCTGGTGGTCGGCCCGCGCATCGGGTTCAAGAAGGACGCGATGCGCCCGCACAACCTGCCCATGGTGATGCTCGGCGCCGGACTGCTCTGGTTCGGCTGGCTCGGCTTCAACGGCGGCTCCGCCCTCGGTGCCAACGGGCTGGCGGCGGCCTCGATGCTCAACACGCTCGTGGCCGGCTGCACCGGACTGCTCGGCTGGCTCTTCGTCGAGCAGAGGCGCGACGGCCACCCCACCACCTTCGGCGCGGCGTCGGGAGCCGTCGCCGGGCTGGTGGCGATCACCCCCGCCTGCGGCACGGTCGGCATCGTGGGCGGCGCGGCGGTCGGGCTCACGGCGGGCGTCGTCTGCTCGTACGCCGTCGGCTGGAAGTTCCGGTTCGACTACGACGACTCGCTGGACGTGGTCGGCGTCCACTTCGTCGGCGGCATCGTCGGCACCCTGCTCATCGGCCTGTTCGCGACCACCACGATGACCGGCGGACCGGAGGGACTGTTCTACGGGGGCGGCGCGGCCCAGCTCGGCCGGCAGTCCGTCGCCGTCCTCGCCGTGGCGGCGTACACCTTCCTCATGACGTACGGGATCGGCAAGGCGATCGACCGGCTGATGGGCCTGCGGGCCTCGGCCGAGGAGGAGCTCACCGGCCTCGACCAGACGCTGCACGCCGAGAGCGCCTACGACCACGGCGCCCTCGGCCACGGCGCGGCGCTCGCCACCGAGGCCCGTCCGCCGCGCAGGCCCTAAGGGCTGTCCCGTTGCGGAACAGCCCTTAGGCCTGCTCGGCCGGCTCGTGAGTGATCAGGTCCCCCGGCTGGCAGCCGAGGACCTCGCAGATCCTCGACAGGGTGGAGAAGCGGATGGCCTTGGCCCGCCCGTTCTTGAGCACGGACAGGTTGACGACGGTGATCCCCACCTGCGCGGACAGTTCGGTGAGCGTCATACCGCGCTCGACCAGCAGCCGGTCGAGATGGATGCGGATCGAGTGGATTTCGTCCTCGGGCATCAGACGGTCCCTTCGAGGTCCTCCCGCATGCGGACACCTTCGCGCATGATCTTCCCAAGGATCACACCCGCGAGACCGGCGAGCACGAGAACCATCGGTCCGGAGAGCTCGGGACCGGAACCCACCACCGGCGCCATGGACCCCACGAGCCAGGACTGCGACCACCCGACGACGAGCCCGGCGGCCGGAGTTCCCACGGCGACGACCCAGCCGAGAGCGGTGAGCTGCCGGGCCACCGGCTCGGTGAACGGCCCCTGCTTCAGCACGGTACTCAGCAGCCGGGAGAAGAGCAGCAGCGTGACCGCGCCGAACAGCAGCCAGGGCAGTCCGCCCCCGAGGTCCGCCGCGCGCTGGCCCGCCGAGGGGCTGTTCTGGCAGAGGCGGGTGAGACTGCCCGCCGCCTCCACGCCCTTCGCGACCGGCAGACCCGGCGCCAGCCGGGCGTTGGCCCAGAAGCCCGTCTCCACACAGACCGCCCCGTCGTCGAGCAGGTGCGAGACCCCCTTGCCGAGGAAGGCAAGGCCACTGAGCACCGCCAGCCAGTAGGTCACCGAGGCCAGCACGCGCGTGAGCCGACTGTTCATCGCATCCCCCATCCATCGAATATCGATATGCCCACCCTAGGGGAGCATATCGATAAACGACAAGTGCACGGCGGGCGCGAACCCGGCCGTGCACGGTGGCGAGGGGCTGCGGACATGCCCTAACGGCGTTGCAGCAGACCGCCGTTCATCGCGACGACGACCGCCCGCGTACGGTCGTTGACGTCGAGCTTGGCGAAGATCCGCAGCAGGTGGGTCTTGACCGTGGCCTCCCCGATGAACAGCCGCCGGCCGATCTCCCCGTTGGACAGCCCGTCCGCGACCGCGTCCAGCACCTCGGCCTCGCGGGCGGTCAGCGTGACGGGCACCGGCCGGCGCATCTTCGCCACCAGCCGCTGGGCGACCCGGGGGGCCAGCACCGTCTCGCCCCGGGAGGCCGCGTGGATGGCGTCGACGAGCTGTTCCCGGGTGGCGTCCTTGAGCAGGTAGCCGGTGGCGCCCGCCTCCACGCCGCGTTCGATGTCCGCGTCGGTCTCGTACGTGGTCAGGATCAGGACGCGGGTGGACGTGGGGCCCGCGAGGATCTCCGTGGTGGCGCCCACCCCGTCCAGGACCGGCATGCGCAGGTCGAGCAGGGCCACGTCCGGCCTGAGCCGCTCGACGAGCCGGACGGCCTCCCGGCCGTCGCCCGCCTCGCCGACGATCTCGACGCTGGGCTCGGAACCCAGCAGGGCGACCAGGCCCGCGCGCATCACGGTGTGGTCGTCGGCCAGGATGATGCGCAGCGGGGCGGCGGCTGCCGCGGGGTCTGTTGTCATGTCACCTGGGGCCTGTCGCTCAGAGGGATCGTGGCTCAGCGGGATCGTGGCTCAGCGGGATCGCGGCTCAGCGGGATCGCGGCTCAACGGGATCGTGGCGAGGATGCGGGTGCCGTCACCGAGCGAGCTGGTGACGGTGAGGCCGCCGCCGAACTCCGCGAGGCGCCGTCGCATGCCGTCCAGTCCGAAGCCGCGGGAGTCCTCGACGACGAACCCGCGTCCGTCGTCGGTCACCTCCAGCTCCACGGCCTCCGGCTGCCGGGCCAGGACGACGCCCACGGTGGAGGCTGCGGCGTGCTTGCGTATGTTGGCCAGCGACTCCTGGGTGCACCGCAGCAGCGCGATCCGGGTCGGCTGGTCGCACTCGACGTCCGCCAGCTCCGCCGTGACCGTGAGGCCGGTGTCCTCGGTGAAGCGGTCCAGGGTGCGGCGGAGCGTCGCGGCCACGGAGCCGGCCGCCACCCCGCTGCTGGACGTAGCGCCCACCAGGACCCGTGCCTCCGCCAGGTTCTCCCGGGCCGTCTGCTCGATGGACCGGAGCTGCTGGGCGCTGCGGTCCACGTCCACCGCCAGCTGGGACCTGGCCGCCTCCGCCAGCACGATGATGGAGGCGAAGCCCTGGGCGAGGGTGTCGTGGATCTCCCGGGCGAGCCGTTCCCGTTCCTCCGCGGCGCCCTGGCGCTGGTACACCTCGGCCAGTTCGACCTGGGTGCTCTTCAACTCCGCCCGCAGTGCCGCCCGTTCATCGCGCTGGGCCAGCGCCCGAGGAGTCAGGACCGCCATCGCGACGGCGACCGCCCAGACAGCGAGGGAGGAGATCGTGTTGGTGAGGAACACCCCGCCCTCCCCTCCCTCCCGCAGGCTGCCGCCGACCGTGATCGCCAGCGCGCCGAGCCCGGTGAGGAGGATCGCGCCCCTCGGGCTGTCCGCGAAGACGATGAACTGCGTGAGCATCACGGTGTAGAACACCCCGAAGCCGTCCCCGAGGTACGAGACGCCGCCCAGCACCACGACGAGCACGCCCAGATATCTGTACGGGCTCAGCACCGGGTTGCCGGGGCGCAGCCGCACCAGGGTGTAGCAGAGGGCGAGCGCGGCCATCAGCGCGAGCAGCCCGAGCTTCCGTCCCGGGGGCGTGGCCCCCAGCAGGGTGATCAGGATGACCAGGGCGGCCAGCGCCCAGGCCAGCGCGTCCCACCCGTGGAGCACCCAGATCCAGAACGGATCGCCGCGCTGCGGCCGTTGAAGCATGGCGGTCAGATTACGTGCGGGACGGAAGAGGCGGCAGGCTTGGCCTCCCGCTCGCGCCGCCGTGCAGGGCGCAGCGGACGCCAGGCGCGGTCGCCCAGGAGCAGCAGCGCGGAGGGCAGGATCATCATCCGGATGATGACGGCGTCCAGCAGAACCGCCACCGCGAGGCAGAAGCCCATCTGCTTCATCTCGGTGAGGTGCAGGAAGACGAAGGCGGCGAACACCGTGACCATGACCAGCGCCGCGCTCGTGACCACCTTCGCGGACCGCTCGATGCCGTCGAGTACCGCCTCGCGGGCCGTCATCCCGTGGTCCATGGCCTCCTTGATCCGGCTGACGACGAAGACCTGGTAGTCCATCGACAGGCCGAAGAGGATCACGAAGAGGAAGAGCGGCACCCGGGAGGCGATCGCGCCGAGGGAGTCGAAGTCCAGCAGGCTCTCGGCCCAGGTGCCCTGGAAGACCAGCACGAGCGCGCCGAGCGCGGCCGCCGCGGAGAGCAGGTTCAGTACGACGCCGATCAGGCCGATGACCGAGGAGCGGAAGGCCACCGCCGTCATCACGAAGGTCAGCAGCAACAGGAAGCCGAGGACGAGCGGCAGCTTGTTCCGCTCGTGGTGCACGTAGTCCTGGCCACGGGCCACGTCACCGCTCACGGCCGTTTCCACGCCCGGCAGTTGACCGACGGTGGACGGGATGTACTGGTCCCGCAGGTGGTTCAGTGACGCGATCGCCTCCTCGGCGGGCGCCGGGTGCGGCACCTGGAGTTCCAGCACGCCGGTCCGGCCGTCGTCGGAGGTGAGCAGCACCGGCTCCGCGTCGTTCGCGAAGAGCGGGTCCGCCTGGGCCCGCCGCCCGAGCTCCAGCAGCGCCTTCCTGACCTCGGGGGCCCTGTCCGGGGCGGAGCGGGTCACCACCTCGTGCCTGACCAGGAGTTCGGGGAATTCGGCGGTGATCCGGTCGTAGACCCGCATGGCCGGGATGTCGCGGGAGAAGGTGTCCTTGCCCGGGTCGATGAGCTTGAGCCCGAGCGCGGGCGCCGCGACGGCGAGCATGACCAGCACGGACACGCACAGGGTGATCGCCGGGTGGTTCCGGGCTGGGCGCATGAGGGCGCCGAACACCCGGCCGTTCTCGGGCTTCGCGCTCTTCGCCACGGCGGGTGCGCCGCGCTGGGCGCGCCGGGCGGCCTTCCTCGCGGCACGCCGTTCGGCGCGGTGGCCGAGCTTCACGAGCAGGGCGGGCAGCACGGTGAGGGAGCTGATCACGGCGACGGCGACGACCAGGATGGTGCCGGTCGCCAGCGAGGAGAAGATGACGTCGGTGGCGAGGTACAGGGTGGCGGTGGAGACGATCACCGCGAGACCGGAGACCACGATGGCGCGGCCCGCCGTCGCCGCCGCGAGCTCCACCAGCGCCTCGGGGCTCAGCCGGCCCTTGGCGCGGGCCCGTTCCTCGCGTTCGCGCTTGAGGTAGAAGAGCGTGTAGTCGACGCCGACCGCGAGTCCGATGAGCAGGATCATGTTGGTGCCGACGCCGGGGTCGGGCATCAGGTGCGAGGCCAGCATGGCGAGGCCCATCGTGGCGGCGATCGAGGAGAGCGCCAGCAGCAGCGGCACGCCCGCCATGACGACCGAGCCGAACACGATCAGCAGGATGACGAGCGTGACCGGCAGGGTGAGGCGCTCGGAGAGCGAGAGGTCCTTGCCGCGCTGGTCGTTGACGCCCCGGGAGATGGCGGGGGAACCCGACTCCTCCACGACCAGCCCCGGATGGGCGGCGGCCGCCTTCTCGGTGGCGTCGAGGAGCGGGGCGACGTTCTTCCTGGCGTCGAGCTCGGCGCCCTTCATCACCACGGTCACCCGGAGCGCCGTGCCGTCCTTCGAGCGGACCGGTGGCGCGACCTCCGCCACCTCGGGGAGCGCGGTCATCCGGGCGGTGACGTCGCGGGCGGCTGCGGTGGCCTCCGCGCTGTCCAGGGGGCCGGAGCCGGACCGGATCAGGATGTGCTCGGTGGGCCGGCGCTGGAGTCCGGCGTCGGTGGCCATCGACTCGGCGTGGCCGGCCTCACCGACCCAGAAGTCCTTGGTGGTGGCCGGGTTGTTGCCTGCGGCGAGGCCCGCGCCGAGGCAGAGCACCACGAAGACGAACCAGCCGACGATCGCTTTCCACGGGTGCCGCGCACTCCAGCGGGCCATGCGTACGGGTCGTATTCTCATGCGGTAAATGCTGGTCCGCGAGGCCCCTCGCCCGGCAGCCCCGGCCGGTGGAACCCGGTGTCCACCGGTCGGTGGACACCGCCCCGGGGGCCTGTCCCCGCAAGCCGTCAGGGTCTGCCTCCCGTACGCCGTCAGAGCCGGTCTTCGGACCGCTCTTCGAGCCGGTCGCGGAGCCGGGACTTGGCCTCCGGCCACTCGTCGGCGAGCAGCGAGAAGTAGACCGTGTCGCGCCAGCTGCCGTCGGGGCGGCGGCGGTGCCGCCGCAGCACCCCTTCGCGCCGGGCGCCGAGGCGCGCGATCGCCGCCTGGGAGCGCTCGTTGAGGTGGTCGGTCTTCAACTGCACGCGACCCATGCCCAGTTCCTCGAAGGCGTGGCTGAGCAGGAGCAGCTTGGTCTCCGTGTTGACCGCCGAGCGCCAGTACGCGCGCCCGTACCAGGTCGAGCCGATCTCCAGGCGCTCGTTCTTCACGTCGATGTCCATGAAGGCGGTCCAGCCGATGGCCCGCCCGGTCGCCAGGTGGATGACGGCGAACGGGACGTAGGCCGGGTTCGCGAGCAGCGCGGCGAGCTCGGTCTCCAGCTCCTGCGGGGTGCGGGGCGTCGGGGTGCCAAGCCAGCGCCAGACGTCGTCGTCGTTGCCGCCGGCGGCGAAGAGGTCGTCGAGGTGGGCGGGGGCGAGGGGCTCGACGCGGACATGGCGGCCGGTCAGGGTCACGGGGAGCGGGCTCGTAGCGGGCATGGACACACCCTACCCTTACGTACTAGCATCATGAGATTTATGCACTAGTGCGTATTCCCGGCATCCTCTGTGTCCCTTCGGTCGCCGCGTTCGGCCGTCGCGCGCCTGGCAGCCGTCATCGTCCGTATCTCGGGCAGCTCGTCGTACAGCGCCTGACCGGGACAGGTCGTCTGGTACGTGTCGCGGTGGCCGGAGATGACGTTCAGCACCGCCACGTCGCCCTTGGGGTACCGGCTCGCGTCGTTCGTCGACCGCATCCGCACCTTGCCGCGCGGGTCCTCGCCCGGCAGCAGCTTCCACGCCGCGATCGACGCCAGCGCCCGGATGACGGCGGCGGGGACCTTCTCGCCGTCGCGGTAGTCGCCGAGCACGGCTATGCCCACGCTGTCGGCGTTGAAGCCCGTGGTGTGCGCCCCGCGCACCGAACGCGTGACGCCGCCGGCCCGGCCCTCGTAGATCGTGCCGCAGCGGTCGACGAGGAAGTTGTAGCCGATGTCGTCCCAGCCCCGGCCCTTGATGTGGGCCTCCTCGACGTGCCGGATCAACTCCGGCGCCTCCGCGCAGTCGTAGTTGTTGGACTCCCCGGTGTGGTGGATGAAGACCGCCCGCACGGGGCCCGTGTAGACCGCGGGCTCCCGGACGATGTGCTCGTCCGCGTGCCAGGCCGTCCGGCTGACGATCGCCGGCTGCGGCACCCGGTAGGGCACCGGGCGCGGCCGTTCGTGGGCGGCGGCCGACGTGGGCAGCGCGATCCGCACCGGGGTGTCCCGCAGCACCAGCAGGGTGAGCGGGAGGACCGCGGCGCCCAGCGCGAGTCGATGGGGCCACATGGGACCACCCTGCGGTCTCCCGCCGCCGTCCGCAGATGCGCTGGCCGATCGGGTGAACGCCCCGGCACGCCCCCGGCACGCCCGCACGATATTCTGGGGGGAAGCGGCGCCGGGAACGGCCGCCGCGCGGCGGTGGGGCCCGCCGTACCCGAACCGCGTCGTGCTCATGAGCGCGCCGCCAACGGTCCCTACTTGGCGAAGAGCGCGCCCGCGTCCGGCGGGCGCCCCGGCAGGTAGGAGACGTGTGCCCACCAGAACCCTGAATCCGCAGGCCCCGGTCGTCGCCGTGGTCGCGCTCGGCGGCGCCGTCGGCGCGTGCGCCCGTTACGGGGCGTCTCTCCTCTGGCCCACCGCGGCCGACGGATTCCCGTGGACGACCCTCGTGGTCAACGTCATCGGCTGCGCGGTGATCGGCGTGTTCATGGTGGTGATCAGCGAGGTCTGGGCGGCCCACCGGCTGGTGCGGCCGTTCTTCGGTACGGGGGTGCTGGGCGGGTTCACCACCTTCTCCACCTACGCCGTGGACATCCAGCGCCTCGTCGACAACGGCCGGGCCCGCAGCGGACTGGCCTATCTGGGACTGACACTGCTCGCGGCCCTCGCGGCGGTGTGGAGCGCGGTGTGGCTGACCCGCCGCGTACTGGCGTGGAGGCAGACATGACGACATCGATGACCGAGCGCGCCCTGCGGCTGACCGTCCTGGTCGGGGAGTCCGACGGCTGGCACCACCGGCCGGTCTACACCGAGATCGTGCACCGGGCGCACGCCGCCGGGCTCGCGGGCGCCAGCGTGTTCCGGGGGATCGAGGGGTTCGGCGCCTCCTCGATGATCCACACCCAGCGGCTGCTCTCGATGAGCGAGGACCTGCCGGTGGCGGTGGTGATCGTGGACGCGGAGGAGAAGGTGCGGGCGTTCCTGCCCCTGATCGAGGAGCTGACCGGCGACAGCCCGGTCATCCTGGACGCCTGTGAGCTGGTGCGGCGCGGCGAACCGGAGGATCCCCGGTGAACTGGCTGCTGGTGATCGCCGGCGCGGCGGTCGGCGCCCCGCTGCGGTATCTGACCGACCGGGCGGTGCAGTCCCGGCACGACACCGTCTTCCCCTGGGGGACGTTCACGGTGAACGTCACGGGCTGCCTGGTGCTGGGGCTGCTGACCGGCGCGGTGACGGCGGGCGCCGCGTCCTCGCACGTCCAGCTGCTGATCGGCACCGGGCTGTGCGGGGCACTGACCACGTACTCGACGTTCAGCTACGAGACGCTGCGACTGGCCGAGGACGGCGCACGCTTCTACGCGGCGGCCAACGTGGTCGCGAGCGTGGTGGCGGGGCTCGGCGCGGTGTACGTCGGCCTCACGCTCGCGGAGGCGCTCTGGCGCTGACCGCCACGGCACGCGATACGCGCCCGGGCCCGGCTCCCTCTCGGGGGCCGGGCCCAGGCAGTGGTACGGGTGGTGGGTGGCTCAGGCGTCCTGTCCGGGCGTCCCCAGCGCGGCCGAGGCGGCCTCCATGGGGCTGAGCTCCACCGGGGCGGCAGGCGCGGGCACCGGCCGGCAGGTGAAGCCGAGACGCCCCAGCGCCCTGGTCACCTCACCGGCCGTGAAGTCGCGGCGGTCCTGGCGGGTGATGATCTCTCCCACCTGCTTGACCGGATAGACCCGACGGCTGATGATCACCGATTCCCCGGTGACGGGTTCGGGCTTGACGCCCTTCATCAATGCCTCGACCTCAGGCTTGAAGAGGTCGAAGGGGAAGCGGGCGATGACGCAGCGCATGGTGCCTCAACGGGGTCGGGGAGCGGAAGGGGACGGAACGCGGGAACGCGGGAATCGGTCAGGCGGCACGGTTGCCGGAGGGCCGGCGCTGCGCACCGCCACCCGACGCGGAGGACGCCGACGAGCTGCGCCGGGCCTGGGCCGGGCGGCTGCGCCGGCCCCGGGAGGAGGATCCGCCCTTGGGGCGCTCGGAGACCGGCGAGGTGATGACGACGGGCACTCCGGAAGGCGCCTGTGCTCCGGTGATCCGGCTGAGCTCGGCCTCACCGGAGCGGACCTGGGCGATCTGCGGGGTGATCCCGGCGTCGGCCATCAGGCGCGTCATCTCGCGGCGCTGGTTGGGCAGCACCAGCGTGACGACACTGCCGGACTCCCCGGCGCGGGCGGTGCGGCCGCCCCGGTGCAGGTAGTCCTTGTGGTCGCTCGGCGGGTCGACGTTGACGACCAGGTCGAGGTTGTCGACGTGGATGCCACGGGCCGCGACGTTGGTGGCGACCAGCACCGTGACGTGCCCGGTCTTGAACCGGGTCAGGGTGCGGGTGCGCTGCGGCTGCGACTTGCCGCCGTGCAGCGCCGCCGCCCGGACCCCGCTGTTGAGCAGGTGGTCGGTGAGCTTGTCCACCGCGTGCTTGGTGTCCAGGAACATGATCACGCGGCCGTCGCGGGCGGCGATCTCCGTCGTGGTGGCGTACTTGTCGGCGCCGTGCACGTAGAGCACGTGGTGCTCCATCGTGGTGACCGCGCCGGCGGCCGGGTCGACCGAGTGGACGACCGGGTCGTGCAGGTAGCGGCGGACCAGCAGGTCGACGTTGCGGTCCAGGGTGGCCGAGAACAGCATCCGCTGGCCCCCCGCCTGCACCTGGTCGAGCAGCTCGGTGACCTGCGGCATGAAGCCCATGTCGGCCATCTGGTCGGCCTCGTCCAGGACGGTGATGGAGACCCGGTCCAGCGAGCAGTCGCCGCGCTCGATCAGGTCCTTCAGCCGGCCCGGCGTGGCGACGACGACCTCGGAACCGCCGCGCAGCGCAGCGGACTGCCGGCCGATCGACATACCGCCGACGACGGTGGCCATCCGCAGCTTGAGCGAGCGGGCGTACGGGGTGAGCGCGTCGGTGACCTGCTGGGCCAGTTCCCGGGTGGGGACGAGCACCAGGGCCAGCGGGCGCTTGGCCTCGGCGCGGCGCCCTTCGATACGGGCCAGCAGGGCCAGGCCGAAGGCGAGCGTCTTGCCGGAACCGGTACGGCCCCGGCCCAGCACGTCACGGCCGGCCAGCGAGTTCGGCAGGGTGGCCGCCTGGATCGGGAACGGCACCGTGACGCCCTCGGTGGCGAGCGCCGTCAGCAGCTGCGCGGGCATCTCCAGATCGGCGAAGGCCTCCACGGCGGGCAGCGCCGGGGTGATGGTCTTCGGCAGGGCGAACTCGCCCTGCTTGGCGGCGGGCCTGCGGCCGTAGCCACCGCCGCCACCGGAGCGCTGGGCCGGGGCGCCGAAGCGGCCCTGGCCGCCCTGGCGGCCCGGGGCCTGCGAGCGGAAGCCGCCGCCCGAACGTGAGCCGCCGGAAGTGCGGGAAAAACGGTCATTGGAGCGAGATGTGCGGTCGCGGTTCATAGAAACCCTCCCTCGATATGGCGCGTATCGAGGAATTCATTGCGGCGACGAGCGGCACAAGAATCGCAAGAACGGGCCGTTGGCATACGTGAACGAAGCCCGGCAGCCGGTCTTGAGCCGATACGGGCCCGGCCGAACCGGGTCCGGTGCTTCGCAATGACAGGGAACGAGCGGGCCGCTGTGCGGTCCCGCAGGTCGTGTCACGGGGCCCCGGCGGGCCGGTGTTCCGGTCCGGGAGCCATGGCGGATCGTCCGCCGCACGGTGAAAATCGTGGTCCGGGCGCCTGCCCGGCAGCTCGTGGCGGTCGTACACCGGCACGGCATCGCTCGGGGGTGGACCCGGGAAAGCAACGAGCTGGGGCCCGCACCCCAAGGTGCGGGCCCCAGCTGCGCGAAAGCATCTCAGCGCGTGAGCGCCGGTGCGATCAGGTTCACGCGGGGGTGATGTTCTCCGCCTGCGGGCCCTTCTGGCCCTGCGTGACGTCGAAGTTCACCTTCTGGCCCTCCTGCAGCTCACGGAAGCCGGAGGCGGCGATGTTCGAGTAGTGGGCGAAGACGTCAGCGCCGCCACCATCCTGCTCGATGAAGCCGAAGCCCTTTTCCGCGTTGAACCACTTGACGGTGCCAGTAGCCATGTTTATCTCCTTCTGGGGCAGAGCCCGGGGACTCGCACTGTGCCAGTCCCGCGTCGCCGCGATGATTACCCCATCCGGATAATGAACCGGAAATACAAAAGTGCACCCACTCAGCCCATTTAGCTGAGGAGAGCACTTGGAGTCTTTGGGAACCACAACTGCAACTGAGATCTACAGTAGCACAATGAATGCGAGTGGGCGCGGCAAGTAATTACACTCCGTCCGGCGTGTCATAAACCCTCATCGCACATTGCGTAAAATTCTGTGCTTGCCGGTGTAGATATTCGCCGCCGAACAGGTCAGTACGGGTCAGTGCTTCACAAGTCAGCGCTTCACCGCCCGGTGCGGCGGCGGATCTGTCCGCCGCCGCACCGGGCCGGGACTCAGCCGCGCGCGAACCTCAGCGTGATCAGCTCGAACGGGCGCAGCGACAGTTCGACAGCGCCGTCACGGAGCTCCGGCACCACCGCGTCGGGCAGCCGCCGCTCCAGCAGATCGGTCACCGCGAGGCCCTCGGCCCCGAACCCGGTGGTGAGGCGGACCCTGGCCCGCCCGCCCGTCGACTCGTAGAGCCGTACGACCAGATCGCCGCTCTCGTCGTCGGCCAGCTTGACCGCGCTGACCACCACCGCGTCGTTGTCGACGGCCACCAGCGGGGCCACCTCGCGGTCACCGGCGATCCGGCGCTCCGGCAGGTTGATCCGGAAGCCCTCCCGGACCGCGTCACCGATCGCCGCGCCCGGTGCGAGCGCGTGCCGGAAGCGGTGCACGCCCTGGTCGGTCTCCGGGTCGGGGAAGCGCGGGGCGCGCAGCAGCGAGACCCGCACGGTGGTGGTCGTGCCCGCGTCGGCGTCGCGGACGGTGCGGGTCACGTCGTGCCCGTACGTCGAGTCGTTGACCAGGGCCACGCCCCAGCCCGGCTCCTCCAGGTGCACGAAGCGGTGGTTGCACGCCTCGAACTTGGCGGCCTCCCAGCTGGTGTTGGTGTGGGTCGCCCGGTAGAAGTGGCCGAACTGCGTCTCGGAGGCGTACCGCTCGGCGTGGATGTCCAGCGGGAACGCCGCCTTGAGGAACTTCTCCGTCTCGTGCCAGTCGACCTCGGTGTCGATGTCGAGCCGCTTGACGCCCGGCGCGAGGGTCAGCAGCTGGGTGACCTTCGAGTCACCGAAGCCCCGGACGATCCGTACGCCGGCGGCGCCCCCGTCCTGGACGGGGGTGAGCTCGTCGAGGTCCGTCAGGTCGGTGACGGTGTTGCGGTAGAACGCGTCGACGTCCCACGCGTCCCACATGTTCGGGAAGTCGGGGTGGATCTGGAGCAGGTTCGCGGCCTGTCCCGGAGCCACCGTCTCGCGCCCGGCGGCGATGTCGTACGCCGAGACGACCAGCCCGCGCGCGTCGATCTCCACCCGGAGCAGGCCGTTGTCCAGGACGAACCCGCCGCCCTCGCGCGGGGCGAGCGTGGCGCTGTCGGCGAGTGTGACGGGGGCCGCCGCACCGGCCGGGACGCCGCCGCGGGCGTGCGGGGCGGAGTTGAAGAGGAGGGTCTCCCCGGTGGCGGAGTCACCGGCCAGGGCGCGCTGCGCGGCGTCGACGACGCCGTTCAGCTCCTCGGCGACGGCGGCGTACGTCTTCTCCGCCTCGCGGTGCACCCAGGCGATGGACGAGCCGGGCAGGATGTCGTGGAACTGGTGCAGCAGCACCGTCTTCCAGATCCGGTCCAGCTGCTCGTACGGGTAGGCGGCCCCGGTCCGCACGGCGGCGGTGGCGGCCCACAGCTCGGCCTCGCGCAGCAGGTGCTCGCTGCGGCGGTTGCCCTGCTTGGTCTTCGCCTGGCTGGTCAGGGTCGCGCGGTGCAGCTCCAGGTAGAGCTCACCGACCCAGACGGGTGCGTTGGGGTACTCCGCCTCCGCCTTGGTGAAGAAGTCGGCGGGGGTCTCCCAGGTGACCGTCGCGGAGCCTTCGAGGCTGCTCAGCCGGGCCGCCTTGGCGATCATCTCGCGGGTGGTGCCGCCGCCCCCGTCGCCCCAGCCGGTCGGCGCCAGGGAGTGCTGGGCCACGCCCTTGTCCTTGAAGTTCTTCGCCGCGTGGGCGATCTCGCTGCCCTTCATCGAGCAGTTGTAGGTGTCGACGGGCGGGAAGTGGGTGAAGATCCGGGTGCCGTCGATGCCCTCCCACTGGAAGGTGTGGTGCGGGAACTTGTTGGTCTGGCTCCAGGAGATCTTCTGGGTGAGCAGCCACTTGGAGCCGGCCGCCTTGATGATCTGCGGCAGCCCGGCCGCGAAGCCGAAGGTGTCGGGCAGCCACGCCTCGTCGTTCTCGATCCCGAACTCGTCCAGGAAGAACCGCTTCCCGTGGACGAACTGACGGGCCATCGCCTCGGAGCCCGGCATGTTCGTGTCGGACTCGACCCACATGCCGCCGGACGGCACGAACCGCCCGTCCGCCACGGCCTGCTTGACCTTGGCGTAGACCTCGGGGCGGTGTTCCTTGATCCAGGCGAACTGCTGGGCCTGCGACATCGCGAAGACGAAGTCCGGCTCGTCCTCCAGGAGGGCCGTCATGTTCGACGTCGTACGGGCGACCTTGCGCACCGTCTCCCGCAGCGGCCACAGCCAGGCGGAGTCGATGTGCGCGTGGCCGACGGCGCTGATGCGGTGGGCGGAGGGCTGCGCGGGCGTCGCGAGGACGGCGGCGAGCTCCTCGCGGGCGGCGGCCGCGGTGCCGTTGACGTCCTGGAGGTCGACCGTGTCGAGGCAGCGGCCGACGGCGCGCAGGATGTCCCAGCGGCGGGCGCCGTCCACCGGCAGCTCCTGCATCAGCTCGCCCAGCACCTCCAGGTCCTGGACGAGGTTCCACACGTGCTCGTCGAAGACCGCGAGGTCCATCCGGGCCAGCACGTACTGCGGCTCGCTGCCGGCGGTCTCCTTGTCGCCCAGCCGGGTCGGCAGGAAGGGGTGGTAGTCGAGGATGACCGGGTTGGACGCCGCCTCGATGTGCAGCAGCACCTCCTCGCCGCCCTCGGCGGGGGCCCCGACACGCACCCACTGGTTGCGCGGGTTGAGGCCCTTCACCGGGGTGCCGTCGGGGCGGTAGACGAGGCCCTCGCACTGGAAGCCCGGCATGTTCTCGTCGAAGCCCAGGTCGAGCAGCGCCTCCACGGTCCGGCCCGCCCACGCCTCGGGGACCGTGCCGGAGACCCGGAACCAGCTGGTGCCCCACGGGGCGCCCCACCGGTCGCCGACCGCGATCGGCTCCGTGGCACCGGCCAGGCCCTCCGCGACCGGGACCGGCTCGCCCGGAGCGGTCCAGACGGCGACGTCCAGCGGTACGGATTCCGGGTATACGGCCGGCCGGATGCGCTCGTCGAGGACGCGCTTCAGACGGGCTTCGACCAGGGTGCGGTCGTCGTGCATGAGGGTGGCTCCGTTGTGAGTGGGTGCGGGGGTTACCGGCAGGCTTACCAGGGGTGCGTGGTCAGCGGATCTCGTCGGGTGTGAGTACCTCGGTGATACCGCGCGCGGCGAGGTGGTCCGCGTCCCCGGCCCTGCTCGCGAGGACGGTGGTCGGGCGGACGCCGTCCGCGGTGAGCCGGGCGAAGGCCTCGAAGACCTCGCCGCCGGGGGCGCAGGTGGAGCGGCGGGGCGCGGTGGTGTCGTCGCCGGCGTCGACGACGAGCGCCGTGGTGCGGGGCGCGGGCCTGCGGGGACGGGCGCGCTGCTCCCGGACGATCTCCGCGATGGCCCGGCCGGCCGGTTTGACCTGCCGGTCGTTGGTCAGCAGGCCGAGCCCGTATTCGAGTTCGGGGAAATCGGCCAGCGAGCGGGACACGTCGTGGGAGCACCACCAGGTGACGCCCCAGACGTCCTCGCAGTCCAGCGCGTTCTGGACGGTCGCGGCGGTGAACGCGGCGGCGTGCTCGGCCGGGATCAGCGGGGCGGGGGCACCGACCTCCTGGAGCCAGACCGGGCGGTGCGGGTCCAGGGCCCAGGCCTTGGAGAGCTCGATCAGGTAGGCGGCGTGGTGCTCGGTGGCGGTGCCGGTACGGCCGTGGCGCTGGGCGGTGCCGTTGAAGACCCAGGAGTGGACGGCGGTGACGGCCCCGGTCCGGGCGGCGTGCGCGGGGGTGAAGGCGTGGTCGTCCTGGTACCAGGCGGCGTCGTACTCGGCGTGCAGGTGGAGCTTGCCGGGCGCCCCCTCCTCGCAGGCCGCCAGCATCCGGGTCAGCCAGCTGCCCGCCTGCTCCGGGGTGATGCGGTCCGGGTCGGGGTGCGGGTCCCCGGAGAACTGGTTGATCTCGTTGCCGAGGGTCATCCCGATGAAGTGCGGCCGGTCCGCGAGGGCGGCGGCCAGCGTCCGCAGGTACTCGGCCTGACCGGAGACGACGTCGGGGTCCGTGAAGAGGTTGCGCCGGTGCCAGGTCCGGGTCCAGGCGGGCAGGAAGTCGAAGCTCGACAGATGGCCCTGGAGCCCGTCCACGCTGACGTCGAGCCCGCGTTCCGCGGCGGCGTCGGCCAGCTGCACGAGCTGCTCGACGGCGCGCGGGCGGATCAGCGTGCGGTTGGGCTGGAAGAGCGGCCAGAGCGGGAAGACCCGGATGTGGTCGAGGCCGAGACCGGCGATCGAGTCCAGGTCGGCCCGTACGGCGTCGAGGTCGAAGTCCAGCCAGTGGTGGAACCAGCCCTGGCTGGGCGTGTAGTTGGCGCCGAAGCGAAGCGGGGAGGAGCTCATACGGAACAGGAATCCTGGTTCTGTGGTGCGGGTGGCGGCGTTCGGTCGGTCGGCGGGCAGCGCTCAGCCCTTGACGGCGCCCTCGCCGACACCCCGGAAGAAGAAGCGCTGCAGACCGGCGAAGAGCACGATGAGCGGGAGCACGGCGATGATCGTGCCTGCGGCGACGAGCCGTTCGTCGTTGGCGAAGGTGCCGTGCAGGTAGTTCAGCCCGATGGTCAGGGTGAAGTTCTCCGGGTCGCTGAGGACGATCAGCGGCCACAGGAAGTCGTCCCACGAGCCCATGAAGGCGAAGATCGCGACGACGGCGAGGGTTCCCCTGACCGAGGGGAGCGCGATCCGCAGGAAGCGCTGCCAGACGTTGGCGCCGTCCACGAACGCCGCCTCCTCGATCTCCTGCGGGAGGTTCAGGAAGGCGTTGCGCATCAGCAGGACGTTCATCGCCCCGATGGAACCCGGCAGCAGCACCCCGAGCAGGGTGTTGTTCAGCCCGAGATCACGCATGGTGGTGAACTGGGCGATGATGATGCCCTCCACGGGCACCAGCATGGCGAGGATGAACGCCAGCGTCGCGGCCCGCCGCCCCCGGTAGCGCAGCCGGGCCAGCGCGTAGCCCGCCAGGGCCGCGCCCACGCAGTTGGTGACCACGTTGGCGGCGGCGACCTTCAGCGAGTTGAAGGCGTAGTCCCACACCGGGATGGTGTCGGCGACCCTGCTGTAGTTGTCCAGGGTCGGATGGCTGGGGAAGAACTTCGGCGGCGAGCTGAAGATGTCCTCGCCCGGCCCCTTCAGGGACGTCGAGAGCTGCCACAGGAACGGCCCGACGGTCAGCACCAGTACGGCGAGCAGCAGCACGTAGCGCAGGACGAGCTGCCAGGGCGCGATGCGGCGCCCCTCGGCGTCGGTGGTCTTCAGGATGCTCACGCGTCCTCCTTGCGGTCGGCGCGCAGCACCAGGAGCATCAGGCCGACGGTGACGACGAAGATGACGACGGAGATCGCGGAGGCGTAGCCGACCCGCCCGGTCAGCCCGGTGCCGACCCGCTGGACGAGCATCACCAGGGTGGTGTCCTCGCCGGCCGGTCCGCCGGAGGGGCCGGCCATGAGGTAGACCTCGGAGAACACCTTGAAGGCGGAGACCGAGGACAGTGCCGCGACCAGCACCATGGTGGAGCGGATGGCGGGGACGGTGACGGTGAAGAAGCGGCGCACGATCCCGGCGCCGTCCACGGAGGCCGCCTCGTGCAGCTCGCGCGGGACGTTCGCCAGCGCGGCCAGGTAAATGATCATGTAGTAGCCCAGGCCCTTCCAGACCGTGACCGCCATCGCGCTGCCCAGCAGCAGCCACTGGTCGCTGAGGAAGCCGACCTTGCCGATGCCCACGGCCTCCAGGAGCGAGTTGATCAGCCCCCGGTCGTCCAGCATCCACACCCAGATCAGGCCGACGACGACGATGGACGCGACGACCGGGGTGTAGAAGGCGGAGCGGAAGAAGGTGATGCCGGGGATGTGCCGCTGGACGAGCATCGCCAGCAGCAGCGGCAGGATGACGAGCGCCGGGACGACGACCAGTACGTACAGCGCGCTGTTGCGCAGACCGGTCCAGAACATCTCGTCGTGCAGCAGTTCGCGGAAGTTCGCCAGGCCGACGAACTTCCCCGGAACCAGGGTCCGCCGGTCGGTGAAGGCGTTGACCAGCGTGCTGAAGAACGGATAGAGGCTGAACGCGCCGACCACGATCAGTCCGGGAGCCGCGAACAGCCAGGGGCTGAGCGGCAGATGACGGCTGATCCGGCGGGCCGGCCGGGGGGCGGGCGTCGGTGCGGGTGCGGGGACGGGGGCGAGGGCGGGAGCGGAGGCGGGGGTAGTCACGAGGGGGCTCAGCTCTGCTGCAACAGCCGGTCACAGGCCTTGACAGCGTTATCAAGGGCTTCCTTGGGGCTCTGCTTTCCCTGGAGCGCCTTGGCGATCTGGTTGCGCAGCTCGGTCTTCATCTGCTCGCTGAACAGCACCGGGGTGTAATTGACGGCCGTCTTGAGGGACTTGGCGGCGGCGACCCGGACGCGGGTCTCGTCGGTGCCGTCCTCCTTGGTGAAGTACGGGTCGTCGAGCGATCCGGCGGTGCTGGGGAAGATGGCGACCTGCTTGGCGAACTCCATCTGCCGGGTCGCGTCGGTCACGTAGTGGGCGAAGGCCACGGCGGCGGGCTTCTGCTTGGTCTGCGCGTTCACCATGACGCCCATGACGTACATGTTGGCCTTGCCGGTGTTGCTGACCTGGTCGGTGATGCCGATGTTCTTGTAGAGGCTGGGCGCCTGCTTCTTGAAGTTGGCCAGGTCCAGCGCGCTGCCGGGGTTCATCGCCACGGACTCGGTGAGGAACTTGTGGCCGGACGACTCGGGCGTCGCGGTCAGCGCCTGCGGGTCGAGCCCCTTGACGTCGTACAACTCCTTGTACCGGGTGAGGAGTTCGACGCCCTTGGCGTCGTTGAAGGCGAAGCCGGTGCCTTCCTTGTTCATCAGCTGTCCGCCGTAGCGGCCGAAGTCCTCGATGGTGGGCACGTTCGCCAGTGCGGCGACCTTGCCCTTGCTCTTCTCGGCCAGCTTCCGCCCGTCGGAGAACACCTCGTCGTAGGTGGCCGGCGGCTTCCCCGCGTCGAGTCCGGCGTCCTTGAGGAGGCGCTTGTTGTAGAACATCGGCCCGGTATTGAGGTACCAGGGGAAGGCGAACGTCCCTTCCGTGCCCGGTATCTGGTGGCTCTGCCAGGCGCCCGGCAGGTACTCCTTGCGGTACTTGGCCGCGGCCTTGTCGAGGTCGAGCGCGATGCCCGCCTTGGCCAGCGGGGCCACCAGGTCGGGCGAGACGTTGACGACGTCCGGCAGGGTGCCGCCGGCCGCGTCCGCGCTGATCTTGTCCGCGTAGCCCTCGCCGGGCCGGTCCACCCACTTCACGTCCGTGCCCGGGTACTTCTTCTCGAAGTCCGCGATCACGCCGTTGAAGTAGTCCTTGAAGTTCGCCTGGAGGTTCCAGGTCTGGAAGGTGATCTTCCCCTCGACCTTGCCGGAGGCGTCGGACGAGCCCGAACCCGATCCGCCGCCGCAGGCGCTCAGCGGCAGGACAGTGGCGAGGACGGCGGCAGTGGCGACTGCTCTGCGAGAGATGCGCACGGTGAACGGCTCCTTTGCTCGGACCAGGCGTGCGGACGGCGAACCGGAGGTCACCGACCGGCCGGATGCGTTCGCCCAGCAGACCCTGCAATGCGCGTGACGGAAAGTCAATACATTCCCTTCATTTAGGTCGCACCTTTCGGCATACCAGCAGGTCAACGCGGTGTAGCAGCGCATTGAAGATCAATGACTAATGCGCTTTAGGTGGTCACAGCTCAAGCGCATTAGTTCCCCGGCCCCTTCACTCTCGCCCCATGGCCGGGAAGGCTCTACGATGCCTCCGGGGGAGAGCGAACCCGACGACCCATGGCAGCCACAGGGAACGCAGGAGAGAGGCACTCGGTGACACCGAAGCGGCCGCCGGCCGGGGACACCTCGCCGGCCAGACGGACGCCCGCGCGACGGCCGACCATGAAGGACATCGCCCAGCGGGCCGGGGTGTCGGAGAGCGCCGTGTCCTTCGCGCTCAACGACCGCCCGGGGGTCTCGGCCGTCACCCGGGACCGGATCCGGCGCGTGGCCGAGCAGTTGGGCTGGCACCCGAGTACCGCCGCCCGCGCGCTGTCCGGCGAGGGCTCGGCCACCGTGGGCCTCGTGGTGGCCCGTCCGGCGGCCAACCTGGGCGTGGACTCCTTCTTCCTCCAGCTGATCTCCGGCATCCAGGAGGTCCTGGCGGAACGCCGGCTCGGGCTGCTCTTCCAGGTGGTGGAGGACGTGGCGGCCGAATGCGCGGTCTACCGGCGCTGGTGGGCGGAGCGGCGGGTGGACGGGGTGCTCGTCGTGGACCCGCGCACCGACGACCCCCGCGTCGGCCTGCTGGACGAACTGGGCCTGCCCGGCGTCGTCATCGGCGCCCTCCCCGGCAGCGACACCGGCCCCCACCCGGGCCTCTCGCAGATCCGCGCCGACGACGCGGGCGCGATGGCGGCCGTGGTCGGGCGGCTGCACGAGCTGGGCCACCGGCGCATCGTGCACATCGCCGGACTGCCCTCACTCGCGCACACCGACCGGCGCATCCGGTCCCTGCGCATCGAGGCCGACCGGCGCGGACTGACCGAGGCCCACTCGGTGACCACGGACTACTCGGACACCGAGGGCGCGGCGGTGACCCGCCGGGTGCTGGAGCACGGCACCCCGCCGACCGCGATCGTCTACGACAACGACGTGATGGCCGCGGCCGGGGTGGCGGTCACGACGGGCCTGGGCTTCCGGGTCCCGGCCGATGTGTCGGTGGTGTCGTGGGAGGACTCCGCGCTGTGCCGGCTGACGGCACCGTGGCTGACCGCGCTGTCCAGGGACACGGTCGCGTTCGGCCGGCTCGCGGCGCGGGAGCTGACCGCACTGCTCGACGGCGGCACGGCGCACACCATCCAGGTGCCGCTGCCCCGGCTCATCGAACGGGGCAGCACGGCAACGGTGAACGGCGCCTGAGAAGGGGCGGGGAGGGGAGGACCGAAAGAGAAGGGGCCGGGAGGAGGGCCCTCGAACCGACAGGTCCTACGGCGTCGGCCTGCGCAGTTCCTCGTTGAGCCGGAGCGCCTCTTCGAGCTGGTCCTCCAGGATCACGATGCGGCAGGCGGCCTCGATCGGCGTGCCCCCGTCGACGAGCTCGCGGGCGCGGGCGGCGATGCGGAGCTGGTAGCGGGAGTAGCGGCGGTGGCCGCCCTCTGACCGCAGGGGGGTGATCAGCCTGGCCTCACCGATCGCACGGAGGAATCCGGGGGTGGCGCCGATCATCTCCGCGGCGCGGCCCATGGTGTAGGCGGGGTAGTCGTCGTCATCGAGACGGTCGGCGGGATGCGCAGGGGTTTCGGGGGGCATGGGCACCTGCCGCGTGTCGCCGACTTCGTTGACCGGAGGGGAAACTCTCGTTGTACGAGCCATCGCTTCTATCATAGCCACGACAGATTTCCCTGGCCGGACGGGGGAAGTTATCTGAGCGGGTCGCTCCGGGGCCGCCTCCTCCGGGCGCGGCCGCCGGGTACGTCAAGAACACTGACCGGCGAGTCAGTTGATGCCTGCCTGCCGTCGGGCCATAATGCACGTGTAGCCCTTCACGCATCCCCCGTCGTGAAGGGCTACACCCCTGTGCGCGACCGGGTGCGCACAGGCCGCGGGACCGGGTGCGCGAGACCCTGCGTGTCCCGCCCGTCACAGAAGGCACCCGGCCGTCACGGAAGGCGCCGACCCGTCACAGAAGGCACCGGCCCACCGCACGCGCCATCACCGAATTTCACGGGCAAGGGGCTCCCCTCGTGGTCCCCTGCCCGTGTTTTTTTGAGTTAACAGTGACGTAGAGTATTTGCGCAACCCTGCTCCTGTACCCCGGCACGGGATGTGCCACTACGTCCCCGTTCGGAATGCGCTCACGGCTCCCCGCACTGGGGGCGGCGGACCGGGGTTGGTTACAGTACGAGCCCGTTGACCGAATCGGACACCGCACGGCACCGGACAGAACCCGGGCGGGGCCCGGACACGTGGGGGGCCGGATGGACAGCGGAGCAGAACGCGCGCCGGAGCTGCGGACGTTGCGGCAGAAGGTCGAGTACATGGTCGAGAAGACCTTCCCCGGCCGGAAGATCTCGGGACGGGTCTTCGCGGACCTGGTCAGGGAGCGCGGCGGATCGCTCTCGCACAGCTATTTCTCCAACATCCTGGCCGGCAAGGTCACCCAGCCCTCTGAGGACATCCTCAAGGCCCTCGGCCTCGGCTTCGGCGTGGACTGGCGGTTCTTCAAGGAGGAGTCCGAGGTCGTCGACGACGTCGTGGACGGACTCCAGTTCCTGGCCAAGCGACGCACCGGGGACATCAGCGGGGTGGCCGGCCGGGGCCTGGACGAGGACGGACTGCCCCCGGAGCTGCTGCAGTTCGCGTTGTCCCTGCTGGAGGACGCGAAGAACCGGCAGCGCCCGGCCGACGGCGGACCCCGGAGCTAGGGCCATGTCCCTGCGCGAACTGCGGAAGGAGTGCGAGGCCGGACTCGCCGGGCTTCCGCTGCCCGCCCCCTTCACGGTCGAGGGGCTGGTCGCGAACATGGAGGCGGCCGGCGGCCGCAGCATCGTGCTGCACGAGATGCCCGACCGGCTGGCGCGGGTCAACGGCGTGTGCGGGCTGCGGCTCAAGGCCGGTGGGACCAGCTTCGTGCTCTACCGGCGGCGCCCGACCGCGTACCAGACGCAGCACGTCATCCTGCACGAGCTGTGCCACGAGTGGTTCGACCACGGCACCTCGCTGGACGCCGAACAGCTCCAGCGGCTGCTGCCCGTCTTCGACACCTCGCTGATCTCCCGGGTCGTCGGCGCCGACGCGCTGCGGTCCCCGGACGCCGTACAGGCCCGCGCGGCGTACGACACCCACGACGAACGCATGGCCGAATTCGGTGCCTCGCTCATCCCCCGACTAGCCAGGGACGTGACGAGCGATGACATGGTGGGGCGGCTCGCCAACTCGCTCTCCCTCCCGGTGGCCCACCGCCGGCGCGGCCTGTTCCGCCGCACGTAGCACCGGAGCGCCGTCCGTTCCGCAGCCGAACCGTTTCCCCCCACCCCGAGGACTACTGCCGTGACCCCGCTCGACCTCGCCGGCTACCTGATAGCCGGCCTGATGACAGCCGTCGCCCTGTGGCGCATGCCGGCCGCTCTGCGGGGCGACGAGGCGGACAGACGGCGCCGGGCCCTGTGGGGCTGCTACGCGGGATTCGCCGCCGCCCTGTGGACCAAGACCCGGGCCGTGCGCATCGGGCTCAACGACAGCTCCGTCACCGACCTCTCGGTGCTGATCAAGCACTACACCGCCACCATCGCGATCCTGGCCATCCTCAGCTACATCGTCGCCATCTACGGCCAGTACGCCGACGACGGTGACATCCCCCGGCACGTACGGTTCGCCCGGCTGATCCAGCAGGTCGCCACCAAGGCGTCCGTCGCCACGCTGGTGCTGCTGACGGTGCTCTTCTTCACCGTCGTCGACCGTTCCGTCCCCTCCGACCGGTTCGTCGCCGACCACGCCGGACAGTGGGGCGCGACGCTCTACATGAGCGTGTTCTACCTCTACCTCGGCACCGCCTCCGCCGTCTGCGCCTACCAGTGGGCGCTCGCCACCGCGAGCGCCCGGCTGCGGCTGCTGCGGATCGGCCTCGGCATGATGACGTTCGCGATGTTCATCGGGGTCGGCTACACCGTCAGCCGGACGCTGTTCCTCTGGGTGAGCGTGATCGACGATCCGAGCGAGGCCTTCGCGCTGCGCTTCGACGAGATCACCGAGGCCTCGCAGGTGGTGCTGTTCGCGTTCTTCGCGGTGGGCGCCTCCATCCCCGCCCTGGGCAACGTCCGCCGCCGCGCGAAGCTCTGGCGCGCCCAGGTGCGGCTGCACGCGCTCTGGTACGAGCTGATGACGGCCTTCCCAGAGCAGCCCTTCGACCCCCCGGCGTCCCTGGTCCGCGAGCTGACCCGGTTCGGCACCCCGGCGGACCTGCGGATCGACCGCTGGGCGGCGGACATCGCCGACGCGGTGGAGAAGCTGCGCCACTACGCCCCCGCCGGCCTCCTCGCCGCGGCGGGAGCCGCCGCCGGTACCGGTGACGGGACCGGTGACGGGGATCGGACGGGCCCGCTCGCCGAGGCGTACTGGATCAAGGCGGCCCTCGCGGCCCACGCCGCCGGTGTGGCCCCCGGGGACGCGGCGGCCGTCGGCAGCAGGCACGCGACCGACCAGGACGGCGAGGTCGCCTGGCTGGTCCGGGTCGCCGCCGCGTACCGCACGGTCACGGCGGAACAGGCCCGGCGGATCCTGGAGTCCTCCGGAGCGGCGGAGTCGCCCGGGGCGCCGCAGCCGCCCGGAACAGCAGCAGCCAAGGAGCAGACAGCATGAGCACCACCGGCACCACCGACAGCTCGCCGGAGGACGTCCGTACGACTTCCACCGCGCGTACGGTCACCGATGTCTTCCAGCCACGTAATCTCCTGCTCGCCGGGATGCTCGCGACCGGGTTCGCGGCGGCGGGCGAGTGGACGGGACTGCTGTGGGGACTGCTCGGCGCGCTGTGCGCCGGGATCATCCCGGCCGGCTACATCGAGTGGGAGCGCGGGCGCGGCACCTGGGGCGACCGCCATGTCGTCGACCGCACCAAGCGGGCCCCGATCTTCTTCGTCATCCTCGGTTCCATAGGCGTCGGTTCGGCGGTCATGGTGCTCGGCGGCGCCCCCTCCGGAATCCTGACGGCGATGCTCGGGCTCTGGGCGATGACGGTCGTCCTGCTGGCCGTCAACACGGTCTGGAAGATCTCGGTGGACGCCTCGGTCGCCTCCGCCGTCGTCGCCCTGCTCGCCGTGGTGCACTCGCCGTGGTGGCTGTTCGGGTATCTGATGACGGCCGCCGTGTGCTGGTCGCGGGTGGCGCTCGGGTACCACACGGTCGGCCAGGTGACGGCCGGTACCGCGCTGGGCGCGGCCACCTCGTGCGCGTTCCTCTTCGGCTGAGCCGGGCGCCCGCCGGGTGACCGGATGCCGTCCCGCCGAACGGGTCCGGTTCTTACGGCCCTGTGACGTGCCGACCGGGAAACCGCGCCCGCGGGCCGCGGCGCCCTAGCGTGGCCGCCATGCGCGTACTGGTCACCGGCGGAGCCGGGTTCATCGGGTCGGAGATCGTCCGGACCCTCACTTCGGCCGGGCACGAGGCGGTGGTGCTCGACGCCCTGCTCCCCTCCGCTCACGGCGCGGCGGCGGATCTGCCGGACGGCGGCGGGATCATCGTGGCGGACGTGCGCGACCGCGAGGCCGTGGACCGCGCGCTGCGCGGCATCGACGCCGTGTGCCACCAGGCGGCGATGGTCGGCCTGGGCAAGGACTTCGCGGACGCCCCGCTGTACGTCGGCTGCAACGACCTCGGCACCGCCGTACTGCTCGCCGCGGCGGCCGCCGCCGGGGTACGGAACCTGGTGCTCGCCGGATCGATGGTGGTCTACGGCGAGGGCCGTTACGAGTGCCCGCGCCACGGGCAGGTGAGGCCGGGGCCGAGGGCGGAAGCGGATCTGTCCGGGGGCCGGTTCGAGCCGCTCTGCCCCTCCTGCGGTACGGAACTGACCCCGGGTCTCGTCGGCGAGGACGCGCCCGTGGACCCGCGCAACGTGTACGCGACGACCAAGCTCGCCCAGGAACACCTCGCCGCCTCCTGGGCGCGCGCCACGGGCGGCCGGGCGGTGTCGCTGCGCTACCACAACGTGTACGGGCCGGGGATGCCGCGCGACACCCCGTACGCCGGAGTCGCCTCGTTCTTCCGCTCGTCGCTGGCCCGGGGCGAGGCGCCGCAGGTTTTCGAGGACGGCGCCCAGCGGCGGGACTTCGTCCACGTACGGGACGTGGCGGCCGCCAACGCGGTGGCCCTGGAGTCCGTCGCCGGGCTGGGTGCGGGCAGCTTCACCGCGTACAACACCGGGAGCGGGGAGCCGCACACCATCGGCGAGATGGCCTCGGCCCTGGCCACCGCCCACGGCGGTCCGGCGCCGCGGATCACCGGTGAGTACCGGCTCGGGGACGTACGCCATGTCACCGCCGACTCCCGGCGGCTCCGCGACGAGCTGGGCTGGAAGCCCACGGTGGGCTTCGCGGAGGGGATGGCGGAGTTCGCGGCGGCCCCGCAGCGGGACATGGCCGCGAGCCCGGCCCGCTGACCGGGCCCACCGCCACGCGTGGGCTCACGCCACCGGCAGGGTGACCTCGAAGCAGCAGCCGCCGGTGACGTTGCGGACCTCGGCCCGGCCCGCGTGCGCCTCGACGATTCCGCGCACGATGGCGAGCCCGAGGCCCGCACCCGCCGGGGGCGTACGGGCGTGGCTGCCACGCCATCCGGTGTCGAAGACCCTGGCCAGGTCCTCCTCCGGGATGCCGCCGCAGCCGTCGGTCACCGACAGGACCACGCCGCCGCCGGTGCGTTGGGCGGCCACCGCGACGGTGCCGTCGGCGGGGGTGCGGCGGATCGCGTTGATCAGGAGGTTGCCCAGGACCCGGCTCATCTCCTTGCCGTCGACCTCCACCGGCACCGCCTCGATCCGGTCGCCGACCAGCCGTACGCCGTGCTCGCGGGCCAGCGGGTGCGCACCGGCGAGCGCGTCGCCCACCAGGTCGTACACCGAGATCCGGGTGGGGCTGAGGGTGAGCGAACCGGCGTGGATGCGGGAGAGCTCGAAGAGGTCGCCGACCATGTCGTTCATCCGCTCCACCTCGGTGCGTATCTGCCGCAGATAGCGCCGCGAGTCGACGGCCATGCCGTCCTCCAGCGCCTCCGACATGGCCCGCAGCCCGGCCAGCGGGGTGCGCAGGTCGTGCGAGATCCAGGCGACGAGCTCGCGCCGCGAGGTCTCCAGGGCGCGCTCGCGCTCCCGTGAACTGTCGAGCTTGGCGCTGGTGGCGGCCAGTTCCCTGGTGAGGGAGGCGAGTTCGGCGGTGGCCGGGGTCGCGGGGGCCGCGAAGGTGCCGCCGTCCCCGAAGGACCGGGCGGCGAGGGTCAGATCCCGGCTCCGCGCGGCCACCCAGCGGCCGAGCAGGATCGCGGTGGCGAGCGAGACGACGGCGGCCATCGCGACGACGGTGGTGACCACGGAGAGGTCGTGCGGCGACAGGAACATCGCCCAGGCGACGGCCAGCGTCCCGGCGAGCATCGCGGTCACGGCGACGGCGGCGACCACGGTCAGCGAGACGACGAGCGAGCGGTGCCGGAAGAACCGCAGGACGAGCGCGCCGAGCAGCCCGGCCGCGGCGGCGCCCAGGAACGCGAACAGCGCGATGAGGAGGATGTCGGTCACGACGTCTCCCCCGGAACGGCGGGTTCGTCCTCCGGAGCGGTGAGCACGTGCCCCGGACCGGCGGAGCCGTTCTCCGGACCGGCGGGTTCGTCCCCCTGTGGCAGGTCCAGCCGGTAGCCCACGCCCCAGACGGTGCGGATCAGTTCCGGACGGGCCGGGTCCGTCTCGACCTTGCCGCGCAGTCGGCGTACGTGGACCGTCACCGTCGACAGGTCACCGAAGTCCCAGCCCCACACCTCGCTCATCAGCTCCTCCCGGGTGAAGACCCGGCCGGGGTGGCGCAGCAGGAAGGCGAGCAGGTCGAACTCGCGCAGGGTGAGCGCCAGCGCCCCGCCCTGCCGGGTGGCGCTCCTGGCCGCCGGGTCGAGGACCAGGCCCGCGCCCCGGAGCGGCGCGGAGCGCCCGGCGGGTACCGGGGCCGCATGGGCGCGGCGCAGTACGGAGTCGACGCGCAGGACGAGTTCGCGGGGGCTGAACGGCTTGGTGACGTAGTCGTCCGCCCCGGTCTCCAGGCCGAGGATCCGGTCGTCCTCGTCGCCGCGCGCGGTCAGCATGATGACGGGCACCCGCCCGTGCGCCCGCATCCGCCGGCAGACCTCGAAGCCGTCCATGCCGGGCAGCATCAGGTCCAGCACCACCAGATCGGGGCGGCGGCGGGCGAAGCACTCCAGCGCCGCCGGTCCGTCCGCCGCACGGGCCACCTCGTAACCGGCACCGGCCAGGTACCCGGCGACGACCTCGGAGACGGTCGGATCGTCGTCCACGACGAGGACATGGCCGGGGGCGGGGGCGGAGTTGGAGGTGGACACGGGTACGGGGCCGGGGCCGGGGGGCTCGCTCGCGGCTCCCCGGCCCTCGGGCGCCGGACGGGCCGACGGGGCAGGCTGCATGACTCCAGCCTGGCACCCGCTCGACGCGCGCCGGACGCGTGGACACCGCCACACGGTCGATGTCCACGTTTCGTAAGAATCCGTGGCCCGAATTGTCGGATTCCTCTCCGTAGGGTGAGCCGGGTGACCGACTCCTCCGATAACTCCGCCCCCCGCGCCGACATCGTGCTGCCCTGTCTGGACGAGGCCGCCGCCCTGCCCGGGGTGCTCGGTGCGATCCCGCGCGGCTGGCGCGCGATCGTCGTCGACAACGGCTCCACCGACGGCTCGGCCGAACTGGCCCGGTCGCTCGGCGCGACGGTGGTGCACGAACCGCGCCGCGGCTTCGGCTCCGCCTGCCACGCCGGGCTGCTCGCCGCCGAGGCGGAGTACGTCTGCTTCTGCGACTGCGACGGGTCCCTGGACCCGGGGCTGCTCCCCGGATTCGTCCGCCGGATCGCGGACGGCGAGAGCGATCTGCTGCTCGGCCGCCGCCGCCCGGACCGGCTCGGCGCCTGGCCCCTGCACGCCCGTGCGGGAAACCTGGCGCTCTCCCGGCTGCTGCGCAGACGTACCGGGCTCCGGCTGCACGACCTGGGCCCGATGCGGGCGGCGCGCCGGACGGACCTGCTGGCGCTCGGCCTCACCGACCGGCGCAGCGGGTACCCGTTGCAGATGGTGGTGCGGGCGGCGGACGCGGGCCTCCGGGTCGCGGAGACGGACGTCCCGTACCTCTCGCGCACCGGGAAGTCGAAGGTCACCGGCACCTGGCGGGGTACCTGGCACGCGGTGCGCGACATGCGCGCCGTACTGGGCGAGGCCCCGGTCCCGGTGGGGGTGTCCCGATGACCCCGGCCGCGTGTACCGGCGCGGGGACGGGAGCAGAGGGCGGCGCCGGGCCCGCCGGTGCGGTGACCCTGCTGGTCATCGCCAAGGAGCCGCTGCCGGGCCGGGTCAAGACCCGGCTCACGCCGCCCTTCACCCCGCGGGAGGCCGCCCGGCTGGCCGAGGCCTCGCTCGCGGACACCCTCCACACCGTCCTCGCGCTGCCCGCGGCGCGCCGGGTGCTCGTCCTGGACGGGGCGCCAGGACCCTGGCTGCCGCCGGGCATCGAGGTGGTGGGCCAGGGCGCGGGCGGTCTCGACGCCAGGCTCGCCGCCGCGTTCGCGGGCAGCACCGGGCCCACCCTCCTCATCGGCATGGACACCCCGCAGATCACCGCCGCCGATCTGGCGCCCGCGCTCGCCCCCGGTTCCTGGGACGGCTGCGACGCCTGGTTCGGCCCGGCGGAGGACGGCGGCTTCTGGGCGCTGGGGCTGGCGGATCCGGACCCGGAGCTGCTGCGCGGGGTGCCGATGTCCGTACCGGAGACCGGCGCGGTGCAGCGCCGCCGGCTGGTCGACGCCGGACTGACGGTTCGCGATCTGCCCGGGCTGCGGGACGTGGACACGGCGTCCGACGCCGTGGACGTCGCCGGACGGGCACCGCACGGCCGGTTCGCCGCCGTGCTGGCCGAACTGCGCGGGGCGGTGGCCCGATGAGCCGGACGGCCCCCCGTCGCGAGACGGCCCCCCGCCACGAAGCGGCACCCCTCCACGAGACGGTCCCCCGCCACGAAACGGTCCCCCAGCACGAGGCGGTCCGCCCGCCGCGCACCGACGCCACCTCCTGGAGCACCGACCCGTACGCCAACGCCCTGCGCAACGGCCACGGTCCGCTCTTCCTGCGCCGCACGGACGGCTGGCTGCTGCCGCTGGACGTGGAGCGCTGGTGCGCGGGCGCGGACGCCGCGGACCTCTCCGCGCTGCACCGCTGCGAGGGCCCCGTCCTGGACATCGGGTGCGGGCCCGGCCGGCTGGTCGCGGCGCTCGCGGCCCGCGGCCACCGGGCCCTCGGCATCGACGTGAGCGAGGCGGCGGTGGCCCGCACCCTGCGGCTCGGCGGCTCCGCGCTCCACCGCTCGGTCTTCGAACCGCTGCCGGGCGAGGGCCGCTGGGGCACCGTCCTGCTCGTCGACGGCAACATCGGCATCGGCGGCGACCCGCGCAGGCTCCTGCACCGGACGGCGGCCGTTTTGGCACCCGGCGGGCTGCTCATCGCGGAGACCGCGCCGCAGGACATCGACGAGCGGGTCAGGGTCCAGCTGGACGACGGGCGCGCCGGCCGGGACCTGTCGGCGCCCGCCGCGCCCTTCCCGTGGGCCCGGCTCGGCACCCCGGCACTGCTGCGGTACGCCGGACTCCTCGGCTGGCACACGGCCGATCAGTGGGAGGCCGAAGAGCGCACCTTCGTCGCGCTGCGCCGCGGCCGGAACGTCCTGACGACCAGCCACAGCGCCGACAGCACGCAGAGCCCGGCCGTGATCAGCAGCCAGTTCCCCAGGAACACATCGGGGGAGAGCCCGGTCGCCGGTTCGTAGCGCCTCGTGTGCCGGGTGATCAGCGGCCACCACATCAGCAGGAGCAGGCCGGACAGGAGGACGGGCACCCGGACGAAGTTGACCGGGCCGCGGCGCGGACCGAGCGAGCGCGGCAGCAGCCGGTCCGCCGCCGCGTACAGCGGCACCAGCACCAGATCGTGCACGAGGGCCGCGCCGGCGAACCAGACGACGACGCCGAGCGCGTCCCCGGCCAGCAGGCGCACCCCCGCGTATCCCGCCAGCGCGAAGGAGGCGGCCGTCAGAAGGAGGTGCAGCGGCCCCTCCCCGTACCAACGCCGCACGAAGTCAGCGGGGTTCAGCCTGTTCACGACCATCCTCACAGCTCTCCTCACAGCTCTCCGAAGGTCAGCCGGGACACCCATTTGGTGTTGAGTACGCCGGGCGCGGCCGGGACGATGATCCGTGCCGGATATCCGTGGTCGGGCGACAGGTCCTCGCCGTTGACCTGGAGGGCCAGCAGCGAGCGGGGATCGCGCACCTGGTTGTCGCGGAGCGCCGCCCGGCGGAACGGCCCGCTGCGCTGCACGGACTCCACGAGCACCCCCGGCGGGTCGCGCGGGTACCCGGCGAGCTCCGCGAGGTCCCTCAGCCGTACGCCCCGCCACCGCTGGTCCGAAGTGGACCAGCCCTCCACGCAGGCGATCGGAAGCGCCGCGCTGTACTGGTCCATGGCCAGCAGCTGTTCCCGGCTGAACCGGAGGTCGCCGGCCGGACCGCTGACGGTCAGCCACCAGCCCTCCCCCGTCTCGGCCGAGGTGATCCCGACAGCGGCGGCGGTCTTGTTGATCTGGAAGCCGCCGGGGCCCCGGCCGGATTCGGCGGCGCCGTGCGGCGTGAGCGCGGCGAGGCGGCGCAGCGGCCCGTCGAAGCTCCGCCCGGCCGAGGTGATCAGCAGGACCAGCGAACCGGCCCCCACCACCGCCAGCGCCCCGCGCCGGGAGAGCGTCGGCGCGTCCGGAGCCGAGGAGGCCAGCGCGTCCCCCGGCACGTTCCCGCTGAGCGCGCCCGACCTCAGCACCCGTACGGCCTGCGGCGCCCGCAGCCCGGCATGGGCGAGGAACGCGGCGAAGAACACCCACGCCCCGTAGAAGTGCAGCGGGTAGAACGAGCCGGGGAACAGGTACTCCAGCTGGACGTTGAGCAGTCCGGTGACGAACTCGAAGAGCGCCCCGCCGACCAGGAGCAGCAGTGAGAGGCGCTCCAGCGCGTGCCCCGGCGAGCGGGCGGGCGGCAGCGCGAAGAGCTTCGGGACGACCGACCAGAGC
Organism: Streptomyces sp. NPDC057900; assembly: GCF_042887885.1. Lineage (NCBI taxonomy): Bacteria > Bacillati > Actinomycetota > Actinomycetes > Kitasatosporales > Streptomycetaceae > Streptomyces > Streptomyces sp. NPDC057900. The sequence continues at coordinate 223,546 of NZ_JBHVOI010000003.1, forward strand.
TTCGCCAGCAGCACCGGGAAGAGCACGATGCCGACCGTGACGTGGAGCCCCTGCGTCAGCCGGTACAGCCAGTGCGGATCAGTCGGCCAGTCGAACAGGTAGAAGCCGAGCAGCCCCTTGTCCGGGGTCTTGTCGTTGACCGGGTTCAGGTCCGGGTTGTACGCGGCGTACGACAGCAGACCGGTCACGAACAGCAGCGTGATCCCCACGAGCAGCACCAGCCCGAGCACCGCGGTGAACCGGACCCCGCGCACCGGACTGCGCCAGAACCCGGGAGCGGAGGGAGTCCGTTCGAGGAGCCGGGAGGCGCGTCCGGGCAGCGGCGCCGAACGGGAATCGGGAGCGAAATCCGGAGCGGTCTCTGGAGCGGGATCGGGAGCGGTCTCTGGAGCGGTCTCTGGAGCGGGATCGGGAGCGGTCTCTGGAGCGGGATCGGGAAGTCTGAAGCGTCGGAGCCGACGTCGGTCGCCCATGGCCCCGACGCTATGCCCGGGGTGCCGGGGCGTGGCCCGTACGACTCCTGACGAAACGCTGACGTCGTCCGGCCGAGTGCGGGAATCTGACGGTTCGGTGACGCGCCCCGTCAGCGGCCGCCCGCGCCGCCCCGGCGTGCATACCGTGCCTGGGTGAAGACCGAGGAACGTACGGAACAGCGCACCGAACCGGAGAGTGGCCGCCGCGGCGGCGGCCGCGCCGACCTGGCCGCCGCGGGCGGGGCCGTGCTGCTGGTCGCCGCCGCCGTGCTCGTCGGCCGGAACATCGCGGACTACGCCCGCGTCCTGTACGTCCACTGGCCGCCGCTGCTCGCGTCCTGGTACCCGCACATCGGCCCCGGCACGGCGGCCGCGCCCGCCGTCGCCGTGGCCGTCGTGGCGTACGGTCCCGGCCTCGCCGCACGGCTGCGCTGGCGGACCCTGCTGGCGGTCTGCTGGGGCGCCTCGCTCGCCTGGGTGTTCTCGCTGGCGCTGATCGACGGCTGGGGACGCGGCATCGCGGAACGCCTCACCACCAAGCACGAGTACCTCAGGGTCATCGGCCGGTTCGACGACATCGGCGCCGCCCTGCGCGGCTTCAACGACCACATCCTGATCGGCCCGCCGGGCAACTGGCCCGCGCATGTCGCCGGACACCCGCCGGGCGCCACCCTCACCTTCGTCCTGCTGGACCGGGTGGGGCTGGGCGGCGGAGCCTGGGCCGGGGTCTGGTGCATCGTCACCGGCACCACCGCCGCCGTCGCCGCGCTGGTCGCCGTCCGGGTCCTGACCGACGAGCGCACCGCCCGCCGCGCCGCGCCCTTCCTCGTCCTGGCACCGGTCGCGGTCTGGGCGGGCACCTCCGCGGACGGCTACTTCGCCGCCGTCGCCGCCTGGTCCGTCGCCCTGCTGGCCCTGGCCGCGACCGGAAAGGTCCGCAGCCCAGCGGCCGCCGCGCTCGGATCGGGGCTGCTGTACGGACTGACCTGCTACCTCAGTTACGGGCTGGCGCTCATCGCGCTGCCGCTGCTCACCGTGCTCCTGCTCGCCCGGACCGCCCGGCCCGTTCCGCTCCTCGTCCTGGGGGCGCTGGTCGTACCGGCCGCCTTCACGCTGGCGGGCTTCAACTGGTGGGAGGGGTACCACCTGCTGGTCGAGCGCTACTACCAGGCGGCGGGCGGGTTCCGCCCGTACTGGTACTGGGTCTGGGCCAACCTCGCCTGCACCGCGATCGCCATCGGGCCGGCGACGGTCGCGGGCCTGCGCCGGACCGCGACGGCCGTGCCCGGGGCCCTGAACGCGCTGCGGACGGGGGCCCCGGCCGAGCCCCAGCGGCGGCTGGTCCTCCTCGTGCTCGCGGCGTTCCTCATGCTGCTGGCCGCCGACCTGTCCGGGATGAGCAAGGCGGAGACCGAGCGGATCTGGCAGCCCTTCATGCTCTGGCTGCTGCCCGCCGCCGCGCTGCTGCCCGACCGGGGCCGCCGCGGCTGGCTCGCGGCCCAGGCGGCCGTCGCCCTGCTCGTCAACCACCTGCTCTGGACGGGGTGGTGAACGGGCGAACGGGAAACAGGGGAGCTGCGGTGGTGAACAGGGGGAACGGCCGGTGGTGAAGGGGGCGCTCGGTCGTTGAACCGCCGACCGCCGGGTATGGCTTGTCCCGTGCCGACATTCGAGATCACCACAGCAAGCGCGGACGACATCAGGATGATGGCGGACTGGGCCCATGCCGAGGGGTGGAACCCGGGCCTGACCGACGGTCAGGCCTTCTTCGCCGCCGACCCCTGCGGCTTCCTGATCGGCAGGCTCGACGGTGCGCCCGTCTCCTGCGTCTCCGTGATCCGCTACGGCAGCGACCACGGCTTCCTGGGCTTCTACCTCACCCGCCCCGAGCTGCGCGGCCAGGGCTACGGCAGCCGCCTCTGGGCCACCGGGACGGCCAGGCTGGACGGACGGAACACCGGCCTCGACGGCGTGGTGGAGCAGCAGGCGAACTACCGCAAGTCCGGCTTCCGCTCCGTCTGGACGAACATGCGGTACGAGGGGCTGGCCCCGGTCGACATCGCGCCGCCACCCGGCGTCACCCTGGCCGACGCCCGCACCCTGCCCTTCGGCCAGGTGACCGCGTACGACCGCCGGTTCTTCCCGGCGGAGCGCGACGGCTTCCTGGCCGCCTGGACCACCGCCCCGGGCCGCACCGCGCTGGTCGCGCTGTGCGAGGGAGAGGTGCGGGGGCTCGCGGTGATGCGCGCCTGCCGTACGTCCTCCCGCATCGGCCCGGTGTACGCGGCCACGCCGGATACGGCCGCCGCCCTGGTGAGCGCGCTGGCGGCGACCGATCCGTCCGCCCCGGTCGCCGTGGACGTGCCCGACGCCAACCCTGCGGCGGTACGGCTCGCGGAACAGCTCGGGCTGACCCCGTCGTTCGAGACGGCCCGCATGTACACCGGCCCGGCGCCCGAGGTCGACCACTCCGGTCTCTTCGGCATCACCAGCCTCGAACTGGGCTGACCCGCTGCACGGACAGGCGTGGATCCGCGCTCTCCCCAGCCCGGGCACGGCTCCGCTCCCCCGCCCGGGGGCGGCTCCAGGACCCGCCCCCGGAGCAGCTCGTACTCCTCGCGCGGCCGGCCGGTCTCCGGTGGCCGGGGACCACGGTGCCGCCGCCCCGGTCAGCCCCCGTCCGCCCAGCCCCCGTCCCCGTCGCCGGGGGCGTAACGGGCCCGCGACGCCATGACCGCGATGTCGTCCTCCGCGCCCGGACCGAAGCGGTCGAGCACCTCGTCCAGCAGCTCCTCCAGATCGCCGCTCGCGGGCAGCCGCAGATCCCGGAGCCGTCCGACGGACACGTCGATGTCCTCACCGCGCCGCTCCACCAGGCCGTCGGTGTACATGAACAGCACCGTCCCGGGACCACAGTCCACCACCGCGGTGCGGTAGCCGCCGTACCCGGTGCCGAGCGGCGGTCCCGCAGCGACCTCGGCCAGCCGGGTGCCCGCCGGTCCCGGGTCGATGAGGACCGGTGGCAGATGGCCCGCGCTCGACACCTCGCACACGCCGCCCGTCCGGTCGACGACCGCGAGCAGACAGGTCGCCGCCCGGTCGAGACCGGACCGCTCCACCATCCGGTCGAGCTGCTCCAGGATGCGGTGCGGCGGCAGCTCGTCGTCCGCGAGCAGCCGCAGCAGCGAGCGGTAGTGGCTCATCGCGACGGCCGCCTCCACGCCGTGGCCCATCACGTCGCCCATCGCCTTGAGGTGACGGCCGTCGCGCAGCGGGATGATGTCGAACCAGTCGCCGCCGACCAGCACGGTCCGGTCGGCTGGCAGATAGCGGGTGGCGACCTCGATGTGCGGATGCGGCTGGCGCGGTTCGGAGAGCAGGGAGCGCTGGAGCTCCAGAGCGATGGTGTGCTCGTTGGTGAACCGGCGCGCGTGGTCCAGGTCGACCGCCGCCCGTCCGGCGAGTTCCCGGGCCACCACCACGTCCTGCTCCGTGAAGGGCGGCGAGTCCCCCGCCCTGACCAGGCCGAGGACGCCGATGGGCCCACTGCGCACGGAGACCGGCACGATGACCGCCGAGTGCATCCCGAGGGCGCGGTAGACGGCGACCCGTTCCGGGGTGGGGGCGGAGCGGCCCAGCCGCTCGTCGTCGGTGAGGTTCTCGACGACCGGCTGGTTGGTGGCCAGGCAGCGCGTCACGGCCGCGTCCTCCTGGTAGTCGACGTAGTCCCCGGCCACCCCGAACCGCGCGACCCGGTCGCGCAGCTCGGGCACCGCCGTCATCGCCGCCCGCCGCAGCCGGGTCACGCCGGGCGGCGCGGGGCGCACCGGCGGGGCGACGTCCCTCGGGAACACCTCGACCGTGGCGAGGTCCGCGAGCCCCGGTACGAGCAGGTCGACCAGCTCGGCGCAGGTCGTGTCCATGTCGAGCGTGGTGCCGATGCGGGTGTTCGCGGTGTCCAGGAGACGCAGATGGCGCCGGGCCTGGGCCAGCTGCCGCCGCTCCTCGTCGGAGGCCATGACCTCCATCAGGATGCCCGCGACGCCCACCACCCGGCCGTCCACCTCCAGCCGGTGGTACGCGCCGTGCCAGTAGCGCCGGGCGCCGCCCGGTCCGGCGGGGGTCCGGCCGCTGGAGGTGATCTCGCGGGACCGCCCGTCGGAGAGCACCGCCAGCATCAGGTCCTCCCTGGCGTCGACCTCGGGGAGCACCTCGGCGACCGTACGGCCCAGGTGCTCGGCGGCCGGGATGCCGTTGAGCCGTTCGAGGGCCGGGTTCACGTAGAGGTAGCGCAGCTCGGTGTCGAGGACCCCCACCCCGGCCGTGGTTCCACCGATCAGGGCCGCGAGCGCCATGGTGTCGAGCGGCGGCGGACTGCCGGCGTAATCATCGGCCTGCAAGGCAACCTCCTGGGACAGGGCGCGGGCCGCCCGACTGCCCGGCCCTTCATCGTCGGCCGCCCGCTCCTGCCCCGCATCCGCAGACGGCCGATCAGCGCGAGGTACCGGAGCGCGCGGGCCGGCCCGCCGCGCCGGGGAGCACCCGGTCCAGCTCCACCGTCCCGTCCTCCGCCGATGAGCCCGGCGGCAGCAGCAGGGCGCGCGCGACCGGCTCCGGAAGCGGGGCCCGGTCCAGCAGCCCGGTGACCAGGGCGGTGGTCAGCCGGTGCCAGACGGGGGCCCGGCGAAGCATCGGGTGGTCGCTGCCGGGCACGGTGACCAGACAGCTGCGGGCCCCGGCCCGGCGGGCCCGCGCGGTGAGCGTGCGGGAGGCCGCCGCACTGGTGACCCGGTCCCGGGGACTGTGCACGAGGACGACGTCGCGCCCGGCGAGCTGCTCGACCGGGTCGCCGTCCGGGCACCACGGGGCGAGCCCGACCACCCCCCGTACCAGCGGATGCCCGGCGGCGTGCAGCGCGGCGCGGCCGCCCATCGAGTGCCCCACCAGCACCACCGGAATGTCCCCCGCCGCACGCCGCAGCTCGTCCAGGGCGCGCACGGCATCGTGCAGCGGATCGGCCCGCGAGCCGTTCCAGCCCCGGTGCCCGTACCGGACGGCGCTCACCAGGACGTCCCCCGGCAGCGCCCGCCGCAGCGCGTGCGCGAAGGGGCGCATCCGCAGCGCGGGCAGGTTGAACGGTCCGGGCGGCGGCGCCCCGAGACCGTCCTCCCGTCCGCCGTGCAGCAGGAGTACGGCCGCCGCCGGCAGTTGTCGTCGTGTCATGCGTACCTCCGGTGCGGATGGGTGGAGCAGTAACGAGCATGCTGTACGAGCGGGGGCGGCACCGTCGCAACGAAGAACAAGCGGCGCGAAACAACGCACGGAACACCAACGCACGGAACACCAACGCACGGAACAACGGCCCGGAACAACAACCCGGAACCGCAACCGGGAACCGCAACCCGGAACAACAACAAGCGACAGAGGACACACACCATGGGCTCGACACCACAACTCGGCAGTACCGTGCCGGACTTCACCCTCCCGGGAGGCGCACTGGACGGCGATACGTTCGAACGCCGCGACTACACGCTCTCCGCCGCCCGGGGCCGGGCCGTGGTCCTCGCCTTCTACCCCGGCGACAACACGGCGGTGTGCACCAAGCAGCTGTGCTCGTACTCCTCCGGCATGGAGACCTTCGAGGGGCTCGACGCGCAGGTCTGGGGGATCAGTCCACAGGATGTGGACAGCCACGAGTCCTTCGCCCGCGCCCACAGTCTGCGGATGCCGTTGCTGGCGGACACCGGCCGTGAGCTCGCCCGGACCTTCGGGGTGGCGGCACCCGGCATCGGCGTACGCCGGGCGGTTTTCCTGATCGACGCGGAGGGTGTGCTGCGCTGGAAGCACGTAGCGCTGCTCGGTGCCACGTTCCAGTCACTGGACACCCTGGCGGGCCACCTGTCCGGCATTCAGACCCCGTAGAAGACTGCCGGAACCCGGCAGTGTCGCCCGTCCGGTATGTATGGGACCATCCAGCCAGTTCGACGGAAATGTTCGGGGGATTCCGCGGATTCCGCAGACCTGGGAGGGGTGATCACGTGACCTTGTTTCTCGGTCTCGGCATTGCGGGAGTCGTGCTGCTCGCACTGTCCCTGATCTTCGACGGAATCCTCGAAGGCCTCTTCGGGGGTGTGCTGGACGGCCTCTTCGACGGGCTGCTCTCCCTTCCGGTGATCGCCGGCTTCGTCTCGATGCTCGGTTTCGGCGGCGCCATCGTGCTCGGCACGACCGGCGTCGGCACGTTCGCCGCCGTGGGGGCCGGTGTGGTGGCCGGTCTGGTCGCCGCCTGGCTCACCTGGAAGTTCAGCCAGGCACTGATGCGGGACCAGACCAACGCCACACCGCGCGACGAGGATCTCGTCGGTTCGGCCGGGTCCGTGGTCACGGCCATTCCGGCCAACGGCTACGGCGAGGTGCTGCTGCGGCTGGGAGGGCACGTCGTGAAGCTGTCGGCGAAGAGCCCGGTGCCGGTCGAACGCGGCACCGAGATCTGGGTCGAGGCCACGCTCTCGACCACCTCTGTCTCGGTCCGCCCCGTCGAACGCTGAGCCGGCAAGCCGGCCGGCCCATCACCACTCGCAACAGAACTGCCGTCCCCGTCGGGAGGCAGAGGGGGACACCCTTATGAGTCCAGTACTGATCGCCATCGTCGGAGTCGTCGTACTCCTCGTCCTGCTGGCCCTCGTGGTCATCACCCGTTACAAGGTCGCCGGGCCCAGTGAGGCGTTCATCATCACCGGCCGGCGCGGCAAGAAGTCCGTCGACCCGGTGACCGGGCGGGCCAGCATCGACAACAGCGGCCAGAAGGTCGTCGTCGGCGGCGGCGTCTTCGTCGTCCCGTTCGTCCAGCAGAAGTTCACCCTGGACCTCTCCAGCCGGCACATCCCCGTGGCCGTGCGCGGGGCGGTCACGCTGCGCGGTGTGAAGTCCAACCTGGAGGGCGTCGCCATCGTCAAGGTCGGCGGCAGCGAGGACGCGATCCGGGCCGCCGCCCAGCGCTTCCTGCAGCAGCAGAACGGCATCGTCGGCTTCACCCAGGAAGTGCTCTCCGGCGCGCTGCGCGCCATCGTCGGCCGGATGTCGGTCGAGGACATCATCCGCGACCGGGCCGCGTTCGCCGGCCAGGTGGCGGAGGAGGCCGAGGCCAGCCTGTCCGGCCAGGGCCTGATCCTGGACGCCTTCCAGATCCAGGACATCACCACGGAGGGCTCCTACCTGGAGGACCTCGGCCGCCCGGAGGCCGCCCGCGCCAAGCAGGAGGCCGACATCGCGGAGGCGATCGCCCGCCGCGCCTCGGAGCAGGCCCGGCTGAAGGCCGCCGAGGAAATCGCCATCGCCGAGCGGACGTACTACCTCAAGCAGGCCGAGATCAAGGTCGAGACGGAGGCCGCCGCCGCGAAGGCCAACGCCGCCGGTCCCCTCGCAGAGGCCGCCCGCCGCCAGGAGATCCTCCAGGAGCAGGAGAAGGTCGCCGAGCGCCAGGCCGCCCTGACCGACCGCGAGCTCGACACCAAGGTCCGCAAGCCCGCCGACGCCGCCCGCTACCAGGCCGAGCAGGAGGCGGAGGCCCGCCGCATCGCCCAGGTCAAGGAGGCCGAAGCGGACGCGGAGCGCTCCCGCCTGACCGGTGAGGGCGAGAAGCTCCACCGCTCGGCCCTCGCCGACGCCGTACGCATCGAGGGCGAGGCCCAGGGTGCCGCCATCGCCGCACGGGGTTCGGCCGAGGCGGAGGCCATGCAGAAGAAGGCGGACGCCTTCGCCCAGTACGGCGACGCGGCCGTCCTCCAGATGCTCGTCGAGGTCCTCCCGCAGGTCGTCGCCAAGGCGGCCGAGCCGATGAGCGCCATCGACAAGATGACCGTGATCTCGACGGACGGCGCGAGCCAGCTCTCCCGCACCGTCACGGACAACGTCGCCCAGGGCATGGAGCTCCTCAGCTCCACCACGGGCGTCGACCTCGCCGCCCTCCTGCAGAACCTCAGGGGCGCCACCCCGAAGCCCGACGTCCCGGCCCAGCCGGAACCGTCCACCCCGAAGAACGGCAAGATCGAGGTCACGGACTGACCCCGACCGCCGATACCCGATACCCGATACCCGATAGCAACACCCGCGTGTGCCCGGCCGGTTCCCCCCAACCGTCCGGGCACGCGTGCGTCTGGGGGGCGGTCGGGGGCTCTGCCCGTACGGGGCACGGCGCGGAACGGCACTGCGTGCGTGCGCGGGGAGCGCCAACCTACTCACGTGAGTAGGTTGGCGCTTCGGGTTCATCCCCACGTTCGCGGGGAGCAGGTCCAGCCCATGTCCGGGGGCTCGATGGGGTCGGGTTCATCCCCGCACACGCGGGGAGCAGCGGGGCCGAGGCGGAGCGCCTGGAGCAGCTCCGGGTTCATCCCCGCACGCGCGGGGAGCAGGCATCCACGTCATGCGGCTGCCGTCATCTCCGGGGTTCATCCCCGCACGCGCGGGGAGCAGACTCCGTGACCTGCGGGTTTATCCGACGGACTGACCAGATTGGAGCAGCTTCAGCAACTCGGACATTTCGCTCCTCTCGCCATCCTCCGCGACGCCACCGGTTCGGCCGTTGAAGCCTGACTCGCCCACCTCCACCGCAGCGAGAGAGCCCCACCCACCTCCAAGCCCATCCCCCTCCGTCAGCCCGGCCAGCAAGGGAACGCCCCCCTCCCACGCGAAGGCCCCCACCTGAGGCAAACGAGCCGCAACTCAGGCCTTCATCGCGGCTACCAGGCGAATCCGATCACTCATTCCCCGAACCACGCGGGAATCCCGATGCCTGGCGAGGCTCTTTCGCATCCTCTCGAAGTGCTCATCACCACGGGCCGTAGAAAGCGCCATGTAGTCATCGAGGAAAATCTCCCACGAGGCACACGACTCCTCGATATGCCCGTACTCGAACTGCCGCTGGGCCAAAACAGCATTCGCGTGCAGACGCCCCTGCCTCTCCTGAAGCGGCATGGCCTTGATCGACTGCTTCATGGCCTTGATGGAATCACCTAATTCCCGGTTCTCATAGTGAACGTGAGACACATGAAAGAGGTAGGCAGCCTGATCATATCCGCCGATCGATTCGCGACGAGAGTCCGCCCTCGACAGCGCCGACTCGGTTTCTCGGAGACGTATGCTGGCAGCGCGCCTGTCCCCCACCATTGCCGACGCATGAGCCTGCTGCCCCCGAAGGAACGCGACCAACCTGGGGCCGGCCTGCGGAGCCGCCTCAGCCGCAGAATCGGCCAGCTGCAGGGCTTTACGCCCATGGCGCAGATTTGTCGCTTGCAGGCTCATCCCCCGAAGCGTCCGGCAGTACGTGACCTGGTCACGGGACTCCGCCGCAAGCTTGAGCGCCTCAAGGTAGTACTTCTGACCGAGCCCATGAGCGCGCTCATACATGGCCATCCAGCCGGTCAAATAAGTGAGATCGGAAGCTGCGGACAGCATTTCATCATGCACCTTCGCGGTACCACCGGCCTTGAGGTACGGAGCCACCGTATTGACGAGGAATGCCGCTGCCATGGGCCGCGCATGGCCACCACCCAGTTCATCAAGGATGTCTGCGATTCTCTCCGTCATCCTGCGAACTGTCTCGACCTCGCCATAACCGATCCGCCCGGTGGGCTTCGTGATCCGCTCCGCGTCGTCAGCATGGGCTACATCGGCGAACAACGGCACGGAGAGCGCCGCCGAGTAGACACCGGCAGCAAGAACTCGGCGCCGTGATGGATCCATGTCCGCTTTCCCGAGCTGCAGTAGGGAATCCACCCGATCATCCGGCGCATCGCCAACTTCCGGCTTCAGCCGATTCAGCCCGGCTTCTTCGTACAGAACAGGCCGCCCGAGCTTCCGCTCGAATGCCTCGATGATCAGTGGCCTGACTCGCTCGGTCGGCTGCGTGCCCCTGATCCAGTGCGCCACCGTGGACTGGCTGTACGTGAGCCGCATCCCGGCCTCGGTGCCAAGTCGGTTCACGGCCTGCGCAAGTTGCGTCTCGGACCATTGCGCCTGTCCAAGGAGATCTTTCAGCCCGGCGTTGCGCTGCTTCTCGGACGCTGTCGCCACATCAACTCCCGCTGAATTCATGGGATTCATGCTTTGCCCTCCCCTCCAAGGTACCCGCACCGCCACTCTGCGCGGTTAGCTCTTCACGCACCGCCGCCAAGCGGCCCGGAGGGAGGTACGTGGTGACCACCGTGAAGGCCGAACACGGCGCTCCAGCACCTTAGATCGACCGTGCGTCACCGTGGCATCCATTCACGGCGCCTTGCCCCACACGCTGCCGCTGCCGCTGGCCGCCACACCTCAGGAGGAAACCAACGCGACCGCCAACAGGCCAGGACACACCTCACCCTCCCGACGGGAGAGCGGTCGGAATACGGCTCCCCGCAGAGATGCGCGGCCTGTTCGGGCAACCCGATGCGCCCTGCTCGACCTCAGTCGGCGCGCCACCGAAGAGACACCCGTCTCCTCGGTCTCCACGCAACACGGCCCTGGTGACCACGAGCCTACGGAACGCCTTCGAGGTGTTTCCGAGCGTTCCGGTACACAGGCCCACCTCGTAGCCCCACTCACACTCGCGGGCCGGACCGTATCCGTCCCCCGTCCACGCAATTACGGAGACATCATGGCAACCATCACCATCCCGTTCGCTGCCCGTGCGGCCGAGCCGCCCTGCCTGGTCACCACGTCCATCGTCGGAGTCACCTGGGACGAGGTCCGCCAGCTCAACGTCCAGGCGGAAGGCTCCGCCTGGCACACCGCCGACCATGCCGCATCGACCACCGACACCAACCAGGACGGCAAAGGCGATGACGTGACCGACCCCTACTTCGCACCCGCCTCCTGATGGGCTCCGCCCGGCCGGTGCTCGTCGTAGCGGAGAAGTTGGACGCCTCGGCCGACATGGTGGTGGACCAGCTGAATCAGCGCGACGTAGCCGTCATGCGATTCGACGCAGCTGACTTTCCCCAACATGTCAGCCTGACCGCCCGCCACCGGCCGACGAATGCGGGATGGGAGGGCGTACTGGCTGACGAGCACCGGTCGGTGCGGCTTGAGGAAGTCGGCGCCGTCTACTACCGGCGGCCCGGACGTCCCGTCATCTCCGACACCGTCACCGAGCCGTACACGAGCTGGGCCCGGAACCAGGCGGATGCGGCCATGCTCAATCTGCTGTCCGCGCTGCCCGTCCGCTGGATCAACAATCCCCACCTCGACCGCGTCGCGGCACACAAACCACAACAACTCGTCGCCGCCACCCGCGCCGGCCTTCGTGTCCCACGCAGCGTCATCACGAACGATCCGGACGAAGCCCGCTCATTCGCGAAGGCCGTGAACGGCCCTCTCATCTGCAAGCCGGTCCTCGGCGGGCGTTTGAACACAGGCTCGGCCCGGCAGCTCATGGTGGCCACCCACCGAATCGACCCGGCCACCTTCGACGACAGCATCCGGCTGACCGCGCACTACTTCCAGGAGGACATCCCCAAGAAGTACGAAGTACGCCTGGTCGCCGTGGACGGCAACCTGTTCGCCGGAACCATCGTCGCGACTTCGGAGAAGGCCCGCACCGACTGGCGCACCGATTACGAGAACCTTGAGTACGGAACGACCACGGTGCCCGACAAGGTCGCGAATGCCGTTCGACGCTTCATGGACTCGTACGGGATCGTGTTCGGCTCCTTCGACTTCGCCGTCACGCCCGACGACGAGTGGGTGTTCTTCGAGAACAATCCGGCCGGCACCTGGTCATGGGTCGAGAACCGCACCGGCCTCCCCATCGCCGCCGCGCACGCCGACTACCTCCAGGGACCAGCGACATGACCGAACCGACCACCACCGCATCGGCCAGGCTCCGCGCCGACTTCACCGCGATGCTCGGGGCGGAACGACAGAGCGAGTGGCTGACAGCATTCGCGGAGGTCCGGCGGGAGAACTACGTGCCGAGCTTCTACCGACAGGACGCGCAGAACCAGTGGGAGAAGGTCTCCGCCTGCGATCCGGGCTACGTGGAGACCGTTTACTCGGACGCCGCACTGACGACTCAGCTCGATGAACACGGAATCCCCACCTCGTCATCCAGCGAACCCCGGCTCATGCTGGCCATGCTCGACGCCCTCGACGCGAAACCGGGTCACCGACTCTACGAGCTGGGCCTCGGCACCGGATACAACACGGCACTGGCCTCGTCCCGCCTCGGAAGCGAGAACGTCGTCAGCGTGGACGTCGACCCCGACCTCGTCCACCTCGCCCGCCGCCGCCTGGCAAGGGACCAGTACCACCCCCTCGTATTCGCCGGAGACGGCGAACAGGGATACCCCGGCCGGGCGCCGTACGACCGCATCATCTCCACGGCCGGCCTGCACCACATCCCTCCCGCTCTGCTCAGCCAGGCCCGGAAGGGGGCAGTCATCGTGGCCCCGATCGGCTTCGGTATCGCGAGAGTCGTCGTATCGGGCGAAGGCGAGGCAACGGGACGGTTCCTGCCCGTCCCCGCGTTCTTCATGCCACGCCGCGCCCTCACGAAGGCCCCCGACTTCGCCACACTGGAAACCCGGACCGGCCGGCCCACCACAGTCCCCGCAACGGACGTACTCGACCGGCTCAAGTTCCCGCTCTCCTTGGCACTCCCCGGATACAACTCGTGTACTTGGCGGAGCGAGACGGGCGAAGTCACCGGCATCGGCCTGTGGACCGAGGACGGCTCCACGGCCACGGTCCACACATCGGGCAAGGCCCGCCAGCTCGGCCCCCAACGGCTGTGGGACACGGTGGAAGAACTGGCCGAGACCTTCCCCGAGCAAACCCCGGCCCGAGAGGACTTCGGCCTCACGATCACACCGAAAGGCCAGCACGCCTGGTACCGGACCCCGGAAGGTCCTTCCTGGCCCATGCTCCCGAGTAAATGAACCGGTGCCCGCGTCTGGGTGACGGAGGCTTCCACCCAGCGGGAAGACTGTTTCAAGCTGAGGCGGCTCCTCTGACTCGGGTTCGCCCCGCGTGCGCGGGGAGCAGATCATGTGGATGCTCACCGGCACCCCTCCGTCGGGTTCATCCCCGTCCGTGCGAGGTGTAGGCAGGGGCGGGTCCCGGAGTGGCTGGTGCACAGGGTTCATCCCTGCACGCGCAGGGAGCAGTTCTCGGCCTTGTCGTTGCCGGGGATAGAGGCGGGTTCATCCCCTGTTACGCGCGGGGAGCAGCGCAGCCCTGCGTCGAAGGAAGAACTGGGCCGGGGTTCATCCCCGCACGCGCGGGGAGCAGTGCTGCTTGGCGGCGTCGATCGCCGCGTCGTGGGGTTCATCCCCGCACGCGCGGGGAGCAGGAGAGCGGTGTCACTGACCCCGGTCACGGTGAGGGTTCATCCCCGCACGCGCGGGGAGCAGGAGAAGGCGCTGCCGCCCGCGATGGATGACCTGGGTTCATCCCCGCACGCGCGGGGAGCAGACTGCTTGACCTCGGGTTCTCTGGACGCATCCTGCCATTCTGAAGCAGCTTCGCGAAGTCCGGCATATAAGAGCAAATCGACCATCACCCCCTCCAGTCCCGCACCGTTCACCGCAAAGGCGCAACGGAAGGACTCGCCCGCCGGAGAGCAAGAGGCACACCCCGGGGAACCCGCCCCCGCCACAACGCAAACCCCACCGAGCGAGCCGCCCACCCACGGGCGTAACACAAGCCCGAAGGCCCCGCCGATGGTCCGGTTAGGGTAATGCGGGACTAAAGAGATCACCAAGTGCGTTTCGTAAGCGTCGCGCTCCTCGGGAGGAAGTCATGGGAACCCACCGCACCACGCTGCCCGGAGTCGGAGTGCAGTACGACTACACGACCGAGACGGGCCAGCACATCTCCGTCGTCGTGCATCACGACGGGCGGCGGTTCATCGGGTTCTACGACCAGGACGATCCTGATTCGTGTCGGCTCTCCGTACCGCTGACGCCACAGGAGGCCACCGGGCTCGCGCACCTCATCGATGCCGCGCCGATCGACGCCGTGCGGACCGAGGGGATTGATCTGGTCACCGAGCACATACCGCTCGGGGCGCGGTCGCCCTACGGCGGGCGGTTGCTCGGGGACACCCGGGCGCGGACGCGGACCGGGGCGTCGATCGTGGCGGTGTTGCGTACGCACAGTGCGCATCCGTCGCCGGGGCCGGACTTCCGGCTGGCCATCGGGGACACGCTTGTCGTCGTGGGTACGCGCGAGGGCGTGGACACGCTCTCCGAGATTATTGCGGAGGGCTGACCGTGCACGACACGACCGCACTGCTGGTGGAGTTCGGCTCCGTCATTCTGGGGCTCGGCATCATCGGCCGGTTCGCCGGCCGAATAGGGCTCTCCTCGATTCCTCTGTATCTGCTGGCCGGACTCGCCTTCGGTGACGGTGGGCTGTTGCCGCTCGGCGCGAGTGAGGAGTTCACCGCTGTCGGCGCCGAGATCGGCGTCATTCTGCTGCTGCTCCTGCTGGGGCTGGAGTACAGCGCCAGTGAACTCGTCACCAGTCTGAAGACGCAGTATCCGTCCGGGGCCGTCGACTTCGTGCTCAACGCCACCCCCGGTGCCGTCGCCGCGCTGCTGCTCGGCTGGGGGCCCGTGGGGGCGGTGGCTCTGGCCGGGGTGACCTGGATCTCGTCGTCCGGGGTGATCGCCAAGGTCCTCGCGGATCTGGGGCGGCTCGGTAACCGGGAGACGCCCGTCATCCTCGGGGTGCTCGTCATCGAGGACCTGTCGATGGCCGTCTACCTGCCGCTGCTCACCGCGATGCTCGCGGGTGTGGGCTTCGCCGGGGGCAGCATCGCGCTGCTCGTCGCGCTCGGCACCGTCGGCTTCGTGCTCTACCTCGCCCTGCGGCACGGGCGGCTGATCAGCCGGGCCGTGTCCTCCGACAATCCCGAGCTGCTGCTGCTCGTCGTGCTCGGGCTGACCGTGCTGGTCGCCGGGGTCGCCCAGCAGTTGCAGGTGTCCGCGGCCGTCGGGGCGTTCCTCGTCGGCATCGCGCTCTCCGGTGAGGTCGCGGAGGGGGCACGCAAGCTGCTGACCCCGTTGCGGGATCTCTTCGCCGCCGTCTTCTTCGTCTTCTTCGGGCTCTCCACCAACCCCGCGGAGATCCCGCCGGTGCTTCTCCCGGCCGCGCTGCTGGCCGTCGTCACCGTCTTCACCAAGATCGCCACCGGCTGGTACGCGGCGCGGCGGGCCGGCATCGGTTCGCGCGGGCGCTGGCGGGCGGGCGGCACGCTCGTCGCCCGGGGCGAGTTCTCCATCGTCATCGCCGGTCTGGCCGTGGCCACCGAGCCGCGCATCGGACCCATCGCCACCGCGTACGTCCTGATCCTCGTCATCGTCGGCCCGCTCACCGCCCGCTGGACCCAGCCGGTCGTCGAGAAGATCCAGGAGTGGCGGGGGAACAGCGAGGGGAGCAGTGGGGACAAGCCCGCCTCTTCTTCCGCTAGCGGAACCGTTCCCGCCCCGCGGGTGCCCACTCCGCAGGAGGAGCTGGCCCAGACCGACTGAGCAGCGCGGTGTCAGCCGTCCTGGGCGGCGGGCAGGTCGGGCAGCCAGCCCAGCGGGTAGGCGTCCGCGCCGCCCCCCGGAACGGCCGGCTCGCCGCCCGCCGCGGTGAACGCCGTCAGCGCCTCGATCAACGCGGACCGCTGCTCCGGCGCGAGGCGTTCGACGATCGCGGCGATCTCCCGGCGGCGGCCTGCCGTGACGTCCTCGACCAGTTGGAGCCCCTCCGGGGTCACCCGCAGTGCCGTCTCCCGGCGGTTGGCCGGGTTGACCTGGCGTTCGGCCAGACCGGCGACGATCAGCCGGTCCAGCATGCGCATCGCGGTCGACGGATTGACGCCCAGGCGCTCGGCCAGCGAGACCAGCTTGGCGTCCCCGTGGGTGGCCAGGACCACGAGCAGCCGGAACTGCGGCAGCGTCACCCGGTCCTCGACCGCCGCCAGCGACCGGGCGGAAACGGCCACCAGCAGTCTCGACGCCGTCAGCACCGCCCGCGTCACCGCGTCGACGTCGTCCCTGCCGGTAGCGGACGGGGCTGACGGTCGTTTCTCTGATGCCTGTTCGTGCGCGGCCATGCCCCTTTTTACCGCGCCGGGCCGCGTACTCCCACCGCGGGAGCCCCGCCCGCGGTGGTGGCGTAGATCTTGTCACTGTGCAACGTTTGCACAGTGACACATCAATCCGCAGACTCGCCCGTGCCCCGGCGTCCCGCACCGCCGGGCGGCTGGCGGCGTACCGTCGCCCGGCTCCCGGTCCACATGTTCCGGGCCGGGCTCGGGCCACTGTTCAGGGGGCGGCTGCTGCTCCTCGTCCACACCGGGCGCACCTCGGGGCAGCCGCGCCGGACCGTCGTCGAGGTGGTCGAGGCCGCGACGGTGGACGGCCGGCGGAGCTGGACCGTCGCGTCCGGATTCGGGCCCGGCGCCGACTGGTACCGCAATCTGCTCCGTACGCCCCAGGCCACCGTGCAGATCGGCCGCCGGTTCCACGCGGTGACGGCGGCCGATCTGCCGGCCGGGGAAGGCGGCGAGCTGATGGTGCGGTACGCGCCCCGGCATCCCCGGGTCGCCCGGCGGCTCTGCGCGTACCTGGGGTTCACGGTCGACGGCAGCGCGGAGGACTACCGGTCCGTGGGCGAGTCCATCCCGTTCGTACGCCTCACCGAAGGCGCCCCGGCCGGGCGCGGCGACCGCTGAGGGCCCGGGGTCAGGCCCGTACGGGTTCGGGCTCGTCCACCGGGTGGGGCTGCGGTGCGCCCCGGCGGTAGAGGATCACGGTGACCAGGAAGCCGACGGCGAAGAAGCCCGCGGACCACCAGTACGCGGTGGAGTAGCTCTCCAGCTGGGACTGGGCGATAGCGGCCGGGGTCGGGCGGCGGCCGACCAGGTAGTTGGTGGCCGCACTCGTGGCGAGGGTGTTGAGCAGCGCCGTACCGATGGAGCCGCCCACCTGCTGGCTGGTGTTGACCATCGCGGAGGCCACTCCGGCGTCGCGGGCGGAGACCCCGGCGGTGGCCAGGTTCATCGCCGTCGCGAAGATCGAGCCCAGTCCGAGCCCCAGGCAGATCAGCGGGGGCAGCACATGGGCGGCATAGGTGCTGTTCAGGTCCAGGGTGGTGAGCCACACCATGCCGCCCGCAGCGATGCACATGCCGAGGGGCACGATCGGTTTGGCGCCGAACCTCGGCACCAGGACGTTCGTCGTCGTCACGGACGTCACGATCATGACGGCGATCATCGGCAGGAACGCCAGGCCCGTGCTGACCGGCGAGTAGAACAGGCTCTTCTGAAGGAAGTACGTGAGGAACAGGAACACCCCGAACAGGCCGCCACCCGAGATGAACATCGCGAGGAACGACGCGGCCCGGTCCCGGTCCAGCACCACCCGCATCGGCAGCAGCGGATGCGCGGCCCTGGTCTGCCACCACGCGAACGCGGCGACGAGCGCCGCACCGGCCGCCAGGAACCCCCAGACGTCCGGCGAACTCCACGGATGGGTCTCCGCCCTGGAGAATCCGAACACGATGCAGAAGAGCCCCGCCGAGACCAGCACGGTCCCCGGGATGTCGAGCTTCGGGCGGTCGACCGGCGCGCCTGCCGCGAGCAGCCGCCAGCCGCCGGTGAACGCCACGAACGCGAACAGCAGGTTCACGTACAGGCACCAGCGCCAGTCCAGGTACTCCGTGAGCAGCCCGCCGAGCAGCAGCCCCACCGCACCGCCCGCCCCCGCGATGGCCCCGTAGATACCGAAGGCCTTGGCCCGCTCCTTCGGGACGGTGAACGTGGTGGTGAGCAGCGAGAGCGCGGCCGGGGCCAGCAGCGCGCCGAACATGCCCTGGAGGGCGCGGGCCAGCACCAGGACCTCGAAGCTCGGGGCGGCGCCGCCGATCGCGGACGCCACCGCGAAGCCGACCAGGCCGATCAGGAACACCACCCGGCGGCCGACCAGGTCCGCGATCCGGCCGCCGAGCAGCAGCAGCGAGCCGAAAGCGAGGGCGTACGCCGTCACGATCCACTGCCGGTTGCCGTCGCTGAAGCCGAGGTCCTGCTGGGCGGAGGGCAGCGCGATGTTCACGATCGTCGCGTCGAGCACCACCATCAGCTGGGCGAGCCCGATGACGCCCAGGACCCACCAGCGGTGGGAGGAGCCGTGCCCCGCCCCCGTCCCGTTCGCGGCAGGTTCCCGTGGCTCACGCGCGTGTCGGGCCATGGTGCGGATCTCCCTCGTTGCGCACACCGCCGGAATCCCCCGAATGATCACGCTATGTGGAGGTCGGCTCTTCCGCATGCGGGGAGCGTCGCCGGGGAGGCGGTGGGAGGGCGTCGGGGGAAGTCGCGCGGGAGGGCGGCCTCACACCTCCTTCGCGGGCCAGTCCAGCAGCCGGGCCCCGATCACCGCTGTCTGCAGGGTGTAGCGGTGCATCGGGTCGGAGGGGTCGGAGCCGGTCAGCTGGTGGATGCGCTCCAGCCGGTAGGTGAGGGCGCGCACGCTCAGCGCGAGCCGGCGGGCCGTCTCGGCGGCGACGCAGCCCGACTCGAAGTACACGGACAACGTCTTGAGCAGCGGTTCCGCCCCGCCCCGCGCCTCCTGGAGCGGCCCCAGCTCGCTGCGCACCAGATCGGACATCGCCTGTCTGTCCCGGGTCAGCACCGGGTAGACCAGCAGATCGGCGGAGTACAGCACCGGATCGTCCAGATCCATCCGGTCGGCGAGATCGAGGGCGTCGAGCGCCTCGTCGTAGGACTGCACCACTCCGCCGGGGCCCCGGTGGGCACGGCCGACGGCGACCCGGCCGCCGTCCGTCGCCGCGTGCGCCTGCTTGGCGAAGTACCTCAGGACGTCGGGCTGGCTGCCCGGCGCGATGCATATCAGCCGTCCGTCCTTCGTCGTGATGAGGATCTTCCGGCCGCTGAACCGGGCCAGCAGCGCCGACTCCACCTGCCGGGGCACGGTGTCCGTCTCGGTGTACGCCTCCGGGCCCGCCGCCACCGCCACCGCGTGGGCGCGCGAGAGCCGCAGCCCGAAGCGGGTGGCCCGCTCCGCGAGCCGGCCCAGGTCGCTGCGCCCGTACAGCAGGTCGTCGATGAACTCCCGGCGGGCCGCCTCCTCCCGCCGCACGGTGAGCCGCTGGGCCCGCTCGAAGCCTTCCGCGAACGCGTCGACCGCCTGTTCCGCCGCGGCCAGCACGCACTCCGTGACCGCCGCCACGGTGGCCGCCGTGGCGCCGGGAGCGGCCCCCGGCCAGGCGGTGCGGGTCTCGGCCAGGTGCATCCGGACCAGGGCGCGCAGCTGGTGCCCCGCCTCCGCGGCCTGCCTGCCCAGGGACCGGCGGATCTCCAGCTCCTCCCGGGTGAGCCGCCGCCCGGTGACGGCCACATCGACCAGGATCTGGGCGTAGCCCTCCAGAAAGCTGTCGGGAATCTCCGGCTCAGGCACAGCCCGCCTCCAGTTCTGACTCGTTGCTGACATTTACCCAACGCTTACGGCCCGGTGCCGGTGCCCGGCATCGAGGACGGAGAAAGATTGCCGTATTCCGGCAATGCGACGGCCCGTGACCGGATGGCACGATCGAGTCAGCACCGACCGGGGGACCACGGGGGAAACACGGGGGTGCTACGGGGGACGGGGGACGACCCGGCTGCTGCGGTACCGCTCCGGCGGTACCGCGGCACCGCGGTCATCGCCGGACCGCGCGCAGACGCCGGCAAGTCCTGCCGGCGGGACGGCAGGGGGTGGAACCGATGAGTGAGTTCCTGACAGCGACGTTGTCCTTCCCGGCCGTTCTCTTCGCCGCGGCGCTCGTCGTCGTCATCGCCTTCTGGCTGCTCGTGCTCGCCGGGGCCGCCGACCACCACTCGTTCGACGCGGACCTCGACGCCGATCTGGCCGGGGTCGGCGGCGTGCCGGTCACCGTCTCGGTGTCCGTCATGGTGACCGTCGCCTGGTTCACCTCGCTGACCGGTTCGGTGCTGATGCACCGCAGTACGGTCACCGGTACTCCCCGGGCCGCGCTCGCGCTCGGCATTCTCGTCGGCGCGCTGCTGATCGCCTGGGCCGTGGTGCGGGTGCTCGTGCACCACTTCCGCCGCTTCTTCCCGGACCAGCCTCCACCATCGCGCCAGGACTTCCTGGGCCGGGTGTGCACGGTCCGTACCGGTTCCGTCGGCCCGGACTTCGGCCAGGCCGAGGTCGCCTCGGCCGACGGGTCCACCGCGATCGTCCAGGTCAGGCAGTTGCGGCCGGCCGACGCGGAGCTGACCTCGGGGAGTTCCGGACTGCTGTACGCGTACGACGAGGAGGGCGAGTTCTTCTGGGTCTCGCCGTACGACAAGGCGCTCGACCCGGGACCGCCGCAGCCGCTGCCCACGCACCGGCGCGCCGCCCCCGGCCACACCGGCTGAGCCGTACCCCTCCACCGCGCCCGCACACCCCGGCTCCGCTGCCCGTGCCCGCCGCCTGAACGTGGTGTGCGTACGCGCCGCCTGTCATGTCCGCGCTGCCCGCCCGCCCCGTTCGCCGGGGTGCCGGGCCGCGCCCCGCCACCTCTCATTTTCCGTACCACCAGCCGCCAAGGACTGTCATGGAAGCCATCTCCTTGGGCCTCGGCCTGCTCATCGCCGTGGTCCTGCTCATCGCGATCGCCCTGCTGCTGATCGTCACCCGGCTCTTCCGCAAGGTCGAGCAGGGCAAGGCCCTGATCATCTCCAAGACCAAGAAGGTCGACGTGACCTTCACCGGTGCCGTCGTCCTGCCGGTGCTGCACAAGGCCGAATCGATGGACATCTCGGTGAAGACCATCGAGATCCGGCGCACCGGGCGCGAGGGCCTGATCTGCCAGGACAACATCCGCGCCGACATCCACATCACGTTCTTCGTACGGGTCAACAAGACCGTCGAGGACGTCATCAAGGTCGCCCAGGCCATCGGGACGGAACGGGCCAGCGACAAGATCGCGATCCAGGAGTTCTTCGCCGCGAAGTTCTCCGAGGCGCTCAAGACCGTCGGCAAGCAGCTGGACTTCGTCGATCTGTACACCAAGCGCGAGGAGTTCCGGGACCGGATCATCCGGGTCATCGGCACCGATCTGAACGGCTACCACCTGGACGACGCCGCGATCGACTTCCTTGAGCAGACGCCGATGACGCAGCTGGACGGCGCCAACATCCTTGACGCGCAAGGCATTCGGAAGATCACCGAGCTGACCGCGATCGAGCACGTACGCACCAACGAGTACCAGCGCACCGAGCAGAAGGAGATCACCCGGCAGGACGTGGACGCCCGGGAGACCATTCTGGAGCTGGAGCGCCGCCAGGCCGAGGCCGAGATCAAGCAGCGCCGCGAGGTCGAGACGCTGCGGGCCCGCGAGGAGGCGGTGACCGCCCGGGTCCAGGAGGAGGAACGCCTTGGCGCGCAGGCCGCGTTCATCAAGACCGAGGAGCAGCTCGGCATCCAGCGGGAGAACCAGGCGCGGGAGATCGCGGTCGCGCAGAAGAACCGCGAGCGGGTCATCGCGGTGGAGAACGAGCGCATCGAGAAGGACCGGATGATCGAGGTCATCGGGCGCGAGCGGCAGACCGAGCTGAACCGGATCGCCGCGACGAAGGAGGTCGAGGCCGAGCGCCGCGAGGTCGCGGACGTGATCCGGGAGCGGATCGCGGTGGACCGTACGGTCGCCGAGCAGGAGGAGTCCATCAAGACGCTGCGGTCCGTCGAGGAGTCCGAGCGCACCCGCAAGTCGGTGATCATCGCAGCCGAGGCGGAGGCGCAGGAGCTGCTGGTCAAGGACATCAAGGCGGCGGAGGCCGCGGAGGCGGCGGCCACCCACCGGGCGGCCGAGCAGCTCACGCTCGCGGAGGCCCGGCTGAAGACGGCGGACCTGGACGCCCGCGCCAAGCTGCGGCTGGCCGAGGGTGTCCAGGCGGAGTCGGCGGCACCCGGTCTCGCGGACGTGCAGGTGCGGGACGCGGCGGCCGAGGTCATCGAGAAGACCGGCCTGGCGGAGGCCGAGGCCACGTCCGCCCGGCTCCGGGCTGAGGCGGAGGGCGCGCGGCTCAAGGCGCTGGCCGAGGCGGAGGGTACGCAGGCCCAGGCGTCGGCGGACGCGGCGATGATCGGCGAGAAGCTGAAGGCGGAGGCGGCGGGGCTCACCGACAAGGCGGCCGCGATGGCGGCGCTGGACGACGCGTCGCGCGGTCACGAGGAGTACCGGCTGCGGCTTGAGGCGGAGAAGGAGATCCGGCTCGCCGGCCTCGATGTGCAGCGGCAGGTCGCCGAGGCGCAGGCGACGATCGTGTCGGCCGGGCTGGAGAACGCGGACATCGACATCGTCGGCGGGGAGTCGGTCTTCTTCGACCGGCTGGTCTCGTCCATCTCCATGGGCAAGAGCCTCGACGGCTTCG
Source organism: Streptomyces sp. NPDC057900 (assembly GCF_042887885.1). Classification (NCBI taxonomy): domain Bacteria; kingdom Bacillati; phylum Actinomycetota; class Actinomycetes; order Kitasatosporales; family Streptomycetaceae; genus Streptomyces; species Streptomyces sp. NPDC057900. The sequence goes on from NZ_JBHVOI010000003.1 coordinate 246,427, forward strand.
TCGGGAACTCGGACACGGCGAAGGCCCTCGCGGGGCCGTGGCTGAACGGCACGTCGTCGTTCACGGACGATCTGACGAAGGTGCTGGGGTCCGTGTCGTCGGGCGATGTGCAGAACCTGACGGTGTCGGCGCTGCTGATGCGGATGATGTCCGCGCCGGGGGCGGGCGGTGTGGGCGCGGACCAGGTCCGCGAGCTGCTGGAGCACGCCCGCGCGCTGGGCCTCGCGGACCTGCGCCTGGGCGACGTCCAGCTCGCGGGCCCGGCCGCCCCGGCCGCCCGCAACGGCACGCCGGTGGCGTAGCCGGACGTGATGTCCTCAATCGCCGGGCGGGCTGGATATGGCACCTGTCGGTCGCACAGTTCAAGCCCGTCCGGCGATTGAGGACAGAGCCCGGCGCGCCGGGTGCCGTACATTCGCCCACCCCGTAAGGAGCCGCACCGCATGGACACCGGAACCCCGCCGCCCCCGGGCGGCCCCGTGGAGGCCGGGGCCTACGACGTGCTGCGGAGGCGGCTCGCCGCACAGGCCGCCGAGCTGACCCGCAGGGCCGAGGCGCTCAACTCCCGCCGCACAGAAGAGTTCGGCTCCACCGCGCTGCGGCTGCTCGGCGGCAACGAGCAGATCCGTACCGAGCAGCCCTCCACCCCCCGCGACCTCGTCGCGCTCGGCGGCCGGCTGCTGTTCGGGTTCCAGCGCGGACCGGGGCGGCGCGACGAGCCCGCCGTCGACGACGTACTCGCCCTGTACGACGCCGGGCTGGCCCCCGGCACGGACCCGCTCCTCACCGACGAGGCGTTCGTCCGCGAGTTCGACGGGCTGCACCGCTACTACCGGGACGCCCGGCTGCTGCGGCTGCGCCGTACCGAAGGACGGCTCCTCGCGGTGTTCCGGACCGGCGAGAGCGCGAAGGACATCCGCGTCCTGCGCTGGGCGCTCGACGCGGACGGCTCGCCCGGCGCGTTCCTGGACGCCAGGGGCGAGCGCGACCACGTGTTCCCGCCGTCGCACGACTTCACCTGGACCGAGGCCGGGCGCGAGGCCCACATCCCGGGCCGGCACCCGCACATCGCGATCGGGGGGACGGGCGACGGCGGCGACGCGTGCCTGTTCGTCTCCACCCTCGGCGGCCACCTCACCGTCAAGACGCAGAACGACACGGACACCCCGGACGGGATCTACCAGGAGCCGGTCACCGAGCCGCTCCAGTCGCTCGCGGACGCCGAGGTCGAGTACGCGGAGCTGGGCCCGCTGGTCCTGCTCCGGGTCCGTCCGTACAAGGAGGAGGCCGCCCGCCACCTCGTGTTCAACGCGCTCCTCGGCACGGTGCTGCGGCTGGACGGCATCGGTCCGGCCTGCCACCGGCTCCCCGAGGACCAGGGGATCATCTTTCCCGGCGGCTTCTACCTGACCACCGGCACCGCCAAGACGTTCGACATCGCGCGGCCGCTCACCGAGCCGGTCTTCGAGGGGGCCGTCCGCTCCCCCAACGGCGAGGACGTGCTCTACGCGTTCCGCGCCGGGGACGGGGGCGGAAACGGGAACGGGGACGACGGCCGCAGCCTGCTGCTCCCGTACAACGTGATCCGCCAGGAGGTCGCCACCCCGCTCCAGGGCCGGGGCCACGCCCTGCTCGACGACGGAACGCTCGTCCTCCTGCGGGACCCGGTGGAGGGGCCGGACGCCGGACCGGCGCGGGTCCACCCCCTCCAGCGCTGGCAGACGCCGTACGTCTCCGACACCTACGCCGCCTCCCGGCCCGCAGGCACCGGACCGCTGGCCCGGATCGGCAACGCCGACCTGGTGCGCGGCATCTCCGACTGCCTCGCGCTCGCGCACAGCGCCGGTGAGACCACCCCGACCGGCGCCGTCTACGCACAGCTGGTGGCGGACTGCGGCCGTGCCACGGACCGCTACCACTGGCTCGGGGACAGCGAACTCGAAGACCTCGCCGAGCCGTTGACCGCACTCCGCGACACCGCGCAGCAGGTCCTCGCGGAGTTCGAGGGCGTCCAGGAACTGACCCGGCAGGCCGCGGAGGCGCTCGACGCGAGCACGGAGCGGATCAGCGCGCTGGTGCGCCGGGTACGCGGCGAGGCCCCGAAGTCCGCCGCCGACTGGGTGACCCGGCTCACCGAACTCCGGGGCGCGCACGGCCATCTGGCCACCCTGAGCGAGATGCGGTACGCGGACACCGAGCGGATCGCGGAGCTCACCGCCACCACCGCGGACGACCTCGCCTCCGCGGGGCGGCGCGCGGTCGCGTTCCTGGCCAGGGACGACGCGTTCGCCGGGTACCACGCGGACATCGCCCGCCTCACCGAGGAGGCGTCGGCCCTCGCCACCGTGACGGACGCCGCCGCGCTCGGTGACCGGCTGACGGAGATGACGGACGGGCTGAGCACGGTCACCGACGTCGTCGCCGGGCTGGACATCGGTGACGGCGTGGTCCGCACCTCGATCCTGGAGCGGATCGCGGAGGTGCTCGGCGGGGTCAACCGGGTCCGCGCCGTCCTGGACGGCCGCCGCCGCGAGCTCCTGGACCATGAGGGCCGGGCCGAGTTCGCCGCCGAGTTCGCCCTGCTGGGGCAGGCGGTGACGGGCGCGCTGGCCGCCGCCACCACGCCGGAGGCCTGCGACGAGCAGCTCGCGCGGCTGCTGCTCCAGCTGGAGAACCTGGAGGCGCGGTTCACCGAGTTCGACGACTTCCTGACCACGCTGGGCGAGCGGCGGACAGAGGTGTACGAGGCGTTCTCGGCCCGCAGGCAGACCCTTCAGGACGCCCTCGCCCGCCGTACCGAACGCCTCGCCCAGTCCGCCGCCCGGGTGCTGGACACGGTGTCCCGGCGCAGCGCCGCACTGCCCGACGTGGACGCCGTCCACACCTACTTCGCCTCCGACCCGATGGTCGCCAAGGTCCGCCGCACCGCCGCCGAGCTGCGCGAACTCGGTGACACGGTACGGGCGGAGGAGCTGGACGGGCAGCTGCTCGCGGCCCGCCAGGAGGCGGGACGGGCGCTGCTCGACCGCAGCGAGCTGTACGCGGACGGCGGGGCCACCGTCCGCCTCGGCCGGCACCGGTTCGCGGTGAACACCCAGCCGTTCGATCTGACGCTGGTCCCGCAGGGCGACGGGCTCGCGTTCGCCGTCACCGGTACGGACTACCGGATGCCGGTCACGGACCCGGACTTCGCCGCGACCCGCCCGTACTGGGACCAGCGGCTGCCCTCCGAGTCCGCGTCCGTCTACCGGGGCGAGCACCTGGCCGCCCGGCTGCTGGCCGAGCACGGCGCGGACCGGCTGGCCTCGCTGGAGGCCGCCGAACTATCCGCCCTTGTACAGACATCGGCGGCTGACGCGTACGACGAGGGGTATCAGCGCGGTGTCCACGACGAGGACGCCACCGCGATCCTGACCGTGCTGCTGCGGCTGCGCGCCGGGGCCGGGCTGCTGCGCTGCCCGCCCGCCGTCCGGGCCGCCGCGCAGCTGTTCTGGGCACACGGCACGGACGAGGCCCGGCGGACCTCCTGGACGCTGCGGGCCCGTTCGCTGGCCCGCGCTCGCGACACCTTCGGGCTCGCCCCGGCCGTCGCCGCGCTCCAGGAGGAGTGGGCGGGGGCCATCGGGGGTGAGGGCGCGCGGGCCGTCGCTGGGTACCTCTTCGAGGAGCTGACGAGCGGCCCGGAGGGGTTCGTGACCAGCGCCTCGGTCCGCACCTTTCTGGACAAGTTCCGCCGTACGACCGGCACTTCGGCGTACGACGAGGACCTCGCGGCCCTCGCGGACGATCTGCCCTCCCGCCGCCAGCTCGTCGAGGGCTGGCTCGCCTCCTACTCCCGCGCGAGCGGCGCGGAGCTGGACGCGGGCGATCTCGCGGAGGCCGTCGCCGTGGAACTGTGCCCGGAACCGGCCGTCCGCAGGTACGAGGGCGAGGCCCCGCTCACCGCGACCGTGGAGGGGCTCCTCGGCGTCCACCCGCGCATCGACCGGGGCAGGCTGCCGGTCCGGATCGACGAACTCCTCTCCCGTACAGACGAGTTCCGCGAGGTCACCGTCCCCGGATTCCGCGCCTACCAGCGCCGGCGCACCGCGCTGGCCTCGGCCGAGCGCACCCGGCTGCGGCTGGACGACCACCGGCCGCGCGTGATGTCGGCGTTCGTCCGCAACCGGCTGCTCGACGAGGTGTACCTGCCGCTGATCGGGGACAGCCTCGCCAAGCAGCTCGGCACCGCCGACGCGGACCGGCGCACCGACTCGCAGGGCCTGCTGCTGCTCGTCTCTCCGCCCGGCTACGGCAAGACGACGCTGATGGAGTACGTGGCGGACCGGCTCGGCATGGTCCTCGTGAAGATCAGCGGCCCGAACCTGGGCCACGACGTGACGTCTCTGGACCCCGCGCAGGCGCGGAGCGCGACCGCGCGGCAGGAGATCGAGAAGATCAACTTCGCCCTTGAGGCGGGCAACAACACCCTGCTCTACCTCGACGACATCCAGCACACCTCACCGGAGCTGCTCCAGAAGTTCATCCCGCTCTGCGACGCCACCCGCCGGATCGAGGGGGTGCGGGACGGCGAGCCGCGCAGCTACGACCTGCGGGGCAAGCGGTTCGCGGTGTGCATGGCGGGCAACCCGTACACCGAGTCCGGGGAGCGGTTCCGGATCCCCGACATGCTCGCCAACCGGGCCGACGTGTGGAACCTCGGTGAGGTGCTGAGCGGCCGGGAGGACGTCTTCGCGCTGAGCTTCGTGGAGAACGCGCTGACCGCGAACCCGGTACTGGCCCCGCTCGCCGGACGCTCCCGCGAGGACCTGGCGCTGCTGCTGCGGCTCGCCGCCGGTACGGAACCCGCCGCCGCCGCGAACCGGTTGCAGCACCCGTACGCGCCCGTGGAGTTGGAGCGCGTCGTGGCCGTGCTGCGCCATCTGCTCACCGCACGGGACACCGTCCTCGCGGTCAACGCCGCCTACATCGCCTCCGCGGCGCAGACGGACGCCACGCGCACCGAGCCGCCGTTCCGGCTCCAGGGCTCGTACCGCAACATGAACCGGATCGCGGAGCGGATCGTGCCCGTGATGAACGACGCCGAACTGTCCGACGTCGTCGACGACCACTACGCGGGCGAGGCCCAGACGCTCACCACCGGCGCGGAGGCCGCCCTGCTGAAGCTCGCGGCGCTGCGCGGCACCCTCGATCCGGAGCGGGCCGCCCGCTGGTCGGCGATCACCGCCGGTTACGTCCGCGGCCAGGCGCTCGGCGGCCCGGACGGCGACCCCATGACCCGTGCGGTGGCCGCGCTCGGGCTGCTCGCGGACCGGATCGCGGCGGTGGAGACGGCGATCGGCCGGGCGGCCGATCCCCGCCGGCTCCTCGCCCTGCCGCCGTCCGGGACGGTCGAGGACCGGTGAGGGCGGCCGTCATGCGGCCACGCCGGGGAAGGGAACAGGCATGCTGGGTCATGTGACCTCACTACCGCAGCAGCCCCAACGCTCCCCGTTCTCCGGCCACATGGTCGTCTGCGGCGACGACGCGCTCGCCCAGCGGCTCGCCGTGGAACTGCGCTACGTCTACGGGGAGCGGGTCACCCTCGTCCTGCCGCCGGGGCCCGATCCGAGGCGGCCCGAGGTGGCGCTGTCCGGGCGCGGGCGGGCGGCGGCCCTGTTCGGCCGGATGTCGTCGGCGATGAACCGCAACGGCGGGAACGGCAGCGGCTCCGGGAACGGCGACACCGACACCAACGCCGGGGTGGAGGCGGTGCGCATCCTCCAGGCGCACGAGCCGTCCGACGAGGCGCTGGAGGAGGCCGGTGTCGACACGGCCGCCGCGCTCGCCCTGGTCTACGACGACGACGAGCGCAACATCCGCGCCGCGCTGACCGCCCGCCGGCTCAACCCCCGTGTCCGGCTGGTGATCCGGCTCTACAACCGCAAGCTCGGCCAGCACCTGGAGGCCCTGCTCGACCAGGCGGCCGCCGTCGCCTCTCCGGGGATCGACCACACCGCGCTGGACGCCTCCACCACCGTCCTGTCCGACGCGGACACCGCCGCCCCCGCCCTCGCGGCGACCGCGCTCCCCGGGTCCAGCAAGGTGATCCAGGCGGAGGGCCTGCTGCTGCGCGCCGCCGAACGCACCCCGCCCAGGAACGGCCAGGTCGCGGACCCCGGCCTGTGCACCCTGGCCCTGCTCTCCTCCACCACCCACGACCCGGCGGGCACAGAGGGCTCCGACAGCAGCGGCGACGAGGGCCCCCGGCTGCTGCCCGACCAGACCGAGGTGGCCGCGGCGACCGGGCGCGGCACCATCGTCCTGGAGACCGTCAGCCGCAACGCCGCGGACGCGCGGACACCCCGGATGGGTGGCAGGAGCGCACCGCTGAGCCAGTTCTTCTCGCGCCGGCTGCGCTGGTCGGCGCTGGGGGTCGGCACGGCCGTGCTCGGGCTCGCGGTGGCCTCCACGTTCACCACCGGGGACAAGCCGCTGCACGCCGCGTATCTGACCCTCCTCGACCTGTTCGCGATGGGCGACCCGGCCATCGGCGACCCCACGGCCCGTCAGATCATCCAGATCCTGTCCGGTGTCGCCGGGCTGATGCTGCTGCCGCTGCTGGTGGCCGGGGTGCTGGAGGCCTTCGGATCGCTCCGCACCGCCTCCTCGCTGCGCCGCCCGCCGCGCGGCCTGTCCGGACACGTGGTGCTGCTGGGGCTCGGCAAGATCGGCACCCGCGTCCTGGTCCAGCTGCGCGAACTCGGCATCCCGGTGGTCTGTGTGGAGGACGACCCGGACGCGCGCGGCATTCCGGTGGCCCGGCGGCTGCACGTGCCGGTGGTCATCGGGGACGTCACGCAGGAGGGCGTGCTGGAGGCGGCGAAGATCCAGCGCTCCCGTGCCCTGCTCGCCCTGACCAGCATCGACACCACCAACCTGGAGGCCGCGCTGTACGCCCGCTCGGTCAAGCCGAACCTGCGGGTGACGCTGCGCCTGTTCGACGACGAGTTCGCCACCGCCGTCTACCGCACCCTGCGCACCGCCCACCCGCAGGCGCTGACCCGCTCCCGCTCGGTCTCCCATCTGGCCGCGCCGTCGTTCGCGGTCGCCATGATGGGCCGGCAGATCCTGGGCGCGGTGCCGGTCGAGCGGAAGGTGATGCTGTTCGCCGCGGTCGAGGTGGCCGGGCACCCGCAGCTGGAGGGCCGGACGGTGGAGCAGGCGTTCCGGTCCGGCGCCTGGCGGGTCCTCGCCCTGGACGTCGCCCCGCCCGCCGACCGCCGGCCGGACCTGGCGGCGCCCGTCCCGCCCCCGCAGGCACCGGGCACCGGCACCGGCGCGGAGCAGCAGCCCGGCGGCCTGGTGTGGAACCTGCACCCCGGTTACGTACTCCAGCCCACCGACCGGGTGGTCATCGCCGCCACCCGGCGCGGGCTCGCCGAACTGCTGCGCAGGCGGACCTCGATGACGAACCGCTGACCGTCCGAATACACGCCCTAGGCGCCCATCGCCTCCCGCACCTGCGTCAGCGTCGCGTCGGCGATGGTGTTGGCGCGCTCGTTACCGGCCCGCAGCACGGACCGTACGTATCCCATGTCCCGTGCGTACTCGGCCCGTCGGGCGCGCATCGGTGCCAGCCGGGTGTTGACCGCGTCGGTCACGGTCCGCTTCAGCGCGGCGGCGCCCCCGCCGCCGATCTCCTCGGCCACGGTGTGCGGATCGCGGTCGAGGCAGAGGGCGGCCAGCAGCACCAGGCCGGACACCCCGGGCCGCCCCTCGGGGTCGTAGGTGATGTGGCGTTCGGCGTCCGTCTTCGCCCCCTTGATCAGGCGTGCCGTCGTGTCCGCGTCGGCGCCGAGCGCGATGGAGTTGCCCCGGCTCTTGCTCATCTTGGCGCCGTCGGTGCCGAGCAGCAGCGGCGCGGCGGACAGCAGCGCCTCGGGTTCCGGGAAGACCGGCCCGTACCGCTCGTTGAACCGTCTGGCGACGGTCCGGGTCATTTCGAGGTGGGGCAGCTGGTCCTGGCCGACGGGCACCAGATTGCCCTTGCAGAACAGGATGTCGGCCGCCTGATGGACCGGATAGGTGAACATCAGACCGCTGACGGCGGCCTGCCGGGAGTGCGCGATCTCGTCCTTGACCGTGGGGTTGCGGCCCAGCTCCGCGGCGGAGACCAGGCTCAGGAACGGCAGCATCAGCTGGTTGAGCGCGGGCACGGCGCTGTGGTTGAAGATCACCGATCGTTCCGGGTCGATGCCGACGGCCAGGTAGTCCAGCAGCAACCCCTCCACCGTCGCCCCGAGCCGCTCGGCCACGTCCCGGTCGGTCAGCGCCTGGTAGTCCGCGACGAGCACGAACACCTCGACCCCGAGGTCCTGGAGCCGCACCCGGTTGTGGAGCGTGCCGAAGTAGTGCCCGAGGTGGAGCGCCCCGGTGGGCCGGTCACCGGTCAGGACCCGGAATCTCTCCGGGTACCGCCGGATCCGGGCCTCCAGGGTGGCGTCCCGGACGGCGTCGGTCGTGATCGTCGCGGTCATGAGTGGTCTCTCCTCGCGTCGGTGTGTGCGTGGAGGACGGCCCACCGGGCGGGAAACCCGTACCGGAAGAGGGCAGAGAAAAAGGGCCGTCCATGTCGAACGGCCCTGGTCCCGCGCAGAAGGGGTGGCCGCTCCTAGAAGGAGCGCCACCAGTTCCGGCACGGTACGGAGGTCATGACGCGATGGTAACGCGCCACAACCTCCGCGTCACGGCACTTCGCGCCACCCCGGCCCGGGGCCCGGCTCGGGGTCCGACGGGGGGTCCGGCGCCTTCCTGTCGGGCTCACTACCGGCCCGTGGCCCGTGGGTGCCCCGGGCTCGCGAAGGTGATCCAGCAGGTGTCGGCGGCGGTGTCCAGGAGATACCAGACGCGTCCGCCCCCGGTCACCTCGCCCAGACTCTCCCAGCCTTTGGCCGCCGCATCGGCGAAGCGGACTTCCCACTGCCCTTCCGGCGCGGGAGGCGCTGCCCGGTCACCGCGACCCGCACTCACGCGAGCTCCCGCGGGTCGGGCACCTGCCCGTAGTCCGCCTCGTGGTCCCTGGTCAGCGCGGCCAGCAGTTCGGGGTCGGAGTGGACCTCGGCACTGTGCTGCCACGCGGTGAGCAGCTGCGCGACAGAAGCGCTGTTGCCGATCGAGTCGGCGGCGCGCATGGTGTCGACCAGTTCGACGGCGAAGGCGTGGACGTCGGGTTCGGGGAGGAACCGGACCCAGGGGAACGCGTCCGGCAGTATGTCCAGGAGCAGTTCCATATCCTTCCCGCCCCTTCACGCGCTCCGGAGCATTCCGACCGTCCCCGCCAGGCCCTCGCCGCCGTGGCCCCGGTCCACCCGCCGCCGCATCAGGTCCATGTACGGGGTGAGCAGCCGGGGGTCGACCGACTGGCCCGCCGCCGTGCCCAGGAGGGTGTCGTTGGCCGCCGCCATCATGGCGAGGTTGGAGACGACCCCTTCCGTGTAGTCGCCGCTCTCCAGCTGGGCGGCCATCGCGGGCGCGGAGCCGGCCATGGCGCGCAGCCAGTCGGCGAGCAGGGCGGCGAACGCGGTGCGGTCGAGGTCCTGCTCGCCGTCCACCAGGGCGAAGGCGTGCGCGATGCCCGCGAACATGCCGGTCATCGCGCTGAGGAGGGCGACGTCGTGCAGTGCCGCGTGGCCGGGGTCGGCGCCGGTGAACCTGGCCCCGGCGGGGGCCTCCAGCGTTGCGCGGTGGCGCTCGAACAGCGCACGGTCGCCGCTGTAGAAGACGTATCCGCCGGTCTCCGGGTGCCCGATCATCGGGGGTACGGCCATGATCCCGCCGTCCAGGAAGCGGGCCCCGCGCGCCTCGGTCCTGCGGGCCAGCTCGCGGGCCTGTGCCGGGGTGCTGGTGGTCAGGTTGACGAGGTCCTTGCCGTCGAGGTCGACGCCGTCCAGGACCTCGGTCACGGAGGAGTCGTCCAGCAGGCAGAGCACCACGGGGCCGGTGGCCGAGGCGATCGCACCGGCCGGGGTGGGCGCCGTGCGGGCGCCCGCGCGGGTCAGCGCGTCGGCCTTGGCCGGGGTGCGGTTCCAGACGGTCAGCGGGTGCCCGGCGGCGAGCCAGGCGCCGGCCAGGGCGGTGCCCATGTCACCGAGGCCGAGGAGGGTGACAGGGGCTCGGGAAGAAGTGTCGTGGTCCATGCCCCACAGGCTCGTATCCACCCGTAACACGATCAAGTACGCACTATTTTGTGGGTGGTTACCTTAAACTCAGCGGGTGACCCGGCGAGACAGCTACGTGTGCGGCATCGACGCGGCGATCGACGTGGTCGGCGGCAAGTGGAAGGTGCTCATCCTGTGGGCGCTGGACGTCGAACCCTGTCGGTTCGGTGAGCTGCGGCGCGCGCTTCCCGGCGTGACGGAGAAGGTCCTCGCCTCGCACCTGCGGGAGCTGGAGGCGGCGGGCATCGTCTTCCGCGAGGAGGCCTTCGAGGGAGCGGTACGCCGTGTCACGTACGGCCTCACCCCGCTCGGCTCGTCCCTGAACGCCGCACTGGCTCCGCTCGGGGCCTGGGGCCGGGAGCATCTGCTCGGCGACCGGAGCCCGCACGCCGAGAGCACGGGAAGCGGCGCGAGCGCGGGAAGCGCCGGAAGCGCCGTAAGCCGGTCCTGATCGCCTCGGACGCCCGCTTCCTGGCGCGCCCGCCCACCTCGCCCGCGCGGAAGATCCGGACCCGTTCGGCGTACCCGGACCCCGCGAGGGGCGGTCCCCGCGGTCCCGTGGAATAGAGAGGTGGGGCACTCCGTTGTAGGGTGTTCACATAGTTCAACGTTCAACAATATTGGAGGCGGGCGCCATGCAGTTCGGGATCTTCACCGTCGGGGACGTCACCACCGACCCGACGACCGGCCGGACGCCGAGCGAGCACGAGCGGATCAAGGCCACCATCGCCATCGCGCGGAAGGCGGAGGAGGTCGGCCTCGACGTCTTCGCGACCGGCGAGCACCACAACCCGCCGTTCGTCCCGTCCTCCCCCACGACCACCCTCGGCTACATCGCCGCCCGCACCGAGAACCTGATCCTGTCCACGTCCACGACGCTGATCACCACCAACGACCCGGTGAAGATCGCCGAGGACTACGCCACGCTCCAGCACCTCGCCGACGGCCGCGTCGACCTGATGATGGGCCGGGGGAACACCGGACCTGTCTACCCCTGGTTCGGCAAGGACATCCGCCAGGGCATGCCGCTCGCCATCGAGAACTACGCCCTGCTGCACAAGCTGTGGCGCGAGGACGTCGTCGACTGGGAGGGGAAGTTCCGTACCCCGCTTCAGTCCTTCACCGCGACCCCGCGCCCGCTGGACGGCGTACCGCCGTTCGTCTGGCACGGCTCGATCCGCTCCCCGGAGATCGCGGAGCAGGCCGCGTACTACGGCGACGGCTTCTTCCACAACAACATCTTCTGGCCCATCGAGCACACCGCGAAGATGGTGAACCTCTACCGGCAGCGCTACGCCCACTACGGGCACGGCACCGCGGAGCAGGCCATCGTCGGACTCGGCGGCCAGGTGTTCATGCGGAAGAACTCGCAGGACGCGGTACGGGAGTTCCGCCCGTACTTCGACAACGCGCCGGTCTACGGGCACGGCCCCTCGATGGAGGACTTCACCCAGCAGACGCCGCTGACCGTCGGCTCCCCGCAGGAGGTCATCGAGCGGACGCTGTCCTTCCGGGACACCGTCGGCGACTACCAGCGCCAGCTGTTCCTGATGGACCACGCGGGGCTGCCGCTGAAGACCGTCCTTGAGCAGCTCGACATCCTCGGCGAGGAGGTCGTACCGGTGCTGCGCAAGGAGTTCGCCGCCCTGCGGCCGGCCGGGGTCCCGGAGTCCGCGCCCCTGCACCCGGCCGTCGTCGCCGCCACCGCCACGAAGGAGAGCTGACACCGTGTTCGCCACCGAACCACTGAGGATCGTCGCCGTCTCGGCCGGGCTGAGCAGCCCGTCCTCGACCCGGCTGCTGGCCGAGCGGCTGGCCGGGGCCGCGCGGGAGCGGCTGGACGCCGAGCAGGACCGCCCGGTCGAGATCCGGGTGATCGAGCTGCGCGACCTGGCCGTCGAGATCGCCAACCACCTGGTGACCGGGTTCCCCTCGGCCGCGCTGGAGGATGCGATCGGCGCGGTGACGGAGTCGGACGGGCTGATCGCCGTCAGCCCGGTCTTCACCGCCTCCTACAGCGGACTGTTCAAGTCGTTCTTCGACCTGGTCGAGAACACCGCGCTGACCGGGAAGCCCGTCGTCGTCGCCGCGACCGGCGGTACCGCCCGGCACTCGCTGGTGCTGGAGCACGCCATGCGCCCGCTCTTCGCCTACCTGCGGGCCGTCACGCTGCCGACCTCGGTGTACGCGGCGTCGGAGGACTGGGGCTCCTCGGGCGACGAGTACGCCGACGGCCTGCCGGCCCGGATCCGGCGCGCGGGCGGCGAGCTGGCGAGCGCGATCACCGGCGGGCGGGCCGTCTCCGGCGCGTCCAGGACCCCCGGCGTGGACGACGAGGTCGTCCCGTTCGAGCAGCAGCTCGCCGGTCTCGGGCAGGCCTGAGCGACCCGGGCGCTGTGGTTTCGTCCGGTTTGACTACAGTTGGGCGGGAGGGTGCGCCACGCGGAATCCGTACGGCGCACCCCCGTACAACCGAGCAACAGAGCCGAACCGAGCTGGAGGCAGAGATGGGCAGGATCGTGGTGGGCGTTGACGGCTCCGAGTCGTCGATCAAGGCACTGCACTGGGCCGTACGCCAGGCGGAGCTGACCGGTGACACGGTCGAGGCCGTCAACAGCTGGGAGTACCCCGCCACCAGCTGGGCGTCCATGATGCCGGGCCTGCCGGAGGACTTCGATCCGCAGGCCATGGCCACCGTCTCGCTCACCGAGGCGCTGGAGGAGGCCCTCGGCGCCGCCGGGGCCGCCGCGATCAGCAAGGTCGTGGTGATCGGCAACCCGGCGCAGTCCCTGCTGGACCGGGCCGAGGGCGCGAACCTGCTGGTGGTCGGCGCACGCGGATACAGCGGCTTCAAGGCCACCCTGCTCGGCTCGGTCAGCCTGCACGTCACCCAGCACGCGGCGTGCCCGGTGACGGTGGTGCGCAGCTGACGCCGGACGCGGCGCGAGTACGGAGTACGGGGCGGGCCCGCACGGTCATCACGACCGTGCGGGCCCGCCCCTTTCCGTCAAAGCGCCACCACGTCCGCCACCGCGCACGCCACGTTGTCGGGGGCGCCCGCCGCGGCGGCCAGCCCGAGCAGTTCGCGCACCGCCGTGCCGGGGCCGTCCGCCCCGGCCAGCACCCGGGCCAGTTCCGTACCGGCCACGACCGCGGAGAGCCCGTCGGAGCAGAGCAGATAGCGGTCACCGGGGCGGGCGTCCCGCACGTCCAGATCGGGCCCGGAGCCGGACGGCCCGCCGCCCAGCGCCTTGAGCAGCAGCGCCCGCTGCGGGTGCGAGACGGCCTCCTCCTCGGTGAGCGAGCCGTCGTCGATCATCGACTGGACCAGGCTGTGGTCGTGGGTGATCCGGAACAGCTCTCCCCCGCGCAGCAGATACGCCCGCGAGTCCCCGATGTGGACGAGCCCCAGCTGCGCGCCCGTCCACATCAGCGCGGTCAGCGTGGTCCCCGACTCGTCGGGCGCTCCGCTTCCGGCGCTGCCCGCCACCGCGTCCCGGACCGCCCGTGCGGCCTGCTCCGCCGCGTCGTGCAGGAGGTTCAGCAGCTCCGCGGCCGGTACCGCGCCCCGCGCCACCGGTTTCAGCGCGTCGATCGCCGCCGCGCTCGCCCCCGCGCCGCCCGCGCCGAACCCGTCGGCGACCGCGAGCAGCCGGGCACCGGCGTACGCCGCGTCCTGGTTGGTCTCCCGCACCGCACCGGTCTCCGTGCGTGCCGCGTACCGGATTCCGAGCGTTCCCACCTGCGTCATGGCTTCCTCCGTCGACAGCTGGTCGATGAGGAAGGCCGCGAGATCGCGCCGGGCCGCCGTTTCTGCCTCGACCTGCGCCCAGTACGCCCGGATCGCGGCGGCGGCCGCGCCGTCGTCCAGCGCGATCACCTCCGTGATCCGGGCGAGCGGCATGCCGATCCGGCGGAGCCAGGCGACCAGCCGGGCCGTCCGCGCCTGCGCCGGGTCGTAGTACCGGTAGCCGTTCACCGGGTCGACCAGGGCGGGCTCAAGCAGGCCCAGCTCGTCGTAGCGGCGCAGCGCCTTGGCGGACAGCCGGGACAGCCGGGCGAACGCCCCGATCGTGATCAGCGCCGCTTCCGGCGGCCGCCCGTGCCCCTGGTCCGTCACCTCGTGCACCTCGTGCCTCCTCATACCGGGCGGTGCTCGCCCGGCACGCCGATCCTTGGCCTTCCCCCGCGGAGAAGGTCAAGGATGGCTGATGGAGGCGGACCGGCCCTAGGGCCTGTATTGGGTTGTCCCGCGGAAGAAGGAGCGGGGCTGGGTGCGTGCGATCGCAAGGCGCCGGAGCGTCCTTGTAGCGGAGCTACCAGGGCGTTTCGGCAACGCCGCGAGCGTGCGTGCCCAGCCCCGTGACGCCGCGGGACAACCCAATACAGGCCCTAGGCCCGGCGGGTGTAGAAGGCGTAGAACGAGGCCGCCAGCATGGCCGCGCCGGTCAGCAGACCCAGCACGGAGGCCGCGAGGACGCTCTTGCCGGACAGGCTGTAGAGGAAGCCGACCGAGCCGCCGAAGAGGACTCCGTAGGCCGCCGCCGCCAGCTCGACCGGCAGCCGCTTCTGTACGCGGCCCAGTCCGAAGCAGAGGACGGCGAGAACTGCGCCGGAGATCAGTCCGAGGGCGAGCTGCCCGCCGGTGAGCACACCGCCGCCCCGGACGATGGACGTCGCGTACCAGCCGAGGACCACCCCGAGCGTGACGGGCAGAGCCCAGCTGGTGATGGACGGGTGCTGGGCACGCGCTCGCGCTCCGCGTGCCTGCACCGAAGCATGTGCGGCCATGACGGGAAGCTCCTTCCGTCGCCCCCTCTGTCTTCCTCCAGAGCACACCTGGTCGCGCCTCCCGGCAACTCGAATGGCTCATGGCCCGAGCGTTCCCGGCGCATCCGGGATTCCCTGGTGAGGTGCGGACCTACTTCTCGACGGCACTCTCGGCGGTACTCCTGGTACTGCTCGCCGTCCTGGTACCGCTGAGCGCGCTCTCCGCCTGGGTCGATCTGGAGATCGACGACACCGACCGCTACGTCGCCGCCGTGGCGCCGCTCGCCTCCGACCCCGATGTGCAGAACACCGTGGCCGACCTGATCACCGACGAGGCGATGAAGCAGATCGACGTCGGTCCGCTCGGGGACACCGTGCGCGGGTTCCTGCACCAGGCCGTGCGGTCCTTCACCACCACCGACGCCTTCCAGGCCGCCTGGAACGCCGCCAACCGCACCGCCCACGAGGCCGTCACCGCCGCGCTGGACGGCGGCAGCGGCGAGAGCGTCACCATCGACCTGGCGCCCGTGACGGAACAGGTGAAGCAGAACCTGCTGGACAACGGGGTGCCGTTCGCCGACCGCATCCCCATCGAGCACACGGACATCCAGATCGTCTCCGCCGACCGGGCCGACCAGCTGCGGCAGAGCTTCCGGTGGCTGCGCGCCGCGAGCATCTGGCCCGCCGTCGGCACGCTGGTGTTCGCGCTGCTGGCCGTGGTCCTGGCCTGGGTGCGCGGCGGGCCCGGCCGCCGGGGCTCCGCGCTCGCCGCGCTGGCCGCCACCGCCGTCGCCGGAACCGGCTTCGCGGCCGGCGCGCTGCTGCTGCGCGGGGCGCTCGCCTATGCCCGCAACCGGGTGCTGGCCGAGGTGCCGGGCAACGAGACGGACGGGGCGGCCGCGGTCTACGACGCGCTGACGGCGTCCCTGCGCACCACGGTGTGGATCGTCTTCGGTACCGGGCTGGCGCTCGCGGTCTGCGCGGTCGCGGCACGGATCTGGGCCCAGCGGGTGCTGCCGCCCGCGCCGCCGGTCGCGCCTGTGCCGCCGCCCGACGCGTGACGGACGCGCTCCGCCCCGCCGACGCCGACGTGCGGGTGCGGGCGGGCCGGGGAAGAGTGGATCGCGTGCACTGCCGGGGGCGACTGGGAGGTGTTCCGTATGCGAGCCATCGCCGTCGGCGCGTTCCGGTCCCGCCCCGCTCTGGTGGAGCTCCCGAAGCCGGAACCCGCGCCAGGTGAGGTGCGGGTGCGGGTCGAGTACGCCTCCCTCAACCCCTCCGACTGGCAGACGGCCGACGGCTCCCCGGACGGGCCGGTCCCGCACGACTCGCGACTGACCGACGGCTCCCCGGGCGGGCCGGTCCCGCCCGTGTTCCCGTTCGTCGTCGGCGTGGACTTCGCGGGCCGGGTCGACATGATCGGCGGCGGCGACAACCGCTTCCGGGTCGGTGACCGGGTCTTCGGCCGGGCCGGGCCACCGGTCGGCGCCGGTACGTACTGCGACTACGTCTGCGTCCAGCAGGACGCCGCGATCACGCTCGTCCCGCCCGGTCTTGACGCCCGGACCGCCGCCGCGCTGCCGTCGGCCGGGATGGCGGCCGCGCAGATCCTGGAGACGGTGGTGCTGCGCGGCCACGAGAGCCTGCTGGTCATCGGCGCGGCGGGCGGCGTCGGGAGCTGCCTGACCCAGCTCGCCAAGGCACGCGACATACGCGTCGTCGCGGCGGTGCGCGGCGACGAGCGTTCCCGGATGGGCTCGTTGGGCGCCGCCGCGACGATCGACACCACCCGGGGCCCGGCGGCCGAGTCGGTGCGGTCCGTCTGCCCGGACGGCATCGACGCGCTGGCCGACCTGGTCTCCGACACCCCGGAGGCGTTCGCCGCCCACGCCGCGGCGGTCCGGCCGGGCGGTATCGCGCTCAGCACCCGGGGCGTCGCGGGCGCGGCCGCGCTCCCCGGGGGCGTGTGCGGCATCGACTTCCGGCTCGACCCGACCCCGGTACTGCTGGACGTCCTGGCAGCGGGCGCGGCGGAAGGAGTGCTCCGCGTACCCATCGACATCGAACTCCCGCTGGAGAAGGCCCCGCAGGCCCTGTACCGCAACCGGACGGGCGGGGCCCGCGGCAAGACCGTCATCGTGCTGCGCCACCACGGCCACCGCTGAATCCCCGGACCCCTGAAGACCCCGTAGAGAGGACGACACCATGGACGACCAGGAGCACGACATCATCGGCGGCATCGACGGACTCGTCGCGGAGGAACGGAGCCTGCGCGACCGGGGCGCCCGCGATCCGGGCCTCACCGCGGAGGAGCAGCGGCGACTGCGTACGGTGGAGGTCAGGCTCGACCAGTGCTGGGACCTGCTGCGGCAGCGTCGCGCGCTGAGCGAGTTCGGGGAGGACCCGTCACAGGCCCGGGTCCGCCCGGCCGACGAGGTCGAGGGATACCGCGGCTGAGCACTGAGCGCTGAGCACTGACGAGGGGGGCGCGTTGACCGGCAGTGGCAGTGGCACCGGCAAGGACACCGGCACCGGGTCCGTCGCGGCGCCACGGCGCGGGATGCCGCCCGTCTGGCTCCGGTACGGGCTGCGCCCGCAGCCCACCCCCGTCCCGTGGGCCGCCGTCGCCCGCGCGTCCGTCGCCCTGGCCGCACCGCTCGCCGTCGGATTCGCCGTCGACCGGCCGGTGTACGGGGCGCTCGTCTCGATGGGCGCGCTCTCCGGCGTGATCGGTGACACCGCGGACGCGTACCGGATGCGCGTCCTCAACATCGCCGTACCGCAGGTGTTCGGCGCGCTCGGCATCATGATCGGCACCCTGGTGTACGGGACCGGCTGGGCCGCCGTCGCCGTGCTGACGGTCATCGGGCTCGTCTCCGGGATGATGTCGACGATCGGCGCCGTGGCCTCCGTGTCCGGTCTGCTGCTCCTGCTCAACTCGGTGGTGGGCGCCGGACTTCCGATGCCAGACCCCTGGTGGGTCGCGCCGCTGCTGCTGACGCTCGGCGGACTCTTCGTCCTCGCGCTGACCCTGCTGGCCTGGCCGCTGCGGCGGAAACTGCCGGAACGGGTCTCGGTCGCCGGAACGTACTGTGCGGTCGCGGACCTGCTCGCCGCCGCCGGAACGGACGCGTACGAGGAGAAGCGGCAGGCCGTCACCCACTCCCTCAACACCTCCTACGACCTGGTCCTCGCCCGGCGCGCCCGCTACCACGGCCGCAGCGGCACGATGGTGCGGCTGCTGTCCCAGCTCAACGTCGTCATCCCGCTCGTCGAGGCCGCCCCGGCGGTGCATCTGCGGCGGCGGCCGCTGCCGCCCGAGATCCCGGCGGCGGTGCGGTCGCTGGCCGACGACATCGAGGAGAGCCGTACCGGCGGCGGCGAACCCGCCCTGCCCGCGCCCGAGTCGCCCGCCACGCTCGCCGTGGACAGCGCGCTGCGGCACGCCGCCGTCGTCGTGCACAAGGCCGAGCCCGACCCGTACAACGTCGACGACCGGCTCGGCCGTCCGGCCGCGCTGGGCGTACGGGTCCGGCGCGCGACCCGCAACGTCCTGCTCTCCGGGCCCTCCTGGCGGTACGGGCTGCGCCTCGCGCTCTGCATCGGACTGGCCCAGTCGCTGACCTCGCTGTTCGACGTGCCGCGTTCCTACTGGGTCGCGCTCACCGTCACCTTCGTCCTCAAGCCCGACTTCGGCTCGGTGTTCTCCCGCGCGGTGCTGCGCTCCGTGGGCACGGCGGCGGGTCTCGTCATCGCCGCGCCGGTGCTGGCGGAGGTGCCGATCGGCTGGTGGGACGTGCCGGTGATGGTGCTGCTCGCCGCGCTGATCCCGGCGTTCACGGCGAAGGGGTACGCCTTCCAGACGGCGGCCATCACGCCGGTCATCCTGCTCCTGTCGGACCTGCTGAACCACCAGGGCGTGCACCTCGTCTGGCCGCGCTTCCTGGACAGCCTGATCGGCTGCGCGATCGTGCTGGTGGCCGGATACCTGCTGTGGCCGGAGAGCTGGCACGCCCGGATCGGCCACCGGCTGGCCGACGCGGTGACGGACATCGCGGACTACGTGGCGTACGCCTTCGAGCCGGAAGCCCCCGGCGACCGGGCGGAGCGGGTCCGGGCGCGGCGCCGCATCTACCGCGATCTGTCCTCCGTACGCTCCGAGTTCCAGCGCGCCCTGACCGAGCCGCCCCCGACCGGCCGCCGGGCCGCCGCGTGGTGGCCCCTGGTCGTCGCGGTCGAACGCATCGTGGACGCCACGACCGCCGCCCGGGTACGCGTCAACCACGGTGCCCCGGAACCGGAACCCGCGGAGGTGGCCGAGGTGCGGCAGCAGCTCCGCGAACTGGCGGCGGGCATCAGGGCGAGCGAGGTCCTGGTGGAGGTGCGCGCCGAACTCCCGGGCGACGAGGAGGGCGTACTGGCCCCGCTGCGTCAGGAGGTCGCGGCGGCAAGGGCGATCGCCTCCCCCGAGCCGTAGGGTCTTCCGTTTGGATCAGGCCGGTCACTCCGCGGGCGGCCCGTCCCCGCGCAGCCTGTCCATCTCGCGCCGGTCCCGCTTCGTCGGCCGCCCGGCCCCCCGGTCCCGTACCGGAACCTGGATCGCGGCCTCGCGCGGCGGCGGGGGCGGGCTGTTGTCGACGAAGCACTCCGCGGCCACCGGGGGCCCGACCCGCTTCTTCACGATCTTCGACACGACCACCACCCGGTCCCGGCCCGCGTGCCGCAGCCGTACCTCGTCGCCGACGTGCAGCGCCTGGGCCGGCTTGGCCCGCTCGCCCGCCACCTTCACATGACCCGCGCGACAGGCCGCGGCAGCCTGCGCCCGCGTCTTCGTCAGCCGGACCGACCAGATCCAGACGTCGACCCGAACACTGCCCGCCGCCTGCGGCGCCTCACCGGAAACCATGCTCGCGACTCTAGTGCGCCCTGCGCACGGGGGCTCCGTACGTTCGCGTCAACCAGGCAACTCGGCACTACAGAAATACATGTGAATGACGTACATCAGACCACCATCGCGCAGTTGCAGGACTCGGTCCGGGATCGGTTTCGGCTCGGTTGTCCCTCAGGCGGGCCGCGCCACCGAACGGCCGGATCCGGCCGCTAACCTTACGTATCCGCCCTGGCCAGGGATCAATTCCCGCAGTACGGACATTCATCGCACCCAACTCACGTGAAAGGCCTCGCCCATGGGCATTCGGAGCTTGCTGCGCAAGGTGTTCGGCCGTGACGTCACGGAGCAGGACGGCCCGACGACGGCCACGGTCCCGCCCCAGGGCGAGCGGACCCGGCCCACGGAGTCGTCCTCGGTGGCGGTGGACGAACCGGTCGTGCAGGCCGGGTCGGAGCCCGAACCCGCCCCGGCCGCCAAGGCATCGGTCCCGGCCCCGGCCTCCCCCGCCTCCTCCCGGTCCGCCGAAAGCGACGACGACCTGGCGACGGATCTGGTGGCAGCCGCCTTCGACAAGGCCGCCGCCCCCGCGCCCAAGGTCACCCCCACGGTTCCGGCGCAGAGCTCCGGGCCGAGGACGACGGCCACGGAGACAAAGCCGGAACCGGAACCGGAACTCAATTCGGACCCGGACCCGGAGCCGGAACTCAAGTCGGAGCCGAAGCCGGAGCCCGTGGAGGAGCCCGTGGAGGAGCCCGCAGCTGTCGTGGCCCCGGAGCCCGTCGAGCCCCCGGCAGCGGCCCCCGTCGCCGAACCGGTCGTCGCGGAGCCGGTCGTCGCGGAGGCGCTTCCCGAGCCGATCACCATCGACATGGACCCGGAGCCCGAACCGGAACCGGAACCCATCACGGAGCCGGAACCCGCACCGGAGCCCATCGCCGCAACCGCTGAGCCCACCACCGAGCCCACCACCGAGGCCTCCGCCGCAACGCCCGCCGCCGCACCCGCTCCCGCGCCCGCCCCCGCCGACGGCAAGCCCGCGCTCTCCCTCGCCCGGGTCAAGTCCCGCGCGCCCGAGCTCGTCGCCCCGTACAAGGCGGCCCAGGCCGGGCTGAAGGCGCACGGGCTGACCGGTCTGCGGGCCACCGTCTATCTGGTCCTGGACCGTTCCGGCTCGATGCGGCCGTTCTACAAGGACGGCAGCGCCCAGCACCTGGGCGACCGCACCCTCGCCCTCGCCGCGCACCTGGACGAGAGCGCCACCGTCCAGGTCGTCTTCTTCTCGACGGACATCGACGGCACCGGCACGGTCGGCCTTGACGGCCACGAGGGCCGGATCGACGAGCTGAACGCGGGCCTCGGCCGGCTCGGCCGGACGAACTACCACCGGGCCGTCGAAGAGGTCGTCGCGCACTACGAGAAGTCCGGGGCGAGCGGCCCGGCACTGGTGGTCTTCCAGACGGACGGCCCGCCGGACGCCAAGCAGGCCGCCCGCCAGGCGCTCACCGACGCGGCGCGCCTGCCGCTGTTCTTCCAGTTCGTCGCGTTCGGCGAGCAGGACGGGAAGGGCTTCGACTTCCTGCGGAAGCTGGACGCCCCGAACGCCGGCTTCTTCCACGCGGGCCCCGCCCCGCGCGAGGTCGCGGACGCCGCGTTCTACCGCGAGGTGCTCGCCGCACTGCCCGCGTGGGTCGCCGCGGGCGCCTGACCGGCCGGCAGACGTACGGTCACGGCGAGGCCGCCCTCCGGGCCCGGCACCGCCGTGACCGTACCGCCGTGCGCCTCCGCTATGGACCGCACGATCGAGAGCCCCAGCCCCGAGCCGGGCCCCATCCGGTCCTTGCCCTCGCCCCGCCGGAACGGCTCGAACAGCCCGGGGATGTCCGCGCCGTCCACCACCGGACCGGTGTTGCACACCCGCAGCACCCCGTCCCCGCCCGCGACGGTCAGCGACACCTCCACCGTCCCGCCGGGCACGTTGTACGTCACCGCGTTGGCCAGCAGGTTGGCCACCAGCTGGGCCAGCAGCATCCGGTTCCCGCGCACCGCGCACCCGGCCGCCGTCACGGTCACCCCCGGGTGCCGGCCCGCCTCCTCCGCCACCACCCGGGCGAGGTCCACGTCCTCCCGCTCGCCGTTCGCGAGCCCGCGCTCACTGCGCGCCAGCACCAGCAGGCCCTCGATGAGCCGCTCGCTGCGCCGGTTGTTGTCCAGGAGCGTCTGCCGGGTCCGTACGAGGTCGTCCGCCGTCGGGTCGTCCAGGCCGACCTGGATCGCCGCCCGCTGGGTGGCCAGCGGGGTCCGCAGCTCGTGCGAGGCGTTGGCGATGAACCGCCGCTGGCTGTCGAAGGCCTTCTCCAGCCGGGCGAGCAGCGCGTCGAGCGTGTCGCCCAGTTCCTTCAGCTCGTCGTCGGGGCCGCTGGAGGCGATCCGCTCGTGCAGCGTGTGCTCGGAGAGCCGGCGCGCCTTGGCGGTCATGGCGTGGACGGGCCGCAGGACCCGCCCCGCGGTCCACCATCCGACGCCCACCGCGCAGGCCGTCATCACGAGCAGCGCGGCGGCGGACCAGATGAGCAGCTGGTGCCCGGCCGCGTCGCTGACGTGGTCGGTGAGGTCGTACACGGTCGGCGGACCGAGGCTCCGGCGCGTGACGAGGGGGCCGTTCACCGCGTAGCCGGGCTGGACGACCGCGGCCGTGCGGGCGATGGAGCGGGCCTGCGAGTCCGTACCGGCCCGGGAGGCCAGGTTGACGGTGACCATCAGGGCCGTGCCGAGCACCAGGAACACCCCGCCGTAGACGAGCGCGATCCGGGTCCTGATCGTGGAGTGCGGCACCCGGCCCTGCGGCTTCACAGGGCGTACCCGACACCCTGCACGGTGCGGATCACCGCCGGTTCGCCGAGTTTGCCGCGCAGCTTGCTCATGCAGACACGGACGGCCCCGGTGAACGGGTCGGCGTTGGCGTCCCAGGCGCGCTCCAGGAGCTCCTCCGCGCTGACCGTCGCGCCGTCGGCCTCCAGCAGCAGCTGAAGCACGGTGAACTCCTTCGGTGAGAGGTCCAGCTCCTGCCCGTCCCGGGACGCGGTACGCCGTACGGTGTCGAGCCGGATCCCGTACCGCACCAGCTGCGGCGGCACGGGGCGGGCGCTGCGCCGCCGCAGCGCGCGGACCCGCGAGACCAGTTCCGGGAACTCGAACGGCTTGCCCAGGTAGTCGTCGGCGCCCAGGTCGAGCCCGGAGACCCGGTCCTCCATGGACCCGGCGGCGGTGAGCATCAGAATCCTGGTGCGGGAACCGGAGGCCACGAGTTCGCGGGCCACGTCGTCGCCGTGCACCCGGGGCAGGTCCCGGTCCAGGACGACGACGTCGTAGTCGTGCAGTCCCAGGTAGGCCTGGGCGGCGTCACCGCTGTACACGGTGTCGACGGCGAACCCGGCCCGCCGCAGCCCGGTGGCGACCAGCTCCGCCAGGATCTCCTCGTCCTCGGCGACCAGTACCCGCATCGTGATGTCCTCTGCCTCGTCCATGCGTGTCCACTCCATCCCAGGATGCGTCTTTGTTACGGGAAGCGATGTTTCGCAAAGCTCTCCGCGTCGGCTGCCGCGTCCGCTCCCGCGTTTATCGGTGTGAGTGGATCTCCGTCGGACCGTTAGGATTTCGACCATGGCGGCCACTGGATCAGAGAAGCAGGGGGGCGAGGACGTGAAGAGCTTCTACGTCTCGACCCCCATCTACTACGTCAACGACGCTCCTCACCTGGGCCACGCCTACACGACCGTCGCAGGCGACGTGCTCACCCGCTGGCACCGTCAGCGCGGCGAGAAGGTGTGGTACCTCACCGGCACGGACGAGCACGGTCAGAAGATCATGCGCACGGCCGAGGCGAACAACGTCACGCCCCAGGCGTGGTGCGACAAGCTCGTGGAGGAGGCCTGGAAGCCCCTCTGGGAGCACCTCGGCATCGGGAACGACGACTTCATCCGTACGACGGAGAAGCGCCACACCGACCGTGTGCAGGAGTTCGTTCAGGACCTGTACGACAAGGACGAGATCTACAAGGGCGGGTACGAGGGCCCGTACTGCGTGGGCTGCGAGGAGTACAAGCTTCCCGGCGACCTCATCGAGGCGGAGGACGGCACGAAGCTGTGCCCGATCCACAAGAAGCCGGTGGAGATCCTCAAGGAGGAGAACTACTTCTTCAAGCTGAGCCAGTACGGCCCGAAGCTGCTTGAGTTCTACGCGGCCAACCCCGGCTTCATCCAGCCCGAGTCGGCCCGCAACGAGGTCGTGAACTTCGTGAAGCAGGGCCTCCAGGACCTGTCGATCTCGCGCTCGACCTTCGACTGGGGCGTCCCGGTCCCCTGGGACGACAAGCACGTCATCTACGTATGGGTCGACGCGCTGCTCAACTACGCGACGGCGGTCGGCTACGGCGCCAACCAGGAGAAGTTCGACGCCACGTTCCCGGCGAACGTGCACCTGGTCGGCAAGGACATCCTGCGCTTCCACGCGGTGATCTGGCCCGCGATGCTGATGGCGCAGGGGCTGCCGCTGCCCGGCAAGGTCGTCGCCAACGGCTGGCTGATGGTCGGCGGCGAGAAGATGTCGAAGTCGAACCTGACGGGCATCAAGCCGCAGGACCTGACCTCGCACTTCGGCGTGGACGCGTACCGCTGGTACTTCCTGCGGGCCATCGCCTTCGGCAGCGATGGCTCGTTCTCGTGGGAGGACTTCACCGCCCGCTACACCTCCGAGCTCGCCAACGACTACGGCAACCTGGCCTCGCGCCTCGCGGCCATGGTCGGCAAGTACTACGGCGGCGTGCTCCCCGAGGCCACGGCCGCGGGCGAGGCCGAGCAGGCGGTACGGGACGGGCTGACGAAGGCCGTCGCGGAGGCCGACCTGAAGATCGGCGAGGAGCTGGACTTCCAGGGCGGCATCCTGTCGATCTTCGACTTCGTGAAGCAGGTCAACGGCTACATCACGGAGCAGGAGCCGTGGAAGGTGGCCAAGGACGAGTCCCCGGAGGGCAGGGCCCGCCTCGCGACGATCCTGTACACCGCCGCGGAGGCGCTGCGCGGCGTCGCGGTCCTGCTGAACCCCGTCATGCCGGACACCTCGCAGAAGCTGTGGGAGTCCCTGGGCGCGGAGGAGTCCCTGGGCGCGCTCGCCGACCAGCGCCTGCTGGAGACCGCCGACTGGGGCCGGCTGTCGCCGGGCGCGACGGTGACGAAGGGCGCGGTGCTGTTCCCGCGCCTGGAGGAGAAGCCGTAGGCCCCTCTGGGACCGGGTCTTCGAGTGGGCGTCGGGCCCCGTGTGGGTTGCCCATTTCCGGGGCGCGGGGTTCCGTCCTCAATCGCCGGACGGGCTTGGGTGCGGGTCCCCCGCGGGGCGCCCGTGTCCGGTGGGTGGGGGTCCGGGGGCCCTCCGGGGAGACTCCTCGAACGACGAACGTGCGGCGGGTCCGCGATGGGCACCCGGGTCTGTGTTCGTCGTCCTGCGGGGACTCCCCTGCACGCCCCCGAACCCGGCCGTCGCGCGTCTGCGGCAGTCGTTTCTCCGGTGTGTAGACGCGACTGATGCCGGGGTGGGGACGTGCAGGGGAGTCCCCGCAGGGAATGGCGTACGACCCGGGTCCCTCTCGGTCCCGGGTGAACACGCCATTTCCGAGGAGTCTCCCCGGAGGGGCACCACCCCCCACCCACCGGGGAAGGCGCACCCCACGAACAAGCCGCACCCGCACACCAAGCCCGTCCGGCGATTGAGGACGGAACCCCGCACCCAGTACAGGGCGCACCCAACACCGGAAACCAGGGCCCCGGGCTCCGTCAGCGCAGGAGCGATTGCGCGTCGCCCATCACGATGACGGGCTCCTCCGCCGGGTCGAGCAGGCCGAGGAGCTCCTTCATCCGGTCCTCCGTGAGCGAGACGCAGCCCTGGGTGGGGCCGCCGTGGTCGACGTGGATCCAGATGCCGCCGCCCCGCTCGTCGCCGAGCGGCCGGGTGTGGTCCAGCGGGGAGGTGCCGGGGAGACGGTTGTAGTCGATGGCGATGACGTAGTCGAACGAACCCTCCAGCGGCTCCCCGTGGAAGCCCTCGCCCTCCACCTTGAAGTCCGGGCTCAGGTCGTACGGGAACGCCGTGGCCGGGGGGTCCAGCCGGCCGCCCGCCGCGGTCAGGGTGAAGACGCCGACGGGTGAGCGCAGGTCGCCCTCCCAGTGCTCGTCCGTCCAGCCGTTCAGGGCGTTGTGGGCAGGCCAGGGCGCCATGGCCGCCCGCCAGTCCGCGGTGGGGGAGTCGCGGGTGTAGAGCACGGCGGTGGAGCGGTTGGAGTCCATGGCCTCGCCGGTGACGACTAACGCCTGGCGGGTACCGGCCGGGATCGCCGCCCTGGTCCGCGGCCCGAGCCCGGGGATCTGCCGGGGCGGGACCGGCGACGGCACGGGCGACGCCTCGGGCGACGACGCGGCGGTCCGGGGCGGGCCGGGGACACCGGAGGCGCCCGAGGCCCCCTTGAGGGCGGCGCTCTCCTCCGTACCGAAGAGGCCGCCCGATCCGCACCCCGTCAGCAGCAGGACGAGGACGGCGCAGAGGACGTACGGGAGCCGCAGAGGAACGCTCGAACGGGGCACGGACACGGAGGGGCTCCTCAGCAGTCGGTGGCGAGCCGCGGGGCTTTGCGGCACGGCGACGGCACGGCGGGGGGTCCGCCGTGCCGATGTCGGCCCAGGCAGTCTTTGCCGCAGCCGCGACCGGCCAATCCGGCGCCGGGGCCATCCGGCTGTACCCGTTCAGGTGATTCGTGTACTTGTATGCCCGGAACCCGGGTGTGGGCGGGTCCCGCCACGACGTGAACAGAGCGTGAAACAGCCCCCGGCCGGTCGGCCGGGGGCTGTTTCACGTGGAACCGAAGCGGAACCGAAACGGAACCGCTGACGCTACTTCGCGCCGGTGTCCCTGACGACCGAGTCCTTGGCCTCGGCCTTCTCCTTCGCGGGCGCGACCGGCTTGCGGAGCTGGATGTTCAGCTCGCGCAGCCGCGTCTCGTCCAGCACCGTGGGCGCGCCCATCATCAGGTCCTGGGCGTTGCCGTTCAGCGGGAAGGCGATCGTCTCGCGGATGTTGGGCTCGTCGGCCAGCAGCATCACGATGCGGTCGACGCCGGGGGCGATGCCACCGTGCGGCGGGGCGCCGAGGCGGAAGGCGCGGAGCATGCCCGCGAACTCGTGCTCGACGGTCTCTCGGTCGTAACCGGCGATCTCGAAGGCCTTGAGCATCAGCTCGGGCTCGTGGTTACGGATGGCGCCGGAGGACAGCTCGATGCCGTTGCAGACGATGTCGTACTGCCAGGCGAGGATGTCGAGCGGGTCCTTCTCCTCCAGGTCCTTCAATCCGCCCTGGGGCATCGAGAAGGGGTTGTGCGAGAAGTCGATCTTCCCGGTCTCCTCGTCCTTCTCGTACATCGGGAAGTCGACGATCCAGCAGAACCGGAAGACACCGTCCTCGAAGTGGCCGGCGCGCTTGGCGGCCTCGACGCGGACGACCGACATGATCTTGGAGACCTCGTCGAACTCGCCGGCGCCGAAGAACACGGCGTGGCCGGGAACGAGGGAGAGCCGCTCGGTGAGCGTCTTGACGTCCGTCTCGGTGAGGAACTTGGCGATCGGGCCCGCCAGCTTGCCGTCCTCGCCGACCCGGACCCAGGCCAGGCCCTTGGCGCCGTGCTCGACGGCGTAGTCACCGAGGCCGTCGAAGAACTTCCGGGACTGGCCCGCGGTGTCCGGCACCGGGAGCGCGCGGACGTGCTTTCCGGCGAAGGCCTTGAACTCCGAGTCCGCGAAGACGTCGGAGATGTCGACGAGCTCCAGCTTGGCGCGCAGGTCCGGCTTGTCGTTGCCGTACTTCAGCATCGACTCGCGGAACGGGATGCGCGGGAACGGCGAGGTGACGTGGCGGCCGTTGCCGAACTCCTCGAAGAGCTCGGTCATGAGCTTCTCGATCGGCTGGAAGACGTCCTCCTGCTCGACGAACGACATCTCGACGTCGAGCTGGTAGAACTCGCCGGGCGAACGGTCGGCGCGGGCGTCCTCGTCGCGGAAGCAGGGCGCGATCTGGAAGTAGCGGTCGAAGCCGGAGATCATCAGCAGCTGCTTGAACTGCTGCGGGGCCTGCGGCAGCGCGTAGAACTTGCCGGGGTTCAGCCGGGACGGGACCACGAAGTCACGGGCGCCCTCGGGGGAGGTCGCGGTGAGGATCGGCGTCGCCATCTCGTTGAAGCCGAGGGCCACCATCTTGGAGCGGATCGAGGCGATCACGGAGGAGCGCAGCATGATGTTGCGGTGCATGCGCTCGCGGCGCAGGTCGAGGAAGCGGTACTCCAGGCGCCGCTCCTCGTTGACCCCGTCCTCCGCGTTGATCGTGAAGGGCAGCGGGGCGGCCTCGCCCAGCACCTCGACCTCGGTGACCTCGATCTCGATCTCGCCGGTCGGGAGCTCCGGGTTGACGTTGTCGGCGCCACGGGCGGAGACCTTGCCGTCGATCCGTACGACGGTCTCCTTGGTCAGCTTCGCCAGGGCGTCGTTGCCGGGGGTGCCGGGGCGGGCGACGAGCTGCACCAGACCGTAGTGGTCGCGCAGATCGATGAAGAGGATGCCACCCAGGTCTCGGCGATTGTGCAGCCAGCCGCTCAGCCGGACGTCGGTGCCGACGTCAGAGGCGCGGAGCTCGCCGCAGGTGTGGGACCTGTACCGATGCATCGTCGTTCATCCAGTCTTCGCGGTTGGGGGCACATACAGCCACCCCAGGCTACCGCCCGCGACCCGACCGTTTCATTGCCATTGTCCCCGGCGGGGGCACCGGGGGGCGTGGCCGCCGGGACCGCCGGTGGCGTTCGGGCGCCACATCTTCTTAAAGTGGGGCAATGCGCACCGAGGATGTCCTGGCCGCGACCGCGACCGGTCTCTGGCGCTGGGACAACGCCGCCGGGACCGTCACGCTCGACGCGGAGGCGGCCCGGCTGCTGGAGCTGCCCTTCGAATCGGGCGTCTTCCGTGAGTCGGAGGTGCGCTCCCGTTTCCATCCCGTCGACTGGAACGAGATCTACGGGGTGGTCAACCTGGCCGTCGCCGAGGGCACGCTGGCCGAGGCCCGGCTGCGGATCGTGGACGGCGACGGGCGGGTTATGCGTACCGTACGGAGCCGTTCCCGGCCGCTGCCGCCCGCGCAGAGCAGTGACGCGGACTACCTGCTGGTCGGCACCCTCCAGGAGGTGGCGGAGCCGGAGCCGGGCACGGAGGGGGCGCAGAACCGGATCACCGGCGACTGGCGGCGGTCCCGGGAGGCGTTCCTGCTGGACGCGGGACGCGCGCTGGCCGAGGCGCGGTCGACGGCGGAGGTGCTGCGGGTCGCCTACTCGCTCTCCATGCCCGGGTTCTCGCCGGACGGGCTGGCGGTCTTCGGGGTCGACGGCGAGCGGCTGACGATCGTCGGGCACCACGGGCACAACTCCGGTGACGAGGGACCGTTCAACGACATGCCGCTGGAGACCGACTACCCGGCCGCAGAGGTCGTACGGACGGGGCGGGCGATCTATCTGCCCAGCCCCGACGAGTACGTCCACCGCTATCCGGCCACCTGGCCGCTGGCCAGCCGGTTCGGGCGCCGTTCCTGGGCCTTTCTGCCGCTGATCGTGGCGGGCCGCACGATGGGCGCCTGGATGGCCGGCTTCCGGCACCCGGTGTCGTTCTCGCCGGACGAGCGGTCGGTGCTGACGACGGTGGCCAGGATGCTCGCGCAGGCGCTGGCCCGCGCCGGGATCGCCGAGACCGAGCGGGAACTGTCCGAGGGGCTCCAGCGCACGATGATGCCGTCCCTGGGAACCGGCATCCCGGGGATGACGGTGGCCGCGCGGTACGTGCCGACCGGGGGCGGGCTCCAGGTCGGCGGCGACTGGTACGACATGATCCCGCTGCCCAACGGCCGGGTCGCCCTCGTCATCGGCGACGTCCAGGGCCATGACGTGCGGGCGGCGGGGCTGATGGGCCAGTTGCGGATCGCGCTGCGCGCGTACGCCTCGGAGGGGCACCGCCCGGACGCGGTGCTCTCGCGGGCCTCGCGCTTCCTCTCCGGGCTGACCGACGCGACCGAGGACGCGGAGCAGACCGGGCCGCGCTTCGCGACCTGCCTGTACGCCGAGGCGGACCCGGCCAACGGCACCCTCGACATCGCGCGGGCCGGGCACCCCGACCCCGTGGTGATGACGCCCGACGGGACCGCGTTCATCCGGCAGACGGCGGGCGGGCTCCCGCTGGGCATCGAGGCGGACACGGACTACCCGACGACCCGGTTCACGCTGGAACCAGGAGAAACGATCATGCTCTGCACGGACGGGCTGATCGAGACCGGCGGGCACGACCTGGCCACCGGCTGGGTCCGGCTGCGGCCGATCCTGGAACGGCACACCGGCGATCTGGAGAAGCTCGCGGACGCCCTGGTGCAGGCGGTGCACGGGCCCGCCTCGCACTACACGACGGGCCCGCTCGCGGACCGCCGGGAGGACGACGTCGCGGTGCTGCTGCTGCGCCGGGAGAGCCCGGCGTCCCGGATGACCCCGCCGAGGCGGACCGCACTGACCATCGCCCAGGCGGAGCCGGAGCGGATCGCGGCGGCCCGTCAGCAGGTCCGCGAGATGCTGCACGACTGGGCGGACCCGGAGCAGGTCGACTCCGCCGTGCTGATGATCTCCGAGATGGCCACGAACGTGCTGGTCCACACGGACGGCGACGCGCTGATGGTGGCGCAGGCCAGCGGGGAGCACGGGGAGCGGCGGCTGCGGGTGGAGGTGGCCGACGGCAGCGACGAGCTGCCGCACAAGCGGCGGCCCGGCGAGATGGCGTCCAGCGGGCGGGGGCTGGTGCTGATGGAGATGCTCGCCGACGCGTGGGGGGTGGACCCGCGCGGTGAGGGCAAGTCGATCTGGTTCGAGCTGTACGAGTCGGCGGAGCCTGCGGAGCTGACGGAGCCGGTGCCGGACCCCACGTGAGGGTTGGCGTCCTCAGGCGCCGGACGGGCCGGGTGGCTCGCCCCGCGGACCCGGGGACGGGGTGTCCGGGGCGTCCGGGGTGTCCGTCGGCGGCAGTCGGCCCTCGCGCAGTTCACCGAGGACGCCGAACGCCGCCGCGCACAACGGGACCGCGAGCAGCATCCCCAGCAGGCCCGCCACGCTCGCGCCCGCCGTCAGCGCGATCATGATCATGGCGGGGTGCATCTGGACCGTACGGCTCTGGATCATCGGCTGGAGGATGTGGCCCTCCAGCACCTGTACGGCCAACACCACCCCGAGCGCCCAGAGCGCGATCACGAAGCCCCGGTCCGCGAGCGCCACCAGGACCGCGACGGCGCCCGAGATGAACGCCCCCAGATAGGGGATGTACGCGCCGACCAGCACGAGCGCGCCCAGCCCCACCGCGCCGGGCACCCGCAGGATCAGCAGGCCGACCGTGATGCAGACGGCGTCGATGAGCGCGATGAGCGTCGTACCGCGCATGAAGCCCTCGACGGCCTCGAACGCGCGCCGCCCCACCGCCTCGACCAGGTCACCGGCGCCGCGCGGGGCGATGGAGTGCGCGAGGTTCACGGCCCGGTCGGAGTCGCGCAGGAAGAAGAAGGTCAGCAGCAGTGCGAGCACGCTCGTGGCGATGAGCGAACCGACCAGGCTGAGTCCGCTCAGCAGCCCGCCCGCGGCGCTCGCGCCGAACTTCTCGACGAGCTTCTTGCCGCTGTCGGCCAGGTTGCCCACGTTCGTGTTGCCGGTGACGCCGAAGTGGTCGACGACCCACTGACCGGCGTCCTTCAGCGACTGCACGATCTGCTCGCCGGTGTCGACGAGGGCGGCGACGACGATGTATCCGGCGCCGCCGACCACCGCGACGAGCAGCACGCAGGTGAGGCCGGCCGCCGCCGAACGGTTCACCCCGTGCTTGGTCAGCCGGCGGTGCACCGGCCCGAGCAGCGCCGTACCGAGCAGCGCGAGCAGGACGGGGGTGACGGCGGTCTTGAGCGCGACGCAGAGCCAGATGGCCACCGCGGCGACGCCGGCGACCAGCAGGACGACACCGCACCAGGCGGCCAGTCGCCGGGCACCCACGGGCAGGAGGGGCTTGAGGGTCTGCACCCTCCCCACCCGATCACGGCGCGGGGACGGTGTCCCGCCCGTGCCGCCGTACGAGTGACGAA
Organism: Streptomyces sp. NPDC057900; assembly: GCF_042887885.1. Taxonomy (NCBI): domain Bacteria; kingdom Bacillati; phylum Actinomycetota; class Actinomycetes; order Kitasatosporales; family Streptomycetaceae; genus Streptomyces; species Streptomyces sp. NPDC057900. Next base: position 278,518 of record NZ_JBHVOI010000003.1, read on the forward strand.
CCGTCATACGGCGGCGGCGCGGCTCACATCCCGTGGACGGCGGGCACGGTGCCGAGGCGGCCGGCCTGGAAGTCCTCGAAGGCCTGCTTCAGTTCGGCCTGGCTGTTCATCACGAACGGCCCGTAGTGCGCCATCGGCTCCCGGATGGGACGCCCGCCGAGCAGGACGACCTCCAGGTCCGGGGTGTTGCCGTCCTGCTGCTCGTCCGCCCGGACCGTCAGCGAGGAGCCCTCGCCGAAGACGGCGGTCTGGCCCATGTGGACGGGCCTGCGGTCCTCGCCCACGGTGCCGCGGCCGGCCAGCACGTACGCGAGGCCGTTGAAGTCCTCGCGCCACGGCAGGGTCACCTCGGCGCCGGGGCGCACGGTCGCGTGGATCATCGTGATGGGGGTGTGGGTGACACCGGGGCCCTGGTGTCCGTCCAGCTCGCCCGCGATCACCCGGAGCAGCGCGCCGCCGTCCGGGGAGGCGAGCAGCTGTACCTGGCCACCTCGGATGTCCTGGTAGCGCGGGGCCATCATCTTGTCCGCCTTGGGCAGGTTCACCCAGAGCTGGAGGCCGTGGAAGAGGCCGCCGGAGGTGACGAGCGACTCCGGCGGGGCCTCGATGTGGAGCAGCCCGGACCCGGCGGTCATCCACTGGGTGTCACCGTTGCGGATGGTGCCGCCGCCACCGTTGGAGTCCTGGTGCACGAAGGTGCCGTCGATCAGGTAGGTGACGGTCTCGAAGCCGCGGTGCGGGTGCCAGGGGGTGCCCTTCGGCTCACCGGCCGCGTACTCCACCTCGCCCATCTGGTCCATCATGATGAACGGGTCGAGGTACTTGTAGTTGATCCCGGCGAAGGCGCGGCGCACGGGGAATCCCTCGCCCTCGAACCCGCTGGGTGCCGTGGTCACGGCGAGCACGGGACGGGCGACGGCGTCGCCAGAGGCGGCGACCTTGGGCAGGGTCAGCGGGTTTTCGACGGTTACTGCGGGCATGGAAGCCACCTCCGGGGACTGTTCTGCGACCAATTTAGTTGAATGGTGAACATCCTGCAAGGCCGCATCCATTCCCGGGGCTCCTCCGGGCACGTGGACCGGCCCCGGCGGACGGCCCGGCGGAGGATCGGCCCCACGGAGGATCGACCCCCCTGAGGGGTGAGTGGTACCTATGGGTCAGCTCTGCCCCCTTCTCTGCGGCCCACGGGGAGGCCGCGACGTCTCGCCGCGACGGAGAGGGAGCGGAGCAGAGACCGAGGGGGACGAGTGAACGAGCTGACCGAACGGGTACGCCAGCGCTTCTACGGGCTGATCCACCGGAATCCCGGCTGGTCGCTCGAACAGATGGCGGCCGAGGTCCACTGCTCCCTCGCCGAGGCGGATCAGGCCTGCGACGCGCTCTGCGCCGTCGGCCTGCTCGTCCCCTCGTGGTCGGCCCCCTGCGGCTACGTGACCGTCACCCCGGAGGCCGCGCTGACCCGGCTGTTCTCCGCGGAGGAACGCCAGACGGAGGCGCACCTCCAGCACCTGGCCAGGATCAGGGGCGCGGTCGCCTCGCTGATCGGCGGCTATCCGCGCCTGCACGACGAGCGGCGGGAGTCCGTCGAGATCGAGACCCTGCCGACGCCGGACCTGGTGAACGCCTTCCTGGAGGACGCGGGCAGCACCTGCAACGTGCGCATGCGGTCGATGCACCCCGGCGGGCCGCCGCCGGAGGAACTCGTGGACGCCATGCTGCTGCGGGACAAGGAGATGGAGAGCCGGGGCATCCGGGTGGAGACGCTCTACTCCCGGCGGACGGCCGAGGTCCCCTACATGGCGGCTTATCTGAACGACGCGGAACGGATCGGGCGCGAGGCACGCACGGCGGACTACCTGCCGCTGCGGATGATCCTCTTCGACGACGACCTCGCGGTGCTCCCGATCAACCCGCAGGACAACAGCGAGGGCGCCTCCGCCATCCACGGCCGGGCGCTGGCCAGGTCCCTGCACGCGCTGTACGACTACTGCTGGCACAACTCCACGCCGCTGCGTCCCGCTGCACCCGGCGGCGCCCTCGGGGAGGAGCTCGACTCCCAGGACCTCATCGTGCTGCGCATGCTCGCCGACGGCGTCAAGGACGAGGCGATCGCCCGTCATCTGGGTATCTCCTCCCGGACGCTGAGCCGGTACATGACCGGCCTCACGGACCGGCTGGGAGTGCACACGCGCTTCCAGGTGGCCCTGCGCGTCGCGGAGCTCGGGCTGCTGGACTGAGACCGGCCGCGGCGCCGCACCCCCCTACGGAAGGGGAGACACCCCTTACCGGAGATTCTCACATTCTGAGACGAGGACGGGGTGTGGCGCTCTGTCGCCATGGCTGATGGCCGCCGCACGGAACGTCTTGCCCCGTGAACCGGCGCGGCAGCAGCATGGATTCAGCCGGCGACGAGCGGTCGCTACCGCCCTTCTCTCCGCCGGATTCCACACTCACCAGACACACCGCCGGGGGACAGCTATGCCTGCACGATTCCGCGCCTTCCTCTGTACCGCCTTCCTCTGCGACGACAACGGCTGGTGGTGAGAGCGCCCCGCGCTCCCCGCCCACCCCGCCCCGTCCGCGCACAGGAGAGTCCGATGGATGTCATCGCCGCCGCACCACCCGGTCCACCCGAGCCGGTCCTCACGAACGGCCTCGCCCTGGCCGCGCCCCACGACCGCACCGTCGACGTCGCCGTCGTGGGCATCGGCTACGCGGGCCTGCCGCTCGCCGTGGCCGCCGCCGCGGGCGGGCACCGCACCCGCGGACTGGATCTGAGCGACTTCCTGGTGGCTCAGGTCAACATCGGGCGCCCGCCCGTCGACACGGTGACCCGTGCCGAACTGGATGCCGTGGGCCCGTTGCTCGACGCCACCACGGACCCCGCGTTCCTGAGCGAATGCTCCGTCGTCGCCCTGTGCGTGCCCACACCGGTGGACACCCACGGCGTGCCGGACCTGGAGCCCCTGCTCGCCGCCGTGCGCACGGTCCGCCAGCACCTGAGGCCCGGACAGCTGGTGATCATCGAGTCGACCACCTACCCCGGTACCACCGACGGCGTCATCCGCGACATCCTGGAGGAGTCCGGGCTGACCGCGGGCAGCGACTTCCACCTGGCGTTCTCGCCGGAGCGGGTGGATCCGGGCAACACCCGGTACGGGTTCCACAACACGCCCAAGGTGGTCGGCGGACTGACCCCGGCGTGCGGTGCCCGCGCCGCCGGCTTCTACGCGGGGCTGACCGAGCGGGTGCACGTCACCCGCTCCAGCCGTGAGGCAGAGGCCGCCAAGATCCTCGAAAACACCTACCGCCAGGTGAACCTGGCCCTGGTCAACGAGTTCGCGCAGATCTGCCACCGGCTGGGCGTCGACGTCTGGGAGACCATCGACGCCGCCGCGACCAAGCCCTTCGGCTTCACCCCGTTCCGGCCGGGCGCGGGTGTCGGGGGCCACTGCATCCCCGTCGACCCGCTCTACCTCGTGCACCGCGCGACACAGGCCGGGGTGCCGTTCCGGATGGCCGAGCAGGCGCAGCGGATCAACGACTCGATTCCCGTCTGGGTCGCCTCCCGGGCGCAGGAACTGCTGACGGCGAACAGGATCACCGTCCGGGGGGCCAAGGTGCTCCTGCTGGGCGTCACCTACAAGCCGGACGTCGCCGACATCCGCCACTCGCCGGCCGAGCCGCTCGCCCTCGAACTGCTCGGCGCGGGGGCCGACGTGATGTTCCACGACCCCTACGTCACCAGCTTCTCCGCACGCGGCCGGGCCGTGCCCGCCGGGCAGGATCTGGTGGCCGACCTCGCCGCAGCCGACCTGACGATCGTCGTGCAGCGGCACCGGATGTACGACGACGGGCTGCTGGCCCACGCCCGGCTCGTCCTGGACCCCGGCGGCCCCGGCACGACGGAGGAGGGCGGGAACGCATGACCCGGAACCCCTCCGTCGTGGACCTGATCCGCGCTCACGCGGCAGGCCGCCCCTCGGACATCGCCCTGCGGACCCCGGCGGACACCGTGACCTACGGCCGGCTGTGGCATCGCGCCGAGCAGGCCGCGCTCGCCCTCGCGGGCCGCGGCGTACGGCGCGGCGACACCGTCCTCGTGCGCCTGCCCTCCGGTCCGGAGGCGGTCGTCGCCATGCTCGGCACCTGGCTCGCCGGCGCCGCGTTCGTCCCCGTCGACACGGCGACCCCGGCGGAACGCCTCGGGTACGTGCTCCGCGACAGCGGCGCCACCGCGGTCCTCGACGACAGCACGGCGCTCCTGCCGCCCGTACCGCCCGCCGGGGACCCGGTGGAGCACGACGGGCCGGGCGCCTCGGACGACGAGCGGGGCGCGTACGTCATCTACACCTCCGGGTCGACCGGCGCTCCGAAGGGGGTCCTGGTCGGGCACGGGGCGCTGGCCCGCCACGCCCGCGCGGCCGTGGACCTGTTCGCGCTCGGGCCGGACAGCACCGTGCTGCAGTTCGCGAGCCTCGGGTTCGATGTCGCCCAGGAGGAGATCTGGCCGACCCTCGTCGCGGGCGGAACCCTCGCCTTCCACGGCACGGACGGCGTCCCCGACACCGTGCGGCTCGCCTCGGTCGCGGCGGAGCTGGGGGTGACGGTCCTGCAACTCCCCACCGCCTACTGGCGCATGCTCTGCGCGGAGCTCGACGGCGAACGGGAGCCGTCCTTCGCCGGGGTCCGCACGGTGGTCATCGGCGGCGAGAACGCCACGACCTCCGACGCCCGCGCCCACCGCCGTACCCCCCTCGCGCACACCGTGCTGGTCAACGGGTACGGCCCCACAGAGACCGTGGTCACCGCGACCGCCCTGGTACTCGCCCCCGGCGACGAGGTGCCCGGCACGGACGGGCTGCCCGTCGGGGAACCGGTCGGCGACCGGATCGCACGGGTGCTGGACGAGGACCGGCGGCCCGTCGCGGACGGCGCACCGGGCGAACTCTGGATCGGCGGCGAGCCGCTGGCCCTGGGCTACCTCGACGACCCGGCGCGGACGCGGGAGCGCTTCCTGCCGGACCCGTACGCGGCGGCGCCCGGCGCGCGGATGTACCGCACCGGCGACATGGTGGTGCGGCGGGAGAACGGCGGCCTCGAATTCCTGGGGCGCGTCGACAACCAGGTGAAGGTACGCGGCCACCGCATCGAGCTCGACGAGGTCGACCGCCACCTGCTCGGAGCCCCCGGGATCACCTCCGCCATCGCGTTCACCCTGGACGACGGGGCCGGCGGGAACGTGCTGGCGGCAGCCGTCGCCCGCGACGGGGACGGACCCGACCCCGGGGCGGTCCGGGAGCACCTGCGGGAGCGGGTCCCCGCCTACCTGGTGCCGGGCCGCATCGCCGTACTCGACCGGATGCCGCTCACCACCTCCGGCAAGACCGACCGGCGCGCGGCGGCGGAGGCCGCGGCGGCCGTCCTCGCCGCCGGGGTGACCGACGAGCGCGACGACGAGGCGCGGTCACCGCTGGACGCGGTGGTCGCCCTGCTCCGCGAACTGCTGCTCGCGCCGGGGCTCGGACCCGACGACGACTTCCTCGCGCGGGGCGGCGACTCCCTGATGGCCCTGCGCGTCTGCGGCCGGATGCGGGCACGGGGCATCTCCATGACCCCCGGCGACCTGCTCGCCGGGCGCACCGCCCGCGCCGCCCTCTCGCGGGCGGAGGGCCGGCGCGCGCCGGACGCCGTCGCGGAGGAGCCCGCGGGGCCGCTCGACCTGCTGCCCGCCCAGCACCGCTGGCTGGGCGACGGCGACCTGCCGGACCGCGACCACTTCTGCCTGAACGCGCTGTTCACCACCGACTCCGGAATGTCCACGCACCACCTCGCCCGAGTGGCCGGGGCGCTGCGACGGCGCCACCCCGCGCTGCGCACGGCGCTCCGCGCGGACGGCACGGCCGGGCTGGTGGAGGCCGACGCCACGGACGCCGTCCGGGTCATCGACCTGTCCGCCGTCCCGCCGCGCGAGCGGGCCGCCCGGCTGGAGGAGGCGCTGGCCGGGGCACAGACCTCGATGTCGCTCGCCGAGGGCCGGGTCCTCCAGCTGCTGTACGTCGACGGCGTGGAGAACGGGGCCCGGCTGCTGCTGACGGTCCACCACTTCGTCCTGGACGGAGTGTCGATGGGCCTGCTCGTCGACGACCTCGAACTGCTCCTGGGCGACGGCCTGGCGGGGGCCGCCGCGACGACGGGGCCCCGGGCCGTCGGCACCGCGCTGCGGGACTGGGTGCGCTCCGGGCAGGCCCGCCAGGACGCCGCCGAATGGGCGCGCGGAACGGGGGAGTTCGCCGCGCTCCGGCCGGACACGGAAGGCGCCGCACCGCTGCCCACGCTGCGCACCCACCGCTTCCGGCTGTCCCGCGACCTCACGGACCGGCTGCTCCACCGCCTGCCCGCCACGGGCATCGCCCCGCACGACTTCGCCCTCGGCTGTCTCGTCGGCGGCCTGGCGGCCTGGACCGGGGAGCCCGTGCACGGGGTGGACGTCTACGCGCACAGCCGCGACGTGTCCCCCGGGGACCTCGACCTGTCCCGCACGGTCGGCTACGTACAGAGCACCTACCCGGCCGTCCTGCGCTGGGAGGGCGAGGGCGTCGGCGCCCTGGCCGCCGCGCTCGGCGGACCGGCCGCGCTGCCCGAACGCCGTTACGGGTTCGACGCGTTGCGCTTCCTCTCGCCCGACCCGGCGGAGCGTGCCGCCCTGGCCGCCTGCCCCCGCCCCCGGATCCGGCTCAACTTCCGGGGCCACCTGCTGCGGCTGGAGGAGCGCGCGCCGGGTGCGGTGCTGCGGCCCGCGGACGAGAGCTTCGGCGCCCACCGCTCGCCGCTCCAGCGGGAGCGCTATCTGCTGATGGCCGAGGGCGACATCGTCGACGGGGAGCTGGAGACGAGCCTGAAGTACTCGACGGTCCACTGGAGCGCGGAACGGATCGCGGAGCTGGCCGGCCACATCGACCGCGTGATGCGGCAGGCCCTGGACTCCCCCGACGACGGCCGTCCGGTGAACGGCGGTGCGCGATGACCTCGCTCCCGCCCGTGGTCCCCGGCGTCCCGGCCGAGCACCAGCCCGCTCGGGGCAGCGCCCCGCACTGGCCCCTGGTGCTGTACTTCCACCACGTGCACCCGGACGTGCGGCACTACACCGCGCTCTCCCCCGACGCGTTCGAGCGGGGTCTTGAGCAGGTGCTCGAACGGTTCGACCCGTACGACCCCGCAGACCTGCTGGCCGAGGGGGGCCCTCGCCGGCCAGAGCGTCCCACGGTGCTCGTCACCTTCGACGACGGCTACCGCGACAACACCACCCACGCACGGGACATCCTGGACCGGCTCGGCGTCCGTGCGGTGTTCTTCGTCTGCACCGGACTGCTCGGGCAGCGCAGTCCCCGTCCGCGCGAGGACCACCTGACGTACGAGGAGTGCGACGGGCTGGCGCGGGAGGGGCACCTCATCGGCGCCCACACCCGCACCCACCCGCACCTCGACCGGATCCCGCCCGCCGAGGCCCGCGCCCAGACCCTGGGCTCGATCGACGACATCCGCGAGCGGTACGGAGCGGGCCCCGCCCGGCTGTTCGCCTACCCCTACGGCGGGGTGCCCGCCGGACCCCTGCTGCCGGACGACGTGCTGGCCTTCGGGACGGTCCGCTCGCCCGCCGCACCGTGGACCGCGGACCAGCGGCGGATCCGCAGAACCTATCTGCCCTCGGGGGCGGCCGACACCTGGGCCGGACTGGTCCACCACTGGCGCACCGAGTGGGACGGACCCACCGCTTCCGGGAGGGAAGAGAGATGACCGAACAGAAGACCTGGCGCACCCGGCTGACCGGGGCCCTGCCCGCCACCAGGGAGTCCCGGATCATCGCGGTCAACGCGTTGATCGGGTCCATGGGAACCGGCATGTTCCTGGCGAGCTCCGCCCTCTACTTCACGCGGTTCGCCGGGATCAACGAGACCCAGCTCGGCGTGGGCCTCGGGATCGCGGGCGTGGTCGGGCTCGCCACCACCGTGCCGATGGGCATGCTCGCCGACCGCTTCGGCCCCAGGAACATCATCCTGGTGGTCTGTCTGTGGCGGGCCATCGGCTACCTCGCCTACCTGAGGGTCGACGGATTCAGCCAGTTCGTGGTGACGGCCAGCCTGCTGTACATCATGGACCGGGCCGGACAGCCCCTGAACCAGGCCCTGGTGGGCCGGCTGATCACCGGAACCGAACGCAACCGCACGATGGGGTTCATCCGGTCCCTGCGCAACCTCGGCTTCACCGTCGGGTTCTCGCTCGCCGGGATCGCCCTGACCACCAACTCGAAGACGGCGTTCCACTGGCTGTTCATCGGCAACGCGGTGAGCTTCCTGGTGGTGTTCGCGCTCGTCTGGATGCTGCCCCGGGTCGGCCCGGTGGCCAAGGACAAGAAGGGGGACGGGAAGGGCGCGAAGGCGGTGGTCCCGCCGATCCGCGACTGGCGGTTCGTGGCGGCCACGGCGGCCAACGGTGTGATGTTCCTGCACGACGCGATCCTGATCACCGTGCTGCCGCTCTGGGTGGCCGAGCACACCGCTTCGCCGATCTGGATGATCACCGTCCTCGTCACCACCAACACGGTCCTCACGGTGCTGGCCCAGGTCAGGGTGACGCGCCATATCGCCGACCTGGCCACCGCGACCCGGGCCACCACGGTCTCGTCGGTGCTGTTGCTGTTCGCCTGCGTCGCCTTCGCGGCGAGCGGCTGGACGGACACGTCCGGCTGGGCGGTGGTGACCCTCGTGACCGCCCTGCTCCTGCTGACCTTCGGGGAACTGCTGCACTCGGCGTCGTCCTGGGAGATCTCCTTCGCGATGTCGCCGGAGGCGGCCCAGGGCCGGTACTTCGCCTTCTTCAACGTGGGTTTCTCCGCCGCCGAGATCGCCGGGCCGGCCATCGTGCTGTGGCTCCTGGCCCGGACAGGACCCGGCGGCTGGCTGATCATCGCGGCCTGCTTCCCGCTGTCCGCGGCCCTGAGCTGGCTCGGCACCCGGCAGAAGCCGGAACCGGTCACCGCCGGGCCCACGCCGCACGCGGAGCCCGTACCCGCGACAAACGGCTCCTGACCGAACGCACCGAACGCACGGAACGCACCGACCCATTCCCACCCCTCGGTGGAATGCGCACTGACGGAGGAACCCATGTCCGAGACACCCCCGCCCCAGCATCTCCTGATCGTCAGCGGCGGGCGCGATCTGCCCGACCGCGCCCGCGACGCCTGGCCGGGACTGCGCACGACCGTCATCTGCCGGCCCGAGGTGGTGCCGAGGCTGCGCAGCCGGGAGAAGATCCAGCGCCTGATCGTGCTCCGCGAGGACGCCCCCGTCGCGGAGTGGGTGGCCGCCGCGCGGTTCGTGCACGCAATCGACCCGGTCGACCGGCTGACCAACTTCACCGAGAAGGACACCGAGAAGACCGCCGCCATCGGGCTCGACCTCGGTCTCGGCTGGCACAGCGCGGACACGGTCCGGGCGGTGGCCGACAAGTACACGATGCGCCGGGTGCTGGCCGAGGCCGGGATCGGCAAGGTCGTCGCCGAGACCGTCCACGACGCCGAGGGTGTCCTCAAGGTCGCGGAGCGGACCGGCTACCCGCTGATCTGCAAGCCCGTGCGCGGGGTCGCCAGCAAGGGCGTCACCCGTATCGACGGCCCGGCCGACATCCCCCGCGCCCTTGCCTGGGGCGCGGAGGGAGCCGGTGACCTGGACGCGCCCGACCTGCTCGTCGAGGAGTTCCTGAGCGGCGACGAGTACAGCGTGGAGTGCGTCAGCGAGGACGGCGAGCACCTGGCCGTCGGCGTCACCCTCAAGATCTCCGAGCACGACCACTTCGTCGAGGTCGGGCACGTCGTCCCGGCCCCCCTCCCGGACGCGGACGAGCAGCGGATCCGTACCGCCGTGACCGACATGCTGACGGCCCTCGGCGTCCGGCGGGGCGTCACGCACACCGAGGTCATCGTCGCCGCCGACGCGGTCCACATCGTGGAGACGCACCTGCGTCCGGCGGGCGACGAGATCCCCGAGCTGTGGGCGCGGGTCAGCGGGGTCGACCTGATCGACGTCGTCGCCCGCCAGGCCGTGGGCATCAAGGTCCTCGACGATCTCCGCGCGACCCTCGCCGCCCCGCACGACGGTCCCGGCGCGGCGGCCATCTGGTACGCCTGCCCGGACGCGGTCGGCGAGATCGTCGAAGTGGTGGGCGAGGAGGAGGCCCGCGCGCTGGAGGGCGTCGTCGACGTCGAGGTGCTGCGCGAACCGGGCAAGCGGCTCAAGGGAGTCACCGGATCCTTCGCCCGGGGTGCACATGTCTGCGCCGTGGGCACGTCACAGGACGAGGCGTTGCGGCGTGCCCAGGACGGCGTACGGAAACTGTCCTTCACCGTACGCAGTGACGGCATGGCCGCGCGCCACGAGGCACTCGCCTCGACCGGCTGACACCCCGTCGGCCGATCCGTACAGCACCGGTCCGGCGTCCCCGGCGCGGGACCGGTGCCCGCACAACAGAGAGAAGAGAGACCGGACATGACTGAACAGAACAACGAACAGACCGGCGCCGACTACGCGTTCGGGGGACTGCACCACGTCCAGCTGGCGATCCCGCCGGGCGGCGAGGACCAGTGCCGGGCGTTCTGGGGCGAGGTCCTCGGGATGACGGAGCTGGAGAAGCCCCCGGTCCTCGCCGCCCGCGGCGGGTGCTGGTTCCGGGGCGGCGGCCTGGAGGTCCACCTCGGCGTCGAGCAGGACTTCGCGCCCGCGCGCAAGGCGCACCCCGGAATCCTCGTCGAGTCGCTGCGCGGCCTGGCCAAGCGGCTGGAGGAGGGCGGCCACGAGGTGACGTGGGACGACAACTTCCCCGGCCACGACCGCTTCTACGCGTTCGACAAGTTCGGCAACCGGCTGGAGTTCCTGGAGCCGACGGCCGCGTCCTAGGTCCCTCCCGAGGGCCGGTGGCTGTTTCACGTGAAACAGCCACCGCCGCCCAAGGCCTGCACGGGACCGTCCCGTGACGCAGCGGGACGGCCCCGTGCAGGCCCCGCCCCGGGCGACCTGGTGATGTTCCGACCCGTGTTCCGACCCGTACCACGGCATTTCGAGGAGCCAGCAATGACCGAATCAGCGGGCAGGCCGCCCGCATTCCGCATCGCGGACCTGATCGTGGCCGAGGGCCCCGAGGGCGCGGAGCGCATCCTGATCGCGGGACTGACCGTCACCGTGGCCGCCGGCGAGATCGTCGCGGTGCTCGCGGACGACGCCGGGTCCGCCGCCGCCCTGATCCAGGTGCTCGCCGGACGGCGGCGGGCCCAGTACGGGGCCCTCGACACCGGCGGAACCGGCCGGTCCCGGCGGATCAGGCCGTCCCTCCCGGCGGGCGTCAGCGTGGTGGCCGCGCACCGGCCCTGCCCGGACGGGCCGGCCCCCGTCGTGGTCGTCGACGCCACCGGGCGGCGGCCCGAAGGGTCCGGCGCGGAGCCGGCGCGCACCGCGGCCCGGCGGGGCGGCGCGGTGCTCCTGGTCACCACCGACGCGGAGGTCGCGGCGTCCGCCGACCGGACCGTCCACCTCAACCGCGCACCCCGCCCCGAGCCCCGCCCGAAGGCGGCGGTCCGCTTCACCGCCGAGGCGCTGCGGGAGGCGGCGGCCGGATCGCTGACCGCCGCCGGTGTCGGCTCCGAGCGCGCCGCCCTGGTCGCCCGGGTCCTCGTCGACGCCGATGTGCGGGGTCACTTCTCGCACGGTGTCGGCCTGCTGCCGATGTACCTCGACCGGCTGCGGCAGGGCGGCATCGACCCCACCGCCGAGCCCGAGTGGAGCCAGGAGGAGGGGTCCGTCGTACGCCTCGACGCACGCGGCGGGTTCGGACAGGTGGCCGCGGACCTCGCGGCCGGACGATGCGCCGAGCGGGCCGCCCGCACCGGGCTGGCCGCCGTCGCCGTCCGGGGCAACAACCACGTCGGGATGCTCGCCGCCTACCGCGACCACTTCGTCCGGCACGGCGTGGTCGGCCTCGTCCTCAACGTCTCCGGTCCGAGCGTCGCCGCCCCCGGCGCGGGACGCCCGACGCTCGGGAACGACGCCGTCTGCATGGTCGTCCCCCGCGAGGACGGGTCCCCGCTGGTCGTGGACTTCGCCACCGGGACGGTCGCCAGCGGGAAGATACGGCACGCCGCGCACCGCGGCGAACAGGTGCCCGCGGACTGGCTGGTGGACCGCGAGGGCCACCCCACCACCGACCCGGAGGAGCTCGACAGGGGCGGCGCCGTACCGGTCTTCGGCGGACACAAGGGCCTCGGCGTCGCCGTGATCACCGAGGTGCTGGCCGGCATCCTGGCAGGCGGCACGGTGAGCCCCCTCGTCCACAAGCAACGGGCCGAGCCCGAGCGGACGATGGACTGCTCCCAGCTGTTCCTCGCCCTGTCGCCGGACGCGTTCGGCGACCCCCCGGTGGATGAACTGCTCGACGTCCTGTCGGGCGCGGTGGCCGCCGGATACCCGCAGGGACCGCCCGAGGTCCATCTGCCGGAACAGCAGGAACGGCTGGCCGAGACGATCGCCGCCGAACACGGCGTGCCCGTACCGGCGTCGGTCGTCGAACAGCTCGGCTGGGGCGCCCCCCAAGCCGCCCCGGCCACCGCAGGAGGTGCCGCATGAGCCCCCGACTCGGTGTGGGTGTCGTCGGATTCGGCGTCGCCGCCCGGCAGCACGCCGCCGCACTGGAGCAGCTGCCGGACGCGGGGATCGTGTCCGTCCTGGAGCAGGACCCCTCGGTCGACACCGGCCACCACCACCGGGCCGGTTCCTGGGAGTCGCTCCTCGACGACCCGCGCGTCGACCTGGTGGCCCTGTGCGTCCCGCCCGGCGGGCGGGCGCGGCTGGCGGTCGAGGCGCTGGAGGCGGGCAAGGCCGTCCTGCTGGAGAAGCCGCCCGCCGTGTCGGTGGACGAGATCGACCGGATCGCGGCCGCCGCCCGGCGGACCGGGCTGCCGGTCGGCGTCATGCTCCAGCACCGGATGCGGCTGCCCGAGGCAGCCCTCGCCGCCACCTGGTCGGCGTCCTCCGTCACGGGGGTCCTTGAGGTGTCGCGGTTCCGGCCGCCGGCCCACTACCGGCGGGCCGGCTGGCGCAGCGATCCCACCATGGCGCTGGGCGGGATCTCCGCCCACCTGGGGGTCCACTACCTCGACCTGGCGTGTCAGCTGCTCGGGGAGCCGGAAGAAGTGCGCCTGACCCCGACCAGGGAGGTCGCCGCGGGCATCGACACCCGCGTCACGGGAATGGTCGCCTTCCGGTCCGGGGCCACCCTCGCGTTCACGGTGACCGCCGAGTCGACGGTCCGTACCGAGCGGCTCCAGATCCTCGGGCCCGACGGTGGGTTCAACATCACCGACGGCATGGTGATGACGCAGCTCGACGGCACCGAACAGACCTGGCCCACGGTGGCGACCTCACAGCTGCGCACCGAGGTCTACCGGGAGATGGCCCAGGCCGTGGCGACGGGGCGCCCCCCGACGCGCTGCCACCTCGACGGCGCCCGTGCGGTGACCGGCATCCTCTCGTCGATCGCCACCACCGCGGCGGCGGTGGCCGCGTGAAGCCGCTGATCGGTATCTCCTCCGGTTCCGCGCCGCACCTCGACGCCGGGGCCCTGGCCGGCCTCGCCCTCTCGTCCGGCGGCACGGCCGTCGACGTCAGGGAGGGCAAGGGCCACGCGTGGGAGGCCGGCGGGCTCGACGCGCTGCGCGCCGCGGGGGCCGAGGTCTGCTTCGTCGGCGTCTCCACCGTGCTGGGCTCCGCGGAGCACCCGCCCGGCTCCGTCGACGCCCTGCGCATGCCCGAGCGGGGCCTGCCGGTGAAGGTCTTCGCGGCCGCCGGGTGCACCGCCCCCGACCGGTTCGCCCTGACGCTCGCGCAGATCGCGGCACTGACCGCCAGGGTCGGTGACAGCTCCCTCGTCCTGGTGGAGACCCACCACGGATACGCGCCCGTGGCCGAGCTCGACGAGCTGTGCCGCCGCGCGGGCACCTCGGTCCTGCTCGACACGATGGGCCTCGCCAGGATCGACGACGACCCCGTCGCGGCGGCGGCCCGGCTCGCCCGCTGGATCCCCTACGCCCAGGTCAAGGGGTTCGACTGGGACGGGCCCGCCACCTCACGGCACCGGCCGCTCGCCTCCGCCCGGCCCGAGCTGACGCGGAAGGTCCTCGACGCGGCGGGTGAACTGCGCGCGGTGACCGTCGAGTCGAAGGCCCCGTCGCTCGCCGAGGACATCGCCCTGCTGCGCGAGTGGTACCCACCGGAGCCGACCCTCCCCCAGACCCTCAGCGAGGAGATCCTTTCGTGAGACTCGCCATCATCAACGACGAGCTGTCCCAGGACATCGAGGAGGCGGCGGCCACGACGTCCCGCCTCGGCTTCGACGGACTGGAGATCCGCTCCAGCGGCGGCGTGGCGCCGCACCGCATGGACGACGCGGCCCTGGCCGGGATACGGGCGACCGTGGCCCGGCACGGACTGCGGGTGGCCGGCTTCGACCCACCGGCGCTGAAGTGCGAACTGCCCCGCACCGCCGCCGAAACGGACTCCGTCCGCGCGCTGGTGACGGACTCCGTGCGCCGGGCCGAGCTGCTCGGAGCCCCGTTCGTCCGCATCTTCACCTTCTACCGGCAGGGCGACCCGGACCCGCGCGGGGCCGCCGCCGCCGCCCGTGAGGTCCTGGACGGCGTCCCCTTCGACCGCGTCCCGCTGCTCGTCGAGACGGGCATGCGGACCAACAGCCCGACCATGCGCCACACCCTGGAGTTCCTGGACGCGCTGGGCGACGACCGGCTCGGCATCCTGTGGGATCCGGGCAACAGCGTCTTCAGCGGCTGGGACCCGGCCCCGTTCCCGCAGGACTACGCGCTCGGCCGCGAACGCATCCGGCACGTCCATGTGAAGGACCCGGACGGCCGGCGGGCCTATGTCCGCCTCGGCGACGGGGACCTGCCCTGGCCCGCGATCCTCGACCGGCTGGCCGAGGACGGATACCGGGACTGGATCTCCCTGGAGACGCACTGGCGCGTCGGCCGGGTACTGAACCAGGCGCAGCGGGACGAGCCGTGGGGCGAGGAGTTCACCGCCGGCGGTTTCGAGGCCAGCACCACCTGCATGCGGCTGCTCCGCGAGATGACGCGGACCGCGGGCGAGGACGCCGTCCCCGCCGACCCCTACGCGCACACGGTGGAGGCCGGCGCATGAACGACTCACCCGTAATCCTGCTCGGAAGCCAGCGCTGCGGCACGACCGCCCTCGCCTACGCGATGAATCTGGCCTTCCACGACGCGGGCGGCCACTTCACCGTCAACGGCAAACTCCCCTATCTGCTGCACCGCTGGCTGAACCGGCAGGACCTGGCCGACCGCCATCTGCGCACGGACGAGATCCTGCACGCCCTGGACCGCCGGCCGCCGGACGGCTCCGGCGTCGAACGCTGGCGCGACCGGGTGGAACAGAGCCTGCGGGCCGCCGCCAGGGACGTGGCGGAGGGTGCGTGCGGAGACGATCCGGTGGACCTGGCCCGGCGGATCCTGGCCGAGACCCGGGGCGGACTGCCGCACTGCGGGGACAAGTACAACGAGTACCTGCTGCATCTGCCCTGGTTCGGCGAGGTACTGCCGGACGCCCGCTACGTGATGCTGGTGCGCCACCCCGAGGAGGCGGCCGGCTCGATGCTCCGCTGGAAGGGCGACCGGCCCTATGTGCCCGTCACGCGGGAGGCCGCCCTCGCCAAGTGGACGGCCTGGAACCGGCACTGGCTCGACTTCGCACCGTCGGTACCGGCCGGGAACGCCCTGGTCGTCGAGTACCACGCGCTGTGCCGGGGCGAGGAGACCGAACGCCTGTCCCGGTTCACCGGGCTCGACCTCGCGCCGTACCTCGCCGGGCTGAAGTCCCGTTCCCCGGCGGCGGACGACGACGCGCTTCCGGAGGACACCGCCTCCGTGTGGGAGGCGTTGCGGCTGTCCGCGCTTCCCACACTCGCCCGCGCCTGACCCGCCGAACCCCCAACGAAGGTGATTCCCTTGTCCGCAACCCGTGTTCTCGTCGTCGGCGGAAAGGCCGGCATCGTCCGCAAGGCCGCAGCGCTCGGTCTCGACGTGGTGCACATCCAGAAGCCGTCCGCGTTCGACCCGGATGTGGTGGAGCACTGCTCCCAGCTGCTGCTCGTCGACTACCAGGACGTTCCCACCGTCACCGCCCTGGTGCGCGCCCTGCACGAGCAGCGCCCGTTCGCCCGCGTCTTCACCCAGACCGAGGCGGCCCAGGTGGTGGCGGGCCATCTCACCGACGCGCTCGGCCTGCCCGGCAACAGCGAGCGGACCACCCGGCTGCTGCACGACAAGCCCGCCCTGCGCGCCCTGTTGAACGAACGGGGCATCGGCCCGGTGCGGACGGTGACCCGGCCGACCGCGGAGGAGCTGCGCGACTTCGTGAAGGCGGCGGGGGCCGCCGTACTCAAGCCGGTCATGGGCTCCGGCAGCCTGGGCGTCCGCCGGATCGCCTCCGTCGACGAGGTCGGCGAGGCATGGGCGTGGCGCGAGGCCTTCGGTCTGGACGACTTCATGGCGGAGGAGTGGCTGGTCGGCGAGGAACTCAGCGTCGAGACGTTCTCCCGGGCCGGGGCGCACACCGTCGTCGCGGTCACCGGCAAGGAGACCGGGCAGGGCGTGGTCGAGCTCGGCCATGTGGTGCCCGCGCCGCTGGACGGAGCCGAACGGCAGGCCGTCGTCGCGACCGTCGAGGCCCTGCTGGACGCCGTCGGCCTCGTGGACGGCCCGGCGCACACCGAACTGATCCTCACCGCCGCCGGTCCCCGCGTCATCGAGTCGCACAGCCGTCGCGGCGGGGACCGCATCAACGAACTGGTCCGCCTGGTCCACGGCGTCGACCTGGAGGAGGCCGCCTACCGGCTCGCCCTGGACGGAGACCCGCTGCCGCAGCGGGCCGAGCCGACGGGTGCGGCCGCCATCCGCTTCCTCGTCGCCGCCCCGGGCACCGTCACCTCGGTGACGGGCGCGGCGGAGGCCGAGGCGATGGACGGCGTCGTCCAGGTCGACGTTCAGGTCGAGCCCGGGGACACGGTGCACGAACTGCGCTGGTCGGAGGACCGCTGCGGCCATGTCGTGGTCCGCGCGGCCGACGCGGAGGCCGCCGTGCGGCTCGCCGCGCAGGCCGCCGCCCGCATCGTGATCACCACGGAGCCGGCCGATGGCGACGACGGGCGGTCCGCCACGCTCTCCACGCTCCTCGACGAGGTGGACGAGGTCCTCGACCCGTTCGCCGCCACGCCCCGGTGACCGGCCGCGTCCCGCCCCACCCTCCGAACCCAGCCCGGCCCGCTCAGGTGGCCGCCGCGAACGTCCGCAAGGAGTAGAACCGCGATGAGCACGACATCCCCAGACGACGGCAAGCAGGTCTCCGTGGTGGTCGCCACCCGGAACCGCCCCACCGACATCGACGCGCTGCTGACGGCGATCGCCGCGTGCGACACCGGCATCATCCACGAGGTGATCCTGGTCGACGACGCCTCGGACACCCCGCTGCGCGTCGACGAGTCGGCCCACCGCTTCCCCGTCCGCCTGCTGCGCCACGGACGGCGCCGCGGCGCGGCGGCCGGCCGCAACCTCGCGGGCCAGGAGGCGACCGGCGACGTCCTGGCGTTCCTCGACGACGACGCCCGGCCGCTGCCCGACTGGTTCGACGTCCTCGATACGGCGCTCACCCCGGAGCGGGCGGCGATCACCGGCCGGGTGCTGCCGTTCGACAGCAGTGTGGTGGCGCGCGCCCGCCAGTACCGCTACGAGGTCCGCTACGCACAGCACGTCCCCGGCAGCGAGGTCACGTTCTTCGCGGGCGGCAACTCGGCGGTGTGGACAGAGGCGTTCCGCGCTGCCGAGGGCTTCCCCGACCAGGTCACCGCGAGCGACAACGGTCTCGTGGAACGGCTCGCCGAGTCCGGTGGCCGGGTGCACTTCGTGCCGGGGCTCCGGGTGGCCCACCGCAACAGCAAGGGCGCCGGAATCGCGCTGCGCGAGGCCTGGCGCGCGGGCCGGCTGGCCCCGCGCAGCGCGCCCACGTCCGCGCTGCGCCGGTTCGCGGCCAGCGCCCGGTCCCAGCCCTGGTCGGACGACCCGGCTGCCGCCGGCCTCAACCTGGGTCTCCAGGCGGCGAATTCGCTGGCCACCGCTCTTCCGGCGGCCTGAGCGATGACGAGTACGGGGGCAGTGCTCCGGACGGACGCGGGAACCACGCTCTCCCATCTGGACGTTCTGGAGTCGGAGGCGGTGCACATCTTCCGGGAGGTGGCCGGGGAGTTCGAGCGGCCGGTGATCCTGTTCTCCGGTGGCAAGGACTCGATCCTGATGCTGCACCTGGCGCTCAAGGCGTTCGCGCCCGCGCCGGTGCCGTTCACCCTGCTGCACGTGGACACCGGACACAACTTCCCCGAAGTCCTGGAGTACCGCGACCGGGTGGTCGCCGAACACGGACTGCGGCTGCACGTCGCCTCCGTCCAGGAGTACATCGACACCGGGAAGCTCCGCGAGCGCCCCGACGGCACCCGCAACCCGCTCCAGACCGTGCCCCTGACCGAGGCCATCCAGCAGCACCGCTTCGACGCCGTCTTCGGCGGCGGCCGCCGCGACGAGGAAAAGGCACGCGCCAAGGAACGGGTGTTCTCGCTGCGCGACGAGTTCTCCCAGTGGGACCCCCGCCGCCAGCGCCCCGAACTGTGGCAGCTCTACAACGGCCGACACGCACCGGGCGAGCACGTACGCGTCTTCCCCATCTCCAACTGGACCGAACTCGACGTCTGGCAGTACATCGAGCGCGAGAGCATCGAACTCCCGCAGATCTACTTCGCCCACCAACGCGAGGTCTTCAGCCGCTCCGGAATGTGGCTCACCGCGGGCGACTGGGGCGGCCCCAAGGACCACGAACGGACCGAGACCCGCCAGGTCCGCTACCGCACCGTCGGCGACATGTCCTGCACCGGCGCCGTCGACTCCGACGCCACCACACTGGCCGCCGTCATCACCGAGATCGCCGCCTCCCGCCTCACCGAACGGGGCGCCACCCGCGCCGACGACAAAATGTCAGAGGCCGCGATGGAAGACCGCAAGCGCGAGGGGTACTTCTAACATGACCACACCCACCCAGCTCGCCGACCAGCTCTCGACCACCACCCTCCTGCGGTTCGCCACCGCCGGATCCGTCGACGACGGCAAGTCCACCCTCGTGGGACGACTCCTCCACGACTCCAAGTCCGTCCTCACCGACCAGCTCGAAGCCGTCGAGGACGCCTCCCGCAAACGCGGCCAGGAAGCACCCGACCTGGCACTCCTGACCGACGGACTGCGCGCGGAGCGCGAACAGGGCATCACCATCGATGTCGCCTACCGCTACTTCGCCACACCCCGACGCCGCTTCATCCTCGCCGACACCCCCGGCCACGTGCAGTACACCCGCAACATGGTCACCGGCGCCTCCACCGCCGAGTTGACGGTGATCCTGGTGGACGCCCGCCACGGTGTGGTCGAGCAGACCCGCAGGCACGCGGCGCTGACCGCGTTGCTGCGGGTCCCGCACGTGGTCCTCGCGGTCAACAAGATGGACCTGACCGGCTACGCGGAGCCGGTGTTCGCCGCCATCGCGCAGGAGTTCACCGCGTACGCGGCCGAACTGGGCATCCCGGCGGTCACCGCGATCCCGATCTCCGCGCTGGCCGGCGACAACGTCGTGGAACCGTCCGCGAACATGGACTGGTACGGCGGCCCGACCGTCCTGGAGCACCTGGAGACCGTCCCGGTCAGCCACGACCTGACTGGCTGCCACGCCCGCTTCCCCGTCCAGTACGTGATCCGCCCGCAGACGGCCGAGCACCCCGACTACCGGGGCTACGCGGGCCGGATCGAGGCAGGGGCCTTCCGGGTGGGCGACGCGGTCACCGTGCTGCCGTCCGGCCGCACCTCGGCGGTCGCCGGGATCGACCTGCTGGGCCGGTCCGTGCACACGGCGCGGGCGCCGCAGTCGGTCACCCTCCTACTTGAGGACGACATCGACATCTCGCGCGGCGACCTCATCGTGCCGAGCGGCGACACACCCCCCACCACCCAGGACGTCGAGGCGACCGTCTGCCACGTCGCGGACCAGCCGCTCACCGTGGGCCAGCGGGTGCTGATCAAGCACACCACCCGCACCGTCAAGGCGATCGTCAAGGACATCCCGTCCCGCCTCACCCTGGACGACCTCTCCCAGCACCCGGCGCCGGGACAGCTCGTCGCCAACGACATCGGCCGGGTCGTCGTACGCACCGCAGAGCCGCTGGCGCTCGACCCGTACGCGCACTCCCGGACGACCGGCTCGTTCCTGCTGGTCGACCCCGCCGACGGAACCACGCTCACCGCCGGGATGGCGGGCGGCTCCTTCGTCCCCGGGACCGCCGACACCCCCGAACCCGACGACGCGGGCTGGGACTTCTGAGATGACGGGGCACCACACCACGGCCGTCGAGGTCTGCGGCGTCACGAAGGGGTACGGCACGGGTGCGGCCCGTCGCGTCGTGCTGGAGGACGTCGATCTGCGGCTCGCGAAGGGCGAGTTCGTGTGCGTCGTCGGTGCCTCCGGTTCGGGCAAGTCGACCCTGCTCCACCTGGTCGCCGGGCTGGAGACGGCGAGCGCGGGAAGGATCTCCGTCACGGGCGGACGCCCCGCCGTGATGTTCCAGGACCACGCCCTCTTCCCGTGGCTCACGGCGGGCCGGAACATCGAACTGGCGCTCCGTCTCGCGGGCGTCTCCCCGGCGGCCCTCCGCCGCGACCGGGCCCGGCGGCTCCTCGCCCTGGTGGGGCTCCCCGGGAGCTACGGGCAGCGGGTGCACGAGCTGTCCGGCGGCATGCGCCAGCGGGTAGCTCTGGCCCGTGCCCTGGCGCAGGGCGCGGACGTCCTGCTCATGGACGAGCCGTTCGCGGCGCTCGACACCGTGACCCGCGGGACGCTGCACGGCGAGCTCGTCCGGGTCTGCGCGGAACAGGGGGCGACGGTGCTCTTCGTGACCCACGACGTGAGGGAGGCCGTGGCGCTGGGGGACCGCGTGGTCCTGATGGCGCCGGACCCCGGCCGGGTGGTGGCCGAGTGGTCCGTCGGGCCCCGCTCCGCGCGGGGCGACGACGCCCCGGACGCGGCCCGTCTCGTCGACGAGATCACGGCCCGACTCGGCGAGGAGGCCGACCGACGTGCACGCTGTTGAGAGCCCGGCCCGCCCGGCAGGCGCGCTGTCCGGCGGGGGCTTCCGCAGAGGCGTCCCCACAGACGTCCCCACAGGTGCCCGCCGAGCCCGCGCCGGAGCGCGGCTGAGGCGCCTCGCGGCCCGCACCGGACCGGGCTGCTCCGCCGTCCTGCTGGTGGTGGGTGTGTGGCAGCTGGTTCACCTGCTCGGCCTGTCGCCGGTGCTGCCCGCACCGGCGACGGTCCTGCGCGATCTGTCCGCCGCCTGGTCCGCGGGGACGCTCGGCCCCGGACTGCTGCACAGCCTGGGCCGCTGCCTGGCGGGGTTCGCGGCGTCCGCGGCGGTGGGGGTGCCCCTCGGTCTGCTGCTGCACCGGTCCGGGTTCGTGCGGGTGCCCCTCGCGCCGACGCTGAGTGCCTTCCAGTCACTGCCGGCGGCGGTCCTGGTGCCCATCGCCGTGATCTGCCTCGGCACCTCGCAGGCCGCCGTGTACCTGGTGGTGCTCCTCGGCGCCGTTCCCTCGGTGGCGACCGGGGTCCTCACCGCGCTGGACCAGGTGCCGCCGCTCCTGGTGCGGGCGGGCCGGACGATGGGGGCGACGGGAGCGGCCGGGGTGCGCCACGTCCTGCTCCCGGCCGCCCTGCCCGGTGTGGTGGCCGCGCTCCGGCAGGGCTGGGCGTTCGGCTGGCGGGCCCTGATGACGGCGGAGCTCATGGCGTCCACCCCCCTGCCGGGGCTCGGCCAGGTGCTCGACGCCGGGCGGCGCAGCGGACGCCTGGGCCCGGTGCTGGCCGCCGCCCTGGTGATCCTGGCCGTCGGGGTGGTCGTCGAGACGGGCGTCTTCGGACCGGTCCAGCGCCGGGTGCTGCGCGCCCGCGGCCTGCCCGCCGCACAGGAGCGGTGAGCCCTGCGGGAAACGTACGGCTCTCTCAGCCGTACATGCGGCGCATCGCGAAGTCGACCATCTGCTCCACCGCCTTGGCGTCGAAGACCATGCGGTGCTCGCCCTCCATGTCCAGGACGAAGCCGTAGCCGGTGGGCAGCAGGTCGATGACCTCGGCACCCGTGATCACGAAGTACTTGGACTCCTTGCCCGCGTAGAGCCGCAGCTCCTTGAGCGTGGTGAACATCGGGATGACGGGCTGCTGGGTGTTGTGCAGCGCGAGGAAGCCCGGGTTGTCACCGCGCGGGCAGTAGACCTTCGACGTCGCGAAGATCTGCTGGAAGTCCTCCGCGGCCAGCGAGCCGGTCGTGAAGGCCCGTACCGCGTCGCCCAGCGAGGGCGGCGAGGGTTCGGGATACAGCGGCTGCTCGCCGTAGCCGCCACCCATCGGCTGCTGTGCGCCCTGATTCTGGTCGTAGCCGTACATGGGGCAAAGAGTAATCGGACACATCTCCACCTTGAGGGGTTGCGTCTTATTACTGACGGGTAGCATCATCGTAGGGGGTCAGCTGAGAACGACCTCACCCGCGAGTCCGGGCCACCCCTCCTCGGGGCGCTGCGCGCCACTGCTATTGATTACGGAGCCTTCCCATGGGGCACTACAAGTCGAATCTCCGCGACATCGAGTTCAACCTCTTCGAGGTCCTCGGGCGCGACAAGGTGTACGGCGCCGGACCGTTCGCGGAGATGGACGTCGAGACCGCGAAGAGCATCCTCGACGAGGTCACCCGCCTCGCGGAGAACGAGCTCGCCGACTCCTACGCCGACGCCGACCGCAACCCGCCGGTCTTCGACCCGGAGACCAACACCGCACCGGTCCCGGACACCTTCAAGAAGTCGTACCAGGCGTTCATGGACTCCGAGTACTGGCGCCTGGGCCTTCCCGAGGAGATCGGCGGCACCACCTCCCCGCGCTCCCTGATCTGGGGTTACGCGGAGCTGCTGCTCGGCGCCAACCCGGCCGTGTGGATGTACTCCTCCGGTCCGGCCTTCGCGGGCATCCTCTTCGACGAGGGCAACGACGCGCAGAAGAAGATCGCCGAGATCGCCGTCGAGAAGCAGTGGGGCTCGACGATGGTGCTGACCGAGCCGGACGCCGGCTCCGACGTCGGCGCCGGCCGCACGAAGGCCGTCGAGCAGGAGGACGGCTCCTGGCACATCGAGGGTGTGAAGCGCTTCATCACCTCGGGCGAGCACGACATGTCCGAGAACATCATTCACTACGTGCTGGCCCGCCCCGAGGGCGCCGGACCGGGCACCAAGGGCCTCTCACTCTTCATGGTCCCGAAGTTCCACTTCGACTGGACCACCGGCGAGCTGGCCGAGCGCAACGGCGTGTACGCGACGAACGTCGAGCACAAGATGGGCCTCAAGGCGTCCAACACCTGCGAGATGACGTTCGGCGACCAGCACCCCGCCAAGGGCTGGCTGATCGGTGACAAGCACGACGGCATCCGCCAGATGTTCCGCATCATCGAGTTCGCCCGCATGATGGTCGGCACGAAGGCCATCGCGGCGCTCTCGACCGGTTACCTCAACGCGCTGGAGTACGCCAAGGAGCGCGTCCAGGGCACCGACCTGTCGCAGTTCATGGACAAGACGGCCCCCAAGGTCACCATCACGCACCACCCCGACGTGCGCCGCTCGCTCATGACGCAGAAGGCGTACGCGGAGGGCATGCGCTCCCTCGTCCTGTACACCGCCTCCGTCCAGGACGCGATCCAGGAGAAGGAGTCCGCCGGCGAGGACGCGAAGGCGCTGCACGGCCTCAACGACCTGCTCCTCCCGATCGTGAAGGGCTACGGCTCGGAGAAGTCGTACGAGCAGCTGGCACAGTCGCTCCAGACCTTCGGCGGCTCCGGATACCTCCAGGAGTACCCGATCGAGCAGTACATCCGTGACGCCAAGATCGACACGCTGTACGAGGGCACGACGGCCATCCAGGGCCAGGACTTCTTCTTCCGGAAGATCGTCCGCGACCAGGGCGCCTCGCTCAACGCGCTCTCCGAGGAGATCAAGAAGTTCCTCGCGGACGCCCAGGGCAACGAGGAGCTGGCCGGTTCGCTGGACCACCTCGCCAAGGCCGCCGTGGACCTGGAGGCGATCGTCGGCACGATGATCACCGACCTCACCGCGACCGGCGAGGACGTGAAGAACATCTACAAGGTGGGCCTGAACACCACCCGCCTGCTGCTGGCCTCCGGCGATGTCGTCGTCGGCTACCTGCTGCTCAAGGGCGCGGCCGTGGCCGCCGAGAAGCTGCCGAGCGCCGCCGCGAAGGACGTCGCCTTCTACCAGGGCAAGATCGCCGCCGCGAAGTTCTTCGCCGCGAACGTCCTGCCCGGCGTCGGCGCCGAGCGCGCGCTCGCCGAGGCCGTCGACAACTCTCTGATGGAGCTGGACGAGGCCGCGTTCTAGGCTTCACCACTCAAGATCGTCAACACGCACCGTCACCCGGACACGCTTTCGGGTGGCGGTGCTGTCGTATGGGCTGGGTACGCTGAGTAAAGGTCCGAGAATCCCGTTCATGGGAGGAACCATGACTGCCGAGGCACTGCCCGAAGCGTCGCAGCTGCGACGCGACGATTCCACGTGGCCGGTCCCGCCGGAGAACGGCTACACCGTGGACGAATTCTTCACGCTTGACCTCCCGCCGCACACAGAGCTGATCGACGGGAGCCTGGTTTTCGTGAGTCCGCAGCGAGATTTTCACACGCTGGTGATGGACCTGCTGGTCAACGGTCTGCGAGTGCACATTCCAGAAGACTTGCGTGTACGCCGAGAGATGGCGGTCGTCCTCAGCAAAAGGACCGTTCCGGAGCCGGACGTTGTTCTGGTCAAGGCCGAGGCCATCACAGGCCGTCGCCAGACCCGATACGAGGCCGCTGACGTCCTGCTCGCCGTCGAAGTCGTCTCGCCCGACTCCGAGGACCGCGACCGTGACGCCAAACCGCACAAGTACGCGGCAGCGGGCATCCCGCACTTCTGGCGGGTCGAGATGAGCGGCGAGCACGACCGGCCCGCGGTGTGGACGTACGAGTACGACGCGATGCACAAGACCTACATCTCGACCGGCGTCCACCGCGACCGGCTCAAGCTCTCCGTTCCGTACGACATCGATATCGATCTGACAGCGATCGACACGCTCTAGCAGCGGCCGTCCGCGCCTTCCCTATGATCGGAGCCGGTTCCGAGGGGGAGGTCGGCGCATGAGTCGTCCGGGCAAACGGTGGTACGTACGGGGCGCGGCGGTCGGGGCGGTGGCGCTGCTCCTCGCGGGCTGCGGTGGCGGGGACGGCGAGGGCGACGCCTCGAAGGCGCTGGGCAAGGCGGAGCTGCGGTCGGTGCTGCCGGACGCGAAGGCGCTGCCGGGCTGGCGGACGGTGGCGGAGCCGGAGGCGCAGGAGCCGGTGGCCGAGTACCCGCCGCCGGTCTGCCAGGTGCCCGACAAGAAGAAGCGGCAGGCCACCTGCGGGGAGATCACGTTCTGGGGCATCTCCTCTTTCGTGCGCAAGCCCGACGTGACCTCGCTGAACTTCTGGACCCTCGGCTACAAGGACGAGAAGTCGGCCGAAGCCGCCTATGACGCGCTGAGCGCGTACTACGGCGGGGACAGGGTCGGGGTGGGCGCGAAACCGGTCGAGATCGGTGAGCCTGGGGCGGAGCGCGAGGCCAACCGGGCCGGGACGGGCACCATGGGCGGCCCCGCCACCATCACCCAACTCCGGGTCGGCACCCTCGTGCTGGGCATCAGCACCGGGACCCAGGGCAAGTCGGCCGTGCCCGACGCGGAGGTCAAGGCCCTCGCAGCCATGGTCGCGGACCGGGCCCGGCAGGCGCAGGACGGCGAGAAGCCGTCCGCCGCGGTGACCGGACGGTAGCGGTGCGTCACCGGGGGGCAACGGTGAAAGCTCCCGCTCGTGCCTGGTTAAAGTGAAGAACATGAGTTCTTCCCTCCGCTTCGACCGCGGGCACACCGACGATCTGATGGCCTTCCTGATGGACAGCCCCTCCCCGTACCACGCCGTGGCGACCGCCGCGTCGCGGCTGGAGAAGGCCGGTTTCCGGCAGGTCGAGGAGACGGCGGCCTGGGACGGGTCCAGCGGCGGGAAGTACGTCCTGCGCGGCGGCGCGATCGTGGCCTGGTACGTGCCGGAGGGCGCGGAGGCCCACACCCCGTTCCGGATCGCGGGCGCGCACACCGACTCACCGAACCTGCGCGTGAAGCCGCTGCCCGACACGGGCGCCCACGGCTGGCGGCAGGTCGCCGTGGAGGTCTACGGCGGCACCCTCCTCAACACCTGGCTGGACCGGGACCTCGGCCTCGCCGGGCGCATCTCGCTCCGGGACGGCACGCACCGGCTGGTCGACATCGACCGGCCGCTGCTGCGCGTCCCGCAGCTGGCCGTGCACCTGGACCGGTCGGCCAACCCCGACGGGCTCAAGCTCGACCGCCAGAAGCACATGCAGCCGATCTGGGGCCTGGGCGACGTGGCGGAGGGCGACCTCATCAGGTTCGTCGCCGAGGAGGCGGGGGTCGACGCCGAGGACGTCACCGGCTGGGACCTGATGCCGCACCCCGTCGAGGCGCCGTCCTACCTGGGCCGTGACCGCGAGCTGGTCGCCGGGCCCCGGATGGACAACCTGCTCTCGGTGCACGCGGCGGTCGCGGCGCTCGCCGCCGTCGCCGGACAGCCCGACGCGGAGATCCCGTACATCCCGGTGCTGGCCGCCTTCGACCACGAGGAGAACGGCTCGCAGTCCGACACCGGAGCGGACGGACCGCTGCTCGGCACGGTCCTGGAGCGCTCGGTGTTCGCCCGCGGCGGTACGTACGAGGACCGGGCCCGCGCCTTCGCCGGCACCGTCTGCCTCTCCTCCGACACCGGCCACGCGATCCACCCCAACTACGCCGAGCGGCACGACCCGACGCACCACCCGGTCGTCAACGGCGGACCGATCCTCAAGACCAACGTCAACATGCGGTACGCGACCGACGGCAGCGGCCGGGCGGTGTTCGCGGCCTCGTGCGAGAAGGCGGGCGTGCCGTGGCAGGCGTTCGTCTCCAACAACTCGATGCCGTGCGGCACCACGATCGGGCCGATCACCGCCGCCCGGCACGGCATCCAGACCGTCGACATCGGCGTCGCCATCCTGTCGATGCACAGCGCCCGTGAGCTGTGCGGCGCCGACGACCCGCACCTGCTGGCGACCGCCCTGGCGTCGTTCCTGGCGGGCTGAGCGAAACACCAACCGTCTTCCCGGACATGGTCGTTGCCGGGCCGGGTACCCGCTCCGTACACGGCTCGGAGCTTCCGGGCGTCGAGGAGGCGGAAGTCATGGGACTCGGAGGATGCATCCTTCTCATCGGTGCGGGGGCGATACTCGCCTTCGCGACCGACTGGAAGATGGACAGCGTCAACGTCGACATGGTCGGCTGGATCATGATGATCGTCGGCATCGTCGGCGTGTTCGTCTACGCGAGTGTCATGCGGCGCCGCCGCATGGTCGTACCCCCCACCACCACAGTGGTTTCCGAGGACGAACGCCACCTGTGACCCGGACGGGTGCGCCCCGCGGACCGGGCGCACCCCTTCCCCGTCCTCGGGCGGTGCCGGATATTCTGGGGGCCTGTCCGTGACCCGGCACCGGGCGCGTCACACCCGGAAGGGAAGCCGCTCGTGGAGTTCCGGCTGCTCGGCACCGTCTGCGTCGACACGCTGACGGGTCCGCTGCCACTCGGCCCCGCCAAACGCCGCAGCCTGCTCGCCGCGCTTCTGCTGCGCGCCAACACTCCCGTTTCCGTGGCCCGGTTGACGGGCTCCCTCTGGGACGACGCCCCGCCGCTGCACGCCCGTACGGTCATCCAGGGGCATGTGTCCCGGCTGCGCGCCCTGCTGACGGGCGCGGACGCGGAGGCGTACGGGGTCGAGCTGAGCACGCTCGGGGACGCGTACGTGCTGCGGGTGCCGGAGACCCTGCTGGACTCCCAGCGGTTCGAGGAACTCCTGATGCTGGCCCGGGAGCAGCGCAGTCCGGCCGACAGCGTGCTGATGCTGAAGGAGGCCCTGTCGCTGTGGGAGGGGCCCGCGCTGACCGGTACGTATCCCAGCGCACCGCTCCAGGCCGCCGCGCAGGCGCTGGAGGAGTCCCGGCTCACGACGGTCGAGCAACTGGCCCACGCCTACGCCGAGCTGGGCGAGCACCACCGGGCGGCGGCGGTGCTCCGGGACGAGGCCGTGGCCCATCCGATGCGGGAGTCCCTCGCCGCGGCCCTGATGTCGGCGCTGCACGGTTCCGGGCGCCAGTCGGAGGCGCTGGACTGGTTCCACCGCACCCGGCGGCTGCTCGCGGACGAGCTGGGCATCGACCCCGGCCGCGAGCTGGCGGACGCCTACGCCCGCATCCTGCGCGGCGACCCGCAGCCGGAACCGGACGGGCCCGATGGTGGTGCGAAGGGCGGTCCCGCCGGGATCTCTGCCGTGGGGTCTGCCGTGGGGTCTGCCGTGGGGGTGCCTCCTGTTGGTGCAACGGCCCCAGGCGCGTCGATGCCAGGCGCACAGGGCGGCGTCCGGGGTGGCGAGCCGCTCCCCGCCGATCTGCTGCCGCGCGCCCCGCGGGGCTTCCAGGGCCGGGGAGCCGAGCTCGCCGCGCTCTCCCGCGCGGCGGCCGGTGAGGCGCCCATCTGCCTGGTCACCGGACCTGCCGGGGTGGGCAAGACCGCGCTGGCCCTGCACTGGGCGCGCCGCGCGCCCGCCGCGTTCCCGGACGGGCGGCTCTTCGCCGATCTGCGCGGGTTCGGCGACACGGGGCAGCCGACGCCGCTGGAGGTGCTGCGGGAGTTCCTGCTGGCGCTCGGTGTCGCGCCCCGCCGGGTCCCGGAGTCCGTCCAGGGCGCCGCCGCGCTCTTCCGCTCGCTGACCGACCGGCGCAGCCTGCTCGTCGTCCTGGACAACGCCCGCGACTCGGCGCAGGTCAGGCCGTTGCTGCCGGGCGGCACCGACTGCGTCACGCTGGTCACCAGCAGGCACCGGCTGGACGGTCTCGTCGCCTCCGACGCCGCCCGCCCGGTACCGCTGGACGTGCTCGGACCGCCGGACGGCACCGCGCTGCTGGCCGGGGTGCTGGGCGAGGAGCGGGTGCTCGCGGAACCGGTGGCGGCCCGCCGGCTGGCCGAGCTGTGCGGCGGGCTGCCGCTCGCGCTGCGGGTCACGGCGGCCCGGCTGGCGGGCCGCCCGCACCGGACGCTCGCCGGGACGGCCGACGAGCTGGCCGACGAGCGCAGCAGGCTCAGCTATCTCGACGTGGAGGACACCGGGGTCTCCGCGGCGCTGCGGCTGACCGTGCAGCAGCTGCCGCCGGACGCCGTCCACCACTTCGCCCGGCTCGGCCACCACCCCGGCAACCACTTCGACCGGTACACCGCCGCCGCGCTGGCCGGCAGCGATCCGGTCGTCGCGGCGGCGGCGCTGGAGCGGCTCGCCGCCGCCCACCTGATCGGCGAGACGAGCCCCGGACGCTGGGAGCTGCACGACCTGGTGCGCCTGTACGCCCGGGGGATCGATCCCGGGTCCGGCCCCGACGCCCTGCTCGGCGTGCTCGACCACTGCATCGCGACCGCGCTCGCCGCCGCCGACACGGCGGAACCGGGCGGCGAGCCCTGCTTCGTCCTGCCGGAGGACTACCGCGGGCCGACTGCCGTACGGGACTTCACCGACCGGGCCGAGGCGATGAGCTGGCTGGCCGCCGAGCGCGAGGACCTGGCCCTGGCGGCCGCCGCCGCACGCGGTGCCGGTCTCGACGACCGCGCCTGGCGGATCATCCTGCTCCAGTGGCCGCACGTGGTGTGGCGGGTCCGGGACGGCTGGGCCCCGGCCCTGGGACTGGCGCTGGACGCGGCGGTCGCGCGGGACGACCCGTACGCCGAGTCGCGGGTGCGCAACCTGCTGGGCTGGGTGCTGTCGGAGGAGGGCAGGACGACGGAGGCCGCCGCGCTCCTTGAGCCCTCGCCGGGTCTGGCGCGGCGGGCCGGGGACCGGCTGGGCGAGGCGACGGCGCTGATCAACCTGGCGGTCGTCCAGGCGGAGCAGGGCGGTCTGGACGAGGCGCTGGAGGGCTGCGAGCAGGCCGTCGCGCTGGCCAGGCAGGAGCGCGACGCGCACACCGAGATGCTCGCCCTCCAGCACCTGGCCCGGCTGCGGCTGGTGGCGGGGCGGCCGCGGGAAGCGCTGGACTGCGCCCGGACCGCGTTCGACCTGGGCCCCGAGCACGAGGAGGCGGCCCGGCGCGTCCTCCTGCTGACCGTCAGCGGCGAGGCGCACCTGGCCCTGGGCACGGAGGGCGAGGGCGTCCGGCTGCTCGACCTGGCGGCGGCGGAGGCGGAGCGCGCCGGGTACGACGAGGGCGCGGTGCGGGCGCTGGAGGCGCTGCTGCGGGTGGCCTCGGGGACGGAGTACGTGCGGCGGTACGAACGGGCGGTACGGCGGCTCGCCGACGACGGCTGAGCCCGGCGGCAGCGGGGGCAGGACCACGACAGCGGGACGTTAGCCGCACGTCAGCGGGACGTGAGCGGCGCCCGGAAGACTCATGTCTGTCAGCAGGCCGGGGCGCCTCACCACCGCGCCGGGCTCTCGTCCCACCACCACACGTCACCGCACTCGGGGGAAAACCATGTCTGCCTTCCGGACCCGCTACCGCGCCACCGCCCTGGCCGCCACGACCACCGCCGTACTCGCCCTGGCGCTCACCGCCTGCGGCGGCGGTGACAGCGGCACCGGCACCAGGTCGGAGGGCCCGGCGAACAGCTCCGCACCGGCCTCCGCCACGAAGTCCGCCACCACCGGCTCCGACTCCGACTCCGTGGCCTCGTCCGGCTCGGGGGACGGTACCGCCGCCAAGGCCTCCGTGACCTCGAAGGGCACCGGCACCGGAGGCAGCGGCAGCAGCACCGGCGCCGCCGCCAAGGGCACCTCCGGGTCCGCGAGCACCCCGCTCTGCACCACCAAGGACGTCAGGATCAGCGCCGCCACCCAGGACGGCCCGCCCTACACGCACATCGTCCTGACGGCCAAGAACACCTCGGGCCACAAGTGCGAGATGAAGGGCTTCCCGGAGATCCAGTTCCTGGAGAGCCACAAGCAGAACATCCCGTCGGTCGCCAAGAGCAAGCCGCTGGTCCCCGTGGTGCTCGAATCGGGCGCACCGGCGTACGCGCTGGTGAAGCTGTCCGACGGCGGCGTGGACGAGGACGTGGAGCCCGTGACGGCGTTCGCCGTGTGGCTCCAGGGCGGCAGCGGTCAGGCCGCCGTGCGGGCGCCCGGTGCCGACGGCATCGCCGTCGACCCGGCGAAGTACAAGACCGGTTACTGGACGTACGAGCTCCGCAACGGCGCCGACGACTTCTGAGCCGCCGGCCCCTGAAACCTCTTTCCGTCCCCGGTACGGCTGTCAGCCCTGCTCGTCCATCCCCGCGAGCACGAGCGGCAGCCGGGGCGTCCCCTCCGCGACCACGCGGACGGGGACGCCCCAGTCCTGTTGGTGGACATGGCAGGCGGGGTACTCGTTCGCGGGGTCGTCGTCGCAGGACGCGGCCATCGCGGAGACGTGCAGGACGCCCTCGGTGATCCCGTCCGCGAGGACCAGATCGCGGAAGAGATCGGTGCCCGCTCCCTCGCCCCCGGCCAGCAGTTCCGGCGGGGTCGAGGAGACCAGCAGCCGGGTCGAGGGCCCGTACCGGGTGTCCAGCTTCTGCCCGGCGGGCGCCTGGAAGACGACGTCGAGGCGGAGCGTGCCCGGGGCGATCTCGGTGGCGGCGCGCTGGGTGCGGTGCGCCGAGTCGGCGACGCGTACCGCCTCCTCGGGCAGCCGCAGCCGGGTCAGCCGGTGCCGGGCGGACTCGACGACCACGAGGTCGCCGTCCACCAGCACGGCGTCGCTGGGCTCGCGCAGATCCGTGGCGAGCGTGCTGACCTCACCGCTCGCCGGGTCGTAGCGGCGCAGGGCGTGGTTGTACGTGTCGCAGACGGCGACCGATCCGTCGGGCAGCGCGGTGACGCCCAGCGGGTGCTGGAACAGCGCCTGGTCAGCTGCCCCGTCACGGTGGCCGAAGTCGAAGAGCCCGGTGCCGACGGCGGTGTGCACGGCGCCCTCCAGGTCGACGTAGCGCAGTGAGGACGTCTCCGAGTCCGCGACCCAGAGCCGCTCCGCGGTGGCGGCGAGCCCGGACGGCTGGGCGAACCAGGCCTCCGCTCCCGGACCGTCGACCAGCCCCTCGTTCGTCGTCCCGGCGGCGACCCGCACGGTGCCGTCCTCCGCGTCGTACGTCCACAGCTGGTGGACGCCCGCCATGGCGATCCAGAGCCTGCCGTCGAACCAGGCGACGTCCCACGGCGAGGAGAGGTCCACCTCACGCCCCGCACCACTGGTGGGCGCCCCCTGCCACCACTGGCGGCCGGTGCCCGCGAGGGTGGTCGTCGCACCGGTCGTGAGGTCGAGCGCGCGGATCGCGTGGTTCACCGTGTCCGCGACGGCGATCCGCCCGTCGGGCAGCACGGTCAGCCCCTGCGGCTCGCTGAACCGGACCTCCTCGGGCCCGCCGTCGGTGAAGCCCCGCTCTCCGGTGCCGAAGTGGCGCCGGATGGTCTCCCCGTCCGCGTCCAGCTCGACCAGCCGGTGGCGGGTGGTGTCGGAGACCAGGAAGCCGCCGTCGTCCAGCAGCAGCGCCTTCCCGGGGAACCGCAGATGCGTGGCCACCGGCTCGGGCGCCACGTACGGCCCGTCGCCGCGCCGCAGGGTGCCCTTCGCGGCGTGCTCGGCCTCCAGCTCCTCGACCAGCTTCTCGATGGCGTGGGCGTGGCCCTCGCCCGCGTGCTGGGCGACGACATAGCCCTCGGGGTCGACGACGACGAGCGTCGGCCAGGCGCGTACGGCGTACTGCTTCCAGGTCGCCAGCTCGGGATCGTCGAGCACCGGGTGGTGCACCTCGTACCGCTCGACGGCGTCGACCACGGCCTGGTGCTCCGCCTCGTGGACGAACTTCGGCGAGTGGACGCCGATGATCACCACGGTGTCGCGGTGCTTCTCCTCCAGCTCGCGCAGCTCATCGAGGACATGCAGGCAGTTCACACAGCAGAACGTCCAGAAATCCAAGATCACAATGCGCCCTCGCAGGTCAGCGAGGGTGTACTGCTGGTCGCCTGTATTGAGCCAGCCGCCCTTGCCGACCAGTTCGGGGGCCCTGACGCGCGCACGTGTTGCCATGTCAACAGTCAACATCACCGTGGCGTCCACGCATTCCACAGGTACCTCGGGGAACCTGTGTGCCATGAGACTTCTCGTGCGTGAGCGACTGTTCAGCATCGGTGACGACTACTGGATCGAGGACACGGACGGCCACAAGGTCTTCCTCGTCGACGGCAAGGCCATGCGGGTGCGCGACACCTTCGAGCTGAAGGACGCGCAGGGCCGGATCGTTGTCGAGATCAAGCAGAAGCTGCTGAGCCTGCGGGACACGATGCTCATCGAGCGGGACGGCGAGCAGCTCGCCAAGGTCAAGCGGAAGCACCTCTCGCTGCTGCGCAATCACTACCGGGTGACGCTGGTGGACGGCACCGAGCTGGACGTCAGCGGCAAGATCCTGGACCGCGAGTTCGCGGTCGACTACGACGGGGAGCTGCTGGCCCAGATCTCGCGCCGCTGGCTGTCCATCCGGGACACGTACGGGATCGACATCGTGCGGGACGACGCCGACGCGAGCCTGCTGATCGCGGTGGCGGTGTGCGTGATCGTGCTCGCGGAGAAGGACCACGAGGACTGAGCGGCGGGCGGTGGCTGTTTCACGTGAAACAGCCACCGGTCCTCACGGCCGCCCGAGGACGGCCGGTGGCGCGAGTCCCAGTCGACGGTCCTTGAGGGCCGGGAACTGCTCCCGGGTGGCGGCCACCCGGGAGGGGTCGAACTCCACGCTCAGCACCTCTTCGTCCGCACCCGCCTCCGCGAGCACCTCGCCCCAGGGGTCGACGACGATGCTGTGCCCGGCCTGCGGGACCCCGGCATGGGTACCGGCGCAGCCGACGGCCAGCACGTACGCCTGGTTCTCGACGGCCCGCGCCTGGGCGAGCAGCGTCCAGTGGGCGCGGCGGCGCTCCGGCCAGCCCGCCGCGACGACCAGGGTCTCGGCGCCCGCGTCGACCAGCCCGCGGAACATCTCCGGGAAGCGCAGGTCGTAGCAGGTGGCGAGGCCGATCGTGGTCTGCGGCAGGGTGAGCGTGACCAGATCTTCCCCGGCGCCCATCATCACCGCCTCGCCCTTGTCGAAGCCGAAGCGGTGGATCTTGCGGTAGGCGGCGGCCCGCTCGCCCTCGGGGGTGAAGACGAGCGTGGTGTTGTAGAGGGTGCCGTCCTCGGCCCGCTCGACGAAGGAGCCGGCGTGCAGCCAGAGCCCGGCGTCGGCGGCGGCCTTGGACATCGCCTCGTGCGTGGGGCCGAGCAGCGGTTCGGCCTCGGTCTCGAACGCCGGGTAGGCGAAGGCTCCGACCGGCCAGAGTTCGGGCAGGACCACCAGATCCGCGCCCCGCTGGGCCGCGACCAGCGACGCCGCCCGCTCCCTGCGCGCGTCGATGGATTCGTCCGGGTCTACTGCGATCTGGATGAGAGAGGCGCGCACACTACCACCGTCCTGGCATATGAGCCGTCAACACGGGCCTACGATCGTCACACGAAAGCACTGCCGGGGTGCCTGCTCGCAGCGTAACTTGGACCGACCGAACCTCACCGCAGCCCGCAGCCCGCAGCCCGCCGTCCGCGCCCAAGTTCTCCAGCCCATGCACCGCAGAACCGCCCGAGGGGTCCCGTGACCGTCCATCCCAGCCTCCAGACCTACGCCGATGCCTGGACCCACTCCATCGAGTCGATAGCCGAGCTGGTGAGCCCGCTCACCGAGGGGGAGTGGAACGGCCGTACTCCATGCCCCAACTGGTCGGTGCGCGACATCGTGTCGCACATCATCGGCATGGAGTGTGAGCAGCTCGGTGACCCGCGCCCCATCCACACCCTGCCGCGCGATCTCTACCATGTGCAGAGCGACTTCGCCCGCTACATGGAGATGCAGGTCGATGTGCGGCGCCACCACACCGCGCCGGAGATGACCTCCGAGCTGGAGTACACGATCATCCGGCGGTCCCGTCAGCTGCGCAACGAGACGCGTGACCCGGAGACCATGACACGCGCGCCGCTCGGCGCCGAGCAGACCCTCGAACTGGCGCTGCGGATGCGCGCCTTCGACGTCTGGGTGCACGAGCAGGATCTGCGGACGACGCTGGGGAAGCCCGGCAACCTGGACTCCCCCGGGGCCGTGATCGTCCGGGACACGCTGCTGGCGGCGCTGCCGAAGGTGGTCGCCAAGGACGCGGGCGCACCGCCCAACTCGGCCGTGGTGCTGGATGTGCACGGTCCGGTGGAGTTCCTGCGGACGGTCCGGGTCGACGCGGAGGGCCGCGGCTCCGTGGACGGTGCGCCGTCGCTGGGTCCCGCGGTGACGCTGGCGATGGACTGGGAGACGTACGTACGGCTGGCCTGCGGCCGGGTGCGGGCGAGCGCGGTCGCGGACGGCATCAAGACCGAGGGCGATCAGGAGCTGGCCGCCGCCATCCTGCGGAACTTCGCGGTCACCCCGTAGTCACGGCAATCGGCGCGCCCATCCCCACGGGGGGACGGGCGCGCCGCCGTCGTTCTCGCGGTCACGCGGGTACGTGCACGGCCTCCACGCGGCTGATCACGTGGTGCTCGCGCTCCCGGTGCGCGGCCCTGAGCCGTAGCCGCAGGATCTGCGTGATGCCGAGGGCCTCCAGGACGAAGACCGAGGCGAACGCGACGCGGTAGTTGTCACCGGTCGCGTCCAGCAGCACGCCGACCGCGAACAGCGTGGTCATCGACGCGATGAAGCCGCCCATGTTGACGATCCCCGACGCGGTGCCCTGGCGCTCCGGCGGGTTGGCCGGGCGGGCGAAGTCGAAGCCGATCATCGACGCGGGCCCACAGGCGCCGAGCACCACGCACAGCGTGATCAGCAGCCACATCGGCGCGTGGTCGCCGGGGTACAGGATGGCCGAGGCCCACAGGAGCGCCGTCGCCGCGACCGTGCCCAGCGCGAGCGGGAGCCGGGCCGCGTGGTGCCGGGCGATGATCTGGCCGTAGACCAGGCCGACGGCCATGTTGGAGAGCACCACCAGGGTGAGCAGCTCCCCCGCCGTCCCCCGGCTCAGCCCCTGCGCCTCGACCAGGAACGGCATGCCCCACAGCAGCAGGAACACCATGGCGGGGAACTGCGTGGTGAAGTGCACCCACATCCCGAGCCGGGTGCCGGGCTCCCGCCAGGCGGCGGCGATCTGCTTGCGCACGTACGCCGCTCCGGCGTGCTCCGCGGGCGGCGGTTCGTGGCCCTCGGGGTGGTCCTTCAGGAAGAGCAGCAGCAGGACCAGCACCACGACCCCGGCCAGTGAGCTGCCGACGAAGGTGGTGGTCCAGCCGAAGCCGTGCAGCGAGCGGGCGATCACCAGCGTCGAGACGAGGTTGCCGGCCATCCCGAAGAGGGCGGCGACCTGGGCGATCATCGGGCCGCGCCGGGCCGGGAACCAGCGCGTCCCCAGCCGCAGCACGCTGATGAACGTCATCGCGTCGCCGCAGCCGAGCAGGGCGCGGGAGGCCAGCGCGGCACCGTACGACGGGGAGAGCGCGAAGCCGAGCTGTCCGAGGGTGAACAGGACGGCGCCGATGGCGAGGACCTTCTTGGTGCCCAGCCGGTCCACCATCAGGCCGACGGGTATCTGCATGCCCGCGTAGACGAGCAGCTGGAGGATGGAGAAGGTGGAGAGCGCGGAGGCGTTGACGTGGAACCGGTCGGCGGCGTCGAGTCCGGCGACGCCCAGGCTGGTGCGGAAGATGATGGCGACGAAGTAGACGGCGACGCCGATGCCCCAGACCCGGGCGGCACGCCGGCCGCCGGGCGGATCACCGGGCAGGGAGAGGGTGGGGTAGGCGGCGGAGCTCACCGGTCCTCCCCCCTGACCAGCACCTTGACCCGGCTCACATGACGGCGCACGACGTGCGCGGCACCGTCCGCGTCGCCGGACCTGATCGCCTCCAGCAGCTCACCGTGCTCGGTGATGTTGGCGGCGATCCTGCCGGGGTGGGCCTCCATGACGGCGACGCCCATCCGCAGCTGACGGTCGCGGAGCTGGTCGTAGAGGCGGGACAGGATCTCGTTGCCGGCGTGCCGGACGATCTCGGCGTGGAAGCAGCGGTCCTTCACGGAGACGGCCGCCAGATCACCCGCCTCCGACATCTGCCGCTGCTCGTCGAGGAGTTCCTCCAGCCGGGCGATCAGCTTCGCGGAGGCGGGCACGGCCCGGCGCACGGCGAACTCCTCGACCAGCAGCCGGGTCTCCACGACGTCCGCGATCTCCTGCGCGGAGACGGCGAGCACCAGGGCGCCCTTCTTCGGGTAGAGCTTGATCAGCCCCTCCACCTCAAGGCGCAGCAGCGCCTCGCGCACGGGCGTCCGGGAGACCCCGACGGCGTCCGCGAGATCGCCCTCGGTGAGGAGCGTCCCGCCCTCGTAACGGCGGTCCAGGACCGCTTCCTTGATGTGGGTGTAGACGCGCTCGGCGGCAGGGGGACGCTTCACGGGCGGGCGGACGGGCGAGGAGGCTGGGGCAGGCATGCGCACAGCATAGATACAACATGGATGCGGACAACGGCGCGTCCGGATACTGGACCGCGCCGGGGCACACCCCGGTGCACGCCCGGCGAACGTGGGTACACGGAGGGCTCGGGGGTGCGGAGAGAGCGCCCCACAGGCCCCAGGGGTGGCGACCATGGCCGAGACCGGAACGGACACAGACACGGGTACGGGTACGGGTACGGGCACAGGCACAGGCACCGTTTCCCGTGACCGGCACTTACGGGACCGCCCGGTGCTCGCCGGAGCGGTGTACGCCGTCGCGATCGGCGTGACGGGGGGCCTGGCCGGAGCGGTCGCCGGACTGGGCTGGGAGAACCGGCCCGGCCTGGTCGTGGGAATCCTGATCGTCCTGGTCGTCGGTGTCAGCGCGACGGCGGGGGCGCTTTCCGGCCGGTCGACAGCGCGACAGGCCGGGATACCGCGCAAGAGCCTGCGCCCGCTCCTGCGGCACATCCGGCACGTGGACATCCCCGACGACCCACGGGAACGCGCGGAGATGGGGCGGCTGGTGGCCGTGCAGCGCGAGACCCTGGAGCGGCCGAACCGGCACCGCTGGGTGTTCCGGGCCGTCGCGGCGGTGTTCGTACTGAGTGCGGTGTTCCAGTTCCTGGACGGTTCCCCCCTCTGGGGCGTCACGATGCTGGCGCTCGCCGCGCTGCAGCTCTGCCAGCCACTGCTCAGCCGCAAGGCGCTGGGGCGGCTCGACCGGGTGACGGCGGGACTCCGCCGCCGGGAGCAGGAGACGGCGTGACCCCGGACCGCCGGGCGCGGCACCGGCCCGCACCACCCGCCGAGCGACAGCCGGCCCCGCGCCGCGAACGGGTCCGGGCCGGAAAATTCACCCCCTACTCCCTACAACCATTGATCCGTCCCATACGTCTCATCCAGCGCGCGGCAGTCTCATGTGCGCGCATACCAGGGGCATTTGGAGTGTTCGACTTGAATATCGAGATCAAGGGCATAAGGCGCGTATCGGCCACCGCCACGGTCGCCCTCACCGCAGGTGCCGTCATCGCGGGAGGCGCGTTCGCCTCCCAGGCCCAGGCCGCCGCCGCACCGAAGCCGCCGACGATCGTCGCCAAGGGCGGCTACGTGATGAACAACGGCACCGGGAAGTCCCTGTTCAGCAAGGCCGCG
Organism: Streptomyces sp. NPDC057900; assembly: GCF_042887885.1. NCBI lineage: Bacteria > Bacillati > Actinomycetota > Actinomycetes > Kitasatosporales > Streptomycetaceae > Streptomyces > Streptomyces sp. NPDC057900. The sequence goes on from NZ_JBHVOI010000003.1 coordinate 317,622, forward strand.
GACACCCGCCGCTCCACCGGCTCCACGACGAAGATCATGACCGCCCGGGTGGTGCTGGCCACGAAGGGCCTCAACCTGGACTCCAAGGTCACGATCCAGAAGGCGTACAGCGACTACATCGTCTCCAAGGGCGCGTCCTCTGCCCGCCTCATCGTGGGCGACAAGGTCACGGTCCGTCAGCTGCTGTACGGGCTGATGCTGCCGTCCGGCTGCGACGCCGCGTACGCCCTGGCCGACAAGTTCGGCTCGGGCTCCACGCGCGCCGCCCGGGTGAAGTCGTTCATCGGCAAGATGAACAGCACGGCCAAGACCCTCGGCCTGAAGAACACGCACTTCGACTCCTTCGACGGCATAGGGAACGGGTCCAACTACTCGACCCCGAAGGACCTCACGAAGATCGCGAGCAGCGCGATGAAGTACTCCACCTTCCGCAGCGTCGTCAAGACCAAGTCGACGAAGCAGAAGGTCACGACGAAGAGCGGTGGCTACCGCTACATGTCGTGGACCAACACCAACAAGCTGCTGGGTACGTACAGCGGCGCGATCGGTGTGAAGACGGGCTCCGGTCCGTCGGCCAAGTACTGCCTGGTCTTCGCCGCGACCCGCAAGGGCAAGACCGTCATCGGTACGGTCCTGACGGCCACGTCCGAGTCCACCCGGACCGCGGACGCGAAGAAGCTCATGGACTACGGCTTCAAGAAGTAGCCCTGCCGGGTTCTGCCCGACGTCACGGATGAGGGGCCCTGCGGCAGTCCGCAGGGCCCCTTCTCCGTTTCCTCACCGTATTAGCCGTCCCGCCCGTCCTCCGCCTCGGCCGCACGCGGGCGGCGGCTGCGGAAGCGTTCCAGGACGGCCGCGCCGAGCAGCACCAGCCCGATGGCGACGACCTTGACCGCCTGGTAGCCGGCCGTCGTGTCGTCCATCGCGTCGGACCACACGAACACCCACAGCGTCCCGACGATCCCGACGACGATGAGGAGGACGGCCCCGACCGGGCCGATGCCCCACCACCACGGGGCCTCGGGGTGCGCGTCGGGCCGGTCGTGTTCGTCGTTCGTCAAGATCGTTCTCCAGCTGGTGAAGCGTTGTCGGCACCCGGTGCCTTCCCGGAACTCCGAGGCGCAGTCCCCCGTTTCGGGAGGGGCGGCGGCCGGCTCGGAGCGGGTCGGCTGTCAGAGCCTCGCAGTACGGTCGCCCCATGGCAACCACCATCGATCTGACCCTGGACGCCGCGGACGCGCAGCTGCTCGCGGCCTTCTGGAGGACGGCTCTCGGTTACGTCGACGAGCCACCGCCCGCCCCCTTCCGCACCCGCGAGGAGTGGCACGCGTCCTTCGACCTGCCGGAGGACGACTCCGTGGACGACGGCGCGTGGCTCTGCGATCCCGACGGCAACGGCCCCCGCCTGGCCGTACTCAAGGTCCCCGAGCCCAAGACCGCGAAGAACCGGCTCCACATGGACGTCCGGGTGCCGGGACACGGCACGCCCGACGAGCGCTGGGCCCGGATCAGGGCGGAGTCCGAACGCCTGGTGCGGGCGGGCGGCACCGCCCTGGAGGTGTTCGACGGTCATCACGTCGTGATGGCGGATCCGGAGGGCAACGAGTTCTGCGTGGGGGCCGGGCCTTCCTGAGAGCCCGCCGACCGGGGGAGACCGGGGTCTTCCGTTCGGATCAGCCCGTGCAGGGCGAACCGCGCCCGTAGGCGTGTCCGGTGGAGCGGTGGCGGATCCACGGGGTGGACGCCCGGCCGTGCTCGGCCTCCGGCCCCGCCGCTACCGTGCTGCCGATCCCCGTCGTCCAGGCAAGGGCGTTCCGTTGTACACCGTTTGAGACCTCCCACGAGCTGATCTGTCGCACGTCACACCTGTGCGCCGTGCTCGGCCCCCGGCGGTGCCGGTCGCCGGGCTGCTCGTACGGACGGGCCCCGCACGGGGTCCGTCCTGACGGACGCACCCCGCAGGGCTCCCGCACCCCAGATGAACCCCCGTTCCCGGGGCATACGCGTCCCATGACCTCATCGTGGAACGAAGCGAAGGGCCGCACCGTCCGGGCCGGGTGCGCGCTGGTTCCGCTGCTGGTGCTGACGGCCTGCGGGCACGACGGACCGGACCAGGCGCTGCCCGGGGCGGCGCACACCTCCTCCACCGGAGGATTCCGGACCACCTCCCTCACGCAGGGGAGCCGACTCGTCATCACCACCCAGGGCGGCGTCCGGGTCGTCGGGACGGACGACGACCACCTGACGGTGGACACGGCGGTCCTCGCCCATGGGGACGGGGACAGGGGTACGTACACCCTCGACCTGCCCTGCGACGACGGCGACGACCGGGCGAAGGCGAACTGCGGCGGCATGCCGCTCGTACGCGTACCGAGCGGCGTCACACTCACGGTGCGGGCGCGCAACGCCGGCATCGATGTGAGCGATGTGCGGGGCGGGCTGAGCCTGAGCACCGTCAACGGAGACGTCACCGTGCAGGACGCGGGCACGAAGAGCGCCCGCCAGCACCTCGTGACGCGTAACGGGTCCGTCCGCGCGAACAGTCTCAAGGGGGCCGGTATCGAGGCGGAGACGGTCAACGGCGACGTCGATCTGGGGTGCGCCACCTCGCCCGACACGCTCGACGGCGTGACCCGCAACGGCTCCGTGCGCGTGACACTGCCGGCCGACGCACCCGCGTACGCGACCGACGCGCAGACCGTGAACGGCCGCTCGACCACGAATGTCCCGTCCGACGCCTCGGACCACAAACACCGGCTGACCCTGCGCACCGTCAACGGCGACACCGAGGCCCGACGCGGTTAGTGCCTGTCCGGCGGATCATGGCCGGGGGCGCGGCGTCCTATCCGGCCCTGATGCGTCGAACAGGCCCTAACCGCACATCCACCCGACCAGGACATTACTGGATTTTCCTCCTATATTCAGACAATGCGCTCTGTTGGTCTCACGTCCTTACTCCCCACGCCGACGGAGGCCCCGAGGTGAAGGACCCCGGAAGGCTTGAGGCGCTGCGGCTGGCGGGGCTGACCGCGGCGGCCGATCCCGGCATGGACCGCTTCGCGCGGCTGGTCACCCGCCTCCTGCGCGTCCCGGTCTCCCTGGTCTCGCTGCTGGAGTCCGACCGGCAGGTGTTCCCCGGCATGGTCGGGATGTCGGGCTTCTGGGCGGACCGGCGCGAGACCCCCCTGACGCACTCCTTCTGCCAGCACGTCGTCGCGGACGGGAAGCCGCTGGTCCTCAGCGACGCCCGTCTGCACCCCCGCACCTGCGCCAGCCTCGCCATCCCCGACCTCCAGGTGATCGCCTACGCCGGGATGCCGCTCACCGATGCCGACGGACACGTCCTCGGGTCGCTCTGCGCCATCGACCACCAGCCCCGGACGTGGACGGCGGACGAGCTGCGCGATCTGGAGGACCTGACCGCCGCCTGCTCGATGGAGCTGCGGCTGAGGATCGCCTCTGAGCTGATCCAGCGGGACCGCGACCACGCCGGCCTCCTGCTGCGCGCCGCCATCGAGCTCGCCCACGCCCACGACCTGACGGATCTCACCCGGCGCCTGCGCCACCTGTTCCAGGGCCCCGCGGAGCCCACGTACGTCGGCCTGCTGCTGGCGGACGGCGGGCAGCTGTGGCGCGTGATCGACCCGGACGACGTCCGGCCCGTGGAGAGCGCCATCGACCGGCTGGAGCGGGAGGCGGACTTCCCCAGCGCCCTGGCCATGCGCGAGCAGCGCACCGTCTTCGTACCGGACCGCCCGGCGCTCCTGAGCGGCTTCGGGCCCGAGGCCGTCGCCGGGTACGACTCGCTGGGCCTGGAGTCCGTCCTGTGCGTCCCGCTGCCCAACCGGCTCGGCGTCCTGACGTGGTGCTGGCCCCGCCCTCACATCCTGGCACCGACCGAGGAGGCCGTCCTCAGCACGGTGGCGGGGTACGTGAGCCAGGCGGTGGAGCGCACCCGCTTCGTGGCCAACCGGCTCAGCACCGCGGAGCAGCTCCAGGCCGCGATGCTGACCGAGCTGCCGGACGTGCCGGGGCTGGACATGGCGGCCCTGTACCTGCCCGCCGCCGACCAGGACATGGTGGGCGGCGACTGGTACGACGCCTACCCGCTGCCCCCGGCCCCGCCCGCCACCCGGCCCGCCCTCATGCTCTCCATCGGCGACGTCATCGGACACGACGTCCAGGCGGCCACCGTGATGGGCCAGATCCGCAGCATGCTCCGCCAGGCGAGCCTCGACGACCCGGCCCACTCGCCCGCCGCGGCCCTGCACGCGATCGACAAGGCCATCGACACCCTGCCGCTGGGCCTGGGGGCCACAGCGGTCCACGCCCGTCTCGACCTCGACGACGGCCGGTGGCGGCTGACCTGGTCCAACGCCGGGCACCCCCCGCCGCTGCTGCACACCCCGGAGGGCGGCGTCTCGTCCCTGGACGCCCACGACCTGCTCCTCCTCGGCACATCGGACGACCCGCCCCGCCACGACCACGGCCGCGACCTCCCGCCGGGCAGCGTGCTCCTCCTGTACACCGACGGACTGGTCGAACGCCGCGACGAGGACATCGACACCGGAACCGCGTACACCGCGTCCGTACTCGCCCGGCACTGCGACAAGCCCTTGCCGCTGCTCCTGGAAGCCCTCTCCGAAGGGCTCGCGGAGGTCCCCCAGCGCGACGACGTGGCGGTGCTGGTGGTGCGGGTCAGCCGGAGCGGCCGGTGACCCGCGGAGCGGCGTCACCGGGCCGGGCCCGCCCGGCCCGCCCCGCCGCGGAAGAGCCTCAACGCCGCAGAGCCGCCACCGCCGCGTCGAAGGCCGAGTCGCGGCCCTTCGCGAACTCCTCCTCGGTGAAGACCGGCGTCCGGATGTGCGGCGGGATGCCCGTCCCGTCGAAGGTCCGGCCCGAGCGGGTCAGGAACTCCTCGTTCGGCAGCCACAGCGCCATGCCGTTCGGCAGCACCCGGTCCATCGTGTCCGAGAAGACGCCCTGGGTGGGCTCCCCGATCCTGACCGTCCTGCCGGGCCGGTCGATGAGCGCCTGCGTGAACGTCTCACCCGCGCTGTACGTCGTCCCGGAGGTCAGTACGGCGACGGGGCCGGTGTAGCGGGGCCTGCCCTTCGCGGGCTGTACGGGGACGGGCCGGGGCCGGGTGTACTGGGTGCGCTTGCGGTAGGCGACGTACGGGGTGTCCGTCAGCCGCTCCGCGATGTGCACGCCGAGCGCGTCCGAGCCGCCGCCGTTGATCCGTACGTCGATGACCAGCCCCTGGAGCGACGCCGTGCGCCCGGTGGTGAGGACGCTGTCCAGCGCCTCGTCGAGCCGGTCCAGCTGCGCGGCGTAGCCGGGGTCCTCCGTGTCGTACCCGGCGAATCCGGAGATCCGCAGATAGCCCAGCCCGTCCGGCAGATCCGCGTAGCTGATCCGCCCGTTCGCGAACTCCCCGGGCTTCTTGCCCCTGAGGTCGCGGGCCACGATGTGGTTCTTGATCCTGGTGTCCAGCTCCGGACCGGGCACCGCCGTTCCCGGCCGGTTCCCGGCGAAGTAGCGGTCCCCGTCGAAGACGGCCACATGGGCGTCGTACAGCGGCTTCACCATGTCGCTGAAGAGCGCGAACAGTTCGTCGCGGGTGGTGGTCGCGTGCACCTTCGGGCGGTACGCGTCCCGCACGGCGTGCCAGTCGACGCCCTTGGCGCCGAAGAAGGGGTAGTTCTCCTCGAAGGACTGCCAGAACACGTCGAACGTCGTCACCGGGTCCGTGGCGGTGGGGCGCTCGCACTCCTGCGGCAGCCGCTCGATCCGCCGCAGCTCCCTGCGCCCCACAGAGCCGGACAGCTCCAGCGAGCCGGTGTCGGGGCGCACGGTGAGGATCGTCCCGTCGTCGGCCCTGAACACGCCGGGCCCCGTCTGCGCCGCGGACTCACCCTCCAGGCAGCTCACCGAGGTCGTCTGGTACTCCCGCAACCGCCCGTCCGCGATGCGCAGGACCGTCCCGTAACCCTTCACCCGCCACGTGCCGTCGGCCGACACCGGCCGCGCCGCCGCAGCCGGTGCGATCGCACCGCCGGTGAGGGCCAGCGCCACGAGTGCCGTCGCGGCCTTGGAACTCCGAAGTCGCACAGTCTCCCCTTTCCTCGTACGCGTACTGCGTCACGGAACCGACGATCGCGCACGGCCCGCCGGGGCGACATCGGGCAGGCAGGCGGATCGGCAGGGGGGATATCCCCTCACTCCCGCCGGTCGCCGTCGGCGCTCGGCTCCGCCGCCTCGAAAGCCCTGGCCACCGCGAGGCTGTCCTCGTAGACGTGGTGCCGGGTGACCAGACCGTCCGCGAACGTGAGGTGCAGGGCGAACCGTGCCCGGTAGGCCCGTCCGGTGGACCGGGCCGTCTGCCGGATCTCCCCGAACACGACCGCGTCGTCGCCGTCCACGAGGATGCGCTCGATCTCGGTGGCCGCAGAGCCGGGCACGTGGTGCTCGCCCAGCTCGCGGTAGTGCGCGGCGGCGTCGGCGCGGGTGGAGCGGTGCCGGATCCACGGGGTGGCGGCCCGTCCGTGCTCGGCCTCCGGCCAGTCCAGCTTCCAGTCACCGCGCTCGGCGTACAGCTCCGCGATGCGCTCCGGGTCCCCCGCGCCGATCCGGCGCAGCAGCTCCTCCACGGCGGCGCGGGTGGTGGTGGGCGCGGACGCGGTAACTGCCATGGCTGAACCTCCGGTTCGGGACGCGCCCCGGTCGGAGCGGCGACCGCCATCCTGACCCGCACCGGCCGCCACCGCGATTACCTCCCGGGTAAGGGCGGCCCCACGGCGAGGCACGGAAAACCGGTGGATTGACGCCCCCGCCCGCCGCTACCGTGCTGCCGGTCCCCGTCGTCCAGGCAAGGGCGTTCCGTTGTACACCGTTTGAGACTTCCCACGAGCTGATCTGTCGCGCGTCGCACCTGTGCGCCGTGCTGATTCCTGCTGCGGACTTCTCACACTGAAACCGGTGTACCCCTGTGCTCAACAACTGGGTCGTCATGCCCACTTGCCTTCCACTCGTCCTCCGCCGCTGCCACACGTGCGCGTCCGGGACCTTCCGCGCGAACGGCAAGTTCCGCGTCAACGCCAACCACAAGCTCCTCGACGCGTGGCTCCTCGCGCTCTGCACGGTGTGCGGGGAGACCACCAAGCTCACGGTCCTGGAACGGGCGCACGTGCGCTCCATCCGGCCCGAACTGCTGGACCGGATGCACGACAACGATCCGGCTCTCGCCGCCGAGTTGCTCCAGGACCCGGCCCTACGGCGCCGTAACCGCGTCGCCCTCGACTGGACGGGGGCCTGGCGCCTCGACACGGGCGACCTGGTCGATCCGGACCGCGAGGTGATCGACGTATCGGTCCGCTTCGCGGCACGGATTCCGGTCCGGCCGGTACGGCTGATCGCCGAGGGGTGCGGCCTGTCGCGGGCTGCGGTCGGCAGGCTGATCGCGGAGGAGAAACTCATCTCCGCGATCCGGCTGAACAGCAAGACCTCCGCCGATTTCACCTTCATGCTCAAGCGCTGAGCGCGTAGTGAAGTCCGGGGCCTGTCCGGTGATCGCCGCTGGGCAGGCCCCGCCCTGCCGACTGTTCGACCAGGCAAACCGGTCGACGAGACCTCCAAGGGCCGGCTCGTCCTGCGCTCACCGACCGCCTACGACGGCTGCGCTCGGAACCGATCATCCAGACCCGCAGAGGTATGACGGCCGGTCCGCCTTCCGGGGGAGACGGACCGTTCTGCGGGTAGACGCCGGCGCCCTGCGCCGTCCGTAGCTTCGGAACATGCGCTCCCACCCCGAATCCGAACCGCCCCCGCGCCCTGGCTGGGCCCACGCCGCCGCACTCTGGCTCGCCGTCAGCTTCGTATGGCATCTGCAGATGGGCGTGATGTACGAGGATGCCATCGGGCCCGGCTCCCACGGCGACGCCGAGATCGCGGTCTTCCTCGCCTACGACGGTCTGATCACTCTCATGTCGGCGGCCGGCGTCGGCTGCGTCCTCGCCACGGTGAGGCCCTGGGGCGCCCGCGTCCCGCGTTGGATGGTGCGGGGCCCCCTCCTCTTCGGCTGCGCCCTGCTGACGCTGCGCGGGCTGCCCGGACTCATCGAGAACATCACCGTGGCGACCGGGCTCACCCCGCACGGCCTGCTCGGCATGGAGGACGAGGCGATCGACGCCGGCAGCCGGACCTTCTGGAAGAGCATCGTGATCAACTCCTACTTCTTCCTGGGCGCGTTCACGCTGATCCCGGCGACACGGCGCTACACCCGCCGCCTCCGTGCACCTCATCAACTAGACGTCTAATTCTGACTTTTGACATCAGAGAACATAAAAATCCAGAACCCAACTCGATCAAGTCGGGTTCGTGGGGCAGGCGAAGCAGAGGCGTCGGGAGGTGCCGGAGGGGATCCCGGGTCTGCGAGCCCCCCGGGCCGCATGGGCACACCCGGCGCGCCTGTCAGTCGGCAGTCTCACGGAGGGGAAGTTACACATGATGCGAATCATGAAGAAGGGCGCGGTATGCGCTGTGACCGTCACGCTGGCGACGGCGCTCGCCGGCTGCGGCGGCGGTGACGACGAGGACCAGGGCAAGCAGCCCGCCGCGTCGAGCAGCATGAAGGCGGCAGCTACACCGTCGGCAGAGACTTCTTCGAGTGCGCAGGAGAGCGCGCCCGCCCCGGATGCCGCCGCGTCGGACAGTCAGGCACCGGAGCAGGACGGAGCGAGCGACGCGAAGGAGTTCGGGCCGCAGGGCTACGGCGAGCTGAAGCTGGGCATGCGACCGAGCGAGCTGGCCGGGCTCTCGCAGCTGGTCAAGGTCACCGCCCAGCCGGGCAAGGGCCCTTCCGAGTGCGGAACCTTCGCGTGGCTCGATGACACCAGCAAGATCGGCGGCTACATCTCCGGGCAGCAGGGCGTGTCGAGCGTGTTCGCCAAGCCGGGCTGGAAGACGCGGGAAGGCATCGCCGTCGGCTCGTCCACGACGGCCGTGAAGGCCGCCTACCCGAAGCTCAAGGAAGGGCCGAACTACTCCAGCGCGGAAGTACCGCAGAACGACAGCGCCGAGTACGGGTTCCTGTTCGCCGGGGGCAAGGTGAAGGAACTCCTCATATCGACTCCCGATCAGGACTGCCACAACTGAGGAGTCGCCGTCCTTCCGCCCGGTGCGGGGAGCCGTCAGCGTGCCCTGCGGGGCGTGGCCCCTTCCAAGGAGCCCGAGCTGACGGCCCCGCCCGGGGGCCGGGCACCGCCAGTGTGCGCCTGGAGCGGTTCCGGTGCGGCCGGCACGCTACGGCTGCCGCCCCAGCGCGGCCTGGAAGGCGTCCCACGCGGCGGGGGCGAGCACGAGGACGGGGCCGCCTGTCTGCTTGGAGTCGCGGACGGCGACGGTGCGGGGGATGTTGCGGGCCACCTCGACGCACTCGCGCTCAGCCGTGCTGTAACTGGACTTGAAGAACTGGAACTTGGTCACGCCTTGAATTCCTTAGCAATGCTGTCGATGAACTGAGCCGAATCGTGCGGCGACAGACTCACCTTCATCACGTGGTTGAACAGCGCGACGAACTCGGCACTTTCCTCTGCGTGCTCCACCCAGATCGTGGACCGAGGAGTGTCCATGTGTACAACATCGACCGCTTTGTTTTCCCCGAACGAAAGGATGTTGAAGGGGCCACTGCTCCCGGGGTTCGCCCCCACACGGAAGGGCAGCACTTGGATGTGGACGTTGGGTCGTTCCGCGAGCTGGCTCAGATGAGCCAACTGCCGGGCCATGACTCCGGGCCCACCCACCAGATGCCGAAGGGTGGCTTCCCAGAGCACCGCGTGGATACGGAGAGGCACCTCGTCGTAGAGCCTTTGCTGACGCTTGGCGCGCGCAGTGACGACGTCTTCGATCCGGTCGATATCCTCCTCGGGCAACTGAGCCACGCACAGTGCGCGCGTGTACTCAGCTGTCTGGAACAGCCCCGGTACGAGTGCCACCTGCCACTGCCTGACCTTGATGGCCGCATCCTCCATGGCAATGTATTCCACCTGCGTGGCAAGGGTTGGCGTGTCGTTCCACCAGCCCTTTACCCTGCGTCGGTCGCGGTCCGTCTTCGCGAGTTCGAGGAGACCGGCCAGCACCTCGTCGTCCGTCATGTCGTACAACTGGCACAGCGCCCGGATATCCGGATCACGCACCGGAACCCAACCGCTCTCCATCTTGACGACTTTGGTCGCAGTCGCACTCAGATACTGAGCCGCTTGCTGCTGCGTCATGTGCGCGGCCACGCGCAGCCGTTGTAGTTCTCCGCCAAGGCGCCGACCGAGCACAGTCGAGGCCCGGCCACTTCTCTTGCCGGTCCCAGATTCCTGCATGGCGACCTCCAACCCATCGCGCTCAGTCTGCCAGGGATCACGCTCCGGGTTGACCCATTCGCTCATTCGGGGAATATATTCCCTACACCGCTTGAGCGCAGGTTGTATGTGCCGCTACGTTCGGCACCACGCCGCTCACCCAGCGGCACCGCCCCGCGGAAGTGCACCGCCCTGCCCTGCTCAGGCTCGGGCCCAGGACCGGCATCGCCACCGCCCCCCACCGAGAGGCACGCGTCCATGACCGCAGCCCAGGAGAAGGCCCCTGCCCCCGAGCCCGTCCTCCAGGAGGACCGGCTCGACTACACGCCCACCGCGCGCAGCGTCCACCTCTGCCGGCTCCGGGCCGTGCGGCTGGTGACCGAGTGGGGGTATCCCAACCACGTGGCGGAAGTCGCTCTGCTGGTCAGCGAGTTGGCGACCAACGCCTTACTGCACGGCTCCGTGCGCGGGCGGCTCTTCCGCGTTCACCTCATCCTCACGGCCACCACCCTCCGCATCGAGGTCAGCGACCCGCGCGGCGAGCGGCTGCCGGCTGTGCGCCAGGCGGAGGACGACGACTGCTACGGGCGCGGGCTGCTCATCGTCGACCGGCTCGCCGACCGCTGGGGCGTCGAGCCGCGCACCGTCGGCAAGACCGTCTTCGCCGAAGTCGCCCTGCGCAGGCGGCCGGACGTGGCGACGCGCCTCTGACCGAAGGCAGTCCTCGCCAAAGACAAAGCGGGCCCGCGCACACCTCGCGCGGGCCCGCCTCACACACGTACTTGATCAGCCGCCCTGCCCGGCGCTGCCGATCGGGCCGACCGTCACCTTGCCACCGTCGCTGCCGTCCCCCGCGGGCAGCGAGCTCTCGCCCGGCCAGGCGAGGGTGACCGACTTCGTCTCGTTCGGCGGGGTCACCACGAGACCCGTGATGCGGACACCGGAGCCACCCGTCTTGTTGAGCGGGTAGCTGACGTTGGAGTCGATCTCCTTGCCGTTCTTGAGGGTGTACGGGTCGCCGGGGTCGCCCTTGCGCGTGGCGGAGATCGTCCCCGCGTTCGTCTTGAGGTCGACGCCCACGAACCCGGAGATCACGCAGTCCGCGCCGCTGATGTTCGTCAGCCCCACCGCGATGCTGCCGTCGCGGTCGCCGTCGATGAACGTGTTCGTCGTCGTGACCTTCAGGCCGTCGGTGGTGCACTTGCCGCCCTTGGCACTGGAGCCGCCCCCGCTCCCACCGGAGGACGAGCCGCCGGAGGACGAGCCGCCGGAATCCGAGCCGGCCGAGTCCGGGGCGGGTGACTCCTTGCCGTCGGCCTGGTCCGAACCACCCGAGTCCGAGCCACCGCCGGAGGCAGACGCGGCGGACGCGGACGACCCGGACGACGGGTCGGACTGTCCTGCGGCGTCGTCGTCGTTCTGGCAGGCCGTGAGCGAGAGACCCGCGGCGAGCGCCAGGGCTGCGAAGGTGAGCTTACGAGCGCGCATGGTTCCGTCCTCAGAATCGGTTGGTCAGTACCGGCCCGCACGGTACGGGTCGGTACCGGCGAGCGCTTCTGATCAATAGGACCCACTGGACGGACTCGGCCGTTCCGCCCGTTCACGGGCTAATACATGGCTGTTACAAGCGCGCCGAGCCGGAACGGACCGGCGGGCGGGCAGCTGCGCACCCTCTGAGCTGGGGTTCTTCCCGGCGTAGCCCGGCCTGGAATGAGTTCCAGGCGGCGGGGCGAGGAGGAGCAAGGGGGCCGACGGGGGCCTTGGAGTCACAGACGGCGACGGCAATGCGGGCGCCTGCGACTGTTTACGGGCGCGGGCCGCTCATCGTCGACCGGCCCCCCGACCGCCGGGGCGTCGAACGCGGCTTCGCCTCACCCCACGGCTTCAGCCCCTTGCGCATCCGCTGGGAACAACGCGCAGACATCCACGAAGCCTTCCGCGAACTCGCCTGCTGCCTCATCACCCACCGACAGATCAACTCATTGCGCTGGCGGCAATTAAGCGGCGATTCGCCCCCGGGCCTCAGGACCTGCCCGGCGGAACCACCGGACAGGTCCTGATACACCAGCCTCGTATTCGACCGGCTGGAGTCAGCCACTACTGTTCGACTGTGAGAGCCCAGCGGACAGCCGAAGGCGCCGATACTCGGACACTACCCTCAGCACGAGCCCTCTTGAGCCTCAACTCGTTATAGGTACTGCTCACTTCTCCTTCTACGCACTCCAGAGGAAAAGATATAGCTACCGGATCAATGAAGACCTTGAGCGTACCCTTGCCTTGACAGTTCACCTGAATCGCCATGGAATCAGGCCCGATTCCACCCTTGAGCGACATCTCGGCATTTCCGTGTTTCGAAGCCACCGAGAGCACAGATTTTCCGCCGTTTACTGGCTTAGGCGCTACCGTGACCTTCTCTCCGTCAACGTGCTCGGCCCTGTCGCTGCTCCGGGAAGGAGCAGTGGGAGCCGATTTCGAAGCTGCCGGGCGCGCTGCTGCGGAGTCGTCTCCGCCGCTGCATCCGCCTGCCCCCAGGGCAACGACGACGGCCATCAGGGCGACATTGCGCCCGGGACCAGAACCCCACGGGACGCTCAGTCCTCCCACAGGTACCAACCCACCTTCATCGGCGAGTAGCTGGTGATGGTCTTCTTCGGCGTCATCTTGCAGTTGCTGTAGATGGTGTAGCTGGTACCGGTGTTCTTCAGCCGCCAGACACCGTACTTGGCATTCGTCGTCTTCTTCGACGGGGTGTTGACGGCGATCGAATTTCCGAGCTTTGCAGTCAACTTGAGACTGAGGTTGACCTCGTACTTTGCCTCGATCTTGGCAAGCATCGCATCGACACTCCCCGAGAGCCCTGCCGTGACACTCACCCCGACCTCTCCAGTGACTTCGGAAGTGAAGGTCGATCGCGCGGTCCTGGAGGTGTTGTTGTAGTTGGAGAGGGTCGCGCCAACACCCTTGTGGTACTTGGCCCCCTTTGCGGAAGGGGTATAGATGTACTGCGTCCGACCGCAGTACTCGCCGTTGGTGGTATCGCCCGGCTTGGGCGGCCGGACCGTTTCCTCCGGCTCCGGCTCCGGATCATCCACGAGGTCGCCCTCCTCCGGCTCGGCCGGAGGAGCGGTGTTTATCACCTCGGGCTCTTCGTCAGCCGAAACAAACACCGAAGGCTGCGCGTAGGCCGGCGCGGTTGCCATTCCGGCGACTATGGCGAACGCGATGGCAGAACCGATTGATCCGCTCTTGATGATTCCCATAAGGAACTCTCCCCCCTGTCCGCCCCTCACTGGGACGGCCATGCCTGTATTCAGACACAAACAGATCGCCGTGCACAGGTTCCTCACCTTTACCTGAGGAAAACTTGAGGCTGCCTCTGAATCATGATCACATCTGTGAATCGGCGACAGGGGCAGAGCCCCCGGTGCTGCACGCCTGCTTCGGCGTCGGCGAGCACCTCGACTTGGCCGGTCGATCACCGGTGGGGCGCCGCGTGCCCGCGCAGCCGGGCGGACACGGCAGTGGGCCCGCGCGACACCTCGCACGGGCCCACCTCACACACGTGACGCCGGGGCGGCTACGCCCAGGTGATCAGGCGTTTCGGCTGTTCCAGGATCGCGGCGACGTCCGCCAGCACCTTCGAGCCGAGCTCGCCGTCGACCAGGCGGTGGTCGAAGGAGAGGGCCAGCGTGGTCACCTGACGGGGCTTCACCTTGCCCTTGTGGACCCACGGCTGGAGCTTGATCGCGCCGACCGCGAGGATCGCGGACTCGCCGGGGTTGAGGATCGGCGTGCCCGTGTCGACGCCGAAGACGCCGACGTTGGTGATGGTCACCGTGCCGCCCGCCATCGCCGCCGGGGACGTCTTGCCCTCGCGGGCCGTGGAGACCAGCTCGCCCAGGGACGCGGCCAGCTGAGGGAGCGTCTGCTCCTGCGCGTCCTTGATGTTCGGCACGATCAGTCCGCGCGGAGTGGCCGCCGCGATGCCCAGGTTCACGTAGTGCTTCCGCACGATCTCCTGGTTCGCCTCGTCCCAGGCCGCGTTGACCTCGGGGTGGCGCTTGATCGCGACCAGGAGGGCCTTGGCGATGATCAGGAGCGGGTTGACCCGCACCCCGGCCATCTCCTTGTCCTCCTTGAGCTCCGCGACGAGCTTCATCGTGCGCGTCACGTCGACCGTCACGAACTCGGTGACGTGCGGCGCGGTGAACGCGCTGCCCACCATCGCCTGCGCGATGGCCTTCCGTACGCCCTTGACGGGGATACGCGTCTCGCGCGCGCCCATCGAGGCGACCACGGCGGGGGGCGGCGAGTCCTCCGCCGCTGCCGGGGCCGGGATCTGCGGCTGCGCCCGCACCGGCTCGGGAGCCGGGGCGGGGGCCGCCGCCGCGTGCACGTCCTCGCGGGTGATGACGCCGCCCTCGCCGGTCGGGCTGACCGTCGCCAGGTCGATGCCCAGGTCCTTCGCCAGCTTGCGCACCGGAGGCTTCGCGAGCGGGCGGGCCTCGGGCACGACGGCGCCCGTGCCGTGCCCGTTCATCTCGCCCTGGATCGCGGCAGCCGCGGCGGCGGGCGCCGCCTCCGTGCCCTTGCGAGCGCGCCGCTTCGTGGACGACTCGGCCACGCCGTAGCCGACCAGGACCGGGGTGCGGCCCTTCGGCGCCTCGGCCTCGGGCTCCGGCTCGGCGGCGGGCGCGGGGGCCTCCGCGGCGGGGGCCGGGTCCGGGGCCGCGTCGCCGCTGCCCGGTGCCACGTCCACGACGATGATCACCTGGCCGACGTCCACGGTCGTTCCCTCGCCGAAGCGCAGCTCGTGCACCACCCCGTCGAACGGGATCGGCAGCTCGACGGCCGCCTTCGCCGTCTCGACCTCGCAGACGACATGGCCGTCGGTGACGGTGTCGCCGGGCTGGACGAACCACTTGAGGATCTCGGCCTCGGTCAGTCCCTCGCCCACGTCGGGCATCTTGAACTCACGGAAGCGAGCGGCGTTCGTAGTTTCGGTCATCGTTGTCACGCCCCAGTCCTCAGTACGCCAGCGAGCGGTCGACGGCGTCGAGCACACGGTCCAGACCCGGCAGGTACTCGTCCTCAAGCCGGGCCGGCGGGTACGGCACGTGGTAGCCGCCGACCCTCAGCACGGGTGCCTCCAGGTGGTAGAAGCACCGCTCCGTGATGCGGGCGGCGATCTCCGCGCCGGAACCGTAGAACACCGGCGCCTCGTGCACCACGACCAGGCGGCGGGTCTTCTCGACCGAGGTCTGGATGGCGTCGAAGTCGATCGGGGACATCGAGCGCAGGTCCACGACCTCGATCGACTTGCCCTCCTCCTGGGCCGCCGCGGCGGCCTCCAGGCAGACCTTCACCATCGGGCCGTACGCCACGAGCGTGAGGTCCGTGCCGGTGCGGGCGACGGCGGCGCGGTGCAGCCCGCCCGGGATGGCCTCGGTGTCCAGCTCGCCCTTGTCCCAGTACCGGCGCTTCGGCTCGAAGAAGATGACCGGGTCGTCGCTCTGGACGGCCTGCTGCATCATCCAGTACGCGTCGGACGCGTTGGAGGGGGAGACCACCTTCAGGCCCGCGACGTGCGCGAACAGTGCCTCGGGCGACTCGGAGTGGTGCTCCACCGCGCCGATGCCGCCGCCGTACGGGATGCGCACGACGACCGGGAGCTTGATCTTGCCGAGCGAGCGGGCGTGCATCTTCGCGAGCTGCGTGACGATCTGGTCGTACGCGGGGAAAACGAAGCCGTCGAACTGGATCTCCACGACCGGCCGGTAACCGCGCAGCGCGAGGCCGATCGCGGTGCCGACGATGCCGGACTCCGCGAGCGGGGTGTCGATGACGCGCCCCTCGCCGAAGTCCTTCTGGAGGCCGTCGGTGATCCGGAAGACGCCGCCGAGCTTTCCGACGTCCTCACCCATGATGAGGACCTTGGGGTCGGTGTCGAGGGCCTTGCGCAGCGACTCGTTGAGCGCCTTCGCGATGGACATCTTTTCCATGGCCATGGCTACTTGCCCTCCTCGGCGAACGATGCCTGGTAGGCGGCGAACTGGGCGCGCTCCTCGTCGACGAGGGCGCTCCCGTCGGCGTAGGCATGCTCGAAGATCGCCATCCGGTCCGGTTGCGGCATGGACCGCACCGCCTCGCGTACCCGCTTGCCGAGGGTCTCGCTCTCCTCTTCGAGGGCGGTGAAGAACGCCTCGTCGGCGGCGCCCTCGTTCTCCAGGTAGGTGCGCAGGCGCAGGATCGGGTCCTTGGCCTCCCAGGAGGCGCGCTCCTCGTCGGCCCGGTACTTCGTCGGGTCGTCGGAGGTGGTGTGCGCGCCCATCCGGTAGGTGAACGCCTCGACCAGCGTGGGGCCCTCGCCCCGGCGGGCCCGCTCCAGGGCGGACCGGGTGACGGCCAGGCAGGCCAGTACGTCGTTGCCGTCGACCCGGACGCCGGGGAAGCCGAAGCCCTGGGCGCGCTGGTAGAGCGGCACCCGGGTCTGCTTCTCGGTCGGCTCCGAGATCGCCCACTGGTTGTTCTGGCAGAAGAACACGACCGGCGCGTTGTAGACCGCCGAGAAGGTGAACGCCTCGGCCACATCGCCCTGGCTGGAGGCGCCGTCACCGAAGTACGCGATCACGGCCGAGTCCGCGCCGTCCTTGGCGACGCCCATGGCGTAGCCGGTGGCGTGCAGGGTCTGCGAGCCGATGACGATCGTGTAGAGGTGGAAGTTGTTGGTGTTCGGGTCCCAGCCGCCGTGGTTCACGCCGCGGAACATCCCGAGCAGATTGGTCGGGTCGACGCCCCGGCACCAGGCCACGCCGTGCTCGCGGTAGGTCGGGAAGACGTAGTCGTCGTCGTGCAGGGCCCGGCCGGAGCCGATCTGGGCGGCCTCCTGGCCCAGCAGCGAGGCCCACAGGCCCAGCTCGCCCTGGCGCTGGAGGGCGGTGGCCTCCGCGTCGAAGCGGCGGGTCAGGACCATGTCCCGGTACAGGCCGCGCAGCTCGTCCGCGCTCAGGTCGATCGAGTAGTCCGGGTGCTCGACGCGCTGGCCCTCGGGCGTCAGCAGCTGTACGAGTTCGGGTCCGGAAGTCCCCGGTGTCTTCGCGGGCGTCTTCGCGGCGCTGGTCCGCTTGCTGCTGCGTCGCGGTTTACGCGCGGCAGCAGTGCTCTCCACGGTCACGTGCGTGCTCCTCCGTCGGTCCGGCCCCCGGGGTCTGCCGGGAGACCAGTGCGGCTCGCCTGTGTCCGTACCCGTGCACGGGGTGGGGTGCCGCTCGGTCCGGGAACAGGCGTGACAGGTGCCCCGGCGAGCGCCCTGTTATTAGGCACGTTACCCAGTGCCTCGCGTAACTGCGAAACCCTATCTGACCTGCGATTTTGCTTGGATATCCAAGTAAATCGAAGAATTCGGGAACTCTCGCTGGTCACAGCACTGGTAACAGCCTTGCAGGCTGCCGGAACAACGGCACGTTATCCCGCCGGACAGCGGCAGGGAAGGGGGGAGTGTGTGAGACTGCGTTTGTGCGCAAAGAAGGAAAAATCACGGTTTTTCTGCTGGATGACCATGAAGTCGTCCGCCGCGGAGTTCATGAGCTTCTCTCGGTGGAGGACGATATCGAGGTGGTCGGTGAGGCGGGTACGGCCGAGGACGCGCTGGTCCGCATCCCCGCGACCCGGCCCGATGTCGCCGTCCTGGACGTACGGCTGCCGGACGGCAGCGGGGTGGAGGTGTGCCGGGAGATCCGGTCCCAGGACGAGTCCATCAACTGCCTGATGCTGACCTCGTACGCCGATGACGAGGCACTTTTCGACGCGATCATGGCGGGCGCGGCCGGGTACGTACTGAAGGCGATCCGGGGCAACGAGCTGCTGAACGCGGTACGGGACGTGGCGGCCGGGAAGTCGCTGCTCGACCCGGTGGCCACCGCGCGGGTGCTGGAGCGGCTGCGCGACGGCAAGAAAGGGCGCGGCGACGACAAACTCGCGAACCTGACCGACCAGGAACGCAAGATCCTGGATCTGATCGGTGAGGGGCTGACCAACCGGGTGATCGGGGAGCGGCTGCATCTCGCGGAGAAGACGATCAAGAATTACGTCTCCAGCCTGCTCTCCAAACTCGGTATGGAGCGCCGCTCGCAGGCCGCCGCCTATGTCGCCCGGCTCCAGGCGGAGAAGCGCTGAGCCGCACGTGTAGCGGAGGGTGCCGATTCGGGACTTTGGTCCCCCGGCACCCGGGGCTGCGGCCTCTTATCCACGCGCACTGCGGTCACGCACAGTGGAGGTCATGTCCACCGAGGAAGAACTCCACGCAATCGACCTGCTCGGCCGGGTCCCCTACGGCCGGCTGGCGACGAGCATGCGTGCTCTCCCCTTCCTGACGGTGGCCCGCCACGTCGTGATCGACGGCCGGGTGGTCCTGCGGATGCACGGCGGCCTCGGTTACCACGACGCCTGCAACGGAACCGTCGTCGCGTACGGCGCGGACAACTTCAACGTGGCCGCCGCGGCAGGCAACCGGGATCTGTGGTCCGTGGAGTTCACCGGGCCCGCGCAGACCGTCGAGCCGACCTGCGCCCAGCGCGAGCTGTTCGGCCCCGCCCCCGTCGAGGTGAACGGGGAGTCCTTCACCCCGGCGTTCCTCCGGCTCGACCCGCATTTCGTCCAGGTGCACACTCTGGACTTCCACGCAACTCGTCACAGCCTGCAACACAGCGTGATCTAACATCTGGCGAGTGCCGCGCTCATCTGTAACCCTTACGCCTGTTCCCCCGGTCCGCGAAGTGCTCCGCCGCTATCCGCACGCAGGTGAGCCGCTCACCTGCGAACCGCTGGACCAGGGACTGCTCAACCATGGATACCGCGTCTCCACGACCCGGGGTTCCTACTTCCTCAAGCACCACCTGGACGATTCCACCGGCGACCGCGCCACGATCGTCCGCCAGCACCGGGCCACCCAGCGGCTCCAGTCACTCGGAGTGCCCGTCGCCCCGCCCATCGAGGACACCGAGGGCGGCACGGTCACCGAGATCGGCGGTCGCTGCTACGCCCTGCACCCCTGGGTCGACGGGCTGCACCGGGCCGGCGCCCAGCTCACCGTGGCCCAGTCGGTACGGCTCGGGGCGCTCCTCGGAGCCGTACACACAGGTCTTGAGCAGGTGATGGAAGCGGGTGAGGGCGGCCCTGGGGGCGCGGGGGCCGTGGGGGGTTCGGAGGGCGCGGGCAGGCCGGCCGGTCATGCCAGCCCTGATCCCGCCGACACCTTCGCGGTGATCGACGAGCTGCTGGCCGCCGCCCGTGGCCGGCGGCCCCGGGACTCCTTCGACGAGCTGGCCGAGCACCGGCTCCTGGAACGGCGCACCCTGCTGGACCAGCACGCGGACCGCCGCCCGCCCGCGCCGGGGGTGCCGGCGACCGGCTGGGTGCACGGCGACTTCCACCCGCTGAACGTGCTCTACCGGGGCGCGGACCCGGTGGCGATCCTCGACTGGGACCGCCTCGGCGTGCAGCCGCGCGCGGAGGAGGCGGTACGGGCCGCGGCGATCTTCTTCGTCCAGCCGGCCGGTGAGCTGGAGCTGGCGAAGGTACGGGCCTACGCGCGCGCCTACCGGCGGGCGGCCGGGGCCGGGGCCGCGGAACTGGCCGCCGCCGTGCACCGGGTGTGGTGGGAGCGGCTCAACGACTTCTGGATACTGCGCTGGCGCTACTGCCTGAACGACCGAAGGGCCGACCCGCAGTTTCCCGCGGTGTCGGCCCTGGCGGTGTGGTGGACCCGTGAGTACGACGCGGTGTGCGAGGCCTTCACGGGGTGAGGGGTACAGGACGGCGTGTTCGCGAGGCCGCGCCGTCCGCCCGGAGGGCGGGCCCGGCGGCGTCCGGTGCGGGCGCCGTTCAGGGGGTGGTGCCCACCGGCCCCTCCGCGGTGCCGGTGCTGGCGCCCTCCGCGGTGCCGCCCGGCTCGCCGGCCGCGCCGCCGGCCGGTGTCGTGCCGCCGTCCTGCTCGCCGTTGGCGTTGCCGTCGGTCGTCGTGTTGCCCGTGTCGCCACCCGTGCTGTTGGTGCCGCCATCCGTCGTCGTACCGCCCGTGTCGGTGCTCGCGCCGCCGTCCGTCGTGGTGCCGGAGTCCGTGTCGGACGGGGTGGGCGAGGGAGGCGTGTCCGTTTCGCTCGGAGTGTCCGACGGGGTGTAGGAGGGCCTGCGCGGCGTCTCCTGCTGATCGCCGGAGGAGCTGCCGGGCTGCTGGGTGTCCTGGGTGTGCTCCTCGGTCGGCGAGGCCGAACTCTTCGTCGGGGACGGGGAGCTGGACGTCGGCGTCGGGTCCTTCTTGGGCTTCTCGCCGTCGCTCTTCGTCGCGTTCAGCGCGATGGCGACGCCCGCGCCGATCGCGATCAGTGCCAGCACGACGAACAGCCACAGCTTGCCCCGGCCCCGGCCGCCGCCGGCCTGGTGGCTGCCGTTGCCCTCGTAGCCGCCGTATCCGCCGTCGTCCGGGTTCATCGGCGGCAGGATCGGGCCCTGCGAGGTGTCCCCGTGCTGCGGGTGCCCCATCGCGCGGGTGGCGCCGGTCATGCCGTGGGGCGGGGTGGCGCCGCCCTCGTTCAGCACGACCGGTCCGGTGTTCCAGGTGCCGGTGTGGCCGCCCTGGACCTGGAGCATCTGCAGGCTGTACTGGACGAGCCCGCGCATCTCCTCCGCGCTCTGGAACCGGTCGTCCGGGTCCTTCGCGAGCGAGCGCATGACAAGCCCGTCCAGCTCCGGGGGCACCCCGCCGGACACCTCGGAGGGCGGGACCGGGATGTCCTGAACGTGCTGGTATACGACGGAGAGCGGCGTCTCACCCGTGAACGGGGGCCGCAGCGCCAGCAGTTCGTACAGCAGGCAGCCGGTGGCGTAGAGGTCGGAGCGGTGGTCGACGGCCTTGCCCAGCGCCTGCTCGGGGGAGAGGTACTGCGGCGTCCCCATGACCATGCCGGTCTGGGTCATCGTCGACTGCGCGCCGTGCAGGGCGCGGGCGATGCCGAAGTCCATCACCTTGACCGCACCGGAGTGCGTGATGATCACGTTGGCGGGCTTGATGTCCCGGTGCACGATGCCGTGCTGGTGCGAGTAGGCGAGCGCCTCCAGCACCCCGGAGACGATGATCAGTGCCTGCTCCGGAGGCGGCGGCTCGGCGTTGAGGAGCAGGTCACGGATGGTGTGACCCTCGACGATCTCCATCACGATGTACGGGACGGTCTGCCCGCCCACGGTGTCCTCACCGGAGTCGTACACCGCCACGACCGCATGGTGGTTGAGCCCTGCCACCGACTGGGCCTCGCGCGTGAACCGGGCTTTGGAGACCGGGTCCTCCGCGAGATCGGAGCGCAGCAGTTTCACCGCGACCGTGCGCCCGAGCCGGACGTCCTCGGCCGCGAAGACCTCGGCCATACCGCCCCGGCCGAGCCGGTGGGTCAGCCGGTAACGCCCGTCACCGACAACACCGCCGATGCCCCAGGAATCGGTGCCATCCGGAACTCCGCCGCCGTTTGCTTCGGGTTCGGGTGCCATCAGTCCTCGCCGTCGTATCTGTCCGCGCGTCCGCGGTTCTCACGGTGTCCGGGGCCTTTCGTCCGAAAGGCCCCTGCTGCCCTGCTGCATTGCCACGTCCGTATCGCACGTCCGCATTGCCACGTCACGCTACAGCCTTCGTCGGACACACCGATTTCGAGAGGGACCGGCCATCCAACCGGCTGGGAAGCCGCCCGCGCAAATTGCATCCGGTTACATCCGGTTCCTGTAACGCTTCCGAGACGCTTCTTGTGCGTAGGGTCACGGAACGGGCACCTGGCTTGACGTGTCGTACCCCTCGGGCAGACTTGGCCAGTAATACGGATCTTCGCGTGAGTCGCGCGCCCGAGGGGGAAGTACAAGTCATGAGCCAGGACGGCGCACAAGGGGCCCAGGGTCGCTACGCGGGCGGTTCGGTCGCCGGCGGCCGCTACCAGCTGCGTGACCTGCTCGGCGAAGGCGGGATGGCGTCCGTATATCTGGCGTACGACTCCGCGCTGGACCGACAGGTAGCGATCAAGACGCTTCATACGGAGCTGGGCCGCGAGCAGTCCTTCCGCGAGCGGTTCCGGCGCGAGGCGCAGGCGGTCGCGAAGCTCCAGCACACCAACATCGTCTCCGTCTTCGACACCGGCGAGGACGAGCTCGGCGGCGCGCTGATGCCGTACATCGTCATGGAGTACGTCGAGGGGCAGCCGCTCGGCTCCGTCCTGCAGGCGGACATCCGCAGTCAGGGTGCGATGCCGGCCGACAAGGCGCTCAAGGTGACGGCCGATGTGCTGGCCGCCCTGGACACCAGCCACGAAATGGGCCTGGTCCACCGCGACATCAAGCCCGGCAACGTCATGGTGACCAAGCGCGGCATCGTGAAGGTCATGGACTTCGGCATCGCCCGCGCCATGCAGTCCGGCGTCACGTCGATGACGCAGACCGGCATGGTCGTCGGCACCCCGCAGTACCTCTCCCCCGAACAGGCCCTGGGCCGCGGGGTGGACGCGCGCTCCGACCTGTACTCGGTCGGCATCATGCTGTTCCAGCTGCTGACCGGCCGCATCCCGTTCGACGCGGACTCCCCGCTGGCCATCGCGTACGCGCATGTGCAGGAGGAGCCGGTCGCGCCGTCCACCATCAACCGGTCGATCACCCCGGCGATGGACGCGCTGGTCGCCCGCGCGCTGAAGAAGAACCCGAACGAGCGCTTCCCGAGCGCCGCCGCGATGCAGGACGAGATCCACCGGGTGCTGAGCGCCGGCGGCCGGACGGGCGCCCCGGTGATCGTCGGGGACGCCGGCGCACCGGCGAACAGCGGATCCGGCGTCGGTTCCGCCGTCTTCCCGCCGGTCGACCAGTCCACCCCGGCTCCGCAGAACGTCCAGACGCCGTACCAGCCGGGCCCGTACCAGTCGCACCAGCAGCCCGGCCCCTACGGCACGCCGACGCCCGCGCCGTCGTACGGCTACCCCCAGTCGGCCCCGGCGTACCAGAGCCAGGCGCCGATGCAGTCCATGCAGCCGATGCAGCAGCAGACCCCGCCGCCGTACTCGGTGTCGCCGCAGACGGCGTCCACCCCCGCCAATGGTGGCGGCTCCAACGGCGGTTCCAAGCGAAACACTCCGGTGATCGTGGGCTCGATCGTGGTGGCGCTGATCGCGATCGGCGGTCTGATCACGGTGCTCTCGATGAAGGGCGGCGACGACGACAAGCCCACGACGAGCCAGTCCGAGCCGGCCGCCGACCACAAGGGTCCGGAGCGGAACCGGACGATGGACACCGACAAGTGCACGGACGCGATGGAGGACAACGACGACCCGAACAAGGTCGACGCCCCGAGCTTCCTGTACAAGGACATCATCTCCGCGCGGCAGTGCGCGGACGCGGCCGGCTGGACGATCAAGAAGATCGAGGTGCCGGGCAACGCCTACGCGGAGGACCAGGTCGTCGACCAGTTCCCCACCGCCGGAACCGCGGTCCCCAAGACCGGCGCCCACTTCGAGCTCCGCATCGCCACCGGGGATCCGGCGTAGTACGTAGCGGGCGCAGTACGTAGCGGGGTGCGGGCGCAGGGCCTCGGGCCATCCGTCCGCATCACCTGAGATGCCGGACATATCGTCACATGTGACGCTGGCCACATGGCTTCAGGACGCTCCCCCTCGCGGCCCTCACGGCGCGCGGCCTGCCTCGCACTGACGGCGGCCGCGGCCCTGGGGGCCATGGCGACGGGCGGAGAGGCGCGGGCGGCGGGTGCTTCCGTAGCAGCGCGGGCGGCGGGGGCTTCCGTGGCCGCGGGTTCCGCTTCCGCCGTGCCGGGGCCGGCCGGACCGTCGTCGGGACCGGCCGGACCGCCGTCCGCGCCGCCGCCCGGGTCCGCCGCAGGGCCCTCGCCGGGTCCCTCGTCGGGCGGGACGCCGTCATCGACGCCCACCGTGCCGCCCTCGGAGTCCGCGCCCGCCCCCCAGGGGCCCGGCGCACCCACCGGCCCCTCCGCCGCACCCGCACCCCCCGCACCACCGCCCTCCTCCGCGTCCCCGCCGTCCGACGCCTCCGGATCGCCCTCACCGAGCGCCGGATCGCCGCGGCCGGACGACGAGCAGTCACCGCTGGCCGGGCTGCCCGCCGGGGAGGGGCGACTGCGCCCCGGACGGCAGCTGACGCCCCGGGAGATCGCACGGGCCGACGACGCGATCGAGGCCGAGGAGGACCGGTCCAGCGCGACGGACCCCGCCGCCGTACCGGCCGTCACTCCTGACGCGAGCGCGTCGCCGAAGACCGGGCGGCTCGCCCGGCAGGCCCTCGACGGACGGGCCGTACAACAGGTCAAGGAGATGTCGCTCGGCGTGGGAATCTGCCTGGTCGGGCTGGGTCTGGGCTTCCTCGCGCTGCGCATGCGCCGCGCCGACTGACCGCCGCACCCGGACCGCCCCGCCCCCTTCGCACCAGGTCACAGACTTGCGTTCGGCAACATACTCGGTATACATACTCAGTATGTCGATCCGTCACGGGCTGCTTGCCCTCCTGGAACGGGGGCCGCGCTACGGCTCCCAGCTCCGCACCGAATTCGAGTCGCGCACCGGCTCCACCTGGCCGCTCAACGTCGGGCAGGTGTACACGACGCTGAGCAGACTGGAGCGCGACGGCCTGGTCGTCCAGGACGGCGAGGACGACCAGGGCCACTCCCTGTACTCGATCAGCGACGAGGGGCGCACCGAGCTGCGCAGCTGGTTCGAGACCCCCGTGGACCGGAGCAGCCCGCCCCGCGACGAGCTGGCCATCAAGCTCGCCATGGCCGTCGGCGCACCCGGCGTGGACATCAGGGCCGTCATCCAGTCCCAGCGCCACCACACCGTGAAGGCGATGCAGGACTACACGCGTCTCAAGGCGCAGGCCCTCACCGATGTGCCCACCAACCGCGATGAGGTCGCCTGGCTGCTCGTACTGGAACAGCTGATCTTCCAGGCCGAGGCGGAGGCCCGCTGGCTGGACCACTGCGAGGCCCGGCTGGTCCGGCTGGCGGAGGCCGCCGCCACCGAACCGGAGATCAGCACGCCCGCACCCGGCCCCGCCCGCCCCGCAAAGGCCCGCACCCGCCGCTGAGCCCCGGCCCCGGCCCCGGCCCCCGCCGCTCAGAGATCCACAGGCGCACCGACCACAGAATCCGCATTTGTTCCGAGGGGGAACCACCCGTCATGTCACTGCACGCCCCGTCCCCGGCCACTCCGCCCCTGTCGGTGGACGCGCCGGTGCTCGAACTCCGCTCGCTCACCCGCACCCACGGCACCGGCATCGCCGAGGTGCACGCCCTGCGCGGCATCAACCTGTCGGTGCACGCCGGTGAGCTCGTCGCCGTGATGGGCCCGTCCGGCTCCGGCAAGTCCACCCTGCTGACCATCGCCGGCGGCCTGGACTCCGCGACGTCGGGCCAGGTCGTCATCGAGGGCCAGGACATCTCCGCGCTCGGCCGCAAGGGCGTGGCCGCGCTGCGCCGCCGCAGCGTCGGCTACGTCTTCCAGGACTACAACCTGATCCCCGCCCTGACCGCCGCGGAGAACATCGCCCTGCCGCGTGAGCTGGACGGAGTCCCCGTCCGCAAGGCGCGCAAGGAGGCCCGTGCCGCGCTGGAGGAGATGAACCTCCTGGAGATCGGTGACCGCTTCCCCGACGAGATGTCCGGCGGCCAGCAGCAGCGCGTCGCGATAGCCCGCGCGCTGGTGGGGGACCGGCGCCTGGTGCTCGCCGACGAGCCGACCGGGGCGCTCGACTCCGAGACCGGTGAGGCCGTCCTCGCGCTGCTGCGCAACCGCTGCGACCAGGGCGCGGCCGGGGTGATGGTGACGCACGAACCGCGCTACGCCGCCTGGGCGGACCGGGTCGTCTTCCTGCGGGACGGCTCGATCGTCGACCAGACGCTGAGCGTCGGCGCGGACTCGCTGCTCGCCACCGGGGGCAACGCGTGAGCGTCTTCACTGGGTGGCGCGCCGCCCTCCGGATCGCCCGGCGCGACGCCATGCGCGCCAAGGGCCGCAGCGCGCTGGTGGTCGCGATGATCGCGATACCGGTGCTCGGCGTCACCGCCCTCGACGTGACGTACCGCAGTGTGGAGATCTCCACCTCCGAGCAGCTGGCGGCCCAGCTGGGGTCGGCCGACGCGCTGTTCACCGACCCCCAGGCCGGTCCGCTGGACCAGTCGGTCAGCGGCGACGACTACAACCCTCTCAGCGACGACCCGGAATCGTCCGAGGACATCCCCGCGATCGACCTGCGGACCGCGTTCCCGAAGGGTTCGCGCGCCATCAGCATCCAGGCGGCGCCCGCGAACGTCACCACCGGGTACGGCGTCGCCGACACCGAGATCTACGAGTTCCGGACCTCCGACCCGATGGCGCGCGGCAAGATCGACCTCGTCGACGGCGCGTTCCCGAAGGGCACCGGCGAGATGGTCGCCACCGAGGCGTTCCTGAAGTCGGCCGGTCTGCACATCGGTTCACACATCACCGTGCGCGGTCCGAACCGGAAGTACACCGTCACCGGCACGGTCGAGCAGCCACAGAACCTGTCGGCCAAGGCCCTGTACGCGGACCCGGGCGCGGTCATCGCCCCGTGGAAGGCCAACGCCGCCCGCGACAAGAAGGTGCTGCCGCCGAACACCGACGACCTGAGCTGGCTGGTGAAGGCGGGCAACGGAACGGGGGTCAGCTGGTCCGACGTGATGGCGGCCAACAAGAAGGGCGCGCTCGTCGTCTCGCGCCAGGTCGTCCTCGACCCGCCGCCGGACTCCGAGGTCCCGCTGATCAAGAAGCGCGGCAGCAACCCGGCACCCGAATCCTCCACCGAGCTGAGCGCGGCCCTCATCACGGTCGTCGCCATGGCGGTCCTGGAGATCGTGCTGCTCGCCGGACCGGCCTTCGCCGTCGGCGCGCGCCGCTCACGCCGTCAGCTCGGCCTTCTCGGCACCTGCGGCGGGGACCGGCGCCATGTACGGGCCGTGGTCCTCTCCGGCGGGCTGGTGCTCGGCGGCGCCGGAGCCGTGGTGGGGGTGGTGGCCGGACTGGCGCTCACCGCGCTGTTCCAGCCGCTGATCGAGGAGCAGGCCCAGCACCGCTTCGGCTCGCTCGTCATGGACCCGAAGGAACTGCTGGCCATCGCCGTGATCGGGATGATCACCGGAGTGCTGGCGGCGCTGGCCCCGGCGATCGTGGCGGGCCGCCAGTCCGTACTGGAGTCGCTCACCGGACACCGCGGTGTCCGGCGCAGCTCCCGGGTCCTGCCGATCGTGGGCGCCTGCGCCCTGGCCGTCGGCGTCGCGATCGCCGTCCTGGGCGGCACCACCGGCAACTCCACCGAGGTCGCCGCCGGTTCCGTGGTCGCCGAGCTGGGACTCCTGTGCTGCATCCCGGTGATCGTCGGGTTCCTCGGGCGGCTCGGCCGCGCGCTGCCGCTCTCGCCCCGGATGGCACTGCGCGACGCGGCCCGCAACCGGGGCAGGACCGCTCCGGCGGTCGCGGCGGTCATGGCCGCGGTCGCGGGCTCGGTCGCCATCGCCACGTTCGTGTCCAGCAAGGACGCCCAGGGGGAGTACGACTACACGCCGATGTTCAGCCCGAAGTCGGTCGTGCTGTACGCAGCGGACGGAGACAACACCAAGGCGGTGGAGCAGCTGGCACGGGCGGCGGTGGAGCGGAACATGAACCCCATCGGCAAACCCGCCGAGGTCTCCCGGCTCTGGGCCGGCAGCGACTGCAACACGTACTACGAGGACGAGAACGACTGCGGCTCGCTCGAACTGGTCAAGCCCACCGGCAAGGGGCACACCTGCCCGCTCCACACCAAGGGTGCCAAGCAGCTCGCGCTCCGGTTGAGCGACGAGGAGCACCGCCGCACGATGCACTCCCCCGAGTGCGTGGACGAGCGCTACACCATCGACGCGTTCAACTCGGGCGGGAGCAACATCGTCATCGGTGACGCGTCGCTGCTCACGACGTACGTCAAGCTCGACGACCCGGCCGCCGCCAGGGCACTGGACGCGGGCACCCCCGTGCTGCTCAACCGGGCGTACGCGAAGGACGGGCAGGTCACGCTCAAGGCCGTCCACCGGTACAGCGACAAGGACAAGAAGAACCGCGCCCTGCATCCGGGCCCGGCGAAGACGAAGACGGACCGGCTGAAGGTGTACGTCGCGGACGCCAAGTACGCCGAGACGCCCGGAATCCGCATGATCATGCCGGAGAAGAGCGCACAGCGGCTCGGACTGCACACCGCCGCGTACGGCAGCGTGTACAACGTCGCCCACCCGCCGACGGACGCGGAGTCGCAGCGGACCGATGCCGCGATCCAGCAGGCCGGTGCGAACGTCTACGTGCGCACCGGATCGGAACCCGGTGACCGCGAGGACACCATGCTGCTGGTGCTGACGCTGTTCGCCGGAGTGGTGACGGTGGGTGCGGCCGCGATCACGACCGGGCTGTCCAAGGCCGACGCGGAGGCCGACCTCACCACGCTCAGCGCGGTGGGCGCTCCCCCGGGGGTACGGCGGACCCTGTCCGGGCTCCAGTGCCTGGTGGTGGCGCTCACCGGGGTGCTGCTCGGGACGGCCGCGGGGCTGGTGCCCGCGGTGGCACTGCGCCTGATCGACCTGCGCAACGCGCTGGAGGCGATGCGGGAGGACCCGATGGAGTCCGCTTACACCCCGATCGTGGTGCCCTGGGTGACCATCGGCCTGCTGGCCGTGGTCGTACCGCTGCTGGCCGGGCTGCTGGCGGCGCTGTTCACCCGCTCCCGGCTGACGCTGGCGCGGCGGGCCGGCTGACCAGCGGCTGCGGTGTTGTCCCGGTGCCCCCGGAAACGGTGGATCTCACGTTTCCGGGGGCACCACAGTGTTGAACCGCAGGTGTGCGAGACAATGGACGACATGGAGATGCCGAGGAATGAACGGTCGCAGGAGCACCCCCAAGTCCTCGTGGTGGGACAGGACGGAATGGCGATCGGTGGCGGTGGAACCGACGACGAGTCGCGCGAGATCCCGGTGACGGAGATGGTCGAGCAGCCCGCGAAGGTGATGCGCATCGGCAGCATGATCAAGCAGCTCCTGGAGGAGGTCAGGGCGGCTCCCCTCGACGAGGCCAGCCGCGTCCGCCTCAAGGAGATCCACGCCAGCTCGGTCAAGGAGCTGGAGGACGGCCTCGCGCCGGAGCTGGTGGAGGAGCTGGAGCGGCTCTCGCTGCCGTTCACCGAGGAGTCGGTCCCCTCTGAGGCGGAGCTGCGGATCGCGCAGGCCCAGCTGGTGGGCTGGCTGGAGGGCCTCTTCCACGGCATCCAGACGGCCCTGTTCGCCCAGCAGATGGCGGCCCGCGCACAGCTGGAGCAGATGCGCCGCGCCCTGCCCCCGGGCACGGTCGGCGAGGAGGAGGAAGGCGGCGGGGACCCGCACGGACCGATCCGCTCGGGCCCGTACCTGTAACCCCGTACCCGTACTCGCACCCGTATCTGTATCTGTACTGATCACCCCGAACCGAATGGGCCCGGCACACGGAGACCGTGTGCCGGGCCCTTCGGTTGGGTTGCGGCTGCCGGCTCAGGCCGCCGCGGGTGAGCGGAGGAGCACCTTGCCGATGTGGGTGCTGGACTCCATCACCCGGTGCGCCTCTGCCGCGTCCCGCATCGGCAGCGTACGGTCCACCACCGGCCGTACGACGCCGTCGGTGAGGAGCGGCCAGACGTGCTCGCGTACGGCCGCGACGATCGCGGCCTTCTCCGCGAGCGGGCGCCCGCGCAGCGAGGTCGCGGTGACGGCGGCGCGCTTACTCAGCAGGGCGCCGAGGTTCAGTTCGCCCTTGGCGCCGCCCTGGAGGCCGATGATCGCGAGCCGGCCGTTGACGGCGAGCGCCTGCACGTTCCGGTCCAGGTACTTCGCGCCGATGATGTCGAGGATGACGTCGGCGCCCGCCCCGTCCGTCGCGCGGTTGATCTCCTCGACGAAGTCCTGCTCGCGGTAGTCGATCAGGACATCGGCGCCCAGCTCCGCGCAGCGTTCCAGCTTCTCGGGCCCGCCCGCCGTCACCGCGACCCGGGCTCCGACCGCCTTGGCCAGCTGGATCGCCATCGTGCCGATGCCGCTGGACCCGCCGTGCACCAGCAACGTCTCGGCGGGGCGCAGGTGCGCCACCATGAACACGTTCGACCAGACGGTCGCGGTCACCTCGGGCAGCGCCGCCGCGAGAACGAGGTCCAGTCCGGCAGGTACGGGGAGCAACTGCCCGACCGGGACGGCGACCTTCTCCGCGTAACCGCCGCCCGCCAGCAGCGCGCACACCTCGTCGCCGACCGACCAGCCGGTGACACCCGCACCGATGGCGGAGATCCGGCCCGCGCACTCCAGCCCCGGGTAGGGCGAGGCGCCGGGCGGCGGGTTGTAGAAGCCCTGCCGCTGGAGCACATCCGCACGGTTGACCGCGCTGGAGACGACATCGACGAGGACCTCGCCCTCGCCGGGTACGGGATCGGGCACCTCGGCCCAGACGAGTGCCTCGGGGCCACCGGGTTCGGGGATCGTGATCGCATGCATGGCCGCGAGGCTACTCCGTGCCGTGCGGACGAGCGGTGCGAGGCGCGGCCAGGTCGGGGCGGCGCCGCGCATTGGGCCGGGTCAGGGGCGCGGGGCTGTCGGCGGGGTGTGGCTCGGGGGCGCTTCGTTCGTGGCCCGCACGATCGTGATCAGGCGGTCCGTCAGCTGGAGCGGACTGGCCGCCGGATCGTCGTAACCGAGCAGCCGGTGGCCGCGCAGAACGCTCACGACGAGATCGTCGGTCTCCCGGACGTTCTTGCCCACCTCGGCCTTTATGACCGGCCGTTCGACCAGATCGAGGCCGCTGCCCTGCTGGATCAGGTCCTCCATCACCGTGCCCGCGCTGGGGCTGAGCACGGAGAGGCCGAGCAGCCGTCCGGCCGCGCTGGCACTGGTGATCACGGCGTCGGCACCGGACTGCCGCAGCAGCGGGGCGTTCTCCTCCTCGCGCACCGCGGCGACGATCTTCGCCCCGCGGTTGAGCTGGCGGGCGGTCAGCGCGACCAGCACCGCCGTGTCATCGCGCTGGGTGGCGATGATGATCTGACGCGCCTTCTGCACCTCGGCCCGCAGCAGCACATCGCTGCGCGTCGCGTCCCCGAGCACTCCGGTGAACCCCTCGGCGTTGGCGATCTCTATCACCTTGGACGCCGGGTCGACGATGACGATCTGGTCCTTCCGCAGCCCGGTGGCGCACAGGGTCTGGATGGCCGAGCGGCCCTTCGTGCCGAAGCCGACGACGACGGTGTGGTCACGCAAGTTGGTTCTCCAACGCTTCAGCCGGAAGTCCTCCCGGGTCCGCTCCGTGAGGACCTCAAGGGTGGTGCCGACCAGGATGATGAGGAAGAGCACGCGCAGTGGTGTCACGAACACCACATTGATGAGCCGGGCTCCGTCGCTGTACGGGGTGATGTCGCCGTACCCGGTGGTCGAGAGCGTGACCGTCGCGTAGTAGACGGCGTCCAGCAGGTCGACGCTGCCGTCGGCCGCGTCGTGGTAGCCGCCGCGGTCGATCCAGACGATCAGCACCGTGGCGGCGAGCACCATCAGAGCCATCAGCAGCCGCTTGGCGACCTGGCGCGCGGGGCCGGCGACGACCCGGCGGGGGAGCATCACCCGGGTGGGTACGACCTGCTCGTCAGCGCGCCTGGCCATCGCGTCCTGGCCGGGAAGTTTCACGTGAAACACCCTTCAGCCCCCGGCATCGCCGGGGCCCACGGTAGATCGAGGATCTCCACCTCGGTGCCGGACCGTACCCCGCCCGGCTCCACGACGGCCAGCCCGTCCGCGGCGGCGATCCCGCGCAGCATGGCGGGACCGTTGTAATGGAGGGGTACGACGTGGTCTTTGGTTCCGGTTCCGATGCCGGTTCCGGTGCCTTTGTGGGGGAGCTCGCGGTCCTCGGTGGTGCGATGGACCACCGGGACCAGCCGGGTGTCGTGCGGGTGGCCGTGCACGTCGTCACGGACCGCGACGCGGTAGAGGCCCTGCGACGCCCGTCCCGCCAGCCCGCTGAGCAGCGGCTCGGCAAGCGTGAGGAGCCCGGACACGGCGGCCAGCGGATTGCCGGGCAGTCCCACGAGATACGGCCCTCCGGCCCGCAACCGGGCCAGCAGCATGGGGTGACCGGGGCGGACGGCGACACCGTCGACGAGCAGTTCCGCCCCCAGATCGGCGAGCACGGGGTGCACATGGTCGACCGGCCCGGCGGCGGTGCCTCCGGTGGTGACGACCAGATCGGCCTCGGAGAGGACGAGCGCCCGGCGGAGTGCCTCCGCGTCGTCACCGAGGCGGCGGGGCGCGGAGACCTCGGCACCCAGGGAGCGCAGCCAGGGGCCGATCATCGGGCCGAGCGCATCGCGGATCAGTCCGTCGCGGGGCAGCCCGTCCGTCAGCAGTTCGTCGCCCAGGACGAGGACGTCGACGCGCGGCCTGGGGCGGATGAGCAGTTCGTCGTACCCGGCGGCGGCGGCCAGCCCGAGGACGGCGGGCGTCACCAGCGTTCCGGCGGGGAGGAGCTGCTCCCCGGACCGGCACTCCTGGCCGCGCGGCCTGATGTCCTGCCCGGGACTCACCTGCCGCCGCGCGTACAACAGCCCCTTCGACTCGTCGGCCTCCGCGTGTTCGCTGCGGATGACGGCGGTCGCGTCCGCCGGGATACGGGCGCCGGTGGCGATCCGGACGGCGTCGCCGTCCGGGAGCGGGGCGGGGGAGGCGTGGCCGGCGAGAATGCCTTCGTGCTGCCGGACGTGCCACGGACCCGGTCCCGCGACGGCCCAGCCGTCCATGGCGGAGGTGTCGAAGGACGGGAGATCGGTGAGCGCGGCAAGCGGTTCGGCCAGCACGTGTCCGAGCGCCTGATCGAGGGGGACGCGCCCGGAGCGGGGAGGAACCCCCAGCCCGGCACGGGCGGCGACGGCTCGCGCCTCGCCCCACTGGGTCGCGCGGATGCGCCGGGGGGCGGGAGTCGGGTCGCGGTGCGGGCCGCCGTGCGGGCCGGGGTCCGGATCGGGGTACGAGTCGGGGTACGAGTCGGGGTACGAGTCGCGGCCCGGCTGCCGGCCGACCAGGGCCAGAGCCTGCGCGACCGCCCGCTCCTCGTCGGCCTCGGCCGCTGCCCTGGCCACCCGCCGCGCTTCGGCATCAGCGGAGTCGCGCGGCGGCTCGGGGGACTGGAGGGATTCAGCGGAATCGACGGACTCCACGGAGTCGACGGACTCGACGGAATCAGCGCCTCTGGCCGGGCTCTTCGCGGCAGCCGGGGAGCGCCCGGTACTGCCGCGGCGGCCCGTCATGGCGTCCCGGTCTCGTCCGCCCAGCGGAGAGCGAGCGCGGCGGCCTTGCGGGCGGCCTCGGCCACTGCCTCGGCTCCGCCCCCGTCGCTGCTCGCCTTCGCCGCCGCGTACCCGACCAGGAAGGTTGTCAGGGGCGCGGCGGGCCTGGCGACACCGTGGGCGGCGTCACGAGCGAGGTCGAGCAGGACGGCGGTGTCGACGTCGAGCTCGATGGCCAGTTCGTTCTTGACTGCGGTGATCCATTCGTCCAGCACGCTCCCATGTTCTCTGATGCGGGCCCTGGCCGAAGCGATGTCCTCCCAGGTGTCGCAGTCGAACGAGGCGAGCGGGTCCGCAGCCACCCGGGAGAGCCGCAGCTCGTGCGTCAGCAACCGCAGCGGCAGTCCGGCGAGTCCACCGTGCTCCGCGGCGAGCAGGGCCAGCTCCCTACGCAGCGGCTCCGCCCGGTAGACGGCCACCAGCGGCTGGTCGCGGCCGTCCCCGTCCGTGCAGACGGCGCCCTCCGCGTCACCCGTGCCGGCGGCTGCCAGCAGGGCCCCGACCGTGTCCGCGCCCAGGAAGGGCAGATCCGCGGAGAGCACCAGAACGCGTTCCGCCTCCGTGTGCCGCACCCCGGCGTCGAGCGCGGCCAGCGGACCGCCGCCCCGAGGCTCTTCGCGCGCCCAGGTCACCGCACGCACGGTGGGCCGCCTGCCCCCGACCACCACCGTGGTACCGGCGTCGGGGCAGGCCGCGAGCACCCGGTCGAGCAGCGCACGGCCGCCGACCCGGAGCCCCGGCTTGTCAGCACCGCCGAGCCGCTTCGCGGCACCCCCGGCGAGGACGATGGCGTCATACGCGGTCATGCCCCGAGTATGCGTGCCGCCCGGATACGCGTACCGCCCGGGCCCGGGAGCCACCCGGACCGGGACCACCGGGCCGGGACCACCGGGCCAAAGGCCACCGGGCCGGGAAACCTACAGCGTTCGCAGGAGCACCGCCGGCTGTTCCACGCAGTCGGCCACAAAGCGCAGGAAGCCTCCCGCCGTACCGCCGTCGCAGACCCGGTGGTCGAAGGTCAGCGAGAGCTGGACGACCCGCCGCACGGCCAGCTCGCCCTCGTGCACCCACGGCTTGGGGACGATGCGGCCGACGCCGAGCATCGCCGCCTCCGGGTGGTTGATGATCGGCGTGGATCCGTCCACCCCGAACACCCCGTAGTTGTTGAGCGTGAACGTGCCTCCGGTCAGCTCCGCCGGCTTCAGCGTTCCCGTCCTGGCGGCCTCGGTGAGCCTGGTGATCTCGGCCCCGATCGATTCGGTGCTGCGCGCGTGCGCGTCCCGGACGACCGGGACGACGAGCCCCCGCTCGGTCTGGGCCGCGAACCCGAGGTGCACACCGGGCAGCCGCACGATCTCCCGCGCTTCCTGGTCCACCGTGGAGTTGAGTTCCGGGTACCGGGCCAGGGCCGCGGTGCAGATGCGGGCGAGCAGCGCGAGCACCGACACCTTCGTCCCGGCGCCGGGACCACCGGCGCCGTTCACCGCCGCGCCGTTCATCGCCGCTCTGGCCGCCATCAGCTCGGTGGCATCGGCGTCCACCCAGCAGGTGGCGTCGGGGATCTCGCGCCGGCTGCGCGCCAGCTTGTCGGCGACCGCGCCCCGTACGCCTCGCAGCGGAACCCGCTCAGCGGCCGGGCGCGCCAAAGCCTGCTCCGTCGCTGCGGCCTCCTGCGGGGCTTCCTGCGGGGTCTCCGCCCCGGACCGGATGGCGGACTCCACATCGGCCCGCAGGATCAGCCCGTCGGGCCCGGAGCCGGCGAGCTGCCGCAGGTCGAGGTCGTGCTGCCGCGCCAGCTTGCGCACCAGCGGGGAGACGACGGCGACCGGCCCCCGCACCCCGTCCGACGCACCAGAGGCACCAGAAGCACCAGAAGCACCGGGAACGACGGCTGGAACAACAGCAGAAGCAACAGGCGCGGCGGCAGGTGCCGAGAGCCCCTCCGGGCGGACCCGCCTGCGGCGGACCGGCGGTGCGCCGGTCCCGTACCCCACCAGCACATTGCCGGACCCGGACGGCTCCGCCTCCGCGGCCTCCGCACTCCCGGACGGCTCCGGTTCCACGGACCCGACCGCGACCGTCAGCAACGGTGCCCCGACCGGGAGTTCCTTGCCCTCCTCACCGAACCGGGCGGTGACCACGCCCCCGTACGGGCAGGGCACCTCCACCATCGCCTTGGCCGTCTCGACCTCGACGACCGGCTGATCGATGGCGACGACGTCGCCGACCTCCACCAGCCAGCGCACGATCTCGGCCTCGGTCAGACCCTCGCCGAGATCCGGAAGCTTGAATTCGAGTACCTGCGGCATCAGTGCTCCGCCTCCCACTGAAGTCGCGCGACGGCGTCGAGCACCCGGTCGACGCCCGGCAGGTGGTGCCGTTCCTGCATGGGCGGCGGATAGGGGATGTCGAAACCGGCGACGCGCAGCACCGGCGCCTCCAGGTGGTGGAAGCAGCGCTCGGTGATCCGGGCCGCGATCTCGCCGCCCGGACCGCCGAAACCGGTGGACTCGTGGACGACGACCGCACGGCCGGTGCGCCGCACGGACGCGGCCACCGTCTCGTCGTCGAACGGCACCAGCGAGCGCAGATCGACGACTTCGAGGTCCCAGCCCTCCGCGACGGCGGCCTCAGCGGCTTCCATGCAGACGGGCAGCGACGGCCCGTACGTGATCAGGGTCGCGCTGCGTCCGCTCCGGCGCACGACGGCCCGCCCGACGGGTTCCACGGCGGCGGGCGCCTGCGGCGACCAGTCCGCTTTCGACCAGTAGAGCCGCTTGGGCTCCAGGAAGACCACCGGGTCGTCGGAGGCGATCGAGGCCCTCAGCAGCCCGTAGGCGTCATCGACCGTGGCGGGTGTGACGACATGGAGACCGGGGGTCGCCATGTAGTACGCCTCGGAGGAATCGCTGTGGTGCTCGACGCCACCGATGCCGCCGCCGTAGGGCACCCGGACGGTGATCGGCAGCGGCATGGCGCCGCCGGTCCGGTTCCGCATCTTGGCGACATGGCTGATGAGCTGCTCGAACGCCGGATAGGCGAAGGCGTCGAACTGCATCTCGACGACGGGCCGCAGCCCGTACATCGCCATGCCGACGGCCGCCCCGAGGATTCCGGCCTCGGCGAGGGGGGTGTCCGTGCAACGGTCCTCGCCGAACTCCTTCGCCAGGCCGTCGGTGATCCGGAAAACGCCGCCGAGCGTGCCGACGTCCTCCCCGAGGACATGCACGGAGGGGTCCTCGGCCATCGAGTCGCGCAGCGCGCGCCCGAGGGCCTGCGCCATGGTGGCGGGTTTGGCCTTCGCTGTCCGCTCGGTGGCCGTGGCCGCTGCGGTGGTCATCGCCCTGCTCCCCCGTCGTCCGTGCCGTGCTGCTCGTTCTCCGCGTCCAGCTCGACGCGCAGCCGGGCCGCCTGCTCGCGCAGCTGCGTGGTCTGCTCCGCGTACACCTGGGCGAAGAGATCCATCGGGTCGAGCACCGGATCCGCGTTCATCCGCTCGCGCAGGGCGGCCGCCATCCGCTCCGCGGCCGACCGCGCCTCCTCGATGCCGTCGTCCCCGAGCAGACCGCGGGCGGTCAGCTCACGCTCCATGAGCCGGACCGGATCGTGCGCCCGCCACGCCTCGACCTCGCTGTCGCCGCGGTAGCGGGTCGCGTCATCGGCGTTCGTATGCGCGTCCATGCGGTAGGTGATGGCCTCGACGAGCGTCGGCCCGCCGCCGCTCCTGGCCCGCTCGACCGCTTCGGAGAGCACCTGGTGCACGGCCGCCGCGTCGTTCCCGTCGACCAGCCGGCCCGGCATCCCGTATCCCACGGCCTTGTGCGCCAGGGAGGGTGCCGCCGTCTGCTTGGCCAACGGCACGGAGATGGCGAAGCCGTTGTTCTGCACGAGGAAGACGACCGGGGCCTTCCACACAGCGGCGAAATTCAGCGCCTCGTGGAAATCGCCCTCGCTGGTGCCGCCGTCGCCCACCATGGCGAGCGCGACCACGTCGTCGCCCTTGAGCCGCGCCGCGTGCGCCAGACCCACCGCGTGCGGGAGCTGGGTGGCGAGCGGGGTGCAGAGGGGGGCGATGCGGTGCTCGCGCGGGTCGTAGCCGGTGTGCCGGTCACCGCGCAGCAGCGTCAGCGCCTCGACGGGGTCCAGCCCGCGCGCCACGGCCGCGAGCGTGTCGCGGTAGCTGGGGAAGAGCCAGTCACGCTCCTCAAGCACCAGGGCGGCCGCGATCTCGCAGGCCTCCTGGCCGGTGCTCGACGGGTAGACCGCGAGCCGCCCCTGCTTGGTGAGGGCGGTCGCCTGGGCGTTGTACCGACGGCCGCGCACCAGCTCGGCGTAGAGCCGCAGCAGCAGCTCGGGGTCTGCGTCGGCCGCGGCGTCCGTACCGAGCACGCGGTACGGCTCGGGGTCCGGGAGCAGCGGCGCCGGGTCGGTGAGCGGCTTCCACGCCGGGGGCGGCGTGGGCCGGTAGGCGGCCGCGCCGGGCAGCTCTTGGACCGTCATGACAAGCACCTCCTGGCATCGAGGGGTGTCGAAATATGTCGAAATATCAACGACTGCGTGAGGCGCGACTGTGGTGCGTCTCACCTACCGATTGTTCGGTCGCGAGCGCATTTTGGCTACAGGCACCATCAGCCTGTGGACAAACGGTTCTCCACAGCCTGGGATGGACACAGCTCGTCCAGGACAGGGA
This sequence comes from Streptomyces sp. NPDC057900, assembly GCF_042887885.1. Taxonomy (NCBI): domain Bacteria; kingdom Bacillati; phylum Actinomycetota; class Actinomycetes; order Kitasatosporales; family Streptomycetaceae; genus Streptomyces; species Streptomyces sp. NPDC057900. Next base: position 356,091 of record NZ_JBHVOI010000003.1, read on the forward strand.
GGCGCGGGAACATGGCAGCTGAACAAATGGCCGACGGGGGCGAGGACCCCGGCCGGACCCCTCCGGCACGGCCGCTCGACTCCACCGACCGCGCCATCGTCCGGTTGCTCCAGACGGACGGCCGGGCCTCGATACGGTCGGTGGCCGATCGCGTTCACGTGTCGCGCGCCAACGCCTACGCTCGGATCAACCGGCTCATGGACGACGGGGTGATCCGCGGCTTCAGCGCGCGGGTCAATCACGAGCGGGCGGGGCAGGGGGCCTCCGCCTACATCACGCTCAAGATCGTCCAGAACTCCTGGCGCACCGTCCGCGAGCAGCTCCAGGCGCTGCCGGGGGCCACCCACATCGCACTGGTCAGCGGCGATTTCGATGTGCTGCTGCTGGTGCACACGCAGGACAACCAGTCACTGCGCGATCTGGTGCTGACCAGGATCCAGTCCATCCCGGAGGTGCTCTCCACCCGCACCCTGCTGGTGTTCGAGGAGACGGACCTGGCCCCGGGACCGGACCGCCCCACAGAGCTCACCTGAGACCCGACGACTCCCGCCCGGAAGGCCCGGGGTCGCCACGACGCCGGAGGGCTTCGGCGCCGCCACGACGCCGGAGGGCTTCGGCGTCGCTACGACTTCATCCCGTCGAAGGCGAGACGCACGACGGTGTCCGCCAGCTGGTCCTGCTCCGCACCACCGCCCGGCAACGGCCGGTACCACTCCACAAGCGAGTTGACCATGCCGAAGAGCAGCCGGGTCGCCAGGCGTATGTCCACGTCGGAGCGGAGATCGCCGTCCGCGACCGCGGCCTTCAGCAGATCGCCCACCCGCTGGTCGAACTCGCGCCGCCGCTCCAGCGCCCAGCGCTCCGTCTTCGTGTTGCCCCGCACTCGCAGCAGCAGGGTGACGTAGGGGATCTCGGCTATCAGCACCTCGACCGTACGGCGGGTGACGTACTCGACGCGCGCGATCGCGCGGCCACGCGTCGCACCCGGTTCGTCGAGGATCCCGAAGAGCCCGTCCAGCGCCCGGCTGACCGCTCGCCGCAGCAGCTCTTCCTTGCCGGACACATGGTGGTAGATGGACGACTTGGAGATCCCCGCCGCCTTCGAGAGGTGCTCCATGGACGTGCCGTCGTAGCCGCGCTCGTTGAAGACACGGACGGCGACGGTGAGCAGAGTCTCCGGGGTGTACGTGTCCCGCTTGGCCGTGGTCATGCCAGCGATCCTCCCCTACGAGTTATCCACAGGTTTCGTGGGGCCCCTTGTCCCGACCGATCGTTCGGTTACTCTAACTCTGTCCGCCCGTCCCTGCCCAGCTCGATGAGGAGTTGGTCCGTCATGGCCGCCGAGCTCTCCCCGCACCTGCTGTCCGAGAAGCACCGCCCCACGCTCGACCGGGCCCTCGACGCGATCCGCTCGCGTGCGTACTGGTCCCCGCACCCCGAGCACCCGAAGGCGTACGGCGAGGGCGGCGCCCCCGGCAGCCTGGGTGCCGCCGAGGGCAAGTCCGCCTTCGACGCCGTGCTCAACACCCGGATCGACCTCGGCCAGCCGGGCACCGACGGGTGGACGGGCGGGGAGACCTCCCCGTACGGGCCGGAGCTCGGCGTCGAGTATCCGCACGCCGATCCGGATGTCCTGATCCCGGCGATGCGCGCGGGAATGCCGGCCTGGCGCGAGGCGGGCCCCGAGACCAGGGCCCTGGTCTGTCTGGAGATCCTGGCCCGGATCAGCGCCCGCACCCACGAGTTCGGTCACGCGGTGATGCACACCAGCGGCCAGGCCTTCATGATGGCGTTCCAGGCCGGCGGCCCGCATGCCCAGGACCGAGGCCTGGAGGCGGTGGCGTACGCGTACGAGGAGCAGACCCGCGCCCCGCGTACGGCGGACTGGTCCAAACCGCAGGGCAAGCGCGATCCGATCGAGCTGCACAAGACGTTCACCGCGGCGGGCCGTGGTGTCTCGCTGCTGATCGGCTGCAACACCTTCCCCACGTGGAACGGCTATCCGGGCCTCTTCGCCTCCCTCGCCACGGGAAATCCCGTCCTGGTCAAGCCGCATCCCCGTGCGGTGCTTCCGCTGGCCCTCACGGTCCAGCTGGCGCGCGAGGTGCTCACCGAGGCCGGCTTCGATCCCAACCTGGTCGCCCTGGCCGCCGAGCGGCCCGGCGAGGGCATCGCCAAGTCCTTGGCGCTCCGCCCGGAGATCCGGATCATCGACTACACCGGATCCACCGCGTTCGGTGACTGGCTGGAGGCCAACGCCCTTCAGGCGCAGGTCTACACGGAGAAGGCCGGGGTCAACACGATCGTCCTCGACTCCACGGACGACTACCGGGGCATGCTCTCCAACCTGGCGTTCTCCCTCTCCCTCTACAGCGGCCAGATGTGCACCACCCCGCAGAACCTGCTGATTCCCCGCAACGGCATCACGACGGACATCGGTGACAAGTCGTACGACGACGTGGTCGTCGACATCGCCGCGGCGGTCACCGGTCTCCTCGGTGACGACGCGCGGGCCAACGCCCTGCTCGGCGCCCTGGTCAACCCGGAGGTGCGGGCCCGTCTGGAGGCCGCCGCACAGCTCGGCGAAGTCGCCCTGCCCTCAAGGGAGGTGGCCAACCCCGACTTCCCGGAGGCGGTGGTCCGTACGCCCCTGATCGTCAAGCTGGACGGCGCCAAGCCGGACGAGGACTCCCCCTACCTGTCGGAGTGCTTCGGCCCGGTCTCGTTCGCCGTCGCGGTCGACTCGACGGCCGACGCCGTGGAGCTCCTGCGCCGGACGGTCCGCGACAAGGGTGCGATGACGGTGGGCGCGTACACCACCTCACCGGAGGTCGAGAGCGCACTGGTGGACGTCTGCCTGGACGAGTCGGCCCAGCTCTCGCTGAACCTGACGAGCGGGGTGTACGTGAACCAGACCGCGGCGTTCTCCGACTTCCACGGCTCGGGCGGCAACCCCGCGGCCAACGCGGCCCTGTGCGACGGCGCTTTCGTCTCCAACCGCTTCCGCACCCTAGAAGTCCGCCGCCAACGCTGACCGTCCACCCGCACATTCCACCCGTCCGGCGCCTTCCAGCCCGTCCGGCGCTTGAGGACCGGGGGCCCGGCCCACAACGCTGACCCCGCACTTCCAGCCCGTCCGGCGCTTGAGGACCGGGGGCCCGGGGGCTGAGCCCCCGGTTACGGGAAGGGGCGGGTAGGGGAAGGCCGCCGCAGGCCCCACCCGCACCCGCCCCGACGCCAAGCCCACCCCCAGCCCCACTCCCACCCCGCCTACAAACCACCCGCCACAGGAATATCCGCATGCCGCTGCACCCACGCATGCATCGCAATCGCCGCAGCCGCCCCCGCATTGATCGACCGCGTAGACCCGAACTGCGCGATCGAGCACACCATCGAGGCGTGCTCCCGTGCCTCCTCGGTCAGCCCCGGCCCCTCCTGCCCGAACAGCAACACGCACCGCCGCGGCAGCTCGGTCCGCTCCAGCGGCACGGCACCCGGGAGGTTGTCGATACCGATGATCGGCAACCCCTCGGCCGCGGCCCAGGCGGTCAGATCCGCGGTGTCGGGGTGGTGGCGGACATGCTGGTAGCGATCGGTGACCATCGCCCCGCGCCGGTTCCAGCGCCGCCGCCCCACGATGTGGATCTCCTTGGCGAGGAAGGCGTTCGCGGTGCGCACCACGGAGCCGATATTGAAGTCGTGGCCCCAGTTCTCCACCGCCACGTGGTAATCGTGCCGCCGCAGATCCAGATCGGCGACGATCGCCTCCCGCGTCCAGTACCGGTAGGCGTCGCCCACATTGCGCCGGTCGCCGTGGGCGAGCAGCTCGGGGTCGTAACGCTCGCCCACGGGCCAGGGCAGCGGGTGCGGCCCAACACCGATCTCCGTCCCGAACCCGTCGTCGTACTGAGCCGGCTCGTCCACCACGGACGGTTCGGCCACCACGGACTCATCGGTCAACGGATTCCTACTGGTACCGCTGGCACCACTTGTACTGCCGGTGTTACCGGTCTCGCTGCTCACCCGACGAGCGTATGGCCCCCGCTGCCGCTGTGCTCCGGTGCCTCCCGGTCCTCGGCTCCGTCCCGGGGTGGCGGGACCTTGCCGCGCCCTCGCGACAGCAGCTCCCGCCCGAGGGCCGCCCGGCCTCCCAGCCACACCAGGAAGACGGTCGGCAGGAAGACGGCGTCCGCGGCGATCATGGCCATCGAGAAGAAGGGCAGCCCCAGCAGCAGAGCGATACCCGCGTGCTCCCCGATCATCACGACGAGCAGGACGTTCTTGACCCGCCGGTTGAACAGGGTGAAGGGGAACGCGACCTGCACGATGACCGTGGCGTACGTCAGCACCATCACCATCACCCCGCTTGAGGCGAGGAGGTCCGAGAGGGCGGGCCACGGAGTGAAGTAGTTGAGCTGAAGCGGGAAGTACAGCGCTGTGCCGTCCTGCCACCTCGACCCCTGGATCTTGTACCAGCCGGCGGTGGAGTAGATCAGACAGACCTCGGCCATGATCACGACGAGGGTGGCGTTGTGCGCGAGGTTGGCGATGACGTCGAGCAGGGTGCGCGGCTCGCTGTGCGGCGCGTACCGGTTCACGGCCCACCAGACGCCGTGCCCGGCCCACAGAACCCAGAACAGCACCGGCAGCCACACGGTTCCGCCCAGGTTGTCCGTCCCCGTGGCCCAGACGAGCACGGCCCCGTACGCCACCCACAGCAGCGGACCGGCCACATCCCCGCGCGGCGAGCGCCCGCCCTTGTCCGCGCCCACGCCCCCGTCAGCGCCTTCGTCCGCGCCCCCGTCCGCCGTCAGCGCCGCCTGCTCTCGGCGCGCCGCACGGCGGGCGTCCAGCGACCAGACCTGCCCGCACCGGGTCAGCACCAGGTAGATCGCCATCAGGTGCAGGACGTTGTCGCCGCCGTCGCCCATGAAGATGCTGCGGTTCTGCAGCGACAGCACCCCCACCATGAACAGGACGGACATGGCGCGGGTGTGCCAGCCCACCAGCAGCAGCGCGGCGGCGATCAGCGCCAGCGCGTACACGATCTCGAACCAGACGGTGCTGTCCGTCCACATGAGGGTGGTGAAGGCCTGGTTGTTCGAGATCAGCTTTTCCGCCATGTCCCAGCGCCACGGGGCATCGGGGCCGTACATCTCGTGCCGGTGCGGCAGCTCCCGCAGCAGGAACAGCAGGTACGTGGCGGAGAAGCCGATCCGGATGACCGCGCTCTGGTACGGGCCGAGGGACGAGGCGGTGATGCGCTGGATACCTCGGGCGAGCCCACTCGCGCGGCGGGGCGTGCTCACTGGTCCGTCTCCTTCGGGTCCGCCGAGCCCTTGGGGAGGTCGGCCGCGGTGACGTTCCACCACGGCAGCACCCGGTAGGACGGTTTCGTACTGATCTTCTCGTCGCTCCACGGAGGCGCCGCGACGGACCGCACCTCGGAGCGGACCTGGATCCGTTCGACGGTGCCGCCGTAGTCGTGTTCACCGAGGCGCAGCATGACGATCCGGCGGATGTACTGCTCGGAGAGGGCGCCGCGCAGTCCGTTGGCCCGGTTCTGGCTGTCGTGGGACCCGAGGTAGAAGTCCCAGCCCCGGCGGAGTTCGTTCTGCTGGACGTGGCTGGGCAGCGGATTGCCGCGTATCGCCTTGCCGTCCTCGCCCGAGAGGCTCATCCAGGGGGTGGTACGACGGCCATCGGGACCGGCTATCTCAGCACGCACGTGCACGGCGACGTTCTGCTGCAGCGGATTGGGGGCGAAGAGCTTCCAGTTCTGCTCGAACTCCGGATAGATCCATTGATCCACCCCCTTGCCGTGCTGCTTGGTCAGGGTGTTGGAGGGGGCGACGTGCAGGAACACCATCGCCAGCTGAGTGCAGGTGACCAGCCCGATCACCGCGAGCGCCACAGCGGCGGCGACCTGGTACGGAAACGACAGCCCGGCTATTCCGGAACGGGACTCGCCCCCGGCCCCGGCGTCCCCGTCTGCGTCCCCGTCTGCGTCGGCGCGAGGGCCCGTACCCCCGGTGCCTCCCGTAACCGGAACCGGACTCGGTATCCGACTCGGCTCGGGATCGGCACGGGGCTCGGGCTCCGCACGGGGGTCGGGAACTGTTGGAACCGCCCCCGGATCGGGACCGGCAACGCTTCCGTCCCTGCCGCCGACGCCCCTGTCGTCGTACGAATCCATCCCGCCCCGATCCCCGTCGATCCCGGTCAGTTATCCACAGGGTTGACACCCTACGGGCCGCAGACTCACCATTGAAGACATTGAACCGAACGATCGGTCGGTAGGGAGTCCGGGATGGCGGCATTGACTGCGGGCCAGGCAGCGCAGGCGACAGCGGGCAGCACCAATGGGGCGGACGGGGCCTTGGTGGCGGCCTTCGACGCCGCGGTGGCGGCCGACGAGCGCATCGAGCCGCGCGACTGGATGCCCGATGCCTACCGCGCCTCGCTGGTCAGGCAAATGGCCCAGCACGCCCACTCCGAGATCATCGGCATGCAGCCCGAGGCCAACTGGATCACCCGTGCGCCCTCGCTGCGCCGCAAGGCGATCCTGATCGCCAAGGTGCAGGACGAGGCGGGGCACGGCCTCTACCTCTACAGCGCGGCAGAGACTCTCGGCACCGGTCGCGAGGAGCTGCTCGACAAGCTCCACGCGGGCCGCCAGCGCTACTCGTCGATCTTCAACTACCCCACCCTGACCTGGGCGGACGTGGGCGCGATCGGCTGGCTCGTGGACGGGGCGGCGATCACCAACCAGGTGCCCCTGTGCCGCTGCTCCTACGGCCCCTACGCCCGCGCGATGGTCCGTATCTGCAAGGAGGAGTCCTTCCACCAGCGCCAGGGCTACGAACTGCTGCTGGCCCTCAGCGGCGGTACGGCGGCCCAGCACGAGATGGCCCAGGACGCGGTGAACCGCTGGTGGTGGCCGTCCCTGATGATGTTCGGTCCGCCGGACGACGCCTCGTCGCACTCCGCACAGTCGATGGCCTGGAAGATCAAGCGGCATTCCAACGACGAGCTGCGACAGCGCTTCGTCGACATCTGCGTCCCGCAGGCGGAGGTGCTGGGCCTCACCCTCCCCGACCCGGACCTCCGGTGGAACGAGGAGCGCGGTCAGCACGATTTCGGGGCGATCGACTGGACGGAGTTCCAGGAGGTCCTGAAGGGCAACGGCCCGTGCAACGAGGAGCGCCTCACCCAGCGCCGCCGGGCACACGAGGAAGGCGCCTGGGTCCGCGAAGCAGCCGCCGCCTACGCAGACAAACAACACGCGCAACACACGCAGCACACCAAACAGGCCCAGACGACGCAGACGAGGGTCGTACCGAACGGGGAGGCGACAGCATGAGCAGCTCGACCGAATGGCCGCTGTGGGAGGTGTTCGTGCGCTCGCGGCGTGGCCTCTCCCACACCCACGCCGGCAGCCTGCACGCCCCGGACGCCGAGATGGCGCTGCGCAACGCGCGCGATCTGTACACACGCCGGTCAGAAGGGGTCTCCGTCTGGGTGGTGCCGTCCACCCAGATCACGGCGTCCTCGCCGGACGAGAAGGACACGTTCTTCGAACCGGCCGGTGACAAGCCCTACCGGCACCCCACGTTCTACAAGATCCCGGAAGGGGTGAAGCACCTGTGACCGCGGCCCTCGCCCTGGGCGACGACGCGCTGGTGCTGTCGCACCGGCTGGGGGAGTGGGCGGGCCACGCCCCCGTGCTGGAGGAGGAGGTGGCCCTCGCCAACATCGCGCTGGACCTGCTGGGCCAGGCCCGTCTGCTGCTCTCCCTCGTCGGGGACGAGGACGAGCTGGCGTATCTGCGTGAGGAGCGCGCCTTCCGCAACGTCCAGCTGGTCGAGCAGCCGAACGGCGACTTCGCCCACACCATCGCCCGCCAGCTCTACTTCTCGGTCCACCAGCACGGGCTGTACGAGCGGCTGGCGGCCGGTGACGGCGAGTTCGCGGGCATCGCGGCGAAGGCGGTCAAGGAGGTCGCCTACCACCGGGACCACGCCGAGCAGTGGACCATGCGCCTCGGGGACGGCACACCGGAGAGCCACGACCGGATGCAGCGCGCGGTGGACGCGCTGTGGCGTTTCACCGGTGAGCTGTCCCAGCCCGTCGAAGGCGTCGAGGTCGACTGGAACGCCCTGCGGAGCGACTGGCTGGCGTCCGTCACCACCGTTCTGGAGCGGGCCACGCTGACCGTGCCGACCGGCCCGCCGTCCGGCGCCTGGACGGCCGGGGCGGGCCGCCAGGGCATCCACACGGAGCCCTTCGGCCGGATGATCGCCGAGATGCAGCATCTGCACCGCAGCCACCCGGGGGCGTCATGGTGACCCGTACGGCGCTGGAGGACGAGCTGCGCGGCCTCGCCGGCTCCGTCCCCGACCCGGAGCTGCCGGTGCTGACCCTGGAGGAGCTGGGCGTGCTCCGGGGTGTGGAGGTGCTGGCACCGGGCCGCGTCACGGTCCGGCTCACCCCCACCTACACCGGCTGCCCCGCGATAGAGACGATGTCCACGGATATCGAGCGCGTGCTGCTCGACCACGGCATGACCGAGGTCTCTGTGGTCACCGTCCTCACCCCCGCCTGGTCCACGGACGACATCAGCGCGGAAGGGCGCCGCAAGCTCACCGAGTTCGGCATAGCGCCTCCTCGGTCGCACGACGCGTCCTCGCCCGCGGCCGGACCCGTGCCGCTCGCCCTCTCGGTGCGCTGCCCGCACTGCGGCTCCACGGAGACGGAGCTGCTGAGCCGGTTCTCGTCCACCGCCTGCAAGGCGCTGCGCAGGTGCGTGACATGCCGCGAACCGTTCGACCACTTCAAGGAGTTGTAGATGTTCCATCCGCTCCGGGTCAGCGCGATCGAACGGCTCACGGACGATTCGGTCGCTGTCGACTTCGCCGTGCCGCCGGATCTGCGCGAGACCTTCCGCCACAGACCCGGCCAGCACCTCAATGTCCGCTACACCGTCGACGGTGAGGAGGTCCGCCGCTCGTACTCGATCTGCGCACCGGCCACCGAGCAGCCGGCCGACCCGCGCCTGCGGGTGGGCATTCGGCTCGTCGACGGCGGCGCGTTCTCCACCTACGCGCTGAAGGAGCTCGCGGTCGGCGACCAGGTCGAGGCGATGCCCCCGATGGGCCGCTTCGTGCTCACCCCGCGCCCCGGGCAGTTCGCGGCGGTCGTGGGCGGCAGCGGGATCACCCCGGTGCTGTCCATCGCGGCGACGCTGCTGGCGCGGGAACCCGACGCCTCGTTCTGCCTGATCCGCAGCGACCGGACCGCCGCGTCGACGATGTTCCTGGACGAGGTCGCTGACCTCAAGGACCGCTATCCGGACCGGTTCCAGCTGGTCACCGCGCTCTCCCGGGAAGAGCAGCAGGCCGGTCTCCCCTCGGGCCGGCTGGACCGCGACCGGCTCGGCGGCCTGCTGCCCGCGCTGCTCCCGGTGGCCGATGTGGACGGCTGGTATCTGTGCGGCCCGCTCGGCCTGGTCCGGGCGGCCGAGGACGCGCTGCACGGCCTGGGAGTCGAGCGGGCCCGGATCCACCAGGAGATCTTCCACGTCGACGACGGGCCCGGCGCCGCGGTCCGCCCTCGGATCGAGGCGCCGGCGGACAGCGTGCTCACGGCGACCCTGGACGGCCGCTCGGGCAAGTGGCCCGTGCAGGAGGGCGAATCGCTGCTGGAGACGGTGCTGCGCAGCCGCTCGGACGCTCCGTACGCCTGCAAGGGGGGCGTGTGCGGTACGTGCAGGGCCTTCCTGGTCTCGGGCGAGGTACGGATGGACCGCAACTTCGCGCTCGAACCGGAAGAGACGGGCGCCGGCTATGTGCTCGCCTGCCAGTCCCACCCGGTGACCGGGGAGGTGGAACTCGACTTCGACCGGTGACCGCACCACACCTGTTCCCTTCTTATAGAACCTGTTCTATCTTGACGCTCCGTCAGGTCAGTTACGGGCACAGCGGTTCGCGGGAGGCCGGGACAGTGGACTTCACCTACACCGAGGAACAGCAGGCAGCCGCGGAGGCGGCACGGGCCGTCTTCTCGGGCGTCTCGCCCGACGCGGTTCCCAGCCCCGCACTCGTACCGGGTGCGGTGGCCGAGGACATCGACAGGCCGCTGTGGGCCGGGCTCGCCGCCGGAGATCTGCTGAGCCTGACGCTGTCGCCCGAGCACGGCGGGGCCGGTCTCGACCTGATCGCGCTCTGCCTGGTGCTGCGCGAGTCCGCGAAGGTCCTCGCCCGGGTCCCGCTGCTGGAGACGTGCGCGGTCGCGATGGCCCTCCAGCGGTACGGGGACCAGGGGCTGGCCGCCGAGCTGCTGCCCGGCGTCGGCCGGGGTGAGCTCGTCCTCACCGTCGGAGCCAATGGGCGCACCGGCCACGATCCGGCCCAACTCGCCGTCACCGCCCGCCCGGACGACACCGAGCACGGGGGCGACAGCCCGGAAGCCGGCTGGGTGCTGGACGGTGTGCAGTCGGCCGTTCCGTGGGCGCAGACCGCGGACTGGATCGCGGTGCCCGCCCACACCGGGGACGGCCGCGCCGTTGTGGCCATGGTCCGGCGCGGCCACGACGGCCTCACGATCGCGGAGCAGGTCTCCACCAGCGGCGAACTGTTCGGTGAGGTACGGCTGGACGCGGTACGGATCGCGCCCCGCGAGCTGATCGACGCCGCCGGGGCCTGGGAGTGGCTGCAGGCGCTGCTCACCACCGGAACCTGCGCGCTCGCGCTGGGGCTGGGTGAAGCCGTGCTGGCCATGACGAGCGAGTACACGGGGAAGCGCGAGCAGTTCGGCTTCCCGGTGGCGACCTTCCAGGCCGTCGCCGTACAGGCCGCCGACCGTTACATCGACCTGCGGGCCATGGAGGTCACCCTCTGGCAGGCCGCCTGGCGGATCGCGACCGGCGGGAGTGGCGCGCTGCCCCCGGCGGGCGATGTCGCCGTCGCGAAGATCTGGGCGTCGGACGGGGTCCGCCGGGTCGTGCAGACGGCACAGCACCTGCACGGCGGCTTCGGCGCGGACACCGACTACCCCTTGCACCGCTTCCACGCCTGGGCGAAGCAGATCGAGCTCTCCCTCGGCCCGGCCGCAGCCCACGAGGAGGCTCTGGGCGACCTGCTGGCCGCGCACTCCCTCGACTGACCCGCACCCGCCGCCGGGCTGCCGGGGCCGCCCGGAAACCGGAAGAGTCCGCCCGGTCCAGCAGACACCCGGACCCGGGCGGCGGACGATCAGGCGACGAAGGCCGGGTTTCCGCTGTCGGTGACCATCGGGCGACCGGCGGCGTCCCAGGCGAGCATTCCGCCGTCGATGTTCACGGCGTCGATGCCCTGCTGCACCAGGTACTGGGTGACCTGGGCGGACCGGCCGCCGACCCGGCACATCACATGCACGCGCCGGCCGTCCTCCGCCGCCTCCGTCAGCTCACCGAAGCGGCCCACGAAGCCGCTCATCGGGATGTGCAGGGCGCCGTCGACGTGCCCGGCCGCCCATTCCTCGTCCTCCCGTACGTCCAGCACGAGGCCGTCCGCCGGCACCGCCGTCACATCGACCGTGGGGAGCGGGCCGAAATTCATGGGTCACGCCTTCTCTCGTTGATTACGCTCCGAAATCTCCGGAAACGCTACTGCACCAGGGCCGCCAGCTCCGCCTCACGCTGCGACACCTCGCCCAGCAGCTGATCCGCGATCTCTTCGAGCAGATGATCCGGATCGTCCGGGGCCATCCGCAGCATGGCGCCGATCGCGCTCTGCTCCAGCTCCTGCGCGAGCACCGTCAGCAGTTCCTTGCGCTGGGTGAGCCAGTTCAGCCGGGCGTAGAGCTCATCGGCCTCGCCGAGCTCCGCCTCCGGAGCGGCCGGACCGGCCGCCCACTCCTGGGCCAGCTCCTTGAGCAGCTCCTCGTCCCCACGCCCGTACGCGGCGTTGACGCGGGTGATGAACTCGTCCCGGCGGGCCCGCTCCTCCTCGTCCTGGGCCAGATCCGGATGGGCCTTGCGCGCCAGCTCGCGGTACAGCTTGCGGGCCTCCTCGGTCGGCCTGACCCGCTTGGGCGGCCGGACGGGCTGCTCGGTCAGCATCGCGCTCGCCTCGGGGGACAGCCCGTCGGAGTCCATCCAGTCGTGGAACAGCTCGTCGACACCCGGCATGGGCATCACGACCGCCCGCGCCTCCTGCGCCTTGCGCAGATCCTCGGGGTCACCGGTCCTCGCGGCCCGTGCCTCCGCGATCTGGGCATCGAGCTCGTCGAGACGCGCGTACATCGGGCCCAGCCGCTGGTGATGCAGCCGGGAGAAGTTCTCCACCTCCACCCGGAAGGTCTCCACCGCGATCTCGAACTCGATCAGCGCCTGCTCGGCGACCCGCACGGCATGCGCGAGACGCGCCTCGGGCCGCGGCTGCTCAGCCTCCCGGTTCGGGTCCTGCCGGCCGTCGTCCTGCCGGTCCTGGTCCTGCACGTCCTGGTCCTGCCGGTCGTCGTCCTGCCGGTCATCGTCGTTCCGGGTGGTCGGCACCCCGGCGGCTTCGTGGGTCACCCGTCCAGCGTATGGCCACGGGCGACGCCTCGGAGACGCGCGGTCCGCACAACGGATCTCACACCCCCGGCTCCGCCTCTGCCCGGCCTGCGGCGATCGCGCGCACGAGCTCGGCGTGATCCGCCTCCGTACGGTCCGCGTAGGTCACCGCGAACGCGGCCACCGCCTCGTCCAGCTCGTCGTTCTTGCCGCAGTAGCCCGCGATGAGCCTCGGGTCCGCGCTGTGCGCGTGCGCACGGGCCAGCAGCGCGCCGGTCATCCGGCCGTAGTCGTCGACCTGGTCGGCGGCGAGGGCCGCCGGATCGACGCTGCCCTTGCGGTTCCTGAACTGCCTCACCTGGAAAGGCCGCCCGTCCACGGTCGTCCAGCCGAGCAGGATGTCGCTGACGACCTGCATCCTCTTCTGCCCGAGCACCACCCGGCGCCCCTCGTGCGCCACCTCCGGCACCTCGAACCCGGCAGCGGGCAGATGGGGCGCGAGCACCGAGGGCCTCGCCTCCTTCACCTGGAGCACCAGCGGCTCGCCCCGGTGGTCCAGCAGCAGCACCACGTAAGACCGGGTGCCCACGCTCCCCGTGCCGACCACCCGGAACGCCACATCGTGGATCGCGTACCGGGCGAGCAGCGGCACCCGGTCCGGTGAGACGGTGCCCAGGTAGTCACCGAGCCCCGCCGCCACGGCCGCGGCCTCCGCGTCCGGCACCCGGCGCAGCACCGGCGGCGCGTCGACGAATCGGCGTCCGCCGTCCCCCGACTCCTCCGTGGACTTCGCGGCGAAGCGGGCGCTGGTGTTGTTGCGGGCCTTCTCGGAGACCCGCTCCAGCGTGCCGAGCAGATCGCGCGCGTCCGTGTGCGAGACGAGCTCCTCGTCCGCGATGGCGTTCCAGGCGTCGAGCGCGGGCAGCTTGGCCAGCAGCCGCATCGTCCGCCGGTAGGCGCCCACCGTGTCGTACGCGCCCCTGCGGCACGTCTCCTCGTCCGCGCCCGCCTCACGGCCCGCGAGCACCAGTGAGGTGGCCAGGCGTTTGAGATCCCACTCCCACGGCCCGGTCACGGTCTCGTCGAAGTCGTTCAGGTCGATGACCAGGTTGCCGCGCGCATCGCCGTACAGACCGAAGTTGGCCGCGTGGGCGTCGCCGCAGAGCTGGGCCGCCACACCCGTGACCGGGGTGCCCACCAGATCGTGGGCCATCAGCCCGGCCGAGCCCCGGAGAAAGGCGAACGGGGTGGCGGCCATCCGCCCCACCCGGATCGGCGTGAGCTCGGGCACCCGGCCCAGGTTCGACTCCTCGACCGCCCGGACCGCGTCGGGTCTGCCCCCGGGCAGGACCAGCGACGCGTGCGAGGACCGGGGCACACGCTCACGCAGCGCCTTGCCCGCGTCCCGCGGCGACCGAGGGCCACCGGACCCCTCCGGGTACCCGCGCCGGGCGAACCCGGGCACGACCGGAATGCGCGAATCCCCCTCCACGGGCCGCTGTTCCGGCACCGTCGCTTCGATCCCACCCATGGCGCGCAGCTCCCCCGGCCTCGCCCGGAGCCGCCGTCCGGCGACCCGGTCCAACATCAACTGCCGACGAAGGTACCGCCGTTCACCGGCAGCCGTCTCCCCCTGTGGACAACCGCCCCGCGTTCCTGTGGACAACCCCGGCGCAGCCGCCCCTAGCAGCCGCCCCCGCCGTCCGTCAGATGCGTCTCCGCCCAGCGCCCCAGTTCCTTGAGCGCGGGCTCCATCGCGGCACCGGCCTGGGTCAGGCGGTACGAAACCCGCAGCGGCGGTCCCTCGTCCACCTCCCGGACCACCAGTCCCGCCGTCCCCAGTTCGGACAGCCGGTCGGAGAGCATGCGCTCACTGATGCCGGGAATCGCTCGCCGCAGATCGGCGAAGTGCACGGGCTGCTGCATCAGTACGGAGACGATCGGCCCCGTCCAGCGCTTGCCGAACAGCTCGAATACGCGGCTGATGCTCACGTCGACCCGTCGGCACGCCTGCTCGCTGTGATCCGCCATACGCCCAGGGTACTGCGCCATCGCCAGGGACTTACGATTAGTAAGCCACTATGTTATTACTAGGTACATACGAAAACTAGGCCCGCCTCGTCGGCCCGCCTCGTCGGCCCGCCTCGCTACTGACACCCCTGGAGACACCCATGGCCACCCTCCTTCATCTCGACTCCGCCGTTTTCCCCCAGGGATCGGCGTCACGTGAGGTCACCGCCGCGTTCGTGGAGGCCTGGCGCGAGCAGCACCCCGACGGGCAGGTCATCTACCGCGACCTCGCCGCCGACCAGCTGCCGCACCTGGACGCCGCGGCCGCCGCCGCCGGCGCCGAGCACCCGCTGCGCAGCGAGCTGGCCGCCGAGCTGATCGCCGCGGACGCGGTGCTGATCGGCGCACCGATGTACAACTTCTCGATTCCGTCGACGCTGAAGGCGTGGCTCGACCACGTGATCATCGCGGGCCACAACACCGGCCCCGAAAGCCCGGTGGCCGGCACCCCGATCACGGTCGTCGCCAGCCGCGGTGGCTCCTACGCCGCAGGCACCCCGCGCGAGGGCGCCGAGTTCGTCCAGAACTATCTGGCGACGCTGCTGACGTCCATGTTCGCCGCCGAGGTCGACTTCATCGTCCCGGAGCTCACCCTGGCCCACAGCAATCCGGGGATGGCCGAGCTGATCCCGCTCGCCGAGGCCTCCCGCGCGAAGGCGCTCACCGACGCCACGGAGAAGGCCAAGAGCCTCGCGGCCCGACTCGCCGCCTGAAACACCTGAGGCCCCGAGACACCCGGGCGCCCGCACACATACGGACATACGGAAGGCCGGGGCCCCATGGACCCCGGCCTTCCGTATAACGATCCAGCACTCCCGCCCGGCCGACTCCCCCGGCGCCCGCACCGACGGCATCAATCGGGCGTTTCACGTGAAACCAAGACCGGCCGACCGAACCGGACGAGACCTGCCAACCGAACCCGGACCGAACCCGGACCGGACCTGCCGACCGAATCGAACCGAACCGAACCGAACCGGGCCGGGCCCGCCGACCGGATCACTTCCCGGCCAACCGAATCGATCTCAGGCCAAACTGAAGAAGCCCCGCAGACCGTGGTCTGCGGGGCTTCTCACTGTGTGCGCGAGGGGGGATTTGAACCCCCACGTCCCTAAGGACACTGGCACCTGAAGCCAGCGCGTCTGCCGTTCCGCCACTCGCGCAAGAGTGGTGCTTCCAGAAGCTCTCACTTTTCGGTGCGAGCCCCTGGCGACATCAGGAAGATTAGCACGCTGGACAGGGCGGATTCACATCCCTTTGTTTCGTCGAACGCCTGACGGGAACCGGGAACCCGGACCCGGCGCCCCCCACTCCTCCTGAGTGCACCCAAGGTGCGGGACACTGTGAGGAGGCCGCCTCTACGATCCGTGTGAGGGGGGACACTCATCCGCAGTGCAGACAAGGGGAACCAGCCGATTTCCCGACGCGTGGATACGATCAGTAAGCAGTACAGGGACGACGACACCGGAGGAGGTGCCCCATGGGAGTCATGAAGCGTTTCGAGCAACGTCTCGAAGGTCTCGTCAATGGCACTTTCGCCAAGGTCTTCAAGTCCGAGGTGCAGCCGGTCGAGATCGCTGGAGCCCTCCAGCGGGAGTGCGACAACAACGCCACCATCTGGAACCGCGAGCGGACCGTCGTCCCCAACGACTTCATCGTCGAACTCAGCGCCCCCGACTACGAGCGGCTCAGCCCGTACTCGGGCCAGCTGGGCGACGAGCTCTCCGGCCTGGTCCGGGACTACGCCAAGCAGCAGCGGTACACCTTCATGGGGCCCATCAAGGTCCACCTGGAGAAGGCCGACGACCTCGACACCGGTCTCTACCGGGTACGCAGTCGCACGCTGGCATCGAGTTCGTCACAGCAGGGCCAGCCCGAGCAGCACGGTTTCCAGAACCAGCCCGGACAGCCCGCCGCCCCGCCCCGCCCCGGCCACGGGCGCCCCGCCGCCCCGCAGGCCCCCGGCGGCTACGGCTACCCGCCCACCTCCGCCCCGCCCATGCCCGCGACCCCGCCGCCGGGCGCGGGGCGTCCCGCGGCATCCGCATCCGACCGGCGCCCGCCGGCCAATCCCAGCCCCCTGCAGAACACGCAGGTGCGACGCTGGATCGAGATCAACGGCACCCGCCATCAGATCTCCCGCCCGACGTTGGTGATGGGCCGCAGCACCGACGCCGATGTGCGGATCGACGACCCCGGCGTTTCCCGCCGGCACTGTGAGATCCGGACCGGAACGCCCTCGACGATCCAGGATCTCGGGTCTACCAACGGCATCGTGGTAGACGGGCAGCACACAACCCGCGCTACGCTCCGCGACGGCTCGCGGATCGTCGTGGGCAACACCACCATCGTTTACCGGCAAGCCGAAGGGTGAAGCGGGGGCAATGTCAGAGCTGACCCTTACGGTCATGCGGCTAGGTTTCCTGGCTGTTCTGTGGCTGTTCGTGATCGTGGCCGTCCAGGTCATCCGCAGCGACCTGTTCGGAACGCGCGTCACGCAGCGCGGCTCACGCCGCACCGCGAACGACGCGCGCCCGCCACAGGCACGCCAAACCGCCGCGGCACCGCCGCAGCAACGCCAGCAGCCCAGCCGCCAGCGCCGGGGGGCGCCGACCAAGCTGGTCGTCTCCGAGGGCACCCTCACCGGCACCACGGTGGCGCTCCAGGGGCAGACCATCTCGCTTGGCCGGGCCCATGATTCAACGATCGTGCTGGACGACGACTACGCGTCCAGCAGGCATGCCAGGATCTACCCCGACCGTGACGGCCAGTGGATCGTCGAGGATCTCGGGTCCACCAACGGCACGTATCTGGACCGGACCCGTCTCACCACCCCGACGCCTGTTCCGCTGGGCGCGCCGATCCGGATCGGCAAGACCGTCATCGAGCTGCGGAAGTAGTACGACAATGAGCGAGCGGAGCGAGCGAGCCGCGGTGACCCGGGCATCGGACCCGGCAGGGCTCCCGACCGGAGGGTGGGCAGTGTGGCGCGAGACCGGCTGTACCCCGAACCGACGGGCGAGGTGCGCATGAGTCTTTCCCTGCGCTTCGCCGCCGGATCGCACAAGGGCATGATCCGGGAAGGCAACGAGGACTCCGGCTACGCCGGTCCCCGCCTTCTCGCCATCGCCGACGGAATGGGCGGACAGGCGGCGGGTGAGGTCGCCAGTTCCGAGGTGATCTCCACACTCGTGCAGCTGGACGACGACGTACCCGGTTCCGACATCCTCACCTCGCTCGGTACGGCGGTCCAGCGGGCCAACGACCAGCTGCGCATGATGGTCGAGGAGGACCCGCAGCTGGAGGGCATGGGCACCACGCTCACCGCCCTCCTGTGGACCGGTCAGCGGCTCGGCCTCGTACACGTCGGTGACTCACGCGCGTACCTGCTGCGTGACGGCGTACTGACCCAGATCACGCAGGACCACACCTGGGTCCAGCGGCTGGTCGACGAGGGCCGGATCACCGAGGAGGAGGCCACCACCCACCCGCAGCGCTCCCTGCTGATGCGCGCGCTGGGCAGTGGCGACCACGTCGAACCCGACCTCTCCATCCGTGAGGTCCGGGCCGGCGACCGTTATCTGATCTGCTCCGACGGCCTCTCCGGCGTCGTCTCCCACCAGACGATGGAGGAGACGCTCGCCAGCTACCAGGGGCCGCAGGAGACCATCCAGGACCTGATCCAGCTCGCCCTGCGCGGCGGTGGCCCGGACAACATCACCTGCATCGTCGCGGACGTCTTCGACGTCGACGGCAACGACACCCTGGCCGGGCAGCTCAACGACACCCCGGTCATCGTCGGCGCGGTGGCGGAGAACCAGGCCGCCCAGCTCAACGACGGCGGCGCGATGCAGACCCCCGCCGGACGGGCGGCAGGCCTCGGCCGCCCCGTCCCGCCGCCCGCGGGGGGCTTCGGCCCGCCCGGCAGCGGTGACGACTCCGGGTACGAGGGAATGCCGGAGGGGTCCTTCGGGTCCTACTCCGACGAGGACTTCGTCAAGCCCGGCGGTCGCAAGTGGCTCAAGCGGTCGCTCTACGTCGTGCTCGCGCTGGCGGTCGTCGGCGGCGGTCTGTACGGCGGCTACCGCTGGACGCAGACCCAGTTCTACGTCGGCGCGAAGAGCGACAACGTCGCGCTGTACCGGGGCATCAGCCAGGACCTCGCCTGGGTCTCGCTCTCGAAGGTGGAGAACGACCACCCCGAGATCGAACTCAAGTACTTGCCGCCCTACCAGCGCAAGCAGGTCGAGGCGACCATCACAGAGGGCAGCCTCGCGGACGCCCGCGAGAAGATCAGCGAACTCTCCGCCCAGGCGACGGCCTGCAAGAAGGACGCACAGCGCCGCGCAGCCGAGAAGAACGCCCCCAGTGACGAGGGCCAGGCCGGCGGTACGGACACGGACACCACCAAGTCGTCCGGAAAGTCCGGCACCACCAAGACCAACCAGACTTCAGCGACTCCCACTCCTGGTCCCAGCCTCTCGGAGGAAGAGAAGAAGCTGGTCCCGCAGTGCGGTAAGCAGTAAAGCCGTAGGGGGCCTTCAGCACTATGAGCGTTGTCACCAACACGACCACGATCGGCGCGATCGACGCACCGAGCCGACGCAACACCGAACTGATGATGATGGTCTTCGCCATCGCCATCTCGGTGTTCGCCTACGCCAACGTGGGTCTCGCCATCGACGGCAAGCTGCCGTCCGGCATGTTCGGATACGGCCTCGGCCTGGTCCTGCTCGGCGGCGTCGCCCACCTCGTGGTGCGCAAGTTCGCCCCGTACGCGGACCCGCTGCTGCTGCCGCTGGCCACGCTGCTCAACGGTCTCGGCCTGGTGCTGATCTGGCGGCTGGACCAGTCGCAGCGGCTGATCGACCGTGCCGAGAGCCGATGGGGCAAGTTCACCCCCGACGCCCCCAAGCAGCTGATGTACTCCGCGGTGGGCGTCGCCCTGCTGGTGGCGGTGCTGATCATCCTGAAGGACCACCGCATCCTTCAGCGGTACACCTACATCTCCATGGTGGCGGCGCTGGTCCTGCTGGTCCTGCCGATGTTCTTCAAGTCGGTGAACGGGGCCAAGATCTGGGTCAGTATCGGCCCCTTCTCCATCCAGCCCGGCGAGTTCGCGAAGATCATCATCGCGATCTTCTTCTCCGGGTACCTCATGGTGAAACGTGATGCGCTGGCCCTGGCCAGCCGCCGTTTCATGGGCCTGTACCTCCCTCGCGGCCGGGACCTCGGCCCGATCCTGGTCATCTGGGCGCTGTCGATCCTGATCCTGGTCTTCGAGACCGACCTCGGAACGTCGCTCCTGTTCTTCGGCCTCTTCGTGATCATGCTGTACGTCGCGACGGAGCGGACCAGCTGGATCGTCTTCGGTCTGCTGATGTCGGCGGCCGGCGCCGTGGGTGTCGCCACCTTCGAGCCGCACGTGCAGTCGCGAGTGACCGCGTGGCAGGATCCGTTCTCCTGCTACACGACCGACGTGAGCGGCGCCTGCGAGCAGATCTCCAACGCCATCATGTCCTTCGGTTCCGGAGGAACCCTGGGCACCGGCTGGGGGCAGGGCCACTCCGACCTGATCGGCTTCGCCGCCAACGCCGACTTCATCCTCTCGACGGTCGGTGAGGAGCTCGGACTCGCCGGAATGATGGCCGTCCTGCTGATCTACGGCCTGATCGTCGAGCGCGGCGTCCGTACGGCACTCGCCGCACGTGACCCCTTCGGCAAGCTCCTCGCCATCGGCCTCTCCGGCGCCTTCGCCATCCAGGTCTTCGTCGTCGCCGGCGGTGTGATGGGCCTCATCCCGCTGACCGGTATGACGATGCCGTTCCTCGCCGCCGGTGGATCCTCCGTGATCGCCAACTGGGCCCTGATCGGGATCCTCATCCGGATCAGCGACACCGCCCGCCGCCCCGCCCCGGCCCCCGCGCCTACCTCCGACGCCGAGATGACCCAGGTGGTCCGACCGTGAACAAGCCCCTGCGCCGGATCGCGATCTTCTGCGGCGTCCTCATCTTCGCCCTGCTCGCGCGGACCAACTACCTCCAGTACGTGAAGGCCGACGAGCTCAACACCCGCGACGAGAACCGCCGCGTCCGTATCGAGCGGTACGCCCACGAGCGCGGCGACATCATCGTCGACGGGGGCAAGGCCGTCACCGGGTCCAAGGAGACCAAGGACAGCGACTTCAAGTACAAGCGGGTCTGGCAGGACGGCCCCATGTGGGCCCCGGTCACCGGCTACTCCTCGCAGGCGTTCGACGCGACGCAGCTGGAGAAGCTGGAGGACGGCATCCTCACCGGTAACGACGACCAGCTGTTCTTCGACCGCACCATGTCGATGTTCACCGGCGACAAGAAGCAGGGCGGCAACGTCGTCACCACGCTCAACTCCGCCGCGCAGAAGGCCGCCTTCACCGGTCTCGGCAACAAGAAGGGCGCCGTCGCCGCCCTCGACCCGCAGACCGGCGCCATCCTGGCACTCGCCAGCACGCCCTCGTACGACCCCTCGACCTTCGCGGGCAACTCCGACAAGGACTCCAAGGCCTGGCAGGCGCTCCAGAAGGACAAGGACAAGCCGATGCTCAACCGGGCGTTGCGCGAGACCTACCCGCCCGGTTCGACCTTCAAGATCGTCACCGCGGCCGCCGCCCTGGAGAACGGGCTCTACACCGACATCGACTCCAAGACGAAGTCGCCGGTGCCCTTCCGCCTGCCCCAGACCAGCCAGGACCTGCCGAACGAGGGCAGCATCCAGTGTGAGAACGTCTCGCTCCGGGAAGCGCTGCGGATCTCCTGCAACACCGTCTTCGGCAAGATCAGCGATGACCTCGGCAACCAGAAGATGATCGACCAAGCCGACAAGTTCGGCTTCAACAAGGACATCTTCACCCCGGTCCGCGCCACCGCGAGCATCTACCCCAAGGACGTCCCGCCGCAGAACGCGATGGCCGGCATCGGCCAGGCGTCCAACCGCGCCACCCCGCTCCAGATGGCCATGGTGGCCTCCGCGGTCGCCAACGACGGCAAGCTGATGCAGCCGTACATGGTCGCCAAGCGCCAGTCGCCCAGCCTGGACGACATCTACACCCACGAGCCGGAGCAGCTCAGCCAGCCGCTGTCGGGTGAGAACGCCCAGAAGCTCCAGGAAATGATGAAGACCGTCGTCGAGTCGGGAACGGGCGGCAACGCCAAGATCCCCGGCGTCACCGTCGGCGGCAAGACGGGTACGGCCCAGCACGGTCTCGGCAACAGCGAGAACCCGTACGCCTGGTTCATCTCCTACGCGAAGACCGACAGCGGCTCCCCCGTCGCCGTCGCCGTGGTCGTCGAGGACAGCAAGGCCACCCGCGACGACATCTCCGGTGGCGGCCTGGCGGCCCCCATCGCGAAGAAGGTCATGCAGGCGGTCATCGACAGCAAGAAGTGACGCCCGTCACGCCGGACGCCATATCCGCACGTTGGGATACCGGTCGGATATCAGGTAGGGGCTGCGGGCTGATCACGTAGTGCGCGGCCGGTAGCGTATGCGCGAACAGCACACCGCCGGACCGCACACCGGTGCGGTCAGGACTGACGGAGAGGGCTGGAACAGTTATGGAAGAGCCGCGTCGCCTCGGCGGCCGGTACGAGCTGGGCTCGGTGCTCGGCCGTGGTGGCATGGCCGAGGTATACCTCGCCCACGACACCCGGCTCGGCCGCACCGTAGCTGTGAAGACGCTTCGGGCGGACCTCGCCCGCGACCCGTCCTTCCAGGCCCGGTTCCGCCGTGAGGCCCAGTCCGCCGCCTCCCTGAACCATCCGGCGATCGTCGCGGTGTACGACACCGGTGAGGACTACGTCGACGGGGTCTCGATCCCGTACATCGTCATGGAGTACGTCGACGGCTCGACGCTCAGGGAACTGCTGCACTCGGGCCGCAGACTGCTGCCGGAGCGCACCCTCGAAATGACGGTCGGCATCCTCCAGGCGCTGGAGTACTCGCACCGCGCGGGCATCGTCCACCGTGACATCAAACCGGCCAACGTCATGCTGACGCGCACCGGCCAGGTCAAGGTCATGGACTTCGGCATCGCCCGCGCCATGGGCGACTCCGGTATGACGATGACCCAGACCTCGGCCGTCATCGGCACCGCTCAGTACCTCTCCCCGGAGCAGGCCAAGGGCGAGCAGGTCGACGCCAGGTCGGACCTTTATTCGACGGGTTGTCTGCTCTACGAGCTGCTGACGGTCCGGCCGCCGTTCATCGGCGACTCACCCGTCGCGGTCGCCTACCAGCACGTACGGGAAGAGCCGCAGACCCCCAGCAACTTCGACCCCGAGATCACGCCCGAGATGGACGCGATCGTGTTGAAGGCCCTGGTCAAGGACCCGGACTACCGCTACCAGTCGGCCGACGAGATGCGCGCCGACATCGAGGCGTGCCTCGACGGCCAGCCGGTCGCCGCCACCGCGGCGATGGGCGCGGCCGGCTACGGCGGCTACGACGGGTACGGCAGTGACCAGCCCACCACCGCCATGCGCCCGGCGGACCAGAACGGCGCCCAGACGTCGATGCTGCCCCCGGTCAACCCGGACGACGGCGGCTACGGCTACGACGACCGGCCCGACCGCCGCCGTCAGAAGAAGAGCAACACCTCGACGATCCTGCTGGTCGTCGCGGGCATCCTGGTGCTGATCGGGGCGGTCCTGATCGGCAAGTCGGTCTTCGGTGACACGAGCGGCGGCGACAACACGTTCGCCGCGCCCAACATGGTCGGCAGCACCGTCAAGGAAGCGCAGCGGCTCGCGGACAACGCCACCATCGTGCTCAAGCAGGGCCCGAAGGAAGCGTGCAAGGACCAGCCCAAGAACAAGATCTGCCGGCAGACCCCGACGCCCGACGAGCAGATGTCGGAGAACGAGACCGTGACGGTCTTCGTCTCCACCGGTGCGCCGAAGGTCAGCGTCCCGGACGTCACGGAGAAGTCCGAGGACAGCGCGCGCAAGCTTCTTGAGGACCAGGGCTTCACGGTCAACGTCAAGTCGGTGGAGTCCGCCGACGCCCAGCCGGGCACCGTTCTGGACCAGTCGCCCAAGGGCAACGCCAAGGCCGAGAAGAACTCCGAGGTCGAGATCTCGGTCGCGACGGAGCAACTGCTCACGGTGCCGCCGCTGGACGGCCGCCCGTACGACGACGCGCTGGCCCAGCTCACATCGCTCGGGTTCACCAACGTCGCCAGGAGCGATGTCGACAACGACAAGCCCGCGAACGAGGTGGTCGGGCAGACCCCGGCGGCCAACACGAAGGCGGGCAAGGACGCCGCGATCATCCTGAAGGTCTCCAAGGGCCCGCCGGAGCCGACGACGAAGCCCGTGCCCGAGGTCAGGATGAAGAAGGTCTCCGAGGCCAAGCAGATGCTGAACGACGCCGGCTTCACGAACATCCAGTTCGCGGAGGGCAGCTCCGACGACGACAACGCCATCGTCGCCAACCTCGACCCGCAGCCGAACACCCAGGCAGACCCGGCCTCCACCACCATCACGCTCACCACCATGGGCGGGAACGGGAACGGGGACGGGAACGGTTTCCTGGGCGGGAACAACGGAAACAACGGCAACAACGGCCACTAGCCGACGCGCCACAGCACAGCGTCACAGCACGGGGCCCCGATCACCTCAACGGTGATCGGGGCCCCTCGTGCTTGTCGGTGCCCGGCTCAGCGCAGCTCCGCCGGCAGCGTACGGTCGCGGTCGACCTTCTCCGTACGGACCAGCTCGCCCCACACGATGTAGCGGTACTTCGACGTGAAGACGGGCGTGCACGTCGTCAGCGTGATGTAGCGGCCGGGCTTCTTCTTGCCCGAGCCCTTCGGGACCTCCTGGAGCACGTCGACGTTGTACTTCGACGTCTCCGGAAGCTCCTTGAAGACCTTGTAGATGTACCAGGTGTCCTTGGTCTCGAAGACGACCGCGTCCCCGGTCCGCACCTTGTCGATGTTGTGGAACTTCGCCCCGTGGCCGTCCCGGTGGGCGGCCAGGGTGAAGTTCCCCTTCTCGGCCGAGGGGAGCGCCGACTTCACCGGGTCGGTGTAGTAGCCGGCGATGCCGTCGTTGAGGTTCTCGGTGTCGGTGCCCTTCTTGACGAGCACCTCGCCGTTCTTCATCGACGGGACGTGCAGGAAGCCGATGCCGTCCTTGGTGTCCAGCGCCCCGGGGCCGTCCGCCCAGCGGTCGCGGACGGTGTGGCCCTGCTTGGTGGCCTCGCGGTCGGCGAGCACGTTGGTCCACCAGAGGGAGTAGACGACGAAGAGACCCAGCACCAGGCCCGCGGTGATCAGGAGTTCACCGAAGACACTGACCGCGGTCGCGAAGGGATGGCGGCGCGTGCGCCGCACCACGGGTGCGGACTCGCCGATCTGCTCTTGGTCCTCGGTCCTCGCTGCCACCGCACCGTCCCTGTTCTGATGATGTTCGGCCCGTTCAGTCCACGAGCACGTCGGGCTTCCCCTTGCTGCGCGGCCGTTCGTCGACCATCTTGCCCCAGACGATCATTCGGTACGTACTCGTGAATTCGGGCGTACAGGTCGTCAGTGTGATGTACCGGCCGGGCTTGGTGAATCCCGACTGCGGCGGCACCGGGCCGATCACCGACACATTGGACGGCGAGGTCTGGGGCAGCACACTCGTCATCTCGTACGTGTAGTAGGCGTCCTGCGTCTCGACCACGATCGGGTCACCGGGCTTCAGCCGGTTGATGTAGCGGAACGGCTCACCGTGGGTGTTGCGGTGGCCGGCCAGCGCGAAGTTGCCCTGCTTGTCCGACGGCATCGCCGTGCGCAGCGGCTTCTCGCCGTAGTGGCCGACCATGCCCCGGTCCAGGACCTTCTCCTTGCTGGTGCCCTCGGCGATCGGCGTGACCACGTCCAGCTTCGGGATGTGGATGATGGCGAAGCCCTGACCGGCCTCGAACACGCCGGGGGCACGCTTTCCGCTGGCCCAGTCGTCCTGGATCTTGTGCGTCTCGTTGCCGGCGATCTGGTCGGCGCGCACGTTGGTCCACCACAGCTGGTACGTGACGAACAGCAGCATCAGCACGCCCAGCGAGATGAACAGCTCACCGACCACCCGGCTGACCACGACGGCCGGGCTGTCCTTGGCCGCGCGCGCGGCCCGTCGTGCCTCGACGCGCGACATCGGCTTCGCGGGGGCGGCGGGCTCGGACGCCGTCCCCGTGCCCGTCCCCGGCCGCTGGTCGCCGCGCCTGCGGCCCCGGCCCTTGGCCGCACGCCGACGCTCGGCCCGGCCGCCGGTGCTGTTCGGCTCCGCGTCCGGGGCGTCCGAGGCGTCAGGGGCGTCCGGTACGTCCAGTACGTCCACGGTTTGCGCGCGCCCGTCGGCCGGTACCACCGCCATGACTTCCGTGGCGTCCTCGGCCCCCGGCCCGCGTTCCGGCTCCGGGCGGCGCGGCGGCTGCCGCTGTTGCGGCGGCTGGGACTGCTGCTGCGCGCGGGACGCTATTCGCCGGGTGTCCGCCGTCCGCAGTGCGACCGTCTCGTCGTGGACGGGTGGCACCACGGCCGGGGCGGGCGGGGCAGCCGGAGCAGCGGGGGCGGGCTCCTGGTGGCCGTACCAGTCCCGTTCGTATCCCTCGGGGTCGTACCACTCACGCGGGGGTTCCTGAGCCGCCTGCGGCCCGTGTGGCGCCTGCGGCGACGGCGTACCGGCGGCCCCCCGGCCGCCGTCCGGACCGGCCGCCCTCGCGGGGGTGTTCTCCGCGCGGAACCAGGGGGAGGCGTGCTCCCCGGGCAACGGGTCGTTCAGCGGGTCCGCCAGCTGGCCGACCGCTGCCTCGAACGCGCCCGCGGCCCCGTCCGTCCCCTCTTCGTGCGGGCCGTCCTGACCGGCGTCGCGACCGTGGCGCGGTGGGGTCACGCGACGGCCTTGCCCACCACCGGCGCGAGCCCCGCCGACCTCTCGACGGCTCCGGCGTCACCGCACTGCGCCAGCCAGTTCGCCAGCATCAGGTGACCGTGCTCCGTGAGCACCGACTCCGGATGGAACTGCACTCCCTCGACCGCCAGTTCCCGGTGCCGCAGCCCCATGATGATGCCGTCGGCCGTGCGCGCGGTGACCTCCAGCTCCTCGGGAACCGTGTCCGGCTCCGCGGCGAGCGAGTGGTAGCGGGTCGCGATGAAGGGGGACGGCAGACCGGCGAACACGCCCTTGCCCTCATGGGTCACCGCGGACGTCTTGCCGTGCAGCAGCTCGGGGGCACGGTCCACGACACCGCCGTACGCCACCGCCATCGACTGCATCCCGAGGCAGACCCCGAAGACCGGGACGCCGGTCTGCGCGCAGTGCCGCACCATGTCGACGCAGACGCCCGCGTGCTCGGGGGTGCCGGGGCCAGGCGAGAGCAGGACGCCGTCGAAGCCGTCCTGGGCGTGGGCCGTGGTCACCTCGTCGTTGCGCAGCACCTCGCACTCGGCGCCGAGTTGGTAGAGGTACTGGACGAGGTTGAAGACGAAGCTGTCGTAGTTGTCGACGACCAGGATGCGGGCGCTCATCGGCCGGCCCCCGTCGCGGCCGCGCCGTCGACCGTCACATCGCCGAACGGAAGCAGCGGCTCCGCCCACGGGAAGACGTACTGGAACAGCACGTAGACAACTGCCACGGCGAGCACGAGTGAGATGAACCCGCGCACCCACGCGTTGCCCGGCAGATGACGCCAGATCCAGCCGTACATGCTGACCCCTCCGTATTCGATACGGGACCAGACTAAAGGGCAGA
The DNA here is from genome assembly GCF_042887885.1 of Streptomyces sp. NPDC057900. NCBI lineage: Bacteria > Bacillati > Actinomycetota > Actinomycetes > Kitasatosporales > Streptomycetaceae > Streptomyces > Streptomyces sp. NPDC057900. Next base: position 383,460 of record NZ_JBHVOI010000003.1, read on the forward strand.
AGCGGGGCCGTGGGTCAGCTGTGGAAAGCCGCGGGCCTTCCGTCGGTGACGGGCTGGGTCGCGTCCAGGTGGGCCCAGGCGATCAGCCGGTGGCTGCTGCCCCATTCCGGGTCGCAGGTGGTCAGCGTCAGATAGCGGCCGGGACCGTCGAAACCGGACTTGCGCGGGACGGGGTCGATGACGCCGATATCGCTCGGCACGGTGCGGTAGGGCTTCTTGTCGATGCGGTACGTGAACCACGTCGTGCCGTCCGTCACCAGCACCGGGTCCCCCGGGCGAAGCTTCGGGAAGTCCTTGAAGGGGTCGCCGTACGTGCGGCGGTGACCGGCCACCGCGAAGTTGCCGGTGGCTCCGGGGCGGGCGGTGCCCCGGTAGTGCCCCAGTCCCTTCTGCAAGGTCTTCACCTCGGTGTTCTCCAGGATGGGCCAGTCCCAGCCCTTTCCGAAGCGCGGTATGTAGAGCATCGCGAACGGCTTCCCGTCGCGGTACGCCTTCGGGGCCGGGGGCTTCGGCGTCTTCGGGGTCTTCGGAGCCGCCGACGAGGCCGGTCCCGACGGGGCGGGTGCGGGTTCGGAGATCGCGCCTCGCGCCCACTGGCGTTGCAGGTCGTCGATCTGGCCCTCGGTCGCACCGGCGGCCTTCACCCCGGTCCAGAACAGTACGTACACCACAAAGAGGACGATCAGGGCACCGATCGTGATGCACAGTTCGCTGAACGTCCTGACGATCAGTCGCACCGACACCGGTCGGCCTCCCCGCAGCTGTCGCTACTTCACCGGCTCCGCATAGTGGAGATCCACTGTGCCCGAGTAGCCGGGAAGAGTCACCGCCCGGCGCTCATCGACTTTCCAGCCGAGCCCGTACGCCTTCACGTACAGCAGGTAGTTCTGGATCGCCGGGGAGGCGTTCAGCGCCTGCTTGAGCTTTCCGGGGTCACCCACGGCCGTGATCTTGTACGGCGGTGAGTAGACCCGGCCCTGGAGGATCAGGGTGTTGCCGACGCAGCGCACCGCGCTGGTGGAGATCAGCCGCTGGTCCATGACCTCGATGCCGCCGGCCCCGCCCTGCCAGAGGGCGTTGACGACCGCTTGCAGGTCCTGCTGGTGGATGACCAGGTCGTTGGGTTGCGGATCGGGGTAGCCGGGGTTGGCGGTGGCGTTCGGCGGGGCGTCGTCGAGGGTGACGGACACGGCCCGGCCGGAGAGCTTCGTGGTGCCGGCCGACCGCTCCAGCGCCTTGAGCCGGGCGTCCTCCGCCTTGGTGCTGCCGTCGTCGCGCTGGGCGAGGGCGTCGATGTCCCCGCGCACGGACGCGGCGGATTCCTCCAGGCCGGCGTTCTTGTCGCTGCGCTGCTGGATGAGGTCGGAGAGCTTCAGCAGCGAGGAGTCCGTGCGGATGTCGGTGCCCTTGGCCGTGTTCGCGCTGGCGACGAAGATCAGACCGGCCAGGGCGAAAACGGCAGCGGTGAGCACTCTGACCGGGTTCCGGAGGGAGCGCCGGACCGGCCCTGGGGGAGAGTCGGCAGAATTGCTCAACGTACCCTTATCTCCTTCGGCGCCACGGAAGCACTACGCTAACGGACGCCCGGGGGAGGCAGGATTTCCCCCTCGCGCCACGCCCGGCGTCAGCCAACAGTTCCCTGCGCGGTAACGCAGCGCATCGACAGGAGAGTTCCTCGTGCCGAAGTCACGTATCCGCAAGAAGGCCGACTTCACGCCCCCTCCGGCGAAGCAGGCAACGGCTATAAAGCTGACCAACCGCAGTTGGGTGGCGCCGGTCATGCTGGCGCTCTTCCTGGTCGGCCTGGCCTGGATCGTCGTTTTCTACGTGACCGACGGCGACCTGCCGATCAAGGCACTGGGGAACTGGAACATCGTCGTCGGCTTCGGCTTCATCGCAGGCGGCTTCGGCGTCTCCACCCAGTGGAAGTAGCCGGACCCGGCCGGAAGTAGCTCCGCCGAGCACGTAGCACCACAGCGGACCCCGGTTCCGCAACCCTTGCCCTGAGTTACCCACAGCGTTATCCACAGGCGGGGGAAAAGGTCAGACGATCTGTGGATAACTCCTTGGCCGTTGACGCCGGTGTGACCGCAGCCGCCCCTCACTCGGGCGGTACGCCCCTTGTCCCTGCTGGAAAAACCCAGCTCAGCGACAAGGGGCGCAGTTGTACCCACTGAATGCACAAGATCAGGTACACGCTGTGGACAACTTCGATCACAAACGGTCCGTACTGAGCTGACAGCGCACTCTCTACGTCAGTTACGCCAGTGACGCTGTTCTGAGGACCACGATCAGGATCACCACGACCAGGGCCAGGGCGCAGGCGCCGTACTGCACCGGATTCCGCCGCTCGCGCGGGGCGTGCACCATGGCGATCGCGATCAGCGTGCCCGCGACCAGCCCGCCGACGTGCGCCTGCCAGGCGATCCCGCCCCAGGGGTTGAAGGTGATGATCAGGTTGATCGCGAGGAGCGCGAAGACCGGGCGCATGTCGTAGTTGAGCCGGCGCATGAGCACGGCGGTGGCGCCCAGCAGTCCGAAGATGGCGCCGGAGGCACCCAGCGAGGGCTGGTTCGGCGCGGCGAGCCAGTAGGTCAGGGCACTGCCCGCCAGCCCCGAGAGCATGTAGAGCGCGAGGAAACGGGCGCGGCCGAGCGCCGCCTCCAGCGGACCGCCGAGCCACCAGAGCCCCAGCATGTTGAAGGCGATGTGCCACACCTCCTGGTGCAGGAACATCGACGTGACCAGCCGGTACCACTGGCCCTCGGCGATCCCCTCAAGCGGACCGCCGTAGTAGAAGTTGGCGCGGCCCAGCAGCACCAGATCGTCGACCAGCGCGCTGTTGGCCAGCACCGCGACGAACACCGCGATGTTGATCCCGAGCAGGATCTTGGTGATCAGCCGGGGGTCCGCCGCGACCGATCCGCCGGCGATGGTGCGCGGCCGGCTGGCGGCGGGGCTGTGTCCCGTACCGGATCCCTGCCGGACGCAGTCCGGGCACTGGAAGCCGACCGAGGCGCTGACCATGCAGTCCGGGCAGATCGGGCGGTCGCAGCGGGTGCAGCGGACCCCCGCCTCCCGGCCCGGGTGGCGGTAGCAGGTGACCGGACCGCCCACGGGAGCGGACGCGTTCTGCTCGCCCGGCGGCTGCTGGTCCATCGGTCCCATCACTTCCCGGTCCCCTCGGTCCTCATCATCGCGGCGGGGCACACCGAGCGGCCCCGCACGTCCGTTCTGTCATCAAGTACGGACGGGCGGGGCAGTTGGTTCCCGAACGGACCGGAGAGTGAGCGGCCGACTACGTTCGGCGCTCCGCGCTCAGCGCTTCTCGACGACGACCGACTCGATGACCACGTCCTCCAGGGGGCGGTCGGTGCGCGCGTTGGTCGGGGCGGCCGCGATGGCGTCGACGACCTTCTGGCTCCCCGGGCCCACGACCTCACCGAAGATGGTGTGCTTGCCGGTCAGCCAGGCGGTCGGCGACACCGTCAGGAAGAACTGCGAGCCGTTGGTCCCCGGGCCGGCGTTCGCCATGGCCAGCAGGTACGGCTTGGTGAACGCCAGATCAGGGTGGAACTCGTCACCGAACTCGTACCCCGGGCCGCCCGTGCCGTTGCCCAGCGGGTCGCCGCCCTGGATCATGAAGCCGCTGATGACGCGGTGGAAGACGGTGCCGTCGTACAGCCGGTCCTGGGACTTGTTCCCGGTCGCGGGGTGGGTCCACTCGCGCTCACCGGTGGCGAGCTCGACGAAGTTCCTGACCGTCTTGGGCGCGTGGTTCGGCAGAAGCCGGATCTCGATGTCGCCCTGATTGGTCTTCAAGGTGGCGTAAAGCTGCTCGGCCACGATCTGCCTTCCGTAAGTCTGCTCTGACGTCCACCGATCCTCGCACGGACCACACCCCGCGTCGCCCGTCCCGGCCCCGCCGCACAAGGGTCCCGCCACGGCCCCGGGCGAAACGAATGCGGCCAAGTGCGTGACGAACCGGCGCGTGGCGGGCCGAACCATGGCATTGTCGTCGACAGGCTCCCCTTGCACCTCATTGCCCGAGGGTGTCCCTCATGACCTGAATAACCCGGATGCCCGCCCCGCGTGCCGCGCAGGCCCCGAGTAGGCATGATCTCGAATTGGGTGGACAGGCGGAGTACCAACCCGCCATCAAGGAGGAGGATCCCGTGACCCGCATCGACAGCGTGCGCGCCGCAACCGACTCGGCGAGGGACAGCGTGCAGCACGCCGCGGAAGTGGCGGCCCCTTACGCCGACACGGCCAGGGAACAGGCCGTTCACTACGCGCACGAGGCCCGTACGCTGCTCGCGCCGAAGGTTTCGAAGGCAGCTCAGCAGGCCCGCGTCCAGTACGGCGCGCACCTCGCACCACGTCTCGAACTCGCCCGTACGCATGTGCCCCCGAAGGTCGACGAGGCCGCGCAGCGCGCCGCCGTCCGCACCCGTCAGGCGGCCCGGAGCGCGGCCGACTACACCGTGCCCCGCGTCGAGCAGGCGATGGCCGCGGCCCAGCCGGTCGCCCAGGAGGCCAGCGCCCGCAGCGCCGCCGCGCTGGCCGCCCTGCGCGGGCAGGTCACGGCGAAGGAGATCAGAAAGCTGACCCGCAAGCACGAGCGCCGGGCCAGGGCGGGCCGGGCGTTCAAGGGGCTGGCCGTGGTCTCCGTACTCGCGGGCGGCGCGTACGCCGTCTGGCGCTGGTGGGACAAGCAGGCCAACCCCGACTGGCTGGTCGAGCCGCCCGCCCCCACCGAGGTCGACGACCGCGCCCCGCTGACCTCGGTCGACGGCAGCGGCTCGACGGTCCTCGACCCCGACGTCCGGGCCAAGCAGGCCGACGCGGAGGCGAACGGGCCGGACGGACCGGACGGCGTGGACGGCACGGACCTGGACGACCGCCCCTGAGCGGCGGAATCAGTACGGAGAACGGGCGCCGGAAGACCTTGAGGTCTTCCGGCGCCCGTCAGTCGTCCTGGCCCGCGACGGGCACGTGCCGCGCGGCGGCCCAGGAAGCGAGGATGCGCAGCCGCTCGTGCGTGGGGGAGCCGGCCTCCGCCGTCCACACGACCAGCCGCTGGTCGGGATCGGTGCTGGCGGTCAGGGTGTCCCAGTCCAGGCTGAGCTCGCCGACGACGGGGTGGTCCAGGACCTTGGTGCCCACGCTCAGTGTGGCGACGTGGTGGGCGGCCCACCACTGGCGGAAGTCCGCGTCCCGCACGGAGAGTTCCCCAACCAGGGCGGTCAGCCGGGGATCGTCCGGATACTTCGCCGCCTCCATGCGCAACTGCGCCACGGCCGTGCGGGCAACGCTTTTCCAGTCGGCGTAGAGGGTGCGCATCACCGGATCGGTGAAAAGTATATGCACGTAATTTCTGCGCTTTTCCGGAACGGCGCCGAAGTCGGTGACCAGTGCCCCTGCCAGAGAATTCCAGGCGATGACGTCCATTCGCCGTCCCATGACGATCGCCGGAGTGGACGTGAGGTCGTCCAGGACCCTGCGCAATTGCGGCTGGACCCTCTGCAGTGCGCGGCGGCGCGGCCGGACGGCTTCCTTCCCCGCCAGACCGAACAGGTAGCGGCGCTGGTCCTCGTCCAGCCGCAGCGCCTCGGCAACCGCCTTCAGGACGGGCGCCGAAGCCGGCATGCGGCCCTGTTCCAACCGGGTGTAGTAGTCGGTGGAGATCGCCGCGAGCTGCGCGACCTCTTCCCTTCGCAGCCCGCTCACCCTGCGCGGCCGTCCGCTCTCGGGCAGCCCCGCGGCGCGGGGGGTCAGCGCGGCACGGCGGGACTTGAGGAACTCGCCCAGCTCGTTGAGATGCGGCTGTGAACTCATGCACCCAGTCTGGCAGGAAGGGCCCCGCGCGTAAGGGGGAGGAATCTGTCCCAGGATGTTTTTACACAGGAGGAAAGTCTCCTCTTTTCTGGCTCACACACGGATGCCAAGGTGAATGACATCACCGGATGGCACACATACGAGTCCTTCACCGCACGACCCTTTCGTGCTCTGTGCCGTACGGGACTCCTCCTTCCCGAGCCTTTCAAGGAAGCACTTCCCATGAGCAAGGTCATTTTCCTCACCGGTGCCGGACGCGGACTGGGCACCGATATCGCCCGCAGGGCCCTGAAAGCCGGCCACCGGGTCGTGGCCACCGGCCGCAACCCGCAGAGGGTTCTCGAAGCCCTCGGCGGCGAGCACGACAGCCTCCTCGCCGTCGCCCTGGACATCACAGAGCCGGCCGCCGCCCGCGCCGCGGTCGAGGCCGCCACCGCGAGGTTCGGCCGGATCGACGTACTCGTCAACAACGCCGCCATGTTCCAGGCCGGCTACTTCGAGGAGATCTCCGACGCCCAGATGCGGGCACAGATCGAGACGAACCTGTTCGGTCCGATGAACGTCACCCGCGCCGTCCTGCCCGTCATGCGCGCCCAGCGCTCCGGTCACGTCATGGCCGTCTCCTCGATCGCCGGTCTGGTCGGCCAGGAGTTCTGCGTTGCCTACGCCGCCTCCAAGTTCGGCCTTGAGGGCTGGATGGAGTCGCTGCGCCACGACGTCGAACCGTTCGGCATCAACACCACGATCGTCGAGCCCGGCTTCTTCCGGACCGAGCTACTGGTGGACGCCTCCACCAGCTGGGCCGAGCTGTCCCTCGACGACTACGCCGAGCGCACCGCCGAGACCAAGAAGATGTGGCAGTCGATGAACGGCCGGCAGGACGGTGACCCCGTCAAGCTCGCCGACGCCCTGATCGAGGTCATCGGCCTGGACCAGCCGCCGCGGCGATTCGTCGCCGGGGACGACGCCATCCTCACCGCAGAGGCCAAGGGCAAGGAGATCACCGCCGAGGCCACCGCCTCCCGCGCCCTGGGCTCCGGCCTCTCCCACGACGAGACCGCCTGACCTGCCGCGCCCGCCCCGCCCGAGAAGCACCGCATGGAACCAGAGGAGCACCGCATGGAATTCGTGACACCGCAACCCACCGGCAAGGGCCCGGAGGCCTGGTTCAACGGCGACGTCTGGTTCGACGTCATCCACGCCGGCCAGGAGCCCTCCCGGCTGCGCGCCAACATGGTCCGCTTCGCCCCCGGAGCCCGCACCGCCTGGCACCATCACGCCGTCGGCCAGACCCTCCACGTCGTCGCGGGCACCGCCCTGATCGGCACCCGCGACGGCACTGTCCTGGAAACCCACCCCGGTGAGACCGTGACCTGTCCACCCGGTGAGGAGCACTGGCACGGTGCCACCGAGGACCGCTTCATGGAGCACCTCGCCCTGTGGGAGGGCACCCCGGCCGGCGACGACCGGCCGGAGACCACGTGGCTGGAGCACGTCACCGCCGAGCAGTACGACCGACCGCGCACCCGTCACGACGCCCCGCCCTCGCCCCCCGCCCTGACCAGCCCGGTCTCATAGGCGAGGACCACCGCCTGGACCCGGTCGCGCAGCTGGAGCTTGGCGAGGATGCGGGAGACGTGGGTCTTGACGGTGGTCTCGGAGAGGTGGAGGCGGGCGGCGAGTTCGGTGTTGCTCAGGCCTTGGGCGAGCAGGTGCAGTACGTCCAGTTCGCGCGGGGTCAGGGCGGCCAGGCCGGGATGCGGTGCGGCGGGCTCCGCTTCGGCTGTCCGGCGGGCGTGGCGTTCGACGAGGCGGCGGGTGATGGCCGGAGCGAGGAGCGCGTCGCCGGTGCGTACGAGCCGGACGGCGGCGACGAGGTGTTCCGGGGTGACGTCCTTGAGGAGGAAGCCGCTGGCGCCGGCCGACAACGCCTCGTAGACGAGCTCGTCGAGGTCGAAGGTGGTCAGCATGATCACGCGGGGTACGGCGGCCGCGTCCGGGAAGTCGCGCAGGATGCGGCGCGCGGCCTCCAGTCCGTCGAGCTCGGGCATCCGGATGTCCATGAGCACGACATCGGGGCGGGTACGGAACACCGCGTCCACGGCCTCGGCGCCGTTGGCCGCCTCCGCGACCACGTCGATGCCCTCGGCCATCAGGATCATGCGGAATCCGGTGCGCACGAGCGCCTGGTCGTCGACGACCACCACGCGCGGCGGGTGACTGGTCACGACGGCTCCAGAGGGATCACGGCGGCGAGGCGGAACCCGCCGTCGGGGGTCGGTCCGGCGTCGAGGGTGCCGCCGTAGACCGCGATTCTCTCCCGCAGTCCCAGCAGCCCATGGCCTCCCCCTCGCACCACTCCGGGTCCCGGTGTGCCGCCGGTGTCCACGACCTCGGCGCGCAGGGCCTCCGGCCCGTAGTCGAGCACCACCCGCGCGCTCGCGCCGTGCGCGTGCTTGGTGGTGTTGGTCAGCGCCTCCTGGACCACGCGGTAGACGGCGAGACCGATACCGGACGGGACCGGACGGCGGTCTCCGGTCACCGTCAGCTCGACGCCCGTCCCCGTCTCCCGCACCCGGCCGACGAGCTCGTCGAGCCGGTCGGGTCCGGGCTGCGGGGCGAGTTCCCCGACGGGGGCGGCGGGGTCGTCCCGGGCGTTCATGGTGAGCAGCCCCATCGTGTGCCGCAGCTCCGCCATCGCGGAGCGCCCGGCCGACTCCACGGCCAGCAGCGCCTCGCGGGCCATCCCGGGTTCGGCGTCCATGACCTTGCGGGCGGCGCCCGCCTGGATGATCATCATGCTGACGTTGTGGGTGACCACGTCGTGCAGGTCGCGGGCGATACGGGCCCGCTCGCGCTCTGCGGCGCGGCGCAGCTCCGCGGCCTGTTCCCGCTCCAGGGCGGCCATGCGTTCCTGGCGTGCGCCGGCGCGCGTCCGCCACTGCCGCATGCCGTCCGCGACGACGGCGAGCGGCAGCACGATGAGCAGGGCGACGTACTCGTTCTGGACGGTGGGTACGTCCGGGGTCCTGGCCCCGTTCAGGACGAACAGCGCGACGGCGACACTCGCCAGGGTGGGGACGCGGTACGGGCTGTGCATGACGGCGGAGTACGTCGCGACCAGGGCCGTGTAGAGGATCATCCGCGCCTCGCTGCCCGGCGCCATCAGCCCCGCGGCGATCACCGCCCAGAGCACGGCCAGCGGGTAGCGGCGGCGCAGCGCCAGGGGCAGGGAGCACAGGAGCATCGGTGCCAGCGCGCCGACGTAGTTGCCGGAACCCTCGACCACCCGCACCGTGCCGTCGACGATCCGGTACGTGCGGTCCATGCCGACGCTCAGCCCGGAGTTGACCGCGGCCACCGCGGCGAACAGGGCGAGGGCACCGTCCAGGACCAGGTCACGCCGGGTGGGCCGGGGTATCGGGCCCGTCGGCCGCAGCAGCGCCGCGAGGCCGTCCCGCAGCCGGTCCGCGGCCGGTACGTTCATCACCCGCCGATTGTCACAGTCCGCCTTCGCCCGCCGCGTCCTCCTTCGGGCCCGTGCCCGCGCAGTCGCGTACTCCGCCCGTCTACATCGCGCGGAGGACCCCGTCCGGCGTCCCTCGCGCGGAGGAACGGAAAGGGTCCGGACGCCGGACGCGGCCGCCCGCCCCGCGCTCGTAGCGTCCAGCGGTGCGGGTCAACGGGGCCCGCGCCGCCGGACGCTGGAGGACGACGCGTGACTGCCGTACTGAGAACCCAGGGCCTGGGCAAGAGATACCGAAGGCGATGGGCCCTGTCGGACTGCACCCTCGACGTTCCCGCAGGCCGCGTCGTCGGTCTGGTCGGCCCCAACGGAGCGGGGAAATCAACCCTGCTGAACCTCGCCGCCGGCCTGCTCGCCCCGACCACGGGCACCATCGAGGTCTGCGGCGGCCGCCCGGCCACCGGCCCCGCGCAGCTCGCCAAGGTGGGCTTCGTCGCCCAGGACACCCCTACCTACGCCGCCCTGTCCGTCGCGGACCACCTCGCGCTCGGCGCCCGGCTCAACCCCCGCTGGGACAGCGCGCTGGCCCGCGACCGGATCCGCCGCACGGGCCTCGACCCGGACCAGCGCGCCGGGCGGCTGTCCGGCGGGCAGCGCGCCCAGCTCGCCCTCACGCTGGGGCTGGCCAAACGGCCCGAACTCCTCGTCCTGGACGAGCCGGTCGCCGCCCTGGACCCGCTGGCCCGCCGTGAGTTCCTGGACGACGTCACGGAGGCGATCGCCGGGCGGGAGATGACCGTACTGCTCTCCTCCCACTTGGTCTCCGACGTCGAACGGGTCTGCGACCACGTCATCGTGCTCGTCGACTCGCGCGTCCAGGTGAACGCCTCGATCGACGCCTTGCTGAGCGGTCACCACCGCGTGACCGGCCCGCCCGGCACCCCGGCAGGGCCGCCCGTCGGCGACCACGCCCTCAGCACGTCCCGTACCGCCGACGGCCGGACCACCCACGTCGTACGCGGCAACGCCCCGGCGCGGCTGCCGCACGGTCCCGGGTGGACGGCCGAGCCGCTCTCGCTCGAAGACATCGTCCTGGCCCACATCGGCCGCCGCACCCCGGCCGCCACGGCCCCCGAACCCACCCCCGTCGATGATGCGGAGACCCGCCGATGATCTGGCTGACCTGGCGCCAGTTCCGTACCCAGGCAACGCTGTTCACCGGCGCACTGGCTGTCCTCGCCGCCCTTCTCGCGGCGACCTGGCCCCACCTGTCCGGCCTGCACACCACCGCGGGGCGGGGCATCATCTCGCAGCTCACCGGCACCGACACCGCCCTCTACTTCGCCGGCGGCGCGGCCGTCCTCCTCGTACCGGTCCTCATCGGCATGTTCTGGGGCGCCCCGCTCGTCGCCCGCGAACTGGAGAGCGGCACCCACCGCCTCGCCTGGAACCAGGGCGTGACCCGCACCCGCTGGCTGCTGACCAAACTCGGCCTCACCGGCTTCACCACCGTGGCCGCGAGCGGTCTGATCAGCCTCGCGGTCACCTGGTGGAGCGGCCCCGTCGACCGGGCCGTGGCCGCGGGCGGCTCCGACAACACCGACAACTTCGTCCCCCGCATCGACCCGACGATCTTCAGCGCCCGGGGCATCGTCCCGCTCGGCTACGCCGTCTTCGCGTTCGTCCTGGGCGTCACCTTCGGTGTCCTGATCCGCCGCACGCTCCCGGCCATGGCCGCCACCCTCGCCACGTACACCGCGGTCCTCCTCCCGATGCCGCTGTGGATCCGCGCGCACCTGGCCCCCGCCACCACCGTCACGGTCCCGTTCACCCATGACCGGATGGCGAACTACCTCCTCGACTCCGTCTCCCACGTCGACATCGGCCGACCCGACACCTGGACCGTCGCGGAGCAGACCCTCGACGCCACCGGCCACCCCGCCCGGTCCCTGCCACCCGCGTACGCCGACTGCGACTCGATCAAGGCCTGCGTCGACGCCCTCGCCGGTGCCGGCTACCGGCAACGCGTCACCTATCAGGCCGCCGACAGCTTCTGGACCCTGCAATGGGCGGAGACCGGCATCTTCCTCGGCCTCGCCGTCGTCCTCGGCGCGCTGTGCGTCCGGTGGACCCGCCGCCGGCTGAGCTGACGGATGCGGCCCCGTTCCGGTATGGGATATCGCATACGATAGATGCATGACGCAGAAAAGCTGGGCCTCGCGACTGCCCGTGGTGAAGAGCAAGGCGGAGATGGCCTACGACAACCTGCGCCAGGCGATCGCGGGCGGCGAGCTGCGCCCCGGCGAGCGCATCAACATGGACGAGCTGGCACGCAATCTCGGCGTGAGCAAGATTCCCATCCGTGAAGCGATCAAGCGGCTTGAGTCGGAGGGGCTCGTCACCTCGCAGATGCACTCCGGAGTGGCGGTGACCCAGGTCGACAAGACCGAGATGCGGGGCGTCTTCCTCGCCCGCGAGGCGATCGAGGGCCTCGTCGCCAAGCTGGCGGCGGAGCGCACGAGCGAAGGCCTGCTGGCCGCGCTCGAAGAGGTGCAGACGAAGATGCGCGCCGAACTCGCGGCCGGCGCCACAGAGCACCTGCCGGAGCTCAACTCCGACTTCCACCGCGCCCTGTCCGAGGCCAGCGGTTACCGCATCCTGGCCGACCTGACCGAGCAGCTCCTGCTCACCATCCGCCGCTTCCGCATCGCATCCCCGGTGGACACGCAGAACTGGCAGTCGGTCGTGGAGGAGCACGACGCCATCATCGAAGCGCTGCGGCTCGGCGACCCGGCGGCCGCGGCCGCGGCCGCACAGGCGCACACCATCTCGCAGGCCGGCCACGAGGTGGCCGAGGACCACTGACCGGCCGGGCGGACAGCCGCCGGAACCGCCCCCGCCCCTGCCCGGCCGGTCCCCGCCGCCTCAGCCCGTGCCCAGCGGCGGCAGGCCCATCCGTTCGCGGTGGCCGTCCCGCAGCAGGCTGGCGGGGCTGACGGCGGAAGCCCCCGCGTCCAGCACCAGTTCCGAACCGCTCAGCAGGATGGCCTCGGGCGAGGACGCGAAGGCCACCGAGGCGGCGATCTGTTCAGGGGTGCCCAGGGTGCGCATCGGGTTGCTCTCCCGTAGCAGGCGCAGGTCCTCCTGCCCCTCCAGCCGCGACTCCGTCGCCGGAGTGCGGACCCAGCCGGGGGAGACCGTGACGAACGAGATCCCGTGGTGGCCGTAGTCGACGGCGAGCTGCCGGGTGAGGGCGGCGAGTGCGCCCTTGGCGGCGGCATAGGCGGGCAGCCCGGGTGCGGCGGTGCGGTGCAGTACCGAGCCCAGCGTGATGACCGCACCCGTACCCGCCGAGATCATCGCGGGCAGGACCGCGCGTACACAGAGGAAGACCGAGGTCAGGTTGGCCGCGAGGACCGCGTTCCAGTCCTCCTCCGTGGTGGCGTGCAGCGGCGTGCCCGCCGTGATGCCCGCGCAGGCGACCAGGACGTCCACCCCTCCCTGCTCGGCGATGACCTGATCCACCGTCGAAGCGACCTCGTCCGCGCGCGTGACGTCGGCGCGGTGGTAGGAGACGCCGGGCAGGGACGGATCGCTGAGATCGGCTCCCGCGACCCGGAGACCGTCGGCGACGAGACGGGCGGCGACAGCGCGGCCGATGCCGCCTGCCGCACCGGTGACCAGGGCAGTTCGGCTCATCTCGCAGGCACCTCGCGCAGCTGGAAGACTGGGTTCAGAGAGAAGGTATACGATCTACCAAATATCATCAATGATGCTCCGGAGGCAGCCATGACGGCTCCCGATCTCCTCTCCGCCCTGCGCGCCGAAAGGCTCCTCGCCATCGTCAGAGGCAGCGACCCCGGGGCCGCGCTCGACACGGTGCTCGCACTGTTCCGCTCCGGCATCCGCATCGTCGAGGTGTCGCTGACCACCACGGACGCGCTCGATGTCATCGCCGGGGCGCGGGCCCGGCTCGGCGACACGGCGCTGCTCGGCGCAGGGACCGTCCTGACCGCCGCGCAGGCCCGCCGGTCCGCGGAGGCGGGCGCCCGCTTCACCGTGACGCCCGGACTGGCCGACTCCGTCGCCGAGAGCAGGTCGCTGGGCCTGCCGGTGCTCGCGGGCGCCGTCACCCCGACCGAGGTCATCGCCGCCGTGAACGAGGGGGCGACCGCCGTCAAGCTGTTCCCCGCCACGCTCGGCGGCGCCTCGTATCTGAGGGCGCTGCGCGACCCGTTCCCCGACGTCCCCTTCGTGCCGGTCGGCGGGATCGACTCCGCCTCGGCCCGCGCCCACCTCGCGGCCGGCGCCCTCGCCGTCGGCGTCGGCGGACCCCTCGTCGGCGGCGCCGCCAACGGCGAGGGCTTCGACGGCCTCGCCGAACGCACCGAACGGTTCCGCACGGTGGCGCTGGGGGCCCGGTGAGCGACGTCCTGACCTTCGGCGAGACGATGGCCGCCCTGCGCGCCGACCGTCCGCTCCAGCTGGGCGGCTCGCTCGGGCTCTCCGTCGCGGGCGCCGAGTCCAATGTCGCGATCGGGCTCGCCCGGCTCGGCCACTCGGTCCGCTGGGCCGGGCTGACCGGTACGGACGAGTTCGGCCGCCTGGTGCTGCGCACCCTGCGCGCCGAAGGCGTCGACGTCTCCTGCGCGGCCACCACCGACGCCGGCCCGACCGGTCTGGTGGTCTTCGAACCGCGCGTCGCCGATCTCGTACGCGTCCACTACTACCGCGACCGTTCCGCGGGCGCGTCGCTCGGCCCGGAGCGGCTGCGGCAGGCACTGGCAGAACAAGCGAAGGTCCTGCACGTCACGGGTATCACCGCGGCGCTGGGCGCGGGCCCGTACGAGGCGGTCTCTGCGGCCGTCCGTGCCGCTCCCGCGATGGGCGCCCGCGTCAGCCTGGACGTCAACTACCGCAGCGGGCTCTGGTCCCCCGCCGAGGCGGCCGGCGCCCTGCGCCCGCTCTCCCGCCATGTCGACATCCTCATCGCCTCCGACGACGAACTGCCGCTCATCGCCTCCGAGCGGGCCCGTACGGAGCAGGCGCGCGTGGAGTCCCTGCTCGACCAGGGCGTCGGTGAGGTCGTGATCAAACGGGGCGCCGACGGAGCCGAGGTCTTCCACCTGGGTGGTTCCTTCGCGCTGCCCGCCGTGGCCGTGCCGGTGCGGGACACCGTCGGCGCCGGTGACGCGTTCGTGGCCGGATACCTGTCGGCACTGCTCGACGGCGAGCCGGTCCCGGCGCGGCTGGACCGCGCGGTCACCACCGGCGCCTTCGCGGTCGCCTCCGCCGGTGACTGGGAGGGCCTGCCCCGCCGGGACGAACTCGGCCTGCTGCGGGCCGCACCCGGCTCCACCCTCCGGTGACCGCCACCGGAGGTACCCCGAAGGGGCCCGGGAGGGGAAGGTCAGCGGCCGAAGGCATCGCACGGAGCGGCACCGACTGGCAGGTCTGGACTCCCGGCCGCTACCAGCTGGCCGAGGGGCTGCGCCCGCATCGCGGCGGCATGGTGTTCGTCGATCTCCTCAAGGGCGACCTGTACCGCTGCGCGGACACCCCGGGCCGGGCACCGGACCGGCTGCTCGGCCTCGGCGTACCGCTGGGCGCGGTGGCGCCTGTCAGCGGCGACGACGGTGGTGGTGGCGGCGGCGGCGAATGGATCGTCGCCGCGGGCACCGGGATCGCCCTCGTCACCGAAGGCGGCCGGCCCCGGTGGCTGGCCCGGCCCGAGGCGCGCGCGAAGCTCCCGATGCGGATGAACGACGGCGTCTGCGACCCCGCGGGCCGCTTCTGGGCGGGCAGCATGGCCCTGGGGCCTGTCTTCAAACTGCCGTCGTTGCCCGAAGGGCGGCCGGGCGGCGTCAGGTGCTTCCCCAAGCTCTCGGCTTCGCTCGAACAGGGGAGACCCCATTTCTCGGCGTGCCGGCCCCTGGCCCCTGTACTGGACGTACCGGGGTCTGGGGCCGGTGCGGTGAGAGTGCGTGCATGGCGTCGCCCGGCAGACGGCAGTTTGAAGACAGGCCCCAGGGGGCGACGCGCCCGTGGGCTCGCTCTACCGCGTCGACCACGACGACAACGTGCACCGTGTGCTGTCCGGGCTGACCGTCCCCAACGGCCCGGCGTTCTCGCCCTGCGGCAGCCTGATGTACCTGGCCGACAGCGCCGGGGGGGGGGACGGTCCTGCGCCATCCCGTCGACCCGCGTACCGGGGCGCTCGGCGCCCCTTCCCTCTTCGCCCGGTTCACCGCGGCCGAGGGCCGCCCGGACGGCATGACGGTCGACGACGAGGGGCTGCTCTGGCTGGCGCTGTGGGGCGCCGGCCAGGTCCGCTGCTACACGCCCGACGGTGTGCGGGTACAGACCCTGGACCTCCCCACGCCGCACACCAGCAGCGTGGCCTTCGGCGCCGGCCGGATGTACGTGACGACCGCGCGGCACCGCCTGACGGCCCCCGACCCCTTCGCGGGAGCGGTGTTCGCCCGCGCCTCGCCGACGACCTCACCCCCTGCGCGGCCCTTCGGCCCGAACCCCGGGTAGTGCGTTCCGCATTCGGACGGACACGTTCCGAGTTGCCTGGACTCATGCGGCGAAACCTCTAGTTCTTATTTCGTATATCGAATACGGTAATCCCGTCTTCCCCGGCCCCTCTCGAAAGGTGGTGACGTCCTCATGAGCGCTGTCACAGCGGCCGAAGACGGCAAGACGGATCCGAAACGCACCAAGGCCGACCGGCGAACGATGGTGGCGAGCACCGTCGGCACGGTCATGGAGTGGTACGACTTCAACCTGTACGGCCTGGCCTCGGCACTGATCTTCGGCCCGTTGTTCTTCGGCTCGTCCTCGACGGGCGGCACCCTCGCCTCGTTCGCGACGTTCGCGGTGGGCTTCGCCGCGCGCCCCATCGGGGGCATGCTCTTCGGTCATCTGGGCGACCGCATAGGCCGCAAGTACGTCCTGCTGATCACGATGATGGGCATGGGCGTCATGACCACGCTGATCGGCGTGCTGCCCACCCACGCGGCGGTGGGGATCTGGGCGCCGATCCTGCTGATCCTGCTGCGGGTGTGTCAGGGCATAGCGGTGGGCGGCGAGTTCGCCGGCGCCACCCTGCTGACCGTCGAGAACGCCCCGCCGGGCAAGCGCGGCCTGTACGGTGCGATCCCCGCCATGGGCACCGGCGCCGGATTCGTCCTGGCCAGCGCCGTGTTCGGCCTCGTGTCCATGCTGCCCGACGACTCCTTCGAGTCCTGGGGCTGGCGCATCCCCTTCCTGCTGAGCGCCCTCCTCGTGCTGTTCGGCCTGTGGGTCCGCAAGGGCATCGAGGAGACCCCCGTCTTCGCCGAGCTGGAGGAGAGCGGCGAGCGCGAGCGGTTCCCGCTGCTCGCGACCGTCAAGAGGCAGCCCGGCGCGATCCTGCGGGTCCTGGGCATCACCGTCTCGGGCTTCGTGTGGGGCTATCTGATCCAGGCCTTCGCCCTGTCGTACGCCACCAAGGAACTGGGCATCGAGAAGTCCACGATGCTGTGGTCGATCGCCCTGGCCTCCGCGCTGGAGATCGCGGCCATTCCGTTCTGGGGCTGGCTGAGCGACCGGATCGGGCGCCGCGTCACCGTCGCCATCGGGCTGGCCTGCACCATCGCCTACGCACTCCCGTTCTTCCAGCTCCTGGAGACGAGGAACACCGGCCTGATCTTCCTGGCCATGGTGCTCGCCATCCCGATCTGCAAGGACATGGTCTTCGGCCCGCAGGCGGCCCTCGTCGCCGAGCTGTTCGACGCCCGCATCCGCTACAGCGGCGTCAGCGTCGGCCGCGAGTTCGGCGGCGCGATCTTCGGCGGCACCGCTCCGTTCGTCGGCACCGCGCTGCAGGCCTCCAGCGACTCGATCGTCCCCGTCGCCCTCTACGTCATGGCCGGCTGCGTCATCACCGCGATCGCGGTATTCGCGGGCCGGGAGACCGCCCGTGACGAACAGGCCTACACGAAACCGCAGCCCCGATGACCCGCCCCGCCGCACCCGCACGGACCCCGCGTCCGGGCCGAACCAGTGGAGAACCCCACGTGAGCACTGCGCCGCCGACCATCACCAAGGTCGAGGTCCTGGCCCTGTCGGCCAGCTTCGACGACCTCTACGACTCCCCGGAGGACGTACCGGACTGGCTGCGCTACCCGGCCGCCAGCCACCTCGTCCTGCCGCGCCGCGGCCAGTACGCCACGCTGGTCAAAGTGCACGCCGAGGACGGCAGCGTCGGCATCGGCGAGTGCTACGGCCTCCCCTCGCCGCAGGTCACGGCAACCGTGGTGTCGACGGTCCTGGCCCCGCTCCTCGTGGGACAGGACGCCCTCGCCACCACCGCGGTCTGGGAGCGCCTCTACCGCGGCCAGGCCGCCGGCGGCCACAACCGCGGCTTCTACCTGGAGGCCGTCGCGGGTATCGACCTCGCCCTGTGGGACCTGCGGGGCAAGCTCGCCGGGGAACCGGTCCACCGGCTGCTCGGCGGGCCCGTACGCGAACGCGTCGACTGCTACGCCAGCCCCGTCGCCCTGCACGCCGAGCCGGAGGACTCCGCCCGCCAGGCACAGGGCTTCGTGGACCAGGGCTTCAAGGCGCTGAAGGTGAAGATCGGCCGCGGCGAGCGCACCGACCGCGCACACCTGTCGGCCGTCCGCGACCGGGTCGGCCCTGACATCGAGATCCTCACGGACGTCAACTGCGCCTACGACCTAGACGAAGCGACCCGGGTCGGCGCCGTCCTGCGGGACCTCGGAATCTCCTGGTACGAGGAACCCCTCCAGGTCGACGACCTGCGCAACCTCGCCGAACTGCGCCGCAGGACCGGGCTGACCATCGTCAACGGCGAGACCCACTTCACCCGCTTCGACCTGCGCGACTCCCTCCTCCTGGAGGCGATCGACGTCTTCATGCCGAACGTGGCCCGGTGCGGCGGCTTCACGGAGGCGACCCGGATCGCGGCGCTCGCCTCCGCCTTCCACGTCGACATCGCCCCGCACGGGGTCGGCTCCGGCGTCAGCCTCGCCGCGGCCCTCCAGCTCTGCGCGGCCACGCCCAACCTGCGTACGTACGAGTACAACCGGCTGCCCAACCCCATCCGCGAGGCGATCCTCGTGGACCCGCCGGAGTTCCGCGACGGCGCACTCACCGTTCCCACCGGCCCCGGCCTCGGCATCGAACTCGACGAAGCCGTCGTCGACCGCTACACGATCGCCCGCTACTGAGCATCACCGTGCGGCCCGGCACCCCCGGGTCCCGGGTCGAGAACAACTGGCGCACCCGCACTGATCGGCCGACCGACTGACAGGAGACGACGATGTCCCACCCCGGTGCCGCACCCGAGCCGAGGATCCTCAACCGCCGTTCGCTGCTTCGCGGCGCCGCGATCGCGGGAGCGGGCGCGGCGATCTATCCCGTACTCAACCGCGTTCCCGCCGCCGCGGCAGCCACGTCCGGCAGCTACACCATCCGCTACGACCAGGCACGCCGGCAGACGATCAAGGGGCTGGGGTTCGAGATCCAGTCCGACTCCATCGGCTCCGGCAACGACGGCCTTCCCGACACCGTCAGCGGCGTGCCGTACGACCTGACGCCCTCGGAGCGGACCCGGTTCTACCGGGACATGCTCATGGCGGGCCGCTCCGACCGGGGCTTCCGCTACTGCCGGCTGGCGCTGGGGCTCTACTACCGCGGCCTGGACTCCACCGGGAAGCACATGAGGGGCCGCTACCCCGGGCAGACCGCACAACTCGCGGACATGATCGGGCGGACGGGCATCGAGGGCATCTCGGCCGAGTACTGGTCACCCGCCCCCGGCTGGAAGTCCAACGACTCCTACATCGGCGGGACGCTCAAGTCGTTCGCCCCGGCGGACCTGGACGCGCTCGGCGACGCCATGGCCGGCGACCTCGACTACCTCAGCTCCCAAGGCGTACCGATCTCCATGTGGGGACTTCAGAACGAGCCGAGGTTCTCCACCCCGTACTCCTCCTGCGCCTACGACACCGAGCAGTACCGCAAGACCTTCGCCGCGGTGGCGCCGAAGATCCGGGCCAAGTACCCGGACGTGCAGATCACGGCGGACAGCCTGGACGGCTGGGGCGGCGAGATCGGCAAGGCGCTCAAGGCCGACCCGAACGCGCTGAAGTACGTGGACGCCTGGACGTACCACCGCATCGGCGCGGACAGCGACGACCAGATGACCAAGGACTTCACCGGGGGAGCCGTCGGAAGGCCGGTCTACAACAACGAGTTCGAGTACCTGGACAACCGGACCTCCGACGTGCGGACCGTCAACACCGCGCAGTCGATCATGAACTGGATGGTCTTCCAGTCCTCGCCGACCTGGTTCTGGCTGCACGCCCTCAAACCGACGACCAACGCCGAGGCTCCGGGCTACTCGCTCGGGTTCTGGCGACCGCCGGGCGACAAGGACTTCAGCCACTTCCCGGACATCCCCGTCGGCCACTGGGACTACAACCCGCAGAACTGGAACGGTGTGGCCGGGTTCGTGAAGTACATGCCGTGGGACTCCGTCCGCTACACGGTGGACGAATCCGCACGCCTCGGCGACCAGCGGATCATGGCCTGGAAGACCCCGCAGGGAAAGCCGGTCCTCGCCGTGACCAACCGGTCGGCCACGGACTCCTTCACCTACACCGTGGACACCCAGACGGCCGCCGCATTCGAAGGGCACCGGTACGGCCCCACGACCAACAACCAGAGCCTCGGCACCAGGACCGGCCCGGAGCTGACCCTGACCCTCCCGCCCCTGTCCATCGAGTTCTGGGTCCGCGCCTAGAAATCCGCCGCCGTCACTCGTGACCAGCGGCGTCAACCGTGCGCCAAAAGACCCCCCTGACCACGTTTCCGCAGGTCAAGGGGGTCTTGAATATGTGGAGCCTAGGAGATTCGAACTCCTGACATCTGCCTTGCAAAGGCAGCGCTCTACCAACTGAGCTAAGGCCCCGGAAAGCGGGCACCACCGGACGCACCGGCATTGTGGTCACCGCCGCAGACCAGAGTACCCGCTGATCCCCCGGATCCCCCAAAAATTGGGGCTCCCGGTCCGCGACCACGCTCCGTAAGATGCTCGTCGGGGTTCGCAGCAGCGAAGCCTCAGCGAAGGGGAGACGCTATGGACGCGGCACAGCAAGAGGCGACAGCCAGAGCCAGGGAACTTCAGCGCAGTTGGTACGGGGAACCGCTGGGGGCGCTCTTCCGTCGGCTGATCGATGATCTGGGCCTGAACCAGGCCCGGCTGGCGGCGGTGCTCGGGCTGTCCGCCCCCATGCTCTCCCAGCTCATGAGCGGTCAGCGGGCGAAGATCGGCAACCCGGCCGTGGTGCAGCGCGTCCAGGCGCTCCAGGAGCTGGCCAGTCAGGTCGCGGACGGCAGTGTCAGCGCGGGAGAGGCCACCGACCGGATGGAGGAGATCAAGAAGTCCCAGGGCGGCTCCGTGCTCACCGGGACGGGCCAGACGTCCTCGACCAGTGGGGCGCCCACCGTGCGCCGCGTGGTCCGCGAGATCCAGTCGCTGCTGCGGTCCGTCGCGGCGGCCGGTGACATCATCGATGCCGCCGACTCCCTCGCCCCGACCCACCCGGAACTGGCAGAGTTCCTCAAGGTGTACGGAGCGGGGCGCACCGCGGACGCGGTGGCGCACTACGAGGGACACCAGAGCTAGTCCGGGCAATCGGCCGGGCAGCCGCACGATCCGGGCACGGGGCACACGCGCCGGCCGAGAGCGGGAACGGGGAGCGAGCGCAGCGCAATGGGTGAGGTCTTCGCTGGTCGGTACGAACTGATCGATCCGATCGGACGTGGTGGGGTCGGTGCTGTCTGGCGTGCCTGGGATCACCGGCGCCGCCGCTATGTGGCGGCCAAGGTCCTCCAGCAGAGCGACGCACACACGTTGCTGCGCTTCGTCCGCGAACAGGCCCTGCGGATCGAGCATCCGCATGTGCTCGCTCCGGCCAGCTGGGCCGCGGACGACGACAAGGTCCTGTTCACCATGGACCTCATCACCGGCGGTTCGCTGGCCCACGTCATCGGTGACTACGGCCCGCTTCCCCCTCGGTTCGTCTGCACCCTGCTCGACCAGTTGCTGTCCGGGCTGTCGACGGTGCATGCCGAGGGGGTCGTGCACCGGGACATCAAGCCCGCCAACATCCTTATGGAGGCCACCGGCACCGGCCGGCCGCACCTGCGGCTGTCCGACTTCGGCATCTCCATGCGCAAGGGTGAGCCGCGCCTCACCGAGACCAACTACGTGGTGGGAACGCCGGGTTACTTCGCTCCCGAGCAGATGATGGGCGCGGAGCCGGACTTCCCCGCGGACCTCTTCGCGGTCGGCCTCGTCGCCCTGTACCTGCTCCAGGGGAAGAAGCCCGACGCGCAGGGGCTCATCGAGCACTTCGCCGAGCACGGCACACCCGGCGCTCCGCAGGGCATCCCCGAGCCTCTCTGGCAGGTGCTCGCGGGGCTGTTGCAGCCGGACCCGCAGGCCCGCTTCCGGACGGCCACGGGCGCGCGGAAGGCGCTGAACGCCGCCGTCGAGATGCTGCCGGAGCCCAGCGCGGAGGACGAGCCGGTGGAGGTCTTCGACCAGATCGGCCCGCTGCCCGACGGCTTCGGTCCCACCGGCCCGGTGACCGCCCCCCAGCAGACAGGCCGGCAGCACACGGGCCAACAGCCCACGGAGCAGTCGTACGCGCAGCCCGCGGCCTCGATGTCGGAGACGGGCAGCTTCCACCTCCCGCCACCCCCGCGGCAGCCCGACTCCGCGCCGCAGGAACCGCAGCACGCCGCTCACCAACCGGCGCGGCCCGGCACTCCGGCCGTCCAACACGGCGTCCCCGCCCCGCAGCATCCGGCGCATGCGGCACCCCCCCTCCCCGCCGCCGTGCCGAACCCCTCACAGGCCCCCACGGCCCCGGTGCGGCACGAACAAGCTCTCACTCGTCCATACACCGCTCAGCCGTCGCCGGTTCCCGCTCCCGGAGCGGGAGTTGCCGGGGCCGGGGCTCCGCCGCACTACGCGCAGGCACCGTCGTCGCACGTCATGCCCCCCGCGCACACCGTGGCACCCGCCCCGCGAAAGCGGCCGGGACCGTCCACGAAGGTGGCGGTCCCGGTGTTGCTGGTGGCGCTGATCTGCTTCGCCGT
This sequence comes from Streptomyces sp. NPDC057900, assembly GCF_042887885.1. Lineage (NCBI taxonomy): Bacteria > Bacillati > Actinomycetota > Actinomycetes > Kitasatosporales > Streptomycetaceae > Streptomyces > Streptomyces sp. NPDC057900. The sequence continues at coordinate 405,946 of NZ_JBHVOI010000003.1, forward strand.
GGGGATCTGGGCCCTGACCCAGGCCTGACCCGGGGCCTCGGGGCGCTGTCCGGCTACCAGGCCTGCGGGGGGCCTCCGTACGGATGCTGCTGCCCGCTGTCGGCCGGGCCGCCCGGTGCCGCGGCCGCCGCCTGGCCGCGCCGTGCGAGCAGCGTCCACGCGCCGAGTCCGAGGACCAGCACGGCGCCCGCTCCGATGCCCGCCGCGCCGAGCAGCTTCATGCTGTCGCTCTTGCTCTCGGCGGCCTGGGCGCCGCTCTGGCCGCTCCTCGCCATGTCCTTGTCGCCCTGTGAGACGCCGAAGATCCCCGCGTCCCCCTGGTACGGCGTGGACCCGGCCTTCCCCTCGACCTTGACCGTGAGGGTCAGCGGGAACGGCTTGGAACCGTACGCCTTGGCGACCTCCGGGCTCAGCGTGACGGACAGGTAGTACCAGCCCGCGAAGCGCATCGCGCTGACGCCGCTGTTGGAGGCGAACCTGTTCTCGTACGCCACCGGAGGCACCGGGTCCAGGGAGACCGAGGCCGGTTTGCCCGAGTAGGCCATCGGGGACGCGTTGTCGACGTGGCCGTGCGCCGGATTGTCCAGGGACAGGGCGAGCGCACCGCTGACGTACTCGTCCGCGTCCGGGACGGTGCTGTTGCCGAGCGCGGCGGTGGCGAAGATCTGCTGGCCCCAGTCCACCGGAACCCGGTAGAAGAGCGTCTGGCCGGGCTTGGCCTCGTCCTTCCACTCACCGGTCTGCAGACTCGTCGCCTCGTAGTAACTGCTGCCGCCGTGCCTGCGGTTGTCCTTCGCCGCCTCGGGCGGCTCCGGTGACGCGGACGGCCAGTCCTCCGGTGCCTCGGTCCGCGTCGCCCCACCCTTCGCGAGCCCCGGCTCGGAGGCGTACCGGATTTCCAGCTCCCAGTCCCCGCGACCCGAGGTGTCCGCGCTCGTCCGCTCGATCAGAACGTTGTACACACCGGCGCCCTGGCAGCTGCTGCTGTCCTTGTCCACGTTGCGGTAGGCGTACGCGGAGATCGGACGCGGGTACTCCGCGGACCCGAAGCGGGCGCTCTCCGAGCTGCACGACAGGTCCGACTTGTCCCTGATGCTGATCGAGATGCCGTCCCCGTAGGCGACCTTGCCGCCGTCCTTGGGCACGACGACGGCCGAAACGTACGCGTTCGTCGTCGCCTTGAGGTTCAGCCGGTAGTACAGCTTCTGGCCGAACTTGATCGAACTCCGGTAGACAGAACCGGCCGTGAGCTCATTCGCATCGGTATTGACCTCGGCGCCGCTGACCGTCTTGGCCTCCGGCTCGAAGGCGTACGCGGCTGCCGCGCCGGCTCCGTACGCCTGCCCCGGCAGCGCCGCCACCGCGCACATCGCCGCGACCGCGGCCAGTATCGCCCGGCCCCTGCTGCGCTGCCTCATCACGCGCTTCCCCTCGTCGTCCGTGCGGCTGCCCCGCGGCGGTTGCGTACATATACGAACACGGCGATGAGCACAGCCATGACGGCCGCCCCGGCAGCAGCCGCGATGCCGGTCCATCCTGCCCCTCCGGCACCACCGCTGTCTGCGGACGCGGTCGACTCGCCGTTCTCGTCCGCACCCTTGCCAGTGCTGCCGCCTGATCCGGCCGCCACGGGCGCCCCGTGCTGCGGACCGGTCCGCTCCGCACCGAGCACCGACACCCGCAGCACCAGGCCGATCCGCGGGTTCTCCGCGATCTCCGCGGCCCGCGCGCCCAGCGTCACCGAGATGTAGAAGCCGCCCCTGGCGTGCACCGGCTGGACATTGCTCCGGTTCTCGTAGCGGTTGGTCCAGGAGACCGGAACGCCGCCCATCGGAAGCGCCGCGGGCCGCCCGTTGTACATCGTGGTCGAGGGGAACTCGCCTCCTCCGGTGAGGGGATGGCGAGCCGGGGTGTAGAGCCCGGTCGCCCCGTAGGAGTACGTGGCCGAGGTGCGGTCCACCGTGGGCTCGTTGGCGAACTCCACGTCGTAGCGCACCTGCTGGCCCCAGCCGGCCGGGACCTTGTACCAGAGCGTCTGGGACGGCAGGATCCGGTCGCGCCAGACGCCCTGTCCGATCGTGCGGGCATCGTTGAACCCGGTGCCGCCCCGTACGTCGCGGGGATCGTCCGTCGGCAGTACGGCCTCCTTGCCGCCCCTGCCGTACTCCGCCTCCGACTGAGCGGGCGTCACGCCCTTGCCCAGCGGCGGCTCGACCCCGTACACGAGCTCCAGCGGCCAACGTGCCGCGTCGGAGCCCTTCTTGCTCTGCCGCTCCACCACCAGCCGGTAGCGGCCCGCACGGTCACACGTGCGGGTTCCCTCCTCCGAACGGATCCGGGCGACCGCCGATGTCAGCGGGGCCGCCCCCTCCTTCTGCAGGAAGCGCGCGGTGTCCGTCCCGCAGGAGCCGTGCGCGTCGTACTCGATCCTGGTGCTCAACGCGTCGAACGTGTCGACGGCCGCGCCCGGCTGCGGTACCGCCGTCGCCGCGAAGTCCGCCGTGGACACCGCGTCCAGATCCACCGCGTAGTACCGCTTCTCGCCCGGCCCGATGGTGTCCAGGTACTGCCCGGGCACCAGCACGGGGGCCCGGTCAGCCGTGGCCGCGCCCGTCACCCGCTCGCCCCGGAAGCGGTACCCGTCGGCGGAGAGCTGCGCGGCGCGCTGGAGCTGACGGGCCAGCGCCTTGGCGTCCGGGGCGTCGTAGTAACGCCCGTTGCCCGCCTGCGCGATGCATTCGAGCTGTTCACGGGCCGCGCCCTTCACCTGGAAGCCGACGGTGTCGATCCGCAGACCGATGCCCTCCTTGCCGAGCTGCTCGGCGACCTCGCAGGGCTGCGGCGTACCGCAGTTGTCCTCGCCGTCGGAGATCAGCAGGATCGTGCGCGTGCCGATGGCCCCGGCGGCGGGCCGCGGCAGATCCCGCGCCGCCTTCCGGAGCGACAGGCCGATGGGGGTGTCGCCCCTGGGCCGTACGGCTGCGACCGCCCGCTTCAGCGCGGTCCGGTCGAGCCCCCGCACCGGGCGGACGAGACGGGTGTCCGTGCAGCCCTGCGGCCGGTCGGCGCCGTACACCCGCAGGCCCGTCGGATGGCCGTCGGGAAGGGCGTCCACGACCGTGCCGACGGCCGTGCGGGCGCTCTCCATCCTGGTCCGGCCCGTGCCGTCGTCGTCCCCCATGGAGCCGGACGAGTCGAGCACCATGACCAGGCTGCCGCTGCCGCTCCCGCCGGATGCGGCCGCGTCCGAGGCCGCCCCGGTCGCCGCGGGTGTCGCCACGGCGGGCAGCGCCCCCGCCACCAGGGCGAACAGCGCCCCGCCGATCAATGTCCCCGCCCGCACCGTGCGGCGGTGGCTGCCAGCCCTCATCCGTTCCCCCTAGACCGAAACCCGGCTTCTTTGCTCAAGCAACCTATTGATTTGCGTAGGTGAACTCAAGAGCACAGGCGTCACGGTCCCGCAACAGCACGAAGCCCCGGCCGCTCAGGCGACCGGGGCTCGCAAACAGGCTGTTCTGTCTCACACACCCGAACCTGCGGGCACGGAGTCAGTCGCCTCCGTCCACAGATCCTGCTCGGCGCGATCCGCCTGGATCTGGCGGTACACGAGGAGCCCGCCGATGGCGGCCAGTGCGACCAGGAGAAGCTTCTTCACCGCGCGACCTCGTCTTTCGTTGGCGTAGGGGACTTCTGCCGCCCGACTATACACACCGGCCGATATCGACCGGTGACCTCCCCGCAACCCAACTGGGGCCTGCGGAAAAGCGATCGTCGGAGGATCGGGCCACCCCGTCGACGCCCTGTCACCACCCCGTCACCGACGCCTCTGAAGGGCCCCGCTCCGACCGATCGGGCCCGGTTGCACCATACGAGTGGTGTTCATCTGAACATCGGCACATCGGCGGCGTCGGTCCGTGAAATCGCGCTCCGGATCCACATCATCAGGAAGGTAAGCAAAACGGACCACCTGAAAGTGAGTGAGAGGCCATGAGCACCTACCGGGCCAAGAACATCTGGACCGCCTTCATCACCGCGTTCTTCGCACTTCTCGCGGCACTGGGCCTCGCGAGCTCCACCGCCTCGGCCACGGAAGCCGCGGTCACGGAGCCGGCGACCACGACCAACGAGCACACGGGTGCGACCGCGGCAACCGCGACCACCCCGTCGGTCCGATGGACCCTTCCGCGTGACCGGGCACTGCCGCCCACGATGAAGCAGCGCATCCGCGCCGAGGCACACGGCTCCTCACCCTCCACCCGCCATCTGTCCGCCAACACCACGGACAGCGCGGACTCCACGAACACCGCGAACACCACCAGCACCGCCCGCGCCTCACACGGAGCCCCGGCGGGGGACGCCTCCCTGCTGCCCCCCTGAGAGCCGCGCACCTGACTCCCAGAGCCCCCGGCCCGGTACACACCGGACGGGGGCTTTCCCGTGCGCCCGCCGCCCGCGCCGGCAGAAGGCCACAGCACAGGCCACAGCGCGTACGCCCCTGTTGGTGTCAGCCGCTGAGGTCAGATGATCCGGGCGCCCTTGACGAAGGGCACGTTTGGATCAGCTCCGGAATACGAGCTCGACGGCCAGCGGGGCCGCAGAGTCAAGATCGATCGTGTCCCCAGCATCCTCGGACAGAGCCTCGTCGGAGTAGTCGGCCGGCACTACGACCAGCATCGTGTGCGGGCGGGGAAGCCGGCCCACATCCTGTGGAGGGTCGTAGCGGCCGATATCGATGATCCGCACCAGCATCTCGTGGATGCCTACAACCATTCCACCTGAACCGAGACCGCGGATCGATCTCGGCCCGCAGCTCACACGCAGGACGTCGCCGACCCGGAAGTCGCCGTCCGCTCCGTGGATGCCGTACACGCAGAAGGCCACCTACTCAGTTGAGTAGGTGGCCTTCGTGCTGGTGGGGCTAACAGGATTTGAACCTGTGGCCTCATCCTTATCAGGGATGCGCTCTAACCAACTGAGCTATAGCCCCGCCGCGCTTTTGTGTCGCGCTGACGTGAAGAAGATTAGCGCACGTCGGGGCCAGTCCCAAAATCGATAGATGCGCCGCTACTCGTCCTCGGCCAGCGTGAGCTCGACACCGCCCACGAAGCCGGCCGACAAGTTGTAGATGAAGGCGCCCAGCGTCGCCAGCGCCGTCGCCAGGACCACATCGATCACGGCGATGACCGACGTGAAGATGAGGACCCTCGGCAGCGACAGGAACGACTGCAGGTCGAAGCCGCTGCCCTCGTTGGAGCCGGTCGCCTCGCTGATCGTGCCGCCCACGGTGGAGAAGACGCCCATCGCGTCCATCACCATCCACAGGACCGCCGACGCCACCACCGTGCAGATGCCGAGCGCGATGGACAGCAGGAAGCTGACCTTCATCACCGACCACGGATCGGCCTTGGCCACCCGCAGACGCGCCTTGCGGGTACGCGGAGTGGTCCGCGCCCCCGTCCGCGGTTTGCGGGCCGCCTGAGCCGCGCCCGCGCCCTGGTGGGGCCCCTGGGGGCGGCCCCCGTGGGTCCCGCCCGGAGGCGAGGGGTAGGCCTGCGGCGGGTGGTACGGGCCCGCCTGGCCCGGTGCGGGCTCGCGCTCGCCGGGCAGGGGCCCGGCCGCGTAGCCCTCGTACTGGGGTTGAGGACCCCGGGTATCCGTCACAGTGCCCCCTTGGGAGTCCGTGGCAGGGCCACGGGCACCGTTCGCGCCGGCTCCGGAAGCGGCCGAACCGGCGCCCGTGGCTCCACTCACGCTCTACTCCTCGTGCTCCCCGGTCGAGGACGTCGTGCCCTCGACAGTGCTCTCACCAGCCGCGTCGGCCGTCTCGGCCTCAGCTGTCACTGCCTCGGCCGCATCGCCGTCGGCGTCGACGGGACCGTCGACCTCTTCGGCCTCACGACCCGCCTCGGCGTTACGAGCGATGCCGACAACAGCATCACGCTTGCCCAGGTTGATCAGTTGGACGCCCATGGTGTCACGGCCCGTCTCCCTGACTTCATTGACTCGCGTACGAATCACACCACCGCCGAGCGTGATGGCAAGGATCTCATCCGTAGCCTCGACCACCAGCGCACCGACCAGTGAGCCCCGGTCCTCCACGATCTTGGCGGCCTTGATGCCGAGGCCGCCGCGACCCTGGACGCGGTACTCGTCGACGGGGGTCCGCTTCGCGTACCCGCCGTCAGTGGCAGTGAACACGAAAGTACCGGGCCTGACGACATTCATCGAGAGGAGTTCGTCTCCCTCGCGGAAACTCATGCCCTTGACACCCGAGGTGGCACGGCCCATCGGGCGCAGCGCGTCGTCCGTCGCGGTGAACCTGATCGACTGGGCCTTCTTGCTGATGAGCAGCAGATCGTCCTCGGACGACACCAGCTCCGCGCCGATCAGCTCGTCGTCGGAGCCGTCCGCCGTCTCGCGCAGGTTAATGGCGATGACGCCGCCCGAGCGCGGGGAGTCGTAGTCCTTCAGCGCGGTCTTCTTCACGAGACCGCCCTTCGTGGCGAGGATCAGGTACGGCGCGGCGTCGTAGTCACGGATCGCCAGGATCTGCGCGATCTGCTCGTCCGGCTGGAAGGCCAGCAGGTTGGCGACGTGCTGACCGCGTGCGTCACGGCCCGCGTCCGGGAGCTCGTACGCCTTCGCCCGGTAGACCCGGCCCTTGTTCGTGAAGAACAGCAGCCAGTGGTGCGTCGTCGACACGAAGAAGTGGTCGACGATGTCGTCTTCCTTGAGCTTCGTGCCGCGTACGCCCTTGCCGCCGCGCTTCTGCGAGCGGTAGTCGTCCGTCTTCGTGCGCTTCACGTAGCCGCCGCGGGAGATCGTGACGACGATGTCCTCCTCGGCGATCAGGTCCTCGATGGACATGTCACCGTCGAAGGGCACCAGCTTGGAGCGCCGGTCGTCGCCGAACTTGTCGACGATCGCCGCCAGCTCCTCGCTGACGATCTGCCGCTGCCGTTCGGGCGAGGACAGGATCGCGTTGTACTCGTTGATCTTCGCCTGGAGCTCGTCGTGCTCGGCGGTGATCTTCTGGTGCTCCAGCGCGGCCAGCCGGCGCAGCTGCATCTCCAGGATCGCGTTCGCCTGGATGTCGTCGATCTCCAGGAGGCCCATCAGGCCCTCCCGCGCGATCTCCACGGTGTTGCTGCGCCGGATGAGGGCGATGACCTCGTCGATGGCGTCCAGGGCCTTGAGGAGGCCGCGCAGGATGTGCGCCCGCTCCTCCGCCTTGCGCAGCCGGAACCGGGTGCGCCGGACGATGACCTCGATCTGGTGCGTCACCCAGTGGCGGATGAACGCGTCGATCGACAGGGTGCGCGGCACCCCGTCCACCAGCGCCAGCATGTTGGCGCCGAAGTTGGACTGCAGGTCGGTGTGCTTGTACAGGTTGTTCAGGACGACCTTGGCGACCGCGTCCCGCTTGAGCACGACGACCAGGCGCTGACCCGTACGCGACGAGGTCTCGTCACGGACGTCGGCGATCCCGCCGACCTTGCCGTCCTTGACCAGGTCGGCGATCTTCTGCGCGAGGTTGTCGGGGTTGGTCTGGTACGGAAGCTCCGTGACCACCAGGCACTGGCGGTTCTGGATCTCCTCGACCGCCACGACCGCGCGCATCGTGATCGAGCCACGGCCCGTGCGGTACGCCTCCTCGATGCCCTTGCGGCCCACGACGAGGGCGCCGGTCGGGAAGTCCGGGCCCTTGATCCGCTCGATCAGGGCTTCCAGGAGCTCCTCCTGCGAGGCCTCCGGGTGCTCCAGGTACCACTGCGCACCGGAGGCGACCTCGCGCAGGTTGTGCGGCGGGATGTTGGTCGCCATGCCGACCGCGATGCCCGCGGAACCGTTCACCAGGAGGTTCGGGAAGCGCGCCGGCAGGACCGTCGGCTCCTGGTTGCGGCCGTCGTAGTTGTCCTGGAAGTCGACGGTCTCCTCGTCGATGTCCCGGACCATCTCCATGGACAGCGGCATCATCTTGCACTCGGTGTACCGCATGGCGGCGGCCGGGTCGTTGCCCGGGGAACCGAAGTTGCCGTTGGAGTCGACCAGCGGCATGCGCATCGACCAGTGCTGCGCCAGGCGCACCAGGGCGTCGTAGATCGATGAATCGCCGTGCGGGTGGTACGTACCCATGACGTCACCGACGACGCGGGCGCACTTGTAGAAGCCCTTCTCGGGCCGGTAGCCGCCGTCGTACATCGCGTACAGCACCCGGCGGTGGACGGGCTTGAGGCCGTCCCGCACGTCGGGCAGGGCACGCGAGACGATGACGGACATCGCGTAGTCGAGGTAGGAGCGCTGCATCTCCGTCTCAAGCCCGACGGGCTCGACACGCATGCCTACGCCCTCGACGGGCGGAACCTCTTCGGGCGTCACGGGGACAGGGGTGTTCTCGTCGGCCATTGCTGGTCAAAGTCCTTTCGCGCTGCGGCTGCGGCTTGCTTGTACGGCCGACTCAGATGTCGAGGAAGCGGACGTCCTTGGCGTTGCGCTGGATGAACGAGCGCCGCGCCTCGACGTCCTCACCCATCAGCACCGAGAACAGGTCGTCGGCCTGCGCCGCGTCGTCGAGCGTGACCTGGCCGAGCACACGGTGGTCGACGTCCATCGTGGTGACACGGAGTTCCTCCGCGTTCATCTCGCCGAGGCCCTTGAAGCGCTGGATCGAGTCTTCCTTGATCCGCTTGCCGTTCTGCTTGCCGAGCGCCACGAGGGCGTCGCGCTCGCGGTCCGAGTACGCGTACTCGAAGTCGTCCCGGCCCCACTTGATCTTGTAGAGCGGCGGGCGCGAGAGGTAGACGTGTCCGGCCTCGACCAGCGGCCGCATGAAGCGGAAGAGGAAGGTGAGCAGCAGGGTGTTGATGTGCTGTCCGTCGACGTCGGCGTCCGCCATCAGAATGATCTTGTGATAGCGGAGCTTCTCGATGTCGAAGTCCTCGTGGACCCCGGTGCCGAAGGCCGAGATCAGCGCCTGGACCTCGGTGTTCTGGAGGATCTTGTCGATCCGGGCCTTCTCGACGTTCAGGATCTTGCCTCGGATCGGCAGGATGGCCTGGTACATCGGGTTACGGCCGGACTTCGCCGAACCACCGGCGGAGTCACCCTCGACGATGAAGATCTCGCACTTCGTCGGGTCGTTGGACTGGCAGTCGCTCAGCTTGCCCGGCAGCGAGGCGCTCTCCAGGAGCCCCTTGCGGCGGGTCAGGTCACGCGCCTTGCGGGCCGCCACGCGGGCGGTCGAGGCGGCGATGCCCTTGCGGATGATGTCGGCGGCCTCGTTGGGGTTCCGGTCGAACCAGTCCGTGAGCTGCTCGTGGACGACCTTCTGCACGAAGGTCTTGGCCTCCGTGTTGCCCAGCTTGGTCTTCGTCTGGCCCTCGAACTGCGGCTCGCCCAGCTTCACCGAGATGATCGCCGTCAGACCCTCGCGGACGTCCTCACCGGTGAGGTTGTCGTCCTTCTCGCGCAGCAGCTTCTTGTCGCGCGCGTACCGGTTGACCAGCGAGGTCAGCGCCGCACGGAAGCCCTCCTCGTGCGTGCCGCCCTCGTGCGTGTGGATCGCGTTGGCGAAGGAGTAGACGCCCTCGCTGTACTGCGTGTTCCACTGCATGGCGATCTCGGCCGAGAGGAGCCGGTCCTTGTCCTCCGCCTCGATGTCGATCACCGACTGGTGGATGACATCGCCCTTGCGGGAGTTGAGGTACTTGACGAAGTCGACGATGCCGTTCTCGTAGTGGTACGTGACCGTCCGGGTCGTCTCGTCCTCGGGGACCTCGGTCGCCTCGGCGCTGTCCGCGCCCGCCGTGGCCTTCGCGGACTCCCGCTCGTCCGTCAGCTTGAGGGTGAGGCCCTTGTTGAGGAAGGCCATCTCCTGGAAGCGGCGCGAGAGCGTCTCGAAGGAGTACTCGGTCGTCTCGAAGATGTCGCCGTCGGCCCAGAAGGTGACGGAGGTGCCCGTCTCCGCGGTCTCCTCGTTCTGCTTCAGCGGGGCGGTCGGGACGCCGAACTTGTAGTCCTGGGTCCAGCGGTAGCCGTCGGTCTTGACCTCGACGGCGACCCGGGTGGACAGGGCGTTGACGACGGAGACACCGACGCCGTGCAGACCGCCGGAGACCGCGTAGCCGCCGCCGCCGAACTTTCCGCCCGCGTGCAGCACGGTGAGCACGACCTCGACGGCCGGCTTGCCTTCGGACGGCACGATGCCGACCGGGATGCCGCGGCCGTTGTCGATCACGCGCACCCCGCCGTCGGCGAGGATCGTGACGTCGATCGTGTCCGCGTGACCGGCCATGGCCTCGTCGACGGAGTTGTCGACGACCTCTTGGACGAGGTGGTGGAGACCGCGGTCACCGGTCGAGCCGATGTACATGCCGGGTCGCTTGCGGACCGCGTCCAGGCCCTCCAGCACGGTGATCGCGCTGGCGTCGTACGAGGTGGTCACCTCGCCCGGAGCGGGAGAGGTCACCTCGCCCGGCACGGAAGCGGCGTCGCTCCCGTCGGGGATGGACGGAATGTTCTCGTTGGGGTTGCCGGAATCGGCCACGAAGCGCCCTTTCTGGCACAGCACAGGCCGTTCTCCGGGCAGGCGGGAGCGGCTGCGTCGTTCGGCTTGTATCGACGAATCCCGCAAGGACGCGGGATTGTCCACCAGTCTACCGGTAGCGCCGACCCGAATGGGGGTTTGCCGGTACCTGAGTCCGCATGTGCCGCCCTGAATCCACGCCTGACGACTCCCCATATTCGGGAAGGGGCCTCAAGGGGCTCACACGGGCGTTGAGCGCTTCGGCCTGTCAACCTCCCGCTACGGTGAGGGACGTCCGCTCCGCACCCCGCGGTTTCCACCCCCGCGCACCCGTGCGACACGGCGTCCACAGGCCTCGGGAACAAGCGGGACGGACCGCGCTGCGGCCCCCCTGGAAAGGACAGCCGCACCGGTCTCGAAAACGGGTAAAAGGCCAGGTCAGCCGTAGGTATCGCCCGGTCCCCTGCTGCCCGGAGCACGCAGCGGACCGAACCTCCGCTGCGGTCCTCCCGGACCCAGAACCTTGATCATCCGCACCGTGCCGTGCCCCAGATCCGCGTTCAACCGGGCCACCAGCTGAGGCGCCAGCAGCCGCAGCTGGGTCGCCCACGCCGTCGAGTCGCACTGCACCGTCAGCACCCGCTCGTCGGGATCCTCGTCGTAACGCAGCGGCACACAATGATTGGCCAGATCATCACCTACGATCTGCGGCCAGCGGCCCATCACACCGCCCACCGCCGCGGGCGCCTCCCAGCCGCGTTCGGTGATCAGCCGGTTGATCGCCGCACCCAGCGGCAGCGGATCCCGGCCGTCCGCCCGCGCCCCGGACCGCAGCCCGCCGCCCCGCCGAGCCTGCTTCTTCTGCTGCGCCGCCGCACCGCGGGCCCGCGCCTGCTCCTTCGCCGCGCGCAGAGCCACCCGGGCCAGGTCCACCCCGGAGGGCTCCGGCTGCTTCGCCTCTCCCGAGGCCGCCTCGCGCGGTCCCTCCGGGAGCGGCTCCGGGCTGTCCGCGGCGCCGCTCACAGCCGCTCCACCTCGCCCGCGGACACCGCGTACCGCGTCCCCGCGAGGACCCCCGGGACGTCGTCGTCCACCGCGGCCGTCACCAGCACCTGCTCGCCCGGCGCGACCAGCTCGGCAAGCCGCTCACGCCGCCGGGCGTCCAACTCGGCGAAGACGTCGTCCAGGACCAGCACGGGCTCGTTGCCCTCGGAGCGCAGCAGATCGTACGAGGCCAGCCGCAGGGCCAGCGCGTACGACCAGGACTCCCCGTGGCTCGCGTAGCCCTTGGCCGGCATCCCGCGCAGCCCGAGCACCAGGTCGTCGCGGTGCGGGCCGACCAGCGTCACGCCGCGCTCGATCTCCTGCTTGCGGACGTCCGCGAGGGCCGCGATCAGCTGCCCGTACAGCTCCTCGCGGGTACGGGCGGGGCTCACGTCCGCGCCCACCGAACTGCGGTACTCCAGCGTCACGGGGCCGCCGCCGGGCGCCACGTCCGCGTACGCCTTGTCCGTCAGCGGCTGCATCGTCGCGATCAGGTCCAGCCGCTGCGCCAGCAGCTCGGCGCCCACCCGGCCCAGGTGCTGGTCCCAGACGTCGAGCGTCGACAGGTCCATCGACCGTCCGCCGTGCCTGCGCGCCATCGCCGCCGACTTCAGGAGCGTGTTGCGCTGCTTCAGTACCCGCTCGTAGTCGGAGCGGACCCCGGCCATCCGCGGCGACCGTGCCGTGACCAGCTCGTCCAGGAACCGGCGGCGCTCGCCCGGATCGCCCTTCACCAGCGCCAGATCCTCCGGAGCGAACAGCACCGTCCGTACGATGCCGAGCACGTCACGGGGCCTGACCTGCGACGATCTATTGATCCGGGCGCGATTGGCCTTGCCCGGATTCAGTTCGAGCTCGACCAGCTGCGAACGCTCGCCCTGGGTGACTGCGGCCCTGATGACGGCTCGCTCCGCGCCCATGCGCACCAGCGGCGCGTCAGAGGAGACCCGGTGGCTGCCGAGCGACGCGAGATAGCCGATGGCCTCGACCAGATTGGTCTTGCCCTGGCCGTTGGCCCCCACGAACGCGGTGACGCCCGGGTCGAGAGGCACCTCGACCCGGGCGTACGAGCGGAAGTCGGCCAGCGACAGATGCGTGACATGCATGGTGTACGCCGACCTTCCCGGCTTCCTGCTCCGTGCTGTTGCTCCGTGCTTTGTGGTGCGGGCGGACACTCGGTCCGGCCCGCTCCCCTTCGCTGCTACTTCTTGTTCTCGACCGCGTGGCCGCCGAACTGGTTGCGCAGTGCGGCGATCATCTTCATCTGCGGGGAGTCGTCCTGGCGCGAGGCGAACCGGGCGAAGAGCGACGCCGTGATCGCGGGCAGCGGGACGGCGTTGTCGATCGCGGCCTCCACCGTCCACCGGCCCTCGCCGGAGTCTGCGGCGAAACCGCGGAGCTGGTCCAGGTGCTCGTCGTCGTCCAGCGCGTTGACCGCCAGGTCGAGCAGCCAGGAACGGATGACCGTGCCCTCCTGCCAGGAGCGGAAGACCTCGCGCACGTCGGTGACGGAGTCGACCTTCTCCAGGAGCTCCCAGCCCTCGGCGTAGGCCTGCATCATGGCGTACTCGATGCCGTTGTGAACCATCTTCGCGAAGTGGCCGGCGCCGACCTTGCCCGCGTGGACGGAACCGAAGTCGCCCTCGGGCTTCAGGGCGTCGAAGACCGGCTGGACCTTCGCGACGTTCTCGGCGTCGCCGCCGTACATCAGCGCGTAGCCGTTCTCCAGGCCCCAGACACCACCGGAGACGCCGCAGTCGACGAAGCCGATGCCCTTGATGCCGAGCTCGACCGCGTGCTTCTCGTCGTCGGTCCAGCGGGAGTTCCCGCCGTCCACCACGACGTCACCGGCCGACAGCAGCTCCGCCAGCTCGTCGATCGTGGACTGGGTCGCGGCACCGGCCGGGACCATCACCCACACGACCCGGGGGCCCTTCAGCTTGCCCACAAGCTCTTCGAGGCTGTGGACATCGGCGACGTCCGGGTTGCGGTCGTAACCGATGACGGTGTGACCTGCGCGGCGGATGCGCTCGCGCATGTTGCCGCCCATCTTGCCGAGGCCGACGAGACCGATCTCCATCAGAGATTCCTTAAGCGTTGTGCCGATTCGTACCCAGGACCGAGCCTACGCCCGGCCGGGGACAGGGCGACGGGCATGCTCGGCGCTGAGCGTGCCCGTCGGGGCCTGCCGTGACAGGACCGGTGACCGGATCAGCCCGAGAGGCGGACCGGCATGATCAGGTACTTGTACGCGTCATCCGCCTCGGCGTCCACGGCGGCGCGGCCGCTGAGCAGCGCGGGCTTCGTGGATGTCGTGAAGGAGAGCTGGGCGACGGGGGAGTCGATCGCGCTCAGGCCGTCCAGCAGGAAGGTCGGGTTGAAGGCGATCGAGATGTCGTCGCCCTCCAGGACCGCGTCGACGCGCTCCACAGCCTGTGCGTCGTCGCTGGAACCCGCCTCCAGGATCAGCACGCCCTGCTCGAAGCTGAGCCGGACCGGGGTGTTCCGCTCGGCCACCAGCGCGACGCGCTTGACGGCCTCGACGAACGGGGCGGTCTCGATGACCGCGACCGTGTTGAACTCGGTCGGGAAGAGTGTGCGGTACTTCGGCAGGTCGCCTTCGAGCAGCCGGGTGGTCGTCCGCCGGCCGGCGCCCTCGAAGCCGATGAGACCCTCGCCGGCTCCGGAGCCCGAAAGCGCCAGCGTGACCGTGTCGCCGCTGGTGAGCGCCTTGGCGGTGTCCAGCAGCGTCTTGGCGGGGACCAGCGCGACGGCGGAGGCGTCGGCGTTCTCCGGCTTCCAGAGGAACTCGCGGACCGCGAAGCGGTAGCGGTCGGTGGAGGCCAGGGTGACGGTGTCGCCCTCGATCTCGATGCGTACACCGGTGAGGACGGGCAGCGTGTCGTCGCGGCCCGCCGCGATGGCCACCTGGGCGGCGGCGGAGGCGAAGACCTCGCCGGGGACCGTCCCGGTCGCCGTCGGCATCTCGGGGAGTGCGGGGTACTCCTCCACAGGAAGGGTGTGGAGTGTGAACCGCGAGGAGCCGCAGACCACCGTCGCCCGTACACCGTCTGTGGAAATCTCCACCGGCCGGTTGGGCAGGGCGCGGCAGATGTCGGCGAGCAGCCGGCCGGAGACCAGCACCGTGCCGTCCTCCTCGATCTCGGCGTCCACCGAGACCCGTGCCGAGACCTCGTAGTCGAAGCTGGAGAAGCTGAGGGCGCCGTCCTCGGCCTTCAGCAGCAGCCCCGCAAGAACGGGCGCCGGCGGCCGGGCCGGGAGGCTACGGGCCACCCAGGCCACAGCCTCCGCGAGTACATCGCGCTCCACCCGGATCTTCACCGGAACCGCCTCCTGCTGTTGCTCGCTCGCCCTGCTGGCCTTCGTCGTCTGGTCGGGTCGCTCCACCGATGGGACGGGGAGGACGCCGGGGTCCAGTCTGACGTACGGCACCGACACTCGGTGCTGCTCGGGGTCAAGTCGCGACAAGCGGTCCGCGGAGCTCCGGCGCCGAGTTGTGCACAGGCCCCACTTCGAAGCGGATTCCGGGCTAACTAGAGGTAGTAGTAGTAGTAGGGCCTGTGGAAACCGTGGATAACGTCGTTTCCGCAGGTCAGGCCCTGTTTTTTGTCCACCGGTCCTGTGGGCGGAACCGGTGGACAACCCGGGGTTTCTGTGGACACCCGAAAGTTCTGCACAACCGGTACACAGGGCAGGGGGGTTTCTCCCCAGGTCTGTCCCCAGCTTTACCCAGCTTCCCCACAGCCCAACCGACCCTCTTGGTGTGACGCCTTTCACTCGGGGCGGTGACGGCGGGTGTCGTGTTGCCGAACAGTGGACAGAGGTGTGGAGAAGCCCGCCGAAGCTGGGGACAAGAAGGCCCGGCCTGTGGGCCGCCGGTGGACAACGTTGACGTGACCCTGTGGACGAAAAACTTGTCCACAGGCTGTGGATCATTGTTGACCACAAATCCCCAGGCCTCTGAGCTGGCCTGATGGAGTATCGGCTGCCGTGCCTGTGGAAGCAGTATGGACAACTTTTCAATCCCCAGGCTGTGGAGGGGAGATTGTGCCCAGATCTGTGGAGAACGGCCCCTCCGCGGCAGGTATTCGAACAGCGGGAACGGGCCCGCGCCCCGAGAACCTCGTGCACAGCGGCTCCGGACCAACTGAAAAGGGCGCTCCGGGACCCGATTCGGGTCCCGGAGCGCCCTTTCGGTGCTCGCGGAGGCGCGGCTGTGCGACGAGGTGGTGGGCCGTCAGCCGTTCTTGATGCGGTTGGTGAGCTCGGTGACCTGGTTGTAGATGGAGCGCCGCTCCGCCATGAGCGCGCGGATCTTGCGGTCGGCGTGCATCACGGTCGTATGGTCGCGGCCGCCGAACTGGGCGCCGATCTTGGGCAGCGAGAGGTCCGTCAGCTCACGGCACAGGTACATCGCGATCTGGCGCGCCGTCACGAGCACACGGCTGCGGGACGATCCGCAGAGGTCCTCCACCGTCAGCCCGAAGTAGTCGGCGGTCGCCGCCATGATGGCCGGCGCCGTGATCTCAGGGGCGGCGTCCTCGCCGCCCGGGATCAGATCCTTCAGCACGATCTCGGTCAGCCCGAGGTCCACCGGCTGGCGGTTGAGACTGGCGAAGGCCGTGACCCGGATGAGCGCGCCCTCCAGCTCCCTGATGTTGCGGGAGATACGGGAAGCGATGAACTCCAGCACCTCCGGAGGAGCGTTGAGCTGCTCCTGCACCGCCTTCTTACGGAGGATCGCGATACGCGTCTCCAGCTCCGGCGGCTGCACATCGGTGGTGAGACCCCACTCGAAACGATTCCGCAGCCGGTCCTCCAGAGTCACCAGCTGCTTGGGCGGCCGGTCGGAGGACAGCACGATCTGCTTGTTGGCGTTGTGGAGCGTATTGAAGGTGTGGAAGAACTCCTCCTGCGTCGACTCCTTGCTCGCCAGGAACTGGATGTCGTCGACGAGCAGGATGTCGACATCGCGGTACCGCTTGCGGAAGGTGTCGCCCTTGCCGTCGCGGATCGAGTTGATGAACTCGTTGGTGAACTCCTCCGAGCTCACGTACCGCACCCGGGTGCCCGGGTAGAGGCTGCGGGCGTAGTGCCCGATGGCGTGCAGCAGGTGGGTCTTGCCGAGCCCCGACTCCCCGTAGATGAAGAGCGGGTTGTACGCCTTGGCGGGCGCCTCGGCGACGGCGACGGCCGCGGCGTGCGCGAAGCGGTTCGAGGCCCCGATGACGAAGGTGTCGAAGAGGTACTTCGGGTTCAGCCGGGCGTGCGGCTCACCGGGGCCGGGCGCGGGTGCGGGCTGTGCGCCCATCGGTCCCGGGACGCCGCCGGGCCGGCCCGTTCCGCCGCCCTGCCGGTGCTGGGGCTCCTGCATGTCGCGGCGCTCGGACCGCTGGGACTCGTAGCCCTGGTGCTCGGGGGGCTGCTGGCGGTAGTCGTGCTGGGGCTGCTGCTGGGAGCGGCCGCCGCCGTACGGCTCGCGCCAGTGCTCGCCGGAGGTGTCGCGGTCCTGGTATCCGCCGAGCCGGGGCTGCTGCCAGGAGAGGTCCTCCTGGGTGCGCGGCCAGGCGCCGGGTTCCGGGCGCTGCTGCTGGTAGTCGGGGTAGGCGGGACGGGCGGTCGGCATGCCGTCGTCCGAGGGGCGGTGCCCGTAACCGTCGTAGGCGTCGTTGTGCTGCCGCTCGTCGTGCTGCGGTCCCTGGTAGCGGTGCTGCTGCTGGGACTGGTGCTGCTGGGACTGGTGCATCGGGGGCGCCGGCGGGTTCGGCGGCTCGCCCGCAGAGTCGTCGACCGTGATCGCGATCCGGATCGGGCGGCCGCACTCGCGGGTCAGCGTCTCGCTGATGAGCGGAGCGAGCCGGCCCTCCAGGACGCGCTTGCCCCATTCATTGGGGACTGCGAGCAGGGCGGTGTCGGCGACCAGGGCGAGCGGCTGACAGCGCTCGATCCACTGTTTGTCCTTCGGTTCGATGCCCTGCTGGCCCTCCCCGAGGAGTTGCTCCAGCACTCGTGGCCACACTGCGGCAAGATCGGCAGGTACGTCAGCCACAAGGCACGCTCTCTCGCTGGTCCCACGAATGTGTGTTTCTCGGGACGTATGGGTCGGGATGGGTGAGGACCGGCAGGCGGGAAGAAAAAGAACCGGAGTTCAGCCACGGTAGGCGGGCCGACCCATGCGGTTCAAGTCGTTGTCCACAGGCTGTGCACAATGGGAGGCCCGACAGGGTCGGTTTGACCGGATGGCGTAGCCGCGCGTACCGTGACCAGGTCGAGTTGTCGATGGCTGCTGCCGCCTGCCTCCGATGGGCAAAGATCACGATCTGTGATTGTGAAGCGGTGCACTAGGGCGTTTACGCGAGTCTCTCGTGGGCGCACGGTGACAGCCAGGCGATGTCCCGCCAACACACGATCATTTCTGGAGCCCCCGAGTGAGCAAGCGCACCTTCCAGCCGAACAACCGTCGTCGCGCGAAGACCCACGGTTTCCGCCTGCGTATGCGGACCCGTGCCGGCCGCGCGATTCTCGCGTCCCGCCGTGGCAAGGGCCGCGCCAGCCTGTCCGCCTGATCGCGTACAGGTCGTCATGACGTGCTGCCTACCGAGAATCGGCTGAGGCGGCGCGAGGACTTCGCGACCGCGGTACGACGAGGACGCAGGGTCGGCCGCCCGCTGCTCGTCGTCCATCTACGTAGCGGTGCAACGGACCCGCACGTGACTGGGGAGACTGCTCCCCCGCCGCGTGCGGGTTTCGTTGTCAGCAAAGCCGTGGGTGGCGCGGTCGTCCGCACAGCGGTGAAGCGAAGGCTTCGCCATCTGGTCCGAGAGCGACTGGCCCTGCTGCCCCCCGGTAGCCTGGTTGTCGTACGAGCGTTGCCCGGTGCGGGCGACGCCGACCATGAACAGCTGGCCCGAGACCTGGATGCCGCTCTCCAGCGGCTGCTGGGAGGGGGCGCGCGATGAAGTACCCGCTGCTGGCTCTCATCAAGCTGTACCAGTGGACGATCAGCCCACTTCTCGGTCCTGTCTGCCGTTACTACCCGTCGTGTTCCCACTATGGATATACGGCGATCGACCGGCACGGAGCGATCAAGGGAACGGCGCTGACAGCCTGGCGCATCCTGCGATGCAATCCGTGGTCACCCGGCGGCGTGGATTACGTACCCCCACGCAAACGTCCGCGTTGGCACGAACTGCTGCGAGATCTCTTCCGCGGCGGTAAGGGCGGGGACTCCGCCGCTGATGTGCCTCCCGGGGGATCGGCCACCGATCTTCCGAGCTCGGCCGCAGAGACTTCGCCCAAAGCTCAAGGAGCCTGATTAGTGGACACGATTGCCAGTCTGTTCAGCTTCATCACATGGCCTGTTTCCTGGGTCATCGTCCAGTTCCACAAGTTGTACGGGGCGATCTTCGGCCCCGACACGGGATGGGCCTGGGGTCTGTCCATCGTGTCCCTCGTGGTGCTGATCCGTATCTGTCTTGTTCCGCTGTTCGTCAAGCAGATCAAGTCGACGCGGAACATGCAGGTGCTCCAGCCGAAGATGAAGGCGATCCAGGAGCGCTACAAGAGCGACAAGCAGCGTCAGTCCGAAGAGATGATGAAGCTGTACAAGGAGACGGGTACCAACCCGTTGTCCTCGTGCCTTCCCATCCTGGCGCAGTCGCCGTTCTTCTTCGCCCTGTACCACGTGCTCTCGGCCATCGCGTCGAACAAGAAGATCGGTGTGATCGACCAGTCGCTGCTGGACAGCGCGCGTCAGGCACACATCTTCGGTGCTCCGCTGGCCGCCAAGTTCATGGACAGCGCGGACAAGGTCCAGGCGCTCGGCGCCTCGCTGGTGGATGTCCGGGTCGTCACCGCGGTCATGATCGTGATGATGTCGGCCTCGCAGTTCTTCACCCAGCGCCAGCTGATGACGAAGAACGTCGACCTGACGGTCAAGACGCCGTACATGCAGCAGCAGAAGATGCTGATGTACATCTTCCCGCTGATCTTCGCCGTCATGGGTATCAACTTCCCCGTCGGTGTCCTCGTCTACTGGCTGACCACCAACGTCTGGACCATGGGTCAGCAGATGTACGTGATCAACCAGAACCCCACGCCGGGCAGCAAGGCGCAGGACCAGTACCTGGGACGTCTGCTGAAGAGCGTCACCACCCACGGTGAGGTGCGCGGCAGGACCAAGCGCAATACGGTCAAGCGGATCGTGTCCAAGGGCCCGGACCGCAACGACATCGAGCGGAAGTTCATCACCGGACTCGCCAAGCTCGGTCTCGCCGCCCAGGAGGACGGCACGGTGGTCAAGAGCGAGACCGCCGCGGCCGACGCCGAGGCCGGAGCCGCACAGCGGCGCCAGCAGCCCAAGCGCCAGACCAAGGCGAAGCGTCACACCGCTGCGGGTCATCAGAGCGGGGCGAAGGACACCGACTCCGGCGAGTCGGGGACCGCGACCTCCCTGCAGAAGAAGGCATCGCAGGACGACAAGCCCAAGCCGGCGGGCGGCAAGCCCGCGTCCGGCTCCTCACGCCAAGCCAAGTCCGGACAGCGCAAGGGCCCGCAGCGGCCCAAGCACCCGTCCAAGAAGTAAGAAGGAGTCCATCCGTGACGGAAGGCACCACCTCCACGGCCGCTGAGGGCAGCGACACCTTGACCCGCCTTGAGCAGGAAGGGGAGATCGCAGCGGACTACCTTGAGGGCCTGCTCGACATCGCCGATCTCGACGGCGACATCGACATGGACGTCGAGGCCGATCGGGCCGCGGTCTCGATCATCAGTGAGTCGGCACGTGAACTGCAGAAGCTCGTGGGCCGCGACGGTGAGGTGCTGGAGGCGCTCCAGGAGCTGACGCGGCTGGCCGTGCACCGGGAGACCGGTGACCGGAGCCGTCTGATGCTCGACATCGGGGGGTTCCGGGCGCAGAAGCGTACGGAGCTGGCCGAGCTGGGTGCCAAGGCCGCGGACGAGGTCAAGAGCTCCGGTGAGCCCGTGAAGCTGGATCCGATGACGCCGTTCGAGCGCAAGGTCGTGCACGACGCGGTCGCGGCCGCAGGTCTGCGCAGCGAATCGGAGGGCGAGGAGCCGCAGCGCTTCGTCGTCGTCCTGCCGGCCTGACCGGCTCTTCTCCTGTCGGCCCCGTCTGTTCGCAGGCGGGGCCGATCTTTGTCAGCCTGATAGTCAGCCACCATGGTGCGGTAATGCGGTATGGAAGGACGGTTCCCGTGACGGAGGAAGTAGAGCTTCCCCAGGCGCCCGACGAGGCCCGGGAGGTGTTCGGCGAATGCTTCCCCGAGGCTGTCCGGTACGCGGAACTGCTGGCCGACGCGGGGGTCAAGCGCGGGCTGATCGGGCCGCGTGAGGTGCCGCGGCTGTGGGAGCGGCACCTGCTGAACTGTGCGGTGCTCTCCGAGGTCGTCCCCGACGGTGTCACGGTCTGCGATGTGGGCTCGGGTGCCGGGCTTCCGGGCATTCCGCTGGCGCTCGTGCGGCCGGATCTGAAGATCACCCTGCTGGAGCCGCTGCTGCGTAGGACGAACTTCCTCCAGGAGGTCGTCGAGCTCCTGGGGCTCGATCATGTGACGGTCGTCCGTGGCAGGGCCGAGGAGGTCCTGGGAACGCTTCAGCCGGTTCACGTGGTGACGGCTCGGGCAGTGGCTCCGTTGGACCGCTTGGCGGGCTGGGGAGTGCCACTGCTTCGCCCTTACGGCGAGATGCTGGCGCTCAAGGGCGATACCGCCGAGGAGGAGATCAACGGTGCGCGGGCGGCCCTGAGCAAGCTCGGCGTGCTGGAGACCGAGGTGTTGCAGGTGGGTGAGGGCATCGTTGATCCGATGTCCACCGTGGTGCGGGTGGTGGTGGGCGAGAGTCCCGGTGGTGTGAGGTTCGCCGCAAAGAGGGCCAAGGCCGCGAGGGCCAGTCGGACACGCCGTCGTCGCTGATCCATCCGATCACGCTGTGCGCATGACCGTTACGCACCGTTTAGTGGGTGTATCGGGGGTGCCTCGCGCGGGGAGGTGTGCGTACCCCGCGCGGAGTGTCGTGCCCCTGTAGCTACGCTGCGGGGGCATCGTGTTTCACGTGAAACGTCGCTCTCTGCTGCATGGAATTATCAGCCGCGGTCGTGCGGCTGCCGCGCCTCGCCATCGCAGGCCCGTTAGGGCTACGGAGTTGTCCACAGAAGTGGATTCGTCCACAGAAGAGCGGGCCTCGCTGGTTCGCGACCCCGAAAGCATGGCAGGCTCTGCTCATTGCGAGCCTGAAGTCGAGGAGAGTGAATCCTTGCGGTCCGACGCCAACATCGCGGGACCGATGACCGACCCGGTCCCCGGTCCCCGATCCGAATCGGCGGTGGACGGTGTTTCACGTGAAACACCGCCACCGATGGACGACACACCCATCGGTCGCGCGGCCCAGCTGGCGGTCGAGGCCCTTGGCCGCGCCGGCGAGGGGCTGCCACGACCTGACCAGACGCGCGTCATGGTGGTGGCCAACCAGAAGGGCGGGGTGGGCAAGACCACCTCGACGGTCAACCTTGCCGCGTCACTAGCCCTTCACGGCGCTCGTGTCCTGGTGGTCGACCTGGACCCGCAGGGGAACGCCTCCACGGCACTGGGCATCGACCACCACGCCGAAGTCCCCTCGATCTATGACGTCCTGGTGGAGAGCAAGCCGCTCTCCGACGTGGTTCAGCCCGTCCCGGACGTCGAAGGTCTCTTCTGCGCCCCAGCGACCATTGATCTCGCCGGTGCGGAGATCGAGCTGGTGTCGCTGGTGGCGCGGGAGAGTCGACTCCAGCGGGCGATCCAGGCCTACGAGCAGCCGCTGGACTACATCCTCATCGACTGCCCGCCCTCGCTCGGTCTCCTGACCGTCAACGCCCTGGTGGCCGGTGCCGAGGTGCTGATCCCGATCCAGTGCGAGTACTACGCACTGGAGGGGCTCGGACAGCTGCTGCGCAATGTGGACCTCGTACGGGGGCACCTCAACCCCGAGCTCCATGTGTCGACGATCCTGCTCACCATGTACGACGGCCGGACCAGGCTCGCGTCGCAGGTCGCGGAGGAGGTGCGCACCCACTTCGGCAAGGAGGTGCTGCGCACCAGCATTCCGCGCTCGGTGCGGATCTCCGAGGCGCCGAGCTACGGGCAGACGGTGCTCACCTACGATCCCGGGTCCAGTGGTTCCTTGTCGTATCTTGAGGCGGCACGTGAGATCGCTCTGCGCGGGGTGGGACTGCATTACGAGGCGCAGCAGGCCCACACGGGCAGTCGGAACAGCCAGCAGAACACTTCGGAGGGGATCCAGTGAGCGAGCGTCGTAGAGGGTTGGGGCGAGGGCTCGGTGCCCTGATTCCCGCCGCTCCGCAGGAGAAGCCGGCTTCGTCGGCCCGGTCCGGCGCGTCCTCTGCCGGGACAGGTCCGGTCATGACGGCCGAGCGGGGAGTGGCTGCCGCCAAGGTGACCTCGCTCGGTACGGTGCCGGAGCCGAGTGCTCCTGTTTCGGATTCGGCCGGGTCCGGCGGACCGAGTGAGGTGGCAGGCGCGTACTTCGCCGAGATCCTGCTCGACTCCATCACGCCGAACCCTCGTCAGCCCCGAGAGGTCTTCGACGAGGACGCGCTTGCCGAGCTGGTGACCTCCATCAAGGAGGTCGGTCTCCTTCAGCCGGTCGTCGTACGGCAGACCGGTGCCGACCGCTTCGAGCTCATCATGGGCGAGCGGCGCTGGAGGGCCTGCCGCGAAGCGGGTCTGGAGCGGATCCCTTCCATCGTCCGGGCCACGGATGACGAGAAGCTTCTCCTGGACGCGCTCCTGGAGAACCTCCACCGGGCTCAGCTCAACCCGTTGGAGGAGGCGGCAGCGTACGACCAGCTCCTCAAGGAGTTCAAGTGCACGCATGACCAGCTGGCCGACCGCATCGGGCGATCCCGGCCGCAGGTGTCCAACACCTTGCGTCTGCTGAGGCTCTCTCCTCCGGTCCAGCGAAGGGTCGCTGCCGGGGTGCTCTCGGCAGGACACGCACGTGCGCTGCTCTCGGTCGACGACTCCGAGGAGCAGGACAAGCTGGCACACCGCATCGTGGCCGAGGGCCTCTCGGTGCGCGCGGTCGAGGAGATCGTGACGCTCATGAGCTCCAGGCCCACGAGTGCCTCCAAGGCGAAGGGGCCGAGGGCCGGCGGCCGGCTGTCACCGGCGCTGTCCGATCTGGCATCCAGGCTCTCGGACCGCTTCGAGACCCGGGTGAAGGTCGACCTCGGCCAGAAGAAGGGGAAGATCGTCGTCGAGTTCGCCTCGATGGAGGATCTGGACCGCATCCTCGGCAGTCTCGCTCCCGGCGAAGGCCGTGTGCTGGACCGCAGTCCGGCGGAGGAGTCGGCCGAGGAGCCGGCTGAGGACGACGAGAGCTGACTTCTGAGCGACAGTGGGCGGGCTGTGTTCCGGTAGGACGGAACACAGCCCGCCCTTTGCTTTCTCTCGGTGTCAGCTTGATCCGGTCGTGGATACGATGCGTTCAGGTAGGCCACATCCAGTTGATCCGTCTCCGCGAACGGAGTGCACCGTCCGTCGCACGCGATGCGGTGGACGAGGGAAGTGAGGAACAGCCTTCATGGGGCGTCGGCTCGCACCGCTCACGCTGGACAACCTCTCTGATCTACCCGAGCGCTGTCGTTCCTGCGTGTTCTGGGAACTTGATCCGGTGCGCGGGGCGGCCGCGGTCAAGGCCGGCAGACCCGGGGCGGAGAAGGAGGCCTGGATCTCCGGTGTCCTGCTGGAGTGGGGATCCTGCGGCCGCGTTGTCTACGTCGATGATGTTCCGGTCGGCTTCGTCCTCTACGCACCGCCGGCCTATGTCCCGCGGGCTGCGTCCTTTCCGACCAGTCCGGTCTCCCCCGACGCCGTTCAGCTGATGACTGCCTTGATCCTGCCGGGGTACCAGGGACAAGGCCTGGGCCGGGTCATGGTGCAGACAGTTGCGAAGGATCTGCTCAGCCGCGGCTTCAAGGCGATCGAGGCGTTCGCGGACGCTCGCTGGAAAGAACCGGCCTGTGTGCTGCCTGCGGATCATCTGCTGGCAGTGGGCTTCAAGACCGTGCGGACACATCCGTCTCATCCGCGGTTGAGGCTGGAGCTGCGGACGACCCTTTCGTGGAAAGAAGATGTGGAGCTGGCTCTGGACCGGCTGCTGGGTGCGGTTCAGAAGGAGCCGGTGCTGCGGCCGCTGTGATTCGGGCGGCGCGCATAGGTGTCGTATGGACGTGCCGTGAAAAGTGAAACGGGCCCACCCCGAGGGGTGGGCCCGTTTCACGTGAAACATCAGGCAGTGGTTCTGCCTTATTCGGCGATGAAGCCTTCGAGGTCGCGAAGGATCGCGGCCTTCGGCTTGGCGCCGACGATGGTCTTGGCGACCTCGCCGCCCTGGTAGACGTTCAGTGTCGGGATGGACATGACGCCGTACTTGGCAGCGGTGGCCGGGTTCTCGTCGATGTTGAGCTTGACGATCTCGATCCGGTCGCCGTGCTCAGCCGCGATGGCCTCCAGGGAGGGGGCGATCTGGCGGCACGGGCCGCACCAGGCAGCCCAGAAGTCCACCAGTACGGGCTTGTCGCTCTTCAGGACGACCTCGTCGAACGAGTCGTCAGTCACGTTCTTCAGCGCGCCGGCCACGGCGGCCTCCTTAACTTCGCGGGGGTGTGGGTGAGGCTTGGATCAGACGGTGGCTGCGGCGGCGTTCTCGTCGTCGGCGAGCGCGGCAAGGAAGCGCTCGGCGTCGAGTGCGGCGGAGCAGCCGGTGCCGGCAGCCGTGATGGCCTGCCGGTAGGTGTGGTCGACGACATCGCCTGCGCCGAAGACACCGGTGAGGTTCGTGCGCGTCGAGGGGGCCTGGACCTTGAGGTAGCCCTCGTCGTCGAGGTCGAGCTGGCCCTTGAAGAGCTCGGTGCGCGGATCATGGCCGACTGCGATGAACAGCCCGGTAACGGGGAGCTCGGAGGTCTCACCGGTCTTGGTGTTGCGCAGGGTCAGACCGGAAAGCTTCTGCTCGCCGTGCACCCCGGCGACCTCGCTGTCCCAGGCGAACTTGATCTTCGGGTCAGCGAAGGCGCGGTCCTGCATGGCCTTGGAGGCTCGCAGCGAGTCGCGGCGGTGGACGATGGTGACCGACTTGGCGAAGCGGGAGAGGAACGTCGCCTCCTCCATCGCGGTGTCGCCGCCGCCGACCACGGCGATGTCCTGGTCCTTGAAGAAGAACCCGTCGCAGGTCGCGCACCAGGAGACGCCGCGCCCGGAGAGGGCGTCCTCGTTGGGCAGACCCAGCTTGCGGTGCTGCGAGCCGGTGGTGACGATGACGGCCTTGGCGCGGTGCACCGTGCCCGCCGTGTCGGTGACGGTCTTGATGTCACCGGTGAGGTCGACGGAGACCACGTCGTCGGGGATCAGCTCGGCACCGAACCGCTCGGCCTGGGCGCGCATGTTGTCCATGAGCTCCGGGCCCATGATTCCGTCCTGGAATCCGGGGAAGTTCTCCACGTCGGTCGTGTTCATCAGCGCGCCACCGGCGGTGACGGCACCCTCGAAGACCAGCGGCTTCAGAGAGGCGCGCGCGGTGTACAGCGCGGCCGTGTAGCCCGCCGGCCCCGAGCCGATGATGATCACATTACGCACGTCGCTCACGGGTTTCTTCCTCGTCTCTGCAGACTGCCTACTGTCCACGCCTACTGGGGCCGGTTCAACGACTCTCACCCCACCCAACGGATCCTACGGGGGATGCATTCCCGACATGCCCCAGGCGGTATCCGGCGTGATGTTCAGGGGCGGGCGTAGGCGTGTGTCAGCAGGAGTTTCCCCTTGACCGCAGGGTCCGCGCCGACGCATGCGGCATCGACGACGTAGGCCTCGACCCGGGTCGTGTCGGTGGGATGCGGGAGGACGACGAGGAAGGCGTCCGCGCCTTGGTAGGTGCCCTTCTCGACGGCGAGGACGGCGGCGTTCCGTCCTATCCCCTGCTCCACACAGGAAGGGACCGTCACTACGGGAGCGCGAAGCGGCGCCTGCGGGGAAGCCGAGCCGGGGGGCTCGGTCTCCGGCGAGGACTTCGTGTCGATGGAAGGCGCCTGATTCTGGCCGGCCGACTTCTCTGGGTCCGACGGTTCCGTGCCGGAGCTCAGCAGACTGTGGACACGCTCTTGGACCGTGGACTGTGAGAACGCCTGCGAGTCGGATTTCTTGGCGCTGGCTCCGTGATCCGAGGCACTGACATCGGCGGAGTTGTGTGACGTGGGGACGTTCTGCAGCAGGAAGACACTCACACCGACTACGGCGGCGCCCAGTGTGGTGCCGAACACCGCCCTGCGGCGGCGTCGGCGGACCGGGCCGCGGCCGGGACCGGTGGCAGCCCGTGCGTGCCCGGCAGGGCGGTCCGCGAGCTCCTGCCCGATAGCGGCCGACTCTGTTTCACGTGAAACATGAGCCTCCGTGTCCCGTGAAACATCCGCCTGCGCGTGTGAGCCTTCCGCCTCCGTGTCGGAAGCGGTGGCTACCGCACGGGCTTCGTCGGCGAGCGCGGCATCGATGCGGTCCGCTATGTCGATGGGCATGGTCTGCGGGGCGGGAATGGAGCCCAGCAGGCTGCGGATCTCCTCAAGCGAGGCCTGAACGTCGGAGCAGAGCTCGCAGCCGTCCACGTGCCGCCGGACATCAGCGGTGCGGGGCGGTGAGAGCACGCCCTCTGTGAGGTCGGAGATCTCTGAGACGTCCGGGTGCTGGGGCGTGTCGGTTGTCGATGTCATGCCCGCCCACCTCCGCCCTTCACTCCAGCTGGATCGCTTGTTCCCGCGTCTCTTGGCCCCGCTGCCGGTGGGACGGATGTTCTCGCCGTCCGGTTCCTTCCCGCCTCCCGCTCATCGCCGTCGCCGGCTTCCCCGCGGAGATGGGTGAGCAGCGGGGCCAGCCTGGCGCGGCCCCGGGCGCAGCGGCTCTTCACGGTGCCGACCGGCACGTCGAGGATGCGACCCGCCTCGGCCACCGGATACCCCTGCATATCGACGAGGACGAGGGCCGCACGCTGCTCGGCGGGGAGAGTGGCGAGGGCTGCGAACAGTTCGCGGTGCAGGTCCTGCCGCTCGGCCGGCGCCTCGGCGGACTCGTGCGGCTCCAGAAGCTGGTCGAGCCGCTCCGGGTCGTTGACGGGCGAGGTCTTCCGGGAGGACGCCTTGCGGACCCGGTCGAGACAGGCGTTGACGGTGATGCGGTGCAGCCAGGTGGTCACGGCGGACTGGCCGCGGAAGGTATGGGCGGCGCGGAAGGCGGAGACGAGAGCATCCTGCACGGCGTCGGCCGCCTCCTCGCGGTCGCCCAGGGTGCGCAGGGCCACGGCCCACAGCCGGTCGCGATGACGCCGTGCGAGCTCACCGAAGGCGTCCGGCTCACCGGCTACGTGGCTGGCCAGAAGGTCCTGATCAGTCGAGTCGGCGAATCTGGTGTCGTCCAACGGTGAGCCCCCTCCCCTGCTGCCCTCAGCCGGTGACCTTGATGTCCGAGATCTTGCCCCGGAAGTTCCCCTCGCTGCTCGGTGGCAGCTGGGTGAGCCAGACCAGAAGGTACCGCGCCTGAACGGGCTTGCCAGGCTTGAGTGACACGTTTGTGCCCGAACCTTCGGCAACCTTGGTGAAGCTGTCGGGCATCGTCGGTGCTGTGGCGTCGCTGGAGGTGCGCAACTCGGTCGACGTGGTGCCGCCCAGGAACGTCACGTCGACCTTGCGGACCTGCTGAACCTTGCCGAGGTCGAGTACGACCCCGACGCCTTCCTTCAGTTTCCCGAAGTCGGCGGAGTAGTAGCCGTCGGTGTGCCAGTAAGTGTTCGGGTCCCCGTCGTAGACGTGATCTATGTCCTGAGGCTTCTCGGACCCGTCGCCGAGCGGGTCGAAGTCCTTGGCGCTGACGATCTGGACGGGCTTGCTCTTCTCGACCGGCGGGGTGTTGCCGTTCTCCGGGTTGCTCTGCGTGGTGCCGGGGTCGCCCGACTTGCTGTCGTGGTCCAGGAGGGTTTCCGCGAGCTGCCAGCTGCCGAGGCCCAGTGCGGCGATGAGCAGCGCGGAGACGGCCCACTTGAGCGCCTTGCCCGTGCGGCTCTGGAGCGGGGGAGGCGGTATGGCGTGCACGGGCTGGGTGGGAGGGGCGCCGGGTACGGCGGGACGTCCGTAGGTGCCCTGCTGGTAGGTGGTCCGCTGGTACTCGGGCGGTGCGGTGAACGTGGGCTCGGGCGGGCGGATGCGCGGCATGGCCGCGACGGCCTTGGCCAGCTCGTCGGGCGTGGTGCACGGCTGCTCTTGGCGGGAGGCCGTGGCGCCGTCGTTGGCGAGCGCCCGCATGGCGATCTCGGAGAGGCCGCGGTGGACGCCGGCCCGTACCTGATCGGGCGGGATCAGGCCCACGCCCTTGGGGAGCCCGGTGAGGCCGTAGGCGTCGCTCTCGTACGGCCAGCGCTGGGTGAGCGAGGCGTAGAGGAGGGCGCCGATCGCTTCGGTGTCGGCGCGCTGGGGGCCCTCGGAGGTGATGCCGCGCAGTGCAGCGTTCACCGCGAGACCGCGGATCCGGTACTGACCGGAGGAGCTGCGGAGCACCGCGCCGGGGGTGAGCCGCAGATGGGCCAGTCCCTCGCGGTGTGCGGCCGCCATGGCCTGGGAGATCTGGCTGACGAGCTGGTAGGCGTCGTGGGCTTCCATCGGTCCCGCGCCCAGCAGCGCGGTGAGCTCGGTGGCGTCCGGAAGCCATTCGTGGACGACGTAGACGAGGTCGTTCTCTTCCACGGCGTCGAGGACCTGCACGAAGCGGGGGTCACCGAGCAGCGCGGAGGAACGGGCCGCGGCCAGCACCGAGCGGGCTCGCGGGTGGTCGGCGGGGAGGAGGTGGACGCCCACCGCGCGACGCAGTTTCTCATCGACGGCGCGCCAGCTGCTGAAACCGTCCAGACGGGTGACGCACTCCTCCAGCCGGTAGCGTCCGGCGAGTTTGTGACCGCTGTGCAGATCGGGGGAAGACACGGTGGCATCGGCGTCCGCCGGTTCGTCCACCGCTTCCTGGGGGTCTGCGCCCGTTGAGTCCTGGGCTTCTGCCGTGCCGTCGGTCGTGGCCTCGTCCGCCTTGGCGGACAGCGGCTTGTCGCCGCTGTTGTCGGCCACGTCAACGGCAGCCGTGCTACGTTCCGCCACCGTCGTTCCTGCCTCCCCATCCGTTGCGCGATGCCAGCCAGCTCTGCACAGTCACGCCAATTGTGCCCATACTCCGGCACCATGCACGACACGCAGGGACCGGAGATGGTTGTGCGGGCCGGTGATCTTCAGCGGCCGAGCCGTCCCCGGATCATGCCGACCATGCCGTTGATCTCTTCGATCCGCATCCGCTTCGCCGCGACGACGAAAACTCCCAGCAGCACGATCCCACCGCAGACCAGCGCGAGGAGCGAGCCCGATGCGCCGTCGCCGAGCGCGTGGAGAAGGGCGAACCCCACACCGCCGCCGATCAGTGCCGCGGGGATCGCTGCGAGGCAGAGGCGGGCGTAGGTACGCAGGACGTGGGCGCCGTCCAGATCGCCGCCCAAACGGTTCCGCAGCCGGCGCCACGCGATACCGACACCGACGGCGTAGGCGAGGCCGTACGAGGCTGCCATGCCGACCACGGCCCACTGGGCGGGCAGGGCGACGTAGCAGATGGCCGAGGCCGCCGCGTTGACCAGAGCGACGATGACGGTGTTGTAGAAGGGGGTGCGGGTGTCCTCGTAGGCGTAGAACCCTCGCAGCACCACGTACTGCACCGAGTAGGGGATCAGCCCGAGGCCGAAGGCCATCAGGATGTAGCCCATGGAACGGGCTGCCTCAGGGCCGGTGGAGGCGTACAGCAGGGTCGAGATCGGAACGCCCAGGGCGAGGAAAGTGAAGGCGACCGGCACGATGGCCACGGCGGAGTTGCGCAGGCCCTGCGAGATGTCGTCGCGGACCGCACCCGGGTCGTTGTCGTGGGCGGCACGGGAGATACGGGGCAGCAGGGCGGCCATGACCGAGACGGTGATGATCGCCTGGGGCATGCCCCAGATCAGCTGGGCGTTGGAGTAGGCCAGGAAGCCCGCGCCGTTCCTGCCGGACTCCTTGCCCGCGGAGGTCGCGAGCTGCGTGACGACGAGGACACCGGCCTGGTTGGCCAGGACGAACAGGACCGTCCACTTGGCGAGCTTGACCGTCTTGCCGAGCCCGTGGCCCCTCCAGTCGAAGCGCGGGCGGAACCGGAACCCGGCCTCGCGCAGGTACGGGATCATGGCGAGGGCCTGGACGATCAGGCCGAGCAGAGTGCCGATGCCCAGCAGCCGGACGCCCTCCGGCGGGATCGTCTGGACGCCCATGTGGGATTCGTGGGAGGTGCCGTAGACCCAGATGAACATGCCGAAGGTGAAGATCATGACGATGTTGTTGAGGACCGGGGTCCACATCATCGCGCCGAACTTCCCACGGGCGTTCAGGATCTGGCCCATCACGACGTGCACACCCATGAAGAAGATCGTGGGCAGGCAGTACCGGGCGAAGGTGATGGCCACGTTGTTCGCGGCCGGGTCACTGGCGATCGTGTCCGACATCAGCCGGATGAGCCACGGTGCCGCGAAGACCGCCAGGGCGACGATCACGCCGAGCGCGACCATCACCAGGGTCAGCAGCCGGTTCGCGTAGGCCTCGCCGCCGTCCTCGTCGTCCTTCATGGAGCGGACGAGCTGGGGGACGAACACCGAGTTGAGGCCGCCGCCCACGGTGAGGATGTAGATCATCGTCGGCAGCGTGTAGGCGATGGTGAAGCTGTCACCGAGCAGGGCCGCGCCGAGCGCCGCGGTGATCACCAGGCTGCGTACGAATCCGGTGAGCCGTGAGACGAGGGTGCCGGCCGCCATGACCGCACTGGATTTCAGCAGCCCGGATGCCCGGCCGCCGGACTTCGGCGGTACGGGCTCCGGGGCCGGTTCTGGCCGGTCGGGGACAGGGGAGCCAGCCGGGCCCTCCTGGTCCCGGAAGAGGTGGGCGAACGCGTCGGGTTCGTCGCGCCCCGCAGAGGCCTGGGTGACGAGATCGTCCACGCCGACGAACTGGGTGGTCGCCGCGTCGTCGCCGTACGGCAGGTGCCGGGACGGGCCGTCGGGTTCCGGCGGCGGGGTCTGCGCCCAGATCCGCGGGTCGGGGGCGTACGGCGCGGCAGGCGGCTGCTGGTAGAGCGGCTGCGGCTGCTGGTAGGTGCCGGGAGGCGGCGGCGGATGCGCCGCACGGTCGTACAGGGCCTCGTTCACCGGATCCTGCGCCGAGAGGTCCTGCGCCCGGTAGGGGTCGTAGTCGTACGCGGCCTGCAGATACGGATCGGGCGCCGGTGGCACCTGCTCCGGATCAGGGGGCACCGGAGGACCGCCGGAAGACCCAGCTCCGCCCGTACCCTGACCGCGATCACCGTCGTACGGCGCGTTCATCGAAACCCCACCTCATCGTCCCCGGCCGACCGGCCACGACAGACATCGCTCAACGGTCCACTTTCTCACCCGTGCCCGACGGCTCCGTGCTTTCGGGACCGGTGTCCGGCGTCGGGTCACTCGGCTGCTCGGGTTCACTGCCGTCGTCGCCCGCCGCGCCGCCCGCGTTGGCGCGCTTGCGATGTGCATACATCCTGATGCCGGCGAGGACCAGCAGCAGCAGTCCGCCGGCGATCACGAGAAGGACGGTCGGTGTCAGCTCGGACACCTTCACGGTGAAGTTCATCTCCGCGCCGTACGGAGTGCCGTCCTCCGTGTACAGCTGGGCCGTCATCTGGACCTGACCGTTGATATTGGCCGCGGCGTCGAACTTCACGGACTGGCTGTGACCGCCCGCGATCTGGATCGGCTGCTCGGCCACGGCGCCGCCGTCGTTCAGCTTGAGCCGCGTCGCGTTCTCCGACTTCAGCCGCAGCACCAGGTGGTCGACGTCCTGCAACAGCCTGTTCTGCACCGTCACCGGGATCGTGGCGCTCCGCCCGGACAGGGTGACGTCCGACTTCGAGATCAGCTGGACCTCGTTGACGAGCCCCTGCAGATAGGTGCGCACCGAATCCCGGTACTGCTGGGCCTCCAGCGGCCTGCCCCGCCACGACGTCGACATGGAGCGGTTGACCGCGTTGCCGAAGGGGGTCACCACGCGCTCGGGCTGGGTCAGGATGACCTGGAAGTTGTTGAGGGAGGCCTGGGTGGACTTGATGTCCTGGAAGGCCTGGGTGGGCAGCTCCTGGCTGCGCAGCTTCTTCGGGTACTGGGACGTCCGGGGGACCTGTGTGGTCGCCTTCGCGTCGGGTTTCCCCTCGGCCGCCTGGATCAGCCCCTGGGACTGCGTCCAGCGGTCGTCGTCGAGGGCGTGCAGGGCGCGGGCCATCGTCTGGGCCTGGGCGACCGTCGGCATCCGCTGGGGTGCGACGACGACGCTCCGGTCCTTGTCCGTGTCCTGCTCGGCCAGCGAGAGCGTGAGGGCGAGGAACTTCTGCACGGCGAGCGTGGAGTTCCCGGCCTTCGTCATGTCGCCCTGGAAGGCGGTGGAGAGCCGGGAGTCGGAGACCACGGCGGTCGTGCCGCCGCCGATCGGCCGGGCGGCGGTGGGCGTGTAGACCAGGCCGCCGTTCTCCTGGAGGCTGTCGCTGCGGGAGATCACGTTGTGGGCGCCGGCCGATGTGGCGACGTCCACGATCGACGGGTCGATGGCACCGTCGACCGGCCACGCGAAGTCCGTCGAGGGCTTCAGGTGCAGGATCGTCTGCACCGTCGTCACGGCCACCTCGCTGGCGTTCTGGAGGTGGCTCAGGGTGCCCGACACGTTCTTGCCGCGGTGCGCGATCGATGCCAGATCGGGATCCCCGAACGGCAGCGCGATGACCTTGCCCTCGGTCACCGCCGCTTCCAGCGAGCTCAGCCACTGCTTGGCCACGTTCTGATTCGTACCGGCGATCGTGGTGTCACCGGACTTGACCCGGTAGTCCCGTGTCATCGCGTCCACGCTGGCCAGCAGGTCCGGGTCGATGACCCACGTCACGGGCAGCTGCCTGCCCAGCGACACCATCTGTTCCAGCCGGCCGCCCGGCGCGATCTCGGCGGCCAGATCGTCGTCGGCGAAAACCGGGGTCTGCTGGGAGTCGGAGCCGGTCTCCGCGGTGAGGTGCGCCGAGGCGATCAGGGGCCAGGCGTAACTGATCCGGGGCTTGGAGTCGCGGTCTTCGCTCTGCCAGGGGAGGAACGTCCGCTCGATCCCGAGCACCTGGTCGTACAAGGCGTGGGACGTCCGGCCCGAAAGGGTCACGCCGAGCTGGTACACGCCGTCGTCGCCGAGCCCCAGCTTGCTGACCGGCACGGACAGGGTGAAGTCCTGACTGATCCCGGAGGGCAGCTTGGCGATCTTGACCGTGTACTTGCCGCCGATCGGAGACGGGTCGGCACCGGGCAGATATCCCGTGCGCTTGTTGGCCGCGTCGATCGACGTCCTGCTGTAGAGCCGGGGGCCCACGCGCAGATCGACCTGGGCCGCGGTGACGGTCTCCTTGCTCTTGTTCGTCAGAGTGCCGGAGACGGTGAGGGTGTCCCCCTTCACCGGGGCACTCGGCGTCACCGTGTCCAGGGACACCGCGACCGTCCCGGAGCCCGTCGGGGCCTTGTCCGGCACACCGGCCTGAGCCGCCGGAGCGGTCGCCCCGGCCAGCAGGGCGGCGACGAGCGGAGCCCCGGCAAGCACGGCGGCTGTGCGCCGCAGCCACCGGCGGGCAGGAGAGGGACTCATCCCCTGGAAGTCTGCCGCCTCGGCCACGCGCCTACCCGTCCCTCGTCGTCATGAGCTGCTGTCGATCGTCGTCCGTTGCTGCGTCCACGCATGGTAACGATGTGCGCGGCGGCTAAGTGCTGGGGTGTACGGCACATGATCGGGAGAGTCTCGCAGGGCTGAAGGAAACCATGCCGTCCGGGCCGGTCCGGGCACGTACCCTTTTCTGTTGTGCCGAATGCCAATGAAGACAACGCCAGTGTCCTGACCCAGGTGCAGCACCGCGCAGTCAGTGAACTGCTCCGGGTGTCCCCGGTCGCCGACGATCTCGCCCGCCGATTCCAGGATGCCGGATTCAGTCTCGCCCTGGTCGGCGGCTCGGTCCGGGACGCGCTTCTGGGCAGGCTCGGGAACGACCTGGACTTCACCACCGATGCCCGCCCCGAGGACGTCCTGAAGATCGTCCGGCCCTGGGCGGACTCGGTGTGGGAGGTCGGGATCGCCTTTGGCACGGTGGGCGCCCAGAAGGACGGTTACCAGATCGAAGTCACCACATACCGGTCCGAGGCGTACGACCGAACCTCGCGCAAGCCGGAAGTTTCCTACGGCGACTCCATCGAGGACGACCTCGTTCGACGTGACTTCACGGTCAACGCGATGGCTGTCGCGCTGCCGCAGAAGGACTTCATCGACCCGCACGGTGGCATCGAGGACCTCTCAGAGCGGGTTCTGCGCACGCCTGGAACCCCCGAGGAATCGTTCTCCGACGACCCGCTGCGCATGCTCCGAGCCGCGCGCTTCGCCGCGCAGCTGGACTTCGAAGTGGCTCCCGACGTGGTCGAGGCGATGACGGAAATGGCGGGGCGGATCGAGATCGTCTCCGCCGAGCGGGTCCGTGAGGAGCTCAACAAGCTCCTTCTCTCCTCGCACCCGCGGAAGGGGCTGGCGCTCCTTGTCGACACGGGGCTGGCGCAACAGGTCCTTCCCGAGCTCCCCGCGCTCCGCCTCGAAAGTGATGAGCATCACCGTCACAAGGATGTGTACGAGCACTCTCTGACCGTTCTGGAGCAGGCGATCGACCTGGAGGAGGACGGGCCGGACCTCGTTCTGCGGCTTGCCGCGCTTCTCCATGACATCGGCAAGCCGAGGACCCGGCGCTTCGAGAAGGACGGCCGGGTCTCGTTCCATCACCACGAGGTGGTGGGCGCCAAGATGGTCAAGAAGCGGATGACCGACCTCAAGTACTCCAACGACATGGTCAAGGACGTCTCGAAGCTGGTGGAGCTGCATCTGCGCTTCCACGGGTACGGCGACGGGGAGTGGACCGACTCGGCGGTCCGCCGCTATGTGCGTGACGCCGGCCCGCTGCTGGAGCGGCTGCACAAGCTCACCCGCTCGGACTGCACCACGCGCAACAAGCGCAAGGCATCCGCCCTCTCGCGGACCTATGACGCGCTGGAGGAGCGCATCGCGCAGCTGCAGGACAAGGAAGAACTCGACGCGATCCGGCCGGACCTGGACGGCAACGAGATCATGCGGATCCTGGACGTCGGGCCCGGACCGGTCATCGGCAAGGCGTACGCGTTCCTGCTGGAACTGCGCTTGGAGAACGGGCCGATGGAACACGACGAGGCAGTGGCGGAGCTCAAGAAGTGGTGGGAGTCGCAGGACTGAGTCCCGCCGGGCGCTACGGGCAGGAGGGCTGCCGGCCATGTTTCACGTGAAACATGGCCGGCAGCCCGTACGACAGGACCGGCAACCCGTGCGGCCGGGGGCGCTGTTTCACGTGAAACAGCGCCCGGTCCGTTCCGCTCCCGTTTCTGTTCCGGAGGGTCAGGCGCCCGGCTTGATCGGCATGAGGCAGAGCACGACGCTGCTCCGGCTCTTCCGGCTGCCCGAGGTCTCGGTGTAAGCGACGTACTTCTTCGCGTCACAGAGATCGGTGTCGGAGGTGTCGTCGTGCACTGCGGCGACCTTGAACTCGGCAGCGTTCGAACCGCAGTCAGCCGATTTCATGTCCGGGCTGAGGTTGGTGCCCTTGTTCTCCAGGCAGTCGCCCACTGCTGCGGCCTTGGCATCGGACTCGAATATCTTGTCCCAGCCGAACTTGAGCCCCGCCAGTGCGCCGAGAGCCACCACGATGATGATGAGGTTGCGCACCGCGAGGAAGGCCTTCTTCCCGCCGGACATGTTCTGCGGCGGGCCCTGCGGGGGCATCCCCTGCGGTGCCGGGCCGCCGGGTTGGCCGCCCCAGGGCTGCTGCCCCTGATGCGGCGGGTAGGGCTGCTGAGGAGCCCCGTACCCCGGCTGCTGCTGAGGTGCTCCGTACCCCTGCTGCGGCGCCCCGTACCCCGGCTGCTGCTGCGGGTAGCCGTATCCGGGCTGCTGCTGCGGCGGGTAGGGCTGCTGGGGAGCCTGCTGCCCGTATGGTCCGGGGCCCTGCTGAGGCGGATAGGTCATGCGCGTACCCCCGTGAATCATGCACTGCTTTATTTGACGCGCGCACGCTATACGACCTCGCGGGTGCGACTCCAGCGGTACAGAGCGATGGCTACCAGGGCGTAGAGCGCGGCCACTCCGATCACCACCGCGGCCGACCTGCCGTCAGGGGGCAGCATGAGAGCGGCTACACCGGCCGCGCCCACGAAGGCCACGTTGAACAGCACGTCGTAGAGCGAGAAGACCCGGCCGCGGAAGGCGTCGTCCACCGAGGTCTGCACCACCGTGTCCGTCGCGATCTTCGCCCCCTGGGTGACGAGGCCGAGCACGAACGCGGCGACGAGCATCGGTGTGGGGGTGAACCAGAGTCCCAGCGCCGGCACGAGGACTGCCGCGGCGGCCGCGCACACCGTCATCCAGCGGAACCGTCCGAGCCGCGCCACGGCCCACGGGGACAGCACCGCCGCGGCGAAGAACCCCGCCCCGGAGACCCCCACCGCCAGCCCGAGCAGCGCCAGCCCATGGGCCTCTGTGTCCGCCCAGGCGTACCGGCACAGCATCAGAACCGTCACCGTCAGCGCCCCGTAGCAGAAGCGGATCACCGTCATGGCGGCCAGCGCCCGTGCGGCGTGCCTGCGTTCCGCCAGATGGCGCAGCCCGTCAGCGAGGCCGCGCGCGGTCGTGGCCAGAGCCCTGCGCAGGGGCAGCCGGTCGCTGCCCCGCTCCGGGCCGAGGAGCCCGGCGGCAAGGGTCAGGGACGCCATCGCAGAGGCGAGATAGAGCCCCGCGCCCAGCAGCACCACGGCCGCGTCGGAGTCCGACAGCAGGAGCCGTACGACGAAGGCGAGACCACCGCCCGCCGTCGCGGCGAGCGTGCCCGCGGTCGGGGAGAGGGAGTTGGCCAGCACCAGCCGTTCCCGGTCGACGACGCGCGGCAGCGCGGCCGAGAGGCCGGCCAGGACGAAGCGGTTGACGGCGGTGACGCACAGGGCCGATGTGTAGAAGAGCCAGTCCGGGGCGGAGCCGAGGATCAGGAACGCGGTGCAGCAGGCGAGCCCGGCGCGCAGCAGATTGCCGTAGAGGAAGACCTGGCGGCGGGGCCAGCGGTCCAGCAGCACTCCGGCGAACGGGCCGATGAGCGAGTAGGGCAGCAGGAGCACGGCCATGGCGGAGGCGATGGCGCCCGCCGATGTCTGTTTCTCCGGGGAGAAGACCACATGCGTCGCGAGCGCCACCTGATAGACGCCATCGGCCGACTGGGACAGCACCCGTACGGCCAGCAGGCGGCGGAAGTTCCGAAGGCGCAGGAGAACGCGCAGGTCGCGCACGACGGGCATGGGAGCAAGGGTCACATACGTTGAGGGTCCCCGGGCGGATTGCCCGGGGACCCTCAATCGCGCGGGAGGCGGGGAGCGTTGCCGCTCCTCACCGCGCCGCACCGACGCACGGCGTCAGATGACGTTACTGGGAGACCTCACCGCGGATGAACTTCTCGACGTTCTCGCGGGCCTCGTCGTCGAAGTACTGGACCGGCGGGGACTTCATGAAGTACGAGGACGCGGAGAGGATCGGGCCACCGATGCCGCGGTCCTTGGCGATCTTCGCGGCGCGGACGGCGTCGATGATGACACCGGCCGAGTTCGGGGAGTCCCAGACCTCAAGCTTGTACTCAAGGTTCAGCGGAACGTCGCCGAACGCGCGGCCCTCAAGGCGCACGTACGCCCACTTGCGGTCGTCCAGCCAGGCCACGTAGTCCGACGGGCCGATGTGGACGTTGTCCGCACCGAGGTCGCGGTCGCGGATCTGCGAGGTGACGGCCTGCGTCTTGGAGATCTTCTTGGACTCAAGGCGCTCACGCTCAAGCATGTTCTTGAAGTCCATGTTGCCGCCGACGTTCAGCTGCATCGTGCGGTCCAGGACGACGCCCCGGTCCTCGAAGAGCTTCGCCATCACGCGGTGCGTGATGGTGGCGCCGACCTGCGACTTGATGTCGTCGCCGACGATCGGGACACCGGCCTCGGTGAACTTGTCCGCCCACTCCTTGGTGCCGGCGATGAAGACCGGGAGGGCGTTGACGAACGCGACCTTGGCGTCGATGGCGCACTGCGCGTAGAACTTCGCAGCGACCTCGGAGCCGACGGGCAGGTAGCAGACCAGGACGTCGACCTTGCGGTCCTTGAGGATCTGGACGATGTCGACCGGGGCCTCGGCGGACTCCTCGATGGTCTGGCGGTAGTACTTGCCCAGACCGTCGTGGGTGTGGCCGCGCTGGACGGTGACGCCGGCGTTCGGCACGTCGCAGAGCTTGATGGTGTTGTTCTCGCTGGCGCCGATGGCGTCCGAGAGGTCGAGGCCGACCTTCTTCGCGTCGACGTCGAAGGCGGCGACGAACTCGACGTCCGACACGTGGTAATCGCCGAACTGGACGTGCATCAGGCCGGGCACCTTGCCGGCCGGATCGGCGTCCTTGTAGTACTCGACGCCCTGGACCAGCGAGGCGGCGCAGTTGCCCACGCCGACGATGGCTACGCGAACCGAACCCATTCCGGTTGCTCCCTGTGTGTAATGGATGTTCCTGATGAGGGCCCCGCGGATCTGCGGAGATCTCACTTGGCGGTGTCGCCGGACGGATCCGGCGGGTTGTTACCCCGCCGGGGCAGGCCGTCCGGCTCTCCTGCGGTGTTCTGCTGAGCTGAGCCCTCGGGCGAGGATCGTCGCTGATCCCGTCCCGACCGCTCGCTCTCGATGAGCTCGTTCAGCCAGCGCACTTCGCGCTCCACGGACTCCATGCCGTGTCGCTGAAGCTCAAGTGTGTAGTCGTCGAGACGCTCGCGGGTGCGGGCCAGAGAGGCGCTCATTTTCTCAAGACGCTCCTCCAGCCGGCTGCGACGGCCTTCCAGCACCCGCATCCGCACCTCGTGCTCCGTCTGTCCGAAGAAGGCGAAACGAGCAGCGAAGTGCTCGTCCTCCCAGGAATCCGGGCCGGTGTGCGAGAGCAGCTCTTCGAAGTGCTCCTTACCTTCCGCCGTCAATCGGTAGACGATCTTGGCGCGGCGCCCTGCCAGAGAAGAGGAGGGGGCCACCGCGCGGCCGGAGCCGGGCGGGAGGTCCGGTGGAGCGTTCCCCGGCTCCTCGATCAACCAGCCGTTGGCGACCAGCGTCTTGAGGCACGGGTAGAGGGTTCCGTAGCTGAAGGCGCGGAAGATCCCCAGCGATGTGTTGAGACGTTTACGCAGCTCGTAGCCGTGCATCGGGGACTCGCGGAGCAGCCCGAGGACAGCGAACTCAAGGATGCCGGAGCGTCTGCTCAACCTCGCCTCCTCCTTCTCCGAGTGCTCTCGCCGTCCCTGTGCCGGGCAGTTATGCCGGGCCGATGTACCGAGCTGATGTATCGACTCGATACATCAGCACGATAGATCGGAGTCTCCGCTGGGGCAAGGGGGGCCTTAGTGAACGGCGTCACATAACTAATTCTTGGGAACCGACTTGCGTAATTTGAGGTGAAGTTCGGTCCTAGGAGGGTTTTGACCGTGCGTAGTCTGTCCGGCATGCAGACCACCGGGAACCGCGTGACGCCCGACCGCGTCAGTCCCCGCGTACTGACCGGATGTGCTGCGGACGTGCCCGTCGCAGGGCTGGTCCGTAATTCGGGGGGACCGGATCTCAACTGCCGCTTCCAGGCGTTCTCGCCTGCCCGAGGAGTAGTCGTTCGATGAGCGAGCACCGTCGCAAAGCACCGCAGCCACAAGGTGGCGGGCGCGCAGCGACCAGACGAGCCACCCAGCAGTCCTCAGGACGCCGCGCAGCACCGTCACGTAGCGTGACTTCTGAGTCACCTTCCGATTCGCACGGCGGGGACACCCCGTACGGCGGGCGTGCCGCCGCCAGACGGGCCGCCCAGCGCGGTTCCGGCGGCCGCGGTGGTTCCGACGGCGGAGGAGGACGGCGCCGGGGCGGCGGTGGCGACGACGGGGCCGAGGGCCCCGGCCGGGGCCGAGGGCGCGGAAACCAGCGCCCGGCCAAGAAGCGCTTCATCGACTACCCGCGCGCCGGCAAGCACGGCGTACGGCGCTGGGTGCCGTCGTGGAAGCTCGTCTCCGGACTGTGCATCGGCTTCGTGGGCCTTCTGATGGGCGTTGCCAGCCTCGCGTACGCGATGGTGACGATGCCCGAGGTGAACGATGCCGCGAAGGCGGAGAACAACGTCTACTACTGGTCCGACAACACGCAGATGGTCGCGACCGGTGGCGCCGCCAACCGCCAGGTCATCGCCTACGAACAGATCCCCGAGGCGATGCGCAACGCCGTCATCTCGGCGGAGAACAAGTCCTTCGAGCACGACAAGGGCATCGACCCGATGGGCATCGGCCGCGCCCTGTGGAACATGGCCAAGGGCGGCCAGACGCAGGGTGGCTCGACCATCACGCAGCAGTACGTGAAGAACTCGCGGCTCTCCCAGGAACAGACCCTGAGCCGGAAGGTCGAGGAACTCTTCATCACGCTGAAGGTCGGCGAGCAGGGGAACAAGAAGGAGGTCATGGCCGGGTACCTCAACGTCTCGTACTACGGACGTGGCGCTTCGGGTATCCAGGCGGCCGCCCGTACGTACTACGGCAAGGACGCCACGGACCTGAACCCGAGCGAGTGCGCCTTCCTGGCGACGCTGCTCAAGGGCGCCAGCTACTACGACCCGGCAGGTGCTCCGGACGTCGACCCGCAGCAGGCGACGCCGGCGAAGAACCTGGACCGGGCGAAGAAGCGCTGGCGGTGGATCCTCGACGAGGAGTTCAAGGACGGCCGGCTGTCGAAGGCCGATCACGACAAGTACCGGACGTTCCCGTCGCCCAAGCCGCTGAAGAAGGACGCCCAGCTGGGCGGTCAGACGGGCTACCTGGTGGAGCTCGCCCGTAAGTACTTCCTCGCGAACAACGACCGCGGTGTCACCGCCGAGATGCTCAACCAGGGCGGATACGAGATCCACACGACCTTCGACAAGAAGAAGGTCGCGCAGCTCAACAAGGCCGTCAAGAGGGTCTACGACGAGAAGATCGACCCCAAGAAGCGCCCCGACAAGGACACCCACGTTCAGTTCGGTGGCGGCTCGGTCGATCCGGAGACCGGTGCCATCAAGGCGATCTACGGCGGCAAGGACGCGACCCAGCACTACACCAATA
The DNA here is from genome assembly GCF_042887885.1 of Streptomyces sp. NPDC057900. Classification (NCBI taxonomy): domain Bacteria; kingdom Bacillati; phylum Actinomycetota; class Actinomycetes; order Kitasatosporales; family Streptomycetaceae; genus Streptomyces; species Streptomyces sp. NPDC057900. The sequence goes on from NZ_JBHVOI010000003.1 coordinate 447,932, forward strand.
ACGCCGACCCGACCGGCGCCGCGGTGGGTTCGACCTTCAAGCCCTTCGTGCTGGCCGCCGCGATGGAACACGGCAGACGGGACCCCGAGCTCGGCAAGGATCAGAACGATTCGCAGCGCGAGAAGGTCTCACCGCTGAGCGTCTACAACGGCGACAACAAGCTGAAGATCAAGAATTACAACGGCGAGGTCTGGACCAACGAGAAGGGTGAGGAGTGGCTGCAGACCAACGACGGCAACCACTCCGAGGGCAACATCACGCTTCGTAAGGCGATGGAGGTCTCCGCCAACTCCCCCTACGTCCAGCTGGGTATGGACGTGGGCACGGACAAGGTGAAGGAGGCGGCGATGGCCGCTGGCCTGAAGGACGACGAGAACATGGCGAACTCGACCGTTCCGTCGTTCTCCATCGGTACGTCCTCGCCGAGCGTGATCCGGATGGCCGGTGCGTACGCCACGTTCGCGGCCAGTGGCCAGCAGCGGGAGCCGTTCTCGGTCACCCAGGTGAAGAAGCTCGGCGAAGTGATGTACCAGCACGAGACGGTCACCAAGCGCGCTTTCGACAACAACGTGGCCGACAACGTGACCGACGTGCTCAAGAACGTCGTCGAGCACGGTACGGGTACGCCCGCCAAGCTCCCCGGCCGCGATGTGGCGGGCAAGACGGGTACGACGGACGACAACCTCTCCGCCTGGTTCGTCGGCTACACCCCGCAGCTCTCGACGGCGATCAGCATGTACCGGCTGGACGACAACGAGAAGCACAAGGACCGTAAGTTCGAGAAGATGTACGGGACCGGCGGCGAGGAGAAGATCCACGGTGCCTCGTTCCCGGCCCAGATCTGGCACGACTACATGGCCGAAGCCATGGCGGGCCAGAAGGTCGTGGACTTCCCGAAGGCGGAGCCGATCGGCGACAAGCTCTACGGTGGCGGGGCGAGCAGCCCCAAGCCGACGCCCAGCTACACACCCCCGCCGAGCCCGTCCACGACGCCGTCCGACTCGCCCCCGCCGAGTCCTCCGGCCTCGCCGCCGACGTCGCCCGACCCGACGGAGAGCTGCGGCACCTGGGACTGGAACTGCCAGAACAACAACGGCGGTACGTCCGACGGAGGGGACAACGGCGGCGCCGACGGCGGCACGACCGGTGCGGACGACGGCGGCACGACCGGTACCACGGACGGGACAACGGCCGGCAACGGCGATCCCGGCGGCGCCAGCCCGCCCGCCGGTGACGGAGGCAACGGGAACGGCAACGGAGGGAACGGCAACGGAGCCAACGGCAACGGCGGCATCTTCGGCGGTGGGAACGGGTAGCCGTCTCCGCCCGCCCGGCATTCCGACAGCCACGGCGAGGGCCGCCGCACCACAGGGTGCGGCGGCCCTCGCCGTTCACACAGTCCGGTACGGCAGGATGTGCGGCATGCCAAGTGCAGAGGACACGAGCGTGCAGCAGGAACGGTCCGTCGTACGGCCCACGCGTGAGGACGAGGTCGCCGCGGCCGGCAGCGAGCTGATCGGCGGGAGGTCGGGCCGCTGGTCGCGGCTGGGCAGTACCGCACTCACCCCCGTGGGTGCCGTCGCGCTGGTCGCGCTGGGGATGTTCGCGCTCGGCATGGTGCAGAAGCTGCCCTGCTACAACTGGGCCTGGTTCCAGGGCGCGGGCTCCCAGTACACCCACGCCTGCTACTCCGATATCCCGCATCTGTACGCCGGGCGCGGCTTCTCCGACGGCCTGGTGCCCTACTTCGACCGGCTGCCCGGCGATATGCAGTATCTGGAGTACCCCGTGCTCACGGGGGTGTTCATGCAGATCGCGTCCTGGCTGACCCCGGGCGGTTCGATCCAGCACCAGGAGCAGGTGTACTGGCTGGTGAACGCGGGCATGCTGATGATCTGCACCGCGATCATCGCCGTCTGTGTCGCGCGCACGCACCGGCGCCGCCCCTGGGACGGCCTCCTGGTCGCTCTCGCACCCGCCTTCGCCCTCACCGCCACGATCAACTGGGACCTGCTGGCCGTCGCCCTCACGGCCGCGGCGATGCTCATGTGGTCCAGGAGCCGGCCGTTGGCGTTCGGCATCCTGATCGGGCTGGCCACGGCCGCCAAGCTGTATCCCGTGCTGCTGCTGGGCCCGGCCTTCGTGCTGTGCTGGCGGGCCGCGAAATGGCGGGCGTTCTGGGTGGCGACGCTCGGCGCCGCGGCCTCCTGGCTGGTCGTCAACCTGCCGGTGATGGTGTTCGCCCCCGAGGGGTGGAAGAAGTTCTACACCTTCAGCGAGGAACGCTCGATCGACTTCGGCTCGTTCTGGCTGATCATCACGCAGCGCACCGGTGAGTCCATCGACGTCAGCACGGTCAACACCGTCTCGACGGTGGCGACGGTCGGGCTGTGCGCCGCCATCGGCGCGCTGACGCTGACGGCTCCGCGCAGGCCCCGGTTCGCGCAGCTCGCGTTCCTCGTCGTCGCGGTGTTCATCCTCGTCAACAAGGTCTACTCACCGCAGTACGTACTGTGGCTGATCCCCCTCGCCGCACTGGCCCGGCCGCGCTGGCGGGACTTCCTGATCTGGCAGGCGTGCGAGGTCATGTACTTCCTGGGGATCTGGATGTACCTCGCCTACACGACGAGCGGCGACAAGCACCAGGGCCTGCCGACGGAGGGCTATCAGCTCGCCATCGCCCTGCATCTGCTGGGCACGCTGTACCTCTGCGCAGTGGTCGTGCGGGACATCCTGATGCCGGAGCGGGACGGCGTACGGCGCGACGGTTCGGACGATCCCTCGGGCGGGGTGCTCGACGGGGCGCCGGACGCCTTCGTGCTGGGCCGTGCGACCGCGCATCCGCCGCGCCACGCCGCGCTCACGGTCGAGGGACCGCGCGTGGAGTGGGGCATGCCGGCCGCCGACTGAGCGACGGGACGGGTGAGGCGCGCCGGGGCCGCCGCGATGCGGCGGCCCCGGGCGGCTCAGCGGTCCACGAGGCGGTCGAACTGCGTGGTGGTGTGGCGCAGGTGGGCCACCAGCTCGTCGCCGACCCTCGGTTCCTGCGCGTCCGAGGGCACGAACAGGATCGACACCTGCATGTGCGGGGGTTCGGCGAACCAGCGCTGCTTGCCGGCCCAGACGAACGGCGAGAGGTTGCGGTTGACGGTCGCCAGGCCGGCGCGGGCGACGCCCTTGGCGCGCGGCATCACGCCGTGCAGCGCCTTCGGGGCCTCCAGGCCCACCCCGTGCGACGTACCGCCCGCGACGACCACCAGCCAGCCGTCGGACGCGGCCTTCTGCTGGCGGTAGCCGAACCGGTCGCCCTTGGCGACGCGTGTGACGTCGAGCACCGCGCCCCGGTACTCGGTGGCCTCGTGGTCGCCGAGCCAGAGCCGGGTGCCGATGCGGGCGCGGAAACGGGTCTGCGGGAACTGCTGCTGGAGCCGGCCCAGCTCCTCGGCGCGCAGGTGGCTGACGAACATCGTGTGCAGCGGCAGCCGGGCCGCCCTGAGGCGGTCCATCCAGGCGATGACCTCCTCGACCGCGTCCGAGCCGTCCGCGCGGTCCAGCGGCAGGTGCAGGGCGAAGCCTTCGAGACGTACGTCCTCGATGGCGGCGTGCAGCTGCCCGAGCTCCTCCTCCTTGACGCCGTGCCGCCTCATCGAGCTCATGCACTCGATGACGACCCGGGCGCCCACCAGGGCGTGCACCCCGTCCACCGACGACACGGAACGGATGACCCGGTCGGGCAGTGGCACCGGCTCCTCACCCCGCCGGAACGGCGTGAGCACCAGCAGATCGCCGCTGAACCAGTCCTTGATCCGGGCTGCTTCGTAGGTGGTGCCGACCGCGAGCGTGTCGGAGCCGAAACGGATCGCCTCGTCGGCCAGCCGTTCATGACCGAAGCCGTACCCGTTGCCCTTGCAGACCGGTACGAGCCCGGGGAACTGATCGAGCACGGATTTCTGGTGCGCCCGCCAGCGCGCGGTGTCGACGTACAGGGAGAGCGCCATGGCCGGTCCGGAACCTTTCTGGTGGCTGCGGTGTATCAGAGGTGTGAAGAGCTACTTGAAGAGCCCATTGAAACGAATGAAGCCGGTTTCGTCAGCCTTGCGCCACGGATCGTTGCGTCATGGAGCCGTGCGCCACGGATCCATGTGCCCCGGATCAGCGGCGGGACATGTAGATGTCGAGCGCCTTGTGCAGCAGCTTGTTGAGTGGGAAGTCCCACTCACCGAGGTACTCCGCCGCCTGACCGCCGGTGCCGACCTTGAACTGGATCAGACCGAAGAGGTGGTCGGTCTCGTCCAGCGAATCGGAGATGCCGCGCAGGTCGTAGACGGTGGCGCCCATGGCGTACGAGTCGCGGAGCATCCGCCACTGCATCGCGTTCGAGGGCCTGACCTCACGCTTGTGGTTGGCCGACGCGCCGTAGGAGTACCAGACGTGACCGCCGACGATCAGCATGGTCGCGGCCGCGACGTTCTCGCCCTCGTGACGGGCGAAGTACAGCCGCATCCGGTTGGGGTCCTCGTTGTTGAGGGCCGTCCACATGCGCTGGAAGTAGCCGAGCGGGCGCGGCCGGAAGTGGTCGCGCTCGGCCGTGATCTCGTACAGCCGCTGCCACTCGGCGAGCTCGGCATAGCTGCCCTGGACGACCTCGACGCCGGCCTTCTCGGCCTTCTTGATGTTGCGCCGCCAGAGCTGGTTGAAGCCCTTGTGGACGTCTTCGAGCGAACGGTTCGCCAGCGGCACCTGGAAGATGTAGCGGGGCTGTACGTCACCGAAGCCGGCGCCGCCGTCCTCGCCCTGCTGCCACCCCATCTTCCGCAGCCGGTCCGCGACTTCGAAGGCGCGGGGCTCGATGTGGGTCGCCTCGACGTCGCGCAGGCGCTTCACATCCGGGTCCTGGATACCGGCCTTGATCGCGTGGGCGTCCCAGCGGCGGATGACGACCGGCGGGCCCATCTTCACCGAGAAGGCGCCCTGCTGCTTGAGGTGCGTCAGCATCGGCTGCAGCCAGTCGGCCAGATTCGGGGCGTACCAGTTGATGACCGGGCCCTCGGGAAGATAAGCGAGGTATCGCTTGATCTTGGGAAGCTGCCGGTAGAGCACCAGGCCGGCGCCGACGAGCTCGCCGCTCTTGTCGAACCAGCCCAGGCTCTCCGAGCGCCACTCGGCCTTCACATCCGCCCATGCCGGGACCTGCATGTGACTCGCCGCGGGCAGACTCTGGATGTACGCCAGATGCTGCTCTCGGCTGATGGTCCTCAGGGTCAGGCTCATGCGGGGCGCTCCTCGGCAGGTGTGTCCCCATCGGTCAGGGGCTCCGGCTCTCGCGCCGAAGCCTACTGTGACCGGGAAGCGCGCGGTCTGGCCCTGTCGCACCCGGACGGTTCCGGCAGGTGGTGCGGGGGGCGGCGCCGGGCTGTGACGCCGCCCCGGGCCCCTGCCGGGACCGCCGGCCTGCGGCGCGCTCAGCCCACCACGCCGCCGAAGAGGCCGCCGTGGGCCATACCGAGGAAGAACCCGATGGCGGAGGCTCCGATACCGAGGATCAGCGGGAACCTCTCCCGCGTCGTCACGGAGATGTACTGCCCGTACGCGCCTACGAGAATTCCGATGAGCCCGGCCCACGAGCTGATCAGATGCAGGCCGTGGAACCACGCCGTCACGAACGCGAGGATGCCGAGAGCCAGCGTTACCGCCACCAGGGCGTCCTGGAGCGGATGAGCCTTTCCGTCCGTGGCGAAGAGGGAGACGGACGAGCGGGGTCGCACTGCGTGTGCCATGGAGTACCTCCTGGCCGAAAGGCGGCGCATCGTGGCGCCGCTCACACCCGATGTGTACAGATTGCGTCTCCTGACCACCGGATTTCAACCGGAAGCCCGTCTACAGGTACTCTGGACGGTCTGCACCGGTGTCTGTCCGGGCCACCCCATCTCAGCCCCCTCTCAACCGAGGGCGTTGTCAGTGGCGGCTGTTTTACTCGGAGACACTGTTGCTTACGCATCACGACCCTCCTGCCACGGAACGACCGTGGCCGCTGAGTCCAAAGGAGGTGGGTTCCACATGCGTCACTACGAGGTGATGGTCATCCTCGACCCCGATCTCGAGGAGCGAGCAGTCTCCCCGCTGATCGAGAACTTCCTCTCCGTCGTCCGTGAGGGCGAAGGAAAGGTTGAGAAGGTCGACACCTGGGGCCGTCGTCGGCTCGCTTACGAGATCAAGAAGAAGCCCGAGGGCATCTACTCGGTCATCGACCTGCAGGCCGAGCCTGCGGTCGTCAAGGAGCTCGACCGCCAGATGAACCTGAACGAGTCGGTCCTCCGGACCAAGGTCCTCCGTCCCGAGATCCACTGAGCTTCTAGCTCAGCGGTCATCGGGTTCGAGTAGCAGCAAGCAGCCAGAAGCAATCCCCGCCGAGAGGTTCATCCATGGCAGGCGAGACCGTCATCACGGTCGTCGGCAATCTCGTCGACGACCCCGAGCTGCGCTTCACCCCGTCCGGTGCGGCGGTCGCGAAGTTCCGCGTCGCGTCCACTCCCCGCATCTTCGACCGGCAGACCAATGAGTGGAAGGACGGCGAAGGCCTGTTCCTCACCTGCTCGGTCTGGCGGCAGGCGGCGGAGAACGTCGCCGAGTCGCTCACGCGAGGCATGCGCGTTGTCGTGCAGGGCCGGCTGAAGCAGCGGTCGTACGAAGACCGCGAGGGCGTCAAGCGCACGGTCTACGAGCTGGACGTCGAGGAAGTCGGCCCCAGTCTCAAGAACGCCACGGCCAAGGTCACCAAGACCACCGGTCGCGGTGGCCAGGGCGGCCAGGGTGGATACGGCGGCGGTCAGCAGGGTGGCGGTAACTGGGGCGGCGGTCCCGGTGCTGGTGGCCAGCAGGGTGGTGGCGGCGCTCCCGCCGACGACCCGTGGGCCACGAGCGCGCCGGCCGGCGGCCAGCAGGGCGGGGGCCAGCAGGGTGGCGGAGGCGGCTGGGGCGGAAGCTCCGGCGGTTCCGGCGGCTCTTCTGGAGCGTCTGGCGGCGGCTACTCGGACGAGCCGCCCTTCTAAGGGCAGCTCGTACCCCCACTTCTTGATCACACAGGAGAAACACCATGGCGAAGCCGCCTGTGCGCAAGCCTAAGAAGAAGGTCTGCGCGTTCTGCAAGGACAAGACCCAGTACGTGGACTACAAGGACACGAACATGCTGCGGAAGTTCATTTCCGACCGTGGCAAGATCCGTGCCCGCCGCGTCACCGGCAACTGCACGCAGCATCAGCGTGACGTCGCCACGGCTGTCAAGAACAGCCGTGAGATGGCGCTGCTGCCCTACACGTCCACCGCGCGATAAGGGAAGGGTGACCGAATCATGAAGATCATCCTCACCCACGAGGTCTCCGGCCTCGGTGCTGCTGGCGACGTCGTTGACGTCAAGGACGGGTACGCCCGTAACTACCTGGTTCCGCGTGGCTTCGCCATTCGCTGGACCAAGGGTGGCGAGAAGGACGTGGCGCAGATCCGCCGCGCCCGCAAGATCCACGAGATCGCCACGATCGAGCAGGCCAACGAGATCAAGTCCAAGCTTGAGGCCGTGAAGGTCCGTCTGGCCGTTCGCTCCGGCGACGCCGGCCGTCTCTTCGGCTCCGTCACCCCGGCCGACATCGCCTCGGCGATCAAGGCTGCCGGTGGTCCGGACGTCGACAAGCGTCGTGTCGAGCTCGGCTCGCCGATCAAGACGCTCGGCGGACACCAGGTGTCCGTGCGTCTGCACCCCGAGGTCGCTGCGAAGCTCGGCGTCGAGGTCGTTGCTGCCTGATCAGGCCGCAACGCAGCAGAACAGTGAAGGGCCGCACCTCTTGAGGTGCGGCCCTTCGCCCGTTTCACGTGAAACAGGCAGAGCGCAGGGTGCAGAGCTCCGGTGGGCGGCCCAGCAGTGGTTCAGCGAGCGGCGCCAGTGACCAGCCACTTGCCTGAGCGGGTCCGCAGCCAGAGCGTCGCCATCCGGACGGCCATCATCAGCGTCATCGCGCACCACAGTGCCGTCAGCCCGCCGCCGAGCGTGGGAACCAGCAGGGCCACCGGAGCGAAGACGGCCAGGGTGACGAGCATCGCCCAGGCCAGATACGGGCCGTCGCCGGCGCCCATCAGCACACCGTCCAGAACGAAGACGACCCCGGAGATCGGCTGGGTCAGGGCCACCACCAGCAGGGCGGGGAAGAGGGTGTCCTGGACGGACTGGTCGCTGGTGAACAGCGGCACGAACAGCGGCCGGGCGAGAACGATCAGTACCCCGAACAGCACGCCGGACGCGATGCCCCACTGCACCATGCGGCGGCAGGCCTCGCGCGCGCCCTTCGCGTCATCTGCCCCCAGGTACCGTCCGATGATGGCCTGACCAGCGATGGCGATGGCGTCCAGCGCGAAGGCCATCAGGCTCCAGAGCGAGAGGATGATCTGGTGCGCGGCTATGTCGGTGTCGCCCAGCCGGGCGGCGACGGCGGTGGCGATGAGCAGGACGGCGCGCAGCGACATCGTCCGGACCAGGAGCGGAACGCCGGCCTGGGCGCTGGCCTTGATACCGGCGATGTCGGGCCGCAGTGAGGCACCGTGCCGCCGGGCGCCGCGGACCACCACGACGAGATAGGCCGCGGCCATCGAGATCTGGGCGATCACCGTGCCCCAGGCCGATCCGGCGATGCCGAGGCCGGCGCCGTAGACGAGGGCCACATTGAGGGCCCCGTTGGCTGTGAAGCCGCCGATGGCGACGTAGAGGGGGGTCCGGGTGTTCTGCAGGCCCCGGAGCACGCCGGTCGCGGCCATGACGACGAGCATGGCGGGGATGCCGAGGCTGGAGATCCGCAGATAGGTGGTGGCGTAGGGGGCCGCGGTGTCGGATGCGCCGAAGACCTCCACGAGCCAGGGGGACAGTGGGAGCGTCAGGGCGATGACCGCGAGGCCGAGCAGTATCGCCAGCCAGATGCCGTCCATGCCCTGGCGGATGGCTGAGGACAGGTCCCCGGCTCCGACCCGGCGGGCGACCGCTGCCGTGGTGGCGTACGCGAGGAAGACGAAGATGCTCACGCCGGTCGTCAGGAGGGCCGCCGCCACGGCCAGACCGGCCAGTTGCGGAGTTCCGAGATGGCCGACGATCGCGCTGTCGACCATGACGAAAAGGGGCTCGGCCACGAGCGCGCCGAAGGCGGGAACCGCGAGTGCGATGATCTCGCGGTCGTGCCGACGACGACTGGGTGGCGGGCTCGCCGGTGCCTGGGTCATAGGGGTCAATCTAATCTTCCACAGGTAACAGATGCAATCCCCGAGTGGTCCTTACATGTGGAGGAGTTCGGCGTTCTGCTGCGTGTGCGTTGCCGTGATCTTGCGCCGACTCGGAAAGTTTTTCTCCCCCACAGTCGGTGGATGAGAAACATGCAGGTCAGGATAGTGATGGTGGGGGTGCTATGAGTTTTTCCACAGTGCTGTCCCCCGGTCCGTGCACAGGTTCTGCGTGGTTCTCCACAGCATCTGGTCCGTCGTCCACAAGCCCTGTGGATAACCAGATTGGCTGACGGTGCTCGGAGGCCTAACGTGGGGCGGCGCCCCCACCCTGTTTCGGCCTGGAAACCGGCAGAACCCGACACACCGCAACCGGAGTCGGGCGTCTTGTTTGTCGGTGCCGTGCCGTAAGAAAGAGTGGCACGGCTAGGTCCGCGGAGCGGACGGGAGGAGGTGGCCGGATGAGTATCCCCGAGCCTTTGGACGACCCTTGGGCCGACACCGGCCCCAGCGACCGGCTGCCCGTCTCCCGCCAGCGCCGGGGCGAGGGCCGTGACCGCGCAGAGCAGCACGACCGGGGCCGGGAGAGCGGCGGCTGGGACGGCGGTTCCCGGGAATTCGAGCGGGTGCCGCCCCAGGATCTCGACGCGGAACAGTCGGTCCTCGGCGGCATGCTGCTGTCCAAGGACGCCATCGCCGATGTCGTGGAGATCATCAAGGGCCACGATTTCTACCGCCCCGCCCACGAGACCGTCTTCCAGGCGATCCTCGACCTCTACGCCAAGGGCGAGCCGGCCGACCCGATCACCGTCGCGGCCGAACTGGTCAAGCGCGGCGAGATCACCAAGGTCGGCGGAGCCCCGTATCTGCACACCCTGGTCCAGTCGGTGCCGACCGCGGCCAACGCCTCGTACTACGCGGAGATCGTTCATGAGCGTGCCGTCCTGCGACGGCTCGTCGAGGCCGGTACGAAGATCACGCAGATGGGATATGCGGCCGACGGCGATGTGGACGACATCGTCAACTCCGCACAGGCCGAGATCTACGCCGTCACCGAGCAGCGGACCAGCGAGGACTATCTGCCGCTCGGCGACATCATGGAGGGCGCGCTCGACGAGATCGAGGCGATCGGTTCCCGCAGCGGAGAGATGACCGGTGTGCCGACCGGCTTCACCGACCTCGACGCCCTGACCAACGGCCTCCACCCGGGCCAGATGGTCGTCATCGCGGCCCGCCCCGCCATGGGTAAGTCCACCCTCGCCCTGGACTTCGCGCGGGCCTGTTCGATCAAGAGCAACCTGCCCAGCGTGATCTTCTCCCTGGAAATGGGCCGCAACGAGATCGCGATGCGACTGCTGTCCGCCGAGGCGCGGGTGGCCCTCCACCACATGCGTTCCGGCACCATGACCGACGAGGACTGGACCAGGCTGGCGCGCCGGATGCCGGACGTCTCCGCCGCCCCGCTCTACATCGACGACTCCCCGAACCTCTCCATGATGGAGATCCGGGCGAAGTGCCGTCGCCTCAAGCAGCGCAACGATCTCAAGCTGGTGGTCATCGACTATCTGCAGCTGATGCAGTCCGGTGGCTCGAAGCGTGCCGAGAGCCGTCAGCAAGAGGTCTCGGACATGTCCCGAAACCTCAAGCTCCTCGCCAAGGAGCTCCAACTGCCGGTCATCGCGCTCTCCCAGCTGAACCGTGGCCCGGAACAGCGCACGGACAAGAAGCCGATGGTCTCCGACCTCCGTGAGTCCGGTTCCATCGAGCAGGACGCCGACATGGTGATCCTGCTGCACCGCGAGGACGCCTACGAGAAGGAGTCACCGCGCGCGGGCGAGGCGGACCTGATCGTGGCCAAGCACCGTAACGGTCCGACGGCGACGATCACCGTCGCCTTCCAGGGGCACTACTCGCGCTTCGTGGACATGGCGCAGACCTGACCGGTGATGTTGCAGCCGTAGGAGGCCCCGGATCTCGCGGGGTCTCAGCCGTGCCGGCGGATTTTCGCGTCGGCGTGCTCCGAGCTGCGCCGCACGTCCGACTGGTAGGGGCTGTGCATGGTGAGAAAACGGATGTCGAGGTCGCTCGCCAGGTAGTCCATGCGCCGCTCCCAGAAGGCCCGCATGTGGGGGAGGGCGAGGTGGGCGTCGAGATCGGCCTGGGAGCGCCAGGCCTCGTAGAAGACGAAGACGCCGGGGTCGTTGCGATCTTCGTGGAAGTGGTATTCGAGGCAGCCGGGCTCCTGGCGGGTCGGCTCGACGAACGAGAGCAGAAGCTGCTTCAACTCCTCGGCGCGTTCGGGTTTGGGGTGAGCGGTGCCGACGAGGGTGAGTAGCTGAGGCATGCAGGGGCTCCTCCGATAGGTACCATCAATCTCGTACCTGCGAGACGTTATCGAACTCATAGGTACGATGCAATCCATACCTGAAAGGGGTAGTCGCGGATGCCCGACGACGAAGGCCACCCGAGCGTCGAGGAGATCGAGCTCGGCCCCGTACTCTCCGCGCTGGCGGATCCGCTGCGCCGCCGAGTGGTGCGTGAACTGGCAGCCGAACCCGACGGCGCGGCGCGGACGTGCAGTTCCTTCGGGCTGCCGGTCTCCAAGGCGACTGTCACGCACCACTTCCGCGCACTGCGCGAGGCCGGCTTGATCCGGCAGGTCGACCGGGGCAACAGCCGGATGGCCAGCCTGCGCCGGGCCGACATCGAGCGGAGGTTCCCTGGGCTGCTGGGCATCGTGGCGGCCGAGCCGAAGGGGTAGTTCGGGAGCCGTCCTCCCTCACGGCCCGCGAGATCCCGCAGACCCAGGAAGCCGGGGCTCCGCTTTTTCCGGACCGAGTCCGTCACCTCCATCGCCCGCCGGGCGCAGATCCTGGCCACGGTGGAGACCATCGCGGAACTGGGTTACGCGCAGGCCACGTTCGCCCGGATCGCGGAGCGGGCCGGGTTGAGCAGTACCCGTCTGATCTCGTATCACTTCGCCGGGAAGAGTGAGCTGATCGCCGCTCTCGTCGATGAGGCGTACGCGGACATCACCCGGCACATGACCGAGCACACCCGTGCGGCGACCGGGCCCCGCGAAGCGCTGCACGCGTACATCCGCGCGCTGGTCGGCTACATCGCCGAGCATCCGAAGCGGATGCGTACGCTGACGTCGGTGTTCCTGGACCACCGGGCCGAGGACGGCGGACGCAGTTGTCCACCAAGCCCCCCGAACCCGCCCGGATCCTCCTCTCCACGGGGGACGCCAGGATCAGCTACCCGGCTTCTCGGACTCGCCCTTCTGGCGAGACGTTCCCGACGGCCGGGGACGGGACCGGATGGGGCGACTGCTTGAGCTGACCCGTTCCGAACTCGTCGCCCAGCGGGCTCCCCTGACTTGAGAGCCCGCTGGCGTGCGGACGTCGTCTGCCTTCTACGGTGGCCCTTTCGACGGCGGCGCTACGGCGACCGATCTGGTACAGATATCGCCGCTGGACAGGCTCCAGGCGCGATACCGGCCTCAGCCGGGCTGGAAGAACTCAAGCATCCTCCGGGCAGCGTCCGGCGACATCAGCAGCTCCTGCATCTTCGCGGACATCCGGGCGGCGGCGCCGGTGCGTTCGAACATCTCGCGTTCGTACTCCTTGACGGCGGCGGGTACGTCGTCCGGGCGGGCGGCCAGCGCGAGGCCGAGCAGGGCGCCGTCGACCAGGGCCATGTTGGCGCCCTCACCCACCGGCGGCATGAGGTGCGCGGCATCACCGAGCAGGGTGACGTCCGGCGCCGACGGCCAGGTCAGGCCGGGCGGGAGCGTGGTGATCGAGCGCGGTACGACGGTGTCGTCGCAGGCCGCGATCAGCGCGGTGAACCGTGCGTCCCAGCCGGGGAGCAGGTCGATCAGCCGTGCACGGGCAGCGGCCGGGTCGTCGAACGGGATACCGCTGGTGGCGAACCAGTCCTCGGCGGTGTTGTAGAAGCTGATGCCGATACGGACTCGGCCGTCGCCGTTGCGCTGCGCCGCCAGGGAGATTCCGTTGCCGAGCACCCAGTAGTTGCCGCGCCCGACCATCGCCGCGAGGTCGGGGTGCGTCCGGTCGATGTCGGGAATGCCGATCTCGACGACGTTCTGGCCTATGTGCGCCGGGCGGGCGTCGGTGAGCAGGGCGCGGACCCGGGAGCGCGCGCCGTCCGCGCCCACCAGCAGGTCATACGGTGCGCTGCCGCCGCCGGCGAAGTGCAGCAGGCCGTTGTCGGCGGACTCGAAGGCGTGTCCCCAGCGCACCGTGCCCTCGGGGAGGGAGTCCAGCAGCAGGTCGCGCAGATCGGCCCGATCGATCTCGGGGCGCTCGGACGGGGCGTCGTCGGGCGTGTCCTCCTGGAGGAGCAGGGTGCCGTCCGGTTCCAGGAGGCGCATGTCCTGCCCCTCGCCCCGGGCGAGGGCGTGGAACCGGTCGATCAGACCGGCCTCGCGGAGCGCCCGCTGGCCGGAGTGGATGTCGAGCATGCCGCCCTGACCGCGTGCCTCCCGTGACGAGTCCCGTTCGTAGACGGTGGCGTCGATCCCGTTCACATGCAGCACCCGGGCAAGGGCCAGGCCGCCTGGGCCCGCTCCGACGATGGCGATGGCGATGGTCATGCTCTTCCCCTTCGATACACGAACACGCGGATACACGGATACGCCGTACTGACCGATGCACCGTACTGGCCGATACACTGTATCGCTCGATGCGATGTATTGTGAGCCGCATGTTGGTGTGGGAGAGGCCGGAGCCCCCGAATCGCCCGGTACCGGTGCCGTTGAGCCGGGAGGGCATCGTGCGAGCGGCGATCCGGCTGGCCGACGCGGACGGTCTGGACGCGGTGTCGCTGCGCAAGGTCGCCACCGCCCTGGATGTCCGTCCGATGCGGCTGTACAGCTACATCGCCGGCAAGGACGAGCTGCTCGACCTGATGGTCGACGCCGTCCACGCCGAGATCCGGCCGGTCGGAGACGGCTGGCGCGAGGTGCTCCGCTCTCTTGCCGAAGCCACTCGGCACGCCGCTCACGAGCACGAATGGCTCGCGGATCTGCTGGGCGGCCGGCCCCAGCTCGGGCCGAACGCGCTGGCCGGCGGCGAGACCGTGGTGGCCGCGCTGGGTGATATCGGCCTGGACGCCACCATGCCGGTGGTCGCCGCGGTCAACGCGTACGTGATCGGCGCGGTGCGCCGGGAGAACGCCGAGCGGCGTGCCGAACGGTCCACCGGGATGGACGAGAAGCGCTGGCAGGCATCGCTCGGGCCCTATCTGGAGCGGACCTTCGCCACCGGACGGTTCCCGGCGCTGGCCACGGTGGTGCGCGATGCCGCCCACCTGGACGCCGACCAGACCTTCCGGCTCGGCCTCGACTTCTTGCTCGACGGCATCGAGGCCCGCCTCTCACGGTGACGTGCGGCCGGAGGACACGTCGGCTTCACCACGGGTGACGGCTTCGCCGCATACTCCGCCCGGTCTGCGGTCCGCGGTCCCCGGTGCCTGCTGTCCGCTGTCCGCTGTCCGCTGTCCGCTGTCCGCTGTCGGCAAACACTGCTGGGACGACGGTAGTTCCCTGCCAGGGTGGCCGGATGACAAACAGCACGGCGGTTCGTCGCCTCGACCTGGGGTACTTCGTCCGACCCGCGTCGGAGACCGGTGGCCCTCAGCCGCGAGTCGAATCCGTACTCGCCTACCTGGTCCGACGTGACGAGGGACTGATCCTTTTCGACACCGGCATCGGGGACGCCGGTCCTGATACCGAAGCCCACTACCGCCCACAGCGCCGAGATCTGCGGAGGGCGCTCGCGGCCTCCGGAGTCTCCCTCTCGGACGTGTCCCTGGTGGTGAACTGTCATCTTCACTTCGACCACTGCGGGGGCAATCCGCTGCTGGGCGGCAGACCGATCCTGGTCCAGGACAGGGAACTGGCCGCCGCGCGTCGAGGCGACTACACCGTGGACGAACTCGTCGACTTCCCTGGTGCGAGCTACGAGGAGATCTCCGGAGAGGCGGAGGTGTGGCCAGGAGTGTGGATCGTTCCCACCCCTGGCCACACCGACGGCCATCAGTCACTGGTGGTCCGGCAGGATGACGGCACCGTCGTCCTCGCCGGACAGGCACACGATTTCGCGTCCCACTTCGCAGCCGACCAGCTGGCTCACCTCGCCGGACTCCAGGGTCTGGAGCAGCCCCTTCCCACGTACCGGCCGTGGCTGGGGCGGCTCCTGGAGTTCGACCCGCGGCGTGTGCTGTTCGCACACGACTGCTCGGTCTGGGAACCGCCCTGCTGAGCAGTCGGAGGTGCGGGGGAACCGAGGGCTCAGTCGATCACGGCGGCGACGGCTTCGATCTCGACGAGCTGGTCGTGGTAGCCGAGCACGGTGACACCCATCAAGGTGCTGGGGACGTCATGGTCGGCGAACGAGTCGCGGACCACCTGCCAGGCGGTCACCAGGTCCTCCTGGCGGGCTGACGCGACGAGTACGCGGGTGCTGATCACGTCCTGGAGTGACGCGCCCGCGGCGGCGAGAGCTGTCCGCATGTTCTCGATGGCCTTCGCCGCCTGGCCCGCGTAGTCCCCGATCGCCGCCGTGGAGCCGTCATCGTTCAGCGGACACGAACCGGCGAGGAAGATCAGGCGGGCCTCGGCGGGTGCTGTGGCCGCGTAGGCGTACTCGGCGACGTCGGAGAGGGAGTCGGAGCGGATCAGAGTGATGGCACGAGCCATGGTTGCGGGTTCCTTTCCCGGTCGGTGCGGCGGGACGGACGCCCCGCCTGCCGTGTCATGCCGCCGGCTGGCCGGCCGCCATGGCCTGCTCCCCCAGCGGCAGGCATTCGGCGAGCAGGTCGAGGACGTCGCGCCAGGCTCGCCCCGCGTGGAGCGGATGGTGGCCGACGCCGGGGAGCACGGTGTGGTCGACCGTCGGATGGTGGAAGGCGTGCAGGGCTCCGCCGTAGACGACGAGGCGCCAGTCGACGCCCGCAGCCCGCATCTCGTCGGTGAACGCGTCGCGTTGGGCGGACGACATGATGGGGTCCTCCGAGCCGACGCCGGCCCATACCGGGCAGTGAATGCGTGCCGTCTCGTCCGGCAGGCCCGTGTTGAGTCCGTTGACCGTCCCGATCGCGCGGAGGTCGACTCCGTCACGTCCGAGTTCCAGCGCGATGATGCCTCCGGTGCCGTAGCCGATGGCGGCGATCCGGTCGGGATCGGTCCGTGGTTCGGCGCGCAGCACGTCCAGCGCCGCGTGCCCGATGTCCCGCATCCGGTCGGGGGCGGCGAGCAGTGGGGTCACGTGCGCCAGCATCTGCTGGGGGTCTTCGAGGCAGCGTCCGCCGTTGATGTCGAAGGCCAGTGCCACGTATCCCAGCTCGGCCAGGGCGTCTGCACGGCGGCGCTGGACATCGGTCAGGCCGAGGCCCTCGGGCCCGAGCAGGACCGCGGGCGCGCGGCCGGTGCCGGCCGGGAGCGAGAGGTGTCCGATCATCGTCAGCCCGTCGGCCGGGTACTCGACCGTGCGCGTGGTAACCGTCGTCATGTGACTGGACTGTAGTGATCGCCGGGCCCGGACGGGCGGGACTTCACCCTCGGCGGAACACCGCCGGATGCCGCCTCGCGGCAGGCCTCAAAGGTGTGGGCGGCCCTCCTGGCCCGGGCCGGGGTCCGGCTCCTGGCACGGCCGGGTCCGCTCCGGGCCCGGGCCCGTTCTGCTTCGGGCCCGGGAATGAGGTGGCACCGGGGCAGGCCGGGGCGGTAGTTGTTGACGATGACCACTCCCGCTGAACCGATGACCGCTCCTGCTGAACAGCTGCTTCCGGCTACGCAGCGCGCCCTGCTGCACCGCATCGCCACCGCCCAGTCCGACGGGCGCGCGCCTTCCGTCGTCGCCGCTGTCCGGCGGCAGGGGCAGACCGTCTGGAACGGCGCCCGCTCCTGCGTCGACGGCCATGCTCCCGATGACGACACGCAGTTCAGAATCGGATCCCTCACCAAGACGTTCACCGCCGTGCTGGTCCTTCGGCTGCGTGACGAGGGACTGCTGGATCTGGCCGATCCGCTGGAGAAGCACCTGCCCGGAACGGGGCTGGGCGAGGTCACCATTCATCAGCTGCTGGGCCACAGCGCCGGGCTCGGCGCGGAGGCGCCCGCGCCGTGGTGGGAACGGACCCCGGGCAGTCTGCGGCCCGAGCTCGCGGATGTGCTGGGTGAGCAGACCCGGATGCACCCGCCCGGCCGTCGTCACCACTACTCCAACCCCGGTTACACCATGCTCGGAGCGCTGATCGAAGCCGTGCGCGGGGCGTCCTGGGCGCAGGTCCTGAAGCGTGAACTCCTGGAACCGCTGGGCATGCACCGCACGAGTCCCGGTCCGGAGGCACCCCATGCCGGTGGCTGGGCCGTCCACCCGTGGGCGGACGCCATGCTGCCCGAGCCGGCCGAGGACCTCGGACTGATGGCTCCGGCCGGCCAGCTCTGGTCCACCACCGCCGATCTTCTCCGGTTCGCCGCCTTCCTCGCCGAGGGAGACGACCGGGTGCTCTGCGCCGCCTCCGTGGCGGAGATGAAGGCGCCGTCCGCACCCCCCGAGCAGGGGGACTGGGAGGGGAATTACGGTCTGGGGCTCCAGGTGATCCACAGAAAGGGCCGCACGCTCGTCGGGCACACCGGCTCGCTCCCCGGATTCCTGGCCACCCTGTGGATCTGCGCCGAGGAGGACGTGGCGGCGGTGGTGTTCGCCAACGCCACCTCCGGGCCGCCGATCGGTGAGGTCGCCGCCGAGCTCGTGGACATCGTCGCGGAGGCCGAGCCCCGCATCCCGGAGCCCTGGCGCCCCCTGCCCGAGGTGGACGCGGAGCTGCTCGCGCTGACCGGCCCCTGGTACTGGGGTACGCGTGCCAACATCCTGCGCCTGAACGCCGATCGCGGAGTGGAACTGCGAGGCCTCCGCGGAGACGGCCGCGGCGCTCGGTTCACCGCCCGGCCGGACGGCACCTGGATCGGGCTGGACGGCTATTACGCGGGGGAGACGCTGCGGATCGTCCGGAACGACGACGGCAGCGTGAACCATCTGGACCTGGGCTCGTTCGTCTTCACACGCGAGCCGTACGACCCCGCAGCGGCCGTTCCGGGCGGAGTGGATGAGAACGGGTGGCGTGGCCTGGGAAGTTGACGGCTCTGTTTCACGTGAAACAGAACTCCGGACGGGTGGTCAGGCGGTCAACTCCCTTTCCAGCGGAGTGCGGAAGCGCGGTGTGATCCGTGCTTCCCCCACCCAGCCCGCCAGCCGGGATGCCTCTTGCTCGATCGCCGAGACGGCATCCCGGCCGGTGTCGGACAGGAGCCGCCACACCGGTTCGCCGTCGGCGCGCTGTGCCCAGCCTCCGACGATGCGCCCGTCCCACCACACCGTGGGGCCGATGTTGCCGGAGTGGTCGAAGAGGGCCGCCCGGTGCTCGGCGGGGAGGTGGAAGCCGCGGTCGGCCCAGCCCATCGCGCTCGGGTCGAGCGCGGGCAGCAGCGCCGCCCAGGGCTCCGGAGCCGGTTCGGGCCCGGTGTCTCCGGGGGCGACCCAGGCGGTCGAGCCGTCGTCGAGCCGTACTTCCTCGGCTCCGACGGCTGCCAGCGCCTTGCGGACCTGGCTGAGCCCCCAGCCCGTCCACCACTTGAGGTCGGCCTCGGAGGCGGGGCCGTAGGAGCGGAGCCAGTGCAGGGCCAGCTCTGCCTGCGCCTCTGCGGTTGCCGGAGCCGGTCGCGGCTCGGACGCCGTCCAGCGGAACTGGCTGGACGTCCAGGATCCCCGGGGCCGGTCCCGGCGGATCCGGCCCTCGGCGGCCATGATGCGGATGACCCGGGTCGTCACGCCCTGCACCGCTTCGTACTTCTTGCCGGGGAAGACCGTGATCTTCGTGCGCAGGGCGGGTACGGCGGCGGAGAGCTCGCTGCCCGTGGCTGTCCCACGGGCGGTCAGGGCCGCCAGGGTGGCCTGCTCCGTGGCTTCGAGCCAGCGCTCGTCCAGGCCCTGGCCGTCCTCCGCCAGGTGCTTCAGCAAGGTCCGGCGCTCCTTAGCCGCGACCGCGCGGGCGTTCGTCGCCTCGATGCGCGGGGCCAGCGCTTCCGGCACGACGAAGAGCGTGTTGCGCATGGAGAGGAGCCGGACCAGCGAGACGTCCTCGTACAGGGCCTTTTCCACCGCGGCGACGTCCGGAGTGCGGAGCCGGGCGCACACGGACAGGAAGACGGTGGCCGCGTCGGTGGCGTGCAGCGCCACGAGGGCGTCGGCGACGGCCACTGGGGAGCCGGTCCGCGTGGCGGGCGTCAGGAGATGGCGCCCGGCCAGCCTGATGCGGCGCTGTTCGTCGCTGATGCGGTGCATCGTCACCTCGAATGCCGGGTGCGGTCAGAGAGCGAGCTTGAAGCCCACATGGCTGGCGACGAAGCCGAGCCGTTCGTAGAAGCGGTGCGCGTCGGTCCGGCTCGCATCCGATGTCAGCTGGACCAGCCGGCACTCCTGGCGCCGGGATTCGTCCACCGCCCACCGCATCAGCAGGGTGCCGAGTCCACTCCCGCGTTCGTCCTGGTGGACGCGGACGCCCTCGACGACGGAACGCGTGGAGCCGCGCCGGGAAAGGCCGGGGATCACCGTCAGCTGGAGGGTGCCGACGATCCGGCCCGCGCGCACGGCGACCATCAGGTGCTGGTTCGGGTCCCCGGCCAGCCGCCGGAAGGCCGCCAGATAGGGCGTGAGGTCGTCCGGCGACTCGCGTTCGGCGCCCAGCGGATCGTCGGCCAGCATGGCCACGATCTCGGGGAGGTCGTCGATGCCCGCCGCGCGTATGTCCAGATCGCTCATGATCAGCAGCCTACGCAGTGGCCTTCGGCCGTGCGGCGGCAATCGGCCTACACGGGGACCTTCAGCTCCTCGACCGCCCGCACGAGCGGCATCAGCTCGGGGTCCTTGGCGGCCTCGTCGAGAGCGGCGCGCAGAGCGGTGTCATTGGTCGGCCTGGCCTCGGCGAGCAGGGTGAGACCGGCCTCGGTGACATCGGTGTAGATGCCCCTGCGGTCGGTGTCGCAGAGGTACCGGGTCAGCAGACCGCGGTCCTCAAGGCGGGTGACCAGGCGAGTGGTGGCGCTCTGGCTGAGCACGACGGCGTCGGCCACCTGCTTCATCTGCAGGTGCCCGCCCGGTCCGCTGTGCTGTCGGCTCAACACGTCCAGCAGCGAGTACTCCCGCACGCTGAGGTCATGCCGGCTCTGCAGGGCACGCTCGATATGGGCCTCGATCTTCCCGTGGAGCAGGGAGAGCGCGCACCAGCCCTGGGAGAGGGCGGTCAGTGCCGGGTCCGTCGCGGTCATGGGTCTCTCTCCTCCGTGCTGGAACTGCTTGCCTAGCTGCCTACCTACCCTGCGTACCTACAGGATAGGCGACCCACGCAATAGCCCGCGTTTGCAATTAGTCGGCGTCTGCAATTATTGTGAACGCTCGTAAGGCGCAGGCGCAATCTCCAGGGAAGGGGTCACCCATGCCGCTCGCGCTCCTCGCTCTCGCCATCGGGGCATTCGGTATCGGAACCACCGAGTTCGTGATCATGGGGCTGCTCCCCGAGGTGGCCGCGGACTTCCAGGTCTCCATCCCGACCTCCGGATACCTCGTCTCGGGCTACGCGATGGGGGTTGTCCTCGGCGCCCCGCTGATGTCCGTGCTCGGTACCCGGATCACCCGTAAACGCATGCTGATGATCCTCATGGGGCTGTTCGTCATCGGCAACGTGGTCTCCGCGACCGCCCCCGTCTTCGGTGTCATGCTCGCCGGCCGGGTGATCGCCTCGCTCGCCCACGGAGCCTTCTTCGGCATCGGATCGGTCGTGGCGGCCGGTCTGGTCGCCCCGCACAAGAAGGCCGGTGCCATCGCCATGATGTTCACCGGACTCACCGTCGCCAACGTCGTCGGCGTCCCGCTGGGCACCTACATCGGGCAGACCGCGGGCTGGCGCACCACGTTCTTCCTCGTCGCCGCCCTCGGAGTGATCGGCCTGCTCGGCGTCGCCAAGCTCGTTCCCGAGCAGCCCAGGACCGAAGGCGTCCGGCTGCGCCACGAGCTCGCCGCCTTCCGCAACGTGCAGGTACTCCTCGCCATGGCGATGACGGTGCTGGGCTTCGGCGGTGTCTTCGCCGCGATCACCTACATCACGCCGATGATGACCGACATCGCCGGCTACTCGGCCTCGTCCGTCACCTGGCTGCTGGTCCTGTTCGGCCTCGGCATGGTCGGCGGCAACCTGCTCGGCGGCAAATTCGCCGACCGCCACCTGATGCCCCTGCTGTACGTGTCGCTGAGCGCCCTCACCGTGGTCCTGGCGCTGTTCACCCTGACCGCCCACAACAAGATCGCGGCAGCCGTCACCCTCGTCCTGATCGGCGGCCTCGGGTTCGCGACCGTGCCCCCGCTCCAGAAGAGGGTGCTCGACCAGGCGGCCGGTGCTCCAACCCTCGCCTCCGCCGTGAACATCGGCGCCTTCAACCTCGGCAACGCGTTGTCGTCGTGGATCGGTGGCATCGTCATCGCCGCCGGTCTCGGCTACACCGCGCCCAACTGGGTCGGCGCCGTCCTGGCCGCCTCCGCGCTGGTCCTGGCCTTCGTCTCCAGCACCCTGGAGCGCCGCACAACGACCCGGAGCCGGACCGTCACCGCCCACCTTCCGGAACCGGCCGCCGTACCCGCGGCCCGGCGCTGACCCGGTTCCCTGCGGACGTACAAGGTCTCATCTGCCCTGAGAGCCAAGGTAATTCAGTGGTGCCGGCTCCCGCGCGGCTGAAGAATCTCCGCACATGGGAGCTGACATCCACGGGTTCGTCGAGTGCCGGTCGCGGTGGTCGGATCCGGAAGACGTGTGGTCCGGGGCCGTCGATCTCGATCTGCTGTATCTGGGGCGGGACTACGACGCGTTCGGCTGCCTGTTCGGGGTGCGCAACTATGCGGGCTTCGCTCCGCTCGCAGCGGAGCGCGGCCTTCCCGAGCTGCTGTCAGACGCGGTACGCGCGGAGTTCGACGCATGGGGCGACACGGCGCACAGCGCCAGCTGGATCGGCTGGGACGAGCTGAAGTCCGTCGACTGGGACGAACCGGCCGAGACGACGGACCGGCGCATCCACGAGTACGAAGAGGTGGACGGCGCCTGGGCGCTCGTCTCCAAGGCCGCCTGGAGTCCACGGTTCGCCGCGGTGGCCGGGCTGCCGGTCGATCCCGCGGCGGGTGCGGCAGCCGGTTACGGCGGGGCGGAGTGGCCGGAAGGCACGGAGTGGCGGGACGGCGGACGCCGCTACCGGGTGGAGCGGATGCTCCGGCGCGACGCGGTGCCGGCGGAGGGCGAGTGGAAGCCGGTGTGGTCCGTGATGGAAACCCTCGCCGCCGTACACGGAGACGAGAACGTCCGGCTCACTGTCTGGTTCGACAGCTGACCCGGTGGGAGCGGTGCCCCGGACCGGAGATCCGGTCCGGGGCAGCGGCCCGGTGTCAGCCGGTCGCCACGCTCAACGGTGCGAAGCACTGCGTCCGGTCCCCCGGCTGCGGGTCCCCGAGGCTCATCACCGTGGTCTCGGAACCGGGCTGAAGGCCGCGTTCACCGAGCCAGTCCAGGAGCTCCTGGTGACGGGCGTCGATGTCGGCACGGAGCGGCCGCTCGGTCGCCCCGGCCAGCGAGGCCACGAGCAGTTTCGCCGCGGCGGTGTCCCGGGCGATCAGCGGGCCGACGACATGGCTGCCCGCGCTCGGCCAGAGCGCCGCGTAACCGATCAGCTCACCGTCGTCCTCCGCCACCCGCAGATGGTCGGCGAAGGCGGGGAGGCGGGTCAGGAGGTGTGTCCGGTCGAGCCCGAAGGCGTCCGCGTCCAGCCGGAGCATGGCCTGGAGATCCCCGGCAGAGGCGGGGCGGACCGTGCGTCCCGGCCGGGCCGTCGCGTCCGGACCGCCGGTGCCGGTGGCCGGCCGGAAATGCCCGCTCACGCGCTGGGCGCTGCCCACCGCGGTGAACCCGAGCTTCTCGTAGAGCGGCCGGCCCGCGGCTGTCGCGTAGAGGCTGAGCGGGACTCCGCCGGTCGTGCCGATCGTCTTGTCCATCAGGTACCGGGCGACTCCCTGCCCGGCGTAACGTTCGGCGACCAGCATCATGCCGATGGCGGCCATGCGGGGGCCGTAGGAGGTCACCACACAGGTGGCCATCAGGCCCTTGCCGTCCGGATCGTCGATACCGAGAGCGGTTCCCGCCGTCAGGAGCAGCCCCCAGCGGTGCTCGTCACGCGGCCAGCCGCGGTCCTCGCTGAGGTCGGCGCAGGGGACCAGATCGTCCCGGGTGAGGCGCCGGACGGGCAGACCGGCGAGCGGGCGGGGCAGTGAGCTGGGCATGAGGGTCAGGCTGTCCGACGCGATGATCGCGCGTCCACCGCTTTAACGGAACTGGCCGAGATCCGCAGCCTCCGGCCGCGCCGGGTCGGGCCCCACGGCTTCAGTACCGAGACGGCCGTGATGAAGAGATAGGTCGCCGTGGCCACCGACGGAGCGACCACCAGGTTGATGTCGGCCCTGCCGAGCTCCGCTGCCTCGTTGATGCCGGGGCGCAGGGAGAGGACGGACAGCGCCGTCGTGATCAGGGTGAGCCAGAACTTCGTCCAGACCCAGCGGTGGAGCGCCAGCCCCCACGGGGTGCGGAGCGACAGGACCAGACCGCTGATCAGGGAGAGCAGTGCGACCGGTATGACGAGCCAGTCGCTGAAGATCTTCATGGCGAGGGTGGCGGCCCGTGCGGTGGCCGGGTCCCCGGTCGAGAAGGCGGCGATGGCCAGCGTCAGCAGACCGGCGGTGAGTCCGAGCCAGCTGACGGATACCGCGACGTGTGCGACAAGGAGGCTTCTGCGGGGGCGCCGCTTGAGTGGTTTCACGTGAAACACGGTGCCGGGGGCCGCCCGGCCGGTCATCTGCCCAGGGGAGTATCCGCCCGTACCTGCCTCGGCGTAGCCGGCCGCGGGAGCCTCCGCCCGGCCCCGGTCAGCCGAGGTCGGTCGCGTGCATCGCCCGGACGCCCTCGATGTTGCCGTCCAGGTAATGCCGCAGCGACAGGGGTACGAGGTGCACGGCCGCGATGCCGACCCGGCTGAACGGCACCCGGACGACGTCGTACTCCCCGCAGGGGGCGTCGATCTCGGGTCCGTGGCGCAGGGAGAGGTCCATCGAGTCGAGCCGGCAGACGAAGAAGTGCTGGACCTTGACGCCCTTCACCCCGCTGCCCTCGATGTGTTCCACGGTGTCGACGAAACAGGGGACCACATCGGTGACCTTGGCGCCGAGCTCTTCGTCCACCTCGCGGTGCAGGGCGTCGACCACGGTCGCGTCCTCGGGCTCGACCCCGCCGCCCGGCGTGATCCAGTAGGGGTCGACCCCCGGCTTGGTGCGCTTGATCAGGATGAGGTCGTTGCCGTCGAGCAGGATGGCGCGTGCGGTGCGCTTGACCACGGGGCGTTCGGTCATGGCAAGAGAGTGGCCCGCTGGACCCCTTCTGAAACACCTGAGGGCTGCCGGACCGCCCAGCGGTCACCAGTCGGCTGCGGCGCGCAGCAGCCACTCGTGCGCGCGAGCGAGATGCGGCAGCGCGAGCGTGCCGGTCCGTGCGGCGAGGAAGTAGGTGCGCAGCGGCGGTACCGGAGGGTCGAGGAGCGCCACCACCTCGCCCCGTTCCAGCGCGCCCTCGCAGAGGTAGCGGGGCAGGACGGCCAGCCCGGCGCCCGCTGCTGTGCATTCGAGGACGGCCCGGAGATCCGGTGCGATGACGGTCCCGGCGGCTGCGGGCCGGGTGTCGAAGACCGCGGCCCAGTACTGGGAGACGAGCGGCAGGCTCTCGTGCACCTCCACGACCGGCAGCTGTTCCAGTACCACCGGGCCGTTTCGCCGCAAGGTCCCCGGGCCGAGCCGGCCGGCCCAGCGGGGCGCGGCGATCAGCACGTGCTCCTCGTCGCAGAGCGGCGTCGCGGTGAGCAGCCCGCCGCGCGGGCGGGCCGTCACGATGGCCAGGTCGTGGTGTCCGGCGGCCAGGCCCTCCAGCGTCTCGTCGGTGTCCGCGGAGAACGAGCTGCGCAGGGCGAGGCCCTGGGCGATCAGTGGGGTGAGCGCGGGCAGTGCCCGTAGCGAGGTGAATTCCGGCGGACCCGCCAGATGAAGTGTCCGGACGCCCGACTCCTCGTCCAACTCCGTCTCGGCGATCTCCACCAGCGCGTCCAGGTGGGGAGCGGCCCGGTGCGCGAGCTCGTCCCCGATCGTGGTGGGGGTCACGCCGCGGGCCCGGCGCAGGAAGAGGGGGCGCCCCAGCTGCCGCTCCAGGGTGCGTATCTGCGAGGTCACCGCGGGCTGGGAGAGGCCGAGGAGAGCGGCGGCCCGGGTGAAGGAACCGGCCCGGTGCACGGTGACGAACGTGCGTAGCAGGGCCAGGTCCATGTCCCGTCCCCTCCCACCGCTGCGACGTGTCGGGCTCCGACAACCATAAATATGTCGATAGGCCGCTGTCGCTACTGTGATTGGACACTGACTCAGAGTCAACTAGCCTTGTCGTGGCGGTGCTTCGCGTGGGAACGCGGAGGGCCGGGACGGTCCGAGCCACGAGGGGGGAGGCTCGGGCCGTCCGTACCGCACCGGCTGCCGCCGGTGCGGCCGCTCAGCTTCCGTCGACCGCCTCGGCCAGCGCCCGTTCCACGTCGGCCAGCAGGTCCGCCGGGTTCTCGGCGCCCACCGAGAAGCGGATGAAGCCCTCCGGCACCGCGTCGCCGCCCCAGCGGGCCCGCCGCTCGGCGGTGGAGCGCACCCCGCCGAAGCTGGTCGCGTCCTCGACCAGCCGGAGCGCGGAGAGGAAACGCTCGGCGGTCTCCCGGTCGGCCAGCACGAACGAGACCACGGAGCCGAAGCGCCGCATCTGTCGCACGGCCTTCTGGTGCGAGGGGTCGGTGGGCAGCCCGGGGTAGCGCAGCCCGGTCACCTCCGGGTGCTTGGTGAGCGCCTCGGCCAGCGCGAGGGCGTTCGCGCACTGGCGCTCGATCCGCAGTTCCAGGGTGGCCAGCGAGCGATGTGCGAGCCAGGCCTCCATCGGCCCCGGGATCGCGCCGGCCACCTTGCGCCAGCGCCGCACCCCGGCCGCCAGCTCGGGGTCGAGACAGGCCACGTGGCCGAGCAGGATGTCGCCGTGCCCGGTCATGCCCTTGGTGTCGCTGGCCACCGAGAAGTCCGCGCCCAGCTCCAGCGGCCGCTGGCCGAGCGGGGTGGCGAGCGTGTTGTCCACGGCCACCAGCGTCCCGCCCGCGTGCGCGGCCTCCACGAGCCGTCGCACGTCACAGACGTCGAGCCCTGGGTTGGACGGGGTCTCGATCCACAGGAGCCTGGCGCCCTCCAGGGCGGCCAGCTGGCCATCGCCGCCGGTCGGGGCGGTCCGCACCTCGACCCCGTACGCCTCCAGCTGCGCCCGTACCAAGGGGAGTGCCTGGTAACCGTCCTCGGGCAGCACGATCACGTCACCGCTGCGCGCCTGGGACAGCAGTACGGCAGAGACCGCGGCCATTCCGGAGGCGAAGACCGTGGTCTCGACGCTCTCCCCCGGCGCTTCGAGCTCACCTATGGCCCGTTCCAGATGGGTCCAGGTCGGGTTGGAGTCGCGGCCGTAGGTGTACGGGCCGGTCGGCTCGCCGGAGAGGTGGAAGTGCGCGGCGAACACCGGACCGGGGAGAGTCGGTTCGTACTGCTGCGGTTCCGGCAGGCCGGCCCGTACCGCGCGGGTTCCGTCGCCCATGCTGCTCATACTGCGTCCTCACTTCTCTCCCCGGTCCGTCACCGGTACTGACTGCACTGTTCCAGGTGGGCGCGGATCAGTCCTCGTCGGGCAGGACCACGTTCAGCGCCCAGGACACGATCGAGATGATCAGCCCGCCGAGGACGGCGGTCCAGAAGCCGTGGACGTGGAAGCTCAGATTGAACTGGCCGGCCAGCCAGGAGGTGAGCATCAGCATCAGCGCGTTCACGACCAGGGTGAACAGCCCCAGCGTGAGGAGGAAGAGCGGCAGGGTGAGCAGCTTCAAGATCGGCTTTACACAGAAGTTGACCAGACCGAAGATCAGAGCGACCACGATCAGGGTCAGGACCTTGCGGCCGGTGTTTCCGCCGGTCAGCGTGATGTCCTGGAGCAGCCAGATGGCCACTGCCAGCGCACCCGCGTTGGCGATCGTCTTGACTACGAAATTCTTCATGTGTCTGATCGTGGCAGACATGATCGGTGGCGGACACCGGCTGGGCAGAGGCAAGGGACGGGCAGGCCATGAAGGCATTCAGACTGGACGAACTGGAGGCGGAGCGGGCCGCCAACGACGGCGCGTATCTGCAGTTCGTCCGTGAACGGAACATGTCTGTCGGCCTGTACGCGCTGAACGCCGGTGAGCTCGATCCGCAGCAGCCGCACAAGCAGGACGAGGTCTACCTGGTCGTCAGCGGGCGTGCGTCGATCACCGTGGGCATGGAAACCACGCAGGTGGGCAGAGGAAGTGTCGTGTATGTACCTGCCGGCACGGCTCACAAGTTCCACCACATCACCGAGGACCTGCGGGTGATGGTGGTCTTCTCGCCGCCCGAGGGCTGAGGGGGCCGGGGGACGGGGCGGTCTCTCGGGGATCCCTAAGGGTTCGATCAGGGGAGTTCAAGGGATGCGAGGCCCCCGCCGACCACCCCTGCCCCTCTAGCATCGAAGCAGGAACTCACAGAGACGAGGTAGGACAGATGGCCGTGCGGGAGATATTCGCGGGAATGCCCTGGTGGGTGAAGTGGATCGCGGTGCCCGTCATCGCGATCGTCGTGTTCGGTGGTCTGATCGCCAGCGTGGTCGGCTTCGTCGTCTGGCTGCTCTTCAAGATCCTGATCTTCGTGGTGCTGGTCGGCGGGATCGTCTTCCTCGTACGGAAGTTCATGTCGTCCTCGTCCTCGCGCGGCGACTGGTAGGCGGTCGGCGGACGACCGGTGGCCGCACCACCGGTCGCACGGTTAGCCCAGGTGAGCTAAGCGGAAGACGAAACCGCAACCCTTCCGGACGCGGCGGATACAGTGGAAATCCGCTGCCGCCGCCTGGGAGAGCACTGTCAGTCACCACCTGACCAGTGGTGGGCAGGCATCCGGCCTCCGGACCCGAACCTGCGGCAGACATGTGGGGGCGGCCTCCACAGGCGGGCTGACCGCCCGTCACCATGCCTGGGGGTGACCGTTGACCACGGCATCGAGTACCGCTGTGCCGACGTTGATCGGATCGGTGCAGCGGGCGCTGAGACTGCTGGAGGCCGTGGGCGCCCATCGCGACGGGGCGCCGGCCAAACAGCTCGCGCGTGAGGCGGGACTCCCGCTGCCCACCGCCTACCACCTGCTGCGCACCCTCACCCACGAGGGATATCTGCGCCGGGAGAACGGCGTCTTCCTCTTCGGTGCGGCAGCCGAGCGGCTGGTGGGCGACGGAGCTCTGCAGAACCGGCGCAGCCGGATGACCCAGTCCCTGGACCGCTGGCGGGACATCATCGGGGCCCCGGTGTACTGCGCCGTCTACCGCGACGGCGAGATCGAGCTCGTCGCGGTCGCCGACACCCCGGCCACGCCCGCGGTGGACGAGTGGGCCGCCTTCCAGGAGACCGGGCACGCCCACGCGATCGGCCAGTGCCTGCTGAGCCAGCTCGACGAGAAGGCCCGCGAGGACCACCTGGACCGGCATCCGGTGCGTCCGCTGACCCGGTACTCCGTGCGCGACCGCGCGGCACTTCTTGAGCGGCTGCGATCCCTGGAGCGGACGGAACCCGTCATCGAGCGGCAGGAATACGCCCTTGGGACGGTCTGCGCGGCCATCCCGATCGCGGCCGGTTTCACGGCTGCGGCGATGGCCATTTCCGTACCTCTCGACCAGGAAGAACGGTTGCTCCCCGCAGTCGAACGACTACGTGGCGAAGTGGCCAGCCTCTTGCGTTCGTTCGTGTTCTCTATCAGTATCTGAAAAATCACTCCTTGTGATCTGCTATCGCGTGCACCACGATGGCGTCAATAGGGCCATGGGGGATCATTCCTGGCCAGATTCATCTACTGCGGGGTTGAACGATGCGCGAGTCGGTTCAAGCTGAGGTCATGATGAGCTTCCTCGTCTCCGAGGAGCTCTCATTCCGTATCCCGGTGGAGCTCCGGTACGAAGTGTGCGATCCGTACGCGATCCGGATGACCTTCCATCTCCCCGGCGATGCCCCGGTCACCTGGGCTTTTGGCCGCGAGCTGCTGCTCGACGGCCTCAACAGCCCAAGTGGCGACGGGGACGTACACATCGGGCCGACCGAGCCCGAAGGACTGTGCGACGTCCACATCCGGCTCCAGGTGGGGGCGGACCGCGCTCTCTTCAGGGCGGGTACGGCACCCCTTGTGGCGTTTCTCGACCGGACGGACAAGCTCGTCCCGCTCGGCCAGGAGTGCACGCTGGGTGACTTCGAGGGCAATCTGGAAGAGGCATTGGGGCGAATTCTGGCCGAGGAGCAGAACGCGGGCTGACGGGTTCCGCCTTATCGGGGCCCGGGTGCCGGTCGAACACCACACCTGCCGAACGGGTGAATCACTCTCCGTGAGTGACCGCTCAGGCCTTCGCCCGTCGCCGTCGTCCTCTGCCACTCCGTACGGGTGCCGAAGCCCCGGCTTCCGCGCCGACCCCCGTACGGTCCGCGGAGACGACCAGCGCCGCGAGCGCGGTGGTCACCGGCACCGAGGCGACCAGCCCGATCGAGCCGACCAGTGTCCGCACGATCTCCTCCGCCACCAGCTCGCTGTTGGCCACCGTGCCCACGCTGCTCTGGGCGATCGAGAACAGCAGCAGCAACGGCAGCGCCGCGCCCGCATAGGCGAGCACCAGGGTGTTGACCACCGAGGCGATGTGATCCCTTCCGATTCTGATACCTGCCCGGTAAAGCTGCTTCGCACTCATCGTCGGGTCCGCCTGATGCAGTTCCCAGACGGCCGATGTCTGGGTGACCGTCACATCGTCGAGCACCCCCAGGGAGCCGATGATGACGCCGGCCAGAAGCAGACCGCTCATGTCGATGTGCGGATACAGGCCGTGGATGAGGCCGGTGCTGTCGTCGGTGTTCCCGCTCAGGCTCGCCCAGCCGATGAAGAGCGAGCCGAGCAGCCCGATCAGCAGGAGCGAGATCAGGGTGCCGACGACGGCGACCGAGGTGCGAGCGGTCAGCCCGTGACAGATGTAGAGGGCGATCAGCATGATGGCGCTGGCTCCGACCACCGCCACGAGCAGCGGATTCGAGCCCTGCAGGATGGCCGGGAGGATGAACAGGGTCAGCACGGCGAACGACAGGGCGAGCGCCACCAGTGCCATGACTCCGCGGAGTCGGCCCACGACGACCACCGCCACGGCGAAGATCCCGGCCAGCAGCGCCATGGGGAACTTCCGGTTCACGTCCGTCACGGAGTACTGGAGGTCATGGGGCGCGTCGGGGGCGTACGCGACCACCACTTCCTGCCCCTTCCGCAGCTGTCGCGGTGCGCCGGGCTGGACCACCTCGATGAAGGTGCGCCCCTTGTCCTTGCCGCTCGTGACCTCGACCGCGGCCTTCTCGCAGAGTGCGGTCCCGCCGCCGGTCGCCGGGTCCTTCGCCGGCGGGGTCTCGCCATCGACGGGCAGCTGGGCCGCGTTCACGTCCTTGCAGTCGACCTTGTCGACGTTCACCACCTTCGCCTGCTGGGTCTGCCGGTCGAAGCCGACACCGGTTCGTTCGTGCGCCGGCGCACCACCGGGCCAGAGCACCACGAGCCCGACGGCGACCGCGGCCGCGAACGGGATCAGTACGGCGGCGATCACCTTGCGCAGGTGCTTGGACACGGGTGCGGCGGGGCCGTGCGCGTGGCTGTGGGCGTGGGCGTGGTTGTGCTGAGGGGACGGCTGCTCGGGAACGCTATGGGGGGACGTCACCGGCCGATCATCGCAAGACGAGCGGGGCCCACTGTTCAGCACACCCGTCAGGGCGTTAGCGTGGTGGCACCTTTGCACACGCGGGAGCTCGGAGCACCGGGCTGAGAGGGCGCTGATCTCCGTACATCCGTACGGGACAAGCTGCGCCGACCGCCGAACCTGTTACCGGGTAATGCCGGCGTAGGGAGTAGGTCTCATGACCACAGCGGATGCACGCATGCCTGCCTCCAGTCAGAACGACGAGGGCGGTCGGAGCGACAAGACCGGTCCGAGCGACAAGGCCAGTAAGTCCATCGGGTGGCACAAGGGGTACGTCCAGGGCTCGCGCCCGGACCTCCGGGTGCCGGTCCGTCAGGTGCACCTCACCAACGGCAAGGACGTGACGCTGTACGACACGTCGGGGCCGTACACCGATCCCGCCATCGACACCGATGTCCGCCGCGGACTCGCGCCGCTGCGGGAGAACTGGATCATCGCCCGCGGTGACACCGAGGAGTACGCCGGCCGCGCCGCGCGTCCCGAGGACGACGGGCTCAAGCACACCTCGCCGCGCGGCGGGCTGCGCAATCTGGACGCGGTCTTCCCCGGCCGCCCGCGCCAGCCGCGGCGCAGCCGGGACGGGCGCCCGGTGACCCAGCTCGGGTACGCCCGGCGCGGCGAGATCACCCCGGAGATGGAGTACGTGGCGATCCGGGAGAACGTCACGCCCGAGGTGGTGCGCGAGGAGATCGCCGCGGGCCGGGCCGTGCTGCCGGCCAACGTCAACCACCCGGAGATCGAGCCGATGATCATCGGTAAGCGGTTCCTGGTGAAGGTGAACGCCAACATCGGCAACTCCGCGGTGACGTCCTCCATCGAGGAGGAGGTGGACAAGATGACCTGGGCGACCAAGTGGGGCGCCGACACGGTCATGGACCTTTCCACCGGCCGCAACATCCACACCACCCGTGAGTGGGTACTTCGCAACTCCCCGGTGCCGATCGGCACCGTGCCCCTCTACCAGGCACTCGAAAAGGTCGACGGCAGGGCGGAGGAGCTGACCTGGGAGATCTACAAGGACACCGTCATCGAGCAGGCCGAGCAGGGCGTCGACTACATGACGGTCCACGCCGGCGTACGCCTCCCGTACGTGCCGCTGACGGCCCGTCGCAAGACCGGCATCGTCTCCCGGGGCGGCTCGATCATGGCCGCCTGGTGCCTCGCGCACCACAAGGAGTCGTTCCTGTACGAGCACTTCGAGGAGCTCTGCGCGATTCTCGCCTCCTACGACGTGACGTACTCGCTGGGCGACGGGCTGCGCCCGGGGTCGATCGCGGACGCCAACGACGAGGCGCAGTTCGCCGAACTGCGCACGCTCGGCGAACTGAACACCGTCGCCAAGCGGTTCGGCGTCCAGACGATGATCGAGGGTCCGGGGCACGTCCCGATGCACAAGATCAAGGAGAACATCGACCTCCAGCAGGAGATCTGCGAGGAGGCGCCGTTCTACACCCTCGGCCCGCTGACCACCGATGTCGCTCCGGCGTACGACCACATCACCTCGGGCATCGGCGCCGCGATGATCGCCTGGTGGGGGACGGCGATGCTCTGCTACGTCACGCCCAAGGAGCACCTGGGCCTGCCCAACCGGGACGACGTGAAGACGGGCGTCATCACCTACAGGATCGCGGCCCATGCGGCGGACCTCGCCAAGGGGCACCCGGGGGCGCAGGAGTGGGACGACGCGCTGTCGGACGCCCGCTTCGAGTTCCGGTGGGAGGACCAGTTCAATCTGGCGCTCGACCCGGACACGGCGCGGGAGTTCCATGACGAGACGCTGCCGGCCGAGCCGGCGAAGACGGCGCACTTCTGCTCGATGTGCGGTCCGAAGTTCTGCTCGATGAAGATCTCGCACGACATCCGGCGTGAGCACGGCGGTTCGCAGGCGGAGATCGAGGCGGGCATGGCGGAGAAGTCCAAGGAGTTCGCGGCCGCGGGCAACCGGGTCTACCTGCCGATCGCGGACTGAGGCAGGGCGCGTCGTACCGGCGGGCGCGTCGTACCGGCAGGCTCGCGCCGGGTGGTACGACGCGCCCGCGCTCCCCCCTCGGACCCGGTCAGTCCATTTCGTGTTCCGGTCCGCCGAAATCGGGGCTGGTGAAGTCCGGGCTGGTGAAGGTCGGCCGGGGCGCGGCGGCTGGGCCGTCGTCCGGGCTGGAGAAATCCGGCCTGCTGTAGCCGATCTTCGGGATGCGGTTGGCCGAGGGGTACGGGGTACGGGCCGCGGGAGCGGCGCCCGGGTCGGCCAGCGCGTCCCGCAGGAACGGCAGGATGCCGCGTTCCAGCAGCGCGTGCCGCCAGGCCTCCCTGGCCCTCGCCACGTCCTCGGGCAGTTCCTCGCCGGGATCGTCGGCGGCCAGCGACGTGGAGCCGTTGCGGAGCGCGGCGACGAGCAGGCCGACGGCGGCGATCAGGATGGCGGCGGCGGTGAGCGCCACGAAGACCCAGCCGACGCTCACCATGGTCCCCGCGAAGGACGGCGGTGGGCTGAGCATCTTCAGGATGTAGCCGACCAGCAGGAAGATCACTGCGGCCGTGCCCGCCAGCACCGGGGCCAGCACGGTGACGACAGCTCCGAGGCCGGCCCCCGATCCGTCGGGCCCGTCGGTGCCGATGAGGCCGACGGCGTCCTGACCGGGGTCGGCCGTGGCGGCCCGCAGCTCCTCGCGGGCCTTGACGTAGTGCTCGTACTCGGTGGCGGCCGTGGCGGTGATCAGAGCGGTGGCGGCCATCGCCATGGTGCGCAGCTGGACCGGGTTGAGCCGTTCGCCGACTGCGGCCAGATCTGGTCGTTCATGGGCGTGACGCAGCGCGTCGTCGAGGATCCGCTCGTACTCGGGGCGGTCCTCGGTCAGCAGGTGCGGAGCGCTGTTCATGTGCATCCCCCGATGCTCCGTAGGGCCTGTGTGCCCGATTCAACCGGGCAGTCGGGCGGAAACGGAGGAGAGCCTGCTACTGGTACGCCGATGGTAGAGCGCCCACGGCACAGGGTGACAGGGGGTTTCCGGAAATAGGCCCAGTGGTCGGCACGGTCAGGTCGTTGATGCGTCTTCCCCGAAGAGCGTCAGTCATGCAGGGGGAGTTGGACGACCAGTAGCCTTCCGGCCATGGTCACTCCGCCGTCCATGGCGATGGCGAGCCCGTCCGCGTACACGTGCGGGCCGTCCACCAGAGGTCCGGCACTGTCCTCGCCGTCCTCGGAACCGACCTCGCCGAGCAGATACGGAATGGGGCTGTGGCCGTGCACGACGCGCCGGCCGCCGTAGGCCGCCATCAGCTGCTGGACGGCCTGCGGGCCCGATTCGTCGCGGAAGGCGAAGCGCTTGGTGAGCTTGCGGAAGAGGTCCCAGCACTCGTCGGCGTCGTTGCGCGTCAGGATGGCGTGCACCGTGTCGTTGACGTCCTCGATGGTGGTGCCGTAGTCGAGGTAGGCCGTGGTGTCCGAGTGCATCAGCAGATGCCCGTCCTCCTCGACGACCGCGTCGAGCCGGGACATCCACTGGAGGTGGACGTCCTGGAGCCGCTCCATGTCGCTCTTCTGGCCGCCGTTGAGCAGCCAGGCGGCCTGGAAGGTGGCGGTGCCCGCGCCCGAGTTCACCGGGGTGTCGGCGAACCGCTTGGCGCCGAGGAGCAGCAGCTCGTGGTTGCCCATCAGGGCCTTGCAGTAGCCGCCGGCGGCCGCGGCCTCCGCGGACAGCCGCATCACGAGGTCGATGACGCCGATGCCGTCGGGCCCCCGGTCGGTGAAGTCACCGAGGAACCAGAGCCGTGCGTTGCCCGCGGACCAGTTGCCGTCACCGTCGATCAGGCCCTGTTCGGTGAGGGCGGCGTACAGCTCGTCCAGATAGCCGTGGACGTCACCGACCACGTACAGCGGCCCGAGCTCCGGATCCTGGGCGGGCCGCGGTTCGGGAACGGCCCGCACCTGGACGGTGGCCTCGCGGGTGATCACCGGAAGGTCGCGCGCGGTGGGGGTGTACCCCTCCGGCGCCTCGCCCTCAGGGAAGGCGTTGCCCGGGTGCGGAGACGCCGGCGGTGCCGGGGACTGCGCATAGGGCGGTACGCGGAAGTCGCGCAACGTCGCCGTCCGCACCGCTGGTTCCTGACCGGCCCCCTGTGTCATCGACCCCTCCACCACCGTCGCGCCGCCGTACACCTGACGGGCCCTGCTGGTCGGGGCGGTCCGCGGTGTCGTCCGCCCATCATAGGAATGCGAATCGTGCTCTGTGACGCACCAGGGGTGGTGAATCCGAACGCACGCCGGGTTCGTTGGTCGATTGATCCCAATTGGTCTGATCAATCCCCTGCCGGAGAGCGCGGCGCGCTGACCGTGGTGCGGGGCGGACGGCGTTGGGAGGAGGTCCGGACGATGAGTTCCGTCGGTATCACCTGCTCCACCGGGCCGTCGTGCTCGACGCCTTCGATGGCGTCGATGAGCAGCTGCACGACCGCCGTACCGATCCTGCGCGGTTTGAGCGAGAGGGTGGTGATGGGCGGTTCGGTCGTCGCGTAGACGGTGGACTCGCTGCAGCAGACCAGCAGCAGGTCCTCAGGGACGCGCAGACCGTACCGGCGGGCCGCCGCGAGCAGATCGGTGCCGTTGGGGTCGAAGAGCCCGTAGACGGCGTCAGGGCGGTCCGGACGGGCCAGCAGGCGGTCGGCGGCCACCGCGCCCGCGCACGGGTCGTGGGCGGGATAGGACTCGTACACCGGGTCCTGGCCGACCCGCTCGCACCAGTGGAGGTACGCGGTGGTGGACAGCCGGGTGTACGTGTCCGTGGTGGTGCCGGTGAGCAGCCCGATACGGCGGGCCCCTGCGGCGGCGAGATGGTCGAGGAGGTCGAGCACGGCGGCCCGGTGGTCGTTGTCCACCCAGGCGGTGACCGGGAGGGTCCCGGCCGGCCGGCCGTCGGAGACGACGGGCAGCCCCTGGCGGACGAGTTCGGTGACGACCGGGTCCTGGTCGGAGGGGTCGATGACGACGGTGCCGTCGAGGGCGACGTTCGACCAGACGTCGTGGCGTGAGGTGGCGGGCAGGATGACGAGGGCGTAGCCGCGGGCCAGCGCGGCGGAGGTGGCCGCTCTGGCCATCTCCGCGAAGTACGCGAATTCGGTGAAGGTGAAGGGTTCGTCCCCGTAGGTCGTCACGGTCAGGCCGATCAGGCCGGACTTGCCGGTACGGAGGGTTCGGGCCGCGGCGGAAGGGCGGTAGCCCAGGCGCTCGGCGACCTCGCGGACATGGCGGCGGGTGGCGTCCGGGAGCCTGCCCTTGCCGTTGAGCGCGTCGGAGACGGTCGTGATGGAGACTCCGGCGGCGGCGGCCACATCCCGGATGCCTGCTCGTCCCCGCCTGCCGCCGCGCCGGGGGGTCTCCGTCCGGCTCACCTGGTGCTTCCCTGCTGCTGTCATGGCGAGCCGATAGTAGGGCTCGCACGGGCAGTTGGTCCGATCGCATATGCACGCGTTGACAGTCACGTTTCTGCATGATCATTTAATGCCAATGCCCTTGGTAACCAAGGGTGTTATCGGTCAGGACCATCATGTGTCGGGTGTCGGACCGGATGGGCCTGTCGTAGGTGTGATGTCTCGAAGAGGTCTCAACTCACCTCTTCGGGGGACGCGCGCCACGGAGTGAGCCACCGGCGCGCGCCAGGGGGAGGAGCGCTCCCCCTCATTCCGGGGCCCACCGGACGAATCCCCGGTCCTGCCATTCGCAGCGGCGCCCAATCCTCATAAGGTGAGCAGTATTGATGTGTACGGACGGTCGAGGAGGACCCGCGGTGAGCGAGACGAGCCCCAAGTTGCGTGCCGAGCTGGACGGCGTTCCCGCCTATGTGCCGGGCAAGCCGGCCGCGGCGGACGGACCGGCCGCGTTCAAGCTGTCCTCCAACGAGAACCCGTATCCGCCGCTGCCGGGGGTGATGGAGTCCGCGATGGCAGCCGCCGCCCACTTCAACCGCTACCCGGACCTGGCCTGCACCGGCCTGATGAACGAGCTGTCCGACCGTTTCGGTGTGCCGGTCTCGCACCTGGCCACCGGCACCGGCTCCGTCGGTGTGGCGCAGCAGCTGCTCCAGGCCACCTCGGGTCCGGGCGACGAGGTCATCTACGCCTGGCGCTCCTTCGAGGCGTACCCGATCATCACCCAGGTCAGCGGCGCGACGTCGGTGAAGGTGCCGCTGACCAGCGGTGAGGTGCACGATCTGGACGCGATGGCGGACGCGATCACGGACCGGACCCGGATGATCCTCGTCTGCAACCCGAACAACCCGACCGGCACCGTGGTGCGCAGGGCCGAGCTGCAGCGCTTCCTGGACCGGGTGCCGGGCGATGTGCTCGTCGTGCTGGACGAGGCGTACAAGGAGTTCATTCGCGACGCGGACGTGCCGGACGGCATCGAGATCTACCGGGACCGGCCCAATGTGGCGGTGCTGCGGACGTTCTCCAAGGCCTACGGGCTGGCGGGGCTGCGGGTCGGCTTCGCGGTGGCCCACGAGCCGGTGGCGGCCGCGCTGCGCAAGACGGCGGTGCCGTTCGGCGTGAGCCAGCTCGCCCAGGACGCGGCGGTTGCCTCGCTGCGTGCCGAGGACGAACTCCTGGGCCGGGTGGGCTCTTTGGTGTGCGAGCGGGAGCGGGTGCACAAGGCGTTGGTGGGGCAGGGGTGGACGGTGCCGGAGTCCCAGGCGAACTTCGTCTGGCTGCGGCTGGGGGACCGTACCGTCGACTTCGCCGCGGTCTGCGAGAAGGCCGGTGTGGTGGTCCGGCCGTTCGCGGGCGAGGGAGTGCGGGTCACGATCGGTGAGGACGAGGCGAACGACCTGTTCCTGAAGGTGGCGGAGGCGTACCGCAAGGAGCTGTAGCCCACCGGGGAAGTCCAGCCCGGGGAAGTCCAGCCCCCCGGGAAGTGCAGCCCCCGGGACCAGCCTGTCGGGCCCCGTATCTCGTGCGCGAGGTGCGGGGCCCGTTCGCGTGTCCGGGGCGCGGGGAGTGGCATTCGGGCCGGAGCGGGCGTGTCCGCTTCGAGGGGAATGGCCGCTGGTGCCCGAAGGGGGTACCCCCCCCGAAGATCCCGAAAGTGTGTGCGCCATAATTGCTTGTGAATGTGAACGCGTTCACAAGCGTGTCCTGGTTCCTCCCATGATCAGTCGGATTTAAAGGACAAACTGCCGGTGAAACTACGGCGACGTAAGGAGAAGACGACGTGGAGCTAGCTCTGGCGCCGGAGACCCTGGCGCGATGGCAGTTCGGAACGACCACCGTCTACCACTTCCTCTTCGTTCCCCTGACGATCTCTCTCGCGGCGCTCACCGCCGGCCTGCAGACCGCCTGGGTGCGGACCAACAAGGAGAAGTACCTCAGGGCCACCAAGTTCTGGGGAAAGCTCTTCCTGATCAACATCGCCATGGGCGTCGTCACCGGCATCGTCCAGGAGTTCCAGTTCGGCATGAACTGGTCCGACTACTCGCGGTTCGTCGGGGACATCTTCGGAGCCCCGCTGGCGTTCGAGGCGCTGATCGCGTTCTTCTTCGAGTCGACCTTCATCGGGCTGTGGATCTTCGGCTGGGACAAGCTGCCGAAGAAGATCCATCTCGCCTGCATCTGGATGGTCTCGCTCGGCACCATCCTCTCCGCGTACTTCATCCTGGCGGCCAACTCCTGGATGCAGCACCCGGTCGGCTACCGCATCAACAAGGAACGCGGACGCGCCGAGCTCACCGACTTCTGGCACGTGCTCACCCAGAACACCGCGCTCGCCCAGTTCTTCCACACCATCACGGCGGCCTTCCTGGTCGGCGGCGCGTTCATGGTCGGCATCGCCGCCTTCCACCTGGCCCGCAAGAAGCACATCCCGGTGATGCGGACCTCGCTGCGGCTGGGGCTGATCACCGTGGTGGTCGCCGGTCTGCTCACCGCCGTCAGCGGTGACCAGCTGGGCAAGGTGATGTTCAAGCAGCAGCCGATGAAGATGGCGGCGGCAGAGGCACTGTGGGACGGCCAGAACTCCGCGCCCTTCTCGATCTTCGCGTACGGAGACGTCAGCAAGGGCCACAACTCCGTCGAGATCTCGATCCCCGGAATACTGTCCTTCCTCGCCGACGACAACTTCAACTCCTACGTCCCCGGCATCAACGACATCAACAAGGCCGAGCAGGAGAAGTACGGGCCCGGCGACTACCGGCCCAACATCCCGGTCGCCTTCTGGAGTTTCCGCTGGATGATCGGCTTCGGGATGGCGTCCTTCGCCCTCGGCATCCTGGGACTGTGGCTGACCCGGAAGAAGTTCATGCTGCCACCGGGGATGCGGACCGGTGAGGACGAAGTGCCGCATCTGGTCCTGTTCAAGAACAAGGCGCTGAGCCCCAAGCTCGCCAAGTGCTACTGGATCGTCGCCCTGTGGACCCTGCTCTTCCCGCTGATCGCCAACTCCTGGGGCTGGATCTTCACCGAGATGGGCCGCCAGCCCTGGGTCGTCTACGGCGTGTTCCAGACCCGTAACGCGGTCTCCCCCGGTGTCTCGCAGGGCGAGGTGCTCACCTCGATGATCCTCTTCACCCTGCTCTACGCGGCACTCGCCGTGGTCGAGGTCAAGCTGCTCGTGAAGTACATCAAGGCCGGGCCCCCGGAGCTCACGGACGACGACCTCAACCCGCCCACCAGGATCGGCGGCGACCATGACGACGCCGACCGGCCCATGGCCTTCTCCTACTGAGAGCGCAGGAGCCGAGAGATGGAACTCCACGACGTCTGGTTCGTGCTCATCGCCGTCCTCTGGATCGGCTACTTCTTCCTGGAGGGATTCGACTTCGGAATCGGTGTGCTCACCAAGCTGCTGGCCCGCGACCGCAAGGAACGACGGGTCCTGATCAACACGATCGGGCCCGTCTGGGACGGCAACGAGGTCTGGCTGCTCAGCGCGGGCGGAGCGACCTTCGCCGCGTTCCCCGAGTGGTACGCCACGCTGTTCTCCGGTTTCTACCTGCCGCTGCTGATCATCCTGCTCTGCCTGATCGTGCGCGGTGTCGCCTTCGAGTACCGGGCGAAGCGGCCCGAGGAGAAGTGGCAGAACAACTGGGAGAACGCGATCTTCTGGACCTCGCTGATCCCCGCCCTCCTCTGGGGCGTGGCCTTCGGGAACATCGTGCGCGGTGTGAAGATCGACGCCGACATGGAGTACGTGGGCAACTTCTGGGACCTGCTCAATCCGTACTCGATCCTCGGCGGGCTGGTCACGCTCTCCCTCTTCACCTTCCACGGGACGGTGTTCGCGGGGCTCAAGACGGTCGGCGACATCCGGGTCAGGGCTCGCTCGCTGGCCCTGAAGCTGGGTGCGGTCACCGCGGTGCTGGCTCTGGGCTTCCTGATCTGGACCCAGGCCGACAACGGTGACGGCTGGAGCCTGATCGCGATGATCATCGCCGTGGTCTCCCTGGTGGGGGCGATCGGCGCGGTCGCGGCGGGCCGTGAGGGATGGTCCTTCGCCCTCTCCGGTGTGACCATCACGGCCGCGGTCGCGATGCTCTTCCTGACGCTCTTCCCGAACGTCATGCCGTCTTCGCTGAACGATGCCTGGAGCCTCACGGTCACCAACGCCTCGTCCACCCCGTACACGCTGAAGATCATGACCTGGTGCGCGGGGATCGCCACTCCTGTGGTGCTGCTGTACCAGGGCTGGACCTACTGGGTGTTCCGCAAGCGGATCGGTACGCACCACATCGCCGACGCGCACTGAGCGTGCTGCGTGCGGTGCGTGCGCCGCACGTGCCGCACGCAAGGCACGCACCGCACGGAACGCAGTGAATGCCTTTCTGACCGAGCCGAGTCCCATGGGGTGTTTCACGTGAAACCGATCGACCCGCGCCTGCTCCGCCACGCCCGTGCCACCCGCCTCTTCCTGGTGGCTGTGGTGGTACTCGGCGTGGCCGGAGCGGCGCTGGTCATCGCCCAGGCCATGCTCGTCGCCGAAGTGGTGGTGGGTGGATTCGAGGACGGGCTCACCGGGTCCGGACTGCGTACGCCACTCCTGCTGCTCGCGGCGGTCGCGGTCGGCCGGGCCCTGGTCTCCTGGCTCACCGAACTGGCCGCCCACCGGGCCGGTGCGGCCGTCAAGTCGGAGCTGCGCGGCCGGCTGCTCGACCGGGCGGCCGCGCTGGGCCCGGAGTGGCTGAGCGGGCAGCGCACCGGCTCGCTGGTGACGCTGGCCACCCGGGGCATCGACGCGCTCGACGACTACTTCGCGCGGTATCTGCCGCAGCTCGGGCTCGCCGTGGTGGTGCCGGTGGCGGTGCTCGCCAGGGTGGTCACGGAGGACTGGATCTCGGCGGCGATCATCGTCGTCACCCTGCCCCTCATCCCCCTCTTCATGATCCTCATCGGCTGGGCGACCCAGTCTCGGATGGACCGCCAGTGGCGGCTGCTCTCGCGGCTCTCCGGCCACTTCCTCGACGTGGTCGCCGGGCTGCCGACGCTGAAGGTCTTCGGCCGGGCCAAGGCCCAGGCCGAGTCCATCCGCACCATCACGTCCCAGTACCGGCAGGCGACCGTGCGCACGCTGCGGATCGCCTTCCTGTCGTCCTTCGCCCTGGAGCTGCTGGCGACGCTCTCGGTGGCCCTCGTCGCCGTCACCATCGGCATGCGGCTGGTCCACGGCGAACTCGACCTCTACACCGGACTGGTGGTGCTGATCCTCGCGCCGGAGGCCTATCTGCCGCTCCGGCAGGTCGGGGCGCAGTACCACGCCGCCGCCGAGGGCCTCTCGGCCGCGGAGGAGATCTTCTCGGTCCTGGAGACCGAGCCGCCCGCGGGCGGTACCCGGGAGGTTCCCCCGTCCCTTCGGCTGGAGCTGCGGGATGTGACCGTCCGGCACGCGGGGCGCACCGAGCCCTCGCTCGCCGGGGCCTCGCTGGTGGTGGAGGAGGGGGAGACCGTCGCCCTGGTCGGTCCGAGCGGCGTGGGCAAGTCCACCCTGCTGAACGTGGTGCTGGGATTCGCCGCACCCGACGAGGGGCGGGTGCGGATCGGCGGAACCGACCTGGCGGACCTCTCCCCCGAACGCTGGCGGGAGCGGATCGCCTGGGTCCCGCAGCGCCCGCACCTCTTCGCCGGGACGATCGCGGAGAACGTACGGCTGGCCCGGCCGGATGCGGACGACAGCGCGGTGACGGCCGCGCTGCGCGACGCCGGGGCGTACGAATTCGTGGCGGCCCTGCCGGACGGTGCCGCCACCCTTCTCGGGGAGGACGGCGCGGGCCTCTCCGCCGGACAGCGGCAGCGTCTCGCGCTCGCCCGCGCGTTCCTCGCCGACCGGCCGG
Source organism: Streptomyces sp. NPDC057900 (assembly GCF_042887885.1). NCBI lineage: Bacteria > Bacillati > Actinomycetota > Actinomycetes > Kitasatosporales > Streptomycetaceae > Streptomyces > Streptomyces sp. NPDC057900. The sequence continues at coordinate 490,543 of NZ_JBHVOI010000003.1, forward strand.
TGCTGCTGCTCGACGAGCCGACCGCGAGCCTGGACGGTGAGACGGAGGCGGGCATCGTCGAGGCGGTACGCCGACTGGCGGCCGGGCGGACCGTGCTGCTGGTGGTGCACCGGCCGGCGCTCCTCTCGGTCGCCGACCGGGTGGTGACGCTGGAGCCGGGCGCGACGGACGGACCTGCCGGGGCCGCTGTCGCCGCCGCGGTGCCGCGTCCGGCCGTTGCCCCCGACGACCTGATCGGCGGCGAGGCGGCGCGGGAGCCCGACGTGCTGCGGGACACCGCGGCCCGGACCGGGCATGTGCTGGCCCGGGTCAGGGAGGCCGCCGGGGCACAGCGCGGCCGGCTCGCGCTCGCCCTGCTGCTGGGCAGCCTCGCGCTGGGCTCCGCGGTCGGCCTCATGGCCGTCTCCGGCTGGCTCATCTCCCGCGCCTCCGAACAGCCCCCGGTGCTCTACCTGATGGTCGCGGTCACGGCGACCCGCGCCTTCGGCATCGGACGGGCGGTCTTCCGCTACGCCGAACGCCTCGTCTCGCACGACGCGGTGCTCAGGATGCTCGCCGCGCTGCGCGTCGACGTCTACCGAGGCCTGGAGCGCATCGCGCCCGCAGGACTGCGCCGGACCCGGCGCGGGGATCTCCTCTCGCGGCTCGTCGCCGACGTGGACGCCCTCCAGGACTACTGGCTGCGCTGGCTGCTGCCCGCCGGAACCGCGCTCCTCGTCGGCGCGGCGGCCGCCGGATTCACCGGCTGGCTGCTGCCGGAGGCGGGCGTCGTGCTCGCCGCCGGACTGCTGCTCGCCGGGGTCGGGGTCCCGCTCGTCAGCGGCGCCTGCGCCCGGCGCACCGAGCGCCGGCTGGCGCCCGCCCGCGCCGATCTGGCGACGCGGATCACCGATCTGCTCGGCGGGACGGCCGAACTGACCGTCGCGGGAGCGCTGCCCGGACGCTCGGCCAGGACCCGGGAGGCCGACGGCGTCCTCACCCGGATCGCTTCCCGGGCGGCGACCGCCACCGCGCTCGGCGGCGGGCTCACCGCGCTGATCGGCGGCCTCACCGTGGTCGCCGCTGCCCTCGTCGCCCTCCCCGCGGTGGCAGACGGGCGGCTGGCCGGGGTGGAGCTCGCCGTCGTCGTCCTCACCCCGCTGGCCGCCTTCGAGGCCGTCACCGGTCTCCCGCTGGCCGTCCAGTACCGGCAACGGGTCAAGCGCAGCGCGGAGCGGGTGTACGAGGTGCTCGACGCCCCGGTGCCGGTGCGCGAACCCGCCGCCCCTGCCGAGGCGCCCGCGTCGCCCTTCCCGCTGGAGGTGCGGGGGCTGACGGCCCGGTACGCGGGAGCGGAGCAGGACGCGCTGGCCGGCGTGGACCTCACGCTGGAGGCCGGCAAGCGCATCGCGGTCGTCGGTCCCTCGGGTTCCGGGAAGACCACGCTTGCCCAGGTCCTGCTCCGCTTCCTGGACGCGCGGGCGGGGACGTACCGGATCGGCGGTGCGGAGGCGTCCGCGCTGGACGGGGACACGGTGAGGCGTTTCGTCGGGCTGTGCGCCCAGGACGCCCACATCTTCGACAGTTCCATCCGGGAGAACCTGCGCCTCGCCCGTACCGGAGCGACCGACGCGGAGTTGCGCGACGCCCTCGCACGGGCCCGGCTGCTCGACTGGGCCGAGGCGCTGCCGGACGGGCTGGACACCCTCGTCGGTGAGCACGGCGCCCGCCTCTCCGGGGGGCAGCGGCAGCGGCTCGCTCTGGCCAGGGCGCTGCTGGCGGACTTCCCCGTGCTCGTTCTGGACGAGCCCGCGGAGCACCTCGACCTGCCGACCGCCGACGCCCTGACGGCCGACCTGCTGGCGGCCACCCGGGGGCGCACGACGGTGCTGATCACCCACCGGCTCGAAGGCCTGGACGCGGTCGACGAGGTGGTGGTCCTGGACGCGGGGGCGGTGGTGCAGCGTGGCCCGTACGCGGCTCTCATGGCGGTGGACGGTCCGCTGAGCCGGATGCTGGCGCGCGAGCGCGAGACGGTGAGGGAGCCGGCGGGAGCATCGCCGGGCGTGCGGGTCTGATGAGGCCGCGCCGGGCTTCGACTTTCCCCAACAAAAGGGACTAACTACGCTCTGGGTATGTCAGAGCAGGGCCCGAAGGACTCGAAGGACCCGAAGTACCAGGAGCAGGCGAAGGAATCGGCGCGTTCCGAGGACCCCGAGGACCCCGAGCACACCGCGCGCCCGGAGGGGCCGCTCGAAGCGGCGACGGAGGCGACCCGCAGTCTGCGGGGCCTGTCCACCGAACTCACCGCCCGCGTACCGCAGCTGCTGGAAGCCATGCGTTCCGTCGGCACAGGGCTCGAACTGCACACGACCCTCGACCGGATCTGCGAGACGGCGGCCGAACTGGCCCATGCCCGCTACGCGGCCATCGGAGTCGTGGACGAGGAGGGCAAGGGTCTCTCGGACTTCGTCACCTATGGAGTGCCGGAGCCGGTGGCGCGCGAGATCGGCCACCGGCCGGACGGACAACGGGGTCTGCTCGGCGCACTCATCCACGACCCCCGCCCCGTGCGGCTCGCGGATCTGACGGCCGATCCGCGGTTCGCCGGATTCCCGCCGGGCCACCCCCCGATGCGGACGTTCCTCGGCGTACCGATCCGGGTGCAGGGCGAGATCTTCGGCAATCTCTATCTGTCCGAGAAGGACGGCGGGGGCGAGTTCACCGACTACGACCTGCACATGGTGCGGGTGCTGGCCACAGAGGCGGGCATCGCCATCGGCAATGCCCGGCTGTATGAGGCCGCCCGGCAGCGTGAGCGGTGGATCGACGGCTCGGTCGCCGTGACCACCGCCCTGCTCTCCGGCGGGGACGCCGACGACGCGCTCGCGGTCGTGGCCGAACAGGCCCGCCACCTCGCCGCCTCCGCCGCCGGGATCGTGCTGCTGCCGGCGGAGGACGGCGGACTGGAGATCGTCGCCGTGTCCGAGACGGAGCCGACCGGGGCGCTCGGGGTGATCATCCCGGCGCAGAGTCCGGTGGTGGGAATGCTGCTGGCCGGCGAGGCCGTGTTCGTGGACGACTCGGCCACCGACCCCCGCATGATCACCACGCTGGCGGACCGGTTCGGGCCGAGCATGCTGCTTCCGCTGCACAGCGGCGGCCGGGTGCTCGGCGCGCTCGCCACCCCGCGTGCCAGGGGCGGCCGGCCGTTCTCGGAGACGGAACGGACCCTCGCCGCCCAGTTCGCCTCGCAGGCGGCGCTGGCCCTGATGATGGCGGAGGCGCAGCGGGACCGGGAGCGGCTCGCGGTCTACGAGGACCGCGACCGGATCGCCCGCGACCTGCACGACCTGGTCATCCAGCGGCTCTTCGCCACCGGGATGATGCTGGAGAGCGCTCAGCGCCGGTCGGACGTGCCGGAGGTACAGACCGGCGTCGGCCGGGCGGTCGACGAGCTGGACGTGACGATCCAGGAGATCCGTACCGCCATCTTCGCGCTGCAGCAGGAACCGGCCGAGGCGCCGTCGAGGCTGCGCACCCGGGTGCTGCGCGAGATCAACATGGCGGCGGTCCCCCTGGGCTTCAAGCCGTCGCACCACTTCGTCGGTGCGGTCGACGCGCTGGTCGGCGAGCTGACCGGGAAGAACCTGATCGCGGCGTTGCGGGAGGCCCTCTCCAACGCCTTCCGGCATGCCTTGGCGTCCCGGATCGACGTGGTCGTGGACGCGACCGCCACGCTTCCCGACGGGCGGGACGCGGTGCGGCTCACGGTCGCGGACGACGGCGTGGGCATCCCGCCGGGCGGCCGGCGCAGCGGACTGCGGAACCTGGCCCGCCGGGCGGAGTCGCTGGGCGGGGCCAGCTGGTTCGGGCCCGGCCTGGGGGAGGACGGCGGCGGTACGGCGGTGGTCTGGCAGGCACCCCTGTGACGGCCCGGTGGGGTGACGGCCGGTGCTGTGAAAGGCGGTGCTGCGGCGGCCGGTGCTGTGACGGCAGGTGCTGTGAGGGCTGGTGCGAATTGCGGCGCGGGCGGGTTCGCGTTCGTTCAGCGGTCACTGTCGCGCAAGGGATCTGCGTTCGGTCAGTGGTCACCGTCGTGCGGGCGGCGCACACTCGTTCAGTGCTCACTGCGGGACAGTGCCCGCTCGGCGATGATCCGCTCGATGACGACCGCGACGCCGTCCTCGTTGTTGGTGACCGTACGGCCGGTGGCCGCCGCCAGAGCGGCCGGGTGCGCGTTGCCCATCGCGTAGGAGGTGCCGGCCCAGCTCAGCATCTCCACGTCGTTGGGCATGTCACCGAACGCGACGACCTCGGCGGGCGAGACGCCACGCTCGGCGCAGCACAGCTCCAGCGTGCTGGCCTTGGAGACGCCGGGACCGCTGACCTCCAGGAGGGCGCTCGGACTGGACCGGGTGAACGAGGCACGGTCGCCCGCGGCGGTACGGGCCAGGGCGAGGAAGTCGTCCGGGGCCAGTTCACTGTGGTGGGCGAGGAGCTTCAGCACGGGGGCCCCGGTGCCGGGCATCTCCTCATGGAGCAGCTTCTCCGCGAGGGCCACGGTGGCGCCGGGGTCGAGGTGGAAGGCAGGGTAGGCCGGCTCGTAGTTGATACCGGTGGTCAGCTCGACAGCGAAGGACGTGCCGGGGGCGGCCGTGCGCAGCGTGTGCACGACGTCGAGGGCGGCCTCCCGCTCCAGGGCCCGGACCTTCAGCAGCCGGCCGCCGTCGTGCAGGTCCGCGACGGCGGCGCCGTTGGCGCAGATCGCCAGGCCGTGGCCGTGGACGTGGTCGCTGACGACACCCATCCAGCGGGCCGGGCGGCCGGTGACGAAGAAGACCTCGATCCCGGCCTCCTCGGCGGCGGCGAGAGCCGCGACCGTACGGTCCGAGACGGTCTTGTCGTCGCGCAGGAGGGTGCCGTCCAGATCGGTGGCGATCAGCCGGGGAACGGCGGGGAGAGGGTGATCGGTAGCTGAGGTCACCGTTCCATTCTCGCGTACCAGCGTGCACGGGCGTGCGTAGGGGCGCACATCTGAGTAGGTACGCCCCTGAGCAGGTGGTATCCCTCTGGCATATGCCAAGGGTTCCGCCTTGCGTCGCGACAGCCGGACTGGACATCCTGCCGAGGCGATCCGCGTGCCTGGTTCCCAGGACCTGCCTGATGGGGAGAGTGAAAGTGCAACTGTCTTTGAGCGAGCTGCAGTCCAGGGGCGCCGCGTTCCGGGAACTGCACAACGGGCCCGAACCCTTCGTGATCCCCAACCCGTGGAACGCGGGCACCGCCCGGATTCTCGCCGGGCTCGGATTCTCGGCGCTGGCGACGACCAGTGCGGGTCTCGCCGTCGCTCTCGGCCTGCCGGACGGCGCGAATCTGCTGGACCGCGACATGGTGCTCGCGAACGCCGGGGAGATCGCCGCCGCGACGCCGCTGCCGGTCTCCGCCGACCTGGAGAGCGGTTTCGCGCAGACCCCGGAGGGGGTTGCCGAGACCATTCGCGCGGCGGCGGAGGCGGGGTTGGTGGGTGGCTCGGTCGAGGATGCCACCGGGCTTCCCGATGACCCGGTCCGTCCGCTCGCGGAGGCGGTGGACCGGGTGACGGCGGCGGTGGAGGCGGCGCGCGGCCTGCCCTTCCCGTTCACCGTGACCGCACGGGCGGAGAACTTCCTCTACGGGCGCCCCGACCTCGACGACACCGTCCGCCGCCTGCAGGCGTACGAGGAGGCGGGTGCCCATGTCCTGTACGCGCCCGGACTGCCGTCGGCCGAGGCGGTGCGCACCGTGTGCTCCTCGGTCGGCCGGCCGGTCAACGTCCTCGCGGGCAGCCAGCGGCCGGCGCTGGACGTGGCCGCGCTCGCGGCGTGCGGGGTGCGCCGGATCAGCCTCGGTTCGACCCTGTCGCGGGCCGCGCTGGGCGGATTCGTCCGGGCAGCCCGTGAGGTGCTCGACCACGGGACCTTCGACTTCGCGGCACAGGCCCCGCCGTACGGAGACGTGAACCGGTGGATGACAGGTCCGCGTGATCTCTAGCCACGCCTGAGGGCTGCCTGGGCTGCCCCCGGGGCCTCTCGCCCGGATCATGCCGGGCCCGCGGTGGCGGTACGAACCCCCAGCCCTCGGCTTCGTTCGAGCGTCCGAGCAGGGAAGACCCTGGCCGCGTCCAGCCCGCGAGGCGACGGCTCAGAGGGAGGTCAGAGCGAGGGCAGGGCGTTCACCCGATCTGGGCGGCGGCCTCGACGGCGATCTTCTCGAAGACGGACTGGTCGGCGGCGAAGTCCGAGTCGGGGATGGGCCAGTGAATCGCGATCTCGGTGATCCCCAGGGCCGCATAACGGCCGGCGAAGTCGACGAACGCGTCGACGGACTCAAGCGGGCTCCCGCGATCCGGGGTGAACCCGGTGAGCATGATCTTGTCGAGCTCGCTCACATCGCGGCCGATACCGGCGCACGCTTCCGTGAGCCGGTCGATCTGTCCGCGGACGGCCTGCACCGACTGCTCGGGGGTGCCGCTCTCGTAGAGCTTCGGATCACCTGTGGTCACCCACGCCTGCCCGTGCCGGGCGGCGAGGCGCATCCCGCGCGGGCCGGTGGCGGCCACGGCGAACGGCAGCCGGGGCCGCTGGACGCAGCCGGGGATCGTGCGGGCCTCGAACGCCGTGTAGTGGTCGCCTTCCCAGGAGACGGAGTCCTCTGTCAGCAGCCGGTCGAGCAGAGGCACGAACTCCCCGAAGCGGTCGGCCCTCTCACGCGGCGTCCACGGCTCCTGGCCGAGCGCCGTCGCGTCGAATCCGGTGCCACCGGCCCCGATCCCCAGGGTGATCCGCCCGCCCGAGACGTCGTCGAGGGCGATCAGTTCCTTGGCGAGTGTCACCGGGTGACGGAAATTCGGCGATGTCACGAGGGTGCCCAGACGCAAACGCTCGGTGGCGGTCGCCGCCGCGGTCAGCGTGGGCAGCGCCCCGAACCACGGCCCGTCCCGGAACGTGCGCCAGGACAGGTGGTCGTAGGTGTAGGCGGCGTGGAACCCGAGCTCCTCAGCCGCCCGCCACTTCGCGCGCCCTCCCTCGTGCCACCGGTCGATGGGCAGGATGACAGTGCTGAGGCGAAAGTCCATGGCACCGAGCCTACGGTGCTTCGGATCCGGTTTCAGGCACGGCGCCGCGTCACCGATTCCTCCTGGTTCACCGGATGGGGGGAATGAAGACCCCACCCATGGCCGCAGCGAGATCGCATCGACTACTCGCCGTTATATGTGGCCGGGATGCTGCCACGGAGGTACCGCTCATCATGGACGCCATCCATCGTGCGACGGGTGCAGGCGCAGGAACTCCGGGGGCACCGCGTCGGTGAGCCAGACGCCGTTGGCGCTGACCCAGAAGGTGTGGCCGGCCAGGTGCATCGCGCCGGTGTCCACGGACAGTACGACGGGCCGGCCGCGCCGGGCTCCGACGCGGGTCGCCGTCTCACGGTCCGGCGAGAGGTGTACGTGGGTGCGGTTCATCGGCCGCAGGCCCTCGCTCCGGATCGCGTCCAGGAACCGGCCGACCGTGCCGTGATAGAGGTACGCGGGCGGTTCGGCCGGCGGCAGGTCCAGGTCCACGTCGACGGTGTGCCCCTGGCTCGCCCGGATGCGGCCGCCCTCGACGGCGAATCGCTGCTTGTCGTTCGAGGCGACCACCTGGTCGAGCTCGGCCCGGGTGATCGGGAAGCGGTGGCGGGCGGTGGCCCGGAGCAGCTCTTCGATGGCCACCCAGCCGTGTGCGTCGAGCTGGAGTCCGATCCGTTCCGGCTGATGGCGCAGATGCTTCGAGAGGTACTTCGACACCTTCACGGTGCGTCTTTCATCCATCGGTTCAGGGTGCCCGCGGCGCCTTCCCCGGCGCATCCGGATTTCGATCCGGATCCACAGCGGCAATTTTCGTGCACAGGTTTGATCCACAGCCAACTCAGGTTATCCACAGGTAATTTGGCGTTTCTGTGGACAAGTGGCGTACGCTTTAATCCATTTGGTCAAGTTTAGCCGTATTGGCGTGAGATGAGGTAAGTGTGTCCAATGTGCGCTTCTGTACCTCACGTTCGGTGGCTGCGGTGATGAAGGCGGCGGCCTGGTTCCGGCCAACGAGGCGTTCCACGGACGTGATTGTCGCGGGCGGCAGCGCTATCGGTACCGGCGGATGTGCGGTGGTTCCCGAGGTGAAGGGTTCCTCCGCGGTGAGGTGGTGCTCCAGATGTCGGGTGGCGAACGTCCGCATCGCCCGCGCGAGTTCGGCGTCCACCGTCTGCTGGGCGAGCGGGCGGAGCCTGCGCACCAGCGAGGCGGCTTCGGCGGCGTCCGCGTCGGTCGGCGGCCGATGGCCGAGGTAGCGGGCGAAGACGTGCTCGGTCGTGAACTCCAGGAAGCGGGAGGCTATCTGCTCGACCTGGCCCCGAAGCTCCCTCAGATGACCGGAGATTGCACTGAGCGGCACGCCCGCCGCATGCAACTCCACGGCCACCGACAGCTCCTGGGGACTCGGCACCAGGAACTCGTCGTCGCGGCCAGGGATCCGCTCCAGCACGCCGAGGTCCACCGCCTCCGCGACAGCCTGCTCGTCCTGGGCGCCGCCGAACCTCACATCCAGCTCGGCCCGCGTGATCCGGTCCGCCCGCTCATCGGTCCACGGCCCGTGGACCTCCGCGACGAGCCCGAGCACTCCGCCGAGGCCCCGCCCGGTGTCCCACGCCTCCAGCAACTCCTTGATGCTGGCCAGGGTGTAGCCGCGGTCCAGCAGGTCGGCGATCTGCCGGAGCCGGGCGAGATGGGTGTCCCGGTACACGTTGGCCCGGCCCCGCCGCTCCGGAGTCGGTAGCAGCCCCCGGTCCTGATAGGCGCGGATCGTGCGGACCGTGGCACCGCTTGCATGGGCCAGGTCCTCGATGCGGTACTCCGCGGCCCGCCGCCCGGCCGACGGCTCCGGGCCGCTCACAGCGGCGGCTTCAGCCGGGCGATGCCGCGCAGTGCCCCGGGGCTGAGCCGGGACAGGAAGCGGGCCGCGTGCGACTCCGGCGTCACCGGGACGACGGCCTGATTGCGGACAACCGCCCGCAGGACCGCCTCCGCGACCTTCTCGGGCGGGTAGTTGCGGACTCCGTACAGCTTGCTCGTCCGCTTCCGCAGCCGCTGCTCCTCCGCCGCGTCGGTCCCGGCGAAACGGGCGGTCGCGGTGATGTTCGTGTTCACGATGCCGGGGCAGACCGCGCTGACCCCGATCGACTTCTCGGCGAGCTCGGCGCGCAGGCATTCGCTGAGCATCAGAACGGCGGCCTTCGACGTGCTGTAGGCCGGGAGCGCGCGTGACGGCTGATACGCGGCTGCGGAGGCCGTGTTGACGATATGGCCGCCCTGCCCGCGCTCGGCCATCTGCTTGCCGAAGAGCCGGCAGCCGTGGATGACACCCCAGAGGTTGACGTCGAGGACCTGTTTCCAGTCCTCCACGGTCGTGTCCAGGAACGAGCCGGACAGCCCGATCCCGGCGTTGTTGACCAGCACGTCGACGATCCCGTACTCGGTGGCGACCTTCTCCGCCAGCTTCTCCATGGCCGCCTCGTCACTGACGTCGACCGTCTCCGCCCAGGCGGCCGGGGCGCCGATCAGCCTGGCCAGTTCGGCAGTACGGGCCGCGCCGTCCGCGTCCCGGTCCACGGCCACCACCCGGGCACCCGCCTCCGCGAAAGCGAACGCGGTGGCCCGCCCGATCCCGCCGGCCGCGCCCGTCACCAGGACGAGCTGCCCGCCGAACCGCTCCGCGTGCGCACCCTTCGGGGCGGTGTCCGCAACCGGGACGCCGCCCTGCGCGGCGGACTCGTTGGCGGCGGCGAACTCGTCGATCCAGGAGGCCAGCTGGTCCGGCCTGGTCCGCGGCACCCAGTGCTTGGCCGGCAGCGAGCGGCGGGTCAACTGCGGCACCCACGCGTCGAGTCCGTCGTAGAGCTGCTCCGAGAGGAAGATGTCACCCGTCGGTGTGATCAGCTGGACCGGTACGTGCGCGTAGGCGTCGGCGCGGGGCCTGCGGAGCCGGGCCCGGACGTTGTCGCGGTAGAGCCAGGCCCCGTGCGCCGCGTCATCGGGAAGGGAGGCCGTCGGGTAGTCACCCGGCGGGACCTTCTCCAGCCGCTCCAGGATGCCGGGCCACCGCTTGCCGAGCGGCCCGCGCCAGGCGAGCTCCGGCAGGACCGGGGTATGCAGCATGTACACGTACCAGGACTTGGCGCCCTGTCCCAGCAGCTGGCCGACCCGGCGGGGAGTGGGCCGGGCCATCCGCTGCTTGATCCAGTGCCCGAAGTGGTCCAGGGAGGGACCGGACATCGAGGTGAAGGACGCGATCCGGCCCTCGGTACGGCTGACCGTGGCGAACTCCCAGGCCTGGACCGAACCCCAGTCGTGACCGACCAGGTGCACCGGCCGGTCCGGGCTCACCGCGTCGGCGACGGCCAGGAAATCGTCGGTCAGCTTCTCCAGGGTGAAACCGCCACGCAGCGGAACGGGCGCCGTCGAGCTGCCGTGGCCGCGCACGTCGTACAGCACGACGTGCCATCGCTCGGCCAGTTGCCGCGCGACCCGCGTCCAGACCTCCTTGCTGTCCGGGTAGCCGTGCACGAGCACGATCGTCGGACGCGTCGCCTCGCCCAGCTCGACGACGCACAGCTCGATGCCGCCCGTGGCCACCCGGCGCTCGCGCGCCCCCGGCAGATCCAGCAGACTCATGCCGCCACCCTCTCCTCGGCCCAGCGCCGCACATGCGGCAGATCGTCGTCCAGCCAGAAGGCGCTCTGCTCGGGATCCCGTGAGTCGGTGACGACCAGGATCTCCTCGAACTTCGCGCCGGTACCCCGGAATCCGAGATGGGGCTCGACCGCCCACAGCCCCGGCTGCGGCGGATGGGCCGAGAAGCGGTACGGACTCCAGAGCGGCGACCAGCCCTCCCGGTGCCCGTGGACCGCGTCGCTCAGCAGCCCCTTGAGAGACTGGCTGCCGAATCCGAACACCCTTGGTGACCAGCGTCGTTCGGTGACCCGGTCGACCTTGTGGGCGATGACGCCGAACGGATACGCGCGGTGCCGGTTGGCGTAACCCTGCCTGATCATCAGGCGGTCGACGTCCTCGTATATCTCGCGCAGCGGGCGCCGTTCGCGCACCTCGCGCAGGATGAGCTCGCGGTGCGCCTCCAGGTCGGCGAGCAGCCTGTCGTGCAGCGGGTTCAGCCCCAGGCAGCCCGAGTAGCCGACGTCAGCGGTGAATCCCCGGTACACGGGCGCCATGTCGAGTATGAACGGCATCCCCGGCTCCAGCCGCCGGTCGGTCGGGAAGAACTGCAGCGGCACCTTGAAGCCGGTGAACGCCGTGCGGTCCCCGAACCAGGCGAAGGGGAGATGGAACCAGTCGCGCACCCCGCGCCGGCTCAGCCACTCGCGCTGCATCCGGGCCGCCTCCCGCTCGGTCACCCCCGGGCGCAGGCGGGCGGCGACCGCTTCCGCGCAGGCGTACGCGAGGCGTTGCACTTCTCTGAACCCCTGGAGCTCCGGGGCCTGTTTGCCGATCACTCGCGAAGCCATGCCACCGTCCGTTCCCTGCCGTGTGCGGTACGTGCCCGTAACGTGACACTGATGAATGTGACAATGTCCGGCGGCTACGTCAAGAGGTCCGCCGGACCTGTGGACAACTCCTCCCCGCCCCGGCGCGGCAGCCGGATCCGGAGCGCAGGCCTCCTCCTTGCTGGGGCCCCCTACGGGTCCGTACATCTGGAGTCTGACGAGAATCCAGCCGCCAGGTCTGACGACCGATGTGGCCCGCGCCACTAACGTCGTTGACGTGACTGTCATTGCGACCGAAAGCCTGAGCAAGCGGTTCCCACGGGTGACCGCTCTTGACCGGCTCTCCTTGGACATCGGCCCCGGTGTGACCGGGCTGGTGGGCGCCAACGGAGCCGGCAAGTCCACGTTGATCAAGATCCTGCTGGGTCTGTCTCCCGCCACCGAGGGCCGGGCCGCGGTGCTCGGGCTCGATGTCTCGACCAGCGGCGCCGCCATCCGGGAACGGGTCGGCTACATGCCCGAGCACGACTGCCTGCCGCCCGACGTCTCGGCCACCGAGTTCGTCGTCCACATGGCCCGGATGTCCGGCCTGCCGCCCACCGCGGCACGCGAACGCACCGCGGACACCCTGCGCCACGTCGGGCTGTACGAGGAGCGCTACCGTCCCATCGGCGGCTACTCGACCGGTATGAAGCAGCGGGTGAAGCTGGCCCAGGCGCTGGTCCACGACCCGCAGCTGGTCCTCCTCGACGAGCCGACCAACGGGCTGGACCCGGTCGGCCGCGACGAGATGCTCGGCCTGATCCGTCGCGTGCACACCGACTTCGGCATCTCGGTCCTGGTCACCTCGCACCTGCTGGGCGAACTGGAACGCACCTGCGACCACGTCGTCGTCATCGACGGCGGAGCACTCCTGCGCTCCAGCTCCACCAGCGACTTCACCCAGACCACCACGACCCTCGCGGTCGAGGTCACCGACAGCGACACCCACCCCGACGGCACCGACGCGCTGCGCCGGGCCCTCACGGACACGGGGATCAAGCTGGTGGGCCTCGACGGCCTGGACGCGGAGGGGCTGCCGGGTGCGGGCCACATCCTGCTGATCGAGGCGACCGGCGAGGAGACGTACGACACCGTCCGCGACAGCGTCGCCGCCCTCGGCCTCGGCCTCGTCCGGATGGAACAGCGCCGCCACCACATCGCCGAGGTCTTCCGTACAGAAGAGGCCCCGGCAGCGCGGGCCGTGGCGCAGCACGCGTCCGTGGCCGCCGGAGCCGTACAGCAGAAGGGGAGCGGTAGCGATGAGCACTGAGACCGGCGCCGCGATCGGGAGCGAGACCTCCCGGATCCACAACATCGGCTACCGCGCCTATGACGGCCCCCGCCTCGGCCGTGCCTACGCGCGCCGCTCCCTCTACTCGCAGTCCCTGCGCGGTTCCTTCGGGCTCGGCCGCTCTGCCAAGTCCAAGGTGCTGCCCATGCTGCTGTTCGGCGTGATGTGCCTGGTCGCCGCGATCATCGTGGCGGTGGCCATCAACATCCCCGACTCGACGAAGCTGCCGGTCAAGTACACCTCCTACGCGATCTTCCTGCAGGCGGTCATCGGCCTTTTCCTGGCCTCGCAGGCACCGCAGTCGGTCTCCAGGGATCTTCGCTTCAAGAGCGTGCCGCTGTACTTCTCCCGGCCGATCGAACGGGGCGACTACGTCATCGCCAAGTTCGCCGCCATGGCCTCCGCGCTCTTCGTCCTCACCGGTGCCCCGCTCGTCATCCTCTACGCGGGTGCCCTGCTGGGGAAGTTCGACTTCGGCGACCAGACCAAGTGGTTCGCCCAGGGAATGGTCTCGGTGGCGCTGCTCTCCGTGCTCTTCGCCGGCCTCGGCCTCGTGATGGCCGCGCTCACCCCGCGCCGGGGCTTCGGTGTCGCCGCGGTGATCGCCGTACTCACCATCTCCTACGGTGCGGTCTCCACCGTCCAGGGCATCGCCTGGTCGACGGGGTCCGGGGGAGCCGTCCCGTGGCTGGGGCTCTTCTCGCCGATCACGCTGATCGACGGGGTACAGACCGCCTTCCTCGGAGCCGACTCCGCCTTCCCCGGAGGGGAAGGCCCGGGGGCCGGTGCCGGAGTGGTCTACCTGATCGTTGTTCTCGCGCTCGTCGCCGGCTCGTACGCCGTACTGATGCGCCGCTACCGGAGGGTCGGGCTGTGACCACCATCGAGATCGACCACACCTCCCGCTGGTTCGGCAACGTGGTCGCCGTCAACGACGTGAGCATGACCGTGGGACCGGGCGTCACCGGTCTGCTGGGTCCCAACGGAGCCGGCAAGTCCACGCTGATCAACATGATGGCCGGGTTCCTCGCCCCGTCCACGGGCACCGTCACCCTCGACGGCAAGGCGATCTGGCGCAATGAGGCCGCCTACCGGGACATCGGCATCGTGCCCGAGCGGGAGGGCATGTACGACTTCCTGACCGGCCGCGAGTTCGTGGTGGCCAATGCCGAACTGCACGGTCTGGGCGACGCGGAGGCGGCCGCCTCGCTGGCCACGGTCCAGATGGAGTACGCGCAGGACCGCAAGATCTCGACGTACAGCAAGGGCATGCGCCAGCGCGTGAAGATGGCCTCCGCGCTGGTCCACGACCCGTCCGTGCTGCTGCTCGACGAGCCGTTCAACGGCATGGACCCGCGGCAGCGGATGCAGCTGATGGAACTGCTGCGACGGATGGGGGCGGAGGGCCGCACGGTCCTCTTCTCCTCCCACATCCTCGAAGAGGTCGAGCAGCTCGCCTCGCACATCGAGGTGATCGTGGCCGGCCGGCACGCCGCGTCCGGTGACTTCCGGAAGATCCGCCGCCTGATGACGGACCGCCCGCACCGCTACCTCGTCCGGTCCAGCGACGACCGCGCGCTCGCCGCCGCGCTCATCGCGGACCCGTCGACAGCCGGGATCGAGGTGGACCTGGGCGAGAACGCCCTGCGCATCCAGGCGGTCGACTTCGGACGGTTCACCACGCTGCTGCCGAAGGTCGCACGTGATCAGGGCATTCGCCTTCTGACCGTTTCGCCGTCCGACGAGTCCCTCGAATCGGTCTTTTCCTATCTCGTAGCGGCCTGAGTAGTGGCCTGAAAGGAGCTGTGACGTCATGTACGACCCCACAGTCGCCCGGCTCACCTACCGGGCCCTGCTCGGCCGGCGCCGGGCCGCCATCCTCTTCATCCTGCCCGCACTGCTGGTGGTCATCGCGGTGGCGGTCCGGATGTTCGCGGGGGCCGATGACCAGGTCGCCTCGGATGTGCTGGGTGGCTTCGCCATCGCCACGATGGTGCCGCTGATCGGCGTGATCGCCGGAACCGGAGCCATCGGGCCGGAGATCGACGACGGCTCGATCGTCTACCTGCTGGCCAAGCCGGTGACCCGGCCGACGATCATCTTCACCAAGCTGATCGTCGCGATCGCCGTGACGATGGTCTTCTCCGCGGTGCCCACGATGATCGCGGGCCTGATCCTCAACGGCAACGGCCAGCAGATCGCGGTGGCCTACACGATCGCCGCCCTGGTCGCCTCGATCGCCTACAGTGCGCTGTTCCTCCTGCTGGGCACGGTCAGCCGGCACGCGGTGGTCCTCGGACTCGTCTACGCCCTGGTCTGGGAGGCCCTCTTCGGCAGCCTGGTGCCCGGTGCGCGCACGCTCAGTGTCCAGCAGTGGTCCCTCGCGCTGGCGGAGAAGGTCGGCGGTGGCGGCGCCATCACCTCCGACGTCGGACTGCCGCTCGCGACCGTACTGCTGATCGCGGTCACCGTGGTGGCGACCTGGTACGCGGGCCAGAAGCTGCGCACCCTGAAGCTCGCCGGCGAGGAGTGAGCGCGGACATCCTGTGATGCGACAACCCCCGTCCGATGGGCGGGGGTTGTCGCATGTCGGACAGTATTACGCGTGACTGTACGGATATCGGTTCGTTGTTCCGGATGCGTGGAGGCAACTGGAATCCGAGACGTCGAGCTTTCGTGAATTCGTGGATTGCCGATGCCGGTGGGACACGCCTACGGGCGACACCCATCGGGTCGGCCGTGGAGCAGTGGCAACCGTGAGCGTCCTCCGCCCCTGAAGCCCGGGGAGAGGGCTGTCCCCCGTCGCTTCACGATCGGAAGGCATGCTCATGCCCACGGAAATCGCCCTGCTCGAATCGCGCGCGCTGCGCGTCGAGCAGATGGGGCGCGTCGACGTCCTCGACAAGGTGAAGAGCCTTGTCATGCTCCCGGACGGAATCCACGTCCGCACCGAGGACGTGGCCCGGTACTTCGAAGTATCCACAGAGGTCGTCAAGAAGGTGATCCAGCGCCACCGCGCGGAGCTGGAGGAGAACGGCCTGAGGCTGCTGCGCGGCTCTGACCTGCGTGTTTTTAATAGGGACATGATGTCCCTATTGGACGGAGGGCAGGGTGAAAGTTATCCACAGGCGCATGCGCAGCTCACGCTCCACACCCGCAGGACCGTCCTCAACGTCGCGATGCTTCTTCGCGACAGCGACATCGCGCGCTGCGTCCGTACGTACCTCCTCGACGCCGAGCAGGACCTGCGGGCGGGATACGCCTCGCTGGAACACCGCGTCACCCGGGTGGAGAGCTGCCTGGCCGGTGTCGGCACCGCCCTCCAGGAGCTGGCACCGGTCCTCAGCCGGATGTCGCTCCGGCTCGACAGCCTCGACCGGAGGCTGGAGGTCACCCAGCAGGTGATCGGTGCCCTGAGCGTGCGGCTGGGCGGAGTGTCGGAGGACGTCGTCCGGCTGGACGGGCGGCTGGACGAGCGGATGGACGAGCTCGCCCGGAACCTGAAGGATCTGAGCCGCCGCAACAGGAACCGCTGAGCGGCCGATGTCCGGTGCCGCCCGTAAATGGGTGGCACCGGACATCGGGTGCGCGGCACAGTAGGCGGTACGGCACCCGCCGGGAACGGCACCACAGACCGGGAGAGGAGCGCGGCGATGACCGAGAGTCCGAGTCCGTCGAGCTCCCAGCGAGGCGTGCCCGAGCGGGCCGCGGAGTAGTCAGCGACTGCTCCGGACAGGCCGCTTCGAGCAGCACGCCGGGGCGGCCGTTCACGCGCATCGCGCGCGGCCGCCCTCCCCCTGGAGGATTGGCCGAGTGGTAAGGCAGCGGCTTGCTAAGCCGTCGTCGGGGTGCGAACCCCGCGCGCGTTCGATCCGCGCATCCTCCGCGTCAGACAGCAAACGGTCTCAGGCAGCAAATTCCGGCTGCCGGCCGGCCGGCCCTATGGCTGCTGGAGCAGCCGCTCCAGCACCACGGCGATCCCGTCGTCCTGGTTCGACGCGGTGACCTCGTGGGCGACTGCCTTCAGGTCCTCGTGCGCGTTGGCCATCGCGACACCGCGCCGCGACCAGGCGAACATCGGGATGTCGTTCGGCATGTCACCGAAGGCGATCGTGTCCGCCGCCTTCACGCCCAGCCGGCGCGCGGCCAGCGAGAGGCCGGTGGCCTTGCTGAGCCCGAGCGGCAGGATCTCCACGACCCCCGGTCCTGCCATGACCACGTCGACCAGATTGCCGACCGCCGCCCGCGCGGCCTTCGCCAGCGCGTCGTCGTCCAGATCCGGGTGCTGTATGTAGACCTTGTTGAGCGGGGCCGCCCACATCTCGGCCGGGTCCTGGACGTAGTGGGCCGGCAGCGGGCCCTCCTGGACGCGGTAGCCCGGGCCGACCAGCACCTCGCCGTCCAGCCCGTCGCGGCTGGCCGCGAGCGCCAGCGGACCGATCTCCGCCTCCACCTTGGACAGCGCGAGACCGGCGAGCTGCCGGTCCAGCGTCAGCGAGGTCAGCAGCTTGCGCTCGCCCGCGTGGTAGACCTGCGCGCCCTGACCGCAGACGGCCAGGCCCTCGTAGCCCAGGTCGTCCAGGATGTGCCGGGTCCACGGGACGGCGCGGCCGGTGACGATGATGTGCGCCGCACCGGCCGCGGTGACCGCGGCCAGTGCCTCACGCGTGCGCCCGGAGACGGTGTCGTCGTCACGCAGCAACGTACCGTCGAGGTCGGTCGCGACGAGCTTGTAGGGGAAGGTCACTTGGCGACCGGCTCCAGGACCTCGCGCCCGCCCAGGTACGGGCGGAGCACCTCGGGGACCCGTACCGAACCGTCGGCCAGCTGGTGGTTCTCCAGGATCGCCACAATGGTCCGCGGGACGGCGCAGAGCGTGCCGTTCAGCGTGGACAGCGGCTGGAGCACCTTCTTGCCGTCGCGGTTGTCACGCATCCGGACGGACAGCCGGCGCGCCTGGAAACCGTCGCAGTTGGACGCGGAGGTCAGCTCGCGGTACTTGCCCTGGGTCGGGATCCACGCCTCGCAGTCGAACTTCCTGGAGGCAGAGGAGCCCAGGTCGCCGGTGGCGACGTCGATCACCTGGAAGGGCAGCCCGAGAGCGGTGAGCCACTGCTTCTCCCAGTCCAGCAGCCGCTGGTGCTCGGCCTGGGCCTCGGCCGGGTCGACGTACGAGAACATCTCGACCTTGTCGAACTGGTGGACCCGGAAGATGCCTCGGGTGTCCTTGCCGTACGTACCGGCCTCGCGGCGGAAGCACGGCGAGAAGCCCGCGTAGCGCAGCGGCAGCTTGTCCGCGTCGATGATCTCGTCCATGTGGTACGCCGCGAGCGGTACCTCGGAGGTGCCGACCAGGTAGTAGTCGTCCTTCTCCAGGTGGTACACGTTCTCCGCGGCCTGGCCGAGGAAGCCGGTGCCCTCCATGGCGCGCGGGCGGACCAGCGCCGGGGTGAGCATCGGGATGAAGCCGGCCTCGGTGGCCTGGGCGATCGCCGCGTTGACGAGAGCGAGCTCCAGGAGCGCGCCGACGCCCGTCAGGTAGTAGAAGCGCGAGCCGGACACCTTGGCGCCGCGCTCCATGTCGATCGCGCCGAGCGCCTCGCCGAGCTCCAGGTGGTCCTTGGGCTCGAAGCCCTCAGCGCCGAAGTCGCGGATGGTGCCGTGCGTCTCCAGGACGACGAAGTCCTCCTCGCCGCCGACCGGCACGTCCTCGTGGACGATGTTGCCGAGCCGCAGCAGCAGGCTCTTGGTCTCCTCGTCGGCCTCGCCCTGCGCCGCGTCGGCCGCCTTGACGTCGACCTTGAGCTGCTCGGCCTTCTTCAGGAGCTCTGCGCGCTCCTCCGGGGAGGCCTTGGGGATGAGCTTGCCGAGCGATTTCTGCTCGGAACGGAGCTCGTCGAACCGAACCCCGGACGACCTGCGCCGTTCGTCGGCGGAGAGAAGGGCGTCGACGAGCTCGACGTCCTCTCCACGGGCGCGCTGGGAGGCGCGAACACGGTCGGGGTCCTCACGAAGCAGGCGAAGGTCAATCACCCCTCCAGGCTACCGGTGTCGCCTTCCCTAGCTCGAACCGATATTGACAAGCGTGTCACTTTGCCCGAATTGCCGGTATTGGTAATGCTGGAAGCGAATCCATCGCGCGTGTGTGAGTGGCGTCGTCAATAAAAAGGCCCTATTCCCCTAAATGGGGCAGAAGGGTTCGCGGGTCTTGACGTATCGGCCTTGCCTGGAAGGGGAGTTGGCTCTCACTTGTCCACAGGGGTGGATGGTTCCCGAAAGTTATCCACAGGCTGTGAAGAAGATCTGTGGACGCGAGGGAGATCATTCCGGAACGGGCACGGAGGCTCGCGGAATCGCTCTTCAAACCCGCCCCGCGCGCTCGTTCGGGTGGGAATTCCTCGTCTAAAGAGTTGATCAATGGAATTGAGGTGACACCGGGCGTCCTGCCGTTCTGTGGACGGGTCTGGGTCGACTGGGGAGATTTGTCGACCATGTCGCATTGCGGTGTCGACTTGTCCCCAGGTCGAGACGCGTGCCTGTGGATAACTTTTCCGGTGGTGACAATCCGCTGATCGCACCGGAACCGTGGGTACGCGGAAGCGCCGGCGCCCCGATCCTGACGGCCGAAGGGCGCCGATGAGCGGCGGACCGTCAGGCCCGCCCGTCCAGGTTCCGGGCCAGCCAGTCCGAGGCCACCGTGAACTCCGCGTCCGATGTGCCCGCACGCAACGGTCCCACGTCCGCAGGTGCCACACCCGCCCGCGGATACGAGCCGAGGAAGCGGACGTTCGGGCAGATCCGCTTCAACCCCATCAGGGCCTCGCCCACCCGGCGGTCGGAGATGTGGCCCTCCGCGTCCACCGCGAAGCAGTAGTTGCCGATGCCCGCACCCGTCGGCCGGGACTGGATCAGCATCAGGTTCACCCCGCGCACCGCGAACTCCTGGAGCAGTTCGAGCAGCGCACCGGGATGGTCGTCGCCCAGCCAGATGACCACCGACGTCTTGTCCGCACCGGTCGGCGCCGCCGGCCGGGCCGGGCGCCCCACCAGAACGAAACGGGTCTGAGCGTTCTCCGCGTCATGGATCTCGGTCACCAGCGGTTCGAGCCCGTACGTCGCCGCGGCGAACTCACCGGCGAACGCGGCGTCGTACCGCCCCTCCTGCACGAGCCGGGCGCCGTCCGCGTTGGATGCCGCCGACTCCCATACGGCCTGCGGGAGATGGGCGGCCATCCAGTTGCGGACCTGCGGCTGTGCGGCCGGGTGAGCGGTGACCGTCTTGACGTCGGACAGCTTGGTGCCGGGGCGTACGAGCAGCGCGAAGGTGATGGAGAGCAGCACCTCGCGGTAGATCATCAGCGGTTCACCGCTGGTGAGCTGGTCGAGGGTGGTGGTGATGCCGCCCTCGACGGAGTTCTCGATCGGT
Source organism: Streptomyces sp. NPDC057900 (assembly GCF_042887885.1). NCBI lineage: Bacteria > Bacillati > Actinomycetota > Actinomycetes > Kitasatosporales > Streptomycetaceae > Streptomyces > Streptomyces sp. NPDC057900. The sequence goes on from NZ_JBHVOI010000003.1 coordinate 510,855, forward strand.
ACGAGTGCCGCGGCGGCCGTGCCGTTGCGCACCGCGTCCAGGGCCGCCGGCACGGAGACCATCGGGACGAGTTCGCGGGTGGCGGCTTCCGGGAGCGTACGGAGGGCGACCTCGGTGAAGGTGCCCTCTGGGCCGAGATAGGCGTAGCGCGTGGCGGACATACCGTCACCCTAATGCGCCGTGACGGCTCAAAAGTCCAGGACTGCTGAGCCGTTCCGGCTCAGGACTCCAGCAGCCGCTGCCCCACGTACTCCCCGGCCGCCGCCCCGCCCGGCACCGCGAACAGCCCGCTCGCCTCGTGGCGCAGGAAGGGGGAGAGCGCGTCTCCCCGGTCGAGTTTGCGCTGTACCGGTACGAAGCCCCGCAGCGGATCCGCCTGCCAGCAGATGAACAGCAGCCCGGCGTCCGGAGTGCCGTCCGTCGCGATGCCGTCGTGGTACGAGAACGGGCGGCGGAGCATGGCGGCCCCGCTGTTGCGCTCGGGGGAAGAGATCCGGGCGTGCGCGTTGTCGGGGATCAGGAGCTTCCCGTCGGGGCCCGCCTTGTCGAGATCCATGGCGGTGGTCTCGGTGCCGCCGCTCAGCGGGGCACCGTCCGCCTTGCGCCTGCCGATGACGCGCTCCTGACGTTCCACCGGGAGCTTCTCCCAGTCGTCGAGCAGCATCCTGATCCGGCGGACGACCGCGTACGAGCCGCCGGCCAGCCATTCGTACTTCGCGTCACCGCCGCCGGGCGGGACGAAGAGGCGCCGGTCGAAGTCGCTGTCGGCCGGTTTCGGATTGCCGGTGCCGTCGATCTGGCCCATCAGGTTGCGGGCGGTCATCGGCTTGGCGGTGGCGCCGGGTGTCCGGTTGAAGCCGTTCATCTGCCAGCGCACGGTGGCCGTCGAACCGGCCTCCTTCTGTACGGCTCGCAGCGCGTGGAACGCGACGAGCGCGTCGTCGGCGCCGATCTGCACCCAGAGGTCGCCGTCGGAGCGGGCGCTGTCGAGGTGGTCGGCGGAGAACGGCGGCAGCGGGTCGAGCCCCGGCGGACGGCGGTCGGCCAGGCCCGTGCGTTCGAAGAAGGTGGCGCCGAAACCGAAGGTGACGGTCAGCGAGGACGGCCCGGCGTCCAGCGCGATGCCGGTGTCGTGCGCCGTGCCGTCCGCCGCGCCACCGGCGGTGGGTTCGCCGGCCATCAGCCGCTGTGCGGCGGCTGACCAGCGGCGCATCAGGGCGGCCGCCTCCTTCCGGCCGGCGCCGGGGGCCAGGTCGAAGGCGATGAGATGGCCGCTCGCCTGGAGGGGGGTGGTGATCCCCGGCTGATGTTTCCCGTGAAACATCACCTCGGAGGAGCCGACGGAGGTCAGCGCGGTCGGTGCGTCGTCCCGCGTCGCGGCGTAGCCGGCCGCACCTCCGGCCGCCCCGAGCACCAGCCCGGTGGCACCGGCCGCTCCGGCGGTGCCGAGCAACCGCCGCCGCGAGAGGGCGCCGGGCACTGCGTTGCTCGGATTAGCCGCATGAGCCGTATCGGCCGCAGTGGCCGCATTGCCTGGGGTGTTCACGTTCGAACTTCTTCTGCTCACGGTCCTGCTCAGCCGATCTTCACGTTCTTGTCGACGGTCGTCTGGTCGATGTCCGACGTCCGCACCGTCACCGCGACGGTCCAGTCGCCCGCCATCGGGATCTGCAGGCCGGACGATGTCCAGTGCCCCTCGGTCAGCCGGACCGGAACCACGGGAAGGGGCCCGATGTCCTTGGACTTCAGGGTGAGGGCGAGTTTCACCTCGGGGACGTCCATGGCCTTCCCCTTGGCGTCCTCGATCCAGAGGTGGAGTGCGTTGGTGCCGGTACGGCCCGGGTCGATGTCCATCCGGACCGTGCCCTTGCCGTTCTTGCCGCCGGTGTCGAACGGCAGCGTGAGGTTGACGGGACCGCTCGCGGCGGGAGCGGCGGCCGCGTTCGACGCGCGGGCCGCCTCCTCCTCGGTACGGCCGGGCTCGGTCGACGTCAGGATGGTGGTCACCGCCAGCAGGGCTACGGCGACGCCGACTTCGGCCAGCACCGAGCGGCGAAGGCCCGAGCGGTCGGGGTCGGCGTCACGCACCCGCTTCTTCTCCGCGGTGGCCACGGCGGCTTTCTGCCGCGCGAGCTGGACGGCCCGCGCGGGGTCCTGCGACGTCGAATCGCCCGACGACGAAGCCGGTACGGCACCGGCTTCCGCCTCGGCCGCGGCTTCCGCCCCTGCTTCCGCCTTCGTCGTCTTCGTCTCGGTCTTCGTCTCCGCAGTCGCCACCGCACCGCCGCCGCCGGTCGCCAGCCTTCCCGTCCACCGGCGGGAGAACGACGCGACCCCGACCAGCACCGCGACGAGCCCCACCTTCACGAGCAACAGCTGCCCGTACCCCGTATCGGTCAGCGCGGACCAGGAGCCGAGCTGGCGCCAGGACTGGTAGATGCCGGTGGCGACGACCACCAGCACACTGCAGAACGCGATCCGGGAGAAGCGGCGCACGGCGTCTGCGGTGACGTCGGGGGTGCGGTACAGCGCGACCAGCAGGGCCGCGAGCCCGCCCAGCCAGGTCGCCACGGCCAGCAGGTGGAGCACGTCGACCGGCATGGCGATGCCCGACTGGATGCCGGTCGAGGCGTGCTCGGCGAGCGCCCACGTCCCGGCGATCCCGGCGGCGATGACCGCGCCCCCGGCGGCGAGGCCGAAGGTGAGGTCCTTCTTCTCGCGCTCGTCCTCGCGCTTCGCGTACGCCCCGAACAGCACGGCGATGAACAGCGCACTCGCACCGAGCAGCAGCAGCCGTGAGACGAGCGCGGCGCCGGGCTTGGTGTCGAGGACCGCCTGCAGCCCGTCGAGGTCGAAGGCGTCCGCGAGCTTCCCCGAGCCGGTGTAGGGGTTGCGCAGCAGCAGCATGGCGAGGGTGGCGACGGTGAGGGTCATCCAGCCGCGCACCACGAGGCGTTGCAGCGGGCGCGCGCCCGCCCCGCGCTGCCAGCAGGCCAGGACGAAGGCGGCGCCGCCCGCGAGCACGATGAATCCGGCGTACGCGGCGTAGCGCGCGATGCCGTAGAGCGTGCCGACGAGGCCGCCCCCGGCCTCGTTGTCCGGGAGGGCGACGGTCGTCTTGGAGGGCGCGCCGATGGAGAAGGTGAAGGCGCCGGAGACCGGGTGGCTGTCGGCGGAGACGGCCTGCCAGGCGACGGTGTACGTGCCGTCGGGCAGGCCGGAGTGCAGGGCGACGCCGTATTTCACGGTGGAGCCGCTGTGCAGATCGAGTGGGGCGGCCTCGGTGTCGGCGCGCTTGCCGTCCGGGTCCAGGATCCGGATGGATCCCTTGCCCACGGCCACCTGCTCGGAGAAGGTCAGCGTGACCTGCTTGGGGGCGGTGGCGACCACCGCCCCGTCCTGTGGATCGCTCCCGGTGAGTGCGGCATGGGCCGACGCGGGACCCGCGACCGCCAGCAGCAGACCGAAGACCACGCCGAGCAGAGCGGCGAGGAGTCCGGCCGCGGCGAGCGGCCTGCGTATGGCGGGTACGGACGGGGGCGGCCCGAAGGGCGGGGCGGTGGCTGTCATGGTCTGTCAGTCCCTCACTGCTTCTTCGGGTTGTGGGTGGTCTCCTTCACGGGAAGGTCGACCTTGATGGGGTCGGCCTTCTCGAAGTGCAGCTCCACGGACACCTTCTCGCCCTGCTTCGGCTGCTGTTTGAGCTTCATGAACATGATGTGGTTTCCACCGCGTTCCAGGTCCAGCTCACCGCCCGCGGGTACCGCGAAGGACGTCACCATGCGCATCGCCTGGTTCTTCGTCTCGTGGATCGTGACGTCGTCCGAGAGCGGGCTGGTGACGGAGGTGAGCCGGTCGGAACTGCCGCCGCTGTTCCGCACGACGAGGAAGGCGGCCGCCATGTCGCTGACGGGCTGCGGCATGAACGCGCCGGTGACCTTCAGTTCCGGCTTGCCGCCCGTGGTGGAACACCCCGCCAGCGTCAGACCCGTCGAGAGGGCCAGGACGCCGGCGAGGGTGGTGCGGCGGTTCACGGAGTCTCCCCCTTGATGAGCTTGGGGAGGTCCTTGGTGTAGTCGTCGGGCGTGGTGTCCTCGCTGTACAGCACGTACCCCTTGTCGGTCTTCGGGGAGAACGCCAGGACCTGCGAGCCGTGCATCGAGACGATCGTGCCGTCCTTCTCCTTCTTCGGCGCGTCGATGCCGATGCCGATCTGCCGGGCGCCCGCCTGGATGGTCGGGAAGTCGCCGGTGAGACCGATGAAGGACGGGTCCTGGGCCTTGAGCCAGCTGCCCAGCGAGGACGGGGTGTCGCGTTCCGGGTCGGTGGTGACGAAGACGACCTGGAGCTTGTCCCGCTCGGCCTGCGGGAGGGACTTCTTGGCGATCGCGATGTTGCTCATGATGAGCGGGCAGACGTCGGGGCAGTTGGTGTAGCCGAAGTAGATGAGTGTCGGCTTGCCCTTGGTCTTCTCACGGAGGTCGTACTTCTTGCCGTGGGTGTCGGTCAGGACGAGGTTCGGCTTGGTGAACGGGTCGTCGAGTACCGTCGCGGCCTTGGTCTTCGCCTCCACCGAGACGTCGGCGATCGGCTTCTTGCTGTCGTTGTCACTGCCGCCGCAGGCGGACAGGGTGAGTGCGGCCGCGGCGACGAGCGCCGCGGCCAGCACAGACTTCTTAACCATGGAGCACTGATTCCTGATGGGTCGGTGTGGCGGGTGGGGCCAAGGCGTGTTCCGAGACACGCCCTGTTGGATGGTCAGGCGGTGCGCCGCCGGCCGGCCAGGACGCCGAAGGCGACACCTGCGATGCCGATGACGATGCCGACGATGCCGAGAACGCGGGCCGTGGTGTCACTGGAGGAAGAGGACGCCGATGCCGTCGTCTTCTCGTCCTTCGACTGGTCCGCGGCGGCGTTCTTGTCGTCGGAGTCGGAGTCGGAGTCGGAGTCGGAGCCCGTGGCCGCCGCGCCGTGCGCTTCGTCGTCTGCGGCCGTCAGCTTGAGGACCGGAGCGGGGCTCTCGGGCTCCTCGGCCCCGTCCTTCTGCTCCTCGATCCAGCGGACGACTTCCTTGTTGTCGTACGTCTGGATGGCCTTGAAGACCAGCTGGTCGGCGTCCTCGGGGAGCTGGCCGACGGAGAGCGGGAACTGCTGGAAGCGGCCGGGCTCGATCTTGCCGCCGTCGGCGGTCCAGGTGACCTTGGAGACGGCCTCGTTGATCTTCTTGCCGTGCATGTCGAGCGGCTTGGCCAGCTTGCTCGTGGTCACCTTGATGTTCCAGCCGGGCACGGGCTGCGGCATGACGGACGCCAGCGGGTGATCGGTCGGGAAGTTCACTTCGAGCTTGGTCGTCGCGGCGTCGTCGCGCTCGTTGGGGACCTTGAAGTTGATGACGGCGTAACCGCCCTTGGCGGCCTCGCCCTCCGGCTGGACGCTGACGTGGGCGGAGGCCGTACCGGCGAGGATCAGCACGGTGGACGCGGCGACGCCGCCGGCGAGGGCGATGCGGGAAACGTTCATGTCAGGGATCACTCCACAAAGCACGAAGGAAAGGTGCTCCGCCGCGCGGGTGCGCGACGGCATCGCGACACCTCTTCCCCTCACGAGCGGTGTGTGTGCGCAGCCCCGCGCCCGCACCGGTGAGGTGCCTGCGAGGGTCGTGCGCGCGTCGTGTGGAGGGTGTCGCGTCAGGCTGCGAGAGCGAATGCGGGTGGCGGCCCGCGCCTGATCACCATGTGCTGCAAGGGGTCCCCGGTGGCCGGGGCCGGTGCGTCGACCGCCGTACGGAGCGTGCGCGGCCCGGTGGCCGGACCGTCCGGAAGGCCGGACCGCAGGGCGGATACGAGGACGAGCGCCGCGCGCAGCGCCCGCAGCCGGGCTCCGGCCGCGATCTGCTGGGCGCCGTGCGCCGAGAGCCGGGCGAGCCGGAACAGCGCGATCTCGCCGCGCCGCAGCAGCCAGCCGGTGGCCAGCGCCGCCAGCAGGTGACCGAGCAGCATCGGCAGGCTGGGGAACATTCCGGCGAGGCCGGCCGCTCCGGATCCGGCCATGCCGCCGGAGGGGGTGGCGGCCATGTGCTGATGCGCCTGCGCGGTCACCGACGCGGGGTCGATGCCCGCGGTGGTGACGATGCGGTGGGCGTCCGAGGCGTTCAACCGGTCGGGGCCCGCGCCGCAGACGAGGCTGGCGGCGAACCGGATCAGCGAGTCGTCGTTGGTCGCGGGCAGCGGCGTCGCGGCGTGCGTGCCGACACCGAAGAGCGTGTGCAGGGCGATCTGTCCGCCGGCCAGGGCCGCGACGATCGACGGCAGCGAGCGTTCGCGGCCGGCCAGTGCCACCGCCACCGCGAGGATCCCGAGGAATCCGGCGAGCAGGGTCCACCCGGGCACCGCCGCGCAGGCCGCCATCGCGTGCCCGGCCGCGGACAGCGCGACGCAGACCGCGGCGAACACCGCGGCCCTCAGCAGCCGTAGACCGGCTCCGGCGCGTCCCACAGACGTAGACATGGCCGAGTCATCATCGCACTGCGGCCCCGGTCGCCGTACGGCAGGTCCGGAAGGTCACCTTCCGCCCGATTGGCTGTGTGCCGGGCTGTTGGGGATGGTTGCGGACGGGGTAGGAGACGTCCTGTGGGCCGGGCATGCACAGGTGTGGCGAGCCCGGGTATCCGCCGAATGAGCGGTCTCACATCCCGTCCGTGCTTACGAACGGCATAGGGCGGCAATACGTATCGGTATGTCGAGCCGCAGCCAGGAGGCTGGAGCATGAGCATCTGGTGGTCACTCCATCTGCGGCGCGAAGCTGCGAGCGTTCCGCTCGCCCGGCGCTTCCTGCTCGGCAGCATGGAATCCGCGGGCGTGGACCCGGACATCTCCTTCGACCTGTCGGTCGCGCTCAGCGAGGCCTGTGCGAACGCCGTCGAGCACGGCGGGGCCGACGGAGGCCCGGACGGCGCCCGGAAGAACCGGGACGCGCTGGACACGCTGGACGCTCTCGACGCCTGGGAGGAGCCGTCCGGTACGGCCTGCGGGCAGTACCGGGTCACCGCGTACCTGGACGGCGAGAAGTGCCGTATCGAAGTCGCCGATTCAGGTCCCGGCTTCCCCACGCGACGCACGCTTCGCGATGCCGCACAGCAAGAGCAGCAACCGCAGCAATCGCAACAGCCGCAGTACCAACAGCAACCGCAATATCAACAGCAACCGCAGTACCAACCGCAGCAGTGCCGGCCGAAGCAGGCCGGGCACCCGCCGCTGGCCGCCGAGAGCGGACGCGGACTCTGCCTGATCGAGGAGCTCGCCGACCATGTCCACTTCGGCAACCGGCCGGGGCGCGGCGGCGCGGTGGTGAGCTTCGACAAGATCCTGAAATGGCGGGAGGACGCCCTGCTCATGGTGTCCTGAGCGGGGCGACCTCCGGCACGGGTGACGGGGCGGACGGTCAGCCCTTGACGCGGGCCATCCAGGCCTCGACCTCGTCGGCCTGACGGGGCAGCTTGTCCGAGAGGTTCCGGTTGCCGTCCTCGGTGACGAGGATGTCGTCCTCGATCCGGATGCCGATGCCGCGGTACTCCTCGGGAACGGTCAGATCGTCGGCCTGGAAGTAGAGACCGGGCTCGACGGTGAGGCACACGCCGGGCTCCAGCGTTCCGTTGACGTACGACTCCGTGCGCGCGGCGGCGCAGTCGTGGACGTCCATGCCGAGCATGTGACCGGTGCCGTGCAGGGTCCAGCGGCGCTGCAGCCCCAGCTCCAGGACCTCGTCCACGGTCCGGTCCCCGAGCAGGCCCCACTCGACGAGCTTCTCGGTCAGGACGCGCTGCGCGGCGTCGTGGAAGTCCCGGAAGCCCGCGCCGGGCTTGACCGCCGCGATACCGGCGACCTGGGCCTCGTACACCGCGTCGTAGATCTTCCGCTGCAGCGGCGTGAACGTGCCGTTGATGGGAAGGGTGCGGGTCACGTCGGCGGTGTAGAGGTCTGTGGTCTCCACGCCGGCGTCGAGCAGCAGCAGTTCGCCGGAGCGCACCGCGCCGTCGTTGCGTACCCAGTGCAGGGTGGTGGCGTGCGGGCCCGCGGCGCAGATCGAGCCGTAGCCGATGTCGTTGCCCTCGATGCGGGCGCGGAGGAAGAACGTTCCCTCGATGTAGCGCTCGCTCGTCGCCTCCGCCTTGTCGAGGACCTTCACGACGTCCTCGAAGCCGCGCGCGGTGATGTCGCAGGCCTTCTGCAGCTCGGCGATCTCGAAGGCGTCCTTGACCAGGCGTGCCTCGGAGAGGTAGACGCGCAGTTCCTCGTCGCGCTCCGCGGTCACCTTGTCGGTCAGCGCGGCCTCGATGACGGCGTCGTGGCCGCGGACGTTACGGACCGGGCCTGTGGCCTCGGTCAGCGCGGCGGGCAGCTCCCGTACGTCCTTCGCCGGGATGCCGAGCAGCTGCTCGGCCTCGGTCAGGGAGTGGCGGCGGCCGACCCACAGCTCGCCCTGGCCGTCGAGCCAGAACTCGCCGTTCTCCCGGTCGGAGCGCGGCAGCAGATAGACGGTCGCCTCGTGGCCGCCGTCCACCGGCTCCAGGACCAGGACGCCGTCCTGGGTCTGGTCACCGGTGAGGTACGCGTACTCGGTGGAGGCGCGGAAGGCGTACTCGGTGTCGTTGGAACGGGTCTTCAGCCGGCCGGCCGGGATGACCAGCCGCTCGCCGGGGAAGCGCGCGGAGAGCGCGGCGCGACGCTCCGCGGTGTGCCCGGCCTGCGCGATCGGCTCCAGCCCGTGCAGCTCGGTGTCGGCCCAGCCGGACTTCATGCTCGCGGCGAGCTCGTCGGAGACGCCCGGGTACAGGCCGTTCTTCCGCTGCTTGACCGGCTCTGCCTCTTCGGTCTCCGGGTTCTCCGGGGTGAGCTCCTCAGACACGACTCTGTCTCTCCTTGATACGACACTGGACCCCCTCCATCGTACGGGCGTACGGAAGGGGGCCCAGGGCCGGAAGACCTCTTACCGGAAGACCCCGTACCGGTACGGTCCGGGGCGCGGGGCCGCTCAGTCGAACCGGGCCGCCAGCAGGACCACGTCCTCGGTGTCGTCGCCCTGCTCCGGCCCTTCCGGCAGCACGGTGCGCAGCACGTGGTCGGCGACCGCCGCGGCGTCCTGGCGCAGCGCCCTCGGCACGCTCGCCGCCGCCGAGTGCAGCCGGGTGAAGGCCCGGTCCATCGAGTCGCCGGCCCGACGCAGCAGGCCGTCGGTGTACAGCAGCACGGTCTCGCCGGGCGCCGGTTCGACCTCCACGCTCGGCGCCTCCCAGCAGGCGAGCATGCCCAGCGGCGCGGACAGGGTGGTCTCGATGTACTCGGTGCGCCGGGCACCGATGATCAGCGGCGGGGTGTGTCCGGCCCCGGCCAGCAGGATCTTGCGACGGGCGGGCTCGCAGTAGGCGAAGAGCGCGGTCGCGGACCGGGCCGGCTCGGTCAGCCGCAGCAGGAGCTCAAGATCGGAGAGTACGGCGACCGGGTCCTCGCCCTCCATCACCGCGTACGCCCGCAGACCGGCCCGCAGCCGGCCCATCGCGGCCAGGGCGCTCGGCCCGGAGCCGCTCACCGAGCCGACGGCGAGGCCGAGCGCACCCTCGGGCAGGGCCAGGGCGTCGTACCAGTCGTTGCCGCCCTGGGGTGCGGCGTGGTGGCGTACGGCCAGCTCCACGCCGGGAATCCGGGGCATCCGGCTGGGCAGCAGCTCCTCGGTGACGGTGGCGACATCGGCCCTGGCCCGTTCCAGCTCCAGCAGCCGGGCCAGGTGCTCGGCGGCGTACCCGGTATACAGACCGGCCAGGTGGCGCTGGCGCTCCAGCGGCTCTGCGGGTTCGTCGTAGAGCCAGACGGCGGCGGCGAGCCGGCCGGTCCGGTCGGTGGTGATCGGCAGCGCGTAACTGGCGGCGTAGCCGAGCCGGGCGGCGACCTCGCGCCTGCGGGGGTCCAGGCTGGTGTCGCCGAGCAGGTCGGGGGTGGTCAGCGAGTTTTCGGAGTCGGGCAGACCTTCAAGGATGCGGCCGTAGGACGTGGCGCTGCGCGGCACCGTCTCGATCTGGCCGAGCTCCGCGTGAGCCAGGCCGAGACCGATGGTGCTGACGGGGCCACGGCGGTCCGAGGGTTCGAACACGATCAGCCCGCGACGGGCACCCAGCAGAGCGGCTCCGGCTTCCAGCAGCTCATGGAGTGCGTCGTCCAGGGTGCTGGTTCTGGCCAGCCGCTCGGTGAGCTCGTGCAGCGTGGTGAGGTCGGAGACCCAGCCCGCCAGGCGGTCCTGGATGAAGGCGCTGGGGGCGGCGGGCACCTCGGCGAGAGGCCCGTCAGTGTGTGTCGAAACCGGAACTGTGGGGTCGATTCCAGCCACTTTCGGCAGGTGCGGGGCGCTCATGATCGCCGGCTTTCCGACTGGTGTGTTTCGTCGAATAGCATCGCAAACCCCCATGTCATTCTGCGCCGCTATCAATGCATCCACATGTACACGCACAAGTAACGTGATGTCCAGCATTGTCCCCACGGGATTTGTGGTGTCCAAGTGATAACTAACTTGGCCAAAAAATGCACCCTGTGGAAGCTATTTGCGGTCGACTGGGTCTGCTCGGCAGGGGGTGCTCACGGGGTGAAGTCCCGAGAGGAGCGTCATCGCGGGCATGCTGGGTACGTAATCGATGGATGGCCAGGGGTGGTTCCGACCGCTCCCGGAACCTGGCGGCGGGCCCGGACGTCCTCATCTGTGACGGCCACGCCCCACCCCCGAGTGGCGAGGTTGTACGCACGGACGGCAGGCGCGATACGCGCTCTGCGCCTGGCCACGTTTTCGACTGGAACCGGCTCGATTCGGCTCAGCACAGCTCACGCTCGGTAGCGACGACCAACCCGTACCGCAGGCTCGACGAGCATGTACACACAGTGAAGTTCCGCACACGTGATGTGACGCACGCGTGGTGTGATGTGGACCCTCGGCGTTCAACGGAAAGGAACGAGCGCTCATGCGCGAGATCCTCGGAAGGCGACGCAGGCTCCGGTTCCGGGACAGGCCCGCTCAGCTCGACGCGGCCCTGACCTGTGCTACCGAGTGGCAGTGGCCCGTACTCCCCGGAGCGGGGTTGCGGGCGGCCGACAGCCGCGGCGAGCGCGGCTGCGCCTGCCCCGACCCCGAGTGCGCCGTGCCCGGCGCACACCCCCTCGATCCCGGACTGCTCGCGGCGACCACGGAACCGCGGATGGTGCGCTGGTGGTGGACGAACCGGCCCACCGCGCCGGTGGTGCTGGCCACCGGCGGGCGGGCTCCGTGCGCGCTGAGCCTGCCGGCGGCGGTCGGCGCCGGAGCGCTGGCCGAACTCGACCGGATGGGGGTGCGGCTGGGCCCCGTGGTGGCGACGCCGACCCGGTGGTCGCTGCTGGTCGCTCCGTACACCCTCGAACGGCTCGGTGAACTGCTGCACGCGCAGGACTGGGTGCCCAGCTCGCTGCGGTTCCACGGCGAGGGGGGCTACCTCGTCCTTCCGCCGTCCGGTACCGGTGCGGGGCAGGTGCGCTGGGTGCGGGCGCCGGCCCGGGTCGCCGGGCTGCGGCTGAAGGGCGGAGCGCCCGTCGCGGCGGCGGCCTCGCCCTGGTTGCCGGATGTGGGGGCGGTTTTGGACGCGCTGGTCGAGGCGAGCAACAGCGCTCCGGACGGTGGAAGCCGGCTCGCCTACTGACGGGGGAGAGGTCGGCGGCGGGGGCTTCAGGGGTTCCAGGGGCTTCGGGGGCTTCAGGGGTGGCAGAGGCGGTGCGCGGAATTCCGGCGCACCGTCAGGAATTTCCGCACGCCGGGAAGGCGCGGGGCGCATCCACCAGGAAATGCCTGACATCCGCAACGGTGTGCTGCCGGATCTCCCGGTTCCGTCGGCCGCCTGCCATGGCTCGTGCCGGCCGCGCGCAAAGCGGGGAGCTACAAAGGCGTTCGGCAGTCGGTTTTCTGATGCCTCATCCGAATCGCGTTCGAGGAATGTTCGAGTTCTTCTTTAGGGGATCGTCCCGGTGCCCTCCGGGTGTCCCGGGGTTCCTCCGGGTGCCGGTCGGAAGCGCTGTGAGACGCCAGGCATGCAGGGTGATGCCGGGGAATCCGGGGTGGGGCGGCGGAGGGAGGGGGCTCGTCCGGGGACCTGCATCAGGTCTGCGTGCGGCGCGTACGCGGTGCGTGCGCCGTGCGGTACGCCGTTGGGCGCCGTACCCGGAAATGAGGATGCCCGATCGCTGGCGACGGGGGATGCACCAGCGACCGGGCTTCTAGAACGGTAACAAGAGATCTGCCGTTCGCAAATTCGATCTCGCGTATTCGGACAGCGATTTACCTGTCAGTACGGGGAGTTGTGACGCGAGTCACCGTACGGTCCGGGTAGTGGTCACTGTCAGCTGAGCGTCACCTGGCGGTTGGTGAGCCCGCCGCGCGCCCGGCGCTCCTCGGGGGTGAGGGGCGCGTCCGAAGCGAGGGCCGTGGCCAGCCGCTCCGCGAACACCGCCGCGGGCTTCTCGCACTCCTCGGCCCCCATCGCGCTCGGCAGATCCCAGACCGGGACCATCAGGCCGTGCGCGCGGAAGGAGCCGACCAGCCGGGTCCCCTCGCCGAGCGACGAGGCACCCGCCGCGTGCAGCCGGGCGAGGGCGTCGAGGAGCTGCTCCTCGGGGTGCGGCATGACCCAGCGCAGGTGGTTCTTGTCCGGCGTCTCGCACCAGTACGCGGCATCCACCCCGGTGAGCAGGACGGTCGGGATCGCGGCTTCGTTCGCACGCTCCAGGGAAGCGGACACCTCGGCCGTGGCGTTCTCCGAGTCCGGCACCCAGAACTCGAAGCCGGAGTGCACGACGGGCGCGAACGGCGCATCCGGGTCCAGGACATCCTGCAGCCTGGGACCGTCGGCCGGAACGCGCCGGGCGGCGACGGGAGAGCCGGGCTCGGTCTCCAACGCGCGCTGGAGGGTGTCGGCGAGGTCCCGGCTGAGGTCACCGGAAGAGGTGTCGTTCTGCAGGGCGAGCAGGACCGAGCCGTCGTCACGACGCAGCGCGGGCCAGGCCATCGGGAGCACGGTCGCGAGCGTCACGGACGGAACGCCCTCGGGCAGCCCGCCCTTCAGCGTCAGCTCGACCGTGGCGGCGGGAACCAGCTCGCGCAGCGCGACCCAGTCGCATTCGCCGGCCAGTCCCTCGAAGGGGCGCTGGACGAGCTCGGTCACGGCCTGGGCGGCGGCGCGGCCGTGGCAGGCCTTGTAACGGCGGCCAGAACCGCACGGGCAGGGCTCGCGAGCCCCGACCACCGGGATCTCGCCGTCCTTGAGCTGCTGCTTCCCGGCCTTGGTCTGAGGGCGCTTCTTGGCCATGGTGGGCTTTCTCCCGGTTGCGACGGTTGCGACAGTGCGGTCTGGGCCGCGAGCCTAGCCGCCCTGGCGGTGCCCGGTGCGCAGCTGCCCGGCCGCAGGCGGGCACGGGGACGGGAAGGGGGACGGAGAGGGGGCCTGCTGACGGCATCTTCCCGCCGGGGTTCTCCCGGTCGGCGCGGCGCTTGCTTCACCGCCGGCCCGTCCGTCTTTCCACCCACGGACCGGTCACTGAGACATGGGCGGAGACATGGGCTGAGAAGTGGGCTGAGACATGGCCCGGGACTTGGTCGGCGTCAGCCCGCGTCGTCGAAGGCGTCGGCGAGCCCCAGTCCGTCGAGCCCCAGTCCGTCGAGTCCCGGCTTACCGAGTCCCGGCCTGCCGTGAGCCGGCCCGTCGAGTCCCGGCCCGTCGAGTCCCGGTACGACGGGAACGGGTGCTCCGAACGCGTCCGCCGGCCCGGTCGCGCCTGTGGCCCGTCCGTTGCTCCGTTCGTTACCCCGCCCGTCCGGTCGGCCGTCGGGGCGCTGCGGCCCTTCGCCGACCAGCACCCAGACCGTGACCTCGCCGGACGAGTCGTCGCGTACGCCCCATTTCTCGGCGAGGGCGCTGATGATGTTGAGCCCACGGCCACCACGAGCGGTGACCGATGGAGTGGCCGGAACCGGTCGGGTCGGACCGCCTCCGTCCGTCACCTCGACCGTCAGTCCGCCTGTTCGGTCGACGTGCCAGGCGGCGCGCACGTCGCCCTCCCCCACGTCGCTGTGCCGGCCCAGCGGCCTGCCGTGACGGCAGGCGTTGCTGAGCAGTTCGGAAAGGATCAATACAGCATCGTCGACGACCGAATCCGACACCCCGCGACTGCGCAACTGCTCACGCATCCGGCGCCGTGCCTGACCCACGCCCGCAGGGCCATGGGGTACGGCCATGCTCGACGACGTGGGCACTTCCTGTGCCACCACCAACGCCACCCCCGAGACCTCCTTTGCCCCACGCCACGATGTGGATGCCCCCCTGGGCTGGGCCGGAAACCGGCCAGTGGTCTGACAGTGACGCACTCGCAACGATCGAGTACACCCCGAATGCGCCGGTGTACTCCCCGTCACTGATATGAAGAGCGGCCCAACTGGGCGAGGACCTGCTTCGGACGGTTCGTGATGATCGCCTCCACCCCGAGCCGGACGCACAGGTCGACGTCCTCCGGTTCGTTGACCGTCCAGACGTGGGCCCGGTGTCCCGCGCGGTGCAGGCGGTCGATGTAGCCCGGGTGGCTGCGCACGATCCGCATCCCGGGACCGGCGATCCGGGCGCCGGCCGGCAGCCGTCCGTCCCGCAGCCGGGGCGAGACGAACTGCATCAGGTAGACGGTGGGCATATCCGGTGAGGCGTCCTGGATGCGGTGCAGGGAGCGGGCGGAAAAGCTCATGATGCGGACCGGCGAGGGGCCCTCGGCCGGCGGCGCGTCGAGCTCGAAGCGCTTCAGCAGGTGCAGCAGCCGCTCCTCGACCTGGCCCGCCCAGCGGGTCGGGTGTTTGGTTTCGATGGCGAGCTGGAGCGGACGCCCGGCGGCTCTTGTCTCGACGAGCAGTTCGAGCAGCCGTTCCAGGGTGAGTACGGAGGTGAGCTCGCCCGGCACCGGGTCCCAGTCGGGGGACTCCGACTCGTCCCGGTCCTTCCACGAGCCGAAGTCGAGCGCGGCGAGCTCGGAGAGCTCCAGGGCGGAGACCGCGCCGCGTCCGTTGGACGTACGGTTCACCCGGCGGTCGTGCACGCATACGAGATGGCCGTCGGCGGTGAGCCGTACGTCGCACTCCAGGGCGTCGGCACCGTCCTCGATCGCCTTCCGGTACGCGGCCAGGGTGTGCTCGGGGGCGTCGTCGGACGCGCCTCGGTGTGCGATGACCTGGATGGGATGCTGCGTGGTGTGCTGCTGCCGTGCTTGGGTCACCGCGTCATGGTGTCACCGGGGGCCCGGGTGCGCGAACCTTGCGAAGCGAGGTCGTTTTGTCCGGTGTAAAGGCCCGTGCGCGGATGCACAGGTCCTGCTTACAGTGGTCTGACGTGCTGTGGGAAAAGCTGACTCCAGACACGTACACAGCGGATCTCTTGCCGAACGATGATGTGGAACCGAGGAGTATAGAGCTGTGAGCACAGAGAACGAGGGCAACGAGGGCAACGCGGCCGAGGCCGCCCCGTCCGTTCCGTCCGCACCTCCAGTGCCGGCCGATGCTCCCCAGGGGCCTCCTGGAAGCACGCCCCCGGCCCCTCCGCAGCCGGATGTGACCGCCGCGCAGCCGCAGGTCCCGCCGGCGCACGACCCGGCGACCACGCCCATGGCCCAGGTCCCCCCGACACCACAGCCCCACACGCCTCCTCCCGTACCGCCCGTGACGCAGTCGGCGGCGGATGCCGGCTGGCCCCCGCCTCCGCCCGCCGTCCCCGCGTACGCCCACGGCGGCCACGGCGCGCACGGCGGTGGCCCGGTGTGGGGCCCGCCCGGCCAGCTGCAGACGCCCGACGCGCCCCGCAAGCGGGGTGCGGGCGGTCTGGTGGCCGCAGCGGTCGTGGCAGCGCTCGTGGCGGGCGGCGTCGGCGGCGCCCTCGGCTACTGGGCCGCCGACAGCAACGACAGCTCCGGCTCCTCCGGTTCGACCACCGTCGCGGCGTCGGCCAACCCGCAGGACCTCAAGCGCGACCCGGGCACGGTCGCGGGCGTGGCTGCCAAGGCGCTGCCGAGCGTGGTCACCATCGACGCGCAGGGCGGCGACGGCGAGGGCGGCACGGGCACGGGATTCGTGTACGACAAGGAAGGCCACATCCTCACGAACAACCACGTGGTGGCCTCCGCGGCGGACAACGGCCAGCTCACGGCGACGTTCTCGAACGGCAAGAAGTACGGCGCAGAGGTGGTCGGCCGGGCCGAGGGCTACGACGTCGCGGTCCTGAAGCTGAAGGACCCGCCGAAGGGGCTCACTCCGCTGCCGCTCGGCAACTCGGAACAGGTGGCGGTGGGCGATTCCACGATCGCGATCGGTGCCCCGTTCGGCCTGTCCAACACGGTCACCACGGGCATCATCAGCGCGAAGAACCGCCCGGTCGCCTCCGGTGACGGCTCCGGCGGCAGCAACTCGTACATGAGCGCCCTGCAGACCGACGCCTCGATCAACCCGGGCAACTCCGGCGGCCCGCTGCTGAGCGCCGGTGGCGCGGTCATCGGGATCAACTCGGCGATCCAGTCGACCGGCAGCAGCACCGGCCAGAGCCAGGCGGGCTCCATCGGCCTCGGCTTCGCGATCCCGATCAACCAGGCGAAGAACGTCGCCGAGCAACTGATCAAAACCGGCCAGCCGGTCTACCCGGTCATCGGCGCCACGGTGACCATGGACGAGAAGACCGGCGGCGCGGTCATCTCGGACCAGGGCGCGAGCGGCACGGAAGCGGTGACGAAGGGCGGCCCCGCCGCCCAGGCCGGCCTCAAGCCGGGTGACGTCATCACGAAGTTCAACGACACCGTGGTCGACAGCGGCCCGACCCTGATCGGTGAGATCTGGACCCACAAGCCGGGCGACAAGGTCACGCTGACGTACAAGCGCGACGGCAAGACGTCGACCGCCGAAGTCACCCTGGGCGAGCGCAAGGGCGACAGCTGACCGGCTAGGCTGTCCTCGCGTCGAAGCGGGCCGTTGCCCGCCGGTGCGAGGTGGGTTGCCCGAGCGGCCTAAGGGAACGGTCTTGAAAACCGTCGTGGCAG
The DNA here is from genome assembly GCF_042887885.1 of Streptomyces sp. NPDC057900. Lineage (NCBI taxonomy): Bacteria > Bacillati > Actinomycetota > Actinomycetes > Kitasatosporales > Streptomycetaceae > Streptomyces > Streptomyces sp. NPDC057900. Next base: position 527,972 of record NZ_JBHVOI010000003.1, read on the forward strand.
CGATGTCACCGTGGGTTCAAATCCCACACCCACCGCCAGGCGAACGGCCCCTGACCAGTAGGCATGGTCGGGGGCCGTCGCCATGCCCGGTCTCGGCCGGGCACCGCTATCTGAGGCTGGCGGGAGTCGGCCCGTCAGCGACCCGACCAAGACCTCGTCACCCCGCCTTGGCCGGGTCGATGCCGTACAGGGGCGCGGCGGCCACCGCGTGGTCCGCGTCGCAGGTCTCCTGCTCGTCGGCGGGCGCGAGCCACAGGGGTATCAGGCGGGGCGCGGAGGACGCGGCGTCCATGCGCAGGTAGTGGCAGCCGTCGTTGATGCGCAGCGCGAGGGCGTAGACGCCGCTGCCGGCGGACTTGCCGGCGACCACGTGCACGGTGTCGCCGGCGGAGACCAGCCGCTTGTCCTTCAGCAGGTCCAGGGCGCCTGCCGGGGTATGCGGATGTCCCGCGGTCGGTGTCTGCCGGTACATGTTCGTCCCGGCGGGCTGCCGCGCGAGCAGTGCGCCCATCTGTGCCACGAGGCTGCCGGGTTTGTTGTCGGTGCGTGCGGTGGGGCAGTCCATCGTGGACTGCCGCACGCTGTGGGCGCCGAAGGCGAAGGAGTAGCGGTAGCAGCGGACGGGATACGCGTTCGCGTTCACGGTCTTCGTGCCGGGCGGCAGCAGGCCCAGCATCACCTGTGCTGTGTGGACGTTGCCGCCGGACTTCTCCTGCACCGTGCCTGCGCTGAGCAGCACTCCGCCGTGTGTTTCGGCGTGGGAGACGAGCGTGCCCTCGGTGAACTGTCCTCCATACGTGTTGCCCGGCGACAGGAAGCCCACGTTCAGGTCGTGGCGCAGGTCCTCGGCGAGCTCGGCGGCCTGTGCGTCGACGGCCGAGGTGTCCGGAGCGGAGAGCCGTTGCTGGAACAGGGCGCCCCCCACTCCCGCCGCGCCGGCCACGAGCGCCGTCACCGCGAGGAGCAGGATCTGCCGGCCGATGCCGCGTCTTCCTGTCTGCGCGGGAGGACTGACCGACCGGTCCTGCTGGGCATCCACGGTGTGCGCCGTCATGTCATGTCCCCCGTTGACAGGAGGCCTCGATCGAATGCCTCTTCGTCGACGTATATTGCCAGCCCCGTCGTGCCCCGGCGGGGGCACGGCTAGGGGCACGGCGGGGGTGGGTACCGGGAATGCCCGGATTCAACTCGGTGGTTCGCAGCGGGTCGTGGTGAGGCGGGACGCCGATGCGACGGTCGCGCGGGCCTCGTGTTCGGGCAGGCCGGTGCGGACGGCGGCCTCGGTGAGAGCGCTCGCCAGGCGGTCGCCGAAGCCGTGCTCGTAGGCGCGGCAGGCGGCCCAGAAGAGCCGGGTGTTGCGCTGGCCCTCGGCTGCCGCGAGGACGAACCGGATCAGTCCCCGGCCGCGGTCGTCGGGGTGGCTGGACCGGCGATGGGCGGGGGCCGGGGGCGTCAGCAGCTGGAGGAGTGCGTCGGGGCAGGGGGCCGGCGGGAGGCTGCCGGTGCCCGGCACGAGCCGATAGGTGCCGTGGGTGGTGGACGAGCCGGGGCCGACCAGGTAGCCGCCCGTGCCGCGGATGTCGATGCCGGGGGCGAGGCGCCCCGCGGAGTTCGGTACGGCCACTTCCGGCGGTCCGGACAGCCAGATGTGCCGGCCGCCGCTGGGAGTGAGCACCGTGACGGTCGGCGGGATGGTGAACAGGTGCTGAAGCGCCAGCTGTCGCAGGGCTGCCTCGGAGTCGTTGCGGCCGGTGGTGTCGATGTCGAGATCGATGCCGATGAGGTGGTGCGGGGCGCGCCCGCACGCGATGCCGTAGCCGCTGGCCCAGGGGGCGGCGGCGAAGAGAGCGCGTACGGCGGCGGGGTCCGTGGTCGCGTCGTGGACGCCGTGTCCGGGCAGGCCGCAGGTGCCCCGGCAGCGGCTCGGCCGCTCGTCGTGGTGCGGGGAGCGCAGGGCGGGGAGCTTGGTGGCGGACAACGGGATGACGGGGAGCCCGTGTTCGGCCGCGGACAGTGCGTGGGCCAGGGCCAGGGTGAAGGTTCGGCGGGTGTGGATGGCCATGGATCCATGTTCGTACGAACGTTCGAATAAAGGAAGAGGGGGAAGGGTCGACGGGTGGGGTGCGAGGCGCAGTGGCGGAACGCTTCTTCTCCTGCGGGGCAAGGGGTGTCGGTGCGTGCGGGGCTGACCTGGGAGTTTGGTTCGTCCGGGGGTTTATCCGCCCTTCCTCACGCTTGAGAGGGAATCGAAAAGTGTGGGCGGTTCGCCGGGATGGCGGTGGGCAACCTTGATCTCGCGACGTCGTGACCATCACCCGGGCGGTCGGCCAACTGGCCCGGAGCAGGCCTCACTTTCGGTTCCTGGAGGAATAGACATGGCAAGCATCCGTACCGCTCGTGCCCTCGCTGTTGTTGCCGCTCTGCCCCTCGCCGCCGCGCTCCTCGGTGGTGTGGCCCAGGCCGACAACGGCTCGTTCGCGAACGACGGATCGAACGCGGGCGTGGCAGCTATCAGCGGCAGCGGCGTGGGCGGGGCCAACCTCGGCAATTCGTCCACCTCGCAGCAGCAGGCCATCGGCGACGGGGCGTCGAACCACAGCAACTCCGCCCAGGTGAACGGTTCCGCGTTCACCGCCATCGACCAGTCCAGTCACACCCTCGCGGTGAACTTCACCAATCTCTGGTGATCCGGTACCTGCCGCGTGCCGGGCGGGGGGCCGGGTCGCGGTCGGGGGGAACGACGGCCCGCGTGGCGTCACTTCGGTGGCGGCGCGCGGGCCGTTTGTCATTCCGTCGGAACGGGACGGGACTGGACGGAACGGAGTTGGACGGAACGGGGCGGGACAGGGCGGGGCGTGGCAGTCGGCTGTCGAGTGCCTTGACAGGTGAGCGGAATCTGACGGACAGTCAGAAATCCTGATCCGCAGGCCCTTCCCTGGAGGCAGCCGCCGTGCATCTGGCCCCTACGGACCGCCAGCTACAGCTGCGCGCCGAACTGCGCACGTACTTCCGCGATGTGATGCCGGCGTCGGGCGAACGGACCGGCCCCGCGGACGTGGGCCCGGCCGAGCAGCGGCGGCTGCTGCGCCGTATCGGCGGGGACGGAATGCTGGGGCTCGGCTGGCCCGTCGAGTACGGCGGCCAGGGCCGCGGTGCGGACGAGCAGTTCGTGTTCTTCGACGAGGCCTACCGGGCGGGCGCGCCGGTCTCGATGGTCACCCTCAACACAGTGGGGCCCACCCTGATGAAGTACGGAACCGCGGCGCAGAAGGAGTTCTTTCTGCCGCGGATCCTGGCCGGGGAGATCGTCTTCGCCATCGGCTACAGCGAACCGGAGGCCGGTACCGACCTGGCGGCGCTGCGGACCAGGGCGGTACGGCAGGGTGACTCGTGGGTCATCGACGGTCAGAAGATCTTCACCAGCAACGCGCAGAACGCGGAATGGATCTGGCTCGCCTGCCGTACGGATCCGGAGGCGCCCAAGCACCGGGGCATCTCGATCATCCTGGTGCCGACGGACGCGCCCGGCTTCTCCTGGACGCCCATCGAGACCGTCGGCGGGCTGACCACGACCGCCACGTACTACGACGGCGTCCAGGTACCCGCCACCGGGCTGGTCGGCGAGGAGAACGGCGGCTGGGGGCTGATCACCAACCAGCTGAACCATGAACGGGTCGCGCTGGCCGCGATCGGGATGCAGGCCGAGGACTTCTACGATGCGGCGCTCAGCTTCGCCCGTACGCCTGATCCGGTGACTGGTCGGCGTCCGGTTGACGAGCCGTGGATCCGGTCCAGGCTGGCCGAGGCCTATGCCCGGCTGGCGGCAACACGCCTGCTCAACTGGCGTTTGGTGGGGGATGTCGGGGCGGGCGCGCTGGCCCCCGGCGACGCGAGCGGCGTGAAATTCGTGGGAACCGAAAGCGCCGTGGAGGTGTATCGAATGTGCCAGGAAATCACGGGGCACGCCGGAACGATCCGGGGCGGTTCGCCCGGCTCCTTCGGGGACGGGGAGCTGGAACGGATGAACAGGGCGGCACAGATCAACACCTTCGGGGGCGGGGTGAGCGAGGTGCAGCGGGAGATCGTCGCGACGATGCGGCTCGGCATGAAGAGGGGGAAGCGGTGATGGAGGGGCGAGACGGGCGGGGCGGGCAGGACGTGCGGGATGTGCCGCACGTGGGGGACGAACTGTACGAGCGGCTCAGGGCGTACGAGGGGCGGGCGGCCGCCGTCGCCGGCAGCGGCAAGGATCCGGTCAACGAGCCCATGATCAGGCACTGGTGCGAGGCCATGGGGGATACGAACCCCGCGTACACCGGCCCCGATGCCATCGCCCCTCCAGTCATGCTGCAGGCGTGGACGATGGGCGGGCTGTCGGGGCACGCGGACAGGGGCGAGGCCTACGACGAGCTCTTCGGCCTGCTCGACGCGGCGGGGTACGTCTCGGTGGTCGCGACCGACTGCGAGCAGGAGTATCTGCGGCCACTGCGGCCCGGAGACCGGATCACCTTCGACGCGGTGATCGAGGCGGTGTCGGAGCGGAAGACGACGAAGCTGGGGACGGGCTACTTCATCACCACGCGTATGGACATCCGGGCACAGGACGAGCCGGCGGGGACGCACCGCTTCCGGATCCTGAAGTACCGCCCTGCGGCGAAGGCGAAGGCGAACGCGAGGGCGGACGGCGGGGCGGCAACGGACAAGTCAAAGGACAAGTCAACGGACAAGGGGACGGCGCGGTCCGGCGAGCGGCGGGCCGGCCGGAGCCTGCGGCCGAGGCCGGTGATCAACCGGGACAACGCCGGGTTCTGGCAGGGCATCTCCGCGCACCGGCTGCTGATCCAGCGCTGCGAGGCATGCGGCACGCTGCGCTTCCCCTGGCTGCCCGGCTGCAACGCCTGCGGGTCTTCCGAGTGGGAGACGGTCGAGGCATCGGGCGAGGGCACCGTCTTCTCGTACGTGGTGATGCATCACCCGCCGTTCCCCGCCTTCAGCAACTCCGGGGAGGCCGGGCCGTACGCGGTGGCGCTGGTGGAGCTCGCCGAGGGGGTGCGGATGGTCAGCAACGTGATCGGGGTGCCGTACGACAAGGTGCGGGTGGGCATGCCGGTCCGCCTCGAATTCCTCCGTACGGACCCGGAGTTGGAACTGCCGGTCTTCCGGGGGAGTGAGGGCTGAGATGGATTTCGCACCCACTGAGGAGCAGGCCGCCGCACAGGGGCTCGCCGCTCGGATCTTCGGCGATCTGTCGACGCACGAGCGTCTGGTCGTGGCCGGTACCGGTACGGACACCGAGCTGTGGAAGGAGCTCTGCGCGGCCGGGCTACCGGGGGCGGTCGAGGAGATCGGACTCCTCGGGCTGGTTCTCCTCCTGGAGGAGCAGGGCCGCACGACAGCGCAGGTGCCCTTCGCGTCGACTTGCGTGTACGGGCTCCTCGCCGTCGCCGGGCACGGTACGGAGGAACAGCGCGAGCGGCTGCTGCCACGGTTCCGGGACGGCGCTGCGGTGGCGACGGGGGCCTTTCCGGCGGCCGGCGCCGTACGGGCCGGATCCGAGGGGGGATTGAGCGGCACGGTGCCGCTGGTGCCGTGGCTGAGGGAGGCCACCCACGTCCTGGTCGCTGCCGCGGACCGGTCGTTGTGGATCGTCAGGACTTCGGACGCCGGTGTGCTGACCGAGCACGTGGAGACCACGGCCCCATGGTCGGCGGGACGGCTCGTGCTCGACGGGGCGCCCGGCGAACGGCTCGGCGGGGCAGCAGCGGGGGCAGGGGCATACGAGGAGATCCTGGCGACGGCCCGGACGGCGTTCGCGGGACTGCAGGCGGGGGTGTGCGCAGGCGCGGTGGCGCGCGCTGTCGAATACACGGGTACACGTGAGCAGTTCGGGCGACCGCTCTCGACCAACCAGGGCGTGCTGCTGCGAGCCGCCGACGCCCATATGGACACCGAGGCGATACGCGTCACGGCGTACGAGGCCGCCTGGCTGCACGACCGGTCGCTGCCCTGCGCGGCGCAGGCGCTGACGGCCGCGTGGTGGGCGTCGGAGGCGGGAAAACGGGTCGTGCACGCGGTGCAGCACCTGCACGGAGGCACGGGCGCCGATCTCGACCACCCCGTGCACCGGCACTTCCTCTGGGGGCGCCAGCTCGACGCCTATCTCGGCTGCGGCAGCGAAGTGCTTCAAGAACTCGGCGAACTGCTCGTGGAGGAGGGATCGCAATGAACGTCGGAGAAGAGCTGGCACCGCTGGAGATCGCGGTGACCCGCACGCTGATCGTGGCGGGTGCCGTCGCCTCCCGCGACTACCAGGACGTGCACCATGACGCGGAGCTGGCCCGGGAGAAGGGGTCTCCGGACATCTTCATGAACATCCTGACGACCAACGGCCTGGTCGGGCGGTATGTCACCGACCACTTCGGGCCCTCGGCAGTGCTCAGAAAAGTCGCCATCAGGCTGGGTGCTCCGAACTATCCCGGGGACACGATGGTGCTCAGCGGCAAGGTGACCGCTCTCGGCAGCGACGGGACGGCCGAGGTGTCGATAGTCGGTGCGAACGGGCTCGGCAGGCATGTCACCGGCACGGTGACCATCAGCGTTCCGGGGGAACCGACATGAGTGTGCGCAGGGCCGACTCACTCGGCGGACGGGCGGCCGTGGCCGGGATCGGGGCGACCGAGTTCTCCAAGGACTCGGGCCGCAGCGAGCTGAAGCTGGCCGTCGAGGCGGTGCGGGCGGCGCTCGACGACGCGGGGCTGAGCCCTGCCGACGTCGACGGGTTGGTCACCTTCACCATGGACACCAGCCCCGAGATCACCGTCGCCCAGGCGGCCGGTATCGGAGAGCTGTCGTTCTTCTCCCGTATCCACTACGGCGGCGGGGCGGCCTGCGCCACGGTCCAGCAGGCGGCGCTCGCCGTCGCCTGCGGGGTGGCCGACGTGGTCGTCTGCTACCGGGCGTTCAACGAGCGGTCCGGGCGGCGCTTCGGCTCCGGGGTGCAGCAGCGGGAGCCCACCGCCGAAGGCGCGGCACTCGGCTGGAACCTGCCCTTCGGGCTGCTCACCCCCGCCTCCTGGGTGGCCATGGCGGCTCAGCGGTATCTGCATGCGTACGGGCTCACGCCGGAGGCCTTCGGCCATGTCGCGGTCACCGACCGGCGCCATGCCGCGCGCAACCCGGCGGCGTATTTCTACGAGAAGCCGATCACCCTGGCCGAGCACGCCGAGTCCCGGTGGATCGTCGAGCCGCTGCGACTGCTCGACTGCTGCCAGGAGACCGACGGCGGGCAGGCGATCGTCGTCACCAGCGCAGAGCGGGCCAGGGACCTGCGGCAGCCGCCCGCGGTGATCGTCGCCGCCGCCCAGGGGGCCGGGCGGGCACAGGAGCAGATGACCAGCTTCTACCGTGACGGGCTGACCGGGCTGCCGGAGATGGATGTCGTCGCACGCCAGCTCTGGCGGAACTCGGGCCTCTCCCCCGCTGACATCGACGTGGCGATCCTGTACGACCACTTCACCCCGTTCGTACTGATGCAGCTGGAGGAGTTCGGTTTCTGCGGACCGGGCGAGGCCGCCGATTTCGTGGCTGCGGATGCTGTGCCCCTGAACACCCATGGCGGCCAGCTGGGGGAGGCGTACCTGCACGGTATGAACGGCATCGCGGAGGCGGTCCGGCAGATCCGTGGCAGCTCGGTGAACCAGATATCCGGCGCGGCCCGGTCCCTGGTCACGGCCGGAACGGGGGTGCCCACCTCGGGCCTGATCCTGGGCCGGGGGGAGTGAGCGGCGTGGCCGGGCCGGGCCTGCCGCGGTCCGGGGACGCGGTCGGCCCGGCCCGCGGGGGTCGGGGCAGCGCGGTCTCCGGGGCGACCCTGAGTCCCGCCGTGCGGCCCCTCCACCTACAGGAGGTGGAGGGAGGACGGGCCCTACACCCTGAGGCGGACCCGGTTTCGGGACCTGGGGGCGATCCCCGGGGCGGCGCCCGCTCCTAGCGTGGAGGCATGACCACGCCAGTCTGCACGGACACCTCCAGGGGAGCCGCTGCCAACGCCGGACGCACGCCGCACCACCCGCATGCGCCGCTCGCCGGACACCCGCCGCACGCATCGACGAACGCGCCGACGAACGCATCGCCGAACGCGTCGACGAACGTATCGACGCAGCTGTCGCCGCACGTGAAGCCGCTTGTATCGCCGCTCGTCTCGCCGCAGGTGCCGCCGCTGGTGGCGCCGCTCGCAGCGGCGGCCCCGCGTGCGTCGCACGGGTCCGTCGCTCCGTACACGGCGGTGCCGCGCACGCCGGCTGCCGCGCGCACGCCGTACGGTGCGGGCGCTCCGTACGTCCCGTACGCGTCGTTCACGTCGTTCGTGAAGGCCCGCGGTCCTGTGCTGTTGCGCGCGGCCCGCTCGCTCACCGCGAACCCCAGCGACGCCGAGGACCTGCTGCAGACGGCCCTCACCAAGACGTATGTCGCCTGGGAGCGGATCGAGGACCACCGGGCCCTCGACGGCTATGTCCGCCGGGCCCTGCTGAACACCAGGACCTCGCAGTGGCGCAAGCGCAAGGTCGATGAGTTCGCGTGCGACGAGGTGCCCGAGCAGGAGGCGGTTCCGGGGCCCGACCCCGCGGAGCAGCAGTCCCTGCACGACGCCATGTGGCGGGCGGTGCTGAAACTCCCCGACCGCCAGCGGGCGATGGTCGTCCTGCGCTACTACGAGGACCTCAGCGAGGCGCAGACGGCCGAGGTGCTGGGAGTCTCGATCGGCACGGTGAAGAGCGCCGTGTCGCGGGCGCTCGGCAAGCTGCGCCAGGACCCGGAGCTGACACCGGTCAGGTGAAGGGCCGGGACGGCCCGAGAAGAACGCGCCGAGAACAACGCGCCGAGAAGAACGCGCCGAGAAAGAGACACCGACGAGAGCGCGGGCATTGCATACGGATGGTGTGATTTTGTCGCACCAGACCGATCCGTACGTCCTGGAGTAGTGACATACCGCTCGGTATGTGCGCAGAATCAGCGGAACCTTACTGCCGCGTAGCGCCCACCGGGAGGACGCAGTGCTCAGCACCATGCAGGACGTACCGCTGACTGTCACCCGCATCCTGCACCACGGGATGACGATCCACGGGAAGTCACAGGTAACGACCTGGACCGGAGAGCCCGAGCCGCAGCGGCGCAATTTCGCCGAGATCGGCCGGCGGGCCACCCAGCTCGCCCATGCCCTGCGTGACGAGCTCGGTATCGACGGCGACCAGCGTGTCGCCACCCTCATGTGGAACAACGCGGAACACGTGGAGGCGTACCTCGCCATCCCGTCCATGGGCGCCGTGCTCCACACCCTCAACCTGCGGCTCCCCGCCGAACAGCTGGTCTGGATCGTCCAGCACGCCGACGACAAGGTCCTCATCGTCAACGGCTCCGTGCTGCCTCTCCTCGCGCCGCTGCTTCCCCGGCTGACGTCGCTGGAGCACGTGGTCGTGACGGGGCCGGGCGACCGGTCCGTGCTGGACGGTGCCACGCCCCGGGTGCACGAGTACGAGGAGCTGATCGCCGGCCGGCCGACCAGCTACGACTGGCCCGAGCTGGACGAACGCCAGGCCGCCGCCATGTGCTACACCTCCGGCACCACCGGGGACCCGAAGGGCGTCGTCTACTCCCACCGTTCGGTCTACCTGCACTCCATGCAGGTCAACATGTCCGAGTCGATGGGCCTCACCGACCGGGACACCACCCTGGTGGTCGTCCCCCAGTTCCATGTGAACGCCTGGGGCCTGCCGCACGCGACGTTCATGTCCGGCGTCAACATGCTGATGCCGGACCGCTTCCTGCAGCCCGCCCCGCTCGCCGACATGATCGAGCGCGAGAGGCCGACCCACGCCGCCGCCGTCCCCACCATCTGGCAGGGCCTGCTGGCCGAGGTCACCGCCAACCCCCGCGACCTCACCTCCATGGCGCGCGTCACCATCGGCGGCGCCGCCTGCCCGCCCTCCCTCATGGAGGCGTACGACAAGCTCGGCGTCCGGCTCTGCCACGCCTGGGGCATGACGGAGACCTCGCCGCTCGGCACCATGGCCAACCCGCCCGGCGGGCTGACCGAGGAGCAGGAGTGGCCGTACCGCATCACGCAGGGCCGGTTCCCGGCCGGTGTCGAGGCCCGGCTGGTCGGGCCCGGCGGCGAGCACCTGCCGTGGGACGGCGAGTCGGCCGGTGAGCTGGAGGTACGGGGCGCCTGGATCGCCGGTGCGTACTACGGCGGTGCGGACGGCGAGGCGCTGCGGCCCGAGGACAAGTTCAGCGAGGACGGCTGGCTGAAGACCGGCGACGTCGGCGTGATCAGCGACGAAGGCTTCCTCACGCTCACCGACCGCACCAAGGACGTCATCAAGTCAGGCGGCGAATGGATCTCCAGCATCGAGCTGGAGAACGCCCTGATGGCGCACCCGGATGTGGCGGAGGCGGCGGTCGTGGCCATCCCGGACGACAAGTGGGGCGAGCGCCCGCTCGCGACCGTCGTCCTCAAGGAGGGCGCGAGCGCCGACTACCAGGCACTGAAGGCGTTCCTCACGGAGCAGGGGATCGCCAAGTGGCAGCTGCCCGAGCGCTGGTCGGTGATCCCGTCCGTACCGAAGACGAGCGTCGGGAAGTTCGACAAGAAGGTGATCCGCAAGCAGTACGCGGAAGGCGAGCTGGACATCACGCAGCTCTGAGCCATGCCTGGGCCGCGCGGCCTCGCGGCTCGGGCGTGGTGACGAGGAGGGCGGTACGGGATCACTCCCGTACCGCCCTCGCTCATGTCCGTACGGTGGTCAGTTCGTGCCGATCTTCGCGAGCAGGTCGACGATGCGGGCCTGCACCTCTTCGCTCGTCGAACGCTCGGCGAGGAAGAGCACGGTCTCGCCCGAGCTCAGCTTCGGCAGGTCGGACTGGCTCATGTCGGCCGAGGTGTAGACGACCAGCGGGGTGCGGTTCAGCTGGCCGTTGGCGCGCAGCCAGTCGACGATCCCGGCCCGGCGGCGGCGTACCTGCATCAGGTCCATCACCACCAGGTTCGGCCGCATCCGGGTCGCGAGCGAGACCGCCTCGCTGTCCGTGGCGGCGCAGGCGACCTGCATGCCCCGGCGCTCCAGCGTCTGCGTCAGCGCGTCCGCGATGTCCTCGTGCTCCTCGATCAGGAGGACCCGGGGCGGATGCTGCTCGCTGTCGCGCGGGGCGAGCGCCTTCAGGAGCACGGCCGGGTCGGCGCCGTAGGCGGCTTCCCGCGAGGCCTGCCCGAGACCGGCCGTCACCAGGACCGGCACCTCGGCCGCCACTGCGGCCTGGCGCAGCGACTGGAGTGCCTTACGGGTGATGGGGCCGGTCAGCGGGTCCACGAAGAGCGCGGCGGGGAACGCCGCGATCTGCGCGTCGACCTCCTCGCGCGAGTGCACGATCACCGGCCGGTAGCCGCGGTCGCTCAACGCCTGCTGGGTGGAGACGTCGGGCGCCGGCCAGACGAGCAGCCGGCGCGGGTTGTCCAGCGGCTCAGGTGGCAGCTCGTCGTCCACGGGCTGCGGGGAGGGGCGGTTGGCGACCTCGACCGCGCCACCCGGGCCGTCCAGCGGTTCCGGCCCTTCGGCGGCCCCCTCGTCGGGTGCGCCTATGGCGTACGCGCGTCCTTCGGCCGCCTGGGCGGGCAGCAGCGTGCCCGAGCCCGGACCCTGCACCGTGCTGCCGGGACCACCCGTACCGCCGGGGCCGGGGCCGCCCGCGCCGGGCTGCGGGTTCGCCTGCTGCGGTGCGGTGGCGGGCGCCTGCGGGGTGGTCCGGTCGGCCTGCTCGGACGGGGCGCTCTCGGGCGGGTCGCTCTCGGGCGGTGCGGCGAGCTTGCGGCGCCGCCCCGCGCCGCCGAGCGTCTGGTTCTGCTGGTGCGCGATGTGCTGGGCGAACGGCACGCCCTGCCCCAGCGTCCGCACGCTGAACGCGCGCCCGTGCGTCGAGTCCGAGGACCCTCCGGGCATCGGCGCCTCTGCGGGCAGCGGCTGCCTCCGCGCGTCCGGCCCGGGTACGAGGGTCCGCGGACGGGTCTCGTCCGGTCCGGGGGGACCGTCGGGGCCGACGGGTCCCGTGGGGCCACCGGTCGGGCCGTCGGAGCCGCGGGCGCTGCCGGCGGCAGTGGCCGCGGCCGTGCCGGTGGTGTGCGTGGTCCGACCTGTGACGGGCCACTCCGCGTCGCCTGCGGGCCGCTCCTCGGAAGCGCCGGGAGCGGCCACCGCGGCCTGGCCCTGTGCCTGGGCCTGGGCCGGTAGGCCGTCCTGCTGCTCCCATTCGTGGCCCGGTGTGGCGGACGGCGTCGGCTGTGCGGTGGGGGCAGCGGGTGCGGCCGGGACAGCTGGGACGCCCGGGGCACCCTGGGCCGCCGCGTCGGCGTTCGCGTCCGAGTGCCGGGCCCGACGCCGGCCGGTCGGGAGCGGGTGGGGCTGCGGCGGGGTGTGGTCATCGTCCACCGGACCGGACATGGCGTCGTGCTGCCCCGGCAGCGAGGCGTCGGCCTCGGGGGCCGTCGGCATCCGGTCGGCGGCGGCGGGCGGCAGTGCGAAGGGGACCCGGGGCCCCGTCGGCTCGGCCTGAGCGGCCCGGTCCTGTGCGGCGGAGAGCGCACGCCGGGCCCGTCGCCCGGTCGGCTGCTGCCGCGCGGGTACGGGTGCGGATTCCGGAGCGGGCGGCGCGGGACGGGCCTCCTGCGGTGTCGCCCGCCTCCGGGTGGCGTCGTCGAGATCGGAGTACGCCATGGAGCCCTCGGACTCGACGGCGTTCCCCGACGACATGGCGGCCGGAAGAGCCAGCCGGCCCTCCCCGCCCTGGTTCTCGCCGCCCCGGCGCGCCCGGTGCCCGCCGGCCGGTACCGGTGACGGAGCCTCGGCCGGAACGCCCTGCGGCGGCACGGTCTGCCCGCGCTGCGGACGGCCCCCGCCCCCCTGAGCGCCCTCAGCAGCCGTCACCACGGACCCCTCGGACGGGGCGCCAGGGGCAGCGGGCAGCGCCAGGGCCTGCCCCGGCCCCTGCTGAGCGTCGGCGGCCTGGGCACCGGTCTCCGCCGGACTGGGCCGGCCACGCCTGCGCCCGGAACCGCCGCCCCGCTCGGCCGGGCTCAGCCCGTTCGGGTTCGCCCCGCCCTGCTCCACGGCAACCGCACCCGTATCAGCAACCGCACCCGCATCAGTGGTCGCGGCGCCGGCGGCGTACGGGTCCACCGACGAACCCACTGCCGGATCGGTGTACGGCGCCGCGGACTCGTCCACGCCTTCCGCCACGGGCCGACGCCGGGCCCGCCGCCGGCCGGTCGGCTCGGCCGCCCCGGTGTCCCCGGTCGCGGCTCCGGGCACGCCCGCGCCCTCGGAGTCGCCCACAGGGCTCTCCAGGAAGGCATCGGTGGAGGCCCTGCGCGCCCGGCGCCGCCCCCCGCCGCCCGTGCTCCCGGCGGCCCCAGCCCCTTCAACAGGATGACCCGGAGGCGCCTGAGAAACCTCAGGACCCTGCGGAACTTCCAGCGCCTGGCCCTCGGGAGAACCGGGAGCCATGGGAGGCGGGTCCATGTGAGCCGCCGGAGCCATGGGAGGCGCCACTGCCCCCGAGCCCGCGCCCAGCGGCACTTCGAGGACGTAGGCGCTGCCGCTCATGCCCGGCATCTCGTGTGTCTGGAGCACGCCGCCGTGCGCCCGCACGATCCCGCGCACGATCGGCTCGTGCACCGGGTCACCCCCGGCGAACGGTCCGCGCACCTCGATCCGTACGACGTCACCGCGCTGCGCGGCCGCGACGACGACCGTCGAGTCGACGTAGCCGCCGCCCGGCACCAGCCGGGCCTTGCCGGTCGAGTCGACCCCGGCGACGTCCGCGACGAGGTGCGCGAGCGCGGTCACCAGCCGCCCCGCGTCGACCTCGGCCTCGATCGGCGGAGCGTGCACCGCGAACTGGGCGCGGCCGGGGCCGATCAGCTCGACCGCGGCGTCGATACCGGCGGTCACCACGCCGTCGAGCAGCACGTTCGTCTTGACGAGCGCCTCCGAGCCGGCGTCCAGACGCTGGTAGCTCAGTACGTTGTCGACGAGCGTCGTCATCCGCGCGTAGCCGGCGGCCAGGTGGTGCAGGATCTGGTTGGCCTCGGGCCACAGCTGGCCCGCGGGGTCGGCGGCGAGCGTGGACAGCTCGCCGCGCAGCTCCTCAAGCGGTCCGCGCAGCGACTCGCCCAGGACGGCGGTCAGCTGGGTGTGACGGGCGGACAGCTCCGCCAGCTGCCCGGCCTGTTCCTGCATCCGGTCGGCCTGCTCCTCCAGCGCGGAGGCGTAGCGCTCGGTCCGGTCGGCCAGCTCGGCCGCGTGTTGCTCGGCCAGCCCGGTGGTCTCTGCGGCGTGGTTCGCGGTCAGCTCGTCGACGGCGGCGGCATGGCGCGCGGCAAGCTCGCCGACCTCGGCCGCGTGCTGCTCGCCGAGCTCCTCGTACGGCCTGCGGTCGGTGAACGTCATCACCGCGCCGACCAGCTGGTCGCCGTCCCGCACGGGCGCCGTGGTCAGGTCGACCGGCACCTGCGCGCCGCTCTTGGACCACAGGACCTGCCCGCGCACCCGGTGCTTGCGACCCGACCTGAGCGTGTCGGCCAGCGGCGATTCCTCGTACGGGAACGGCTCGCCCTCGGCCCGCGAGTGCAGGATCAGCGGATGCAGCTCCTGGCCGCCGAGGTCGGTGGCGCGGAAGCCGAGGATCTGCGCGGCGGCGGGGTTGACCAGGACGACCCGGCCGTCCGTGTCGGTGCCGACGACGCCCTCGGACGCGGCCCGCAGGATCATCTCGGTCTGCCGCTGCGAGCGGGCCAGCTCGGCCTCGGTGTCGACGGTGCCCGAGAGGTCGCGCACGACGAGCATCAGCAGCTCGTCACCCGTATAGGTGCCGTTGTAACTGGTCTGGACGTCGTTGTACGCGGCCTGCCCGTCCTCCAGGCTGGCGCTCGTCACCTCGACGGGGTACTCGTTGCCGTCGGTCCGCCGCGCGGTCATCCGCGTGGGCTTGGTACGGCCCCGCTCGTCCGCAGCCTCCGGCCTCCGCATCGACCCCGGGATCAGCTTGGAGTCGAACTCCGGCAGCAGATCGAGCAGTCCGCGTCCGACGAGCGCGGTGCCCGGCGTCTCGAACATTTCGAGGGCGATGGTGTTGGCGTTGACGACCGTACCGTTGCAGTTGACGAGCAGAAGCCCGTCCGGAAGGGCGTCGAGTATGGCTGCGAGGCGAGCAGCGCCTCGGGATGGCCTGCTGCTCACGACGACGCTTCCTCCCTGATTACTGCACCTTGCCGACAGCGGCCCCATCTTGCCCCTCGGGCCTCAGGCTGTCACTGGAGGAGTCTAAAGGCAGGGGAGGGGCAAGGGGCGGCGGATGAGGGGGAGCTCTCACCAAGGTTCTGTGCACACGGTGTACGACTCTGGCCCATTACGTGCCCCCGCGCGCGCTCCCGCGCCCGGTGCGGCCGCTGCTCAGCGGACGTTCGGGAGGACCGGACGCAGACTGTTCCAGCGCCCGATCTCGCACCCGTTGGTCCGGTCGAACGCGGCATCGATGCTTCGCCCGTGCCAGCTACCGGTGACCCGGGCGGTGGCCGGTCCGCCGAACTGCTGCGTGCACATCGCGTCCCGGGACACCGGGGCGAACGGGTCCGTGCTCTCGCCGGGCAGCTGCGCCAGCCGCTCGCAGGCCTGCCGCGCCGCGGGGTGGCTGCCGCCCGCCGGCTCGCACTCCAGCTCGTAGCTGCCGTCCGCCGCCGGGTCCCCGGAGCCCGAGACGACCACGGTCAGGTGGGTCGGCCGCGCCGGGCCGTCCGCGCCCTGGAGCACCGGCAGCGACAGCAACGGCCGCGGCAGCGGACCGTCCGAAGCCATGGCGCCGGGCGCGGCGGCGGACAGTACGGCGAGGGACACGACAGTGGTGAGGGCGAGACGACGCAGCATGCGGGCTCCTGTGGTCGTGCACGTCGGCGACAGCGGCCGGCGACCGAGAAGAACGGCGGGGGCGGCGCCCCCGCATGACTAACGCTCCGCACGCCACGGGGTTGCGCAACCGCAGGCGCTTTGCCCTCACGGCCGACTGCCTAGTACCGTAGGCACCGATTGGTGACGCGGCTCTCTGCTGTGACATCATCTGCACGCACCACCCGCGCTCGCGTGGGTGTGCTGGAGGCGTCGCCTAGTCCGGTCTATGGCGCCGCACTGCTAATGCGGTTTGGGTCTTAAAGCCCATCGAGGGTTCAAATCCCTCCGCCTCCGCGTGATCACCGAAGCCCCGAGCCACTGGCCGGGGCTTCGGTCGTGTCCGGGGTCGAATCAGGGGTCCGTCGAACGCCGCCGAGCGGGTGTTCTCGCAGCTCAGCAGCGGTACGGCTAATGGATTTCGCGTGACGCCGCAGGTCATGTAATGTTGTTCTCGCAACGCCGACGGGGCACAAAAGCCCAGGACGCCAAGCACTCGTAGCTTAACGGATAGAGCATCTGACTACGGATCAGAAGGTTGCAGGTTCGAATCCTGCCGAGTGCACAGCAGGCCAGAGGCCCCCAGGAGAAATCCTGGGGGCCTCTCGCGTTGTCCGCATGGCGGCGCGGGCTGTCGCCCGGTGGGGCCTGTCCCGGTGGTGGGTGTGGGTCGCTTCAGTCCTTCCGGTGGGTGGGGACGGCGTCCTCGCCGAAGGACGCGGTGAGTGCCCGCGCGATCAGGTCGGGCAGCTCGGTGCGTCCGTTGTCCTCGACCCAGCGGGTCAGCGCGGTGTGCATCGCGGCCAGGCAGGCGCTGGTCGCCGCCTGGGCGCGGAACGCGGCGTCGGGGTCGGTCGCGGTCTCCCCGAGGGCTTCCACGATGGCCTGTTGCAGGGCGTACTGGCTGTCCAGGTGCCGGGCCCGCAGTGCGGGCGTCGCGACCATGAGCCGGAGGCAGTCCAGCAGGAACGCCTCGTTCGCCGCCTGTTCGTCCCCGTCGCCGGCGGTCGAGGCCGCGGCCGCGTCGATGAGCGCGCCGCCGACGCGGCGCACCAGGGGCTGTGCCGGCGGCGACGCGGCGACGTGCTCGGCGATGAGCCGGCCCGGCTGGTCGATGAGGACGAGGTCCTCCTTGGTGGGGAAGTGCCTGTACACGGTCATCGCCGAGACGCCGACGGCCTCGGCCACGTCGGCCACCGTCACCGCGTCGTAGCCGCGGTCGGTGAACAGCCGCACCGCATGCGCCTGGATCAGGCGCCGCGTCTCGGTGCGCCGTCGTTCCCGCAGGGTTGGTTGCCGCTCACTCATGTGCTAGACACTACCATTGTGTTAGTGACTAACATTTGGATGGGGTGAGGGCATGGGGGATCCGACGGGCAGGACGGCTCTGGTGACGGGCGCGTCGCGCGGCATCGGGCAGGCGATCGCGGTTCGGCTGGCGGCCGAAGGGGCCACGGTCATCGTGCACTTCGGCACGGATGAGAGCGGGGCCGCGGCGACGCTCGACGCGGTGGAACGCGCCGGTGGGAACGGATTCACGGTACGGGCCGAACTGGGCGTGGACGGCGACGTCGAGACACTCTTCGCCGGTGTGGAGGCCGGTTTGGCGGGTCGGCCGCTCGACGTCGTCGTCAACAACGCGGCGGCCGCACCGGCCGGTCCGCTCGGCGTGACGACCCGGGCGGAGTTCGACCGCCTGTTCGCGGTGAACGTGCGAGCGCCGTACTTCATCATCGAGCGGGCGCTGCCGCTGCTGCGCGAGGGCGCCCGGATCATCTCGGTCTCGTCGGTGGCGACCCGGATGGCCAACCCGGCTCAGACGTCCTTCGCCATGACGAAGGGCGCGATCGAGACGATGACCAGGACCCTCGCCGGTCAGCTCGGTGCCCGGGGGATCACGGTGAACGCGGTCGCTCCCGGCGCCACCAGGACGGCGGCCAACGGGGCCTTCTTCGATGTGCCGGGCCTCCCCGAGCAGATAGCCGGGATGACAGCGCTCGACCGGCTGGGCACGGCCGACGACGTAGCCGATGTGGTCGCCTTCCTCGCCTCCGACGCCGCCCGCTGGGTCACCGGTCAGACCGTCGACGCGAGCGGTGGCCTGTTCCTCGGTCCGCGCGTCTGACCGGCGTTCAGCGGTCTCGGTACGACCCTGCCCCCGCAGGACCGGAGTTGAGCGGGAGAATCCGTACACCGGCCACGTCGGCAGGGACAACGAAAGAGACGAGGAAGAGCCCGTGAAGAGACAGGCCCCGCGCAGCGCTACGGCTTTGTACGCGACAGCCGCCACCTGCGCCGTCATAGGAGCTCTGCTGTGGCTGCGCAGCCGGACCGGCGCGGGGCCCACGTACTCCGGCCTGTACCTGTCCTCGCAGGACGCCGACAACTACAGCCCCTCGGCCTGGCGGGTGTGGTCATCCGTAGTGCCCGAGGAACGTCTTGGTATCTATCTCCTCGTGGTCGCGCTGGTACTGGCTCTGGGCGCGCGCCTGGTCGCCGTCTGGCGGGAATGAACCGCGCCGGGCGCGCCGCCCCGAGTCAGGCCTCGGCGTTGACGGCCGAGGGTTCCTGGATGTTCGCCCGTACGACCGGGCGGCGGCGGGACGGCATGCCGATGGTGGGGTTGGCGACGCCCCAGGCCGCGCCCTTGCAGACCAGTTCCTTGTAGAGGGCGGCGAGCCGTCCCGTCAGGGCTGCCCGGACCGAGCGGTCGTCGGCGGTGACGTACTGGATCAGGCCCTCCTTGCGGCCCAGCGAGATGCACTGGTTGAAGTAGCGGAGCGGGGTGTGCGGGGGCTTCGTGCCCGTCAGGCGGGCGGCGATGCCGTCGGCGGCCTGCCAGGCCGTGGGGATGCCGGAGGCGCAGGACATGCGCAGGGGTTTGTCGCCGGGGCCCATGGCCAGTGCGGCGTCGCCCACGGCGTACACGTCCGGGTGGGAGACCGAGCGCATGGCTCCGTCGACCACGATCCGGCCGGTGCCGGTGACTTCGAGGGCGGTGGCCCGCGCGATCGGGTGGACGGCGAAGCCCGTGGTCCAGACGGTGACCTCGGCCGGGATGGGCGTGCCGTCGGCGGTGGTGACGTGGTCGGGCCCGACGCCGGTGACGGCGGTGTTCTCGTGCACCGTGATGCCGAGCTTGTCGACCACGCGGCGCAGGTGCAGGCGGCCCTTGGGTGAGAGCCAGTCGCCCAGTGCGCCCCGGGCGGCGAGGGCGACGTCGAGGTCCGGGCGGGCCTCGGCGATCTCGGTCGCCGCCTCCAGTCCGGTGAGGCCGCCGCCGACGACGACCACGGGCCGGCCGGCCTCCAGGCGGGCCAGCCGTTCGCGCAGGCGGAGTGCGCCGGGGCGGCCGCTGATCTCGTGGGCGTGCTCGGCGGTGCCGGGGACGCCTTGGGGGTTCCAGCCGCTGCCGAGGGCGTACACGAGGGTGTCGTAGGCGAGTTCCTCCCGCACGCCGGCCGCGTCCGTGACGGCCACCGTCCTGCGGTCGACGTCGATGCCGGTGACCTTCGCGAGCTTCGGCTCGACCCC
Source organism: Streptomyces sp. NPDC057900 (assembly GCF_042887885.1). Lineage (NCBI taxonomy): Bacteria > Bacillati > Actinomycetota > Actinomycetes > Kitasatosporales > Streptomycetaceae > Streptomyces > Streptomyces sp. NPDC057900. The sequence continues at coordinate 547,495 of NZ_JBHVOI010000003.1, forward strand.
GGTTCCGGCGAACATCTCGCTGAAGGGCCGGGACTTGAGCTCCTGGCCGGTCGCCAGCTGGTGCATCCTGACCCGCTCGACGAAGTCGGGCTCGGCGTTGACGAGGGTGATGGAGACGTCTTCGCGGCGCAGCCGCCTGGCGAGGCGTCCGGCGGCGGTGGCTCCGGCGTATCCGGCTCCGAGGACGATGATTCGGTGCTGCATTTCCCTGCTCCTGTCTCGCGCGGGTTCGCCCCGTGAACCGGGCGGCCCGCCGTTTCCTGACAGGGAGAGGTGTGATGTGGGTCACATATGGTGCTAGAAGGCGGTGAACAGGGGGTCTCCGTGGTCGCCCGCGGCCGCCCAGTGCCGGGTCGCGCGTTCGAGCTTGTCCGGGTTGACCTGGTTGAGGATCGCGGTGATGCCCTCCGTGGTGATCTCCAGGCACATGATCCCGATGATCCGGCCCTCGAAGACCGCCACGATGGCGGGGGCGCCGTTGGCGGTCGTGACGTGGACCTCGGGCGAGCCGCCGACCAGGGCGCGCTTGGCCTTGCCGGGCTTGAACAGTCCCCGCATGAACGTGGCGACCGCGACGGCGCCCTCGAACGCCTTGGCGCGGGCCGGGACCTTCCCGCCGCCGTCACCGACGGAGACGGCGTCCTCGGTGAGCAGCCGCACGAGTGGCTCGGTCCGGCCGCTGGTGGCGGCGGCGAGGAACTCCCCGACGATCCGCCGGGCGGTCGCCCCGTCGACCTCGGTGCGGGTCCTGCCGTCTGCGACGTGCTTCTTGGCGCGGTGCAGGATCTGCTGGCAGGAGGCTTCGGTGAGGTCCAGGATCTCCGCGATCTCGCGGTGCCGGTAGCCGAAGGCCTCCCGGAGCACGTACACGGCCCGCTCGTTGGGGGAGAGGCGTTCCATGAGGACGAGCACCGCGTACGAGACCGATTCGCGCTGTTCCGCGGTGGCGGCGGGGCCGAGCATCGCGTCCCCGGCGAGCAGCGGTTCCGGCAGCCACTGGCCCACGTAGGTCTCGCGCCGGGCGCGGGCCGAGGTGAGCTGGTTGAGGCACAGGTTGGTGAGGACCTTCGTCAGCCACGCCTCGGGGACCTCGATACGGCCGACATCGGCGGCCTGCCAACGCAGGAACGTGTCCTGCACGGCGTCCTCCGCCTCGCTCGCGGAACCGAGGAGACGGTAGGCGATGGCCTCCAGGCGATGCCTTGAGGCCTCGAACCGCTCGACGTCGCTCGCGCTCAGTGGCATGGCCCGAATCCTAGACCCGCGCCCGGTGCCGGTGTCCGGTGCCCGCGCCCGGTGTCAGTGACCGGTCGTAGGGTTCCTCGCATGGAATGGCAGTGCACCGGGCTCCGGTGGCCGGAGGAACGGGGCGGTCCCGTGCTCGGGTGGCGGAAGGGGCGCGAGGTCCGGGGGAGCGTGCTGGCGTACGGGAGCGCGTTCGGGTTCCGTGCCGAGGGGGTACGCGGCTGCGCCGGGGCGCGGGGGAACGCGTGTCCGGTGGGGGCCGTGGTGCCCGCCCGGAGCACCGGGGGCCGGTGTCCCGAGTGCGGGCGGCTGGACCGGGCGCACTCCGTGGCGGCCGACACCATTCCCGATGACCCGCGCACCTACCGCGTGTACCTGGCCTGGTTCGGGCCCGCAATGGTGAAGGTGGGGATCACCGCGGAGGAGCGCGGCGCGGCCCGGCTGCGGGAGCAGGGGGCGGTGGTCTTCAGCTGGCTGGGGCGCGGTCCGCTGATGGCGGCGCGCCGGGCAGAGGAGCTGCTGCGGGCCGCGCTCGGGGTGCCGGACCGGATTCCGTACGCGCGGAAGCGGGCGGAGCGGGCGCGGCTGCCGGGGGCGGAGGAGCGGGCCGGTGAGGTGGCCGAGCTGTACGGGCGGGCCGTGGCGCTCGACGGGGGCGGCTGGCCGGAGGCGCTGGAGCGGCTGCCGTTCGAGGCCGTCGACCATGCGGGGATCTTCGGGATCGGGGCGGGGGCGGAAGCCGGTGATGGCGACCGCGACGGTGGCCTCGTTCGGGTGGTGACCGGGCTGGTGGGGGGCGGCGCGGTCGCGGGGCGGCTGGTCGCGGCGGCCGGGCCGGATCTGCACCTGGAGACCGCTGCGGACGGTGCCGTCGTCGTGGATACCCGGCTGATGACCGGCTGGGCGCTGGCGGCCGCCGGCCCGGGGGCCGGGGTGAGTGTGCCGACCACCGGCGTCGGGGGCGGTGTCTCACAGGACGGGCTGTTCTGAGATCGTCGGGGCGATCCGAGGAGGAGCGTATGGCTGACGAACGCGATGACGTGGTGCGGTTCTGGGAGCGGCTCGGGCTGCCCGGACTCATCGACGTCCACACGCACTTCATGCCGGAGAAGGTGCTGCGCAAGGTCTGGGCCTACTTCGACGCCGTCGGGCCGCTGACCGGGATGGAGTGGCCGATCACCTACCGGCAGGACGAGGACGAACGGCTCGCGCTGCTGCGTTCGTTCGGCGTGCTCCGGTTCACCTCGATGCTCTACCCGCACAAGGCGGGCATGGCGGCCTGGCTGAACGGCTGGGCGGCCGGGTTCGCGGAGCGGGTGCCCGACTGTCTGCACACCGCCACGTTCTTCCCGGAGGAGGGCGTGGAGGCGTACGTGACGCAGGCCCTCGAAGGGGGCGCGCGGGTCTTCAAGTCGCACCTCCAGGTAGGGGCGTACGACCCGAACGATCCGCTGCTGGACCCCGTGTGGGGGCTGCTCGCGGAGGCGGGCGTCCCGGTCGTCATGCACTGCGGGTCCGGGCCCGCCCCGGGGAAGCACACCGGGCCAGAGCCGGTGGGCCGGCTGCTCGCCAGGCATCCCCGGCTGCCGCTGATCGTGGCGCACATGGGGATGCCGGAGTACGCGGAGTTCCTGGCGCTCGCGGAGGCGTACCCGCGGGTGCGGCTCGACACGACGATGGCGTTCACCGACTTCACCGAGGGCTTCACCCCGTTCCCGGCCGTGGAACGGGGACGGCTGGCGGCGCTCGGGGACCGGATCCTGCTGGGGACGGACTTCCCGAACATCCCGTACCCCTACGCCCACCAGCTGCACGCCCTGGAGCGGCTGGAGCTCGGGGACGACTGGCTGCGGGCGGTCTGCCACGACAACGCGAAGGCGTTGTTCGACTGCTGAGCCGGCCGTCACCGGCCTTCGCGGTTCGCGGGCTTTCTCAGGGAATTCACAGAATCGGAAAAGAACTCTCTCAGGGGCGTCTCACAGGGTGGGGCCATGACGACGACGACCTCGCCCCAGGGGCGTACCGAACTGCTCAGGCCGGACCACAGCCCCGTCCGGGTCCTGGTCGTGGACGACGAGGCTCCGCTCGCCGAGCTGCTCTCCATGGCGCTGCGCTACGAGGGCTGGGAGGTGCGCAGCGCGGGGGACGGTGCCGGTGCCGTGCGTACCGCCCGTGACTTCAGGCCCGACGCGGTGGTCCTCGATGTGATGCTTCCCGACACGGACGGGCTCTCCGTCCTCGGCAGGCTGCGCCGGGAGCTCTCGGACGTACCGGTGCTGTTCCTGACCGCGCGGGACTCCGTCGAGGACCGGATCGCCGGGCTCACGGCGGGCGGCGACGACTACGTCACGAAGCCGTTCAGCCTGGAGGAGGTCGTGGCGCGGCTGCGCGGGCTGATCCGGCGCTCGGGCACGGCGGCGGTGCGCAGCGAGTCGACGCTCGCCGTCGGGGACCTGCTGCTGGACGAGGACAGCCATGAGGTGAGCCGGGGCGGTGCCAACATCCACCTCACGGCCACCGAGTTCGAGCTGCTGCGATTCCTGATGCGCAACCCGCGCCGGGTGCTGAGCAAGGCTCAGATCCTGGACCGGGTCTGGAACTACGACTTCGGCGGCCAGGCCAACGTCGTCGAGCTGTACATCTCCTACCTGCGCAAGAAGATCGACGCGGGCCGGACGCCGATGATCCACACCCGGCGCGGGGCGGGGTATCTCATCAAGCCCGGTGAGTAGCCGTACGGGCCGGCCGTGGACGCTGCGGACCCGGCTCGTCGTCTCCGCGGTGTCGCTGATCGCGGTCGTCGCGGCCGTCATCGGCTCGGTCACCGCCATCGCCTTCCACAGCTACATGTACGGGAAGCTCGACGACCAGCTGCGCGATATCGCGCTCCGGGCCGAGCACCTGCCCGGAGCGCCCGTTCCGGGTGTTCCGGGTGTTCCGGGCGGGCTCAAGAACAAGCAGCCGCTGGGCTTCATAGGGGTCGGCGGCCAGCCGCTCAAGACGTTCGGCGCCGTCCTCAAGGACGGGGCCGTCACCTCCTCGCTGGTCGTGAAGGCGGGCCGGCCGGAGGCGCAGCCGAGCAACGAGCCGCTGACCGGCGCCCAGAGGGACGTCCTGGAGTCGGCCGGGGTCCGCGCGGACCGGCACGCGCACGATGTCGAGCTGCCCGGCCTCGGCGGCTACCGGGTGGAGGCCGTCCTCATGAGCGACGGCACGACCGTGCTCGTGGGCATCCCCACCGCCGAGGTGAGCAAGGCGCTCAGCACCCTGATCCTCGTCGAGGTCTGCGTGACCGCGGCCGGGCTCGTCGCCGCCGGGATCGCGGGCGCCGCCATGGTCACGGTCGCCCTGCGCCCGCTGCGCCGGGTGGCCGCGACCGCGACCCGGGTCTCCGAGATACCGCTGCACAGCGGCGAGGTCGCCCTGTTCGAGCGGGTCCCGGGGGCGGAGGCCGATCCGCGTACCGAGGTCGGCCAGGTCGGCGCGGCCCTCAACCGGATGCTGGGCCACGTCGGTTCGGCCCTGGACGCGCGGCAGAAGAGCGAGATGCGGGTCCGCCGGTTCGTCGCGGACGCCAGCCACGAGCTGCGCACCCCGCTCGCCTCGATCCGGGGATACGCCGAACTGACCCGGCGCGGCCGCGAGGACACCGGCCCCGACACCCGGCACGCGCTGGGCCGGATCGAGTCGGAGGCGGAACGCATGACGGGCATGGTGGAGGATCTGCTGCTGCTCGCCCGGCTCGACGCCGGACGGCCGCTCAGTTACGAGAGCACCGATCTCTCACCGCTCGTCGTGGACGCGGTGAGCGATGCCAGGGCCGCGGGCGGGACGGCCCCCGGACCGGGCGACCCGGGCCCGGCCCACCACTGGCGCCTCGACCTGCCCGAGACGCCCGCGACCGTACGGGCGGACCCGACCAGGATCCAGCAGGTGCTGGTCAACCTGCTGGCCAACGCCCGTACGCACACCCCGCCCGGGACGACGGTCACGGCCAGGGTGCGGGCGGGGGACGGGAGTTCCCGGGTGACGCTGGAGGTCTGCGACGACGGGCCCGGCATCCCGCCGGAGCTGCTGCCGCACGTCTTCGAGCGGTTCGCGCGCGGGGACGCCTCGCGCTCCCGGCACGCCGGGTCGACGGGGCTCGGGCTCGCCATCGTGCAGGCCGTCGTCGCCGCGCACGACGGTCTCGTCGAGGTGCGTTCGGTGCCGGGCGACACGGTGTTCGCCGTCCATCTGCCGGTGGAACCGGTCCGCGCGGACGCGAAACCGTTCCACTCACAGCGCGACCACAGGCTCAGCACACAGGCGTGACAGGGCGGTTGGCGAGTGTCGGTGCCATGCGAACCGACACTCCCTGGAGCGCCCTGCCGGCCCGGGACCACCTCCTGGCGGGCGAGGCCGATGCGGCAGGTGCCCCCGTCCTCGATGTGGTGGTACCCGTCTACAACGAGGAGAAGGACCTCGAACCGTGCGTGCTGCGGCTGCACGACCATCTCGCGCGCACCTTCCCGTACGCCTTCCGGATCACCGTCGCGGACAACGCGAGCACCGACCGGACACCGGAGGTGGCGCGGCGGCTCGCGCGGACGCTTCCCGGGGTGCGGTCGTACCGGCTGGAGGAGAAGGGGCGGGGGCGGGCCCTGCGGACCGTCTGGTCGCACTCCGACGCGCCGGTCCTCGCCTACATGGACGTGGACCTCTCCACCGACCTGAACGCGCTGCTCCCGCTGGTCGCCCCGCTGATCTCCGGCCACTCGGACCTGGCCATCGGCTCGCGTCTCGCCCGCAGTTCGCGGGTGGTGCGGGGGACGAAGCGGGAGTTCATCTCGCGGGCGTACAACATCATCCTGCGCTCGTCGCTCGCCGCCCGGTTCAGCGACGCGCAGTGCGGGTTCAAGGCGATCCGCCGCGAGGTCGCGCAGCGGCTGCTGCCGATGGTCGAGGACACCGGCTGGTTCTTCGACACCGAGCTGCTGGTGCTCGCGGAGCGGGCCGGGCTGCGCATCCACGAGGTGCCGGTCGACTGGGTGGACGACCCCGATTCGACCGTCCACATCGTGCGGACCGCGACCGAGGACCTGAAGGGCGTCTGGCGCGTCGGGCGGGCGCTGGCCGTCGGCGCGCTGCCGCTGGACCGGCTGGCCCGGCCCTTCGGCGACGACCCGCGCGACCGGGGGATCGGCGGGGTACCGCGCGGACTGGCCAGGCAGCTGGTCGGGTTCTGTGTCGTGGGGGCCCTCTCGACCCTCTTCTACCTGGGCCTGTACTCGCTCTTCCGGCTGGGCGTCGGGCCGCAGTCGGCCAACGGCGGCGCGCTGCTGGTCTCCGCCGTCGCCAATACGTCGGCCAACCGGAGGCTCACCTTCGGCGTACGCGGCCGGGGCGGGGCCGTACGCCACCAGGCTCAGGGGCTCGTGGTCTTCGCCATCGGCCTCGCTCTGACCAGCGGCTCGCTGGCCGCCCTGGGCGCGGCCTCCGGATCGCCGTCCCACTCCACCGAACTCGCCGTGCTGATCGCGGCCAATCTCGCGGCTACCGTACTGCGCTTCCTGCTCTTCCGCGCCTGGGTCTTCCCGGACCGCGACCGGGGCGGTGACAGGGGCGGTGACCGGAGCGGCGACGCGCCCCGCCCGTCCGCCGGTCCCGACGACGCCAACCACCACGAACTGAGGAACGCCCGATGACCACGCTCGACCATCTCCCGGCACCGCCCCGGAGCGCGGCGGGCCACCCGTCCCCCGGCCGCTCGCTGGTGCGCCGCGCCTGGCGGGGCCGCCCGGAGGACCCCAGCTGGGCGCGGCCCGCCTTCCTCTGCATGCTGCTTGTCATCACAGCGGCCTACCTGTGGAACCTCAGCGCCTCCGGTTACGCCAACTCCTTCTACTCCGCCGCCGCGCAGGCCGGCAGCCGGAGCTGGAAGGCCTTCTTCTTCGGCTCGCTGGACTCGGCCAACGCCATCACCGTCGACAAGCCCCCGGCGACCCTGTGGCCGATGGCCCTGTCGGTGCGGGTGTTCGGCCTCGGCTCCTGGGCGATCCTGTTCCCGCAGGTGCTGATGGGCGTCGCGACGGCCGGGGTGCTGTACGCCTCCGTACGGCGCCGCTTCACCGCCGCCGCGGGGCTCATCACCATGGCGGTGTTCGCGCTGACGCCCGTCGCCGCGCTGATGTTCCGCTTCAACAACCCGGACGCGCTGCTCGCGCTGCTGATGACCGTGACCGTCTACTGCGTGCTGCGCGCGATGGAGGACGGCCGCACCAAGTGGCTGGTCTGGGCGGGTGTCGCGGTCGGTCTGGCGTTCCTGTCCAAGACGCTCCAGGCCTTCTTGATCCTGCCGCCGCTGGCGGTGCTGTACGCGGTTTTCGCGCCGGTCTCCGTACGCAGGAGGTTCGGCCAGCTGGGGCTCTCGGCGCTGGCGATGCTGGTCGCGGGCGGCTGGTGGGTGGCGATCGTCGAGCTGTGGCCCGCCTCCTCGCGCCCGTACATCGGCGGCTCGCAGAACAACTCGTTCCTTGAACTGACCTTCGGCTACAACGGACTCGGCAGGATCAACGGCGACGAGACCGGCAGCGTCGGCGGCGGGGGCGGTCCCGGTGGCGGCGCGGGCGGTCAGTGGGGCGAGACCGGGATCGGCCGGATGTTCAATTCCGAGATCGGCAGCCAGATCTCCTGGCTGCTGCCCGCCGCGCTGATCCTGCTGGCCGCGGGCGTGTGGCTGACCCGGCGGGCGAAGAGGACGGACCCGGTCCGGGCGGCCTTCCTCGCCTGGGGCAGCTCGCTGCTGATGACGGCGGGCGTGTTCAGCTTCATGGCCGGGATCTTCCACCAGTACTACACGGTGGCCCTGGTCCCCTACATCGCGGCGCTGATCGGCATGGGCGTCTCGGTGCTGTGGGAGGAACGGTCCCGCTGGTGGGCGGGGGCGACGCTCGCGCTGACGGTGGCGGTGACGGCGTGGTGGGCGTACGTGCTGCTGGGGCGGGCCCCGGACTACCTGCCGTGGCTGCGTACGGCGGTCCTGGCCGCCGGGCTGCTGGGCGCGGTCGGCCTGCTGTTCGCCGCCCGGCTGGGGCGTCAACTGGCGCTCGTCGCGGTGGGGCTGGGCTTCGCCGCCTCACTGGCCGGGCCGGTCGCGTACACCCTGAACACCCTGAACACCGGGCACCAGGGCTCCATCGTGACGGCCGGCCCGTCCGCCGGCGGGATGGGCGGATTCGGCGGCGGTGGCGGCCGGGGCGGACCTGGCGGCGGTCCCGGCGGCGGCCCCGGTGGCGGTCCCGGCGGTGCAATGCGGCCCCCGACCGGCAACCAGCCGGGTACAGGCGCAGGTACGGGTACGGGCACGGGCGCGGGGATGCCGTCCACGGGCGGCGGGCAGCAGCCCGGCGGTATGCCCGGTATGCCCGGCGCGGGGGAACGCTTCCGCGGTGGCGGTGGCGGTATGGGCGGGCTGCTCAACGGCGCGTCCGTCGACGCGGCGGCCAGGAAGCTGCTGACGGCCAACGCCGACGACTACACCTGGAGCGCCGCGGCCATCGGCTCGCAGAACGCCGCCAGCTACCAGCTCGCCACCGGTGACCCGGTGATGGCGATCGGCGGGTTCAACGGCAGCGACCCGTCCCCGACGCTCTCCCAGTTCAAGAAGTACGTCGAGGACGGCCGCATCCACTACTTCATCTCCAGCGGCGGCGGCGGCATGGGTGGCATGGGCGGCGACAGCGGTACCTCGTCGAAGATCTCCGCCTGGGTGGAGGCCAACTTCAAGAAGGTCACCGTGGGCAGCGCCACCTTCTACGACCTGACCCGGCCGGAGACGGAGAGTGCCGGCTGAGGCTCAGCGCCGCAGCAGCAGGTCCGCGACGACGGGGCGGTGGTCGGAGGCGAGAGTCTCGGCCACCGCCGCGTCGCGCACCCGGACCGTGTCCCTGGACACCGCCACGTAGTCGATCCGCTGCACCGGGTCCTCGGCCGGGAAGGTCGGGGCGCCCGGTTCGACGTCCGTCAGCTCCTCCCACAGCGGGGCCAGCTCCGGAGCGGCCGGGGCCGCGTTGAAGTCGCCGAGCAGGATCTGCCGCACTGGACCCCGCTCCTCCTTCCGGTCCTCGGCCATGATCCGGCGGGTGTCGGCCACCTGGGCGATCCGTACGGACGGGTCGCCGCGGTAGTCGAGGTGCGTCGCGTAGACGTGCACGGGCAGCCCCTTCACCCGCAGCACCACCTCACCGAAGCCGGGCCCGGGGGCCGGTACGGGGTTCGGGTCCTGGGTGGAGAGCCGGGTGATGTCGTGGTTCTCGGCGGCGACGACGCGGTACCGGGACAGCACCGCCACCCCGAACTCGCGGCGCGGCGCCCCGGGCGTCGTCGGATCGAGGCTGTAGATCGGGGCGAACGACACCCGCATGCCGAGCCGCCGGCCCAGCTCGCCCGCGAGGTCCCGCCACTCGCTGCGCGCGTCCCAGTGGACGTCGACCTCCTGGAGCCCGATGACGTCCGCGTGCAACGAGCGGAGCTCGGCCACCTGCCGGTCGAGATCGAATACGTTGTCCATGCCCGCACCCGCGTGGATGTTGTACGTGGCGACACGCAGGGGCACAGAGCGCTCCTGACCGTGCCCGGCGGCCGTCGCAGGGGGCGCGAGCGCCGCCCCCAACAGGCCTGCTGCAAGCAGGACTTCCACCGTACGACGACGCAGTGACATATCACTCCAGCCCTTGTCGGATCAGCGATCGGCACCGTACCGCGGGAAAGTCGGTTGTAGGCCGCGAAAGGGTAGCTATACGGTGTACAACCGATTCCCTGTACACCGTATAGGGACCTGATCGAACGCCCTGACCGAACACCCACGACCGAACGCCCGGGAGTCCGAATGACGGCGTCCGCCGCCGAGCAGAACCACCTCTCGCAGACGAGCCATCCGCAGCGCTGGCTGATCCTCGGAGTCATCTGCCTCGCCCAGCTCACCGTCGTACTCGACAACACCGTCCTCAACATCGCGATCCCCTCGCTCACCCGCGAACTGAACGCCTCCACCGCCGATGTGCAGTGGATGATCAACGCCTACTCGCTCGTCCAGTCGGGCCTGCTGCTGACCGCCGGGAGTTCGGCCGACCGCTACGGCCGCAAGAAGATGCTGATCGCCGGGCTCGCCCTCTTCGGCATCGGTTCGCTGGTGGCCGGGCTCGCCCAGACCTCCGCGCAACTGATCGCCGCACGGGCCGGGATGGGCATCGGCGGGGCGCTCCTGATGACGACCACGCTGGCCGTCGTCGTCCAGATCTTCGACGACACCGAGCGGGTGAAGGCGATCGGCATCTGGTCGACCGTCGGCTCGTTCGGATTCGCGGTCGGCCCGCTGATCGGCGGGGTCATGCTCGACCACTTCTGGTGGGGCGCGATCTTCCTGGTCAACATCCCGGTCGCGGTGCTCGGGCTGGTGGCCGTGGCGCGGCTGGTGCCGGAGTCCAGGAGCGGTACCGGGGACCGCCCCGACCTGCTCGGCGCGCTGCTCTCCACCATCGGCATGGCCTCGGTCGTCTACGCGATCATCTCCGGTCCCGGGCACGGCTGGACCTCCGGTCAGGTGCTGCTGACCGCGTTCACCGGGGTCGCCGTCCTCACCGGATTCGTGCTCTGGGAGCTGCACATCCCGTATCCGATGCTGGACATGCACTTCTTCCGGAACCAGCGGTTCGTCGGCGCGGTCGCGGGCGCGATCCTGGTCGCGTTCGGGATGGGCGGCTCGCTGTTCCTGCTCACCCAGCAGCTCCAGTTCGTCCTCGGTTACGGGCCGCTGGAGGCCGGTCTGCGGACGGCTCCGCTGGCGGTGAGCGTCATCGTGCTCAACCTCGCCGGACTGGGCGCCCGGCTGCTGCCCAGGCTCGGCACGCCCGTCACCATCGCCTCCGGGATGGGGCTGCTCGCCGCCGGTCTGGCCTCGATCGCGCTGCTCGGCGGCAGCGGTTACGGGGGCCTGCTGTTCGGGCTGGTCGTGATGGGCGCGGGCATCTCGCTCGCCGCGCCCGCCATGGCCAACGCGATCATGAGCGCGATCCCGCCGGAGAAGGCGGGCGTAGGCGCCGGGGTCAACGGCACTCTCGCGGAATGCGGCAACGGCCTCGGGGTCGCGGTGCTCGGCGCGGTGCTGAACTCCCGGTTCTCCGCTCTCGTCCCGACGGCCGTGGGCGCCGCCTCGCTGCCCGCCGCGCTGGCCGCCGCGAGCGGCGCGGGGGAGCGGCAGCGCATCACGGACGCCTTCGCCTCCGGCCTGGAGGCGAGCCAGCTGACCGGTGCGGTGGCGGTGCTGGTGGGCGGACTGCTGGCCGCGGTGCTGCTGCGCCGTGCGGAGCGGGGAGAATCGGCGCAGGCTGATACTGCCGCGGCGGCGGCATAGCATCGGGCGGGACGTTGCGGACCGTACGACTCCGGTTTTTGGACGCGGAGTGGGAATGGGGTACGTATCCGGTTCGTCCCGCCGGCGAGACGAGGGAGTGCACCATGGTGTCCGCGGCCGATCGCGTGAAGAACCCTGCCAGGACCAGTGTGTGGCTCGACAGCAGGTCACGGACGCGCAGCCGGAAGTCCGATCAGCCGGCCGGCCTCGACCGGGAGAGGATCACGGCGGCGTCGGTCCGGCTGCTGGACGCCGAGGGCCTCGCCAAGTTCTCCATGCGTCGTCTGGCCGCCGAGCTGAACGTGACGGCGATGTCCCTCTACTGGTACGTCGACACCAAGGACGACCTGCTGGAACTGGCCCTGGACTCGGTCTTCGCCGAGATCGGGCCCCCGCGCGCGGACTCCGACTGGCGCGACCGGCTGCGCGAACTGGCCACCAGTTACCGGAGCATGCTCGTCCGGCACACCTGGGCGTCCGCGCTGGCCGGTAACTTCCTGAACATCGGCCCGCACTCGCTGCTGTTCTCGTACGCCATGCAGGACGCCGTCCGGGCCACCGGGCTGCCGCTCAGGCATCAGACGGGCGCGATGTCGGCGGTCTTCCAGTTCGTGTACGGGTTCGGCACCATCGAGGGCCATGTCGTGCAGCGTTCCGCGGACGCGGGACTCAGCCAGGACGAGTTCTACCGGCAGGCACTGGGCACGATCCGCACCCAGCCGCAGCTGAAGGAGCTGATGGCGGCCTCGCAGAGCCTGATCGAGGCGCGCGGCGGTGACACCGTGGAGGAGATGCGAGAGCGCGACTTCACCTTCGCCCTCGACCTGCTGATCGCGGGCATCGAGGCGATGCGCGCCCGCGGCGACAGCTCCTGAGGGCTCTCGCCCAGTTGACCTCAATCATGCTTGAGGTTCTACGGTCTCCTCATGGCTCGCGGGGCGTGCAGGCTCCGCACCGAAACGCCTGGAGGGGCAACCTCATGACGACCCAGCAGATCTCCGACGCCGAACTGGCCGGGCAGCCCGCCGCCTACTGGACCGGTCTCGCCTACGAGGCGCTGATCGCGCGGACCCGTGCTCAGATAGCGGAAAGGGGCTACACCCAGCCCCAGTTCTGGCTGCTCCGCAACCTGTCGGAGAACGACATCTCACCCGACGGCGAGGGAATGACCCTCCCCGAACTCCGGGCCGCCATGACCTCCTACATCCGGCCGGAGGACGATCTGGCGGCGGAGGCCGAGGTACTCCTTGAGCGCGGCCGGCTGACCCGGGACACCGAGGACCGTCTGTGGCTCACCGAGGACGGGGAACAGGCCCGCCTCGACCTCGCGCGCAATGCGCCCGCGATCCGTGAAGTCCTCCACAAGGACATCGAAGACGCCGACTACGTGACCACGTTGAAGGTGCTTCAGCAGTTCATCCGCAATGCGGGCGGCACGGCCGTCTGACAGCCCTCAGGGCGTGCGACCGCCGCGACGCAGTGCGCGGGTGCACCAGCCGATGACCGCCGCGTTGACCGCTGCCCCGAAGACGATGGCGGCGATGAACATGACGGCGTTGTCCGGCAGGACGAGGAACACGAGGCTGCCGGGTGCGGTCGCGAGAGCGGGGATGACGCCGGCCATGGACTCGTCCGAGCTGTCCACGGCGGTCACCACCAGTGCCCACGCGAGCAGGACGGCGCAGAGCCCGAGGTAGACGAGGCCGACGACGCCGAAGTGGTCGCGCAGTCGGCGTGGGACGGACCGGCGGGTATCGGTAGCGGTCACGGGATTGACCTCCTTGGTTCGCCTGGATGGTCAGAGGGGGGTGCCGGGCGGGTTCGGGCGGGCGAGGCCGAGGTCGTAGGCGAGGATCGTCGCCTGCACGCGGTCACGCAGGCCGAGCTTGCGGAGCAGCGCGTTCACGTGTGACTTCACGGTGCCCACGGTGATGCCGAGCCGGTCGGCGATCTCCGCGTTGGTGAGTCCGGCCGCGACCAGGGTGAGGACGCCCCGCTGGCTGCCGGTCAGGCTGTCCAGTCCGGGGTAGCTCCCGGCCGGGACCGCGGCGGGTGGTCCGGCTGCGAAGTGGCCGATGAGGCGGCGGGTCGCGGAGGGGGCGAGCACGCTCTCGCCGGCCGCCACCTGCCTTATGCCGTCCAGCAGTTGGGAGGGATGTACGTCCTTGAGGAGGAAACCGGAGGCCCCGGCACGCAGCGCCTCGAAGACGTACGCGTCGAGGTCGAAGGTGGTCAGCACGAGTACGCGGGGCGCGTTCTCCTGTCCGGTGATGATGCGGGTGGCGGCGATGCCGTCCAGTTCGGGCATGCGTACGTCCATGACGACCACGTCGGGAGCCAGCTCCTCGGCCAGCCGCACCGCGGCCGCGCCGTCGGCGGCCTCGCCGACGACGGTCATGTCCTCCTCGGCGTCGATCACGGCGGCGAACCCCGCCCGCACGATGCCCTGGTCGTCGGCGACCAGCACGTTGAGGCTCATCGATGTGTCTCCTCGTTGTCCGGCACGACGGCGAGTGGCAGCCGGAGGTGGACCGTCCCTCGCGGGCCGGTGGTCAGGGTGCCGCCGACCGCCGCGATCCGCGTGGCCAGCCGTTCCCGTACGGCGGGGTCGGCGGCCCGGCGCACCCCCGTGGCCGTGAGCGTCAGCGTATCTTTCGCCACGTCGAGTTCGAGCGTCGCGGGCTCCTCGCCGCCCGCCGACAGCACCGTTTCCGCGGCGCGGTAGGCGGCCAGGTCGACGGCGATGGGCAGCCGGTCAGGTACCCGCTCTGTGACCCGTATCTCGATGTCGCGCCCGGTCGAACGGAGTTGGTGGGCGAGGAGGTCGAGCGCCTGGAGGGTGGGCTGTGGCCGCAGTCCGGGCTCCGTCTCGCCGTCCCGGACGGTGTCGAGCAGGGCGCGCATCGCGGCCAGGGCCTCGCGGGCGCGGTTCGCCGTCGCGTCGAGCCGGCCCGCCTGCGCGTCGGCGACCATGTCGGCGGTGCGGGCCAGCACCGTGGTTTCGAGACCGGTGGCGATCCGGCGGCGCTCCGTCCACGCGTCGCGGACGGCCTCCTCGGTCCAGGCGGCGAAGCGTTCGCCGTCGGCCAGGCGGTCGTGTCGTCGGCGCCGGGCGCGGCGGAGTCCGACGAGGTGGGCCGCGATGCCCATGAGGGTCGCGCCCACCGCGGTCCCCGCGACGACGGCCCAGACGGGCACGGCCGTACCCCGGTCCAGGACCGCGGCGGTGGCGGCCGCGGTGTGCACCAGCACCGTGAGGAGGGTGGCCGTGACGTGGCCGTGGGCCGGCGGGCGCTCGTCGCCCCCGCGCGCATGGGGGACCGTCATCGCGGCGGACCCGGACTTCGGCACGGCTCCGCGCCCCTTGCGGGGCGTCGCGATCCGGGCCGGCCCCATCGCGAGGGCCGCGCTCGTGACCAACAGGCTCAGCGCGGGAGGGAGGAGGACCGGGCCTCCGTAGTCCCCCACCGCCATCGCCACCGGATACAACAGTGCCGACCCCAGCAGCATCCCGTACGCCGTCCGAGGCGCCTTCCCCAGCCGGAGCAGGGCCATCGCCTGGCCCGCCGCCAGCAGGGCGAAGAGGCCACCGGCGGACGGCGTTCCGCTCGACACGTCCTCGGCCCGGATGACCAGGGCGGGGAGCAGCGGCTGCAGGACCAGGCCCATCGCCGCCACCACCTGTGCCGCTCGGTAGGCCCTCGGCGTGGACGGCTCCGCCTTCGCGACCGTCCGGCCCGGCAGTTCCGCCCGCACCTCCCAACCGCCGTCAGCTGTCGGGCCGCTGTGCACCGTGCCGCCCGCCTCCCGTGCGCGGGAGCGCAGGAACCCCTGTCCGCGGCCGCCGCCGAGTCCCGCACCGTGCGCCACCGCACCGGCCGCCGGGCGCGTGCTCGTGACCACGACGTCGGTGCGGGTGTCGCCGTACCGGCACAGCACCCTCGTATGCGCGCCGGGGGCATACCGGGCCACGTTGGTCAGGGCCTCGCGCACGATGCCGTACGCCGCGTCCGCGACGGCTCCTTCCGGCAGGGGGGCGATCTCGCAGTCCACCCGCTGGTCCAGCCGCCGGAACCCGGCGACCAGGTCCAGGAGCCGTTCCTCCGGTGACGGCGCACTCCCCTGGGAGGGGGACGGCGCCCGTACCGCGCCGAGTGCGCGGGTGACCTCGCCGCCGGTCTCGACCGCGAACGCCAGCGCCTCTTCGGCGAGCTCGGGGCGGCGGTCGCGCAACCCGAGGGCGGCCCCCGCCGTGACCACCACGGCTGTCAGGTGGTGGGCGCTCACGTCGTGCAATTCCCGCTCCATGCGCCGACGTTCGACCGCGGGAAGCCGGTGCCGCTCGAACTCGGCCCGCTTCAGCAGCTGTTCGGCCGCCCGCCGTGCGCGACGGGTTCGCCGCACGAGCAGCCCGGCACCGCACGCGGCGGCATACAGCAGTGCGGTCAGGACGATGTCGAGCCCGTTGCGGTCGCTGAGTCCGTGCAGGCTGATCCCCTGGAGGAGCTGCCAGGCGGCAAGCGCCACCACGCACGTCACGGCGGTGAAGGCGTCGCGTCCGCTCGCCACGGTGAACAGTGCCAGCGCGACACCCGCGGTCCCGAGCACCGCCACCGCCCCGGCGGGCAGCGGCCCGGCGCCCAGCGCGCAGGCGGCGGCGACGACGACCAGGGCGGCCACCGGGCGGGTACGCCGCAGGACGAGCGCGGCCGTCACCACGCCGGCGACCATGGCCGCCACGAGAAGAGCGGACGCGGGTGGTACGGCTCCGCGCAGCAGCGGCACCCCGGGCCACACCGCGGCCTGGGCGCAGATCAGCAGGACCGGGATCAGCCGGTCGTCGGTTCGGTTCATGTCGGATCGAGGCTATGGCCGAAGGCGCCCGTCCCGCCTCGGGCCGGAGGCGGATGACGGCCTCTTACCTGGGTTGCAGATCCTCTACCTGTGGTTCGACGGGCCAATCGTCCTGGAGCGCGAGGACGGCGCCGTGGTCCCGGCCATAGGCTCGATCACATCGAGAACGCGGTCGGCCACCGCTTCTACGACTCCTCGTGGGCCCGCCCCTGTCAGCGGTGCTCCCAGGCTCTTCCACGCAGTCCAGCTTTCCCATCCAGCTTTCCCACGCACATAAGGAGATCTCTCATGTCCAAGCGCGTTCTCTTCTCGTCGCTCATCGCCGCGGTCGCCGTCGGCGCGGCGTCCTACGGCAGCCTCGCCCTGGCCTCGACCCCCACGGAACCGACCCTGGAGCACGGATCGGCTCGCTATACGGCTCCGTCCGGCAGCAGCGCCGGCTCGTTCACCTACACCGTGGACGTGAGCGACGATTCGGGCATCAGCGGCCTCAAGGTCCTTGCCTGGCCCGCGAGTTCGCACCTCGACCCGACCGAGGCGGAGCTTCGTCGGACGGAGAGCGCGAAGTGCGTGAACACCTCGGACGGGACCGCCCGCTGCGTCTACTCGATGAAGGTGACGAAGCAGGACACGGCCGACCTGCCCAAGGGCACCTGGTACATCTCGGCACTGGCGACGGCCAAGGACGGGGGCAAGACGTTCGTGCCCCGCGCCGCCACGTTCGACGTCACACGCTGATACGCGGCGGAACCGCCGTTCGGTAGTGGGGCGGTCTGCCGGAAGCGCTTCCGGCAGAGCGCGCCCCCGAGACAGGGGCCGTACCCCGGGCCCCCCGCGGGCAGAGGGCCCGGGGCGGCGGCGCGGGCGGGGGCGCGGCCCCGGGC